>NZ_CP028415.1:192500-1392500 GCF_000722765.2 Streptococcus mitis | reverse complement strand
AGTTTTGGAGAATTTCTTGCAAGGCTTTGCGGGTCTAGTTTTGACTGTTAGTCACGACCGCTATTTCTTGGATAAGGTAGCGACCAAGATTCTTGCATTTGAGGATGGTAAAATTCGTCCTTTCTTTGGTCATTACACTGATTACCTTGATGAAAAAGCCTTTGAAACAGAGATGGCCAATCAAGTGCAAAAGGTCGAAAAGGAGAAAGTGGTCAAGGTCCGTGAAGACAAGAAACGCATGACCTACCAAGAAAAGCAGGAGTGGGCAAGCATTGAAGGCGATATTGAAACCTTGGAAAATCGTATCGCTGCTATTGAAGAGGAGATGCAGGCCAATGGTTCTGACTTTGGTAAGCTGGCTACTCTCCAAAAAGAATTAGATGAGAATAACGAAGCACTCCTTGAAAAATACGAACGCTATGAGTATCTCAGTGAGTTTGATAGCTAGAAGAATAGAAAAATCCCGTCTCATGACAGGATTTCTCTATTCTTTTTTGGTTTCTTGATGAAAGATATTTTGCCAGGTTTCGTGGCGTCGCCAGATACTGGTATGGACGATGCCATCTAATTCATAGTAGATGAGTTTGGTCTTTTGACTGATGGAAGTGATTTGAATGTCTTTGATAGCAGAATTCAAGTCTTTTTCGGCTTTATAGGCCTCTTTATCCATCTGCTCTCCATCTTGACGAATATAGACAAAATCGTCAGCCAAGAGTTCTTCCAGTTGATTTCCTTGGTCAATCAATTGTTCGCGCATAAGCAATTTTTTGTAGACATTGTCTAAAATTTCATCCTCAGGGATAGGCGCTGGCTCAATATGGACATCGGTATCAAAGACGCCAAAACGTTCCTCCAGCATAGACTCGACTTGATCCGCGATTTCATGACTCTCAAAAACAGACAAGTCAGGATTCATTTCTAGCGTAATATCAAGATAAATGTTGCTACCGTAGGTGCGACCTCTTTGGGACTTAACCTTGCTGATTTTGGGAATTTCCATAATGGCCTTTTGATAGTCCTCAAGCAGACGGTCGTCAAAGCCATCTGAAAGACTAAAAGAAGACTCGATGAAGATATCATAAGCAGTTTTCAAGATAAAGAAAGTGATGATAATGGCAACCAGTTTATCCACAATGGGATAATTGAAACTGCTGGCCAGGATGGCAATGGTAGTACCAAGTGAGGTGACTGCATCAGAAAGATTGTCCTTGGCTGCTGCCTTTAGTGCCTTGGAGTTGGATTTCTTACTGAGGCGAGTATTGTAGAGATAAACTACAAACATAATCGATGCAGAAATAATTCCTAGAGTTGCACCAAGAGGATCAATAACCGTTTCTTCACGACTGAGAATCTTCTGAATGGTATCCCTTAGAACATCAAAGCCAACATAGAACATGATGATGGAAGTGATTAAGCTAGCCAAATCCTCAATCTTCCAGTGGCCAAAACGGTGATCTCGGTCAGCAGGCTGGCGCGCCATCCTAATCCCAATCAAGAGGGCCACATTTCCAATGATATCCGATACGTTGTTAAAACCATCGGCTACCAAACTGGATGAATGGAGGAGGTGCCCAGTCGCTAATTTCGCTGCAGACAAGATCAAATAGGTCGAAATACTGATAATGGCCCCACGCTCAGCTAATTTGAGATTTGAGATAGATTGCTTCATTCAACTTCCTTTCTAGTCATATAGCATTCTACCATTATACTGGTTTTCAAGGGAAAATTCAAATAAGGCAGTTTTTACTCTTTGAAAACTTTCCAAAATTTGGTATAATAGTACTACTCAAGGGAGTAGCTGGCAGAAACCTGTGATAGTGTCGTCATTCCGAATTTTATACTGAAAAGTATGCTTTCCGGCACTATCTTAAACAGCGAGACTTGTTATGATTAACAGGTCTCTTTTTGTTTGTCGTGAAAAGATACGATGGGGAAAAGAGAGTCTGTTTTGCACACAATGTCAAGGAGGAGACACATGTCAAAAGAACAAAAACGCCAAGCGTTTTACACTCAGAGTCCTGAAGAGGTCTTGCAGGCTGTGGATGCGACCGAGCAAGGTTTGTCATCAAGTGAGGCGGAAAAGCGCCTTGCCGAATTTGGCCACAATGAACTCGAAGAAGGAGAGAAACGATCAATCCTGGTCAAATTCATCGAGCAATTTAAGGATTTGATGATTATCATCCTAGTTGCGGCAGCAATCTTGTCAGTCGTGACTTCTGGTGGGGAAGATATCGCAGATGCTATTATCATCCTAGCTGTGGTTATCATCAATGCTGCCTTTGGTGTTTACCAAGAAGGGAAAGCAGAAGAAGCCATTGAAGCCCTCAAGTCTATGTCTAGTCCAGCTGCCCGCGTTCTTCGTGATGGGCATATGGCGGAGATTGACTCTAAAGAATTGGTACCTGGAGATATCGTTGCCCTCGAAGCAGGTGATGTTGTACCAGCAGACCTACGTTTGCTTGAAGCCAACTCTCTTAAAATTGAAGAAGCAGCTCTTACAGGTGAGTCTGTGCCAGTCGAAAAAGACTTGACAGTTGAACTTGCTACAGATGCTGGTATCGGTGATCGTGTCAACATGGCCTTCCAAAACTCTAACGTGACTTATGGTCGTGGTCTTGGTGTTGTTGTCAATACTGGTATGTATACTGAAGTTGGTCATATTGCTGGTATGCTTCAAGATGCGGATGAGACTGATACACCACTCAAACAAAACTTGAACAACCTTTCTAAGGTCTTGACCTATGTAATTTTGGTCATTGCCCTTGTTACTTTTGTAGTTGGAGTCTTCATTCAAGGAAAAGATCCACTTGGTGAGTTGATGACCTCTGTTGCCCTTGCTGTTGCAGCCATTCCAGAAGGACTCCCTGCTATCGTGACCATCGTTCTTGCCCTTGGTACTCAAGTTTTGGCCAAACGAAACTCTATCGTTCGTAAGTTGCCAGCAGTAGAAACACTTGGTTCAACAGAAATCATTGCTTCTGATAAGACTGGTACGCTGACCATGAACAAGATGACAGTCGAAAAAGTCTTCTACGATGCAGTCCTACATGACTCAGCTGATGACATTGAACTAGGTCTTGAAATGCCCCTGCTTCGTTCAGTTGTCTTGGCAAATGATACTAAAATCGATGTGGAAGGTAACTTGATTGGTGACCCAACCGAAACAGCCTTTATCCAATATGCCTTGGACAAGGGCTACGATGTCAAAGGTTTCTTAGAGAAATATCCACGTGTGGCTGAGTTGCCGTTTGACTCTGACCGTAAGCTCATGTCAACAGTTCATCCACTTGCAGATGGACGCTTCCTTGTAGCAGTCAAGGGTGCGCCAGACCAACTTTTGAAACGTTGTGTTCTTCGTGACAAAGCTGGGGATATTGCTCCGATTGACGAGAAGGTTACAAACCTCATCCATACAAACAACTCTGAAATGGCTCATCAAGCCTTGCGTGTCCTTGCAGGTGCTTATAAGATTATTGACAGCATTCCAGAAAACCTGACTTCTGAAGAGCTTGAAAATGATTTAATCTTTACTGGTTTGATTGGGATGATCGACCCTGAACGTCCTGAGGCAGCCGAGGCTGTTCGTGTGGCTAAGGAAGCTGGAATCCGTCCAATCATGATCACTGGTGACCACCAAGACACTGCAGAAGCTATTGCTAAACGTTTGGGAATCATTGACGCAAACGATACAGAAGGCCACGTTTTAACTGGTGCTGAACTCAATGAACTGTCAGATGAAGACTTTGAAAAAGTAGTTGGTCAATATTCTGTTTATGCCCGTGTGTCTCCAGAACACAAGGTTCGTATCGTCAAGGCTTGGCAAAAACAAGGTAAAGTCGTTGCCATGACAGGTGATGGTGTCAATGATGCGCCAGCTCTGAAAACAGCCGATATCGGTATCGGTATGGGAATCACTGGTACAGAGGTTTCTAAGGGTGCATCTGACATGATCCTTGCAGATGATAACTTTGCAACTATTATCGTTGCAGTTGAAGAAGGACGTAAGGTCTTCTCAAACATTCAAAAGACTATTCAGTATCTACTTTCTGCCAACACTGCTGAAGTATTGACCATCTTCCTATCAACCTTGTTTGGTTGGGATGTCTTGCAACCAGTTCATCTTTTGTGGATTAACTTGGTAACAGATACCTTCCCAGCTATCGCTCTTGGTGTTGAACCTGCTGAGCCTGGTGTCATGAACCATAAACCACGTGGACGCAAGGCAAGCTTCTTCTCAGGTGGTGTTTTGAGTTCTATCATCTATCAAGGTGTACTCCAAGCAGCAATTGTTATGAGTGTTTATGGTCTTGCCCTTCTTTACCCAGTTCATGTGGGTGACAATCATGCCATTCATGCGGATGCTCTTACTATGGCCTTTGCAACCCTTGGCTTGATTCAGCTCTTCCATGCTTACAATGTCAAGTCTGTTTACCAATCCATCTTGACAGTTGGCCCATTCAAGTCTAAGACCTTCAACTGGTCCATCTTGGTATCCTTCATTCTTCTCATGGCAACAATCGTCGTAGAACCGCTTGAAGGAATCTTCCACGTAACCAAACTAGACTTGTCACAATGGGGAATCGTGATGGGCGGTAGCTTCTCAATGATTATTATCGTCGAAATTGTTAAGTTTATTCAACGCAAACTCGGTTTTGACAAGAATGCGATTTAAAAAAAGTCATCTTCGGATGGCTTTTTTAAATAACTTTAAAAAGGATAGAAAAAACTTTAAATAGGAGATGTTAAAAGTAAAGTCGCTTACTAAAATATTAGATATAAGAATAGCAAAGAATGACTTGGGAGGAAATCATGGGAAATAAAAAATGTATTTACTCTATCCGTAAATTGAGTTTGGGTGTTGCTTCAGTTGTTGTGGCTTGTGGTTTAGGATTTTTAGCTGGCTCTGTTGGGAGTGTATCTGCAGATGAAATGCTCGCAGCTAGTCATATCTTAGAAACAGACAAACCTTCTATCGAAAGCATAGACAAGGATAAGTCTGTCGGGGGTTCAGAAAAAGAAGCTACTGCTTCAGAAGAGCAACATTTTGAAGAAAAACATATAGATACTCCTAAAGTGACTGAAAAGGAATCTCGTGTTGAATTTAATTATATTGATGAATCAACAGGGAAAAAACTTTTTTCAGATGAGCGTACTGGTAAGGTGGGAGAGGATCTTCACTACGATACGAGAAAGAAAATTAGTGAGTTCAAAAGGAATGGCTATGTATTGGTTGAAGATGGTTATTTGAAAACGGATGAATCGAAGAAGCTGTTTCAAGATGATAAGACTCCGCAAACGTATACTATTAAATTAACTCCAAAACATGAAGTGATTAGCTTACAAAACCAGACTAATCCTAAGTCAAATGAAGAGGTGGAAGCTGGTGTTGTCGATAGTCCTAAGTGGCCTGCAGATGCTGAAAAGATCAGAACCAATCAAGAATGGCCTTTAGAGAGAACGATTCAAAGAACCATTAAATATAAATATAAGAATAATGGTAAAGAAGCTTTTGCTGAGAAAAAACAAAGTATTTCCTTTGAACGCTATGCGACTGTTAATCTTGTTACTAAGGAAATTTCCTATTCTAACTGGAAAATAAAACAGGAGCATATTAAAAATCAAACAGCCAAGATTAGCTATGTGGATGTCAGTGAAAACAAGCTACTGAAGGAAGATACAGTTACTGGGGAATCTGGTTATCCTATTGAATACAGTACGCTAAAAACGATTAGTGACTACAAGCGACAAGGATACGATCTTGTATCAAGTGATTATGATCGAGGTTTACAATATTTTGACCAAGATAGTAAGACTGATCAAATATTTAAGGTTGCTTTAACCCCTCGCCTAGAATTTATTTATCCTGAAGATAGAATTCCAACTGCTCATAAAAAAGTTGATGAGGATGTTCAAGATTCACCTTTATGGCCTGCCAGTGTTTCTAAAATCGTCAATAAAAAATCTATTGATCGTAACATTTCCTATCTAGATTTTGTGACACATGATAAGGTTGTTGCAGATCGAAATGATCAAGTTGATTTCAAACGCGTTGCCAAGGTTGATTTTGTAAGAGGAGACCTTTATTATCGTGATTGGACGAGTGATCAACCAAATCTATCTAAAGTAGCGGCACCACTGCTAAAAGGCTTGGTGGCAGATAAAGAAGCAGTTGCAGAGAAAACAGTGGCAGTAACAGATCCTGTAATTAGGGAAACTGTTTACTACAAACAATTAGGAAAATGGATAGCCATTTCTCCAACTGCAAATGAGAATCTGGCTTTGATTCAATATCCCAATGACCAAGATGGTAATCCTGCTAAAGCAGGTCTTGCTAGCAATCCAGGTTTGGGAACAATCCCTTATCTTAAAGGTTATAAGGCTGTGACATCAGCTACTGATTTGGTGTTGAAGGATTCTTCGCATCCAGAATTGGGTTACTTATTACCTGAAGTACCAGAAGATTTTACAAAAGACACAATAATCAATTATCTACCTGTGAAAGCTACTGAGCCAGAACCACCAAGAGGTAATCAACCCAAGATGCCAGAGGCTCCAACACCTGAGGAGCCAAAGAACCCAGCAGTACCGACGGTAGATCAACCTAAGGATCCTGAAAAGCCAACACCTGAGGACCCTAAACAGCCGGAAATGCCAACTGCTGAGCAACCAAAAACTCCAGCAAGTCCAGTACCTGAGGAGCCAAAGAGCCCCGAAGTTCCAGCTGTTGCTCAACCTAAGGTTCCCGAAAAACCATCCCCTGAGGAACCCAAGCACCCTGAAGTTCCGACTGCTGAGCAACCTAAGACTCCAGCAAGTCCAGCGCCTGAGGAGCCAAAGCACCCAGAAACTCCAATAATAAGTGAAACAAAGGAAGCTGGTAAATTACCAGAGACAGCTAGTCATGATTCTATTTTGCTAGTAGTTGGATTTTTATCAGCCCTATCTGGCGTCCTATTGTTTAAAGGTAAAAAAGATTAAGAATTTACAAATAGCAAAAAAGTCATCTTCGGATGGCTTTTTGCTACAGTTAAGGGAAAGGGCTTGCAGTTATCGGCTTTTGTGCTATAATTGCTATAATATAGTAAAAAACAAGAGGAGTGTAAGGAAGTGGAAAAGAAAATTGTGAAGGATATTTTGTTTTTATCTCAGGTATCTCAGCCGGCAAGTCAGGAAGACCTTTATCTTGCCAAAGATTTGCAGGATACGCTTTTAGCAAATCGTGAGACTTGTGTCGGTCTGGCTGCCAATATGATTGGGGTGCAGAAGCGCGTGATTATTTTTAATCTGGGCTTGGTTCCTATGGTCATGTTTAACCCAGTGCTCCTGTCCTCTGAAGGATCTTATGAGACAGAGGAAGGTTGTTTGTCCTTGGTAGGTGTGAGACCTACTAGGCGTTATGAAACTATAAGGGTTGCCTATCGTGACAGCAAGTGGCAGGAACAGACCATTACCTTGACAGGCTTCCCAGCTCAGATTTGCCAGCATGAACTGGATCACTTGGAAGGACGAATCATTTAGGAGGAAAGCAAATGAAACGAATAGTCTTTGAACTTATTTTTATCGCAACGACCTGGTATATCTTTTTACCGCCTCTTAACCTGACCAGCTGGGAATTTCTCTTTTTCCTCTGTGGACATTTGCTGGTTGTAGCAGTCTTATTTGGCTTTGGCAAGGGAATCAATCTGGTTAAAACGGTTCATGTGCGCCACGGCAAGGCAGAAGCTGCCTTAAATCTGGAGGGTTTCAAAATCAATCGGTTAGGGAAAATCCTTTTAGCTTCTATTGGAGGAATTCTTCTCTTAGCAGCCTTGGTTTCCTTGCTGACTTCCAGCATTTTTCAGGCTAAAAATTATGCCAATGTAGTCACGGTTACGGAAAAAGACTTTACTGAATTTCCTAAGAGTGACACCAGTAAGGTTCCTATTCTAGATAGAAGTACTGCTGAAAAAATTGGTGATCGCTACTTGGGTTCCCTAACGGATAAGGTGTCGCAGTACGTAGCGGCAGACACCTATACCCAATTGACGATTGATGGGAAACCTTATCGAGTTACGCCACTAGAATACGCAGATCCTATCAAGTGGTTTAATAATCAGGCCAAGGGAATCGGCGAGTATATCAAGGTAGACATGGTAACTGGAAATGCGAACTTGGTGGACTTGAAGACACCAATCAAGTATTCGGACTCGGAGTATTTTAACCGTGACGTCAAACGTCACCTACGCTTGAAGTACCCAACTAAAATCTTCAAGACTCCATCTTTTGAGGTGGACGATGAGGGCAATCCTTTCTATGTGGCTACAGTTTACCAAAAGCAATTTGGGCTTGCGGTTCCTCGTCCTGTTTCAGTCATTATCTTGGATGCCACAAATGGAGAAACCAAGGAATACAGCTTGGCAGATGTTCCAGAATGGGTGGACAGGGTTTATCCAGCTGAGGAAACCATCGAGCAAATCAACTATAACGGCAAGTACAAGGACGGTTTCTGGAATGCTATGATTTCCAAGAAAAACGTGACCCAGACTACCAAGGGATATAATTATTTGTCTATCGGCAATGACATCTACCTATACACAGGAGTGACATCGGCCAATGCAGATGAAAGTAATCTTGGTTTTATCCTTGAAAATATGCGAACAGGAGAAAT
This sequence comes from Streptococcus mitis, assembly GCF_000722765.2. Lineage (NCBI taxonomy): Bacteria > Bacillati > Bacillota > Bacilli > Lactobacillales > Streptococcaceae > Streptococcus > Streptococcus mitis. The sequence continues at coordinate 1,383,853 of NZ_CP028415.1, read as the reverse complement.
CACTAAGTATAGTTTGGCTTCTGCGACCGAAGAATCAGCCCGTGAATCAGCCGAAGGTGCTGTTCAGGAGAAATCCTACAAGGCAACCTTCCCAATCCTCATCAACCTCAATGACAAACCTCTCTACATCATGGGCTTGAAGGACAATGCTGGCTTGGTCAAAGAGTACGCTTTGGTAGATGCAGTCGAGTACCAAAACGTTATCGTAGCTACGACAGTGGAAGAGCTACTCAGCAAGTACGCTAATAAAAACGACCTTGAAATTGATAATGAAACGACAGAAAGTATCAAGGGTGTGGTGGAAGACCTCAAATCAGCTGTTATCAAGGGCGACACCGTCTACTTCTTTAAAGTTGATGGCAAGATTTACAAGGTTAAGGCCTCAGTATCAGATGACCTCCCTTACCTCGAAAATGGTAAAACCTTCGAAGGTCAAGTAGGAAAAGACAACTATCTCAAGACCTTTAAAGTGCAGTAATACTCTTCGAAAATCTCTTCAAACTACATCAGCTCTATCTGCAACCTCAAAACAGTGTTTTGAGCAGCCTGCGGCTAGTTTCCTAGTTTGCTCTTTGATTTTCATTGAGTATAAAAAAGCTTTATTTAAGAAGTATATGTTATAATAAGGTAAATTAAGACTAATGGAGGACAAACAAATGGGTTTTTATGTGATGGTTGCTTCAATGCTACTCGGACTGCTCGCTTTGAAGATAGGTTTTTCTCAGTTCAAGGAGAAAAAAGATAAATTCTTATCTATCTTAACAAGTTTAGCTGGCCTGGCCCTTGTTCTCGTGGCTGTCTGGTTAGGATGGCCCAAATAAACAGAGAAACCTCGGTCAAACCGAGGTTTTTTAGATGAATTTCTTGGTAGTGGCAAAAAAATATGCTACACTATTAATATGAAAATTTTAATCCCTACAGCAAAAGAAATGAACACAGATTTGCCAAGTATCGAGGCAAATCCTTTAAGACCAGAAAGTCAGGCTGTGCTTGATGTCTTGGCCCTCTATTCTATTAGTCAATTGGAGAGTTTTTACAAAGTTTCAGCCGAGAAAGCTGCGGCAGAATTTCAAAATATCCAAACTTTAAAAAAACAAACTGCTCAACACTACCCAGCCTTGAAACTTTTTGATGGGCTGATGTACCGTAATATCAAGCGAGACAAACTGGACGAGGCAGAACAAGCCTATCTTGAAAATCATGTCTTTATTACTTCGGCTTTGTACGGAGTCGTTCCAGCCTTGTCGCCTATGTCCCCTCACCGTTTGGACTTTTTGATGAAGTTAAAAGTCGCTGGTAAGACTTTGAAGATCCATTGGAAGACAGCCTATGATGAGACTATGAATGGTGAAGACCTAATTTTCTCCCTCTTGTCATCAGAATTTGAGACTGTATTTTCTAAGGAAATCAGAGAAAAGATGGTGACCTTCAAATTCATGGAGGACAAAGGTGGTCAGCTGAAAATTCACTCAACTATCTCCAAGAAAGCGCGTGGTGCCTTCCTGACAGCCCTTATAGAAAATCAAGTACAGACGGTGGAAGAAGCTCGTCGCTTAAGCTTTGCAGGATTTAACTACCGAGAAGACCTGTCACAGCCACAGGAATTGGTTTTTGTAAAGGAAGTATAGAAAATAGATAAAAGAAAAAGTCAGCAGAATTATGCTGACTTTTTTCTATCTTATAAAGTATTGGATATATGAATCTCATTTGATAAAGTATTAAGATGATTAACCAAATCCATTATTGACAGATGGTTTCGGCAAATAAACTTCTTGGTAATTCCTGGAATATAGAAATTAGACACAATGATATCGTAGTCTGTCTGATTTAAAATCTCAGGGCTTGTTTCCAATTCATCCCAAATATCAAAGGTGAATCGATTGTTACAATAGTATGTAAGCATATCCTTTAAAGTAAGTGATAGGGCGTGGTCAAAGTTACTGATAATCAAAACCTTGATAGGTGGTCGATTTTCTAACAACTGAGTAGAGAGGTTTTCAGCATGGGTTAAGATGGTGTACATCAAGTGTTCCAACTGTTCAGGATGGTCATGCTGTCCAATTGCTTGACGGTATTGAGCCAGTTCTTGATGCGCACTCCCCATAAAGTCTGGGAAGTAAACTTCAAATTTTTTAATCGTCAATGCTTTTTGTTCAAATAAGATTGGGGTAGAAAAGATTTCCTGTCTTTCAAAGAAAGCAGTGTTGTGTAAATGCCAAATAAGCTCATCGTGGTTAGTAAAAGTAATCTTATATTGTTTTGCTAGGCGTTCTAATATTTGACTAAGTAATTGGTAAGAGTATCTTGCTTCACTGTTATCTTCTAAAGAGTTGAAGAATTCTTGAGGATCTAAGAAAAGATTGTTTTGAATAAAGGATATAAAAATTTGGGCAATGATATCTGGGGTGATTTCCAGTCCCAGTTTTTCAGAAAAATGGACAAGTATCTCCTCAAAGTTTGGAATACTCATCAAAAGAGGGTAGTATTCATCGTAGAAATGATTTGGTAAGTCGATGAAATGACCGTTTTTAATGCGGTAAATACTGATGGCTATCATCAATTTGTACATTCTATAGATTGAAAATCGCATTGGATAATTCGTGATCTTATAGAAGAAGTCAGTGAACTCTGTTAAATCCTCTTCAGGAAGGTCAGGAAAAGGCCAGTCTAGGAAATAATAGCGCTCAGAAAAATATTGGGCAAAAAAATAGCGAATATCGATTTCATTGCCACGTATTTCGGATGGAGTAAATGATAGTTCAATTTGGAATTGAGTTGACAGAGTTTTTGTAATATTTCTGCCCAATCGATAGAGGTTGGCATTACTAGAGTGAAGATTTTCTATTGTTCGATAAATAGGTAGGCCCTCATTAAAAAACAGATACTCTAGTAATTGAAAAGATTGAGAATGAGCAAGAAAATATTGATAAATATCTTCAACGCTAGTATTAACTTCTAAATCTATCATAATTCCGTTAACAGAAGATTGGATGTCAATAGTTGGAAAAGCAGCACGTAATTCATTTAAATCACTTTTTAGAATTCGTTCTGTACATCCTAACTTTTCGGCAAGTTCATGCAATTTCATCCAATTACGATTTTGAATCAAGGTTTCCATTAAACGTAATTGTCGCTGATCTTTCGTAGATAAAAGGTTACGCATATAGGTATTTCCTCCTTAATTTATTATATCATGTTTTTGTCTAAAAAGTACAAAAAACTTAGAGTAAGAAAATTGTCGTTAGTAATCAGAAAATTTAGAATAAGATAAGTGGCTCTTAGGTGCAAAAACAGAATATATTAATTCTTCAGAAAATATTGATTTATATATTGAATAGTTGTAGAGTTAAAACTATAAAATACTTTCTAGGAGTTCACAATGAAACATTCACATAAGAAATCATTTGACTGGTATAGCATGCAACAACGATACTCTATTCGTAAGTATCACTTTGGTGCGGCTAGTGTCTTGCTTGGGACAGCCTTAGTCTTGGGAACTGCTGCCAATGCGCAATCAGTACAAGCAGAGGAACAACATCCTGAGGCAACTAATAGTGTCTCTGTTGATAAGGTAGATGAAGCTACTAAACCAGCAGAAGTTTCTACACCTAAAAAAGAAACAACTTATGCAGCTCCAACTGTTGCCAACCCAGTAGATACGACTCCAGCTAAATCTGATGAAGCTAAAGCGCCAGCAGAAAAAGTTGAAGAAGTAAAAGATAAAAAAGAAGAAGTAACACAGCAAGATGCTGTTGACAAGTCAAAATTGTTAACAGCTCTTTCGCGTGCTAAAAAACTTGAGAGTAAGTTATATACAGAAGCAAGTGCTGCTAACTTGCAAGCAAGTATTCAAGCTGGTCAAAGTTTGCTTGGGAAAGCAGATGCGACTGAAGCTGAAGTATCAGCAGCAGAGTCTTCTATTCAATCAGCTATTATTGGGCTAGAACTTCGTTCTAACTCTGATAAAGGAACTGTATCAGAAACTCCTGTAGTGAAGAAAGCTGACACAGCAGAAGCCAAAGAAGAAGCTAAACCAGCTGCAACAACGACTGATCGTTCAGCTGTTGACAGTGCTGTTTTGCCAACTAGCACAGCTGCTAAAGTAGAAGCGACTTCAGCTCCAGAAACAACTAATGAAATCTTGAAACCAGGTTTGAGCCTTTCTGATGCTCGTCAAAATCCAGCTATCCGTAAGGAAGACTTGGATAAGGGACACAGTGGCTTTAGAGCTTCTAGCAATCCAGCAAACCCAATTGTATCAGGTTCTGGAAATACAGTTGCTTTTTCAGACATCAGCCAAGGTGGTCGTAGCTATAGTTTCCGTGGCTACGGGAACTCACGTGGTGGAAATTCTATTCATTACGATGTAACAACAGTACGTCAAGGTAACAGATTGAATTTCACAATTAAATATTCTGGTCCAGGTGAATTTGTTAATAACAACTTTCTCTTGGATAAAGGGGATGGATTTGGAAATCCTTCAAATGCGACTATCTCCACTCCAAGATTGAGAGAACAATCAAAACCTATTAGTCAGGGTGCCAACTTCGTATCTCATTCAGGATACAGTATGACCTCTGCTACTTCAACAAATACGGAACAAACAGTCAGATTTAGTTTGCCTATCAATAATCCAAATGGTGACTTGTCTGTTCGTTTGAAACCAGTTACTTTTAACGTGGACCAAGGTGGTGGTGGTGCCGCGACTAGCAATGACCCATACAGTAACTCCAACTATTATCATAGAGCAAACCCACTGCTCTTGGATGCTAACCCGAATGGTGGTACTAATAATAAGACTGTTTCAGAAGACATTGACTTCCAAACTGTCTATCTTCCAACTAGTAAGTTACCAGAAGGTCAAACTAGATTAGTTCGAGAAGGTGAAAAAGGCCAACGTCAAATTACCTATAAAGTTCACCGATTTGGTAGCGAAACAATTTTAGGATTGCCAATTAGTAATAGTGTTACTAAAGAAGCTAAGCCACGTATTATGCAAATTGGTGTGGCTAAAGAGCTAATCGATACAGTAAAACCACGTGTTGATCAAAATAAAGTCGGTGATACAAATAACCTCACTTTCTATCTTGATAATGATGGCAACGGTGTTTATACTGAAGGTGTAGACGAACTTGTTCAAAAAATTGCTATTAAAGATGGAGCACAAGGTGCTAAAGGTGAAAAAGGAGACCAAGGTGAACGCGGTCTGACTGGAGCTAAAGGTGAAAAAGGAGATCGAGGCGAACGCGGTCTGACTGGAGCTAAAGGTGAAAAAGGAGACCAAGGTGAACGCGGTCTGACTGGAGCCCAAGGTGCTAAAGGTGAAAAAGGAGATCGAGGTGAACGCGGTCTAACCGGAGCACAAGGTGCTAAAGGTGAAAAAGGAGACCAAGGTGAACGCGGTCTCACCGGAGCACAAGGTGCTAAAGGTGAAAAAGGAGACCGAGGCGAACGTGGTCTCACTGGCGCCCAAGGTGCTAAAGGTGAAAAAGGAGATCGAGGTGAACGCGGTCTCACCGGAGCGCAAGGTGCCAAAGGTGAAAAAGGTGACCAAGGCGAACGCGGTTTAACTGGAGCGCAAGGTGAAAAAGGTGAAAAAGGAGACCGAGGCGAACGCGGTTTAACTGGAGCGCAAGGTGAAAAAGGTGAAAAAGGAGACCGAGGCGAACGCGGTCTGACTGGAGCGCAAGGTGAAAAAGGAGAAAAAGGAGACCGAGGCGAACGCGGTTTAACTGGAGCGCAAGGTGCCAAAGGTGAAAAAGGAGACCAAGGTGAACGTGGTCTAACTGGAGCTCAAGGTGCCAAAGGTGAAAAAGGTGACCGAGGCGAACGTGGTCTGACTGGAGCGCAAGGTGCCAAAGGTGAAAAAGGGGACCAAGGTCAGGCAGGTCGTGACGGTGTAACTCCAACCGTAACCGTTAGAGATAATAAAGAAGATGGTACTCACACTATCACTATTAACGACGGTAGAGGTAATGTTACAAATACTGTTGTAAGAGATGGTCTCGATGGAGCAAGTCCATTAGTTGCGACTCAACGAAATGAAGCTGATAAAACAACAACTGTTATCTTCTATTACGATAGAAATGGAAACAACGAATTAGATGCTTCTGATAAGAAGCTAAAAGAAGTTGTCATTGCAGATGGTGCCAAAGGTGAAAAAGGAGACCAAGGTGAACGCGGTCTCACTGGAGCACAAGGTGCTAAAGGTGATCGAGGCGAACGTGGTGAAACAGGGGCAGCAGGACGTGATGGTAAAACACCAGTAATTACTACAGCTCGTGGAAAAGATGGTCATAGTACTGACATTACATTTACAATTCCAGGTGAAGAGCCTGTTGTAGCTAATATTAAAGATGGTAGAGATGGTCGCACACCAACTATTGACTTAAATGCCTTAGCAGAAGCTGCAGTAAGAATTAATAATCGAAGAAGTGGAAGAGTAAGAAGAGCATTAGCAGACGACCCAGCTACAGCACCAGCATCACAACCAGTAGATGGTACTCGTATCACAGCCTACTATGATAATAATGGTAACGGTAAATACGATCCAGGTGTGGATGAATTAATTGGTACAAGTGATATCTTGAATGGTACGAATGGACGTAATGGTACAGATGGAGCTTCTGGTGCAGATGGTCGTAATGGTGCTGAATTATTAAGTGGGACTAAAGCACCAACAGCAAATGATGGTAAAGATGGCGACACTTATATCGATGCCAATACAGGTGATGTTTATAAGAAAGAAAACGGAACTTGGGATAAAATTGGTAACATTCGTGGACCTCAAGGTCTAAAAGGTGAAGACGGAGTTGCAGGACCACAAGGACCTAAGGGTGACAAAGGTGACCAAGGTCTTCAAGGTGAACGTGGTCAAGACGGAGCACAAGGTTTACCAGGACGTGATGGACGTGATGGCGCAGCAGGTCGTGACGGACGTGATGGACGCGACGGTAAAGACGTATTGAACGGCAAAGTTAACCCAGAAGCAAACCAAGGTAAAGACGGCGATAAATACGTTAATACAGAAACAGGCGACGTCTTCGTTAAGAATAACGGCAACTGGGATAAAGAAGGCAACATCAAGGGACCTAAAGGGGACAAAGGTGACCAAGGTCTTCAAGGTCGTGATGGTCAAGACGGAGCCCAAGGTTTACCAGGACGCGATGGACGTGATGGCGCAGCAGGTCGTGACGGACGTGATGGACGCGACGGTAAAGACGTATTGAACGGCAAAGTTAACCCAGAAGCAAACCAAGGTAAAGACGGAGATAAATACGTCAATACAGAAACAGGTGACGTCTTCGTTAAGAATAACGGCAACTGGGACAAAGAAGGCAACATCAAAGGACCTAAGGGTGACAAAGGTGAACGTGGAGAAGATGGTAAGACTCCAGAAGTAACTGTAACTCCAGGTAAAGATGGCCGTAGTACTGACATTACATTCACTGTTCCAGGTAAAGACCCAGTTACAGTAAATGTTAAGAATGGAGAAAATGGTCTAAACGGTAAAACTCCAAAAGTTGATTTACTTCGTGTCGAAGGACAAAACGGAAATCCATCTCATACAATTGTGACATTCTATACTGATGAAAACAATGATGGTAAGTACACATCAGGAACTGATGAACTTCTAGGTTCAGAAATGATTAAAGATGGTGCTAAAGGTGCGGACGGACGAGATGGTAAATCATTGCTTACTGTCAAAGATGGTAAAGAAACTAAAGTTTACCAAGAAGATCCAGCACATCCAGGTCAACCATTGAACCCAGAAAAACCTCTAGCAGTTATTAAAGACGGAGTGGACGGTGTCTCTCCAACAGTAACAGCTGTTCGTAAGGATGAAGAAGGGCATAAGGGTGTAGAAATCACAGTTGATAACCATGATGGTTCACAACCAACCACAGTCTTTGTTCATGATGGTGAAAAAGGAGAAACTGGTGCAACAGGTCAAGATGGACAAACTCCTACAGTCACAACTCAACGTGGTCAAGATGGTCAAAGCACTCTTGTCACTATCACAACACCAGGTAAAGATCCAGTAACATTTACTGTGAAAGATGGTAAAAATGGTAGAGATGGACGTACACCACATATTGACTTAAATGCATTAGTGGATGCAGTAAGAAGAGGTGCAGGATTAGCTGGTAATCCACAACCTTCTACATCAACAAGAAGTGCAAGAAGAGCGAGAAGTGTAGGAGATAATCCAGATGAAGTAAGTGCAACTTCGTTAGCTTCTTCACCAGCACCAAGAAGTGCAAGAAATAGAAGAGCATTACCAGATGAAGATAGAAGTGCAACTGAGTCATCAGAAACAGTACAACCAACAATTACAGATGCAACAGGTTCACAACCAGCAACTACAGATGCAACAGGTTCACAACCAGCAACTACAGATGCAACAGGTTCACAACCAGCAACTACAGATGCAACAGGTTCACAACCAGCAACTACAGATTCACAACCAGTAGATGGTACTCGTATTACAGCATACTATGATAATAATGGTAACGGTAAATACGATCCAGGTGTGGATGAATTAATTGGTACAAGTGATATCTTGAATGGTACAAATGGACGTAATGGTACAGATGGAGCTTCTGGTACAAATGGACGTAACGGTGCTGAATTACTAAGTGGAGTAACTGCACCAACTGCTAATGATGGTAAAGACGGTGATACTTATATCGATGCCAATACAGGTGATGTTTACAAGAAAGAAAATGGTTCTTGGAACAAGATTGGTAATATCCGTGGACCTCAAGGAGTAGCCGGTGAAAAAGGCGATAAAGGTGATAAAGGTGAAAAAGGCGATAAAGGTGAAAACGGAACTAATGGAGCAGATGGTAAATCACCAGTTGTAAATGTAACGGACAACGGAGATGGAACACACTCTATTACTGTTAGAAATCCTGATGGTTCTGAATCAACAACTAAAGTTAAAGATGGTAAAGACGGTAAAACTGCCAATATCACTACAACAGAAAACCCAGATGGAAGCCACACAATCACTGTAACAAATCCAGACGGAACAACTAAAGAAACTGTTGTTAAAAACGGTAAAGACGGTAAAACTCCAAAAGTTGAAGTCACTGATAACAACGATGGAACTCACACTGTTAAGGTTACAGATGGAGATGGCAATGTTACCAACGCTATCATCAAAGATGGTAAAGACGGTAAAGCTGCAACAGCAACAACTACAGAAAACCCAGATGGAAGCCACACAGTAACAATCACTAACCCAGACGGAACTAAGAATGAGTTTGTTGTGAAAAATGGACGTGACGGTGTTGACGGACGTACTCCAACAGCATCTGTTCGTGATAATGGTGACGGAAGTCATACAATCGTTATTACAAATCCAGAAGGTGTGACAACTGAAACGACAGTCCGTGATGGTAAATCACCAAAAGTTACAATAACTGACGAACAAAATGGAACTCATAAGATTTCAGTTCTAAATGGTGATGGAACAACTACTGAAACAATCATTAAAGATGGTAAATCACCAGTAGCAACTGTTACTGACAACCATGATGGTACTTACACAATTCGTGTAGAAAACGGTAACGGTACTGTTTCTGAAACCACAGTTCGTGACGGTAAATCACCAACTGCTAAGGTTGTGGATAACGGAGATGGAACTCACACTATCACAGTTGTGAACTCAGACGGTACAACTACAACAACTACAGTTCGTGATGGTAAAGAACCAAAACTTGAAGTGATTGATAACAACAACGGTTCACATACTATTAAAGTGACAGGTGCTGATGGTAAAGAAACTACTACTACAATCTTTGATGGTAAATCACCAAAAGCGAACATCGTTGATAACGGAGATGGAACTCACACCTTAACAATCGTTGATTCTGATGGCCGTGAATACAAATCTATTATCAAAGATGGTAAAGATGGCGTTTCACCAACTGTAACTGTTAAAAATAATAACGATGGAACTCACGTTGTTACAATCACTAATCCGGATGGAAGTAAGACAGAAATGGTGATTAAAGACGGTAAAGATGGTAAATCACCAAAAGTTTCTGTTGAAGATAATGGTGATGGTAGTCATACAATCACAATCATCAATTCTGACGGAACTGTGACAAAAACAGTTGTTAAAGATGGTCGAGACGGACGTGATGGCCGCGACGGTAAAGACGGCAAAGATGGTAAATGTGGATGCCAAGACAAACCAGTAACACCATCAAATGACCAACCTGTACCTCCAGTAGTTAATAAGCCAGAGGGACCTAAGTTTGCAATGCCAGAACCACCAATTCATGAATTGCCAGAATACACAGGTGGGGTAACACCACTTGATCCTCCGGTTTATGACAAACCAGAATTTAACGGTGGAGTACCAGGAATGCCTGAAGTTACTGAAGTACCAGCACAACCAACACCAAATGTACCGACACCAGAGGTGCCAGTACCAGTGCAACCAACACCAAATGTACCGACACCAGAAGTGCCAGTACAACCAACTCCAGTTGTTCCAACACCAGAAGTACCGGTTAAACCAGTACCAGTGGTTCCAGAACAACCAGTAGTACCAACACCGGCTCAACCAGCAACTCCAGTAAATGCTAACCCAGTAGTACCAACTACAGTTAAAGAAAACCATGGAGACAAATTACCAGAGACTGGAAGCCAATCTGATTATATCTCTGTTCTTCTAGGTAGCGGTATTCTATTGAGCCTATATGTAGGTCGAAGAAAAGAAGATTAATCAGCCAAAAGCAGTCACTAATTTCTCGAAAGAAGATGATAAGTGATAGACGGATGAAAGAATATTATTAGAATGATTTTCCTATGATGGAAAAGACTGCTAAAAACCTTGAGTGGTAACGCTCAAGGTTTTTTGGATGGGTGATATTTGTCTGAAGATCTTGATTGAGTCTAAAAAAGCCACCCTGTTAGGTGGCGATCATTGATTTAGACTTTTTAAACTATCTATTTTTTACTGAATGGCTGCGACCAAATCTTGAGCTTGCTTTTCAAGTGAATTTAGGACTGATTCTTCGAGAACCAATTTTCCATCTGCCCAAGCAGAGTCATTGACACGTGCAGCAGTGAAGTCACCAACGACTTGTGTACGGATAAATGGCAAGAGGTCTTTATAGATAGCGAAGAGTTGATCGTGACCGGCATTAGCTACAGATGATACGGTGACAAACTTGTCTTGAAGGGCAGAAGCGCCACGTGTATCAGACAAGTCAAGGGCACGAGATAGCCAGTCAAGCAAGTTTTTCACTGTTCCAGGGATAGAGAAGTTGTAGACTGGAGAGAAGATCCAGATAGCATCCGCAGCGAGAACTGCTTCACGAGCAGCAGCTACAGCTGGATGTGTTGGAACTTCCAAATCTTGGCTGAAGAGAGGAAGGGCTGAATAATCAAGGTAGCTAACTTCTGCTTTACCAGCAAGTGCTTTCTCAGCTTCGAGAGCCATTTGGTGGTTGAAAGAACCTTGACGTAGTGATCCGACGATAAATAATACTTTTTTAGACATGATGTGTATCCTTTTTCTTAAATTTCCGAGAAGTCCCTCGTTGTTATAAAATATATTACAACAAAACAAAAGGAGTTGCAAGAAATTTGCTCAGAGTTTATTTGAAAATTATAAAATTGCTGAAACTCTAGTCATTTGTGACTGAAATGCATTTGATTTTTGAAGGGTATTCCTATATTCTCTTGTAATATGATGATATAAGTGCTAAAATAAACAAGAAAACTCGCAATAGAAACCGTGGAACGGCTATTTTTTTCGGTATCATTTCATAAACAATTAAACGAAAATAATGGCATTTTAAGAATGCTTCTAAAAAGGGGTGGAGATCATGTAAGGAACAGATTAACAAGTGACGGACAAAAGAAATAATAATACACTTGTTAAAGGAGAAAAAATGTTAATAAGAAATTATCGGAAAAATATTGGCCTGATGGCCGGAGTTGAGTTTTTGGCATTTTTAGGGATTACCAGTTTTTGGATTCTCTTTCTCAGTCAAAACGGAATGTCTCTTTGGCAGATTGGACTTCTGGAAAGTATTTTTCATGCGACCAGCCTTCTCTGTGAAATTCCATCTGGAATGTTGGCTGATCGTTATTCCTATAAGACCAACCTTTATTTAAGTCGAATAGCAGGGATTGTGTCTTCTATTCTCATGTTGGCTGGGCAGGGAAATTTTTGGATTTATGCACTAGCTATGGCGGTAAGTGCCTTGTCTTATAATTTTGATTCGGGAACAAGCGCAGCAATGGTCTATGACTCGGCTGTAGAGGCTGGGCTAAAGGAGCGCTATCTATCCATTTCAAGTTTCATATCAGGAGTGTCAGAAGGAACCCAGTCTTTGGGGACAGTTTTGGCAGGATTTTTTGTCCATGGTCAATTGCACCTGACCTACTATATCATGATTGCGACTTCTATCATAGTTCTTTTTCTGATCTGGATGCTGAAAGAACCCAGTGTCAAGCTAGAAAAAGCTGATAGTGTGACCATGAAACAGATTATGTGGACTGTTAAGGAAGAGTTGGAGCGAAATCCCATGCTCTTCAACTGGATGATTTTGTCTCAGATTGTTGGGACACTCATGTGTATGTTTTATTTTTACTATCAAAATCAGTTACCAGATTTAAGTAGTTGGCAAATTTCAGCAGTTATGCTACTTGGAAGTCTCTTGAATATCCTTGCAGTCTATCTAGCGAGTAAGATTGGAAAGAACTATGCTGCCTTGAAGCTTTTCCCTATCCTCGTCCTGCTGACTGGCGTCACCTATATGCTGTCCTACTTTGGAACACCTCTAATCTATATTCTGATTTATTTGATTAGTAATGCTCTATACGCTCTTTTTCAGCCCATTTTTGACAATGATTTGCAAGGGCGCCTTCCAAGTGAAGTAAGGGCAACCATGCTGAGTGTCTATTCTATGATGTTTAGCCTAAGTATGATTGTGTTCTTTCCACTGACAGGCTGGTTGATTGACCATTTAGGCTTTGTAGTAGCATTTCTTTATCTAGGCTTCTTTTTAGTCATGATTAGCCTTCTACTGCCTATCTTTTTAGGAAAAATGGCTAAAAGAATGGATGATAAAATGATTCCATAGATTAAAAGAATTTTTGAAAACTTGAGTTCCAAGCTCAGGTTTTTTAATACGTTGATTTCGTCTGTGTTTTTACTTTTCTTGCTCCGTTTTAAACAAGAAAAATCGGTTTGCTTTGAAGGAAGAAATAAAATGTGATTGTTCCTATATTCACTTGTAATAAAGCCCAATAGATGGTAAAATAGACGAGTGAAAAAAAGACAAAACAAAGCAAAAAATAATCTACTGTGGCAGTATGGTCTAGGGATGACGATTTTGTTTGTGGTTATCAGTGCTTCCTTTCTGTATCTGGTTTCTCTTGGCATGAAACCCTATCAAACAGCTAAAAGTGAAGGAGAAAAATTAGCTCAGCAGTATGCAGGATTAGAGCAGGCTGATCAGGTTGACTTATACAATGGCTTGGAATCTTACTACAGTGTTCTTGGTCATAATAAACAGCAAGAAGCGCTTGCTGTCCTGATTGGAAAAGATGACCATAAGATTTACGTTTATCAGCTAAATCAGGGTGTTTCACAAGAAAAAGCAGAAGCGGTTTCTAAGGAAAAAGGAGCTGGCGAGATTGACAAGATTACCTTTGGCCGTTATCAAGACAAGCCAATCTGGGAAGTCAAGTCAGGCTCTGACTTTTATCTAGTAGATTTTGAAACAGGAGCATTGGTCGATAAGGAGGGCCTATGAAACTATCCAACCGTGTTTTAGAAATGGAAGAAAGTGTGACCTTGGCTGCTGGAGCCCGTGCCAAAGCACTGAAGGCTGAGGGCAGAGATATCCTGTCTCTAACCTTAGGTGAGCCAGATTTCACTACTCCAAAAAATATCCAAGATGCCGCCATTGCATCGATTCAAGATGGGCGTGCTTCTTTTTATACAGTAACCTCAGGCCTGCCAGAACTCAAGGCAGCGGTCAATACCTACTTTGAACGCTTTTATGGCTATTCTGTAGCGCCAAATCAAGTGACAGTCGCTGCGGGAGCCAAATATTCTCTCTATACCTTCTTTATGGCTGTGGTCAATCCAGGTGATGAAGTGATCATCCCAACCCCTTACTGGGTCAGCTATGGAGATCAGGTCAAGATGGCAGAGGGTGTGCCAGTCTTTGTTCCTGCTAAAGAGGACAATCACTTTAAGGTGACCGTAGAGCAGTTAGAAGCAGTTCGCACAGACAAGACCAAGGTTTTGGTGCTGAATTCACCATCCAATCCGACAGGTATGATTTACACCCGTGAGGAACTTTTGGCAATCGGAAACTGGGCTGTAGAAAAGGATATTCTTATCCTAGCAGACGATATCTATGGGCGCTTGGTCTATAATGGTCATGAATTCACACCCATTTCTAGCTTATCTGAAGCGATTCGCAAGCAAACGGTGGTCATCAATGGTGTGTCTAAAACCTATGCTATGACTGGTTGGAGGATTGGCTATGCCGTCGGAGAAGCAGACATTATTGCTGCTATGTCCAAGATTGCAGGTCAAACAACTTCGAACCCGTCAGCAGTAGCCCAGTATGCAGCAGTTGAGGCTCTATCAGGCGAGCAAGATACGGTAGAAAGCATGCGTAAGGCTTTTGAGGAACGTCTTAATACCATCTATCCCCTTCTTGCAGAGGTGCCAGGATTTGAAGTGGTCAAACCGCAAGGAGCCTTCTACCTCTTTCCGAATGTCAAAAAGGCCATGGAGATGAAAGGCTACACGGATGTGACAGACTTTACAACTGCTATCTTAGAAGAAGCTGAAGTAGCCTTGGTCACAGGAGCAGGCTTTGGAGCGCCAGAAAATGTGCGCCTCAGCTATGCGACAGACCTAGACACGCTTAAAGAAGCAGTTAACCGCTTGAAAACATTTATGGGGAGTGAGAATGATTGATCATTTTGAAATTAAGGTAAAGGATTTACAAATTTCAGAAGGATTTTATAGGAGTTTTCTCGCTCCTTTGGGCTATAAATTGGCTTTTAAAACTACTTCTCTAATCAGTTTTCTTGCCCCGAACAGCCCCCATCCTGGTGGTGATTTTTGGCTGGTTCAGGGGACACAAGATCCTATTCACTTTGCTTTCTTAGCAGAAAATAAGGAAGAGGTTCAGGCTTGTTATGAGGCTGGTTTGGAGGCAGGTGGGCGAGACAATGGGGCTCCAGGTTATCGCAGTGAGCAACCGATTTACTACGCTGCTTTTGTGATTGACCCAGATGGGAACAATATAGAAGTGGTTTGCCATAAAGAATAAAAAAGAAAAGGAAAAATAATGACAAAACGTGTAACGATTATTGATGTAAAAGACTATGTTGGTCAGGAAGTGACGATTGGCGCTTGGGTTGCCAACAAATCAGGAAAAGGGAAAATTGCCTTCTTGCAATTGCGTGATGGAACAGCCTTCTTCCAAGGTGTGGCCTTTAAACCAAACTTTGTAGAAAAATTTGGTGAAGAAGTGGGACTTGAGAAGTTTGATGTCATCAAACGCTTGAGCCAAGAAACTTCTGTTTATGTGACAGGGATTGTCAAAGAAGACGAACGTTCTAAGTTTGGTTATGAGCTTGATATCACAGACATCGAAGTGATTGGTGAATCTCAAGACTACCCAATTACACCAAAAGAACATGGAACAGACTTCTTGATGGACAACCGTCACTTGTGGCTCCGATCTCGTAAGCAAGTAGCGGTGATGCAAATCCGTAACGCTATCATCTATGCGACTTATGAATTCTTTGACAAGAACGGCTTCATGAAGTTTGATAGCCCAATTTTATCAGGAAATGCGGCAGAAGATTCAACAGAACTCTTTGAAACTGACTACTTCGGAACTCCAGCCTACTTGAGCCAATCAGGTCAGCTTTACCTAGAAGCAGGTGCTATGGCCCTTGGTCGTGTATTTGACTTTGGTCCCGTATTCCGTGCTGAAAAATCAAAAACGCGCCGTCATTTGACTGAGTTTTGGATGATGGATGCAGAGTACTCATACTTGACACACGATGAATCACTTGACTTGCAAGAAGCCTATGTTAAAGCTCTTCTTCAAGGTGTTCTTGACCGTGCACCTCAAGCCTTGGAAACATTGGAACGTGATACAGAGCTCTTGAAACGCTACATTGCAGAGCCATTCAAACGCATCACATATGATCAAGCCATTGACCTCTTGCAAGAGCATGAAAATGATGAAGATGCTGACTACGAGCATCTTGAGCATGGTGATGACTTTGGTTCGCCACACGAAACTTGGATTTCAAACCACTTTGGTGTGCCAACATTTGTCATGAACTATCCAGCAGCCATCAAGGCCTTCTACATGAAACCAGTTTCTGGAAATCCAGAGCGCGTGCTTTGTGCGGACTTGCTTGCCCCAGAAGGCTATGGAGAAATCATCGGTGGATCTATGCGTGAGGAAGACTACGATGCCCTTGTTGCTAAGATGGATGAACTTGGTATGGATCGTACAGAGTACGAATTCTATCTTGACCTTCGTAAATACGGTACTGTACCACACGGTGGATTTGGTATCGGTATCGAGCGTATGGTAACCTTCGCAGCAGGAACAAAACACATCCGTGAAGCCATTCCATTCCCACGTATGTTACACCGTATTAAACCGTAAATAATGAGATGAAAGTAAAAGGTCAAATTGACCTTTTATTTTTTAGGATGAATCACCTGAAATGCAGATTAATATATATATATATATATTAAAAAATCCTCATATTTTGAATATAAACGTAGACAGTTTAATTGAAATAATGTTATAATGTAGAGTAGGGATTAAGTACCTAAGTGTAGCTACTTTGATTTGTAAATTAAGCTGGGAATGGGGGCGTTGTTTAAATACTTGGGTGTAATTCCACAATTAACGTTTATTAAAAAAAGGAGATAATATGTATTCAAGAATGGACAAGTACCATGGACAAAAGGTCCAACGCTTTTCAATCCGTAAGTATAGTTTTGGTGCAGCATCAGTAGCTGTAGCAGCCTACATGATGTTTGGTGGAGCAGCAACTGTTCAGGCGGATGCTCAAGTTACACCAAAGACTGCATCTGAATCACAAACAGTCCCAGATGCAAGTAATCAAGCAGATACCACCAAGCCTCAAGCTTCAACTGAAACTGCTACACCAACTGTGGAAGCACAAACAGCTGAGCAACCAGCAGCCCCAGCTACAGCAACACCAGCTCCTGAGGTAGCACCAGCAGAAACACCAAAAGCTGACACAAGCAAGTTGGAAGCAGCTATTGCTCGTTTAGAAGCAGCTTTAGAAAAAGCAGCATCAACTGAAAAAACAGCTTCAGCAATTGAGTCTGCAAAAGCAGAATTAGCAAGTGCAAAAGCTGTAGTTGCAAATGAAGCTGCAACAAAAGAAGAAGTAGCAAAAGCTACATCAGCAGTAAACGGTAAAGCTTTCGTTATTGAAAGTATGCCAAAAGCAACTGCAGATAAGAAAGAAGAAAAAGAAAATAAAAACCAAGATCCACGTAATGGACAAGCCATTCCTGGACAAGGTGAAAGTGGTTTTAGAGCAGTAGATACAACTGCAGCTAACTCAGCAGAAGAAGCAACTAAATATAAAGGTGTTAGAGATGCTGCCTTAACTGAATTGCAAGCTAATATTGCTAAAGTTCAAGCTAAACTTGATGCAGAGAATGCAAAAGAAGAGAATAAAAAAGATCAAGCATTAATTGCTACTTACACTAAAATCATTGAAAAAGCTAACGGCGTAGTAACGAAAGCAAATGCTGCGGATGCAACATCAGCTCAAGCAATGAGCCAACAAGCAGAAGCTGTCAAATCTGAACGTGACTTATTAGCTTCCTACTTATCTGGAAAAACTGAATTAGGCGCTCCTGTCAGTGAAAACCACGTTGCTTATGGTAACAACCCTAAAAACGGTGTATTCGAAAGCTTAAAAGAAGGTTTTGGAGATAAAGTAACATTCACTGATGCTGATAAAAGATCAGAAACAATTGCTACTCAATATGAAAGTGGACGTGACATTACTAATAAAGTAAATAATGTTCCAAATGCAAAAGATCCAATTGGTAGTGCAACCTATAACTGGCAAGAAAAAACTATTACTAAAGCTGATGCTGAAGCAGGTGTTTTAAACGGTTGGAAAATTGAAGTTGGTGAGAAAGTAAATGCGGTTAAACCTCTTGATGTAACAAATGTTACAGATAAAGATGGACAACCAAGTACACGTGAAGTTCCTAAATCAAAAATCTATTCAAACGATGGCGAATTGAAAAAATACCAAACATCAGGTGAAAATAGTTATGTTAATGGTAGTGGTGCTGTTCCTTCAGTAACTCCAACAATTGATGCAATGAGAACAAATGCCTTTGGTGAAGTTAAAAATCGTGATTACTACCTAGAATTAGGAAGCAAAGGTACAACTCTTTCTAAAGAGTATGATGTTAATGGAAATTCACGAGTAAATGTTAACTTAATTCACAGTGCTGCATACGGTGGAACAACGTCTACTTCTTCAGGTGAAAGAGTTAAATTAACAATCGTAGATGCGTTCACTGGTAAAGAAATTAAACCAGTTGAAGGTAAAAATGGACCATTAACAACAGAACAAGCTGCTTTGGCTGCTAATGGATGGAACCACTTAGACCGTATTTATGATATTCCAGCAGAAACCACAAAAATTAAAGTGTTAATTGAAGCAGGAAGTCAAGGAACAAATACTTTAATTAATGACAATAACATCAATATTAAAGATGGTTATTTAATCGGTGGTATTGGTATTGCAACTGCACCAGCTGCTGAAGTAGTAACAACTGTTCGTTCAGAAGGTAGAACCGGTGAATATGGTTATACAAAAGATACAATCTACGATAAAAACCAAAAAGGTAACTTTGACATCACAATTAAAAACACTGGTGGAATGAATATTGACTACTATTCTGCATCAAATGTTGAAGTAACCGTAGAAGTTCCTAAAGGTGTCGTATTAGAAGATAAAATCTACAATGCCAATGGTGGATCAAACTGGTTAGGAAATGTTTGGGCAAATACTATCAAATGGGTTCCAAATGATCCAAGTGATAACTCAAAAGGTGGAAAATTAACTTATAACGTACCAGCAGGAAATCGTATGGCTGCTGCAGAGACAAACTCTCGTACAACAAGTATTCCATTTACAGCTGCAGATAACTTCGTAGGACCAGCTGACTTTAAAGTTACAGTTAAGAGTGGTTTCGGAGACACAGATGCTGAAGGTAACAGACTGTACTCTTATGCTGCAAATGGATTAAAACCAGCTTATGAAAATGAATTTAACCGTAATGGTTTAGCAGATTCAGATAATCCTGATTACAAATATGGTAAAGTAATCTTTATCAATAGTTTACAAACTAACTCAGTAATTACTGTACCAATTAACACGAACGATGATCAATTAAAAGCAATTGCTTATGCGAAAGCTCAAGAAGCGATTAAAACTCCAGAATTCACAAAATTATTAACAGACGTTACTGGTACAGCTGCATTAGGTGACACTAATGGTTCAACTTTTGTTAATAAAGATGATATCGCAATTACGAAAGTTGCTGAAGATGGTCGTGGGGTTGTTAAAGTACCTGTAACTTATACAGTAGATGGTAAAACTTATGAAACAACGGTTGACATCGAAGTAAACGTTGTTGAATCTAAGACAAAACCTATTGTAGTATTTGAAGGTGATGAAATTACACCTGCTAGCGTTAAAGAAAAAGTAGAACCAGCTACTACTGTTGGCAAAGGTACAGCCAATGAGCCAAATGCAAGTGATATCTTCAAAACTGATGGAAAAGCAGGAGAAACAGGATTAACGATTCCAACAACAGTTACTCACAATGTAGATGGAACAGAAGTTACAGAAAATGTTAAAGTTCCTGTTACTGTTCTACCTAGAACAGAAGGGGAAGTTGACGTACCTAAAGGAACTACTCCGGATAAAGTTAAAGAAACTCTGAAAAATAAAGCAAATGAGTTAATTAAAACTCCTGACTTTCCAGCAAAAGTACCAGAAGGATATACAGTTACTGTTGGAGAAATTCCTGAGATTCCTGCTGATATAGCAAATAAAAAAGGTGAGCCTGTAGTCGTAAAAGTACCTGTAACATTTACATCTCCAGATGGCACAACTTATACTTCAGAAATCCCAGTGACAGTAAACGTTAAAAGTTCAGAAGTGAAACCTGTATATGTAGTGGAAGGAAACCAACCAAAACCAGCTGATGTTAATGAAGCAGTTACCCCTGATAAAGGTGGAAACTTAACTCCTGTAACTGAAGCTGATATCAATAAAGACGTTCCTACAGATAAAGTTAAAGTAGGAGCAACTGATTTGTCAGTTAAAGCAACGGTTAAATATCCAACTGGTGATGAAACAGTTAATGTACCAGTTAAAGTATTACCAAAAGCAACACCAACAGGTGTAACAGTATTGAAAGATACTGATGAAACAGCTCTAACTAATGCTGTAAAAGAAAAAGCAAATGAAGCAGTAAGTAAATTAACAAACTTACCAGCTGGAATTACTGCCTCATTAGATGAAAGAGAAACTTCTTACACATTACCAAAAACAGATTCAAATGGGGACAAAGCTACAGTTCCTGTAAAAGTATTATACAAAGATGATAAAGGTAATGTAGTTGGTGAAGATACAATTAACGTACCAGTTAAAGTAGTAAGCTCAACACCAAAACCAGTAGTCGTATTTGAAGGTGAAACACCAAAATTAGACAAAGATTCAGTAACACCAGGTGAAGGGGGAACAGTTGGAGAACCAACAACAGTTCCATCTACAAAAGATAAAGCTGGAGCTACAGATGTAACAGTTGATGTACCGGTAACTTATGACAATGGAAAAGTAACTGAAACAGTTAAAGTCCCAGTAACAGTATTACCAGTAGCTAAAGGTGAAGTAACAGTAGCTAAAAATACTACTCCAGACAAACTGAAAGAATTAGCTAAAGCTAAAGCTGATGAAGCTGTTAAAGCGACTGATTTCGTATCTAAACTGCCACAAGGTGCGACAGTAACTGTTGGTGATGTTACAAAAGCTATTGAAGACAAAGTAACAGCTAACAAAGGTACTGGAGTAACAACAGTAGAAGTCCCAGTAACATACACAGTTGATGGAAAAGACTACACAACTACAATCCCTGTAACAGTAAATGTTAAAGGTTCAGATGTTAAACCTGTATATGTTGTAGAAGGTGACAAACCAAAAGCTGAGGATGTAAACAAAGCAATCACTCCTGATACAGATGGAACTAAAACACCTGTAACTGATGAAGACATCAACAAAGCTATCCCAACAACTGAAGGTAAAGTTGGAGCAACTGATGTAAATGTAAAAGTACCAGTAACATATGAAGGAGTAAAAGATCCTGAAGAAGTAACAGTACCAGTAACAGTATTACCAAAAGTTTCTCCAGAAGGTGTAACAGTACCGAAAGATGCTGATAAGACTGAATTAGCAAAAGTTGTTAAAGAAAAAGCAGAAGAAGCAGCTAAAAAACTTACAGGACTTCCAGACGGTGTAACTGTAACAGTGACAAATGTTGAAACAACTCCTGGAACAGATAAAACAGGTGTACAAACACCAGCAACTGTAACAGTTGAATACAAAGATAAAGATGGAAATAAAATCACTAAAGTGATTGAAGTACCAGTAAATGTTGTATCTTCAACTCCACCAGAAGTAGTAGTATTTGAAGGTGACACACCAAGTACTGAAGATGTTAAGAAAGGTATTACACCTGGAGAAGGCGGAACAGTAGGAGACCCTACAAAAGTTCCATCTACAGTAGGTAAAGCAGGGGATAAAGACGTTGAAGTAGAAGTACCAGTAACTTATGAAAATGGTAAATTCAAAGAAAACGTTAAAGTTCCAGTAACAGTATTACCAAAACCAACAGCAGGTTCAGTAATTGTACCAAAAGACCTTTCAGAGAAAGAATTAAAAGATAAAGTTGGTAAAGATGCAGAAAATGCAATCAATAACGACGAATTCAAGAAAAAACTTCCTGAAGGAGCAACTGTTAAAGTTGATTTAACAAATGTTACAGTGCCAAAAACTTCAGAACCAGGAAAAGCTGGAGAAGTAGAAGTACCAGTGATTTACACTGTCAATGGTAAAGAGTACAAAACAACTGTTAAAGTACCAGTAACAGTGGTTGAAGGTAAAGAACAACTTGTACCAAAAGGTGATACTCCAGATCCAAAAGATAACATTACACCAGGAAATTATCCAGAAGGAGCTACATTCGAATACGATACACCGGTAGATACTTCTAAACCAGGTAAAAAAGAAGCTGTTGTTATCGTTAAGGATAAAGATGGTAAAGAAATCGTTCGAGTTCCTGTAGTGGTGAATGTGGTTGAACCAAAAGTAACACCAATCATCGTACCAGAAAGAACGAAACTTACGAAAGAAGATGTAGAAAAACACATCGAAATTCCTGGAGTAACTGGATGGGAAATCGTTGGGGAACCAGAACTTCCTGAAACATTCCCTGCAGGTGTAAGGCCATCAGCAACAGTGACTGTTAAATTACCAAATGGTAAGATCATTAAAGTTCAAGTACCAGTAATTGCTACTCCAACTGTAACTCCAATCGTTGTACCTCAAGGATCAACAATTACACCAGATGATGTGAAGAAACACATCAACATTCCTAAAGAATCAGGATGGGAAATTGTTGAAGTCGGAGAAATCCCAACAACTGAAACGCCTGGAAATAAAACAGCTGTTAAAGTGAAGGTGAAATTACCAACTGGAGAAGTTATCGAACTAGAAGTACCAGTAAAAGTAACTCCTAAAGAGTCTACAGATCTTATCCCGGCACCAGTTCAGCCTGATCAAGTTGTGACTTACTATGTAGATGAAAATGGTAAAACTATCTCTCCAAGCGAAAACGGCGCACAAGCTCCTAAGGCTGTTTCTGGATATGAATACCAAACAACTACAAAAGATCCAAATGGAAATCTTGTACACCACTACAAGAAAGTGGCAACGCCACAACCTGCTGGACCAACTGCTCCTGAACAACCTGCAGCTCCAACAGCTCCAACATCTCCAGCAGAACCAGGACAACCAGCAACACCAAATCAAACTCAACCAGCGGCACCAGCTCAAGCTCAAGCAGATGCAACAGTAGCAACTGATACAACTGCCAAACCAGCAACACCTAAATATGTTGAAGGTCAAAAAGAGTTGCCTAACACAGGTACAGAAGCCCATGCAGGCCTAGCAGCACTTGGACTACTTGGAGCCCTTAGTGGATTTGGACTTCTTTCTCGTAAGAAAAAAGAAGACTAAAAACTCATAGTTTTTGAGAAGATGATTCGTCATCTTCTTTTTTTAGGCTCTTTGTCAACTGTAGTGGGTTGAAGAAAAGCGGCTCCATAATATCTATAGGGGATTTATCCGTTACAAATAGTACATCTCAGAAATAGTATATATTCATTTTTGAAATGATAGTTTGTTGTCTTTTGAATTGTATTTTTATGCAATATATATATATATATAAGTATGTTTAGGAAGAGTCTGATAATATTATTTTTTTGTACCTAGGGCACAAAAATAATATAAATAAATCGAGCATAAATAAGACATATTTATTGACGAATTAATTTTATTTATGATAAACTGTAGTATGGTTTGTGGAACTAAAAAATTTAACATATAAATTTATATGTGTTTCTAAGAACTGTAAAATTTTTAACTGAAATAAAAAGGAGAAAACATGTATTCAAGAATGGAAAAATACCATGGCAGAAGAGCTCAGCGCTTTTCTATTCGTAAGTATAGCTTTGGTGCCGCTAGTGTTCTATTGGGAACTGCTCTTCTTTTAGGAGCAAATGCTGTTAAAGCTGATGAGACTCTACCAGTAAATCCGACTGCTTCTGATCTTGCAGCTACAAATAAGAAGGATGCAGACTCTGCTCTAACAACACCAGTAGTTGAAGAACTTCCAGAACTAAAGATTGATGCCGTAAAAGCAGATGAAAAAGCTAAAGCTAAAGAAGATGCTAAAACTGAAGCAACACCTGTAGTAGAAAAAGAAATTACTGAAGCGACTGCAGAAAAAACTGATAAAAAATTAGAAACAGATGTAAAAGAAAAATCTGATAAAGAGCAAGCTGACAAAAAAGAAGCAACTAAAGAAAAAACTGACAAAAAAACATCTGAAAAAGTTGAAACAGAAAAAGTACAGGATGATGTGAAGACAGTTCTGACTCAATTGACTTCAGAGGCTGATGTTATGGCATCTGTAGCATCAAACTTCTCAGATAAAGAAGTGAAAGATGATGCATCTAAACAAAAATTATCAGCTGCAGTAGCTGCAGTGAAGCTTGAAGCAGTAGCATCTAAAGGTTTACTTTCATCTGATGCTTCTAAAGACCAGATGGTAGCTCAAGTGAATCGTCTTTCTGCCGCAATCGAAGCAGTCTATGCAGAGATGAAACGTGCAGGTCATGCAGGTAAAGTAGAATCAGTCTTAGCGGATACTGCTTCAAAAATCACAGGAAAAGATATTCTTAGAGATGGAGAAACAGTTAATGCTGTAACAAATGCTTATGTTGATATGAATGCAGATAATACGGCTCCTACAGGATGGGGATTTGATACTACTATTAGTACATCTACACTTAATGCGGGTTCTATTACAAAAATTGAACTGACTAACTTAGCTGAGCTAGGTGCTGGTTTGGCTGTAAATACAGAAATCAGAGCGACTGATGGAACAGTAGTTGGTAAAGTTAAATCTATCGACTTTAAAACAACTACAGGAAACAACAATAACAAATCTGTACCATATTGGGCACAACGTACACAACGTGGTATGACTTATGATCAGCGTGTTGCTGAGCAACCAGCGGTAGCTAACGAAACTGGAACATATACTTACAACATCGAGTGGAACGATAAAGTAAAAGACTATCCGAATGTGTCGTTTGGAGCGAGTAATTTATCGGGTAATGGATATTTAGCACCACAAATTTCAAAAGACACTCCGTATACAGCAACTATTAAAATCGATGGGCGTACAGTTCTTGAACATACTTATACAAGAAAAGGTCAACAACCTAGCTATCAAAAACAAGGTACTAGTGCATCACTAAGTGAAAACAATGGATTGACATACCTTAACAATGAGCAAACAGGTAGAAGTGATTCAATCGTATTAAAAACTGATTCAGATATTCGTTATGGAGTAGGATCTAAATTTACTATTAAACTTCCAAATGCAGATTTTACTGAATTTAAAGAACTTGAAGGAAGTTCTAACTTTGTAAATGGATTAAATACAGCGTCTACTATTAATCCTAATAAAGGAGATAGTATTACATATCGTCCAGCTAGTCGATGGGCTAATGTTAGAGCTAACGAAAACAACGTTTGGATTTTACAAGATGGTCGTGATAGTGGGTTTACATTAACACCTAGATTAATCTCACCAACTGAGTTAGAACTAACAGTTACAGAGGGAGCTATTCAAGAAGGTTCTACAGTATCTATGCCTTTACAATCTTTAGGTATTGAAAAAGTAATAAAAGACAAAACTTTAACAAGTGAATATTCTAATATTACTTATGAAAATGGATTAATTAAACAAGGTTATGTAGGAAACGATAAAACTGCAGCAACTCTTACTGTATCAGGTGGAGAATCTGTTAACGGTGAGAAAGAAGATGTTATAACTAAAGTGCCAAATGGTTGGAGTATTGTAGGTGACGGTAGAGTTCAAGGTGAGCCACCAACAGGAGCTGTTGTTAGAACATTCAAAGATTTAGTGACAGGTGAAGTTATAGGTTTCGAACCAACAAGATATACGGGGAATATTCCTTTAAGTGAAGATGGTTCGAAAGATTATACTAATGTACTTGGAAATAAATATGATGTAAGTAATGATAATGTAGACTTAGTTAAAGAAGTTAATGGAGAAGAATATATTCTTGCAGATATCCCTGTTGAAAATGCAAGAGGAACACTTAGTGTTACGAAGACAAGAGCAAGAGATTTATATTCTGAAGAAGAACTAAAAGCTAAGGGTATAAATGGATCTGCATTTGTTAACCCAGTAAATTATGATTACGTTAAGAAAACAAAAGTAGAAGAAGTAAATCGTACAATTAAATTTGTGTATGCGGATAATGTTGAAGGTCTTGCAGGTACAGAAGTATTCCCATCACAAAAACAAACTGTAAGCTACACAGGTTCAATCAAGTTAACTGCAGAAGGTAAAGCGGTAATTAACTCTAATGACAGACCAGTTTATATTAACTGGAAAGGAACTGATGGACAAAGCACTGATCTTCCAGAACTTGCAGTACCTCAAAAAGAAGGTTACATCGCAAGTGTAGAAAAAGTTCCAGTACAAGCAACAACAGCTACAGATGAAGATTACGAATATGTTGTTAAATATACAGCAATCCAAAAAGCAAAAACAACATTCGTAGACGAAAAAGGGAATGCAATTCCAGGAGTAGCTGAAATTACTGAACAAGGTGGATCAGAAACTCCATTAACAAAAGAAGCTGATGTTAAAGCTAAAATCGCAGAACTTGAAAACAAAGGATATGAGTTAGTTTCTAATACATACCCAGAAGGTGGTAAGTTCGATACGGATAAAGATACAGATCAAGAGTTCAAAGTAATACTTAAACAAAAAGAAGTTACAGTAACACCAGATCAACCAAAAACACCAGGAACTCCAGTAGATCCAAACAACCCAGACGGACCTAAATACCCAGCTGGACTTGAAGAAAAAAATCTAAACAAAACAGTAACACGTACCATCACATACGTATACGCAGATGGAACTCCAGTGTTAAATGAAGATGGAACTCCTAAAACAGTAACACAAGAAGCTAAATTCACTCGTGAAGCTAAGGTTAACTTGGTAACAGGTGATGTTACATATGGAGATTGGTCAGAAGCTAAAGATTTAGCTGAAGTTAAATCACCAGTAGTAACAGGTTTCTTAGCTGATAAAGCAAGTGTTCCAGTAGTAAATGTAACTGGAGATTCAAAAGATATTACGGAAGTAGTAACATACAAACCACTAGGATCATGGATTCCAAATATTCCAGGTAAAACACCGACACCAATCAAATATCCAAATAATCCAAATGATCCAACAAAACCAGGAGATAAACCAATTCTTCCATACGAACCAGGTATGACTCCAAAAGATGGAAATGATCAACCACTCAAACCGGTAGATCCAAGCGATCCAACAAAAGGATATATCGTACCAGATCTTCCAACAGATCCAAGTCAAGACACTCCGATCAACTACGTGAAAGATACTCAAAAAGCGAAAACAACATTCGTAGATGAAAAAGGAAACCCAATTCCAGGAGTAGCTGAAATTACTGAACAAGGTGACTCAGATACACCACTTACAAAAGAAGCTGAAGTAAAAGCTAAGATTAAAGAACTAGAAAACAAAGGATATGAATTAGTATCTAATACATACCCAGAAGGTGGTAAGTTCGATAAAGATAAAGACACTGATCAAGAGTTCAAAGTAACACTTAAAGCTAAAGAAGTTACAGTAACACCAGATCAACCAAAAACACCGGGAACTCCAGTAGATCCAAATAACCCAGATGGTCCTAAATATCCAGCTGGACTTGAAGAAAAAGATCTAAACAAAACAGTAACACGTACCATCACATACGTATACGCAGATGGAACTCCAGTTATGGAAAATGGAGCACCAAAAGTTGTTACACAAGAGGCTAAGTTCACTCGTGAAGCAAAAGTAAACTTAGTTACAGGAGAAGTTACATACGGAGATTGGTCAGAAGCTAAAGACTTAGCAGAAGTTAAATCACCAGTAGTAACAGGTTTCTTAGCTGATAAAGCAAGTATTCCAGTAGTAAATGTAACTGGAGATTCAAAAGATATTACAGAAGTAGTAACCTACAAACCAATCGGATCATGGATTCCAAATATCCCAGGTCAACCAACTACCCCAATCAAGTATCCAAATGACCCACAAGATCCAACAAAACCAGGACAACCAACAGAAGTGTTACCATATGTTCCAGGATTCACTCCAGAAGATAAAGATGGCAACCCACTTAAACCAGTTGATCCAACAGATCCATCAAAAGGATATGTAGTACCAAACATCCCAACAGATCCAAGTCAAGATACAGTCATTAACTACGTAGCCAACAAAGCTAACTTAGTAGTTAAATATGTAGATGAAAATGGCAAAGACTTAATCCCTTCAGAAACAACAGAAGGAAAAGTAGGAGATGAGTACACAACAACTGGAAAAGTTATTCCAGGACACCTACTTGTTCGTGTTGAAGGAGAATCAAAAGGTAAGATTGGAAAAGACGGTTCAACAGTAACATACGTGTACAAACCAATCGGATCGTGGATTCCAAATATTCCAGGACAACCAACAACTCCAATCAAGTATCCAAATGACCCACAAGATCCAACAAAACCAGGACAACCAACAGAAGTGTTACCATACGTTCCAGGATTCACTCCAGAAGATAAAGATGGCAACCCACTTAAACCAGTTGATCCGAAAGATCCATCAAAAGGATATGTAGTACCAAACATCCCAACAGATCCAAGTCAAGATACAGTCATTAACTACGTAGCCAACAAAGCTAAACTAGTAGTTAAATATGTAGATGAAAATGGAAAAGACTTAATCCCTTCAGAAACAACAGAAGGAAAAGTAGGAGATGAGTACACAACAACTGGAAAAGTTATTCCAGGATACCTACTTGTTCGTGTTGAAGGAGAAGCAAAAGGTAAGATTGGGAAAGACGGTTCAACAGTAACATACGTGTACAAACCAATTGGTTCATGGATTCCAAACATTCCAGGTCAACCAACTAACCCAATCAAGTATCCAAATGATCCAGCAGATCCAACAAAACCAGGAAGTGATAAACCAGTTCTTCCATACGTACCAGGTCACACACCTGTTGATGGAAACGGTCAACCACTTAAACCAGTAGATCCAAACGATCCAACAAAAGGATACGAAGTACCAGATATCCCAACAAATCCAGGTGAGGATACACCAATTAATTACATTCCAAACAGTCCTAAACCAAATCCAACTCCTTACCCAGGACCAACTCCGGCTCCAACTCCTAAACCAGAGCCTAAGCCGGAACCAGCACCTGTTCCATCAACACCAGAGACTCCTGAACAACCAGTAGCTCCAGTGCAACCGGAACAACCAACAACTCCAACCCAACCTGCTGTTCCAACACCAGCTGAAACATCAGTAGCAACTGATTCAGCTACTCAAACAGCAACACCTAAATATGTTGATGGTCAAAAAGAATTGCCTAACACAGGTACAGAAGCTAACGCTAGTCTTGCAGCGCTTGGACTTCTTGGAGCCTTAGGTGGATTTGGACTTCTTACTCGCAAGAAAAAAGAAGACTAAAAACTCATAGTTTTTGAGAAGATGATTCGTCATCTTCTTTTTTTATTTCGGTGTTTTTACTTGCGTAAAAATTTTTTTTCTAGTATAATAGTTTATTGTGAGCGAACCTCACTTACCCCTTGCAAAGTCTTGGGGTCATTAGACCAAAAGGAGGAACATATCAATGGCTAAATACGAAATTCTTTATATCATTCGTCCAAACATTGAAGAAGAAGCTAAAAACGCTTTGGTAGCACGTTTTGACTCTATTTTGACTGACAACGGTGCAACTGTTGTTGAATCAAAATCTTGGGAAAAACGTCGTCTTGCATACGAAATCAAAGATTTCCGTGAAGGACTTTACCACATCGTTAACGTTGAAGCAAACGACGATGCAGCTCTTAAAGAGTTTGACCGTCTTTCAAAAATCAACGCTGACATTCTTCGTCACATGATCGTCAAAACTGACGCGTAAGAAGGTAAACTATGATTAACAATGTTGTACTTGTAGGGCGTATGACACGTGACGCTGAGTTGCGTTATACCCCATCAAATGTAGCAGTTGCGACTTTTACTCTTGCAGTAAACCGTACATTTAAGAGTCAAAATGGCGAACGTGAGGCTGATTTTATCAATGTCGTTATGTGGCGCCAACAGGCTGAAAATCTTGCTAACTGGGCTAAAAAAGGCTCACTTATCGGGGTGACAGGTCGTATCCAGACTCGTAGTTACGATAACCAGCAAGGACAACGTGTCTACGTGACAGAGGTCGTGGCTGAGAATTTCCAAATGTTGGAAAGCCGTAGTGTGCGTGAGGGTCACACAGGTGGAGCTTATTCTGCACCAACTGCAAACTATTCAGCACCTACAAATTCAGTACCAGACTTTTCACGTGATGAAAATCCATTTGGAGCAACAAATCCTTTGGATATTTCAGATGATGATTTACCATTCTAATGGACAACTAAAATTATAAAGGAGAAAAAACATGGCTCAACAACGTCGTGGCGGATTCAAACGCCGTAAAAAAGTTGATTACATCGCAGCAAACAAAATTGAATATGTTGATTACAAAGATACTGAGCTTCTTAGCCGTTTCGTTTCAGAACGTGGGAAAATCCTTCCTCGTCGTGTAACAGGAACTTCAGCTAAAAACCAACGTAAAGTAACAACAGCTATCAAACGTGCTCGCGTAATGGCTTTGATGCCTTTCGTAAACGAAGATTAAAAAAAGGGGTCCAGTGGACCTCTTTTTCATGAGCTTGAAAACAAGAAAGCGAATTAAGATCCGCTTTGGGTCCGAGTGGACCTCTTTTTCATGAGTTAGGAAATAAGGAAGCGAATTAAGACTCCGATAGATCGATTTTTCATAAACATTTTTTCTTTTCTTATCCAAGGACTTACAATAAAACTGGAAACCTTTTGAAAATAGGGGATTTAGCTACTTTATGGTATAATGGAAAGAGTTAGATTGAAAGAGGTAGTGAGATGGATGCCAAATTAAGATATAAGGCAAAGAAGATCAAGATTGTCTTTTTTGATATTGATGATACCTTGCGAAATTCCAAGACTGGTTTTATTCCAGCTTCAATCCCAACTGTTTTTAAGCAATTACGTGAGAAAGGAATTTTGACAGGTATTGCTTCTGGACGAGGGATTTTTGGTGTTGTGCCAGAGATTCGTGATCTCAAGCCTGACTTTTTTGTAACCTTAAATGGTGCCTATATTGAAGATAAAAAAGGTCAGGTCATTTATCAGCATCAGATTGAGAAGTCAGATGTTGAAGAGTATATCTCTTGGGCTAAGCAAGAAGGAATTGAGTATGGTTTGGTTGGGAGTCATGATGCCAAGTTGTCGACTCGCACCGATATGATTAGTGAGGCTATCAATCCAATTTACCCCGATTTGGATGTGGATCCTGATTTCCATGAGAAAGAAGACATCTATCAAATGTGGACCTTTGAAGATAAGGGAGATGACTTGCACTTGCCTGATAGTCTCTCTGACAAACTTCGCATGGTTCGTTGGCATCAACATTCGTCTGACATTGTGCCGATTTCAGGTTCCAAAGCGACGGGTGTGGAAAAGGTTGTGGAACACCTTGGCTTGAAACCAGAGAACGTTATGGTCTTTGGAGATGGCCTCAACGACTTGGAACTCTTTGATTATGCTGGAATCAGCGTTGCCATGGGAATTTCTCATGATAACATCAAAGAAAAAGCAGATTTTATTACAAAAACATTAGAAGAAGATGGCATTTTTGATGCCTTAGAAGGATTTGGTATGGTAGAAAAAGAATTGCATTTCCCACAAGTAGACATTGAAACAGTAGAAGGTCCTATCGCGACTATTAAGACCAATCACGGAGACTTGCGTATCAAGCTTTTCCCTGAACATGCTCCTAAAACAGTGGCTAACTTTGTTGCACTTTCAAAAGATGGCTACTATGATGGAGTCATTTTCCATCGTATTATCAAGGACTTTATGATCCAAGGTGGAGACCCAACTGGAACTGGTATGGGTGGCGAATCAATCTACGGTGAATCATTTGAGGATGAATTCTCTGAAGAACTTTACAATATCCGTGGTGCCCTTTCTATGGCTAATGCTGGTCCAAATACCAACGGTAGCCAGTTCTTTATCGTGCAAAATCAACACCTGCCTTATTCTAAAAAAGAAATTGCTCGTGGTGGTTGGCCAGAACCGATTGCGGAAATCTATGCCAACCAAGGTGGAACTCCTCATCTAGACCGACGTCACACTGTATTTGGTCAGCTAGCTGATGAAGCTTCTTACGCTGTCTTGGATGCCATTGCTGCTGTTGAGACGGGAGCTATGGACAAGCCAGTTGAAGATGTCGTGATTGAAACAATTGAAATCGAGGACTAAAATGAAAATCGGTGATAAACTAAAGGGCCGTATTACAGGGATTCAGCCCTATGGTGCCTTTGTTGAGCTAGAAACGGGTGATACGGGGCTGATTCACATTTCAGAGATTCGGACAGGCTTTATTGAAAATATCCAAGAAGCCTTGAAAGTCGATGAAGAGGTTCAAGTTCAAGTAGTGGATTTAGATGAATTTACAGGGAAAGCTAGCCTTTCTATCCGTACTTTAGAGGAAGAAAAGCACCAGTTTCCGAGACGGAGACGCTTTTCAAGTGATCGTTTTAACTATGGCTTTGCTCCTCTCAAAAGAATGATGCCAATTTGGACCAAGGAAGCCCTTCAACATTTGAAGAATCAGAAGCACTAGTTAGAAACCTCTATCTTTTGTAATGTTAATATAAATTTGCTATAATAAGATCATGGAAGAAGAACAATTATTAAAATCAGGAGAGCGCATTAACCAGCTCTTTTCGACAGATATCAAAATCATTCAAAATAGAGAGGTTTTTAGCTATTCGGTGGATAGTGTTCTCTTGTCACGTTTTCCACGTTTTCCTAAGAATGGCTTGATTGTGGATTTCTGTGCTGGGAATGGAGCAGTGGGGCTATTTGCTAGCACTCGTACTCAGGCACAGATTTTGGCTGTTGAGATTCAGGAGCGTTTAGCGGATATGGCTGAGCGCTCTGTCCGTTTGAATGGTTTAGAAGAGCAGATGGAGGTCATCTGCGACGATTTGAAAAATATGCCTACTCACATTCAGGGAAGTAAGGTGGATATGATTTTGTGTAATCCACCCTATTTCAAGGTGGATCCTCATTCAAACCTGAACGAGAGTGAACATTATCTCTTGGCGCGCCACGAAATCACGACCAATTTGGAAGAAATCTGTCGTAGTGCCCAGAGTATTCTCAAATCCAATGGACGCTTGGCCATGGTTCATCGTCCTGATCGACTTTTAGATATCTTGGACAGCTTACAAAGGCATAATCTAGCTCCTAAGCGCCTGCAGTTTGTTTATCCAAAAAGGGAAAAGGAAGCCAATATGCTTTTGATTGAGGCTATCAAGGATGGTTCAACAAGCGGCTTTAAGGTCTTACCACCTCTCATTGTTCACAATGATGATGGCTCTTATACGCCTGAACTTGAAGAGATTTATTATGGATCATAAGGCTTATATGTATGTGCTGGAGTGTCGTGATGGATCTTACTATACAGGCTATACGACTGATGTGAGAAGACGCCTCGCTGTCCACAATAGTGGGAAGGGAGCCAAATACACACGAGCACGCTTGCCAGTCAAACTTATCTATGCTCAAGGTTTTGCCAGTAAGGAAGAAGCCATGTCGGCTGAAGCCCTTCTCAAGCGTAAGAAGAGACCACAGAAGGAAAGATTTTTATCTGAAAATCAAGATAGAAATTTACTCAGTTATTTTGAAGAATCGTGAGGAGCCCTTTGACTCCTCTTACTTTTGTCAAAAAGCGAAAAAAATGCTACAATAAAGAGAATAAACAAAATGAGGTATTATCATGTCTAAGATTCTAGTATTTGGTCACCAAAATCCAGACTCAGATGCCATTGGGTCATCTGTAGCCTTTGCCTACCTTGCAAAAGAAGCTTACGGTTTGGATACGGAAGCTGTTGCCCTTGGAACTCCAAATGAAGAAACAGCCTTTGTCTTGAACTATTTTGGTGTAGAAGCACCGCGTGTTATCACTTCTGCTAAAGCAGAAGGTGCAGAGCAAGTTATCTTGACTGACCACAATGAATTCCAACAATCTGTATCAGATATTGCTGAAGTAGAAGTTTATGGTGTTGTAGACCACCACCGTGTGGCTAACTTTGAAACTGCAAGCCCACTCTACATGCGTTTGGAGCCAGTTGGATCAGCGTCTTCAATCGTTTATCGTATGTTCAAAGAACATGGTGTAGCTGTGCCTAAAGAGATTGCTGGTTTGATGCTTTCAGGTTTGATTTCAGATACCCTTCTTTTGAAATCACCAACAACACACCCAACAGATACAATCATTGCTCCTGAATTGGCTGAATTAGCTGGTGTAAACTTGGAGGAATATGGTTTGGCTATGTTGAAAGCTGGTACAAACTTGGCTAGCAAATCTGCTGAAGAATTGATTGACATCGATGCTAAAACTTTTGAATTGAACGGAAATAATGTCCGTGTTGCTCAAGTAAATACAGTTGACATCGCTGAAGTATTGGAACGCCAAGCAGAAATTGAAGCTGCAATGCAAGCTGCTAACGCAGCAAACGGCTACTCTGACTTTGTCTTGATGATTACAGATATCGTCAACTCAAACTCAGAAATCTTGGCTCTTGGTGCCAATATGGACAAGGTTGAGGCAGCCTTCAACTTCAAACTTGAAGACAACCATGCTTTCCTTGCTGGTGCAGTTTCACGTAAGAAACAAGTGGTACCTCAATTGACTGAAAGCTTTAATGCTTAAGATTTTGAGTGTTAATTCAAATTAGAACAGGCTAGTTTGCCTTATATCGAAAGGAGTTTCGGCTCCTTTTTTTCTAGGAGTGAAGCATGTTAGAAAATGGCGATTTGATACTCAATGAAAATCAAAGAGCAAACTAGGAAGCTAGCCGCAAGCTGTACTTGAGTACGGTAAGGCGACGCTGACGTGGTTTGAATTTGATTTTCGAAGAGTATGATTTTTGTGAGAGATGAGTCAGATATAGGACAGGCCATCCAGACTTCCACAGGCAACTATAACCATGTTGCGATTTATTTGGATGGGATGATTTACCACGCTAGTGGACAGGCTGGTGTTATTTGTCAGGAACCAGCAGACTTCTTTGAGTCCAATCACTTGTACGACCTCTATGTCTACCCAGAAATGGATATCCAGTCTGTGAAGGAAAAAGCTTGCAAACATCTTGGGGCTCCCTACAATGCTTCTTTCTATCCAGATGGAGCTGGTTTTTACTGTTCCCAGTACATGGCAGAAATTCTCCCCATTTTTGAAACTATTCCCATGAAATTTGGAGATGGAGAGCAGAAGATTAGTGATTTTTGGAGAGAGTATTATAGAGAACTAGGCCTACCTGTTCCTCTGAACCAAGCTGGGACCAATCCCAGTCAGTTGGCAGCATCGCCTCTGTTAGAATGTAAAGAAAGGAATCTTCATGATTCAGATTTTTAATCCATCTCGTTTGACGAGACAGCCATTTTTTGGAGAATTGATCCGCTATCTGGACCAGCATGAGGATGTTATTTTGAGAGAAATTAAGGCTCAATTTCCAGATGTGGCAGTTGATAAACTCATGGAAGAGTATATAAAGGCTGGTTTGATTCGTCGGGAAAATAAGCGTTATTACCTTAATCTTCCCATGCTTGAATCACTCGATAGTCTTGAACTGGATCAAGAGATTTTTATCAGCGAAGCTAGTCCGGTCTATCAAACCTTGTTAGAGCAGAGGTTTGAGACAGAATTACGCAATCAAACCAATGCAGCTATTTTAGTTGAAAATACGGACTTTGCGAGATCAAAAATGACCCTGTCCAATTATTTCTACAAGGTCAAACATCAGTATCCTTTGACAGAAAAACAACAGGAACTTTATGCTATTTTGGGAGATGTTAATCCTGAGTATGCTCTCAAATATATGACGACTTTTTTGTTGAAATTTCTCAAAAAAGACCAGCTTATGCAGAAACGCCGTGATATCTTTGTGGATAGTTTAGTTGTCCTAGGTTATATTGTCCAAAATGAAGATGGAAAGTATGAGTTGGCTATCGATTTGGATAAGGAAAGATTAACTTTCTACTTGGACTGATTTCTTGTTTCTGAGCACATTGTTTGACTTTCCTTAGTATTCGGTATAAACTATATGTAACCGGTGACACATATCGGAATAAAACTAAAGGAGACAATCATATGTCACTTGAAAACAAATTGGAACAAGCAACAGGCGCTATCAAAGAAGGATTTGGTAAAGTTACTGGAGATGGCAAGACTGAAGCAGAAGGCGCTGTAGAAAAGACAGTTGCTAAAGCAAAAGAAGTAGTTGAAGATGCTAAAGGTGCTGTAGAAGGTGCCGTTGAAGGTTTGAAAAACGTTTTTAAATAAAAATAGAAAAAAATCAAGGGGTTCATTTCCCTTGATTTTTTACTATCTTATAAATAATTTTCTGCGACGGCTGCATCTCCTGGATAGGCTTCTTTCTTGCCTTGGACGATTTGGTAGCAATCGGCTCCCTTACCGGCGATAATGACAGCATCTAATTCGTGATTTGTGATAGCCATAGCTGCTTTGATGGCTTCTTGGCGATCCGCAATTTTTTCAACAGGATGATTGATGTAGCTACTGATTTCATCTGCAATGGCCATTGGGTCCTCATAGTTGGGGTCATCAGCAGTCAGAAAGACTTGAATCTCAGGATGTTGATTGAGGAGAAGTCCAAAGTCTTTGCGACGACTTTCTCCCTTATTTCCTGTCGAACCTAAGACCAGAGCAATCTTTCTAGTTTGATGAGTTTCTACAACATTGATTAGTTTTTTTAGACTATCCCCATTGTGAGCGTAGTCGATGAAAACCTTGGCTCCGTTTTTCTGAGTGAGGACTTCCATACGACCAGGAACTCGGGTTACCGCGATTCCTTTTTTGATGTCCTCAAGACTAGCTCCGAGACGGAGGCAAGCAAGTCCAGCAGCAACGGCATTTTCTTGGTTGAAGTGGCCAATGAGTTGGATATCATAATCTCCAGCGAGTTTACCTGTAGCTGAGAAGCTAAAGGCTTTGGAGCTTTCGATTTGGTTGCTCGACTGACTACCGTAGAAATCATGGTCTTGATCTGCCACTTGTTCTTTTAAGACAGAAAAGTGGTCCATGTCACTGTTAATGATGACTGCTCGGCTATTTTTCATCAAGAGACGTTTGTGGTAGAAGTAGTCTTCAAAGCTAGGGTGTTCAATTGGGCCGATATGGTCTGGGCTGATATTGAGAAAAACTCCTACATCAAAGGTTAGACCATAGACACGTTTGACCAGATAGGCTTGACTGGAGACCTCCATGATGAGGTGGGTGCGGTCATTTTGCACAGCTTGATTCATCATGTCAAAGAGGTCAATGCTCTCAGGAGTTGTCAATGCAGACTTAAAGAAAGTCTTGCCATCTAAAGTTGTATTCATAGTCGAGAGCATAGCCGGTCGATGCCCTTGAGATAAGATGTTATAAGCGAAATAGGCTGCTGTTGTCTTACCCTTGGTTCCAGTGAAGGCAAGGAGTTTGAGTTTTTCCTGTGGATTTCCATAAAATTCCATAGCTACCAAACTCATGGCTTTCTTGATATCGCTGACGATGATAGCAGGAATACCAACTTCATAGTCTTCTTCAGCCACATACCAACCGAGGCCTTGAGAGATGGCAGAAATCAGAAATTCCTTTTTAAAGGCAGCACCCTTGACGAAAAAGAGGCTCTTCTCTTTGGCCTTGCGGCTATCATAGCAGATGGTGTCAAATACGACATGGCTGTAGTTGTAGTGATAATGTCCTTGGTCGATAATCTCACGGAAGAGATTATCTTTCTTTAAAATATCTAATACGGTTTCAATCTTTATCATACTTTCTATTGTAAACCGAAAGTCGTAAATTTACAAGTGACAAGGAAAAGTTTATAATGGAAGATGAGGAATTTTTCCTAGTGATTAAAATTAAATGAGGAATCTATGTCTAACGAAAACAATCACCAGCAGGCCCAGATGTTACGGGGGACTGCTTGGCTAACGGCTAGTAACTTTATCAGTCGTCTACTCGGTGCCATTTATATCATCCCTTGGTATATCTGGATGGGGTCTTATGCGGCTACAGCAAATGGTCTCTTTACCATGGGCTACAATATCTATGCCTGGTTCTTGCTGGTTTCAACAGCGGGTATTCCAGTTGCGGTGGCCAAGCAAGTGGCCAAGTACAATACCATGCGAGAAGAAGAGCATAGCTTTGCCCTGATTCGGAGCTTTTTAGGCTTTATGACAGGACTAGGTTTGGTTTTTGCTTTAGTCTTGTATATCTTTGCTCCTTGGCTAGCAGACTTATCTGGCGTGGGCAAAGACTTAATCCCAATCATGCAAAGCTTGGCTTGGGCAGTATTGATTTTCCCATCTATGAGTGTGATCCGAGGTTTCTTCCAAGGGATGAATAACCTGAAACCTTATGCTATGAGCCAAATCGCTGAGCAGGTCATTCGTGTTATCTGGATGCTCTTAGCTACCTTTATCATTATGAAAATTGGCTCAGGAGATTATCTAGCAGCGGTTACCCAATCCACCTTTGCTGCCTTTGTCGGCATGGTAGCTAGTTTTGCAGTTTTGATCTATTTCCTTGCCAAAGAAGGTTTACTTAAAAGAGTTCTTGAAACAGGAGACAAGATAAACAGCAAGCGTCTTTTGATCGACACCATTAAGGAAGCCATTCCTTTTATCCTTACAGGGTCTGCTATCCAGCTTTTCCAGATTTTGGACCAGATGACCTTTATCAATAGTATGAGCTGGTTTAGCAACTATAGTAATGAAGATTTGGTTGTCATGTTTTCTTATTTCTCAGCCAATCCTAATAAAATCACTATGATTTTGATTTCTGTTGGAGTTTCAATTGGGAGCGTCGGCTTGCCGCTTTTGACTGAAAACTATGTTAAGGGGGACTTGAAGGCGGCTTCTCGTCTAGTTCAGGACAGCATCACTATGCTTTTCCTATTCTTGCTACCAGCAACGGTTGGAGTGGTCATGGTAGGAGAACCTCTCTATACTGTCTTCTATGGCAAGCCAGATAGTTTGGCTATGGGATTGTTTGTCTTTGCAGTTTTACAGTCTACTATTTTAGGCTTGTACATGGTCTTGTCTCCAATGCTTCAAGCCATGTTCCGCAACCGCAAGGCAGTTCTCTATTTTATCTATGGTTCTATTGCCAAGCTAGTCTTGCAAATACCTACAATCGCTCTCTTTCACAGTTACGGGCCTTTGATTTCTACAACAATTGGTCTAATCATTCCTAATATTTTGATGTATCGGGACATTTGCAAGGTAACTGGTGTTAAGCGCAAGGTGATTTTGAAACGAACCATTTTAATCAGTTTGTTAACTCTTTTCATGTTTCTAGTAGTTGGGATATTGCAGTGGATTTTAGGATTTGTCTTCCAACCAAGTGGACGTTTGTGGAGTTTCCTATATGTAGCCCTTGTCGGTGCCATGGGTGGAGGCGTTTATGGAATCATGAGTCTCCGTACCCGTTTGTTGGATAAGGTAATTGGAAGAGCCCAAGCAGATCGCTTGCGAGCAAAATTAAAGTTAACTTAAAAAATATTTATAAATAAAAGGGATAATTTGAACATTTCTATCATGAAATGCTTAGATTATTCTCTTTTTAATTAATTTGTGGAATAAAAGCTAAAGTTTGTAGATAGAAATTATATTTTTCTTAAATTTTACTCAAAAAACTATTGACTAAATAAAACTCGAGTTGTATAATAAGACAAATATTTAAATCAGGAGGTTCTGGAGATGAAAAAGTCTAAGGCCAAGTATGCAACACTTGCAGGTATCGTGTTAAGCGCAGGTATTTTATTAAGCGCGTGTGGGAATTCTAGCACAGCGTCAAAAGCATATAACTATGTTTATACTAGTGATCCATCTAGTTTGAACTATCTAGCAGAAAACCGTGCAACGACTAATGATATTGTGACTAATCTAGTAGATGGTCTCATGGAAAATGACCAGTATGGGAACTATATACCATCCTTGGCGGAGGATTGGAGTGTTTCTAAAGATGGTTTGACCTATACCTATAAACTTCGTAAAGACGCTAAATGGTATACTGCAGATGGAGATGAATATGCTCCAGTAACTGCCCAAGATTTTGTCACTGGGTTGAAATACGCTGCTGATAAAAAATCAGAAGCCTTGTACTTGGTGCAAGAATCCGTTGCAGGTTTGGATGACTATATCACTGGTAAAACAAGCGACTTTTCAACTGTCGGAGTTAAGGCTCTTGATGACCAAACAGTTCAATATACCTTGACACGACCAGAATCTTATTGGAACTCAAAAACAACTTCAACCATTCTCTTCCCAGTTAACGCTGATTTCTTGAAATCAAAAGGGGATGATTTTGGGAAGGTAGACCCATCTAGTATTTTGTACAATGGACCTTTCTTGATGAAATCTTTTGTTTCAAAATCTGTCATCGAATTCAAGAAAAATCCAAACTACTGGGATGCTAAAAATGTCTTTGTAGATGATGTGAAATTGGCCTATTATGATGGTAGTGACCAAGATGCACTAGCTCGTAACTTTGTCGAGGGGGCCTATAGCTATGCTCGTCTCTATCCGAACAGTTCAAGTTTTGAAGGAATTAAAGAGAAGAACAAGGATAATATTATCTATAGATTGCAAGAGCCTACTTCTTATTTCTTAAACTTTAACCTAGATAGAAAATCTTATAAATTCACTTCCAAGACAAGTGATGCTGAAAAGAAATCGACTCAGGAAGCAGTTCTTAACAAAAACTTCCGTCAAGCCATTAACTTTGCCTATGATCGTACAGCCTATGGGGCTCAATCTCAAGGGGAAGACGGAGCAACTAAGATTTTGCGTAACCTAGTCGTTCCTCCTAATTTTGTAACCATCAATGGAAAAGACTTTGGTGAAGTAGTATCCTCTAAGATGGTTAACTATGGTAAGGAATGGCAAGGAATCAACTTTGCGGATGCCCAAGATCCATACTACAATGCTGAAAAAGCCAAAGCCAAATTTGCAGAGGCTAAGAAAGAACTCCAAGCCAAAGGAGTCCAATTCCCAATCCACTTGGACATGACAGTTGACCAAGCTGTTAAAAAGGGTGTTCAAGAGGCAAATTCTATGAAGCAATCTATTGAAGCAGCCTTAGGTGCAGAGAACGTTGTAATTGATATTCAACAACTCACTACTGAAGATTATGACAATACAAGCTATTTGGCTCAGACAGCAGCTCAGAAGGATTATGATCTTTACAACAGTGGTTGGGGTCCTGATTACCAAGATCCTTCAACCTATCTCGATATTTTTAATACTAATAGTGGTGGTGTTCTGCAAAATCTAGGTTTAGAGCCAGGTGAAGCCAATGACAAAGCTAAGGCTGTTGGGCTGGATGTTTATACTCAAATGCTGGAAGAAGCTAACAAGGAACAAGATATTGCAAAACGTTATGAAAAGTATGCTGAAATCCAAGCTTGGTTGGTAGATAGCTCTCTAGCCATTCCAAACGTTTCCCTGGGTGGAACACCAGTATTGAGAAGAACAGTTCCTTTCTCAGAACCATTCTCACAAGCTGGTAATAAAGGTATTGAATCATATAAATACCTCAAAGTACAAGATAAGACAGTCACAAAAGACGAATATGAAAAAGCTAAAGAAAAATGGCTGAAAGAAAAAGAAGAATCTAATAAAAAAGCCCAAGAAGAATTGGCAAAACATGTCAAATAAGGATTTTTCAAGAAAAACGATGGTTTCGAAGGAAACAGTCGTTTTTTAATAGAATGATAGCGAAGTTGGAAGAAAAGTGCTTACATTTTTTAAATTGTTTTTTAAATTTATGATATAATAAATATAATAAAAAGTGATGAAAAACTACGTTCGAAAATCTTCCCAATGTTAACTGAAGTATGCACATGCTAGGATGATTTTATAGGAGGGGATGCCGTCTACTGTAAAAGTAAGATAAAACGTAACAAATGATAAGTTCTTCTTTATGTGAAGAGTTCTTATCTGCCTATTTACTAATCGTTATGGAGGTATCATCATGGGTGCTGTTATGGAGTTTGCAACAGAAAAACAGATTGAATCATTTCTCTCAATTTGCCACATTGAAGGGCAAAAGAATTTTCTGATGGCTTTCAAGAAAAAGACATGGTTGAAATCC
This sequence comes from Streptococcus mitis, assembly GCF_000722765.2. Taxonomy (NCBI): domain Bacteria; kingdom Bacillati; phylum Bacillota; class Bacilli; order Lactobacillales; family Streptococcaceae; genus Streptococcus; species Streptococcus mitis. The sequence goes on along the minus strand of NZ_CP028415.1, from coordinate 1,341,548 downwards.
TTTATTGATTTTTTCATTATAGGTGGTTCCTACTATGTTCAGTCGAGTGTGAAGCCTAAGATTCTGGCATTCACACCTAAGGGGATTTACTTAATGGACATCAGTGATGTAACAGAAAATCATTCTAATCACGTCGTGGAGATGCCTTGGAATCAAGTTCAAGATTTTACTTATAAGACAGTCTTGAATACAGTTAGACTTAATTGGCATTATCAAAATGAAGACTATATTTTTTCCGTGGATGTCGGTCATATTGGTCAGCATGTGGGCCAGTATCAATTTAACAAAGACCATTATGACTATTTAGCTCAACAGGATTTCTTTCGATCTAAGTAAGGCCTAGCAATCATTGTCACAAAAGAATCTGGAAGCTTTTCTGGATTCTTTTTAGCTTTACTCGATAAGTCTATAGTTTGAAACTATAACTAGCTCTTGAAAAGAAGAAAATGAGTTGATGAAAATAAGTGGTACAATAGTTACTATAGATTTGGAGGTATTGTATGAGCAAGGAATTACACATCAACACAATTTTGGCCCAGGCGGGTATTAAGTCAGATAAAGCGACAGGTGCTTTGGTGACACCGCTTCATTTTTCAACGACCTATCAGCATCCAGAGTTTGGTAAATCTACTGGATTTGACTATACGCGCACCAAAAACCCAACTCGTAGTAAGGCGGAAGAAGTCTTGGCGGCTATTGAGTCAGCAGACTATGCCCTAGCGACTAGCTCAGGAATGTCAGCAATTGTACTGGCCTTTAGTGTCTTTCCAGTAGGTAGTAAGGTCTTGGCTGTCCGTGACCTTTATGGTGGTTCTTTCCGCTGGTTCAACCAAGTGGAGCAAGAAGGCCGTTTCCATTTTACCTATGCCAATACAGAAGAAGACTTGACTGCTGAGTTGGAGAAGGACGTGGATGTTCTCTATATTGAAACTCCAACCAACCCTTTGATGTTGGAATTTGATATCGAAAAACTAGCAAAATTGGCTCATGCTAAGGGTGCCAAAGTAGTTGTGGATAATACCTTCTACAGCCCTATCTACCAACGTCCGATTGAAGAGGGAGCAGATATCGTTCTTCATTCAGCAACCAAGTATTTGGCAGGCCACAATGATGTCTTGGCTGGAGTGGTTGTGACCAATAGTTTAGAACTATACGAGAAGCTCTTTTACAATCTTAATACGACAGGAGCAGTCTTGTCTCCATTTGACAGTTATCAATTGATTCGTGGTCTCAAGACCTTGTCTCTTCGTATGGAGCGCTCAACAGCTAACGCCCAAGAAGTGGTTGCCTTTTTGAAGGATTCCCCAGCAGTTAAGGAAGTTCTCTACACTGGTCGTGGAGGCATGATTTCCTTTAAAGTAGCCGATGAAACACGCATTCCTCACATTTTGAACAGTCTTAAGGTCTTCTCTTTTGCGGAAAGTTTGGGTGGGGTAGAAAGTCTCATTACTTATCCAACGACGCAAACTCACGCTGATATTCCAGCAGAAGTGCGCCATTCTTATGGTTTAACAGATGACCTCTTGCGTTTGTCGATTGGGATTGAGGATGCTAGAGATTTGATTGCAGATTTGCGCCAAGCCTTGGAAGGATAAGACAAAGATGGGAAAATATGATTTTACAAGCCTGCCCAATCGTTTAGGGCACCATACCTATAAATGGAAAGAAGCAGAAACAGATAGTGAAGTCCTACCAGCTTGGATAGCGGATATGGACTTTGTAGTCTTGCCTGAAATCCGCCAAGCCGTGCAGACTTACGCTGATCAACTGGTTTATGGCTATACCTATGCCAGTGAAGAGTTAATTAAGGAAGTTCAAAAGTGGGAAGCCACACAACACGATTACCACTTTGACAAAGAGGCTCTTGTCTTTATCGAGGGTGTGGTACCAGCCATCTCAACAGCTATTCAATCCTTTACAAAAGAAGGCGATGCGGTTTTGATTAACACACCTGTCTATCCACCCTTTGCACGCAGTGTCAAGTTGAATAACCGCAGATTGATTACCAATTCTTTGGTGGAAAAGGATGGTCTGTTTGAGATTGACTTTGACCGACTTGAAAAGGATTTGGTGGAAGAGGATGTCAAACTCTATATTCTTTGCAACCCTCACAATCCTGGTGGACGTGTGTGGGAAAAAGAAGTCTTGGAGAAGATTGGTCAACTCTGTCAAAAACATGGTGTTTTCTTGGTTTCAGATGAGATTCACCAAGATTTGGTCCTCTTTGGTCATAAGCATCATTCCTTCAATACCATCAATCCTGACTTTAAAGAATTTGCTATCGTCTTGACTAGTGCTACTAAAACCTTTAACATCGCTGGAACAAAAAATTCATATGCAGTTATTGAAAATCCTAAGTTGAGACTGGCTTACCAGAAACGCCAGTTGGCCAATAATCAGCATGAAATTTCAGGCTTGGGTTATTTGGCGACAGAAGCTGCCTATCGCTATGGGAAGGATTGGTTAGAGGAACTCAAGCAAGTCTTTGAAGACCACATCAATTATGTAGTGGATTTATTTGGAAAAGAGACTAACATCAAGGTCATGAAACCGCAAGGAACCTACTTGATTTGGCTTGATTTTTCAGCCTATGACCTGACTGATGAAACATTGCAAGAGCTGTTGAGAAATGAAGCCAAGGTTATCCTTAACCGTGGTTTGGATTTTGGAGAGGAAGGAAGTCTCCATGCCCGTCTCAATGTAGCCATGCCTAAGTCTCTGCTGCAAGAAGTTTGTCAGCGGATTGTGACGACTTTTGCCAAACTTTAAAAAATCGTTTTTATTATTTTTTAAATATTTTTAAAAAATATTTTCACTTATAAAACACAATAGATAGAGACCTTAGAGGTCTCTATCTATATCTTGTGTTCTTGCGTCTAAAAATAGCACCATATATGGAATTTTTTGGTTAAAAAAGATTGGAGCTACTACATTTGGTGGTATGGAAAGGGGGTTTACAAAAAATAGGGATTAGGCTATAATAATTGTACAAGAACTCCCAAGGCTCCCTTTGATTAATCAATCAAATAGTTTTGTGAGGCTTTTTTTTTAGGGTGAATGATGAATACAACTGATGAAAAGATTAAGGTAAAAAATATTTCTGTCAAATATTATGCACTAGCCCCTGATAAAAACTCTTCAATGAAAGAATTTCTTGAATTTGATAAGTTGAAGAAGAAGCTTGCTAGACCAGTAAAGAAAACAGGTGCTAAAGTAATAATTAATGAGTCTGATGAGGCTTTCGCTAAACAGTTCCTTTTTCAGACAAATTATTATGATTTTTCAATATACAGAAAGTGTTTACCGAAACGAGAAGATACTACTTTTTCTTTTCAAGATTGTATTGAACTTTATGAATTCAATTCATTTTTGAGAGAAAATTTGATGAAATTTACTGGTAAAATAGAATTGTTAATCAAATCTTCTATTATCCATACTTTATGTAGCAATTATGAAGGGAATTTACAAAAAGGCGAGTGCTATTTAGATAAATCAATTTATAAAAATGAAAATGATTATCAGGAATTTATTGAAAGAATTGGAATGAGATTATTTGAATTAAAAGCTAAATCTCTTCCAATAAGTCACCATGTGAGTAATAAAGATTGCAAGTTTCCTTTTTGGGTTGTTGTACCTGAGCTGACTTTTGGAGAAACAACTAAAATAATTGAGCAGTTGAATGATAAATTTTATAGTTTATGGGTTGAAGAGTTGTTTCTTAGTAATGATTATTATAAAAATGATGCTAACATGCAGGACCATATTATATCTGCAAGTAAAAGTTGGATTTCTGCCACATGGTTTATTAGGAATGTTTGTGCACATTATGGCAGATTATACGCACGTAACTTTAATGTGGGTGTTCCAAGATTCTATACACCAGTTTTGCGGAAGATGAAAATGTATGGGAAGAAACAAGGAGATAATAAAGACTTATTTGCCTATATGCTGGCAATAAAACAAATTCTTATTTGTCATAATTCAAGCATTCATGATGAGTGGGATACCTTTATTAACGAAATTGAAAGAAAATTTATGACTAGCAGTATCATAGAAAAAACTAAAATTGGTTTTCCGGAATGCTGGAAGGATTGTTTAATAATTAAAAATGTGAATTTAAGCCAAATTGATGAAAGTAAAATTCATAATGGCGTTTTTAATAAACTGTTATTGGTTTTGAAAAAATTTTATATAAAGTTCTGAAAGTACTTAATAAAAATATGAATGAATTATATAGTAATTTCCACAAAAATACCATAATTGGTAAATTCAGCTAAAATCAGATATTTTTAAATAGTAAAATTGCTGATTTCATGCTATTTTAATTGATATAAAAACATTGAGTTAGAACTCAAAATCCAGTGTCCGCGAGGACGTGCCGGTTCGACCCCGGCCGCCGGTATAGTATAGAGGGTAACTTCTAAAACTAACTTCCAGTTTCCCACAACCTAGCTTTTAGTATGAGAAAAATGCGTGAAATCAGTGGAAATTCGTCTTAGACCAACTTCCACTTTTGGGAGAGAGATGGAAGTTACTTTGAGAAGTTACGACTTTAAAAATCTAGCCTTCTATGAGAAAAGTATCTCTAGGAGGCTATTTTCATAGGGGAAAATATGGTATAATAAAAAGATAAGGTAAAGGTAAAAATATGGCTAAATTGATTCCGGGGAAAGTCCGTATCGAAGGCGTTGCCCTTTATGAAACTGGTAAGGTTGACATTATCAAGGAAAAGAACAATCGGCTCTACGCTCGCGTTGCAGAAGAAGAACTGCGCTATAGTTTAGAGGATGATTTGGTTTTTTGTGCCTGCGATTTTTTCCAAAAGAGGGGCTACTGTGTGCATTTGGCAGCTCTGGAGCATTTTCTAAAAAATGATGAGCGTGGTCAGGAAATCTTGCAGAGTCTGGAAGAAGGTCATGAAGAAAAAGAGGCCGTTGAAACCAAGGTGACCTTGGGTGGAAAATTTTTGGAACGAATCTTATCTCCAAAATCAGACCGAGCCTATGAGTTATCTGCTGTGGGTCAGGTGGAAGCAGGAAGCAATCATATCTTGTGGACCCTGAGAATCGGGCAAATCAATAGCCAAAAATACTACGTCATTCGGGATATTCCCCTCTTTTTAAGAGTCGTCGATAAGAGAAAACCTTATATGATTGGCAAAACTTATGAGGAGTCTCTGTCTTGGGAAGACTTTGATGAAGCCAGCCAAGAACTTCTGACTTTCTTGCGGGGACTAACGGAGGAAGGATTGGCTCCAGATCTCTTTTTCCAAAACCAAGGTAGGCACCTCTTTTTTCCTCTGACCTTTTTTGAGCAGGGTGTGAATTTATTGATGGCCTTGCCTCATTTTCAATTTGACCATCAAGTGGATAGCTACCAGACTCTGCTTTTTCAGGATATGCATGCTGATGCCAATCTCTTTGCCTTTACAGTAACAGAATACTCGGATTATTTTGAAATGGAAATCAGTGAGAGTCCAAGGGTCAATGTCTTTTATCAGGGAGCAGTACTTTTCCATAAAGGTCAGATTTATTTTCTAACAGACCAGCAGATGCGTCTTCTCAAGGAAATCAAAGCGCTGCCTTTGGATCGACATGGAAAGAAATACCTGCAATTTGATAGCAGTGACCGAGATAAATTGGCTTCTAGTCTAATACTCTTTAGCCAAATGGGGACTGTTTCAGCTCCAGAACGCTTACAAATTAAAATTTTTGAGCCCTCTTTTTATTTTGATAGGGAAGAGGATAATCGGATTCGTCTAGAAATTCAGTTTGATTATGGAAATAGACAGGTATCTAGCCGACAAGAGTTAGAAGAATTACCATTTTCGAGTGATGCAGACTTAGAAGAAAGAGTTTTCCAAGTCTGTTTGGCAGCTGGATTTGAAGCGGATTTTCAATCTTGGCGTCAGGCCTTAAAAGCAGAGTCTGTTTATCATTTCTTCCATGAAATCATTCCAGCCTTTGAAAAACTCGGGAATGTTGATTTATCAGACAAGTTAGAAGAAATTTATAGCCTGGCAAGCCCTCAAGTTCAGATTGCTTCCAAGGGAGGTCTCTTGGAAATCCAATTTGATTTTCAAGATATTGCCCAAGAGGAAATTGACCAAGCCATGCAGGCCTTGGTTGCCAACAAGGATTATTACATTGATTCGTCTAATCAAGTCTACTTTTTCGATGAAGAAACCAAGAAAATTCGCCAAAATCTACAGGAATTGGGGCAGTTTGAATTAAAAGATGGGGCTTTGCAGGCTCGAAAATCCTTGGCCTACAGTTTAGCTCATCTTTTTGAAGGGCTAGACCGTGTTTCTTTTTCACAAGAATTCCAGAATCTGGCCCAGGATTTGACGCATCCAGAGGACTTTCCTTTACAAGTAACTCATGTCAAGGCTGACTTGCGAGATTATCAGGAGAAGGGAATCGGTTGGCTGCAAATGCTCCATCATTATAGTTTTGGTGGGATTTTGGCTGATGATATGGGACTTGGTAAAACCCTGCAGACCATTGCTTTTTTGACCAGTCAAGTGACAAAAGAAAGTCGGATTTTGATTTTAGCACCGTCAGGTTTGATTTACAACTGGGCAGATGAGTTTCAGAAATTTGCCCCACAGTTGGATGTAGCTGTTGTTCATGGCTTGAAAGCTAGTCGTGAAGAGATTCTTGCTGAGAGCCATCAAATCTATGTGACGAGCTATGCTACCTTCCGTCAGGACAGTGATCTTTATCAGGGGATGACCTTTGACTTCCTTTTCTTAGATGAGGCTCAGGTCATGAAAAATGCCCAGACTAAGATCGCTCAGACCTTGAGACAATTTGTGGTGCCGTCGGTCTTTGCCTTGTCAGGGACTCCTATTGAAAACCATCTGGGTGAACTGTGGTCTATTTTCCAAATCGTCATGCCAGGACTCTTACCAAGCAAGAAAGAATTTATGAAATTGCCAGCAGAGCGAGTGGCTCAGTTTATCAAGCCTTTCGTGATGCGGCGTAAGAAAGAGGAAGTTCTAACCGAATTGCCAGACTTGATTGAAGTAGTTTATAAGAATGAACTGGAAGACCAGCAAAAGGCTATTTACCTAGCCCAGTTGCAACAGATGCGAGACCGTCTAGCTCAAGTTTCAGATCAGGAATTTCAGCGAAGTCGTGTGGAAATTTTATCTGGTTTGATGCGCTTGCGTCAAATCTGTGACACTCCTGCCCTCTTTATGGAAGATTATCAGGGAGCCAGTGGCAAACTGGATAGTCTCCGAGACCTGCTGGTCCAGGTGGCAGACGGTGGACACCGTGTCTTGATTTTCTCGCAGTTCAAGGGAATGTTGGAAAAAATTGAACAAGAACTGCCAGACTTGGGCTTGACTTCCTTTAAAATTACCGGTTCGACCCCAGCCAAGGAAAGACAAGACATGACCAAGGCCTTTAACCAAGGGGAAAGAGATGCCTTTCTGATTTCCCTTAAGGCTGGTGGTGTCGGTCTAAACCTGACAGGTGCTGATACAGTGATCTTGGTTGACCTTTGGTGGAATCCTGCGGTGGAAGCGCAAGCTATTGGCCGTGCCCATCGGATGGGTCAGGAAGAAACGGTTGAGGTTTATCGCTTAGTGACCAGGGGAACCATTGAAGAAAAAATTCAGGAACTCCAAGAACAGAAGAAACATCTGGTGTCACAAGTATTGGACGGCACAGAGTCACGTGGCAGTCTGACCCTAGCAGAAATTAGAGAAATTTTGGGAATTTCTGAAGCCAGCACTTGAAAAATCAAGACAATACGCTATAATGAAGTGTTGAAAGGAAATAGAAAATGAGAGAAGAACGATTTCCATTGGTGTCAGATGATGAGGTCATGCTGACTGAAATGCCGGTTATGGACCTCTACGATGAATCTGACTTTATCAGTAATATCAGGGGAGAATACCGTGATAAGAATTATCTGGAGTGGGCCCCTATTACTGAAGAAAAACCAGTAAAACCGATTGAAAAGCCCGTAGAGAAGCCTAAGAAGGCTGGTTTAGGAGTTAAAAAAGAAGGAAAGAGCTATGCGGAGGTGGCGCGTGAAGAAGCGCGTGCGGACTTGAAAAAGAAACGCTCAGCAAGTTATCTGACTAAGGATATTACTCCTACAAGGCGCCCTTCTCAGCAACGTTTGGATAGACATGGTAATCAACCTACCGCGCCTTTCCAAAAGGAAAATCCTGGCGAATTTGTCAAATATAGTCAAAAATTGACCCAGTCTCATTACATTTTGGCCGAAGAAGTGAACAATATGTCGACTCAAGCTGAGCCAAAAGAAACTTCAGGCCCAAAGAAAAACAATTATGATTTTCTGAAGAAGAGCCAAATCTACAATAAAAAGAATCAACAAAAAGAACAAGAACGTCAGGTGGCCCAAGAGTTGAATCTGACAAGAATTACGGAATAGGGGAGAAAACATGTCAAAGACATATCATTTTATCGGAATTAAGGGATCAGGTATGAGTGCCTTGGCCTTGATGTTGCACCAAATGGGGCATAAGGTACAGGGTTCAGATGTTGAAAAGTACTACTTTACTCAACGTGGTCTTGAGCAGGCAGGAATTACCATTCTTCCTTTTGATGAAAAGAATCTAGACGGTGATATGGAAATTATCGCTGGAAATGCCTTTCGTCCAGATAACAACGTCGAAATTGCCTATGCGGACCAAAATGGCATTAGCTACAAACGCTACCATGAGTTCCTAGGTAGCTTTATGCGCGACTTTGTTAGCATGGGAGTTGCTGGAGCGCACGGAAAAACTTCAACAACGGGTATGTTGTCTCATGTCTTGTCTCATATCACAGATACTAGCTTCTTGATTGGAGATGGGACTGGTCGTGGATCAGCTAATGCCAAATATTTTGTCTTTGAATCAGACGAATATGAGCGTCACTTCATGCCATACCACCCAGAATACTCTATCATCACTAACATTGACTTTGACCATCCAGATTATTTCACAAGTTTAGAGGATGTATTCAATGCCTTTAACGACTATGCCAAACAAATTACCAAGGGTCTCTTTGTCTACGGTGAAGATGCTGAATTGCGTAAGATTACGTCTGATGCTCCGATTTATTACTATGGTTTTGAAGCAGAAGGTAATGACTTTGTCGCTAGTGATCTTCTTCGTTCAACAACTGGTTCAACCTTCACAGTTCATTTCCGTGGACAAGAATTAGGGCAATTCCACATTCCAACCTTTGGTCGTCACAATATCATGAATGCGACAGCCGTTATTGGTCTTCTTTACACAGCAGGATTTGATTTGAACTTGGTGCGTGAACACTTGAAAACATTTGCTGGTGTTAAGCGTCGTTTCACTGAGAAAATTGTCAATGACACAGTGATTATCGATGACTTTGCCCACCATCCAACAGAAATCATTGCAACCTTGGATGCGGCTCGTCAGAAATACCCAAGCAAAGAGATCGTAGCAATCTTCCAACCGCATACTTTTACAAGAACTATTGCCCTGTTGGACGAATTTGCCCACGCTTTGAATCAAGCGGATGCAGTTTACCTAGCGCAAATTTATGGATCTGCTCGTGAAGTAGACCATGGTGATGTTAAGGTAGAAGACCTAGCCAATAAAATCAATAAGAAACACCAAGTTATCACTGTTGAAAATGTTTCTCCACTCCTAGACCATGACAATGCTGTCTATGTCTTTATGGGAGCAGGAGATATCCAAACCTATGAATACTCATTTGAGCGACTCTTGTCTAACTTGACAAGCAATGTTCAATAGGATTTTCCCATGGAAATTCCAATTAAGATCATTCAGGCAAGTAAGTCTGATTTGGCTGAGATAGAGGAACTTCAGGCTTCATCTTTTCCAGCTGAAAAGCAGCAACCTTCCCATATTTTAGAAGAAAGTATCCGTAAGTGTGCGGATACCTTTCTTCTAGCTAGGGATGAAAATCAGCTTCTGGGCTATGTTCTAGGTGGTCCTTACCCACACAATCCGCAATGTCTAGAAATACATTCTTTAGTCATCGAGGCTGACCATCAGAGACAGGGCTTGGGAACGCTTCTTCTTGCGGCTTTGAAAGAGGTGGCAGTAGTGCTGGATTACAAAGCTATTCGTTTGAAGAGTCCTGATGAGCTGCTTTCCTATTTTGAAATGAACGGTTTTATTGATGAAGAAGAAGTAACTTCGCTTTATGCAGCTAGTCAAGGTTTTAGTATGATTTGGTTTAATCCCTTTTATCTGGAGGAACAATGAAAATCAGGAAGGCAAGATTAGAAGATTTGGATCGTATCGTTGAGATTGAACTAGAAAATTTCTCTGCTGAAGAGGCTATTCCTCGCTCTATTTTTGAGGCGCATTTGCGAGAAATTCAGACCTCGTTTCTGGTTGCAGAAAAAGAAGGCAGAATCATGGGGTATATAGAAGGGCCAGTTGGACCACACCGCCATCTGCAAGACCAGTCTTTTACAGAAGAGATAGAAGATCATAGTCATGAGCCGGGTGGGTATATCTCTGTGACCTGTCTTTCAATTGCCAAAGAAGCACAGGGCCTTGGACTTGGTCAAAAATTACTAACAGCCTTGAAAGAACTGGCTCTTGAACACGAAAGAGAAGGCATTAATCTAACCTGTCATGACTATCTCATCGCCTACTACGAAAGGCATGGATTTGTCAATGAAGGCCAGTCTCAGTCAACCTTTGCAGGGGGAACTTGGTATGATATGGTCTGGGAAGCTAATACTCTTCGAAAATCAAATTCAAACCACGTCAGCGTCGCCTTACCGTACTCAAGTACAGCTTGCGGCTAGCTTCCTAATTTGCTCTTTGATTTTCATTGAGTATAAAAAATAAGTCAGAAAAGCATGCTAGGTTGCTTTTCTTTCGTTTTTAAGATATAATATTATGGATTGTCAACGAGGAGGATAAACTTTTGAGTGAAAAGCCAAGAGAAGACGAAAAATTAAGCTTTAAAGAGCAAATTTTACGTGATTTAGAAAAAGTAAAACAATATGAAGGGATTCGTCAAGAGGCCGCTGAACTTGATGAAAAAAATCAGCTTTGTCTGTCCCTGACACAAAAATTGCTGATGAAGAAGTGATGAATGCATCCCTATCAGCTGTTGAAAAAATTATGGAGAATGCACCACGTGTTCCACAGCATCCTAGTGAAGATGTGCCTGCATCACCGGCGGAGGAATTGAGAGAGGAAGCTCCAATCGTTCCTAGTCACCCTAGTCAAGATGTTCCAGCTTCACCAGCTGAAGCAAGTCCATCAAGACCGGTTCCAGGACCAGATGTCAATCGTCCACAAAAGGTCGAAAGAGATTTGAACACAACTCCAACAAGAGTAGCTGTTTCTTATAAAACTGAAGAACCAAAAGAGACACAAGCAGAAGCGCCAAGACCTGAACCGGTCGTCGAAGCGAAAGCTGTTGACGTGATTTCTGAAACTCCACGTCGTAGTCGTCGTGAGACAGTTAAACCTGTTAAGAAGAAAAAATCACATTTGAAAGCTTTCTTCATTTCTCTATTGATTTTCCTTGCCTTGATTTCAGCAGGTGGTTACTTTGGTTACCAGTATGTTCAATCATCTTTATTACCAGTTGATGCAAATTCTAAGGAATATGTAACGGTTCAAATCCCAGAAGGATCCAATGTCCAAGAGATTGGATCAGCACTTGAACATTCTGGTGTGATTAAACACGGAGTGATTTTTGCTTTTTATGCTAAGTATAAGAATTATTCAGATTTGAAGTCTGGATATTACAATTTGCAAAAGAGCATGAGTACAGAGGATATCATCAAAGAACTCCAAAAAGGTGGTACTCCTGAACCTCAAGAACCATCACTTGCAGATTTAACCATTCCAGAAGGATATACCATTGATCAAATCGCCCAAGCTGTAGGCCAATTACAAGGTGAATTTAAAGAACCTTTGACAGCGGAAGCCTTCTTGGCTAAGGTGCAAGATGACAACTTTATCAGTCAAGAAGTTGCTAAATATCCAAACCTACTTGAAAGCTTGCCAACGAAAGAAAGTGGAGCTCGTTACCGTTTGGAAGGTTATCTTTTCCCAGCGACCTACTCTATCAAGGAAAGCACAACTATTGAAAGTTTGATTGATGAGATGCTGGCAGCTATGGATAAGACCTTGACTCCGCACTATAGTGCAATCAAGTCTAAAAACTTAACAGTTAATGAATTGCTAACAATTGCTTCACTTGTTGAAAAAGAAGGAGCTAAGACTGAAGATCGTAAGTTGATTGCAGGTGTCTTCTACAATCGTTTGAATCTTGGTATGCCACTTCAAAGCAATATTGCAATCTTGTATGCCCAAGGGAAACTTGGCCAAAATATTAGCCTAGCAGACGATGCTGGAATTGATACATCAATTAATTCACCATACAATGTTTACACCAAACCTGGTTTGATGCCTGGTCCTGTAGATAGTCCAAGTCAGGACGCGATTGAAGCAAGTATCAACCAAACTAAGAGTGAGAACCTCTACTTTGTAGCCAATGTTACAGATGGTAAAGTCTATTACGCAGTTACTCAGGAAGAACATGATCGGAATGTAGCTGAGCACGTCAATAGCAAGCTTACTCAAAATAGTAGTTCAAACTAAGACTACAAAAATGAGAATCTCAGATAGAGATTCAATACTATCGAAAGAAAGTTGAGAAAAATGGCAGAAAAAACATATCCTATGACCCTAGCGGAAAAGGAAAAACTTGAAAAAGAATTAGAAGAATTGAAATTGGTCCGCCGACCAGAAGTGGTAGAACGCATTAAGATTGCCCGTTCCTATGGTGACCTTTCAGAAAACAGTGAATACGAAGCGGCTAAGGATGAACAAGCCTTTGTTGAAGGACAAATTTCTAGCTTAGAAACAAAAATCCGCTATGCTGAAATCGTCAATAGCGACTCAGTTGCCCAAGACGAAGTAGCGATTGGTAAAACAGTCACTATTCAAGAAATTGGTGAGGACGAAGAAGAAGTTTATATTATCGTAGGTTCAGCTGGTGCAGATGCCTTTGCAGGAAAGGTTTCAAATGAAAGCCCAATTGGACAAGCCTTGATTGGCAAGAAAACAGGTGACACAGCAACCATTGAAACACCTGTTGGTAGCTATGATGTAAAAATCTTGAAGGTTGAAAAAACAGCCTAATGATTAAAGGGAGTAGAAGGAGGGAAACGCCCTACTTGCTCCCTTTTAGGTTTAAAAAGAATTGGAGACTATATGAGTTCAAAGAAGAAAAAAAACAAGATGGAGCGTGGTCTGACTAATCGTCACGTGCAGGTTATGGCCATTGCAGGAACAATCGGAACAGGACTCTTTCTGGGAGCGGGTCGCTCTATCAGCCTAACAGGTCCTTCCATTGTACTGATTTATATGATTACTGGGGCTTTCATGTTCCTCATGATGCGTGCTGTTGGTGAAATGCTTTACCAAGACCCTGAGCAACATACCTTTATCAACTTTATCACACGCCATTTGGGTAAGGGCTGGGGCTATTTCTCGGTTTGGTCTTACTGGCTATCTGTTGTCTTTATCGGTATGGCGGAAATCACTGCTATCGCACATTATGTGCAATTTTGGTTCCCAACTTGGCCGAGTTGGATGATTGAGATTGGATTTTTGACCATTCTAGCCTTGGTCAATCTGATTGCGGTGAAGCTCTTTGGAGAAGTTGAGTTTTGGTTTGCTATGGTCAAGATTGTGGCTATTTTAGCCATGATTGCAACAGGGGTCTTTATGGTCTTGACAGGCTTTAAGACACCTCATGGAGTAGCAAGTTTGGCCAATATTGTTGACAATTTCTCCCTCTTCCCAAATGGTGGAGTAAACTTTGTCATGGCCTTCCAGATGGTGTTCTTTGCCTACCTTATGATTGAGTTTATCGGGGTCACAACTTCTGAAACCAAAAATCCACGTCAGGTCTTGCCAAAAGCCGTTAAGGAAATTCCTTTGCGTATCGCCTTTTTCTACGGTGGTGCCCTCTTAGCCATTATGGCTATCATTCCTTGGCGTGAACTGGCTTCTGCTGATTCACCTTTTGTTACAGTATTTGAATTGGCCGGTGTCAAGTGGGCGGCAGCCTTGATTAACTTCGTCGTTTTGACCTCAGCAGCATCTGCTCTTAACTCAACCCTTTATTCAACAGGGCGCCATTTGTACCAGATTGCTCATGATTCGCCAAATCCATTCTTAAAGGCTATCAAGGCAGATACTCTTTCTCGCCACAATGTGCCACAAAATGCCATCATCGCTTCAGCAATCTTGATTGCTCTAGCAGCCTTTATCAACGTCTTGCCAGGAGTTTCCGATGCTTTTGCCTTGATTACGGCATCATCATCAGGTGTCTATATCGCCATTTATATCTTGATTATGGTGGCTCACCTTAAATACCGCAAGTCACCAGACTTTATGGCGGATGGCTATCTCATGCCCCATTATCGTTTCCTAAATCCTTTAACCATGCTCTTCTTTGCCTTTGTCTTTGTAACCCTCTTTTTACAAGAGTCTACATTTGTGGGAGCAATTGGATCAGCTATCTGGATTATCGGTTTCGGTATTTATAGCCAGTGGAAATTTAGAAAATAGATTAAGGACTCATCAACTCAGGTTGGTGAGTTTTTGCTAGTTTGACAGTCTATTGAAATAAGACTATAATCAAGCTGTAACAGTATTTAAGGAGGTTTAGATGTACTTTAGATTGGAAAATAAGGAATCCCATAAATCACAAGAAATAGGGAACCTGATTCGTGTTTATAACCGTTCAAAAAGAGAAGAAGCTGAAAGTGAGCCACTTAATCTTTATGTCGAAGATGAAAAGGGCAATCTTCTGGCAGGCTTAGTAGCAGAGACTTTTGGAAATTGGTTGGAAATTGAGTATTTGTTTGTAAAAGAGGAACTGCGAGGGCAAGGAATCGGTTCAAAACTATTGCAGCAAGCAGAAACTGAAGCTAAGAATCGAAACTGTCGTTTTGCTTTTGTCAATACTTACCAGTTTCAAGCTCCTGATTTTTATAAAAGGTATGGCTACAAGGAAGTCTTTGCTTTGCAAGACTATCCCTACACAGGAAAAAGATTTTATTACCAAAAAGATTTGTAAGGTGAGTATGAAGGTATAATACGAAGAGAGACTCGCACATGAGTATAGAGGCGGACTGATGGATATAATATTGGATATGAGCAATGTTTAAGGAGATTCTCGATCAGTAGCAGTTATAATCTACAAATTGTGTCTGTCTAGACGATATGGAGGACAATACAATCGCAGCTGAGACATTAGATGTGAAATCTTACGATGCCGTCGATTTTTTGAAAAAAATTGAATAAGCAGAAAACTCTCTATCATTTAGGTGGTAGAGGTTTTTTGTTAATAAAATTTTACAAAATGACATTTATATATTGCATTAAGTTAGATATATGATATAATAATGTTGAAAAGAGGCGCAACTTTTTAAAACTATAAGGAGGACGCAGGTGGCTAAAAATTTAAAATTAAAATTAGCTCGGGTTGAGCTTGATTTAACACAAGGTCAACTGGCAGAGGCTGTTGGTGTGACACGCCAGACTATTGGTTTGATAGAGGCTGGAAAATACAATCCCAGTCTCTCGCTCTGCCAGTCCATTTGCAGATGTTTAGGGAAAACCCTAGACCAATTATTTTGGGAGGAAGAAGATGGTAAATAAATTTATTCATTATCAATTACTTGACGAAAGAGAAGAACAACTAATCAATAAAGCTGGGGCAGAGTCTTTTTCACTCTTTATTGGGCTTGTACTTCTAAGCTATTTGGTGGCTGTATTGGCTCCATCTCTTTTTAATCCGAATTTTCTAGTCTATACTCTGATAGTAGGGATTTTCTTCTTTTTCAATCGTGCCCGTTATCTGGGAGTGACCTACTATAGTCGTTTTCATTTTACGATTTTGGGTTGTTTTTTCCTAACCTTGGCTATTACGGCTCTTTTGATGTTACAGAATTATCAATTCAACATAGAAATTTATCAGCACAATCCTTTGAACGTTAAATACCTATCTGCTTGGGCAATTACTTATGTCATTTACCTTCCCTGGGTCTTTATTGGCAATCTTGGTCTTAAGAGCTATGGCGAATGGGCTCAGAAAAAGTTTGAACAAGATATGGATGAACTGGAGAGTGGAGAATAGCTTGTTACTCTTTTCTCAATCCAGCTAAAATGTGATATAATAGTACTAATTTATTGGAATACATGAAAGTTCTTGAAAATTTTCATGGGTTTCTAGCTAAGGAAGTAGGAAAAGTATGTATCCAGATGATAGTTTGACATTGCACACGGACTTGTATCAGATTAACATGATGCAGGTTTACTTTGACCAAGGGATTCACAATAAAAAGGCGGTCTTTGAGGTGTATTTCCGCCAACAGCCTTTTAAGAATGGCTATGCGGTTTTTGCAGGTTTGGAAAGAATTGTGAATTATCTTGAAGACTTGCGTTTTTCAGATAGTGATATTGCCTATTTGGAATCGCTAGGCTATCATGGGGAATTCTTGGACTATCTCCGCAATTTCAAGTTGGAGTTGACCGTTCGTTCTGCCCAAGAAGGGGACTTGGTTTTTGCTAATGAACCGATTGTGCAGGTGGAAGGCCCTCTAGCCCAATGTCAGTTGGTCGAAACGGCTCTTTTGAACATCGTTAACTACCAGACTCTGGTGGCGACTAAGGCAGCTCGTATTCGTTCGGTTATAGAAGATGAACCCTTGATGGAGTTTGGGACACGTCGGGCTCAAGAGATGGATGCGGCCATCTGGGGAACACGCGCAGCGGTGATTGGTGGTGCCAATGGAACCAGCAACGTGCGTGCGGGTAAACTCTTTGACATTCCTGTTTTGGGGACCCATGCCCACGCCTTGGTACAGGTTTATGGTAACGATTATGAAGCTTTCAAAGCTTATGCTGCGACCCACAAAAACTGTGTCTTTCTTGTGGACACCTATGACACCCTTCGCATCGGTGTACCAGCTGCCATTCAGGTGGCGCGTGAGCTGGGTGACCAGATTAACTTTATGGGTGTTCGGATTGACTCTGGGGATATTGCCTACATTTCCAAGAAAGTCCGTCAGCAACTGGACGAGGCTGGATTTACAGAGGCTAAGATTTATGCTTCTAATGATCTAGATGAAAATACCATCCTAAACCTCAAGATGCAAAAGGCCAAGATTGATGTCTGGGGTGTGGGAACTAAGCTGATTACAGCCTATGACCAGCCAGCTCTTGGGGCAGTTTATAAGATTGTTGCCATCGAAGATGAAAATGGCAACATGCGCAATACCATTAAATTGTCAAACAATGCGGAAAAAGTATCAACACCTGGTAAGAAGCAGGTTTGGCGTATTACCAGTCGTGAAAAAGGCAAGTCAGAAGGAGACTATATCACTTATGATGGCGTAGATGTTACCAGCATGACAGAAATCAAGATGTTCCATCCTACTTATACCTACATCAAGAAGACCGTTCGTAATTTTGATGCCGTTCCTCTCTTGGTGGATATCTTCAAAGACGGAAAATTGATTTACAACTTGCCTAGCTTGACTGAGATTCAGGCTTATGCTCGTAAGGAATTTGACAAGCTTTGGGATGAATACAAGCGCGTGCTCAATCCTCAGCATTATCCAGTGGATTTGGCGCGTGATGTATGGCAAGATAAGATGGACTTGATTGACAAGATGCGCAAGGAAGCCCTCGGTGAAGGAGAAGAAGAATGAGTTTGCAAGAAACGATTATCCAAGAGTTGGGTGTGAAACCAGTGATTGATGCCCAGGAAGAAATTCGTCGTTCTATTGATTTCTTAAAAAGATATCTGAAAAAACATTCCTTCCTAAAGACCTTTGTACTAGGGATTTCTGGGGGACAAGATTCAACCTTAGCAGGACGTTTAGCTCAATTAGCTATGGAAGAACTGCGAGCAGAAACAGGAGATGACAGCTACAAATTTATCGCTGTCCGCCTGCCTTATGGAGTGCAAGCTGATGAAGCAGATGCTCAAAAAGCCCTAGCCTTCATCCAGCCAGATGTCAGTTTAGTGGTGAATATCAAGGAGTCTGCAGATGCTATGACAGCTGCAGTTGAAGCGACAGGAAGTCCTGTTTCAGATTTTAACAAGGGCAATATCAAGGCTCGTAGTCGTATGATTGCTCAGTATGCCCTTGCTGGTTCTTATAGCGGAGCGGTCATTGGAACAGACCACGCCGCGGAAAATATCACAGGTTTCTTTACCAAGTTTGGTGACGGTGGTGCAGATATTTTACCCCTTTTCCGCCTTAATAAGCGTCAAGGAAAACAACTCTTGAAGGAACTTGGTGCAGACCCAGCCCTTTATGAAAAAATCCCAACGGCAGACCTAGAAGAAGACAAACCAGGTCTAGCTGACGAAGTAGCCCTCGGAGTCACTTATGAAGAGATTGACGACTACCTAGAAGGAAAAACAATCAGCCCAGAAGCCCAAGTAACAATCGAAAACTGGTGGCATAAAGGCCAACATAAACGCCACCTACCCATCACCGTATTTGATGACTTTTGGGAGTAAGAACCTCCAGTGGAGGTTCTTACCCCGAGCATGGAAACAAGTAAGCGAGGAAGGTCCGGGGGACCTTTTTAGCTTATTACCTTGAAATTCAAAAGCAAAGTAAATTTAAATTGAGGTTGGGCAGAGAATCATCTATCAGAAAGCGAGGTAGCGTCATGAAAGCAATCGGTACGCAAATATTACAGACAGAACGTTTGATTTTAAGAAGATTTGTGGAGAGTGATGCAGAAGCTATGTTTCAGAATTGGGCTTCATCTGCTGAGAATCTAACCTATGTCACTTGGGATCCCCATTCTAATGTCGAAATCACTCGAAACTCGATTCGAAATTGGGTTACCTCCTATACCAATCCCAACTATTACAAATGGGCCATTTGTCTCAAAGAAAAGCCAGAGCAGGTGATAGGAGATATCAGCATCGTTGCAATAGATGAGAACGATTCTTCTTGTGAAATTGGCTATGTGCTAGGCAAGGCTTACTGGGGACATGGTATGATGACAGAGGCCTTGAAAGCTGTTTTGGACTTTTGTTTTACTCAAGCAGGTTTTCAAGAAGTCAAGGCACGTTATGTCAGTCTCAATCCAGCTTCAGGTCGTGTCATGGAGAAGGCTGGAATGTCCTATCTAAAGACTATTAGCAATGGTGTAGAGAGAAAAGGCTATCTTGCGGACCTTATTTATTATCAGATAAGTAGGGAAGACTAGTGAATTTTCTTTTAGGTTTCCATCAAAGTCAGACTGTGTCTGGCTTTTTTTGCAACATTTTTACATAACCTGATTAAATTCCTATTTTTCCCTATCATTGTCTCTGTTTTTTCTGGAGTTTTGGGACTATAATAGTTCTATCAAATCAAAGAATGGAGGAAGGCAATGGATACGATTATCTTTTTTATCAGTGTTTTTCTTGCTGGAATTCTTTCCTTCTTTTCTCCTTGTATCTTACCCTTGTTACCGGTCTATGCAGGGGTCTTGTTGGATGACAAAGATGGTGCTCAGGCTTCTAGTGGCAAATTTTCAATCTCACTTGTCAGTTTATTGCGAACTCTGGCCTTTATAGCGGGTATTTCTTTTATCTTTATCTTACTGGGATATGGTGCTGGTTTTTTAGGAGACCTTTTGTATGCCTCTTGGTTTCAGTATGTGACGGGTGCGGTTATCATTCTCTTGGGCCTGCACCAGATGGAAGTCTTACATTTGAAGGGACTCTATAAGGAAAGAAGGCTACAATTGAAGAGACAGGGGCAAAAGGGTAAGGGCTATAGTCAGGCATTTTTACTGGGATTGACCTTTAGTTTTGCTTGGACGCCATGTGTGGGACCGGTTCTGGGCTCTGTTTTGGCCTTGGCGGCTTCAGGTGGTTCAGGTGCTTGGCAGGGAGCTGGTCTCATGTTGATTTACACGCTGGGTTTGGCGCTACCATTTTTGGTTCTAGCTCTGGCCTCCAGCTATGTTTTGAAACATTTCCGAAAACTTCATCCTTATCTAGGAACCCTCAAAAAAGTGGGTGGTTTCCTCATTATCGTGATGGGAATCTTGGTGCTTTTGGGAAATGCTTCCATTTTGACTACATTATTTGAATAGAGAGGAAGAAGAAATGAAAAAATGGCAAACATGTCTCCTTGGAGTCGGATCAATCTGTTGCTTGGCAGCCTGTTCGGCTAAAAATATGTCAGACGAATCTACTATGAAGGAGCAAACAAAAACAGAACAAGTCAGTGCGCAAACTGCGACTAAAGGTCAGGCGGTTGCTGATTTCGAACTGACAGGAGTAGATGGCAAGACCTACCGCTTATCTGATTATAAGGGTAAGAAAGTTTATCTCAAATTCTGGGCTTCTTGGTGTTCCATCTGTCTAGCCAGTCTTCCAGATACGGATGAAATCGCTAAGGATGCTGGTGATGACTATGTAGTTTTGACAGTGATCTCTCCTGGACACAAGGGAGAACAAGCTGAAACGGATTTTAAGAACTGGTACAAGGGCTTGGATTATAAAAATATTCCAGTTCTAATTGACCCATCAGGTAAACTTTTAGAAAGTTATGGTGTTCGTTCTTACCCAACTCAAGCCTTTATAGACAAGGAAGGTAAGCTGGTCAAAACGCAACCTGGTTTTATGGATAAGGATATGATTTTAAAAACATTGAAAGAAATGGGGTAGAGAAAGGTCATGAATGATAAAGTAAAATTGTTTGTCTTGGCAGGGATTTTTTTCCTAGCCATAAGCGGTTTCTATTTTCTATTGATGCGAAATGCAGGGCAGACAGATAGCTCGCAAATTGAGAAAGCAGCAGTTAGCCAAGGAGGAAAAACAGTGAAAAAAACAGAAGTGAGTAAAGATGCAGACTTGCACGAAATTTATCTAGCTGGAGGTTGTTTCTGGGGAGTGGAGGAATACTTCTCACGCGTTCCCGGGGTGACAGATGCCGTATCAGGCTATGCAAATGGTAGAGGGGAAACAACCAAGTACGAATTGATTAACCAAACAGGACATGCAGAGACTGTCCATATTACCTATGATGCTAATCAAATTTCTCTCAAAGAAATCCTGCTTCATTACTTCCGCATTATCAATCCAACCAGCAAAAATAAACAAGGAAATGATGTGGGAACCCAGTACCGTACTGGTGTTTATTACACAGATGACAAGGATTTAGAGGTGATTAACCAAGTCTTTGATGAGGTGGCTAAGAAATACGATCAACCTCTAGCAGTTGAAAAGGAGATCTTGAAGAATTTTGTAGTGGCAGAGGATTACCACCAAGACTATCTAAAGAAAAATCCAAATGGCTACTGCCATATCAATGTTAATCAGGCGGCCTACCCCGTCATTGATGCCAGCAAATATCCTAAGCCAAGTGATGAAGAATTGAAAAAGACCTTGTCACCTGAGGAGTATGCAGTCACCCAGAAAAATCAAACAGAACGAGCTTTTTCAAACCGTTACTGGGATAAATTTGAATCTGGTATCTATGTGGATGTAGCAACTGGTGAACCTCTCTTTTCATCAAAGGATAAGTTTGAGTCTGGTTGTGGCTGGCCTAGTTTTACCCAACCCATCAGTCCAGATGTTGCCACCTACAAGGAAGATAAGTCTTACAATATGACACGCATGGAAGTGCGGAGCCGAGTTGGAGATTCTCACCTTGGCCATGTCTTTACGGACGGCCCACAGGACAAGGGTGGCTTGCGCTACTGTATCAATAGTCTTTCCATCCGCTTTATTCCCAAAGACCAAATGGAAGAAAAAGGCTATGCTTATTTACTAGATTATGTTGATTAAGAGGGCTTTCCTAAGCAGTTAGAGGAGAATTTTGCTATACTGATACTAGTAAGTGACAAAGGAGAGAAGCATGACCTATACAATCTTAATTGTAGAAGATGAATATCTGGTAAGACAAGGCTTGACCAAGCTGGTCAATGTAGCAGCCTACGATATGGAAATCATCGGTCAGGCTGAAAATGGAAGGCAGGCTTGGGAATTGATTCAACAACAAGTTCCAGATATCATTCTAACCGATATCAACATGCCTCAGCTAAATGGCATCCAGTTGGCTAGTCTGGTTCGAGAAACCTATCCTCAGGTGCATTTGGTCTTTTTAACAGGTTACGATGATTTTGATTATGCTTTGTCTGCTGTCAAACTCGGTGTGGATGACTATCTGCTCAAGCCCTTTTCTCGTCAGGATATTGAGGAAATGTTGGGGAAAATCAAGCAAAAGTTGGATAAGGAAGAGAAAGAAGAGCAGTTACAAGATTTATTGACCGATAAGTTTGAGGGAAATATGGCCCAGAAAATCCAGTCCCATCTGGCTGATAGCCAGTTTAGTTTAAAGTCTTTGGCCAGTGACTTGGGCTTTAGTCCGACTTATCTGAGTTCTTTGATTAAGAAAGAGTTGGGACTACCTTTTCAGGATTACCTGGTGAGAGAACGTGTCAAACAAGCCAAGCTCTTACTTTTAACTACAGATCTGAAGATTTATGAGATCGCAGAGAAAGTTGGTTTTGAAGATATGAACTATTTTACCCAACGTTTTAAACAGATTGCAGGTGTGACACCTCGTCAGTTTAAGAAGGGGGAAGGCCGATGAAGCGTTCTTCTCTCCTAGTCAGAATGGTTATTTCCATCTTTCTGGTCTTTCTCATTCTCCTAGCTCTGGTTGGGACTTTCTACTATCAATCTAGTTCATCAGCCATTGAGGCTAGCATTGAGGGCAATAGTCAAACAACTATCAGTCAGACTAGCCACTTTATCCAGTCTTATATCAAAAAATTAGAAACCACCTCAACTAGTTTGACCCAGCAGGCAGATGTCCTAGCCTATGCTGAGAATCCCAGTCAAGACAAGGTCAAGGGAATTCGAGATTTGTTTTTGACCATCTTAAAGTCAGACCAAGATTTGAAAGCTGTTGTACTGGTGACTAAATCCGGTCAAGTCATTTCTACAGATGACAGTGTGCAGATGAAAACTTCCTCTGATATGATGGCTGAGGACTGGTACCAAAAGGCCATTCATCAGGGGTCTAAGCCAGTTTTGACTCCAGCTCGTAAATCGGACAGTCAATGGGTCATTTCTGTCACTCAAGAACTTGTTGATGCAAAGGGAGCTAATCTTGGCGTGCTTCGTTTGGATATTTCTTATGAAACTCTGGAAGCCTATCTTAACCAACTTCAGTTGGGTCAGCAGGGCTTTGCCTTTATCATCAATGAAAACCATGAATTTGTTTATCATCCTCAACACACAGTTTATAGTTCGTCTAGCGAAATGGAGGCTATGAAACCCTACATCGAGACAGGGCAGGGTTATACTCCAGATCACAAATCCTACGTCAGTCAGGAAAGGATTGCTGGAACTGATTGGACGGTGCTTGGTGTGTCTTCGTTGGAGAAGTTAGACCAGGTTAGGAGTCAACTCATGTGGACCTTGCTTGGAGCCAGTTTCACATCTCTTCTTGCTTGTCTCTGCTTGGTGTGGCTTAGTCTTAAACGCTGGATTGCTCCTCTGAATGACTTGAGAGAAACCATGCTGGAGATTGCTTCTGGTGGTCAGAATCTTCGTGCCAAGGAAGTTGGTGCCTATGAATTAAGAGAAGTGACTCGTCAGTTCAATGCCATGCTGGATCAGATTGATCAGTTGATGGTAGCTATTCGCAGGCAGGAAGAAACAACCCGTCAGTACCAACTTCAAGCCTTGTCGAGCCAGATTAATCCGCATTTCCTCTATAACACCTTGGACACCATCATCTGGATGGCTGAATTTCAGGACAGTCAGAGAGTGGTTCAAGTGACCAAGTCCTTGGCGACCTACTTCCGCTTGGCGCTCAATCAAGGCAGGGATTTGATTTGCCTCTCTGACGAAATCAATCATGTCCGCCAGTATCTCTTTATCCAGAAACAACGCTATGGAGATAAGCTGGAATACGAAATTGCTGAAAATCCTGCCTTTGATCATCTAGTCTTGCCCAAGTTGGTCTTACAGCCCTTAGTAGAGAATGCCCTGTACCATGGCATTAAGGAAAAGGAAGGTAAGGGACATATTAGAGTTTCTGTTCAGAAACAGGATTCAGGATTGGTCATCCGTATTGAGGATGATGGAGTTGGTTTCCAAGATGCTAGCGATAGTAGTCAAAGTCAACTCAAACGTGGGGGAGTTGGTCTTCAAAATGTTGATCAACGGCTCAAACTTCATTTTGGAGAATACTACCAGATGAAGATTGATTCTATTCCCTCAAAAGGTACGACGGTTGAAATATACATAAATGGAATAGAAATTAGCTAACTCCCAGTCAATTCTGGGAGTTTTATGCGTAATTGGGCAAGCTTTCTAGGTTGTCTATCTTGCTAAAACGTAGAAAAAACGATATGATAGATAATGACAAAAGAGGTATCAAGTATGAAGGAAAAAGACATTCAAAGAGAAACAAGCCAGATTGTAAAAGATGTATTAGAAAAGGCCAATTTGAAGCAAGGATCTATCTTTGTTTTGGGCCTTTCTTCTAGTGAGGTGATAGGTGGTCAGATTGGCAAGGAATCCAGCCAAGAAATTGGGGAAATCATTGTAAAGACCATCCTAGATATCTTAGAGAAAAAAGGAATTCATCTAGCCGTTCAAGGTTGTGAACATGTCAATCGGGCCCTCGTCGTTGAACGTCAGGTGGCAGAGCTGTTTGGTCTGGAAATCGTCAGTGTCCTTCCTACCCTTCATGCAGGAGGTTCAGGTCAGTTGGCAGCCTTCAAGTTTATGCAAGATCCAGTTGAAGTTGAATTTATCAAGGCTCATGCTGGATTGGATATCGGAGACACTGCAATTGGCATGCATGTCAAGCATGTTCAGGTTCCGATTCGCCCTCTTTTGAGAGAAATTGGGCATGCCCATGTAACGGCTCTTGCTAGCCGTCCAAAATTAATCGGAGGTGCGCGTGCGCATTATCCACAAGATTCTATCAGAAAGTCGTGAGAATGAAAAAAACAAAACAACAACTAGAAAAAATCACCAAATATTCGATTCGTAAGCTAACTGTTGGGGTAGGTCCTGTAGCCATTGGGGCCTTCCTTTTTGGTGCCAGTACCCTTTTAGTAGATAAGGTTCAAGCCAATGAAGTCGGTGGTGCTCATAGCGTTCATTACCGTTATTTGGCGGAGCAGGAATTGACCGAGTCTGAAAAAGCTCTAATTCACCATGAAGTTCCTACAGAATTTCAAGATGATGATATTCTCTATGTAGTTTATCGTAAGAAGGCAACTAACAGTCAACAACTTCCATACACGGGAAATAAGGAGCTAGCCCTAGCAGGCCTTGGCTTGGCAACGGCTTCTCTAGCAGTCTTTTTGGTGTCTAAAAAAGGTCGCAAAGAGGTCCTAGGTGTTCTCTTAATTGGTTCTTTAGGAGCCAGCACCTTTGTACCTTACGGGACATTTGCATTTGAAAATAAAGAATTGCTTTCTTATAACCAAACTATTTCAGTCTCTACACATGAAGGCTTGGCTGAAGGGATCATCCATATTGATGGTTATGAGTACATCGGATACTTCAAGGAAGCAGAACTCCATCCATCAAGACCAGATTCAGCAGAACAGCCTCAGTTGTCAGTAGAGAAGCAAAGTTCAAAAGAAATCGAGAAAACTGAAGTCAATCAAGAAAGACCTGCTGTTGCTCCAGAAACTATCGTTGAGAATCCTGTAGTAGAAACTCCAGTTGTTCCTGCGGTTGAAGAAAAACCAGTTTCTGAGAAGCCTCAGACAAGACAGGAAGAGAGCTTGGTGGAGATTCCCTTTGAAACAGTCACAAGCCCAGATGCTAATCTAGCAGAAGGACAGACTCGTATCGTAACAGCTGGAGTAAATGGTCAGCGTCGCCTTGTAACCAAAGTATCGATGGTCAACGGTCAAGAAGTTAGAGAAGTCGTCGAAGACCAAGTGATTCAAAATCCTGTGTCACAAGTCATTGCAGTCGGAACGAAGAAAGAGGTGCAACCTGCCCCAACTCCAACCCCACAAGCTGAACCAACGCATCAAGTAGCAAAAGGAACTCAAGAGGAAGGTAAAACTGGCCAAGCCATAACAGAACCAACCTTACCAGAGGCCCCAGTTGAAACGAAGGGCACTCAAGAAGAAGGTAAAGCAGGCCAAGCCATAACACAACCAACTTTACCAGATGCTCCAGTTGAAGTAAAAGGAACTCAAGAAGAAGGTAAAGCAGGCCAAGCTCTAACACAGCCAGAATTGCCAGAAGCTCCAATCGAAGTAAAAGGTACACAAGAGGAAGGTAAAGCAGGTCAAGCCCTTGTACAAGAGCAGTTACCTGAGTACAAAGTAACTGAGGGAACTCTTGTTGAAACATCGACTACAGACCTAGACTACAAAACTGAAACGACTGAGGATCCAACCAAGTATACGGACGAAGAAACTGTCGTAAGAAATGGTGAAAAAGGTAGTCAAGTTACTAAAACAACTTATAAAACAGTAGAAGGTGTTAAAACTGACCAAGTTCTTTCAACTAGCACAGAAGTTACCAAGGAGCCTGTAAACCAACAGGTAAGTCGTGGGACAAAACCAATTGAAGGAACTCTTGTAGAAGAAAGTCTTGAAAAGATTCCATTTAAGGAAGTTGTTAAAGAAGATGACCAACTGAAAAAAGGCTTAGAAGTTGTAGCTCAAGAAGGAAAAGAAGGCCAGAAAAAAATCACCAAGACCTTTAATACCATTAAGGGAGTTAAAACAGAGGACGCTCCAAAAATTACAGAGGAAATCCTTGAGGCACCTCAAGACAAAATTTTGAAACGTGGTACCAAGACTTTTGAAAAACCAGTATTGACCATCACGGCAGTTGAACCTAAGGATTTGAAGCGTACTTCAGATGTTAAATACAGTCTAGAAAATCCAAGTAAGGCAGCCATTAAATCTATCACCCTAACTCTGAAAAAAGGTGATGAGATTGTCAAAACCTTGAATGTTTCACCAGACGACCTGACAACTACCCTGACAGATTTGCAGTACTACAAGGATTATAAACTTGAAACGAAGATGGTTTATGACCGTGGTGAGGGTGATGAGGAAGAAGTTCTGAAAGAAGAACCTCTAAGAATCGACCTCAAAAAAGTTGAAATCAAAAATATCAAAGAAACAAGCTTGATGAGTGTGGATGCTGATGGTAACGAAACAGACACTAGTTTGCTGACAGCAAAACCAGCTGATGTTTCTCCGCTTTATTTACGAGTGACCACTCATGACAATAAAACAACCAGACTTGCCGTTGACAAAATTGAAGAAGTAACAGTTGATGGCAAGACCTTGTATAAGGTTACAGCCAAAGCACCTGATTTGATTCAACGGACTGCTGACAACACACTGAACGAAGAGTATGTTCATTACTTTGAAAAACAAAAAGCAAAAGAAGGTAATGTTTACTACAACTTCAACGAGCTTGTCAAAGATATGAAAGCTAATCCTACAGGTGAGTTTAAACTGGGTGCAGATTTAAATGCAGCCAATGTACCAACTCCAAATAAAGAGTACGTTCCTGGTACATTTAAAGGTAAGTTGTCAAGTGTTGACGGACAACGTTATTCAATCCACAATATGTCTCGTCAACTATTTGGTGGTATTGAAGGTGGTTCTGTTAAAGATGTTAACTTGGCTAATGTTGATATTAACATGCCTTGGGTTGATAATATTTCTGCACTTGCCAGAACTGTTAAGAATGCCACTGTTGAAAATATTAAAGTAACTGGTAGCATCATTGGTAGAGATGGAATTGCCGGACTTGTTAATAAATTAGATAATGGCGGACAACTTACTAATGTTGCTTATATCGGTAAACTTACAGGTGTAGGTGATAGAGGTTGGGATTTCGGTGGCATGGTTGGCGAAATCTGGAAAGGTAATGTTGACAAAGGTTATGTAGAAGCTGATATAGTTGCTAATAAAGCTCGTATCGGTGGATTTGTTGCTAGATCGGATAACGGTTCTGACCCTAACGGAATCGGTAAATACGGTTCTGTTCGTAATGCCGTTACTAAAGGGACTATTAAAGTAAAAACTCCTGTTGAAGTTGGTGGTTTCCTTAGTAAAAACTGGGCATGGGGTAAAGTTGCTGACTCTGTGTCTATGATGAAAGTAGAAAACGGTGAAGTATTCTATGGATCTAAAGATATTGACGAAGATGGTGGATACTTCTCAAATGACGCATTAGAACGTAACTTCATTGTAAAAAATGTGAGTACAGGTAAGCGTTCATTTAGATTCTCTGTTTCTAACCGAATTAAAGAAGTCTCACAAGAAGAAGCTGACAAGAAAATTGCAACATTAGGATTAACTGCTAACGATTATGTTATCAACCCTCTTGTTGAAGATTCACTAAATAATGTAAAACCAAAAGCCGATACTTACAAAGATACTCAGGATTACGATGCTTCTCGTGAGCTTGCTTACCGTAATGTTGAAAAACTTCAACCGTTCTACAACAAAGAATGGATTGTCAACCAAGGGAACAAGATTCCAGCTGGATCAAACTTATTAACGAAAGAAGTATTGTCTGTAACTGCAATGAAAGGCAATGACTTTGTCACAGACCTTACAGATGCTGACCATATTTTGGTTCACTACGCAGATAAGACAAAAGATATCTTTACAATTTCTCCGAAAGACTCTCAAGTTAAGCAAGTGAAAGAATACAGTGTCGCTGAGCTTGGTGAAGTCGTTTATACACCAAATATGCTGGTTAAAGATCGTTCAGATTTAATCAGCGCTATCGAAAGCAAGTTAAGTCCAGTTGAACTGCAATCTGATCCGATTTACCAACACTTGGGTAGAACTGGTGGTAACAAAGTCAATGCAATTAAGGATTTGTACTTAGAAGAAAGCTTCAAGTATGTGAAAGATAATCTCACTCAATTTGTTACGAAGTTAGTGGAAAATGAAGATCACCAACTGAACACAGATGAAGCCGCTAAACGTGCCTTGATTAAGAAAATCGATGACAACAAAGCAGCAGTTCTTCTTGGATTAACTTACCTAAATCGTTACTACGGGGTTAAATTCGATGACTTTAACATTAAAGAGTTAATGTTATTCAAACCGGACTTCTATGGTAAGAATGTTGGTGTGTTAGACTTCTTGATTAAGGTTGGTTCTAAGGAAAATAACATTAAAGGTGATAGAACTTTAGAAGCTTATCGCGAAACGATCGGTGGAGTTATCGGTATAGGCGAGTTAAACAGTTTCTTAGACTATAATATGCGTCTATTTACAAGTGACACTGACTTAAACGACTGGTTCATAAAAGCAACTAAAGATAATGTATATATTGTTGAACCTAAAACAACAACACCTGAGTTTGCTGATAAGAAACACAGAGCCTACGAAGGATTAAACAACGACGTGCATGGTAAGATGATTCTGCCACTTCTGAATTTAAAAGATGCGCACATGATTCTAATCTCAACATATAATACACTAGCGTACAGTTCATTCGAGAAATACGGTAAGAAGACTGAAGCAGAACGCGAGGCATTCAAACCTGAAATCGATAAAGTAGCAAAAGCTCAACAAAATTACCTAGACTTCTGGTCTCGTCTATCATTAGATAAAGTTCGTAATCAACTGCTTAAGAGCAACAACATGGTACCAACACCAGTACTAGATAACCAAAACTATCCAGAAGGTACTGACAAATACGGTCACACTAACAGCGGTAAAGACATTGCTCCAGTTCGTGAGCTATATGGACCAACAGGTCGTTATCACGCAACAGACTGGCGTATGGGAGCTGTCGCTCGTGTTTACGGTAACCCTTATAAAGATGATTCAGTATTCTTCATGGTTACTAGTATGATTAGTGACTTCGGTATCTCAGCCTTCACTCATGAAACAACTCACGTAAATGACCGTATGGTTTACTTAGGTGGTTCAAGACACCGTGAAGGAACTGACTTAGAAGCATTTGCACAAGGTATGCTACAATCACCTGCTGAAACAAGTCCAAACGGTGACTTTAAAGCATTAGGATTGAACATGGCCTATGAACGTCCAAATGATGGAAATCAATGGTATAACACTAATCCAAATGATCTCGCATCTCGAGAAGAAATCGATCATTACATGAAAGGTTTCAACGATACTCTAATGCTTCTTGACTACCTTGAAGGAGAAGCCGTTATTGATAAACAGGATAAAGCCTTAAATAGTGCTTGGTTCAAGAAAGTGGATAAAAAACTTCGTGGAGCTAATACGAAGAACCAATACGACAACGTTAGGGATTTAAATGCAGAAGAAAAAGAATATAATTTAACATCTGTTAACGACTTAGTAGAGAAAAACTTCATGACTAAGCACGGTCCTGGTAATGGTCAGTATGACCCAACTGGATTCGGTTCTGCTTATGTAACTGTACCAATTACCGCTGGTATCTATGGTGGTAACACAAGTGAAGGTGCTCCAGGAGCAATGTCATTCAAACATAACACCTTCCGTATGTGGGGTTACTTTGGATATGAAAAAGGCTTCCTAAATTATGCTTCTAACATGCTGAAAAATGAGTCTAAACAAGCAGGTCATGCTACTCTAGGAGATGACTTCATCATTAAGAAAGTTTCTGATGGTAAATTTAATACTCTAGAAGATTGGAAGAAAGAATACTTCAAAGAAGTTGTTGATAAAGCGAAAGCAGGATTTAACCCAGTTACAATTGATGGCACTACATATAGTAGTTACGATGACTTGAAGAATGCATTTGCTGCAGCTGTTGATAAAGATAAAGCTACTCTTAAAAACGGATCAGTTAAATTTGATAATACTGTATCACTTAAAGAGAAAATCTTCAAGAAACTTCTTCAACAAACAAACAGCTTTAAAACTTCAATCTTTAAATAATTGAAATCTCTCATCTGCTTTGCGGATGAGGGTTTTCTTATTTTGTGCTATACTTAAGGTATGCATAGAAAAACAGTGATTGATTTTAGGGCTTTTGGGGAAAGATACACCTTTACCCAGCCCATTAAAGAGTTGAAAACGAGAAATGTAGCAGAAGTGGCAGATTTGCTGGCACAAGTGGAAAGCTACCAAGAGCAAGGCTATTATGTGGTGGGTTATGTCAGCTATGAGGCTGCACCTGCTTTTGAGGAGAAATTAGCAGTTCATAAAGCTCCTTTACTGGACGAGTATTTGCTTTACTTTACTGTTCACGATAAGGTGGAGACCTCCCCTATTCCTCTGATTTATGACGAGGTTGATTTACCTTCAAACTGGCAGGAAGTAACGTCTGCAGCAGACTATGAGAAGGCGATTGCCCAGATTCGCCATCATTTGCGGCAGGGAGACACTTATCAGGTCAACTACACCGTCCAACTCAAGCAAGATTTAAGCGCTAATCCTTTTGCCATCTACAATCGCATGGTGGTAGAGCAGGAGGCGGGTTACAATGCCTATGTTGAACATGATGAGATGGCAGTGATTTCCATGAGTCCAGAGCTCTTTTTTGAGCAAAATGACCGTGAGTTGATAACGCGACCAATGAAGGGAACGACTCAGCGTGGCATGACTGACCAAGAAGACTTGGATCAGGCAGCTTGGTTGGAACAGGACCCCAAAAATCGCTCTGAAAATATGATGATTGTGGACCTCTTGCGCAACGATATGAACCGTATTTCTGAAGTGGGAAGTGAGCATGTGGAGCGTTTGTGTCAAGTGGAGCAGTATTCGACTGTCTGGCAGATGACTTCGACCATCAAGAGTCAGTTGCGAGAGGATGTTGACCTTGTAGAAATATTCCGTTCTCTCTTTCCTTGTGGATCAATAACAGGAGCTCCGAAAATTGCGACCATGGAAATCATCAAGAACTTGGAGCCACAACCGCGTGGAGTCTACTGTGGAACGATTGGTCTCCTGCTTCCAAATGGACGACGGATTTTTAATGTTGCTATCCGGACTATTCAACTGTATCAAGGGAAAGCCATCTATGGAGTTGGTGGAGGTATTACATGGGATAGCACTTGGGAATCTGAATATCGCGAGGTTCATCAAAAGGCAGCCGTTCTTTATCGTAAACAAGCTCGCTTCCAATTAATTACAACTGGAAAAATCAGCCAAAAACAACTGATGTTTGAAGAACAACATCTAGAAAGGCTGAGAAAAGCGAGTCGGTATTTTGCCTTTCCATTTGATTCAGAAAACTTGAAACAAAAGATAGAGGAAGAGTGTCAGGCTTGTGATGCTAATCAAGATTACCGCTTGCGTATTTCTCTCGGCAAGTCTGGAGAGATAGAACTTAGTCGACAAATCTTAACACCTCTTAGTCCAAGTTTTTGCGAGGCCAAACTTTGCCTGCAAGAAGTTAATTTGCAACAAGCCTTTACCTACTTCAAAACAAGCTTCCGACCTCACTTGAGCCTAGGGAAACAAGAGAAGATTTATCATAATCAAAGAGGAGAATTGCTTGAAACCTCTATTGGAAATTTGGTTCTGAAGATTGATGGGAGACTCTATACACCATCTATCCGACTGGGAATCTTACCAGGAATTTACCGTCAACATTTGCTGGAAACAGGACAGGTAGAAGAGAAAGTCTTGACCATAGAAGATTTGAAGGGAGCAGAAGCTATCTATGGCTGTAATGCAGTCAGGGG
This sequence comes from Streptococcus mitis, assembly GCF_000722765.2. Taxonomy (NCBI): domain Bacteria; kingdom Bacillati; phylum Bacillota; class Bacilli; order Lactobacillales; family Streptococcaceae; genus Streptococcus; species Streptococcus mitis. The sequence continues at coordinate 1,308,878 of NZ_CP028415.1, read as the reverse complement.
TTTGTATGAGTTGTCAGTAAGGGAGAACTAAATGAAATTAATATTTTTACATGGCCTAGGTCAGTCAGCAGATAGTTGGAAGGAAGTGCAAGAGTTGCTTGCAGATTATCCCTCTGAAGCCATAGAGTTATTTCCTTCCGGAGTTGCCACCTACCAAGAAGCCAAGGAGCGCATTTATCAGCGCTTAACAGTGGAAACAGAACCTTTTGTCCTAATCGGTTTGTCCTTAGGAGCTGCCCTTGCATTGGAGCTTTCAAGTTATGAGATACCAAATCTTCAATCCTTGGTTTTGTCAGGTTGTCCACTGAAACTAGCGGGTAACATTCCTTTTTATATTCAGTTGTTGATTTTTAAACTACTTCCCAAAAAGGTATTTGAAAAACAGGGAGCAGACAAAGCTTTTATGGTCGGAGTTTCTGAGGAATTGAAGACACTTGATTTAACTGATATATCAAGAACTTGTCCTTATCCAACCTTACTAATTTGTGGTAGCAAAGATAAACCCAATCTTAGTTCTATGAGAAGTCTTCATAAACTAATATCAGAATCTCAATTCCAGATTATCCCTGACGGTCCTCATGTCTTGAATAGAGCCAAACCAAAAGAGTTTGCAGCAATAACTAGAAGTTTTCTTGAATTGCTGAAATAAGTTTGATAAAATAATATTGAAATCGATAACATTCCTATAGGAGAAAGTAATGAACAAACGTCTATTTTTAAAAATGAGTCTGGCTACCTTGCCAGTTTTAGCCTTGTTTTCACAACCTGTGTTAGCAGAAGAAAGCATTCATTTTTCTAGTTGTAAGGAAGCTTGGGCGAATGGATACTCGGATATTCACGAGGGAGAACCTGGTTATTCTGCCAAGTTAGACCGCGATCATGATGGTGTGGCTTGCGAATTGAAAAATGCTCCTAAGGGTGCTTTTAAAGCAAAACAAGCGGCTACAACTCAAACTGATACAAGTTCATCAACAGCAAGTGGTTGGGTTAAGCAGGACGGTGCTTGGTACTACTTTGATGAAATTGGAAATCCAGTGAAAAATGCTTGGCAGGGAAGCTATTACCTGAAATCAGACGGAAAAATGGCCCAGAGCGAATGGATTTATGATGATTCTTATCAAGCTTGGTATTATTTGAAATCAGATGGTTCTTATGCAAAAAATGCATGGCAAGGAGCTTATTACCTTAAATCAAACGGTAAAATGGCACAAGGTGAGTGGGTTTATGATTCTTCTTACCAAGCATGGTATTACTTGAAATCAGATGGTTCTTATGCTCGCAATGCATGGCAAGGAAACTACTATTTGAAATCAGATGGTAAAATGGCTAAAAATGAGCGAGTTGATGGAGGCCGCTACTACGTAGATGCTTCAGGTCTCTGGAAACCATAAGTAAGGATAAAATCTAGAAAGTTAATGCAAACCTTTGCATAAATGAGTGAAATTTGTTATACTAGTGCTGTAAGCATTTTCAATTAATTTATAATGAAAAAGGAGAATATGATGAGTCAAAAGATTATTGGGATTGACCTTGGTGGAACTTCTATCAAATTTGCAATCTTGACAACAGCAGGAGAAATCCAAGAAAAATGGTCTATCAAGACCAACATTTTGGATGAGGGAAGTCATATCGTAGATGATATGATTGAGTCTATTCAACATCGTTTGGACTTGCTTGGATTGGTGGCAGCGGACTTCCAAGGTATTGGAATGGGATCACCAGGTGTGGTTGACCGTGAAAAAGGGACTGTTATCGGTGCCTACAACCTCAACTGGAAAACCCTTCAACCAATCAAAGAGAAAATTGAAAAAGCCTTGGGTATCCCATTCTTCATCGATAATGATGCCAACGTGGCTGCTCTCGGTGAGCGCTGGATGGGTGCTGGTGATAACCAACCAGACGTTGTCTTTATGACACTCGGTACAGGTGTTGGTGGCGGTATCGTTGCAGAAGGCAAATTGCTTCATGGTGTTGCTGGTGCAGCAGGTGAGCTTGGCCACATCACTGTTGACTTTGACCAACCAATCGCATGTACTTGCGGTAAGAAAGGTTGCCTTGAGACAGTTGCTTCAGCAACAGGGATTGTCAACTTGACTCGTCGCTATGCCGATGCATACGAAGGCGATGCAGCCTTGAAACGCTTGATTGATAATGGAGAAGAAGTAACTGCTAAGACTGTATTTGACCTTGCAAAAGAAGGAGACGACCTTGCTTTGATTGTTTACCGTAACTTCTCACGTTACTTGGGAATCGCTTGTGCTAACATTGGCTCAATCCTAAACCCATCAACAATCGTCATCGGTGGTGGTGTGTCAGCTGCAGGAGAATTCCTTCTACAAGGTGTTCAAAAAGTCTACGATGAAAATACTTTCCCACAAGTACGTACATCTACTAAATTAGCTCTTGCAACTCTAGGAAATGACGCTGGGGTTATCGGAGCAGCATCACTTGTATTGCAATAAAATAAAAAGGAGAAAATTGCTTTCTAAAAGCGAGTGATTTTCCTCCTTTCTTTTTTTATGCTATACTAGTTAGGACAATAAATGAGGTGAGAGTAAATGACAAAAGCAGATACGATTTTTAAAGAGAATATTGAACGAATCCTCAAAGACGGTGTCTTTTCTGAGCAAGCACGTCCCAAGTACAAGGATGGGACAGTTGCCAACTCTAAATATGTAACGGGTGCCTTTGCAGAGTATGACTTGGCCAAGGGGGAATTCCCCATTACAACTTTGCGGCCAATTGCCATCAAATCCGCCATCAAGGAAGTGTTCTGGATTTATCAAGACCAGTCAAATAGCCTAGACGTGCTTAATGACAAGTACAATGTTCACTACTGGAATGATTGGGAAGTGGGAGATACGGGAACTATTGGTGAGCGTTACGGGGCGGTCGTTAAGAAACACGACATCATCAATAAGCTTCTCAAACAGTTGGAAGCAAATCCTTGGAACCGTCGCAATATCATTTCGCTCTGGGATTACCAAGCTTTCGAAGAAACAGATGGGTTGCTCCCGTGCGCCTTTCAGACCATGTTTGATGTCCGCCGTGTAGATGGAGTAATCTATCTGGATGCGACCTTGACCCAGCGTTCTAATGACATGCTGGTGGCCCACCACATCAACGCTATGCAGTATGTGGCTCTTCAAATGATGATTGCCAAGCATTTCGGCTGGAAGGTTGGGAAGTTCTTCTACTTTATCAACAACCTCCATATCTATGACAATCAATTTGAACAAGCTGAGGAATTGCTTCGACGTGAGCCGTCAAACTGCCAACCACGTTTGGTATTGAATGTGCCAGATAAGACCAATTTCTTTGATATTAAAGCAGAGGATTTTGAATTGGTGGATTATGACCCTGTCAAGCCGCAGTTGAAGTTTGACCTAGCTATTTAAAAGAATAGAAAAAAGAAGTTGAGACAATGAATCCCAACTTCTTTTGTTTCTTAACGTGATACGCGGCGGCGAGCTGCTTTTTTACGGTTTTCTTCGATGAAAGCTGCTTTTTGCTCTTCTGGTTCGATCACTTTCTTTTTAAATGCGTATACTGCACCTGCGACTGCAGCGACAGTTCCTGCGACACCTGTTACAAGACCTTTAGCGAATCCTTTAGCCATGAGTCTTCCTCCTTTATATTCTCAATCAGCCAGCCCCTTCAAGAGGTCACATTTTTCTGACTGACCTTTTTGTGTTATAATAATAGTAACGAAAAAATGGGAATTTTTCAAGGAAAAAAGATGAAAACAAAAATAATTGTGATTGTTGGACCGACTGCAGTTGGAAAGACGGCTCTAGCCATTGAAGTGGGCAAGCGTTTTAATGGCGAAGTGGTTAGTGGAGATAGCCAGCAAGTCTATCGAGGACTTGATATTGGGACGGCTAAGGCTAGTCCAGCAGAGCAGGCAGCTGTTCCTCATCATTTAATCGATGTTAGAGAGGTAACCGAGTCTTACTCGGCTTTTGATTTTGTTTCAGAAGCTAAGATAGCTATTGAGGATATTCACAGCCGTGGCAAGCTAGCTATTATCGCCGGTGGGACTGGACTTTATATCCAGAGCTTGCTTGAAGGTTACCACCTAGGTGGGGAGACTCCCCATGAGGAGATTTTGGCCTATCGGACTAGCTTGGAGCCTTATACAGATGAGGAATTAGCTCATATGGTGGAGCAAACAGGTCTTGAAATTCCTCAGTTTAATCGTCGTCGTGCGATGCGTGCCTTGGAAATAGCCCATTTTGGTCAGGATTTGGAAAATCAAGAAAGTCTATATGAACCATTGATTATCTGCTTGGATGATGAACGCAGTCAGCTTTATGAACGTATCAACCACCGAGTGGATCTGATGTTTGAGGCTGGGCTTTTGGATGAGGCCAAGTGGCTCTTTGACCATTATCCAGATGTGCAGGCTGCTAAAGGAATTGGCTACAAGGAATTCTTTCCTTATTTCCGTGGAGAGCAGACCTTGGAAGAAGCTAGTGAGAGTCTCAAACAGGCGACCCGCCGTTTTGCCAAGCGTCAGTTGACCTGGTTCCGTAATCGCATGCAGGTCACCTTTTATCAGATTGGAGAAGCTGGTGTGCAAGACCGCATTTTAAGCCAGATAGAGGAGTTTTTAGATGATTGAAACGGAGAAAAAAGAGGAGCGAGTCCTGCTGATTGGTGTGGAATTGCAGGGCATGGACAATTTTGACCTCTCCATGGAAGAATTGGCCAGTTTAGCGAAAACGGCTGGGGCAGTCGTTGTAGATAGCTACAGACAAAAACGTGAAAAATATGATTCTAAGACCTTCGTCGGCTCTGGTAAGTTGGAAGAAATTGCGCTCATGGTGGATGCAGAAGAAATCACCACTGTCATCGTCAATAACCGTTTGACACCAAGGCAGAATGTCAATTTAGAGGAAGTTCTGGGTGTTAAGGTCATTGACCGTATGCAGTTGATTTTGGATATCTTTGCCATGCGAGCTAGAAGCCATGAAGGGAAACTCCAAGTCCATCTAGCCCAGCTCAAATATCTCTTGCCTCGTTTGGTTGGTCAGGGAATTATGCTCAGCCGTCAGGCAGGGGGAATTGGTTCCCGTGGACCTGGTGAAAGCCAGCTGGAGCTGAACCGTCGTAGCGTTCGCAATCAAATCACGGATATCGAGCGCCAGCTCAAGGTGGTTGAGAAAAATCGGGCGACCGTCAGAGAAAAACGTTTGGAGTCAAGCACCTTTAAGATTGGTTTGATTGGTTATACCAATGCTGGGAAGTCAACTATCATGAACACCTTGTCCAGTAAGACCCAGTATGAGGCTGACGAGCTATTTGCGACTCTAGATGCGACGACTAAGAGTATCCATCTGGGAGGCAATCTCCAAGTAACTTTGACAGATACCGTGGGCTTTATCCAAGATTTGCCGACAGAGTTGGTATCCAGTTTCAAGTCGACCTTGGAAGAAAGCAAGCATGTGGACCTTCTTGTTCATGTTATCGATGCCAGCAATCCTTACCATGAGGAACATGAAAAAACGGTTCTGTCCATCATGAAAGACCTGGACATGGAAGATATTCCTCGCCTGACCCTTTATAATAAAGCGGATTTGGTGGAGGATTTCACGCCTACCCAAACGCCTTATGCCCTCATTTCTGCCAAGTCTGAGGATAGTCGTGAAAATTTGCAGGCTTTATTTTTAGAGAAAATCAAGGAGATTTTTGAATCTTTTACCCTGCGCGTGCCTTTTTCAAAATCTTACAAGATTCATGATTTAGAAAGTGTTGCGATTCTTGAAGAACGTGATTATCAGGAAGACGGCGAAGTGATTACAGGCTACATTTCCGAGAAAAATAAATGGAGGTTAGAGGAATTTTATGACTGATATTAAAACGTTGGCTCTAAAATATGGGGGCTATACAAGTCTGGATAAGGTCTATCTGGATCAACTTCTAGCCGGTAAAACAGAGCAAGAGCAGTTGGCACTGATCACTCCTCCGCCTAGCGTGGTCAATGCTTACTTTGCAGAACTCTACCAGAAAAAAAGTCCTGAGGCTGCGACGGATTATTTTGCAGAAGTCAGTCAGGAACTGAATCTTTACAATGTTGAACCAAGTTTCACCCTAGAAAATAAGCCTTTTATTCGGATTAATCTGTCTGGTAAATCCTTTGGTTTTTGTTATGAGAGTGATGGTCTTGGTCGGATTTTCTCTGAGAATGAAGAGAAGATTTCGGATGACTTGCTTTTTGAAATTGCGCAAATTTTCCCCCATCAACTGCTCTTTGAGGAGTCTGGCAAGATTTACATGAAGGCTGTCGGAGATGAGGAAGTTGTTAGCGTGGAAAATCTCACAGCTTTGACAGATTTAGAAAACTTGGCTGATGGTCGTAAGCGTCTAAAAGGTTATAGCCAAGAGGATTTATTGCAAGAAGCTGTTGCTTTTTCTGGCAAGCGCTATTTCCGATCGGAAAATCGCACAGCCATGTTATATATTGATTAATTAGAAAGTATCGAATGGATATTCAATTTTTAGGAACGGGGGCTGGTCAGCCCTCTAAAGCCCGCAATGTCTCCAGTCTCGCCCTGAAACTTTTGGACGAGATTAACGAAGTCTGGCTCTTTGACTGTGGAGAAGGTACGCAAAATCGCATTCTGGAAACCACGATTCGACCACGTAAGGTCAGCAAAATCTTTATCACCCACCTGCATGGAGACCACATTTTTGGCTTACCAGGTTTCCTTTCTAGTCGAGCCTTTCAGGCTAATGAAGAGCAGACGGATTTGGAAATCTATGGACCTCAAGGGATTAAGTCCTTTGTCTTAACCAGCCTTCGTGTGTCAGGTTCGCGCCTGCCTTACCGCATTCATTTTCATGAGTTTGACCAAGATTCTTTAGGGAAAATCCTTGAAACCGATAAATTCACGGTGTATGCAGAGGAGCTGGACCACACAATTTTCTGTGTTGGTTATCGTGTCATGCAAAAGGACTTGGAAGGAACGCTGGATGCTGAAAAACTCAAGGTTGCTGGTGTCCCATTTGGCCCACTCTTTGGTAAAATCAAAAACGGTCAAGATGTTGTTTTGGAAGACGGTACTGAAATCAAGGCAGCAGACTACATCTCAGCTCCACGTCCAGGTAAAATTATCACTATTTTAGGAGACACTCGAAAAACGGATGCTAGTGTGCGTCTGGCTGTCAATGCCGATGTCCTTGTCCATGAGTCCACTTATGGCAAGGGTGATGAAAAAATTGCTCGTAACCATGGCCACTCTACTAACATGCAAGCTGCACAAGTAGCGGTAGAAGCAAGCGCCAAACGACTATTGCTCAACCATATCAGTGCCCGTTTCCTCTCAAAAGATATCAGCAAGCTCAAAAAAGATGCTGCTAGTGTTTTTGAAAATGTCCATGTGGTCAAAGACTTGGAGGAAGTGGAAATCTAAAAGATTGAGAAAGGAACAGTATGCCTACTATTCTCATTACAGGAGCTAGCGGTGGTCTAGCCCAAGAAATAGTTAAACTTCTGCCAAATGACCAACTCATCTTACTTGGTAGAAATAAGGAAAAATTAGCCCAACTCTACGGAAATCATCCCCATGCAGAATGGATTGAAATCGATATTACCGATGACTCAGCCTTAGAAGCTCTGGTAGCAGACCTCTATCTCCGCTATGGCGAGATTGATGTCTTGATAAACAACGCTGGTTACGGGATTTTTGAGGAATTTGACCAGATTTCCGACCAAGATATTCACCAGATATTTGAGGTCAATACCTTTGCCCTGATGAATCTATCTCGACGCCTTGCGGCTCGAATGAAGGAAAGCCGAAAAGGTCATATCATCAATATCGTCAGCATGGCAGGTTTAATCGCTACTGGTAAGTCTAGTCTTTACTCAGCGACCAAGTTTGCGGCTATTGGTTTTTCAAATGCTCTGCGCCTAGAACTTATGTCCTACGGTGTTTATGTGACGACTGTCAATCCAGGACCAATCCGTACAGGATTTTTCGATCAGGCCGACCCAGATGGCACCTATCTCAAATCTGTTGCCCGCTTCCTGCTAGAACCAGATGCAGTGGCTAAAAAGATTGTCAAGATTATAGGAAAAAACAAACGCGAACTCAATCTCCCAGTCTTGTTGAACCTAGCCCATAAGTTTTATACCCTCTTTCCCAAGCTAGCTGATAAGTTGGCAGGGGAGACTTTTAATTATAAATAAAAAAGTTGTTCCTAAAATGGAGCAACTTTTTTGACGATTAGAATAAATCAATTCCAGTCTTATTTAATGAATGGCAGTGATAGGTGAAGGCGTTGATAAAATTAGAGTAGTATTGCTGATCAATAAATTTTGCACTTTGAAGATAATTAAATAGATTTTTGGCTAAAGGAATAGCCTCGGGTTTATTCCATCTAAATTGATTGTAAACATGTTCAACTTCTAGGAACATGAGGGGAATAGCCAGGTATCCTCGTTCGAAGGTCTGAAGTGATTTAATTTTTTTAATAATATCATCAGCCTTTTGATAGTACCCTAGTTCAGAGAAGTATTTTACGGAGAAAGTGAGAGCATTTAAAATACGGATGTAGGTGTCAGTATTGGCACTTTCTTTGTACATAAGTAATAATTGTTTGGTCATATGGTCAATAAGTTCCATAGGAGAATGATTGACGATGACGCGATAAATTTCAAGTTCGATACTATTAAAGACATCCGATTTCATTAAATGATTGATAATGTTTTGAATCCTAGCAACAGTTTCTGGACTCTTTGCTATGGTTGGATAGTGTCTTAATTTGATAGATTTGAAAATCATCTCTGCTTGAAGTGGATTGTCTTTTAGATAGACATCAAATAATTTTTCGTATTCTTCAATGTAAGTGAGGATATCTTCTTCATGGACTACATGCTTGCCAAATTCAATAGCAGGTAATTCTAAACAATCTCCACCTTTATTTGCATAGGCGATAACAAAATCATTCCATTCAACTCCGATAACAATTAATAGTTTGGCAAAGTTTTCAAGTGAAATTCCCTTGTCTCCTTTTTCAAATTGACTTAGGAACTGTGGTGATACGATATCTGAGGCGGCTTCCTTTAGGCTGAGGCCGTGCTTCGCGCAGGTACTTAAATGTAGTTCCAAATGGATATAAGTTTTCCATAAATCATCTCCTTATATACTTCTAAGACTATTATATAAAAATTTAGAGAAAAAAATGGAGAAAGAAAACTATAGTTACAAAATATTAGAATTCTATGCTATTTTTTGTTTTTATGAACAAGATTGAAACTATAGTTTAAATGACGAAAAAATAGATAGGTAATGTACAATCAGTTCTGTAAACACAAAAAGGCATAAATCTCTTATAGTAGAGTTAACACCTCTTACTATAAGAGATTTATGCCTAATGTGGTCATGAATAGTTTTTGAGAATAGAGAAAAAGATTTGATGAACCAAACTCAAATGACTTATTAATGCAATGAGTAACGGTGGGCAATATCTACGATATTATCAGCTATAAGGTCTGCGGTTAAATGAGAACCTCCATTATCTAACTCTTCAAACCAATTTTCCAATACGACATTTGTAACAGGAGAAACAGTATCAGGAGCAATATGATAATTCTTCCTTAAAAACTGTTCTACTTCAGCTCTGAGAGTTTGTTTTTCATTTGACAAAATCATATCGTTTCCTCCTTAACTAGGGTTAGTTTATCTGCAATTTTGACTACATATACACAATTGCGTATCATCCTGATATTTTCCCAAAAGAATTTCAGCGGTTTGTTCTAAGGTATTAAATCCTTGGAAATAATCATCTAAAGTTTCTTTCAATCGTGTAACTTGACCATCAAGAACTGGACCAAATACTGCTGAAAAATGATGAATATTATTTCCAGATTTAGCATCTAACTCCAATCTATTTTTATAAACAAACTGAAAGTATTCTTTGTCAATTTCAAAAATTTTAGTTTCAGAATTATCAAGTTCTTGAAATTGATAACTTAGAACAACCGATTTTACATTCGGATTAAAAGGAATTTCATCTTTTGTTTTCCGCTGAGCCCATTTAATTGCTTGGCTGAGCTTAGATGTCACATAAAATCCGATACCAAAATCACAGTTACGTTTACTATGATAGACATCTATTCCATCTTTCAAAGAAGCAACTTGAGTAGATGTTGTTCCGTGATACTAAATTTTTGTACTGCTAAACTCCTTATTAAAGTTGAACTCTTCCATAAAATAATTATAGCATTTTTCTAGGATTTACGCACCTACTACCTGTTTCAATTCTAGTTTAGATAAGCCAACTACTTTAAAATCCTTCTAAGACTATTATACAAAATTTTAAAGAAAATACTTGGAAAAGTAAACTATAGTTACAAAACATTAGAATTCTATGCTAATTTTTTATTTTAAAAATTATATTGAAACTATAGTTTAAATGACGAAAAAAATAAATATCTATTATGGTATGATAAGGGAAAGAATAGCCAATAAAGCCGGCTTGTTATACTAGTATAACAAGGATTGACTTATCACTCAATCCTATTCTATCAGTCATTAAAGGAGAAAATGATATGGGAAAAACTTAAATGCTCGATACTAGAAAAAAATTATATTTACTTTTAAGGTTATAAGACAATTATCAAAAATTTTTAGAAAAATAGAAATATATAAGGAGTTTTGTTATGAAAAACAGAAAAATGTTGGCCTCTTCTTTACTAGCCGGTGCTTTATTGTCAGTAGGTTATGTAGCTTCTAAACCGACAGAGGTTCATGCCTTAACAGATATGAGTATTAAGGATACTCAAAATCCCTTGAAAATCACCTTAATACAGACAGATGGAAGTTATACAGTAGATACACTTTTGGTTGACCTGCAAAGAAGTTCTACAACTACTGATAATACAGCTCTTGATTTTGATATAGTTAATGAAGATACCGGTGCACTTGCTTCTTCATCCTTTTTTGGTAGATTTAGAGGAAGTAATAGAATAAAAGAGGGAATTAATATACTCTTAGTAAAAGATGGGAACTACCATCTAGATATTTACAGTTCAGGTGATTTTGGAAAACGTTACTTCGGACGTTCAGAAGTTTTTAGAATCTCTAGAGGTGAATATTCTCCGATTAAAAAGGTAGAGATACCAACAGCAACTGAAACTCCAAAACCAGCTACCAACTCTAACTCAGGTCAGACTGGTTGGTCAGGTTCTTCTTACTACAAAGCTGGTGTGAAAGTAGTGAATCAATGGATTTTTGATGTTCAGTACAATTCCTACTTCTACCTAAATGCTTCAGGGAACTTTGTTCAGAATGCTTGGTCAGGCAATTATTACCTCAAATCAGGTGGCTATATGGCTAAGAGCGAGTGGATTTATGACAATAACTATCAATCATACTATTACTTGACAGCAGAGGGTAGCTATGCGCGTAATGCTTGGGCTGGAAGTTACTACCTCAAATCAGATGGTAAAATGGCTAAGAGTGAGTGGATCTATGATAGTAGCTACCAATCTTACTATTACCTAACATCAGAAGGAAGTTACGCCCGTAGTACATGGGTAGGTGACTACTATCTCAAGTCAAATGGTAAGATGGCGGTTAACGAACGTACCCCAGATGGCTACACAGTAGATGGCTCAGGTAAGTGGGTGAAATAAGAAAATAATCTATACTGTAGATAAAACTTATTTTAAACAGGGAGAAAAGAGAAAATAATGGAAAAACATGAAAACCAAACGAACGAAGAAGTGACCGTAGAAAAAGTCGAAGAGACTACGGAAAGAATGGAAGAATCAATTAATGAAGTAGTGACAGAGAAGCCTGATAGAGTAGAAGCAATCAAAAAAGAGGCAGCAAGTTTTGTAGATAAAGCTGGAAAACAAATCGAAAATCTAGATATGGATGGTTCGATTGAAAAAATTAAAAAATTATTTGAAACAAAACCTCTACAATCTATCGGAATAAGCCTAGCTATCTTTCTTGTTCTGTTCTTTGGAGTTCGCAAATTAACTAGTGATCCCTTAGATGGAACTTATGAAATTTTAACAAAACGTGATCATTTAGTCATGGTGATTAAAGGAAATTCTGAGACCGTCATCTCTGAAGATTCAGACGGAGACAAAGAAAAAAGACTAGTGAAAATTGATAAAAAAAAGAAAGAATTGACAATCACAGACGATAAAGGAAGAGATTTAGGAAAAACAAAATATATGTTAAAAGATAAGGAACTTTATCTTCAAGAGCCAGATCAAACCTTTAACCGAGTAAAATAGACTACACATTCAAAGCTTACCTCAGTACCCTAAAAGTTACTGGGGTAGGAAATTGTATACAGGGAGAATATCAAATGAAATTTAAAAAATTAATAACTCTAGCCAGCTTGGTTGGCCTAATTACTTTCTTATTGCCTGTTGTTTCATCAGGTAATCAATCACTAGCTCCGGTAAGTGAGTACGTAGTTGATTATCTAAATGCGCCTTCCCGATTTATGGTATTTATTGTTTGGTACGGTGCATTTGTAATCACTTTATTATTATCTTTATTTATAGTAAATAGAAGAGTGATAGCAATTATTCAGTCACTTGTCATTATTTTATTAAGTGCATTTAGTTTGTTTATTCATTTTACATTCTTGAAAGAAATAGTTGGTAGAGCACAATTAGGTTACGGAGCTATTCTATATTTTATCTGTGCTTTGATAAATATTTTTGCAGCAATAATGGTCATAAAAGGTGATAAGACTACTAGTAAACGGATTGATTAAATAACTTCTTTTCAGTAGTAGTTGGGATAGATGTACTAGTAATAGCAGGTTTTTTAGTAAAATAGAAAAAGATGGAGAATAAAGTGGAATAGAAATCAGTATTATTAGAAAATTTATATAATCTACATAGAGGTATAGATTATATTTATCAAAAGCAAAACTATAAGATGAAGTTAGAAAATGATAGAAGGAAAGCTAAGCAAATACAAGCTCAACTACAAAATTTATTAGAAAGTAATTCATCTAACAAAATAGAGAAAATGATGAGGCAATCATTTTATGTAGTTCTGTTTGGTGCTTTGGGAAATCTAGCTAAATTTCTACTAATGTTTTGGTTTGGTGACGGTAATCTTCTTGAACTTGTTATGTATTTGGCAGCAACAGCTATTTTAATTTTTTATCTTCAAAAGAAGATACGCAGAAAAACAGAGAAATGGTTAAATATATGGACAGGGATTATTTTAGTCATGTTATTAGCTGCGCCTCTTAGGATAATTTTTTTAGCAATAATAGGCTTAATAAGTTTTAACTTATTTGACGGTATATTTTTTTCAATTGTAACTTTAGGGATGCTTTATTTAACTTCTATTTTAGGTAAAATTTGGTATCCTAAATGGGTTGACTTTATTAATAAGCTAATTGATGATGATAATAAACAACTTATTAAAAATTCAGGTATGAGACAGTCTGATTATGATAGACAGATTAAACGTGAACAAGAAATTAAAGAAGAGCAACAGCAGTGTGAAATAGAGATGCAAGAAGCTGCAGGAGCTCTAGTGGCTTTTGGTAGTGGATGGTATCCCAAAGATTATTATTTCATAGAAGCTATAGAGTTTTTTATCGGAGCTTTAGAAAATTTTAAAGCTGATAATATGAAGGAACTTGTAAATTTATATGATGATACAAAATATAAAGAATTACAGTTGAACTATCAGAAAGAAATGCTACAATTACAAAGGGAACAATATATTGATACTAAGAAAATGCTTCAAGCATTAAGATATAACAATTATGTTCAAACTTTGCAATTACAGCAGTTAGATGGAATTCGTAGAAATACAGAAGAAGCAGTTGATTACCTAAGAAATTTACGTGTTCAGGAAAATCATTACCATACGCATAACCATTACCATCAAAATAATTTTTATTAATTTATATAGGTGAAATTAAAATTAGAAATAGTATGAAGAAAATTATAAAAATAATTACCTGCTTGGGTTTGTTTTGCGGCTTATTTTCACTAGTGGATTCAGCCCAAGCTGACAATACTGCCTACAACCAACTATTGCCACAAATTACTGAGAAGTGGGAGAGCAAACAGCTATTTGAAAATAATGCTAATAGACTTGGTTACGCTTTGATGGATATTGATAAAAATGGGACGGATGAGTTATTAATCGGTCTAATCAATCTAATCAATGGTGAAAAATGGGAACTGTTTGAAGTATATTATATGAATGGTAATACTCCCACTCCATTATTTGATAGATTTTGGGATACAAGTCTTAGAATGGGGACAGTTATTAATACCTACACAGATGGAAGTATTATTGTTTTTGAAAGTGTTCCAGGGATTATGTCATATAGATTGTTTCAACTTTCTAAAGAAAATAAAGAGCCAACTTTAATTAAACAAAGTCAATTTAGAGCAGGAGAAGGTGATCTAGACGAGTTAAATCTTGATTCTAAAACAAAAATAGACACCTCAACTATTGAATATACTTCTCTAAATCTCCCGATTATTGGAGATAATATGGATCCGAATCCTCCTATGCCTAAGTCCCTTGTTGATGCTAAAATTGGTGATGAAATTCCTCTCCCATCCGAGTTAGTAGGTACTTGGATTAATAAAGAGCCAAATAATGGGAAGCATGGTAAAGCTTCATCACTTATTTTAGGAGAGGATGGAAGCTACACTGGAACCTTTAAGGATGCAGATATTAGGGGGAAGGTATCCCGTCTTAAAAAAGTGAGTGAGAATGGATTTATTGTCTTAAAAGAGAATCAGGAGGATCAAGAGTTTGCTTTTAGTGTCGGTTTAGGTGGAGGTTTGCCTCCTGGTGAGCGAATTGATTTAGGAATGGTATTGGAGGGACGGACTTTATATTCTGTGTCATGGCGAGTCAAAGAAGGAGCAGAAGACTACTCCAAACCGACTAAACAAGTAGCTTTTGTTAATCCAACTTATGGTCCTAAGAAAATAGAGAAAAAAGCAGAACAAGACGTGGCGAAACAAGGTGATACAGTGGCAGAATCAACTCAAGAAACTAGTGAGGAGACACAGCCAGAACAAAAACTATTTGAAAACATTCCAGTATTTGGACTGGTTGCAGGAGCTGGACTTGTCCTTGTTGTAATTCTGTCTATATTTTGGTTTAAAAAATAAGATTTTATAAAATCCTCTTGATTTATTATTAGAGAAAAAACCTCAAGAGCTAGGGTTGAAAGCTAGTTCTTGAGGTTTTTAGCTTATTCGATTTAGACTGATTCTCAACTATCAAACTGAACTTCTTCTAGGAGATAGTCGATAAAGCGTTCCCCCATCTTAGAGAGGCTGGTTTTTTCATGCTGGATATAAACCAGCTCAATGGAGTCGTCAATATCCAATGGGATGGAAACGATATTGTCTCCGTTAAGGTTGCTGTTCAAAATCCCTGTCGCAATGGTATATCCGTCCAGACCAATCAAGAGATTAAAGAGGGTAGCACGGTCGCTGACTACGATAGATTTCTTGTGGTGTTCTTGGGACAGAATCTCTTCTGAAAAGTAGAAGGAGTTGTGCGTCCCTTGGTCATAGCTGAGGTAAGGGAAGTTTTCTAAATCAGATAGTTTGACCTTGTCTTTTTTTGCCAGAGGGTTGGTCTTACTGACAAAGATATGAGGCTGGGCGGTAAAAAGATGGTGAGCCAGCAGGTGGTTGTCATCCAGCATTTTCGTTAAAACATCACGGTTGTAGCTGTTCAAAAATAGGACACCGACCTCACTACGGAAGTTCTTGACGTCGTCGATAATCTCCCAAGTCCGAGTTTCACGAAGGAAGAGCTCGTATTTCTCCATATCACTTTTCTTGAGCAGAGAGACAAAGGCATTGACCACAAAGGCATAGTGTTGAGAGGAAACGCTAAAGAGTTCGCGGTGGGCAACAGGATTTTTATAGCGTTCTTCTAGAAGCTGAGTTTGCTCGACAACCTGACGGGCATAAGAGAGGAATTCCATGCCATCACGGGTCAAGGTAATACCCTTGGGATTGCGGATAAAGATTTCAATGCCCATTTCATTTTCCAAATCTCTTACTGCATTGGAAAGACTAGGTTGAGTGATAAAGAGTTGCTTGGCTGCCTCATTCATGGAGCCAGTTTCGACGATTTTGATAATATAATGTAATTGTTGAATTCTCATGTTTTTATTGTACCACACTTGCGTCAGAATCGCCAAAGAAGATAGGAAAATCAGGGGGAGTGTGTGAGCCTCTGTAAAGTAGTTAAGAAGAAACTTCTAAATCATTTAGTAAATAAGATTAAAAATTTTTCTCGAAAATAAGAAACTTGCACGATTTACTCATTACTTAGCCAATACTAGAGTTTATACTAGTTACTGTAAAGATGATCATCCAAAAGAAGGAAGGAGGCAACCTTATGGCTAAAAATACAAATCGTTTAGAAATTGATTCTCTAAGTTTCGAGGTTGAAAAGCAAGAACTTTCCGCGCAATCAGAAGCTAGTGGTACACAGCTTTTAAAATGACAGTAGCAGGTCTCTGTGGATTGTGTTTCACCTATTCTTATGAGTATACGAGAAATAATGTTCGTTGTTAGATAAAACAAAAGGAAAATTCTAGTGTTTTATTACAAAACATTGACAACATTTTGATTTGGTGTTATATTTACGGAAGAAATACAAACAAACCAAGACAACTTTGAGATAGATTCTTTGGATTATGGAATTAATAGCCAAGAATTGGATGGTAAATCTGTTGCTGGGTGGTGTACGGCTGTTAGATTAACAGCACAGGGGCGCTGTGCTTGGTGGTTTGCATATTCTTATGAATATATTTCGCCAAACGTGCGCTGTGGATAAAACTACCTCTATTTTTTGACAGGAGGATAAAATGGAAGGAATTATTGGAACACTAGAATTCTATGCACCTGTACTGGTCTTAGGAGTTGTTGTCATAGGGATTGTTTACTTTATGAAAAAAAGAAACGATCGCAAATAATCAACATTGACCGATACCTGAAAAAGGCATCGGTTTTTTATAACTTGAATATATTGCACAAAATACTCATGCCAAACATTGAAAGGAACCGTATAATGAGAGAGTAATAAATAAACGGAGGAATGAAATGATGAAACAGCTTATTGTAACAGGATTAACGAAAACATTTGGTCAAGGTGATAATATCGTTCATGCTTTATCAGATGTGAACCTGTCCGTTGAAAAAGGTGAATTTCTGGCAATTATGGGGGCTAGTGGTAGTGGAAAAACAACACTTCTCAACTGTATTTCAACGATTGATAAACCAACATCAGGTGAGATTCGATTTGAAGATTTTGATATCATCCATGCCAAGGAAAATGAACTAGCTGACTATCGTGCTAAAAACATTTCCTATATTTTCCAAGCCTACAACTTGGTGGAAACCTTGACAGTTTATGAAAATATCGTCCTACCTCTCCAGATTCAGGGGAAAAATATCAAAAAACATCAGGATAAGATTGAGGAAATTTTGGATAAGTTGGCCATTCAAAACTTAAAAGATAAGTTTCCTAATCAGTTATCAGGTGGTCAGCGACAACGTGTGGCAACTGCTAGAGCCTTGATTGATGATTCTAAACTGATTATCGCAGATGAGCCGACAGGAGCCTTGGACTCTGCCAATTCTGAAAAACTGATGGCACTTTTGCAGGAAATCAATAAAAGTTTTGGTATTACCATTTTACTGGTTACGCATGACCCTGCTGCAGCAAAGTATTCCTCACGGATGGTGCTACTTAGCGATGGAAAGATTATGGATGATTTGGAACGTAACAGCTTATCTAATGAACAGTATTTGCAAGAGATTTACAGCCGTACCAGATAGGAGGAGGAGAGTATGTATCCAAAATTAATTTTACGAAATGTATTTCGAAATTTACAGACCTATACCATCTATTTTTTCAGTCTGACCTTGATTTATAGCTTGCTCTACGCTTTTAATGCTTTACCAAGCCATCCAGTGATGCAAAGTTTATCAGGAGCAAAGGAAATGTTAACGACGGTGATGAGCCAGTACATGGACTTGCTTTCCTATCTGATTCTATCGGCGATTGCCTTTCTCATCGTTTACGCCACAAATTTTGTGCTGGGACGGCGCAAGAAAGAGTTGGGACTTTATGCAACGCTGGGAATGAAGAAGAAGCAGATTATCCGTACCCTGTTCTTTGAAACCATGCTGGTCAATATCTTTTCCTTGATTCTAGGTTTCTTGCTTGGATTGATCTTACTGGTCATTCTAGCTAAGATTGCATCTGAGTTTTTTATGGCTAATTACTTTGGTAGTCTGCTTTTCTTTGATAGCAAGTCTGTCATCTTACTAGTTTATTCCTATTTGGTAACCAGTTTTATTGTTGGTGTCATGGACATTCTTACCTTTAGAAAGCAAAATATCATTGCACTTATTCAAGAGAATGGGGTCAAGAAATCTGTCTTGGCAAAAGGCAAGCCAGTTCTTCAAGCACTTCTCTTTATTCTTTCGACAGCTGTTATCGGTTTTGGTGCTCTCTATTTTTCAGACTATCACCATCTATCATTCTTGAAAAGCTGGGGTATCTTGCTGGTATCTGTCTTCGTGATTTTTGTGATTTTATTTTACAATACCTTGAGCCATTTTATCTTGGTCTCCCTTAGAAAACTGCCTCAAACCTACTATAACAAACTAAACACTTTTAAAATCCGTCAATTTTCAAAACAAGCTGATAGTAATTCGGTCACGTTGGCTGTCTTATCCTTGACCTTGACACTGGCTCTCAGCTTACTCGTTTTTAGTGGTAGTGCCTATACGACTATGAACCGAGAGCTGAACAAATACTCACCTTATGATGTAACTGTCAATCTTTATCGTGGTCAAGAGTTCCAATTTGCTCAGGATTCTGTAAAAGATAGGCTGAAAGCCGATGGCTTTGACTTTAACCTCATCAAAGAGGAGTACAGCTATCCTATCTATTCTAGTGATTTAACCTATAAAGATTTGATTGATACTAGCAATCTCTGGGAGCATGATAAGAAACTTCCTGAATCAAAAGTACCGATTTTAGGAATTTCTGCCTACAATCATCTCCGCAAACTGCAAGGTGAAAGAGAGGTTGACTTGGCAGAAGACCAATTTCTAGTCAATGCCAACTATAAAGGAACTGCCAAGCAGATCCAGGACTTTCTATCAACGACCAAAACCCTCATGATTAACGGTCATTCTCTCAACCTTGCCTCTTCAAAGCCACTTGAAACAGTTTATTTTTTATCTTCAGTAACTACAAATGACTCAGGAACCTTAATTGTACCAGATAAGGTAGTAGTTGGATTGACGGAAGACCACACGACCTATGTTGCCAATTTCAAAGAAAATATCGACAAACGGAAAGTAGAAACATTCTTAAGTCAGTGGATAGAAAAATACTACTTCACTCGTGATGGAGCAGAGTTGAATCCGTTCACCTATCAAACGAAAGGAAGAATTTTTGAGATTTATCTTGGATTTATGGGCGTCATTGTCTTTGTAATGATTTTTGTAAGTGTTATTTTTATCATTATTTCCCTCAGTATCTTGTCCCTTCAAACTTCTACAAGTGCTTTGGATAGTGTAAATGATTATCAAATCTTATACCTTCTTGGGAACAAGAGAAAGCAAAATCGCTTTATTCTTTTGCAACAGATTCTAAGTTATTTCTTGGTTCCGCTGGTCATCGCAGGTCCGCTAGCACTTGCCTTGAGTACAGCTCTTTTGGGCTATTTTGAGAATTTCGCTAATACCAGCATTTCTATTGATATCACCTATCTGGGAGTAGCGGTCTTACTATTTGTCCTTTACTTGCTAGTGACTTACAGAGTAAGTTGGCAAATTATTGAAAATTAAGTCAAATACCAGAGTTGCCTATCCTGCAATTCTGGTATTGTGTTATAATGATATTAAAGTAGTTCAGGAAGTAGATACATATGAAACAGTTTGTCAAATCGCTCTCGAAAAACTCACTTTTATTGTGGTGGTTGACGATTTTTAATCATCTAGCTTTAATGATTTATATTTATTATAGGACTCCTCTGGACTTTTCGACAGATTTTTCCTTGCAGATGGTTTTATTGCTGATTATTGCTTTAATTGTATTTAGCTATATTTGTAATATTGTGACCTTTCGCTATAGTGAGTTGAAACTTTGGTTGCTCCTGATGATGTTTCTCATTAGCTGGCAATCCATATTTAATCAAGGAGTTGCGAGCACCCTATTGCACTTTTTTGATATTCTTCATCCGCTCAACTCTTTTTTATTGGTGTATAGTTCTCTGTCTATTATCTTTCTGGGAGAGAAAATAGGAGAAGAACTGTTGAGTGTGTCCTTTGTGTTGACACTAATCACCATTAGTTCGTATCTGTTAAGTCCTTCAATTTTTCTATTTCTGTCCTTGTTTGCGTCTTTCTTTTTAAACCTTGTTCCCTTGATTTTACTGATTTTATATCATAAAGAGTTGAAAAGTAAACTCAAGTATCAGAGACGAAATTTGTGGATATTAGCTTTAATATTGCCTCTTTCTTATTTCTTTTTGTATATCAATACGAGGGGCTCAGGAGTGATGAACCTAGTCTGGTATCTTGAGATTATTGGAATACTTGCTTTTTTGCATCTCAAAACAATTATTAACTCTCTTCAGAAAAAGGTAGTAGAGTTGAAGTTGTCCTATATAAAAGCTTTTTCACGCTTGTTTTTACTGGTTATGTTTTTGTTAGTAGGCATTTTCATCATCTTTCGTCTAGACTTAAACACGAGCTTTTTGGTCTTGAATATCATGTTATTATTGTTCGGGATTTGTTCGGAAGAATTGATTCGCCTCTTTCGTTCTGCTGAAATGCTAGATGCTAGGGATTATGTAAAAGTTCTCTTTTTAAAGCGTAACCGTATGGTGAAAAATCTGCTGGCAAATGAAGATACAGAACAACAGTTCTCCGAATTTCTTCACAATGAAATCTTGCAAAATGTGATGGCAATAAAAAATTTCAATAAATATAGTAGCAATCAAGCTTTTGGTGAACAGATCAATCTGGTGACAGAGGAGTTGGTTCAGCGGATTCGCGAGCGGATGGATTATTATCAGCCAATGGTAGAAACAGATGAGCAGTTAGACATCCAGTATCAAGGGCTGATTAATCGGATTATCAAGCGCTATCACGCAGAAAACGAAGTCGTCACCCAGTTTCCTGTCCACTTTAGGCTTTTATCTCCTTACGATAAAATTGCCTATCGTCTGGTTGAGGAATTGGTGACCAATGCCGTTAAGTACGCTAGTGGTGGAACGATTTCTTTGAAGATTGATGTGCATGATGACGCTATTTTTATCATTTCTGAAAATGACTGCCTTCAAACAGAAAAATCCTTAGGTTATGGCTTGAAAAATATGTCTAATAAAATTAGTGTTTTAGGTGGTAAAATGCAGATTTTTGAAAATAATAAGAGATTTCGTGTAGAAATTACTCTCCAGATTGATAAGGAGTTGTGTTATGAAAATTTTGTTAATTGATGATCATCAATTATTTAGCCAAAGTATCAAGATGATTTTAGAGTTATCGGAAAACATTAAAAAGGTCCAGTTAGTGGATAATTTTTCGACTATTTCGGAGATTGCTTTTGATGACTACGACATTATTTTGGTTGACATCAACCTGACGAGTCTGTATCAAGATGATGGGCTGACCTTGGCACAAGAGATTATCGACAATGGTTGTTCTAGTAAGGTTGTGATTTTGACAGGTTACAGTAAAAAAATGTATGAACACCGAGCTAAAGTTATGGGGGCTTATGGCTTTCTGGACAAAAGTATGGACCCAGATGAGTTGGTGAAAAAACTGGAAAAGATTTATCTAGGTGGTAAGGTCTTTTCAGATGAAGTGATGGTAGAGGTGCTAACACCACGAGAAATCGAGATACTAGAACTGGTTAGAAATGGCTTGACCATTGATGATGTTTGTGACAAGGTCTATGTGAGTAAACGTACAGTTTCCAATCACTTGGCCAATATCTTTTCAAAATTGGGAGTGACTAACAGGCAGGAGGCGATTCACATCGCTGAGCAGTTGGGCTATTTTCCACCGGATTAAAAAGTTGCAGAAGATGCAGCTTTTTTAATTTCTGTGATACTTCTTGTGTGAGTCTCTTCTTGAAAAAAACACAAAAATTTGCTAGAATGAGTCTTATGAAAACATTCTATGATGTGCAGCAATTCCTTAAACGATTTGGTATTATTGTTTATATGGGAAAACGCTTATATGATATTGAACTGATGAAGTTGGAACTCTCTCGGATTTACGATGCAGGGCTGATGGACAAACTGGATTATCTGGAAGCGGAAGCGGTTCTTCGCAGAGAGCACAAGGTAGAATTGGATTATATTGAGAAAAATGGAGAAAAGAACTAATGGTTACTTGGATTTTGTGGGCACTTATACTAGCAATGTTGGCGTGGATGGGCTTTAACTATCTTCGTATTCGCCGTGCGGCTAAAATTGTAGACAATGAGGAGTTTGAAGCCTTGATTCGTACAGGTCAATTGATTGATTTGCGAGACCCAGCTGAATTCCACAGAAAGCATATCCTTGGAGCCCGCAATATTCCTTCAAGTCAGTTGAAGACCAGTCTTGCAGCCCTTCGTAAGGATAAACCTGTCCTTCTCTACGAAAACCAACGTGCGCAACGTGTCACAAATGCGGCCCTTTACTTGAAAAAACAAGGTTTTTCTGAGATTTATATCCTTTCTTATGGCTTGGATTCTTGGAAAGGGAAAGTCAAAGTTGAGAAATAAGAAAACGAGCTTGGATGTTTCCGAGCTCATTTTTTAACCACTTGTTCTGAGAAATTCACGAATGTTTGTCAGCTCTTCTGAGTTGAGGGGGCGATAGTCTCCCTCTTGAAGATTCTCATCCAAGCTCCAAGGTCCAAAATGGGTGCGTTTGAGGGAGGTCACCTTGACACCAACCGAGAGGAACATTTTCTTGACTTGATGAAATTTTCCTTCTGAAATGGTGATGGAGGCTTGACTGAAGGAAGGACTTGCAGATAGAATCTCTAGTCTTGCAGGTTTACAGACAGTACCATCTAAAAAGACAATTCCCTTTTGAAAGGCTTGGACATGGTCAGGTGTTAGAAGTCCATTAACCTCAACATGATAAGTCTTATCGACATGATACTGGGGATGGAGGAGCTGAAAGCCCAAGGGACCGTTATCGGTCAAGAGGAGGAGTCCTGTCGTATCTCGGTCCAGTCGGCCGACGGCATAGAGCTTGTCAGACTGGATGTCAGGCGGAAGGAGGTCCATGACGGTCGGAAGTTCCTTGTCTTTGTTGGCTGTAACGACACCAGCTGGCTTATGAAGCATAAGATAGGTGTGTTCATAGCCGTGAATGATTTGGTCCTGAAAAAGGAGTTCTTGTAGTCCTGTATCGATATTTTGGGCTAGGGAGCGAGCTGGGCAACTATCGACGAGAATGTCCCCTTTGAGGAGTGCTTGCTTCATGGCCTTTCGGCTAACTTTTTCTTGGGCTAATAAATTATCTAAACGCATACTGTGCCTATCTTATCATAAGTCGCCTGCTTTGAAAAGGCTTGACGTGAAAAGAAAAGCAGAGTGAAAACATTTACACTTGCTTGGATTATGTTATTTACTTGAAATTATGGTATAATCGTTCAGTTAGAAAATAAATTTTGAATATTATAGAGGAAATCATGACAAAATTAAGAGAAGATATCCGTAACATTGCGATTATCGCCCACGTTGACCACGGTAAAACAACCCTCGTTGACGAATTATTGAAACAATCAGAAACGCTTGATGCACGTACTGAATTGGCTGAGCGTGCTATGGACTCAAACGATATCGAAAAAGAGCGTGGAATTACCATCCTTGCTAAAAATACAGCTGTAGCCTACAACGGAACTCGTATCAACATCATGGACACCCCAGGACACGCGGACTTCGGTGGAGAAGTTGAGCGTATCATGAAAATGGTTGATGGTGTTGTCTTGGTCGTAGATGCCTACGAAGGAACCATGCCACAGACTCGTTTCGTTTTGAAAAAAGCCTTGGAACAAGACCTTGTCCCAATCGTGGTTGTCAATAAAATCGATAAGCCATCAGCTCGTCCAGCTGAAGTAGTGGACGAAGTCTTGGAACTTTTCATCGAGCTTGGGGCTGATGATGACCAGCTTGATTTCCCAGTGGTGTATGCTTCAGCGATCAACGGAACTTCTTCATTGTCAGATGATCCAGCTGACCAAGAAGCGACTATGGCGCCAATCTTTGACACAATTATCGACCATATCCCAGCTCCAGTAGATAACTCAGATGAGCCTTTGCAGTTCCAAGTGTCACTTTTGGACTACAATGACTTCGTTGGACGTATCGGTATCGGTCGTGTCTTCCGTGGTACTGTTAAGGTTGGGGACCAAGTTACCCTTTCTAAACTTGATGGCACAACTAAAAACTTCCGTGTTACAAAACTCTTCGGTTTCTTTGGTTTGGAACGTCGTGAAATCCAAGAAGCCAAAGCAGGTGACTTGATTGCTGTTTCAGGTATGGAAGACATCTTTGTCGGTGAAACTATTACTCCGACAGACGCAGTTGAAGCTCTTCCAATCCTACACATCGATGAGCCAACTCTTCAAATGACTTTCTTGGTCAACAACTCACCATTTGCTGGTAAAGAAGGTAAATGGGTGACTTCTCGTAAAGTAGAAGAACGCTTGCAGGCAGAATTGCAAACAGACGTTTCCCTTCGTGTTGACCCAACTGATTCACCAGATAAATGGACAGTTTCAGGTCGTGGAGAATTGCACTTGTCAATCCTTATCGAAACAATGCGTCGTGAGGGATATGAACTTCAAGTATCTCGTCCAGAGGTTATCGTAAAAGAAATCGATGGTGTTAAATGCGAACCATTTGAACGTGTTCAAATCGACACTCCAGAAGAATACCAAGGATCTGTTATCCAAAGCCTTTCTGAACGTAAGGGTGAAATGTTGGATATGATTTCAACTGGTAATGGTCAAACTCGTTTGGTCTTCCTTGTTCCAGCGCGTGGTTTGATTGGTTACTCAACTGAGTTCTTGTCAATGACTCGTGGTTATGGTATCATGAACCATACCTTCGACCAATACTTGCCATTGATTCCAGGTGAAATTGGTGGACGTCACCGTGGTGCCCTTGTTTCTATCGATGCTGGTAAGGCTACAACTTACTCAATCATGTCTATCGAAGAACGTGGTACGATCTTTGTCAACCCAGGTACTGAGGTTTATGAAGGAATGATCATTGGTGAAAACTCTCGTGAAAATGACTTGACAGTTAACATCACTAAGGCAAAACAAATGACTAACGTTCGTTCAGCTACTAAGGACCAAACAGCTGTTATCAAGACACCTCGTATCTTGACACTTGAAGAGTCTCTTGAGTTCTTGAACGACGATGAGTACATGGAAGTAACGCCTGAGTCTATCCGTTTGCGTAAACAAATCCTTAACAAGGCCGAGCGTGAGAAAGCTAACAAGAAGAAAAAATCAGCTGAATAAGAGCTAGAAAGAGATAAAGATGGTTTATTTAATCATAGGAATCCTCTTATTACTACTCTATGTATTTGCGACACCAGAAAGTATTAAAGGGACAGTCAATATCGTCCTTGTCGTCTTTGCTTTCGTAGCACTTTTGATTTTGCTGATGCTGTCTGTCCTGCAAATCTTTCAGCTACCGACAGAATTCTTCATCGCAGTCGCTATGCTCTTCTTAGCATACTTTAGCTTGCGAGATATTACCCTCATGTCGGTTAATAAAAGTAAAAGAAGATAAAAAGAGAGTTTCGGCTCTCTTTTTTGCTAGGAATTTTACAGTAGTTCGAATTGCTTTTTAGTTAACATCATCTCTTTTGCTTGGATAGTATGAATGGGAAACACTGGAATAAAATTCGTTACTGACATCTATTTTTAAGGGACCTGTAAAATTCTATTACTAATGATATCTTAGTAAAATATGTTGATAGATTATATAGAAAGTGATATACTTAAGTTATAAGAAACCGATTTCAAAATAAGAAAGAATTAAATTTGTTGTCTTGGTGCTCAGGGTGTGATGGATTAAACTAGGAAAATAATTCTAAGAATTTATAAAAGATAAAATCTTTGTTCTATAGGGTTATTCTCTTATACAAGGAGTCTACTATGAAGAAACTATTCATATTATTATCAACTTTTTTTCTCAGCTTCTTCCTTGCTTGGATTATTGTCTTACGTGCTCCACAATACTTATATGCAAGCTATGATTCCGTCTCCTTACTTCGTGTTAAAAAAGATACTCAAGAGCCGACGCGTGAGGTATTTGAACAGGAATTGGAGAATTTTGCAAACTCAGAACAGAGTTTAATAGCTAGAAGAATTGTAGAGCCGAGTAAGGATGGGACAACTCACTTTACTTATGCAACTTATGGTCAGGGAACATTACCAAAAGAATTCCAAGAAGCTAGCCAAGAAAGTCGTGAACGCAGTGATCCACTAAATAGTTATCTCCTTTTATCAGGCTCCTTGACGAAAGAAAAGCTAGCCGATAAATTAGGAGATTTGGGTTATAAAGCAGTTGCTGACCGAAAGACACCTCCTTATTCTCTTGCTTTTCGAATTTTACTAAATCCACTTATTTTAATTAGTTTAGCAATATTTGGCTTATCTTTCTTTGCTTTAGTGATTATCACTCGGATTAAGGAAATGAGAGTAGCAGGTATAAAACTCTTTTCTGGTCAGACACTCTTATCAATCATGGGGCATTCTTTATCAACTGATATCAAGTGGCTCCTTCTATCAGCCCTCCTTTCCTTCCTAGGTGGGGGAGTCGTTCTTTTTAGTCAAGGTTTGTTTTATCCTATCTTGTTAGCTACCTATGGTTTTGGGATTAGTTTTTATCTTTTGTTTTTATTGGGGATTTCAATTTTACTAATGCTCCTTTACCTAATGAGTTTGAGTTACAAAGCATTGGTTCCCGTTATCAAGGGCAGATTACCCCTTAAACGCTTGATGGCTTTAACCCTATTGTGTCAGTTAGTTGCTGTCTTTACAGTAGGCTACGCTGTTAAGACAGGTTTGACGTCTTACCAACGATTGAAAGAACTTGAAATTTCAAAACAAGCATGGAAGGATAGAGCAGATTATTATCAAATTTCTTTTGGTTTAGGTGATAGAGGAAAAGATACAGAAAATCAGAATAAGTGGTATTCATTTGCCAAGGAAGCAATCGAAGAAGAACAAGCCCTTTATGTAAAGGATAATCTGCTCCATTTTGCCAATCCACAAGGAAAAAATGAACAGGGAGAGACATTGGATACCTATAGTCCAGATGCTAATGTTCTCTATGTCAGTCCAAGTTATTTGGATAAGGAAAATGTGGCTGTAAATGATGAGACTAGACAGAAATTAGCTCATCTTCAAAAAGGGGAATTTGGACTTTTATTACCAAAATCTCTTCGCTCACAGGAAGCAGAACTTAAGAAAGTTTTTGAAGAGAGTTTAAACTATTACGGAAAATCAAGTGAGGATAAAAACGCTCCTTTAGAATATGAAATGAGAGCGATTGTTAGCTATCTTCCAACAGGAGAAAAGCGATTTGTTTATAATAACGGTGAAAGTCCAGTATCTATTCAGTACT
Organism: Streptococcus mitis; assembly: GCF_000722765.2. Taxonomy (NCBI): domain Bacteria; kingdom Bacillati; phylum Bacillota; class Bacilli; order Lactobacillales; family Streptococcaceae; genus Streptococcus; species Streptococcus mitis. Next base: position 1,281,210 of record NZ_CP028415.1, on the reverse strand, counting down.
TAACCGATCCGATTTTAGTTGTATTTACTCCAACATCTACAGGTGATAGTATCATTTCCAAATCTAGTTGGTCTATCAATGCTGGAAAGCAACTCTTTATCAAAGGATATGAGAGTGGTTTATCTCTCTTGAAGGAAGCTGGAATTTATGAGCAAGTATCTTATCTTAAAGAAGGAAGAAGTGTTTATCTAACTCGTTATAATGAAGTGCAAACTGAAACAGCAACTTTAATCTTAGGAGCTATTGTGGGGATAGCCAGTTCCTTATTACTCTTTTATTCTGTCAATCTTCTATATTTCGAGCAATTCCGTCGAGATATCTTGATTAAACGAATTTCAGGTTTACGATTTTTTGAAACACATGCTCAGTATATGGTTAGTCAATTTGCCAGTTTTGTATTTGGTGCTAGTCTCTTTATTTTACGCAGTAGAGACTGGGTAATTGGCTTACTCACTTTATTAGTCTTTCTAGTTAGTGCAGTTCTGACGCTTTACCGTCAAGCGCAGAAAGAATCTCGTGTTTCTATGACAATTATGAAAGGAAAATAGGATGATTGAACTAAAGAATATATCTAAAAAATTTGGAAACCGTCAGCTATTTTCAGATACGAATCTTCATTTTGAAGGTGGGAAAATTTATGCCTTAATTGGGACAAGTGGCTGTGGTAAGACAACACTCTTGAATATGATTGGACGATTAGAGCCATATGATAAAGGGCAAATCATCTATGATGGCACCTCTCTTAAAGACATTAAACCCTCTGTTTTCTTTAGAGATTACTTGGGATATTTATTTCAAGATTTTGGCTTAATTGAAAGCCAAACCGTCAAAGAGAATCTCAATCTGGGTTTAGTTGGTAAAAAGTTGAAAGAAAAAGAGAAAATCTCTTTGATGAAACAAGCTCTAAATCGTGTAAACCTCTCTTATTTGGATTTGAAGCAACCTATATTTGAATTATCAGGAGGAGAAGCGCAACGTGTTGCACTAGCGAAGATAATTTTAAAGGATCCGCCTTTGATTCTTGCAGATGAACCAACCGCTTCCTTAGACCCCAAAAACTCTGAGGAATTACTTTCTATCCTAGAATCTTTAAAAAATCCGAATCGAACCATTATTATTGCGACCCACAATCCTCTGATTTGGGAACAAGTGGACCAAGTTATTCGAGTTACCGATTTATCACATAGATGATATGGTAAGATTCATACTCAATGAAAATCAAAAAGCAAACTAGGAAGCTAGCCGCAGGCTGCTCAAAGCACTGCTTTGAGGTTGTAGATGAAACTGACGAAGTCAGTAACCATATATACGGCAAGGCGAAGCTGACGTGGTTTGAAGAGATTTTCGAAGAGTATCAGTTAGAAGAAAGAGTCACAAACACACTTTGTGGCTTTTTTATTTCCATAAAAATGGTAAAATAGTAAGAGTAGAAATGGAGTTTGAGACATGAAAGTAATAGATCAATTTAAAAATAAGAAAGTCCTTGTTTTAGGTTTGGCCAAGTCTGGTGAATCTGCAGCACGTTTGTTGGACAAGCTAGGTGCCATTGTGACAGTAAATGATGGCAAACCTTTTGAGGACAATCCAGCTGCCCAAAGTTTGTTGGAAGAAGGAATCAAGGTCATTACAGGTGGCCATCCTTTGGAACTCTTGGATGAAGAGTTTGCCCTTATGGTGAAAAATCCAGGTATTCCATACAGTAATCCCATGATTGAAAAGGCTTTGGCCAAGGGGATTCCAGTCTTGACTGAGGTGGAATTGGCTTACTTGATTTCAGAAGCGCCCATTATCGGTATCACAGGTTCAAATGGAAAAACAACTACAACGACCATGATTGGGGAAGTTTTGACTACTGCTGGTCAACATGGTCTTTTATCAGGGAATATCGGCTATCCAGCTAGTCAAGTGGCCCAAACTGCGTCAGATGAGGACACGCTTGTTATGGAACTTTCTTCTTTCCAACTCATGGGTGTTCAAGAATTCCATCCTGAGATTGCGGTTATTACCAACCTCATGCCAACTCATATCGATTATCATGGATCATTTGAGGAATATGTAGCAGCCAAGTGGAATATCCAGAACAAGATGACAGCAGCTGATTTCCTTGTCTTGAACTTTAACCAAGACTTGGCAAAAGAATTGGCTACTAAAACACAAGCCACTGTTGTACCATTTTCAACACTGGAAAAGGTTGATGGAGCTTATCTGGAAGATGGTCAACTCTACTTCCGTGGTGAAGTAGTCATGGCAGCGAATGAAATCGGGGTGCCAGGTAGCCACAATGTGGAAAATGCCCTTGCTACTATTGTTGTAGCCAAGCTTCGTGGTGTGGATAACCAAACCATCAAAGAAACTCTTTCAGCCTTTGGTGGTGTCAAACACCGTCTCCAATTTGTGGATGAAATCAAGGGTGTCAAATTCTATAATGATAGTAAATCAACCAATATCTTGGCAACTCAAAAAGCCTTGTCAGGATTTGACAACAGCAAGGTCATCTTGATTGCAGGTGGTTTGGACCGTGGGAATGAGTTTGACGAATTGGTTCCAGATATTACTGGACTCAAGAAGATGGTCATCCTTGGTCAGTCTGCAGAACGTGTCAAACGGGCAGCAGACAAGGCTGGTGTCGCTTATGTGGATGCGACTGATATTGCAGATGCAACCCGCAAGGCCTATGAACTTGCGACTCAAGGAGATGTAGTCCTTCTCAGTCCTGCCAATGCCAGCTGGGATATGTATGCTAACTTTGAAGTACGTGGCGACCTCTTTATCGACACAGTAGCGGAGTTAAAGGAATAATATGAAAAAAATTGTCTTTACAGGTGGGGGGACGGTTGGACACGTGACCCTCAACCTTTTGTTAATGCCCAAGTTCATCGAAGATGGTTGGGAAGTCCACTATATCGGGGACAAGCGTGGGATCGAACACCAAGAAATCCTTAAGTCAGGTTTGGATATCACCTTCCATTCCATTGCGACTGGAAAATTGCGTCGTTATTTCTCTTGGCAAAATATGCTGGACGTTTTCAAAGTTGGCTGGGGAATTGTCCAGTCGCTCTTTATCATGTTACGACTTCGTCCACAGGCCCTTTTTTCAAAGGGTGGCTTTGTATCAGTACCGCCTGTTATCGCTGCGCGTGTGTCAGGAGTGCCTGTCTTTATTCACGAATCTGACCTGTCTATGGGCTTGGCCAATAAAATTGCTTATAAATTTGCGACGAAGATGTATTCAACCTTTGAGCAAGCTTCAAGTTTGTCTAAGGTTGAGCATGTGGGAGCGGTGACCAAGGTTTCAGATCAAAAAAATCCAGAACCCGATGAATTGGTGGATATTCAAACCCACTTTAATCCCCAATTGCCAACTGTATTGTTTGTCGGCGGTTCTGCAGGTGCTCGTGTCTTTAACCAATTGGTGACAGACCATAAGAAAGAGCTGACAGAGCGCTACAATATTATCAATCTAACTGGAGATTCTAGCCTGAACGAGTTGAGCCAAAATCTTTTTCGTGTTGACTATGTGACCAATCTCTATCAACCCTTGATGGAATTGGCTGATATTGTTGTGACACGAGGTGGTGCCAATACGATTTTTGAGCTCTTGGCCATGGCAAAATTGCATATTATTGTGCCACTTGGTCGTGAAGCTAGTCGTGGAGACCAGATTGAAAATGCAGCCTACTTTGTCAAAAAAGGCTATGCAGAAGAGCTTCAAGAAAGCGATTTGACCTTGGACAGTTTAGAAGAGAAGCTTTCTCACTTACTAAGTCACAAGGAATACTACCAGACTAACATGAAGGCATCTAAGGAATTGAAATCTCTAGCAGATTTTTATCAATTGTTGAAAAAAGATTTATCATAAGGAAAGTAAATGTCAAAAGATAAGAAAAATGAGGGCAAAGAAATCCTCGAAGAATTTAAAGAGTTATCAGAATGGCAGAAACGAAACCAAGAATACCTAAAAAATAAGGCTGAGGAAGAGGCGGCCCTAGCTGAGGAGAAGGAAAAGGAAAGACAAGCTCGAATGGCTTCAAAATCTGAAAAGTCAGATGCAACCGAGGAGCAAGAGAGTGAATCTAATCCAAAAGACTCAAAATCAGCTAAGGAAGATGCTAAAGAAAAAGTAGAAGAGTCAGAAGACGTCAAAAAAGAAGTACCCAAAGAAGAACCAAAATCCAAAGAGCCAAAGAAACAGAATAAACAGGATAAAAAAATAGAGAAAAAGCCTGTAAAGGAAAAACCGGTCAAACCGAAAATCCCAGGAGTTCATATCTGGCGGGCTATCTCGATTTTGTTTCTCAGTCTGCTTTTATTGGTTGTCTCTGCATACTTGCTCAGCCCTTATGCGACCATGAAGGATATTCGTGTTGAGGGAACAGTGCAAACTACAGATGATGATATTCGACAGGCTTCAGGCATTCAGGATTCGGATTATACGATTAACCTTCTGCTAGACAAGGCAAAATATGAAGAGCAGATCAAGTCTAACTATTGGGTTGAATCAGCTCAGCTTGTCTATCAATTTCCAACCAAGTTTACAATCAAGGTTAAGGAATATGATATTGTGGCCTACTATGTTTCTGGAGAAAGTCATTATCCAATCCTTTCAAGTGGTCAGCTTGAGACCAGTTCGGTGAGCTTGGTGAGTCTGCCAGAAACTTATATATCAGTTTTCTTTAATGACAGCGAACAAATCAAGACCTTTACCTCAGAACTTTCTCAAATTAGCCCCGAACTCAAATCTGCTATCCAAAAGGTGGAACTAGCCCCAAGCAAGGTCACATCAGATTTAATTCGATTGACTATGAATGATTCGGACGAGGTCTTGGTTCCTCTATCTGAAATGAGTAAGAAACTGCCATATTACAGTAAGATTAAGCCACAATTGTCAGAACCGAGTGTGATTGACATGGAAGCTGGAATTTACAGTTACACTGTGGCGGATAAATTAATTATGGAGGCTGAGGAAAAAGCCAAACAAGAGGCTAAGGAAGCTGAGAAGAAACAAAAAGAGGAAGAGAAGAAAAAACTGGAAGAACAGCAAAATAAACTAGAAGAGGAAAGGAAAAAGCTGGAGGAAGAGGGCAATCAAAACCAAACGACCCGACGTTCATCGCGCCGCTAGGTTTAGCTTTTCTCTCGTAGTTCTTCAGTGGCCATGTTTTTACTTGACAAGTTCTAGTAGAAATAATAGAATAGTAAAAAACCTTTAAAGCAGTCCAGAGAGGCAGCTAAGGTTAGACGGTGAAAGGGTGGAGACTACCCATTTTTCGTGGAACCTTGCTGTTGGCAGGTTCCTTTTTTCATGGCTTCTTGTGGCCAGACTCTCTCACTAGCAAAGGTAAAAGGAGAAACCTATGCGAGAACATCGTCCAGTCATTGCTCTTGATTTTCCTAGTTTTGAGGCGGTCAAGGAATTTTTAGCTCTTTTCCCAGCAGAAGAAAGCCTTTATCTCAAGGTAGGGATGGAGCTTTATTACGCAACGGGTCCTGAGATTGTGTCATACTTGAAAGGCTTGGGGCACAGTGTCTTTTTGGATCTCAAGCTGCATGACATTCCCAATACAGTCAAATCAGCTATGAAGGTCCTGTCTCAGCTTGGTGTGGATATGACCAATGTTCATGCTGCTGGCGGCGTAGAGATGATGAAGGCTGCGCGTGAAGGTCTTGGAAGTCAAGCAAAATTGATAGCTGTAACTCAGCTGACATCAACGTCAGAAGCCCAGATGCAGGAGTTTCAAAATATCCAAACCAGCCTGCAAGAGTCTGTGATTCATTATGCCAAGAAGACGGCTGAAGCTGGATTAGATGGTGTTGTCTGCTCGGCTCAGGAAGTGCAAGTCATCAAGCAGGCCACCAAACCAGATTTTATCTGTCTGACACCGGGCATTCGCCCTGCAGGTGCTGCAGTAGGAGATCAAAAACGCGTCATGACACCAGCAGATGCCTATCAAATCGGCAGTGACTATATCGTAGTAGGACGTCCCATTACCCAAGCGGAGGATCCTGTTGCAGCTTATCATGCCATCAAGGATGAATGGACACAGGACTGGAATTAAAGAACTAGATTATAAAATAAAAGGAGAAGACCATGACACTTGCTAAAGATATCGCTAGCCACCTCTTGAAAATTCAAGCAGTTTACCTCAAACCAGAGGAGCCTTTTACTTGGGCATCTGGTATCAAGTCACCGATTTATACTGATAATCGTGTGACACTAGCCTATCCAGAAACTCGTACCCTAATTGAAAATGGCTTTGTGGAAGCTATCAAAGAAGCCTTTCCAGAGGTAGAAGTCATTGCAGGAACTGCAACAGCAGGGATTCCTCACGGAGCTATTATTGCTGATAAGATGAATCTGCCATTTGCCTACATCCGTAGCAAACCAAAAGACCACGGAGCTGGTAACCAAATAGAAGGCCGCGTAGCTCAGGGTCAAAAGATGGTTGTTGTTGAAGACCTTATTTCAACTGGCGGTTCAGTTCTTGAAGCTGTAGCAGCAGCTAAACGCGAAGGAGCAGATGTGCTTGGAGTTGTAGCGATTTTTAGCTATCAACTGCCAAAAGCAGATAAGAACTTCTCAGATGCCGGTGTTAAGCTGGTAACACTTTCTAACTACAGTGAATTGATTCATCTAGCCCAAGAAGAAGGCTATATCACACCAGAAGGCCTCGATCTTCTAAAACGATTTAAAGAAGACCAAGAAAATTGGCAAAATGCTTAAAACATAGAAAAACAGGTAGTCACTAGGATTACCTGATTTCTTTTTTATACTAGAAAATGAAAAGATTATTTGAATTTCCATAACTTAAGAAAGTTTATCATTTTTAATTATCTTTGTAAAATGATTGAAAGTCTGAAATTTCCAAACAAAATATTTGAAAATTTTTGAAAAAAGAGTTAAAATATTTTTGTAATATACAAAGTAAACGCTTACTTATTAAGGAGGACATTTTATGTCATACAAAACAAGCAATGCAGAAGGTCATGTAGATTTCATCAATACCTATGATTTGGAGCCAATGGCGCAACAAGTTATTCCTAAAGCAGCCTTTGGCTATATCGCTAGTGGGGCGGAAGATACTTTTACTTTGCGTGAGAATATTCGCGCCTTTAACCACAAACTCATCGTCCCGCATACGCTTTGCAATGTAGAAAATCCAAGTACAGAGATTGAATTTGCAGGTGAAAAATTGTCTTCACCAATCATTATGGCGCCTGTTGCGGCTCATAAATTGGCAAATGAACAGGGTGAAGTGGCGACTGCGCGTGGTGTGCATGAGTTTGGTTCTCTTTACACAACTAGCTCTTACTCTACTGTTGACCTTCCAGAAATTACGGAAGCCCTTCAAGGGACACCTCATTGGTTCCAATTTTACTTTAGTAAAGATGATGGCATTAACCGTCACATCATGGACCGTGTGAAGGCTGAAGGCTACAAAGCGATTGTCTTGACAGCAGATGCGACTGTAGGAGGCAATCGTGAGGTGGACAAGCGTAATGGGTTTGTCTTCCCAGTTGGTATGCCGATTGTTGAAGAATACCTGCCAGAAGGTGCTGGTAAATCAATGGACTTTGTTTACAAATCAGCTAAACAACGCTTGTCTCCACGTGACGTAGAATTTATCGCTGAATACTCAGGACTTCCTGTTTATGTCAAGGGACCACAATGCCGTGAGGACGTTGAACGTTCGCTTGCTGCGGGTGCCTCTGGTATCTGGGTAACCAACCACGGTGGTCGCCAAATCGACGGTGGACCAGCTGCCTTTGACTCACTTCAAGAAGTAGCAGAAGCAGTTGACAAACGTGTGCCAATTGTCTTTGACTCTGGTATTCGTCGTGGTCAGCACGTCTTTAAAGCCTTGGCATCAGGAGCAGATTTGGTAGCTATTGGTCGCCCTGTTATTTATGGCTTGGCTCTCGGTGGTAGTGTCGGTGTGCGTCAAGTCTTTGAACATTTGAATGCTGAATTGAAGACAGTTATGCAATTATCTGGAACTCAGACTATTGAAGATGTCAAACACTTCAAACTCCGTCACAACCCATACAACCCAACCTTCCCAGTTGACCCACGTGACTTAAAACTGTATTGATAAAACAGCTTGCCTCCACTTGATGTGGAGGTTTTTGCTTGTGTTTTAAACGTTTTAATAAAGGGAAATCGTATCAAAAAATATATAAATATATTTTCCAATCAAATATCTTGCTAGGGCTTTCATTTTTTGCTATACTGGTGTAGTAATTAAATAATAAAGACATTTGGGGTGCTTTAGGCTGAGATGATACCCATTGAACCTGCTACAGTTAAGACTGACGAAGGGAAATGTGAACAGTTTTTTTCGTATGGCGAAATGAACGATCCAATCTTGTAAGCTAAACTCTAATTCCTATCTGTAATTGGAGTTTTTTGTTTATACAAACTGGATAGGCTTGTTTAGGTAGCTCTCTGCAAATGCCCTAGGTGTTATTTAAAAGTATCAAGTGGAATTACGATTTTGCTTGGTATTTCTTGGTGTTTTATTAATTACTAAGGAGTAAAGAGAGGAGAAGTAAATATGGAAACACAAGACTATGCATTTGAGCCAGGTTTGACTGTTGGAGAATTACTAAAAAGCAGCCAGAAGGATTGGCAGGCTGCAATCAATCATCGTTTTGTTAAGGAACTTTTTGCGGGGACAATTGAGAATAAGGTCTTAAAAGACTACCTGATTCAAGATTATCACTTCTTTGATGCCTTCTTATCCATGCTGGGTGCTTGCGTAGCCCACGCAGACCAGCTTGAATCCAAGCTTCGTTTTGCCAAGCAACTAGGCTTTCTTGAAGCAGATGAAGACGGTTATTTCCAAAAGGCTTTCAAAGAGTTAAATGTGGTAGAGCATGACTATCTAGAAGTGAACTTGCACCCTGTAACAAAAGCGTTTCAGGATTTAATGTATTCTGCTGTGTCTTCTTCAGACTATGCGCATCTTTTGGTCATGCTGGTCATTGCAGAAGGTCTCTATTTGGACTGGGGTTCTAAAGATTTGGCTCTACCTGAAGCCTATATCCATTTGGAATGGATCAACCTCCACAGAGGTCCTTTCTTTGCAGAGTGGGTTCAATTTCTGGTTGACGAACTCAATCGTGTCGGAAAAGGTCTAGAAGATTTGACAGAACTTCAGCAGCGCTGGAATCAAGCAGTCGCTTTAGAATTAGCCTTTTTTGATATTGGTTATGACGCCTAGAGAAGGTTCAGGATATTGACAAATTTGATGAAGTAATTCTCTTCGAAAATCTCTTCAAACCACGTCAGCTTCACCTTAGATTATATATGTGACTGACTTCGTCAGTCTTATCTACAACCTCAAAGCAGTGCTTTGAGCAGCCTGCTGCTAGCTTCCTAGTTTGCTCTTTGATTTTCAGTGAGCATAAATCATTCAATGTAAATAAAAAAATTTCTTAACGAAAGATAGAGATAAATCGAAATCAGTAGATCGTATAAAGTGAAAAGGAAGGATTTCAATATGACAAGTTTAAAATTATTAAAAGAAAAAGCACCTTTGGTCATTTGCATAACCAATGATGTAGTAAAAAATTTCACAGCAAATGGATTAGTAGCACTGGGTGCCTCACCAGCTATGAGCGAGTACCCAGCAGACTTAGAAGATTTATTAAAATATGCTGGAGGATTATTGATTAACATTGGGACCTTAACGGATGATAATTGGAAGTTGTACCAAGAAGCACTAAAAATTGCTGAAAAATACAATGTACCTGCAGTATTAGATCCAGTAGCTTGTGGAGCAGGATCTTATAGAAAAAAAGTAGCAGATGATCTAATCAACAATTACAAACTCGCAGCGATTAGGGGAAATGCTGGCGAGATTGCCTCTTTAGTAGGGATAAATGTGGCATCTAAAGGAGTAGATAGTGCGGGCGTAGATAATATTGACGAAATTGCTCTAGCAGCAAATGAGAAGTTCAATATTCCTATAATAGTAACAGGTGAAGTAGATGCTATTGCGGTAAATGGAGAAGTGGTAACGATTCATAATGGTAGTGCCATGATGCCAAAAGTTATTGGGACAGGATGCTTATTAGGTGCTGTAGTAGCAAGCTTTATCGGACTAGAAAAAGGTCAAGAATTGAAATCATTAGAAACAGCAATGTTGGTTTACAATATCGCTGGAGAAATGGCAGAAAAACGTCCAAATGGGCATCTTCCTGGAACATTTAAAGTTGAATTTATAAATGCCTTATATGAGATTACAGATGAAGATGTAAAGGAATTCAAAAGAGTGAAGTAAGATGTTTCATAAAGAATTACTAAAACTATATTTTATTTGTGGAACGACTACTTGCCAAGGAAAAGATTTATATACAGTCGTCGAGGAAGCCTTAAAAGGTGGTATAACCTTATTTCAATTTCGTGAAAAAGGTGAGGGAGCCTTAGAAGGTAAAGAAAAAGTCGAAGTAGCAATTAAACTACAGGATCTTTGTAAAAAATATAATGTTCCGTTTATTGTTAATGATGATATTAAGTTAGCATTGGAAATAGATGCTGACGGCGTACATGTAGGACAAGATGATCTTGGAGTTGATGAAATTAGAAAATTGATGCCAGATAAAATAATTGGTCTTTCTATAAAAAACGAGGAAGAATTTCAACAATCAAAAGTTGAATATGTAGATTATGTTGGTGTTGGTCCTGTATTTGATACCCAGTCAAAAGAGGATGCTGGTAGCGCTATAGGTTATGAGGGTCTTAAATTGATGAGAAAACTATTGCCACAAATGCCCTTAGTTGCAATTGGTGGGATACAGACGAAACATATTAAAGACATTATGAAGACCAATGTTGACGGTGTTTCAATCATTTCAGCAATATCGTATGCAAAAAATATAGAAAAAACTGTTCGGGAAATGAGTGAACAATAGGTATCTATCCTTAGATTCTAAGTAAGTGGAAGTTTCCCTTTTCTAAAAAGCTATGTCCAGATTCAGCTCAAATGGCTAATCTATCAAACAAGACATTTGTTTTTTGCAAACGAAAGACTTACTGTCTTTGTGAGTGCAAGGCTGTATTTCCAGTTCAATTTCTTGAACTAGAAAAAATCGTTTGTTATAATATTTATATAATTAAATAATAAAGACATTTGGGGTGCTTTAGGCTGAGATGATACCCATTGAACCTGATACAGTTAAGACTGGCGAAGGGAAATGTGAAATGTTTTTTTCGTATGTCGAAAAGAACTGTCTAATCTTGTAAGCTAAACTCTAATTCCTATCTGTAATTAGAGTTTTTTCTTTTACGAAACTGGATGAAGATGATACAAAGCATTTAGGTAGCTCACCTTGAATGCCCCACTTTTCTTTAAAAAAGGAGTTTTTTTATGTTGAAAAAATGGCAGTTAAAAGATGTTATTTTACTTGCTTTCTTGTCTATCTTTTTTGGTGGCGTTTTTGTGGGATCCGGCTATCTATTTGATATCCTCACTCTGATTTTAGCACCTCTTGGTTTACAGGCCTTTGCCAATGAAATCCTCTTTGGTCTCTGGTGTATGGCTGCGCCTATTGCTGCTATCTTTGTTCCAAGAGTAGGAAGCGCAACGATTGGAGAAGTGCTAGCGGCCCTTGCTGAAGTCCTTTATGGTAGCCAATTCGGTCTAGGTGCCCTTTTGTCTGGCTTGGTTCAAGGTTTGGGAAGTGAACTTGGTTTTATTGTAACCAAGAATCGCTATGAAAGTTGGCTCTCTCTAACTGCCAATAGTATTGGGATTACGCTTGTTAGCTTTGTCTATGAATACATTAAGTTAGGTTACTACGCCTTCTCCTTTCCTTTTGTCCTTTCCTTGCTTGTGGTGCGCTTTATTTCTGTCTTTTTCTTCTGTACCATCTTGGTTCGTGGCATTGTCAAACTCTATCATCAGTTTGCAACTGGAGGGAAGGCGTAGATGGGCCTGGAATTAAGGAAGATTCAGTCCTCAATCTTCTCTGAGCCGTTTAATTTTACTTTTCATGCGCAAGCCTTTACCTTGTTAGTTGGGAGCAGTGGTTCAGGAAAATCGAGTCTCTTTCAAATGATTGCCCAAGTCAGTTCTCTTCCCTATAGTGGTCAAGTTTTGATAGATGAGAGCGAGGTCAGTCAGCTTTCTATCATCGAACGTATCCAGACGGTTGGGATTCTCTTTCAAAATCCCAATCATCAATTTACTATGGAGAACTTGTTTGAGGAGCTGGTTTTTACCTTGGAAAATATTGGGCATCCCGTTCAGGAAATTGATTCTAAAATAGCAGAGGTGGTTCGACAATGTCGCTGTGAGAAGATTTTGCACCGTCCCATCCATCACTTATCAGGTGGGGAAAAGCAAAAGGCTGCTTTGGCTGTTCTCTTTGCTATGAATCCTAGGGTCTATCTCCTGGATGAGCCCTTCGCTTCTATTGACCGCAAGAGTAGGATAGAGATATTGGAGATTCTAAAAGAGTTAGTCTCTGATGGGAAGACAGTTATTTTGTGCGACCATGATTTATCTGATTATGAAGCCTATATCGACCATATGGTGGAGCTAAGAGATGGACAACTAAGGGAAGTGTTTCAAATCCCTACCTCTGAGATGACACAGGTTGCTTCAAAGGAAGCTGCTTCTAGCTCAGAACTGTTCCATATGGACCGTGTGACTTGTGAGCTGGATAATCGCCCCCTCTTTTCAATTGCGGATTTTACATTCTACCAAGGAATTTCTTGTATCTTGGGTGATAATGGTGTCGGGAAATCAACTCTCTTTCGCTCCATTCTTCAATTTCAAAAGTATAAGGGGCGCATTACCTGGAAGGGGACAGTCCTGAAAAAGAAAAAGAGTTTGTACCGTGACCTGACGGGTGTTGTTCAGGAAGCTGAGAAACAGTTTATCCGAGTCAGTCTGCGAGAAGAGCTTCAATTAGATGGACCTGATTCTGAAAGAAATCAGCGAATTTTCCAAGCTTTACAATATTTTGATCTGGAGCAGGCACTCGATAAGAGTCCTTATCAATTAAGTGGTGGCCAGCAAAAGATTCTGCAGCTCTTGACCATCTTGACTAGTAAGGCTTCTGTGATTTTACTAGATGAACCTTTTGCTGGTTTGGATGATAGAGCCTGCCATTATTTTTGTCAGTGGATTGTGGAGGACAGAAATCAAGGAAGAAGTTTTTTGATTATTAGCCATCGTTTAGATCCCTTAATCTCTGTGGTTGATTATTGGATTGAGATGACTAGTCAGGGTCTCAGTCATGTGAAAGCAGTGACAATTACCAAACCACTCACATCTCAGAGTAGCAATACCCAAGGGGAGGTGAGATAGTATGGTCAAAGTAGCAACCCAGACACCGATTATCAGTCTCTTCTTGCTAATTTTATCTCTGGAAACATCTTTCATTCCTTCGATTGCTCTGAATCTTTCGGTAGTCGTATTTTGCATTCTCTTTATGCTCTATTACCGGCGATTTAAAGTATTGGCTTGGATGATTCTACTTGCCATTCTGCCCTCTTTGGCCAACTACTGGGCAGTTCAGTTACATGGAGATGCTTCGCAGGCCGTCATGCTTGGAACGAGGGCTTTTGTGACCGTTTGTATTGGTCTTGTCTTTGTTTCCTCTATTTCCCTAAAAGAGCTTCTCTTGTACTTGGCTCAAAAGGGGTTATCACGCTCTTGGGCCTATGCCTTGATTGTGGTATTCAATTCCTTCCCCCTTATCCAGCAAGAAATCAAGTCCCTCAAGGAAGCGTGCTTATTACGCGGTCAAGAACTACATTTTTGGTCGCCCTTGATTTATAGCAAGGTTCTGATGACAGTCTTTAGGTGGCGCCATCTTTACCTGAGAGCCCTGTCGGCGTATGGATATGACGAACATGCACAGGTGGAGAATCGCTATCGGATCTTTTATATTTCTAAAAAAACAAAATTCATCTACCTGCTGTTCTTTTTATTGCTTCAAACCAGTCTATTTTTATAAAGGAGTTATTATGGAATTTACAGATATTGCGATGGAATTATCCAAGGAAGCTTGGCAGGCTTCCTTTCATCACCCCTTTGTATTAAAGTTACAAGAGGGAAATTTAGACCCTGCGATTTTCCGCTATTACCTGATTCAGGATGCCTACTATCTGAAGGCCTTCTCAGAAGCCTATCACCTCTTGGCTGATAGGACTTCAAACCAAGAGATGAGAAGACTCTTGAAACAAAATGCTCAGAGTCTAGTGGAGGGTGAGTTATTTATACGTCAACAATTTTTCAAGGAATTGGAAATCAGCGATCAGGAAATGGAGCAACATCCAATCGCTCCAACCTGCTATCATTACATTTCTCACATTTATCGGCAATTTGCAGATCCAAACTTAGGAATTGCTTTTGCGAGCTTGCTGCCTTGTCCTTGGCTATACCATGATATAGGCAAATCACTGAATCTTAAACCATCACCAAATCCTCTCTACCAACAATGGATTGAAACTTATATTACGGATGAGTTGGAGCATCAGATCAGAGAGGAAGAGACTCTGGTCAATCAACTCTATCGAGAAAGTGACGAGACAGACAAGAAAAAAATGCTAGATGCCTTCCACATCAGTGTTCATATGGAAGCCAAGTTTTGGGAAATGGCCTACCAACACCAGACATGGAGGAGCGATTTACAGTCTTTAGAAATAGGAGAAGAATAGAAACATGAGAAAGCACCAATTACAAGTTCACAAATTAACCATTTTATCCATGATGATTGCCCTTGATGTAGTCCTTACGCCTATCTTTCGGATTGAGGGAATGGCACCGATGTCCAGTGTAGTCAATATTCTAGCAGGAATCATGATGGGACCTGTTTATGCCTTGGCTATGGCTACAGTGACAGCCTTTATCCGTATGACGACTCAAGGGATTCCACCTTTAGCTCTTACAGGAGCGACTTTTGGAGCCCTTCTAGCAGGTCTCTTTTATAAGTACGGTCGAAAATTTCATTATTCTGCTCTCGGAGAGATTGTGGGAACAGGTATTATTGGTTCTATTGTTTCCTATCCTGTTATGGTACTCTTTACAGGATCAGCTGCAAAGCTTAGCTGGTTTATCTACACCCCTCGATTTTTCGGAGCAACCTTGATCGGTACAGCGATTTCCTTTATTGCCTTTCGATTTTTAATCAAGCAGGAATTCTTTAAAAAAGTGCAGGGATATTTCTTTGATGAAAGGATAAACTGATGCAGGCATTTACAAATCCTTTTCCTCTGGAAACGACTTCCCTCATTCACTGTATTACCAATGAGATTTCTTGTGAGATGCTGGCAAATGGGATTTTGGCTCTGGGATGTAAACCTGTCATGGCAGATGATCCTCGTGAGGTTCTTGATTTTACTAAGCAAAGCCAGGCACTCTTCATCAATTTGGGGCATTTGTCAGCTGAGAAGGAAAAAGCAATCCGTATAGCAGCTTCTTATGCAGCTCAAGTTTGTCTCCCAATGGTAGTAGATGCGGTTGGCGTAACGGCTTCATCCATTCGTAAGAGCTTAGTTAAAGACCTTTTAGACTATAGACCTACGGTCCTTAAAGGAAATATGTCGGAAATCAGAAGTCTTGTTGGCTTAAAACACCACGGAGTTGGGGTCGATGCGAGTACTAAAGATCAAGAAACTGAGGACTTGCTTCAAGTTTTGAAAGACTGGTGTCAGACCTATCCAGGTATGTCATTCTTAGTCACTGGCCCCAAGGACCTCATCGTTTCAAAGAATCAGGTTGCCGTATTAGGAAATGGCTGTGTAGAATTAGACTGGATAACAGGGACAGGAGACTTGGTTGGAGCCTTGACAGCCGTTTTTCTCAGCCAAGGAATGACTGCATTTGAAGCTTCGTGTCTAGCGGTCTCTTATCTTAATATCTCCGCTGAGAGAATCGTTGTTCAAGGGATGGGATTGGAAGATTTTCGTTACCAAGTACTCAATCAGCTTTCGCTCCTCAAAAGAGATGAAAACTGGCTAGACGCTATCAAAGGAGAGGTTTATGAATAGAGAGGCGTTTAGACTATATCTGGTAACCAATCGCTACCAAGATTCCGTGGAAAGTTTTCTTGAAAAGATTGAGACGGCTTGCCGTTCAGGAGTTACCATAGTCCAATTACGAGAAAAAAATCTCACAACCAATCAATATTATCAACTGGCAAAACAAGTCAAGGAAATAACAGATGCCTATCAGGTACCCCTGATCATCGATGATCGTTTGGATGTCTGTCTTGCAGTTGATGCTGCTGGTCTGCATATTGGAGACGATGAATTACCCGTTTCGGTAGCTCGCAAAGTCCTGGGCCCTGACAAAATCCTCGGTGTCACAGCTAAAACTGTAAAAAGAGCCCTCGAGGCAGAAGAAGGAGGGGCGAATTACTTGGGGACAGGAGCCATTTTCCCGACTACGACTAAGGAAAATGCGCCTATCACCCTAATTTCAACCTTGAAAACAATTTGCCAAAGGGTCGCCATTCCAGTAGTTGCTATTGGCGGCTTGACATCAGAGAACATTGACCAACTTGCTGCAACTGGTATAGCTGGGGTAGCTGTCGTTAGGGATCTTATGCAGGCAGAAGATATTGAGGCAAAAACGCAAGCATTTTTAACAAAGCTGGATGAGATTATTTTCTAATTAATACTCAATGAAAATCAAAGAGCAAACTAGGAAGCTAGCTGCAGGTTGCTCAAAGAACAGCTTTGAGGTTGTAGATAAAGCTGACGTCGTTTGAAGAGATTTTCGAAGAGTATAAAAACTCTCTAATTCCCTTAAAGTAGGAACTAGAGAGTTTTTTTAATCTTTAAAGCTTGTATGGTTGACTGGTCCAGAACCATGACCAAGTTGAGGAGCGTCTTGGATGGCTTTTGTGATAAAGGCCTTGGCTTTATCGACTGCTTGATAGAGGTTTTTCCCCTTGGCTAGTTCAGCCGTAATCACTGCAGCAAAGGTACATCCAGTACCATGGGTGTGACAGGTTTGAATTCGTGGACTTTCCCAGACAAATTGGTCATCCTTGGTAAAGAGGAAATCCTTGGCACCGCCTTCGAGATGGCCACCTTTGATGACTACAGACTGAGGACCAAATTCTTTTAAAATCAGGCGACCGGCACGCTGCATGTCTTCAGGATCATGGATTGAAAAACCAACAATCTCTTCTGCCTCAGGAAGATTGGGTGTGATGATGGTAGCAAGTGGAAGCAGGTTTGTTTTTAGGTAGCTTCTGGCACTGGTATCAATCAGGGTGTCACCGCTTGTTGCGACCATAACAGGGTCAAGGACATAAGGACAGTCCAGCTTTTTAAGATAGGGCTGGATGATTTCCATAATTTCAGTAGTTGCCAACATGCCAGTTTTTACAGCCTGAGGTGGGATATCCGAAAAGACACTCTCCAATTGGGCTTTCAACATTTGAGGAGAAACATGCTCAATTAGCTGAACGCCTCTGGTATTTTGAGCGACAAGGCTGGTCACAACGGCCATTCCATAGACATCTCTAGCTTGGAATGACTTTAAATCAGCCATAATGCCAGCACCACCACTAGGGTCAGTCCCTGCAATGGTCAAAGCAACGGGTAAATAAGTCATCTAAAACCTCCCAACCAACTGAAGTTTGTATTCTTAAGAACAAGCTAGTCTGTTTTAGAAAGGCAATAGAAGACTGCTAGTCCCCATTATCATTTCCACTTCCATCAGCTAGCATTACCTAGATTGAGTCAAAGGGTCTAACAGTCGTTAATCTCAGCTTTACGCACCCCTAGTGGTTGTTTTCTTTTTTCTTTAGTATAGCATATTTTTATAGTTTATATAGTAAAAATTGACTGTAAATCTATTGTTACATGATTAGAATTCTATTTTTCGAAAAAATAATAAAAATTATAGTTGACAAATGTAGATTTTCGGAGTATACTAATAACTGTAATCGAC
Organism: Streptococcus mitis; assembly: GCF_000722765.2. Taxonomy (NCBI): domain Bacteria; kingdom Bacillati; phylum Bacillota; class Bacilli; order Lactobacillales; family Streptococcaceae; genus Streptococcus; species Streptococcus mitis. The sequence continues at coordinate 1,263,292 of NZ_CP028415.1, read as the reverse complement.
AAATGTAGATTTAGGAGGTGTGATGATGCAGATTTCAGATGCAGAATGGCAGGTCATGAAGATTATTTGGATGCAAGGAGAGCAGACCAGTACGGATTTAATCAGGGTTCTGGCGGAGCGGTTCGACTGGTCCAAGTCAACCATTCAAACTCTTTTGGCTCGTTTGGTTGAGAAAGAGTGTCTGACAAGGAAAAAAGAAGGCAAGTTCTTCTATTCAGCCCTTTTAACTTTGGACCAAAGTCGGGATTTACTTGTCCAAGATATCAAGGACAAGGTTTGTTCTCGTAGGATTAAGAACTTGTTGGCTGATTTGATTGCTGAATGTGATTTTACTCAGGCTGACTTGGAAGACTTGGAAGCTGTGATTTCTGAGAAGAAATCAAGCGCTGTAACAGAAGTAAAATGTAATTGTATGTAAAGGAGACGTCATGTTAAATAGTATTGTAACCATTATTTGTATTGCCCTTATCGCGTTTATCTTGTTTTGGTTTTTCAAAAAGCCTGAAAAATCTGGACAAAAGGCCCAGCAAAAAAACGGCTACCAAGAGATTCGAGTGGAGGTCATGGGGGGCTATACGCCTGAGTTGATTATCCTCAAGAAATCAGTGCCAGCCCGCATTGTCTTTGACCGTAAGGACCCTTCACCCTGTCTAGACCAAATTGTTTTTCCAGATTTTGGTGTACATGCGGACCTGCCTATGGGGGAAGAGTATGTAGTGGAAATCACGCCTGAGCAGGCTGGAGAGTATGGTTTCTCTTGTGGCATGAATATGATGCACGGCAAGATGATTGTAGAATAGGAGAATGATATGACTGAAATTATAAAAGCAAATCTTGAAAATGGTGTGCAAAAAATCCGTATCACGGCAGACAAAGGCTACCATCCAGCCCACATTCAACTGCAAAAAGGAGTTCCTGCTGAGATCACCTTTCACCGTGTGACACCTTCAAACTGTTATAAGGAAATTCTGTTTGAAGAAGAAGGCATCTTGGAACCAATCGGCGTAGATGAGGAGAAAGTCATTCGTTTTACACCTCAAGAATTAGGTCAACATGAATTTTCTTGTGGCATGAAGATGCAAAAGGGGAGTTATACCGTAGTTGAGAAGACTCGAAAATCTCTATCACTTTTACAGCGGTTTTGGATTACTAGTATCTTTACTGTGCCTCTTGTGATTCTCATGATTGGGATGTCGACAGGTAGCATTAGTCACCAAGTCCTGCGTTGGGGAACCTTTTTAGCCACAACACCGATTATGCTAGTAGCAGGTGGTCCTTATATCCAAAGTGCTTGGGCTAGTTTTAAAAAGCACAATGCCAACATGGATACCTTGGTTGCTCTGGGAACCCTAGTGGCCTATTTCTATAGCTTAGTTGCCCTCTTCGCTGGTCTCCCTGTTTACTTTGAAAGTGCTGCATTTATCTTCTTCTTCGTTCTTATGGGAGCCGTTTTTGAGGAGAAAATGCGGAAAAATACTTCCCAAGCTGTGGAGAAATTACTTGACTTGCAGGCTAAAACTGCAGAAGTCTTGCGTGAGGATAACTATGTTCAAGTCCCCTTGGAGCAAGTCAAGGTAGGTGACCTGATTCGAGTGCGTCCCGGTGAAAAGATTGCGGTTGATGGTGTCGTAGTAGAAGGTATCTCTAGTATTGATGAGTCTATGGTGACGGGTGAGAGTCTGCCTGTGGACAAGACAGTTGGAGATACCGTCATTGGTTCAACCATTAATAATAGTGGAACACTTGTTTTTAGAGCAGAAAAAGTTGGTTCAGAGACTGTTTTGGCTCAGATTGTGGATTTTGTGAAGAAAGCTCAGACCAGTCGTGCGCCGATTCAGGACTTGACAGATAAAATTTCAGGGATTTTTGTCCCAGCAGTTGTCATTTTAGGAATCGTGACCTTTTGGATTTGGTTTGTCTTGCTCAGGGATAGTGTGGTCGTGCTTGGAGCCAGCTTTGTCTCTTCTCTTCTCTATGCGGTGGCGGTTTTGATTATCGCCTGTCCTTGTGCCTTGGGGCTTGCAACACCGACAGCCCTTATGGTGGGGACAGGACGCAGTGCCAAGATGGGAGTTCTCCTCAAAAATGGAATGGTTCTACAGGAAATCCAGAAAGTCCAAACTCTTGTCTTTGATAAGACTGGAACTTTGACGGAAGGGAAGCCTGTGGTAACAGATATCATCGGCGACGAAGTAGAAGTGCTTGGATTGGCAGCCTCCTTGGAAGAAGCTTCTCAACACCCACTGGCTGAAGCCGTTGTGAAACGAGCGAGTGAAGCTGGACTTGAGTTTCAAACTGTTGAAAATTTCCAAGCCTTGCACGGAAAAGGTGTATCAGGGCAAATCAATGGAAAACAAGTTCTGCTTGGAAATGCTAAAATGCTAGATGGTATGGATATTTCAAGTAATTATCAAGATAAACTAGAAGAACTAGAAAAAGAAGCTAAGACAGTTGTTTTCTTGGCTGTGGACAATGAAATCAAAGGCTTGCTTGCTTTGCAAGATATCCCTAAGGAAAATGCTAAGCTAGCCATTAGTCAGTTGAAAAAACGAGGTCTTAAAACAGTCATGCTGACAGGAGACAATGCTGGTGTGGCGCGTGCTATTGCAGATCAGATCGGAATCGAAGAGGTCATTGCAGGTGTCTTGCCAGAAGAAAAAGCCAACGAAATCCATAAACTACAAGCGGCTGGCAAAGTAGCCTTTGTTGGGGACGGTATCAATGATGCTCCTGCCCTCAGTGTAGCAGATGTGGGAATTGCTATGGGAGCTGGAACAGATATCGCCATCGAGTCAGCAGATTTGGTGTTGACAACTAATAACCTCCTAGGAGTGGTACGTGCCTTTGATATGAGTAAGAAAACCTTTAATCGAATTCTGCTCAATCTTTTCTGGGCCTTTATTTACAATGTCGTCGGAATTCCGATAGCTGCAGGAGTCTTTTCTGGCGTTGGACTGGCTCTCAATCCAGAACTGGCAGGTCTAGCTATGGCCTTTAGTTCTGTATCTGTTTTGACTAGTTCACTCTTACTAAACTTTAGTAAAATAGATTAAAAGTGGGCTTGCTCGCTTTTATTATAAAACAGTTTTGTAAAACGCTTTCGGACTGTACTGTAATAGAGAATAAAAACTTCTGAGCAGATTCTTAGAAAAGTCGAACGAAATGTGATAAATTAGTAGAGTAAAAATTTGCTGAAACGTTTTCAAAAACTATATGAAACTTTTTTAGTAGATTTAAAAATATTTGAAGGAGAGTTATCATTATGACTCAAGGGAAAATTACTGCATCTGCAGCAATGCTTAACGTATTGAAAACATGGGGCGTAGACACAATCTACGGTATCCCATCAGGAACACTCAGCTCATTGATGGACGCTTTGGCTGAAGACAAAGATATCCGCTTCTTGCAAGTTCGCCACGAAGAAACAGGTGCTCTTGCAGCGGTTATGCAAGCTAAATTCGGCGGCTCAATCGGGGTTGCAGTTGGTTCAGGTGGTCCAGGTGCGACTCACTTGATTAACGGTGTTTACGATGCAGCTATGGATAACACTCCATTCCTTGCTATCCTTGGATCACGTCCAGTTAACGAACTCAACATGGATGCTTTCCAAGAATTGAACCAAAACCCAATGTACAACGGTATCGCTGTCTACAACAAACGTGTAGCTTACGCTGAGCAATTGCCAAAAGTAATCGACGAAGCTTGCCGTGCTGCAGTTTCTAAAAAAGGTCCAGCTGTTGTTGAAATCCCAGTAAACTTCGGTTTCCAAGAAATCGATGAAAACTCATACTACGGTTCAGGTTCATACGAGCGTTCATTCATCGCTCCTGCTTTGAACGAAGTTGAAATCAACAAAGCTGTTGAAATCTTGAACAATGCTGAACGTCCAGTTATTTACGCTGGTTACGGTGGTGTGAAAGCTGGTGAAGTGATTACTGAATTGTCACGTAAAATCAAAGCACCAATCATCACAACTGGTAAAAACTTTGAAGCCTTTGAATGGAACTATGAAGGTTTGACAGGTTCTGCTTACCGTGTTGGTTGGAAACCAGCCAACGAAGTGGTCTTTGAAGCAGACACAGTTCTTTTCCTTGGTTCAAACTTCCCATTTGCTGAAGTTTACGAAGCATTCAAGAACACTGAAAAATTCATCCAAGTTGATATCGACCCTTACAAACTTGGTAAACGTCATGCCCTTGACGCTTCAATCCTTGGTGACGCAGGTCAAGCAGCTAAAGCTATCCTTGACAAAGTAAACCCAGTTGAATCAACTCCATGGTGGCGTGCAAACGTTAAGAACAACCAAAACTGGCGTGATTACATGAACAAACTCGAAGGTAAAACTGAGGGTGAATTGCAATTGTATCAAGTTTACAATGCAATCAACAAACATGCTGATCAAGACGCTATCTATTCAATCGACGTAGGTGACACTACTCAAACATCTACTCGTCACCTTCACATGACACCTAAGAACATGTGGCGTACATCTCCACTCTTTGCGACAATGGGTATTGCCCTTCCTGGTGGTATCGCTGCTAAGAAAGACAATCCAGATCGCCAAGTATGGAACATCATGGGTGATGGAGCGTTTAACATGTGCTACCCAGACGTTATCACAAACGTTCAATACGACCTTCCAGTTATCAACGTTGTCTTCTCAAATGATAAATATGCCTTCATCAAGGACAAATACGAAGACACAAACAAACACTTGTTTGGTTGTGACTTCACAAACGCTGACTACGCTAAAATTGCTGAAGCTCAAGGAGCTGTTGGATTTACAGTAAACCGTATCGAAGATATCGACGCAGTTGTTGCAGAGGCTGTTAAATTGAACAAAGAAGGTAAAACTGTTGTTATCGATGCTCGCATCACTCCACACCGTCCACTTCCAGTAGAAGTACTTGAATTGGATCCAAAACTTCACTCAGAAGAAGCAATCAAAGCCTTCAAGGAAAAATACGAAGCAGAAGAACTCGTACCATTCCGTCTCTTCTTGGAAGAAGAAGGATTGCAATCACGCGCAATTAAATAATTTCTCTTGTGGAAAACTAAAGATAAATTTATAGACTTCTTTATTAGGTTACTGTCGACGATTCCATCATTGAAACCATAAATTTCAATGATGGAATCTAGTGTGGAGCCTAGAAAAAGTCCCAAAGGATTTTTCGTAGTTTGATGAGCAAAGATTTGCCATCAAACTTGGTTCCACCTTGTTTATTCTTTGATTTTCATAGAGAGAAACTTGAAAAGATCGGAGTAATCCGGTCTTTTTCTGGAGGATAGTAAATGAATTTAAATCAATTAGATATTATCGTTTCAGATGTTCCCCAAGTCTGTGCTGACTTGGAGCGTATTTTGGATAAAAAGTCCGATTATGTTGATGACAGTTTTGCTCAGTTTACGATTGGCAGTCACTGTCTGATGTTGTCCCAAAATCATTTGATTCCTTTGGAAGATTTTCAGTCAGGAATCATTCTTCATATCGAGGTTGAGGATGTAGACCAGAATTACCAACGGTTGAAAGAGCTTGGTATACAGGTTTTAAACGGTCCTTGTGAAACGGATTGGGGAACAGAGTCCTTATTAGTTAAAGGTCCTGTTGGTCTAGTGATTGATTTTTATCGTATGAAATAGGGCGCTTAGTCATGTGAAGATAACCTTAGCTATTTTTAAAACAGAATATGAGAATATGAACTATTGAAAGATCGGAGCAATCCGGTCTTTTTAATATAAAGAAATTGCATATGAATTGTTGATAGCGTTTTCCTAAAATATTATAATAAAAACATAACAGCAGAAAATAAAACTGATATGGAAAGGAGAAATATTTTTTAATAGCTGTAGTAAGTGAATTTTCTTATTTCATTAGGAGGAAAGAGATGCAAAAAAAGGATGTTTATCTAATCTGTGTGACCATGATTATCTGTTCAGTTATTATAGGACTGATTATAGGAAGTTTTATTTTGCATGGTCTTGAAGATATTGCAGCAATAATTAACCACGGCTTACTGACAATCAATCAGTCCATCCATTAATTGACAAGAGCTATTCATTTTTACATTTTATGGATTAAACAGATCGGAGCAATCCGGTCTTTTTAATATAAAGCAATTGCATATAAACAATTGACAGCATTTTTCTAAAATCTTATAATAAAAATATAACAGTATAAAATAAGATTCATATAAAAGGATGGTTTCTGTCTGTTGGATAAGATTGTAAAACATGTCCCTTTATTTTGATTTGTAAATCAGGCTTTTGTTCAATGGTTAAGAATATTACTAAATTAAGCTCTTCTGTGATTTGTAAGAATATGCAAGAGAAAATTCGTAAAAATCTAGCACTTTATGCTATTTCTGGATGCTATGAAGATATTTTAGATGTGGACTAGAGAGGGGTAAGCAAAAATGTCTATCAAGAAAAACAAAAAGGTTGTAAAAAAACTGAAGCTGTAAGCAATAATTGTAATGTTTGTAAAATTTATATAATAAAAATGGAGAGGAGTGCTAGCATCTCTCTTTTTCTAGGAGGGCATTATGAATAAAATATTTCACTATCTGGATAAGAAAACGAAGTTTTATACTATCATCGGTGCACTGGCAAATGGAGGTTTGGCTCTTGCTCAACCCTTAGTCGTATCACAAGCCTTGTCCTTAAATCAAGGAGAGCTGACTTATTATAAAATCATACAGTTTGCTGTTTTTGGATTTACAGTATACTTCGTCTTGTATAGCTTAATGCTCTTTTGTAATCATACACATAATGTTTTTAGACGTGAAATTCAAATGAATATGAGGGCAGATTTATTTGACAAGCTGATGATAAATAAAGATTTTAATGAAGATGAAAAAATCACCATGCTCACACAAGATATGGAGTATTTGGGGGATAATTACTTAGAAAAATACGTTAATATCATTTGCTGGAGCTTTGTAGCATTACTAACAGCGATTTATATTATTTCGCAAAATTTGTTACTAGGTAGTATTTTTGTCTTTTTCACTATTTTACGTCCTATTCCTCAGTTCTTGATGAATAAAAGACTCAAACACACTGGTGATGACATGGCGCAAGGCAGAGTAGAAGTGCATAATCAAGTATCTGATAGTATCCGAGGGGCACATACTCTACTCATGAACCAAGCAATTTCTGAAAATCAGAACAGATTTTGGAAGATTAATCGAAATTATCAACTAGCCATTCAAAAATTTTGCTTTACCCATAATATAATTTTCTTTTGCAACGGTTTCATGGTCTTTTTAAGCCAAGTTTTACCACTTGTTTTAGGTTTTTACTTTGCTATGGCTGGGCAGAAAGTGTCAGTGGCAAGTCTTGTTGCTATGTATATCGCAGCAGGTCAGCTAGTGAGCCCTATTCAGACTATTATGTATGATGCTGTAGATATACAAGGGGCAAAAACGACAGCAGATAAGATTTTTGGAGTATTAGAAATTGGAGATGTAAAACAGATAGATAAAAAAGATGCGCAAGAATTGAATGCTCTGCACATTAAAAATTTAAGTAAATCCTATGGTGACAGACAACTTTTTACTCATCTAAATTTGGATGTTCAAGCAGGTCAGAAAGTTTTAATCAAAGGACCGAGTGGTTGTGGTAAATCAACCTTGTTTCGACTCATTACTGGAGAAGAAATAGCAGATGAGGGAGAAATTATCGGTGTGACAACTGTTAATGAATGTACATCAAGTTTTGTATCCAGTATAGGAATTATTAGCCAACACCCATTTCTCTTTAACGATACAGTGCGTTATAATTTGACCTTAGGACAAGAATTTTCTGAGGAAGAGTTGCTTGCTGTTTTGAAACAAGTCAAACTAGATTTTGAATTGACGGGTGGGATGGATTTTATTATCAAAAATAACGGGGAGAATATTTCTGGGGGACAAAGAGTAAGAATTGAATTGGCACGTTTTCTTCTTCGTAGAAAAAATCTGTTATTGGCTGATGAAGTGACCGCAGCCCTAGACAAAGAAAACGCCTTCATGGTACATGAATTACTGTTTTCTCTTCCTGTTATGATGTTAGAAATTGCCCATCATATTGATAATGAAAGTAGATATCAACAAGTTGTAGATTTAGGAAAATATTGAATCTGGCTTAAAAGTCAGTTTTATCAGAAAATAAAGTAAATATTTCAGCAATAAAACACCCAGTATCAAGATTTTTCAATACATCATAATATGCGTTTTTCTGATTATATATACTTTTCCTAACTTCACTCTTCTTTCTTATCACAGGATTGTGATAGTTTACATTTTTATAACAAAACTCTCAAACACTTGCTTGTTTTTGCATCATATTATAAAATAAAAAGCATAAAAGAATAAAAGAGGTTTTGAAAATGTCCGAAAAACAAATGAAAGTTTTGGGTTGGGTAGCGACCTTCATGTCTGTTATGATGTATGTGTCTTACTTCCCACAAATTATGAACAATCTGGCTGCTCAAAAAGGAAATTTCATCCAGCCCTTGGTTGCTGCCATCAACTGTAGTCTCTGGGTTTACTACGGTCTTTTCAAGAAAGAAAGAGATATTCCACTTGCTGCTGCCAATGCTCCAGGTATCGTTTTTGGCCTTGTGACGGCTATTACAGCTTTGATTTAAAAAGAAGACTGGTTTCAGTTTTGTTCGTTTATGAAAATAGATGCTTCATTAAAGTAATTTTTGAATGAGAGTTGAGGGAAAAAGTCCAGTGACAGCTAGCTTTACGAGAGTCTTTTATGTTCGTCTCTATCAAAGAAAAAAGTATATCGTTACTATTTTTATAAAATCTTCTCCCTACTTTATAAGATGTGAAAAAGAGTTCAACTGGAACTCTTTTTTTGCTATAATGAGGGGAGAAAAATCAGATAGGAGTTCAAGATGTCAGAACCATTATTTTTACAATCAGTTATGCAAGAAAAAATCTGGGGTGGTACCAAGCTACGTGATGAGTTTGGATACGACATCCCAAGTGAAAAAATCGGAGAATATTGGGCCATCTCAGCCCATCCAAATGGTGTTTCAAAGGTGGCAAATGGTCGTTACGAGGGAACAGACCTAGCTACTTTATATGCAGAGCACCGTGAATTGTTTGGCAACCGTCCAGAACCTGTATTTCCGCTTTTGACTAAGATTCTGGATGCTAACGACTGGCTCAGCGTCCAAGTCCATCCAGACGATGCCTATGGACTAGAGCATGAAGGCGAACTCGGAAAAACAGAATGCTGGTACATCATAGCTGCGGATGAAGGCTCAGAGATTATCTACGGTCACAATGCCAAGTCAAAAGAGGAACTCCGTCAGCAAATTGAGGACAAGAATTGGGATGCTTTGTTGACAAAAGTACCAGTTAAAGCTGGAGATTTCTTCTATGTACCAAGCGGCACCATGCATGCTATCGGTGCAGGCATCTTGATTCTTGAAACCCAGCAGTCTAGCGATACCACTTATCGTGTCTATGACTTTGACCGTAAGGATGATAAGGGTAACTTGCGTGAACTTCACCTTGAAAAATCCATTGATGTCTTGAACATCGGCGAGCCTGCAAATAGCCGTCCTGTAACTGTTAAAGCAGATGATTTACGTTCAACTCTCCTTGTATCCAATGATTTCTTTGCAGTTTACAAGTGGGAAATCACTGGAAAAGTTGATTTTGAGAAGACAGCTGATTACAGCTTGTTTAGTATCTTAGCTGGTCAAGGTCAACTGACTGTTGACGGAAAAAACTATCAAATCCAAAAAGGCAGCCACTTTATCCTACCAAGTGATGTTGAAGCTTGGACTCTGGAAGGGCAAGGTTTGGAATTAATTGTTAGCCATCCATAAAAAAAGAAAGGGCCTGAGTTCACTACTCAAGTCCTTTTTAATTACATAAATTGGGCGATAAAGACCACGATGATGATGATTGGAATGATGAAACGAAGAAGGACGAGCCAGACTTGGAACAGTCCCTGTTTCCATGCTCTTTCATCGAGATGGAGTTCCTCCATAGCAAGTGTCTTCTTAAAGATGTAGCCAGTAAAGAGTGAAAGGCAGAGAGCTCCAAATGGCATAAGAAGATTAGAAACCAAGGAATCCATAGCATCAAAGAAGGTCTTCCCAAAAATGTGAACATCCGCCATGACACCGTAAGAAAGTGCTGAAGGAATACCAAAGACAAAGGTCAAGATTCCTAAAATCACACTCCACTTAGCACGCTTGCTGTTATCCTGATTGGTGATATTGCCCACATTGATTTCCAGCATCACGACCGAAGAAGTGACCGTCGCAAAGAGGAAGAGCAGGAGGAAGAGGATGTAGAAAATGGTTCCAAAGGGCATCTTGTCAAAGAGTTGAGGCAAGACGATAAAGAGCAAGCTCGGTCCCCCTTCAGACTGGATATTGAAGGCTGACATGGCTGGGAAAATGGCAAGACCTGCCATGATGGATACTGAGATATTCATGGCTACAATGGAAATCCCTGATTGGACCAGATTGGTTTTCTTGTCCAAGTAAGAAGCATAGGTCAGCATGGCTGTAACTCCTAGTGAGAGGGCAAAGAAAGATTGTCCCAGAGCATAGAGGAGACCAGCACTGGTCAGTTTTGAAAAGTCTGGTTTGAGGAAGTAAAGAACCCCTTCCATGGCATTTGGCAAGCTGAGAGAGCGCCCGATGATGACAACAAAGATGATAAAGAGCAGGGGCATCATGACTTTCGAAGCTCTTTCAATCCCTTTTTGAACCCCACGTGATACAATAAAGATATTCAACAGGATAAAGGCAACTTGTGCGCCTAGGGCAATGGCTGGATTAGAAATGATTGAAGTAAATAACTGAGCGTAATCACCCGTTCCACCAAGCTGGAACAATTTCCCAAACTCAATACCCAGATAAACCAGAATCCATCCTCCAATAACACTGTAGAAAGATAAGAGGATAAAGAGGGCAAAGGCACCAATCCAACCGATGAAGTTGTACTTGCTATTCTTGCCCAGTTTTCCAAAGGTTTTAATCCCAGAGACCCCAGCGCTTCGGCCGAGGGCAAATTCAGCTAGCAAAAGGGGGAAACCAATTAAAATAGTGGAAATGAGAAAGACCAGTAAAAATCCTCCACCTCCATTAGCAGCAGTCATGTAGGGGAATTTCCAAACGGCACCAAGTCCGATGGCTGAACCAGCAGATGCCAGAATAAAGCCCAGTTTAGAACCCCATTGCGATTTTTCAGACATAGTTAAACTCCTAAAATTAGTATTACAAAAGAAAAAGCTACTGCCCTTGGCAACTAGCCTCATAAGTACTCAAAATGAGCCTTTCTTTTGATTGATAGACTTGACTATCCTATCATGTTTTCTAAGGTCTGTCAAGAAAACCATTTTCATGTTATGATAAAGTAAAAAAATTTCGCAAAAACGCTTGACTCTGACCTAAGGTGAGGGGTTATACTATCAATGTAATACTCTTCGAAAATCAAATTCAAACCATGTCAGCGTCGCCTTACCGTACTCAAGTACAGCCTGCGGCTAGCTTCCTAGTTTGCTCTTTGATTTTCATTGAGTATAAGGAGGAAATCATGTACCATATAAAAGAAGCTGCGCAGCTTTCGGGCGTCTCGGTCAAGACGCTGCACCACTACGATAAGATAGGGCTTTTGGTTCCTTTAAAGTCGGAAAACGGCTATCGAACATACAGTCAGGAGGATTTGGAGCGACTTCAGGTCATTCTTTATTATAAATATCTTGGCTTTTCTTTAGAAAAAATAGCAGAGCTATTAAAGGAAGAAAGGACAGATTTATTGCCCCATTTGACTAGGCAGTTGGACTATCTAACTCGAGAAAGGCAACATCTGGATACCTTGATTTCCACCTTGCAAAAAACCATTCAAGAACAAAAAGGAGAAAGAGAAATGAGCATTCAAGAGAAATTTGCTGGATTTAACTACCAAGACCATCAAAAATACCATCAAGAAGCGGTAGAAAAATATGGACAAGAAGTCATGGACCAAGCGCTCGAGCGCCAAAAAGGTCACGAAGACGAGGCTACGGCTGCCTTTAACCAAGTCTTTCAAGCATTGGCACAAAATCTTCAAGCTGGTCTACCTGTAACAGCAACCGAAAATCAAGAAGAAGCAGCCAAACTCTTGCAAGCTATTCGTACTTATGGATTTGATTGTACGATTGAAGTATTCGGCCATATCGGTAAAGGCTACGTCTATAATCCAGAGTTTAAGGAAAACATTGACAAATTTGGAACTGGCACTGCCCAATACACATCAGATGTGATAGCTCATTATGTCCAAACTCAGACAAAATAAAATCGGAGGAGTATTCTTCCGATTTTTACTAAATTCAAGCACTACTTGCTTAATAATTTTTCTACTACATTTAGTTTTCGCATGGTCAAATCTACATTAAAAAGCTTTTCAAGATAGTTGGTATGGAGTTTCTTTTGTTTAGCAGTTCTAGGGAGATAGAGGTAAAGACAATGGTTACCGATACAAATTTCTTCTTCACCGTAATCATTTTTCAATTTTTCTAAAGGGAGACTTTGAATAGATTCTTGATAAAAAATCACGTGTATACGGTCATAAAGATAGTGTTCTCCAAAAGGGTTTTCTTGGACAATGTTTTTAAAAATATCCTTATTCTTAATGATTATTTTGAGATCGGCTCCAATCTTTTTCTTTATTAGAGTATGAACCTGTTCTCGTATTTTTTCTAAGGCTAAGTTACTTTCAAGAATGATATTACCACTTTGAATATAGGTTCGAACTTGTTGAAAACCGGCTTCTGTTAAGATATCTACTAGATAAGACATTTTAGGGATAGCATTTTTTCCATTAGGAGTAACTCCCCTTAACAAGATAATATGTTCCAAAGGACTTCCTTTCTTTTGGGGCTGATTTAGCCATTAAATAATTCAGATTTAGATTGGGTTTGATCCTGCCACCCAGCCAGTGCAGAGGGCAGAAGTGATGTTAAAGCCACCCGTGTGGGCATTGATATCTAGTACCTCGCCAGCAAAGTGAAGTCCAGGTACCAGCTTGCTTTCCAGAGTTTTAGGATTGATTTCCTTAAGACTGACGCCACCCTTGGTAACAAATGACTTGGCAAGAGACATTTTACCAGTTACAGGAATTTTAAGTCCCTTGATAGATTGGAGGAGTTGTTCTCGTTCCTTTTCAGTCAACTGTTTGACTTTGTCAGGATAGCCTTGCACAAGAAATTCTGCCAAGCGTTCTGGAAGCAAAGTTTTTAAAGCGTTTTTCAAGGATTTTTCCCGGTTTTCTTCTAGAAATGCAGCCAATTCATTTTCAGAAAGTTGAGGCAAAACATCTAGCGAGAGAACCTCCCCACCCTTGACAAAACTAGACATACGCAGGGCAGCAGGGCCTGACAAACCAAAGTGTGTAAAGAGCAAATCGTGAGTGATGACATGCTTGCCATAGCTTAGGGTCACATCGTCCAGTGAAATCCCCTGTAAGGCTTTATGTGGAAAATCTGTCAACAAAGGGCTTTCAGCGGCCTCAAGCTCGGTAATGGTGTGTTTAAAATGACGGGCAATCTCATGACCAAAACCAGTAGAACCAGTCGAAGGATAGGATTTACCACCTGTTGTGACAATAAGTTTATCACAAGTGAAAGTTTGGTCTGTGGATTTAAGGACAAACTGATTGTCGTTTTTTTTAACCGAAACAATTTCGGTTTGAGTAGCAACTTGGCCACCTAGCTCAGTGATTTTCTTTTCTAAAGCTTCGATAATGGTTCGAGATTTGTCGCTGGCCGGAAAGACGCGTCCGTGGTCTTCGACCTTGAGTTTAACACCATTTTCTGTAAAAAAGTTAATGATATCATGGTTATCAAATTGGGAGAAGACACTGTAGAGAAAGCGCCCATTTCCGGGGATTCCAGCTAGTAGGTCGTCTAGAGTTCCGTTGTTGGTTACATTGCAGCGTCCCCCACCTGTCCCGGCTAATTTTTTTCCAAGTTTTCGATTTTTTTCGATGAGGAGGGTTTTCTGACCATAAAAGCTACTGGAAATCGTAGCCATCATGCCAGCAGGTCCCCCACCGATGACAATAGTATCAAAATGTTTCATAGCTCTATTGTACCACAAAAAAACAAGAGATGAAGTCACCTCTTGTCAAGAATGGAATTAATCAATTTCATATCCCATCAGCAAACCACCATCTTCTGCATAGAAACTGCAGAGGCCAGAGGTTGGGAGAATTTTAATATCCGCCTGTGGGAAATTTTCACGGATTCGCTCTGAGAGTTGCTGACAACATTTCTCGTTATTGCGTTGGGCCATGACAATACGGCCACCCGCATATCCAGCTTTCACTAACTCTTCATATGCTGCCTGAATCGCTTTCTTTGGTCCTCTTGCTTTTTGTAGCAATTCGAGGGTTCCAGTTTCACTAGCTTCTCCGACCATGCGGATATTTAGAAGGCCAACGACCGTACCGATAAGCTTGCTCAAACGGCCGTTCTTCACCAAGTTATCGACTTTGGCTAGAACAAAGAGCAACTTGGTTTTTTCTTGATAGGCAGTGATAGCTTCAACCACTTCTTCAAAAGATAAGCCTTGGTCAATCAAATTATTTAATTTTTCTACGAGCAAGTCAACTTCCCCGCCAGCAGACAAGCTATCAATTACATGAATCTTAGTGTCAGGATGCTCTTCCAGATAAATATTCTTTGCTAGTTGAGCACTATTGTGACTGCCAGAGAGAGTACCTGTGATGCTTACTAGGAAAATGTTTTTGGCTCCTTCAAATGCTCGCAAATAATCATCTGGGCTTGGACAAGCTGATTTTGAAGCTTCTGCAGTTGCATACATGGTTTCCATCATTTGGTCAATGTCAAGACTGGTATCATCAACAAAGACCTGATCAGCTACTTGAATGGTTAAGGGGACACTTACAAAGGTTGTGTCAATAGCTGGTTTTGCCAGTTGACGATAATCACAACCAGAGTCAGCAATAATCTTCCAAGTCATAGAAATTCTCCATCTTTGTCAGTTATACATTGACAAAGGTTCTGTCTTTTTTTACAATTATATCATGAAAGCCCTTGAAACAAAAGCCTCATCCGTCTGTTGTGACAAGTAGAAAGAAAATGTTATGTCTGAACGTAGAATCTCTGAAAAATCTCTTGAAAATCTCAGAAAATCAAACCAAGAATCCAATTTATTAACTAGAGAAGCCATCGAAACAGCCCTCTTGCAACTCTTGGAAAAAAAGGACCTGACCAAGATTAGTATTTCTGAATTGGTCAAACGTGCAGGCGTTTCGCGTGCGGCCTTTTATCGCAATTATGATTCCAAAGAGGAAATTTTAGAGAGTGTCTTTAAACGAACTGTCCACAATATCATGGAACAGTTGCACCATTATGATTTAAAGACAGACCTTTATCTGATCTGGGTTCACCTTTTCCGGGAGGCCAGAAAGGAAGCCAGAGTGATTCAATTGGCCTTGGATTACCATCTGGAAAAAATCTTTGTCCAAGCCATGCAGGAATTTTTAGAAAAATACCATGGGAAATCAAAAGGTGTCAGCTCTTATCTTCATTCCTTTTGGAGCTCGGCCATCGTTTCTGTCCTTCTAAAATGGATCAAGGATGGCATGAAGGTACCAGCTGAAAAGATTGCAGATTTAGGTTTACCATTTTTTAAAAAATAGAGAAAAGGAGAAGAGATATGACTGAAAAAAGACTAGCATGGGATGAGTATTTTGCAGCCCAAGCCTTACTAATTGCCAATCGTTCCACTTGTAAACGTGCCAAAGTGGGCGCAATTCTGGTAAAGGATAATAAGGTTATTTCCACTGGCTACAATGGTTCGGTGTCAGGGACTGAGCATTGTATTGACCATGAATGTCTGGTTATAGAAGGCCACTGTGTTCGCACTCTTCACGCAGAGGTTAATGCCATTCTACAAGGTGCTGAGCGTGGTGTTCCTAAAGGCTTTACGGCCTATGTAACCCATTTTCCTTGTCTGAATTGCACGAAACAATTGCTCCAGGTCGGTTGCAAGCGCGTGGTTTATATCAACCAGTACAGAATGGACGACTACGCCCAATACCTTTATCAAGAAAAAGGGACAGAATTGACTCATTTACCACTTGAGACCGTACAGACAGCTCTTAAAGAGGCTGATCTAATGTAAAAAATATCAAAAATAAATGGTTTAGAAAGATTTTTAAACCGTTTTTTGGTATAATAAGAAGAATAAATTGAAAGAAGGAATTCCAAAAATGGGAAAAATTGAAGTTATTAATCACCCACTGATTCAACACAAATTGTCAATCTTGCGTCGTACAGATACTTCTACAAAAGCTTTTCGTGAGCTAGTAGATGAGATTGCAATGTTGATGGGGTATGAAGTACTTCGTGATCTTCCACTAGAAGATGTGGAAATCGAAACACCAATCACAAAAACAGTTCAAAAACAATTGGCAGGTAAGAAATTGGCCATTGTTCCAATCTTGCGTGCGGGTATCGGGATGGTTGATGGTCTCTTGAGCTTGGTTCCAGCTGCTAAGGTTGGTCACATCGGTATGTACCGTGATGAAGAAACGCTTCAACCAGTTGAATACTTGGTAAAATTGCCTGAGGACATTGACCAACGTCAAATTTTTGTAGTAGACCCAATGTTGGCAACAGGTGGCTCAGCAATCTTAGCTGTTGATTCTCTTAAAAAACGTGGCGCATCAAATATCAAATTTGTCTGCCTTGTATCTGCTCCAGAAGGTGTAAAAGCTCTTCAAGAAGCTCATCCAGATGTAGAAATCTTTACAGCAGCCTTGGATGAACGCTTGAACGAACACGGTTATATTGTTCCAGGTCTTGGAGATGCTGGAGACCGCTTGTTCGGTACGAAATAAGAGTAAAGAAGAGAGAAATTTGACATGGGAATTGATTGGGAAGATATTTTAGGTGTAGAAGAAAATCTTGCCGAGGCTTACGATGATTTAGTTAACGAAGCCATGGATGATTATCTAGATGAATCAGATGAATGGCAACGCGGTAATAACAACTATTATGTCGTTGGTGTTTGGAATGGGGAGAAAGTTCGTTTTAAACATAAATGGGGTAATCATGAATTTTCTGAACAAGAAATAAACGATTTACTAAGTGATAAAGTGATTCGATTTCCCTATACTATAAATAAAAGAGAACAAGATATCGTTGGAAAATTGGAACATTTAGAGTATAAAGGGAGAAAGTATGTTGGATTTTCTCCATCTAATTGGAAAAAATAATTTTTAGTATTTAATTTAAAAATTTGTTTGAAATAGAAATTTGACCTTTTTTGACCTAGATATTATAATAGTCTTATCTTCAGTCATTTGACCAACAAAAATAAAACTCAAAAGGAGAAATGAATGATTCCTGTAGTTATTGAACAAACAAGCCGTGGAGAACGTTCTTACGATATTTACTCACGTCTTCTCAAAGACCGCATCATTATGCTGACAGGCCCAGTTGAAGACAACATGGCCAACTCAGTTATTGCCCAGTTGCTTTTCTTGGATGCCCAAGATAGTACAAAAGATATTTACCTTTATGTCAATACACCTGGGGGTTCCGTTTCAGCTGGTTTGGCAATCGTTGATACTATGAACTTTATCAAGGCTGATGTCCAAACTATCGTTATGGGGATGGCTGCATCTATGGGGACAGTTATCGCATCAAGTGGAGCAAAAGGCAAACGTTTCATGCTTCCAAATGCTGAGTACATGATTCACCAACCAATGGGGGGTACAGGTGGTGGTACTCAACAAACCGATATGGCGATCGCTGCAGAACACTTGCTTAAAACTCGTAATACCTTGGAAAAAATCTTGGCTGAAAATTCAGGTCAGTCAATCGAAAAAGTCCATGCAGATGCAGAACGCGATAACTGGATGAGTGCCCAAGAAACACTCGAATATGGCTTTATTGATGAAATCATGGCCAACAATTCATTGAACTAATGATCAAAGAAGGCAAACTCGACTGGGTTTGCTTTTTTTGGTATAATTAGGGAGAGATTTCTTAGAAAGAGGATTCATCATGTTTGAAAAAGTCAATCGATCTGGCTTGATTATCTATCTTTACTATAATCGTGATGCCAAAAAACTGCAGGATTATGGAGATATTACCTATCATTCCAAGAAACATCGTTACTTACAACTCTATGTTCCAACTCAAGAAGTGGAGCAATTGATTGGACACTTGAGCAAGGAAAAATTTATTAAAAAAGTTAGAGTTTGTCATATCCAAGAGTTGGAAACACCCTTTGTGGGCAATCTTTATCGAGAGGAAAACGTTATCATCGAAAAAGTTCAAGAAAAGTATTGACAATTTTCTGATAATTCGGTATATTCTTAACATGCTATTTATTTAAGAAATAAGGAGACAAAAAAGATGAAGAAAAAATTTGCCCTATCGTTTGTGGCGCTTGCAAGTGTAGCACTTCTTGCAGCCTGTGGAGAAGTGAAGTCCGGAGCGTCAAACGCTGCTGGTAACTCAGTAGATGAAAAGACAATCAAAATCGGATTTAACTTTGAAGAAACTGGTGCCGTAGCTGCCTACGGAACATCTGAACAAAAAGGTGCCCAACTTGCTGTTGATGAAATCAATGCTGCAGGTGGTATCGATGGAAAACAAATCGAAGTAGTCGATAAAGATAACAAGTCTGAAACAGCAGAGGCTGCTTCAGTAACAACTAACCTTGTAACCCAATCTAAAGTATCAGCAATCGTAGGACCTGCGACATCTGGTGCAACTGCAGCTGCGGTAGCTAACGCTACAAAAGCAGGTGTTCCATTAATCTCACCAAGTGCGACTCAAGATGGATTGACTAAAGGTCAAGATTACCTCTTTGTCGGAACTTTCCAAGATAGCTTCCAAGGAAAAATTATCTCAAACTATGTATCTGAAAAATTAAACGCTAAAAAAGTCGTTCTTTACACTGATAATGCCAGCGACTATGCTAAAGGTATTGCCAAATCCTTCCGCGAGTCATATAAAGGTGAAATCGTTGCAGATGAAACTTTCGTAGCAGGTGATACAGACTTCCAAGCAGCCCTTACAAAAATGAAAGAGAAAGACTTTGATGCCATCATCGTCCCTGGTTACTACACTGAAGCTGGTAAAATTGTAAACCAAGCGCGTGGTATGGGAATTGACAAACCAATCGTTGGAGGCGATGGATTTAACGGTGAAGAGTTTGTACAACAAGCAACTGCTGAAAAAGCATCAAACATCTACTTTATCTCAGGCTTCTCAACTACTGTAGAAGTTTCAGCTAAAGCAAAAGCTTTCCTTGATGCTTACCGTGCTAAGTACAATGAAGAGCCTTCAACATTTGCAGCCTTGGCTTATGACTCAGTTAACCTTGTAGCAAACGCAGCAAAAGGTGCTAAAAACTCTGGTGAAATCAAGGATAACCTTGCTAAAACAAAAGATTTTGAAGGTGTAACTGGTCAAACAAGCTTCGATGCAGACCACAACACAGTCAAAACTGCTTACATGATGACCATGAACAATGGTAAGGTTGAAGCAGCAGAAGTTGTAAAACCATAATAGAAAAATGTTGAAATAGGGAATGAGCCGCTGACTCACTCCCTGTTTCGATGTTTAAGAACCTATCAAAAAGTGAGGGGAAATCCTCGAAATTATAAATAGAAAGAGTGAATCTTATGCTCCAACAACTAGTAAATGGTTTGATTCTAGGTAGTGTATACGCGCTGTTAGCCCTAGGATATACCATGGTTTACGGAATTATCAAGCTCATCAACTTCGCCCATGGTGATATTTATATGATGGGAGCCTTTATCGGTTATTTCTTGATTAATTCTTTCCAAATGAATTTCTTTGTAGCTCTTATTGTAGCAATGCTAGCGACAGCCATTCTTGGTGTCGTGATTGAGTTCCTTGCTTACAGACCTTTGCGCCACTCTACTCGTATTGCTGTTTTGATTACGGCTATTGGGGTTTCCTTCCTACTTGAGTATGGAATGGTCTATCTGGTTGGTGCCAATACTCGTGCCTTCCCTCAAGCAATTCAAACAGTGCGCTATGATTTGGGTCCAATTAGCCTAACAAACGTTCAGTTAATGATTTTGGCCATTTCCTTGATTTTGATGATTTTGTTACAAGTCATTGTTCAAAAGACGAAGATGGGGAAAGCCATGCGTGCGGTATCCGTAGATAGCGATGCAGCGCAATTGATGGGGATTAATGTAAACCGTACTATCAGCTTTACCTTCGCTTTAGGTTCTGCTCTTGCGGGTGCGGCTGGTGTTCTGATTGCCCTTTATTATAACTCTCTTGAGCCTTTGATGGGGGTTACTCCAGGTCTTAAATCTTTCGTTGCCGCTGTACTTGGTGGTATTGGAATTATTCCTGGTGCGGCTCTTGGTGGTTTTGTGATTGGTCTATTGGAAACTTTTGCGACAGCCTTTGGAATGTCAGACTTCCGTGATGCCATTGTTTATGGAATCTTGTTGTTGATCTTGATTGTCCGCCCAGCTGGTATCCTTGGTAAAAATGTGAAAGAGAAGGTGTAAACGATGAAGGAAAATTTAAAAGTTAATATTCTATGGTTACTCCTTTTGTTAGCTGGCTATGGCTTGATTAGTGTATTGGTTTCAGTCGGAGTACTCAATCTATTCTATGTACAGGTTTTACAACAAATTGGAATTAATATTATTCTAGCTGTGGGTCTTAACCTAATCGTTGGTTTTTCAGGACAATTTTCACTTGGGCATGCTGGTTTCATGGCGATTGGTGCTTATGCCGCTGCTATTATTGGATCTAAATCACCAACCTACGGTGCCTTCTTTGGAGCTATGATTTTAGGTGCTTTGCTTTCAGGAGCAGTTGCCTTGCTTGTCGGAATTCCAACCTTGCGCTTGAAAGGGGACTATCTTGCGGTAGCAACTCTCGGTGTATCTGAAATTATCCGTATCTTTATCATCAATGGTGGAAGCCTTACAAATGGTGCAGCAGGTATCTTGGGAATTCCTAACTTTACAACTTGGCAGATGGTTTACTTCTTTGTCGTGATTACAACCATTGCAACCTTGAACTTCTTGCGTAGTCCAATTGGTCGTTCAACCCTCTCTGTTCGTGAGGATGAAATCGCTGCTGAGTCAGTTGGGGTTAATACGACAAAAATTAAAATCATCGCCTTTGTCTTTGGTGCTATTACTGCAAGTATTGCAGGGTCTCTTCAGGCAGGATTTATCGGTTCGGTTGTACCGAAAGATTACACCTTTATCAACTCAATCAACGTTTTGATTATTGTTGTCTTTGGTGGCCTTGGTTCCATTACAGGTGCCATTGTTTCAGCTATTGTTCTGGGAATTTTGAATATGCTTCTCCAAGATGTTGCTAGCGTGCGTATGATTATTTACGCTTTGGCCTTGGTATTGGTAATGATTTTCAGGCCAGGTGGACTCCTTGGAACATGGGAATTAAGTCTATCACGTTTCTTTAAAAAATCTAAGAAGGAGGAACAAAACTAATGGCATTACTTGAAGTAAAACAGTTAACCAAACATTTTGGCGGTCTAACAGCTGTTGGAGATGTGACTCTTGAATTGAACGAAGGGGAACTAGTTGGACTAATCGGTCCAAATGGAGCTGGGAAAACCACCCTTTTCAACCTCTTGACGGGTGTTTATGAACCAAGTGAGGGAACAGTTACCTTAGATGGTCACCTTTTGAATGGGAAGTCACCTTATAAGATTGCCTCTTTGGGACTTGGACGTACTTTCCAAAATATCCGTCTCTTTAAAGATTTAACAGTTTTGGACAATGTTTTAATTGCTTTTGGCAACCATCACAAACAACATGTTTTTGCTAGTTTCTTACGCTTACCAGCTTTTTACAAGAGTGAAAAAGAATTAAAGGCTAAAGCTTTGGAATTGTTGAAAATCTTTGATTTAGATGGTGATGCAGAGACTCTTGCTAAAAACCTCGCCTACGGACAACAACGTCGTTTGGAAATTGTTCGTGCCCTTGCTACGGAACCTAAAATTCTCTTTTTAGATGAACCAGCAGCAGGGATGAACCCACAGGAAACAGCAGAATTGACTGAGTTAATTCGTCGTATCAAAGATGAATTTAAAATTTCAATCATGTTGATTGAACACGATATGAATCTGGTCATGGATGTTACAGAACGTATCTACGTACTTGAATATGGTCGTTTGATTGCTCAAGGAACTCCGGACGAAATTAAGACCAATAAACGTGTTATCGAAGCTTATCTAGGAGGTGAAGCCTAATGTCGATGTTAAAAGTTGAAAATCTTTCTGTGCATTACGGTATGATCCAAGCAGTCCGTGATGTAAGCTTTGAAGTGAATGAAGGAGAGGTAGTTTCCCTTATCGGTGCCAATGGTGCAGGTAAGACAACCATTCTCCGTACCTTGTCTGGTTTGGTTAGACCGAGTTCAGGAAAGATTGAATTTTTAGGTCAAGAAATCCAAAAAATGCCGGCTCAGAAAATCGTGGCAGGTGGTCTTTCACAAGTTCCAGAAGGACGCCACGTCTTTCCTGGCTTGACTGTTATGGAAAATCTTGAAATGGGAGCTTTCTTAAAGAAAAATCGTGAAGAAAATCAAGCTAACTTGAAGAAGGTTTTCTCACGCTTTCCTCGTCTTGAAGAACGGAAGAACCAGGACGCAGCTACTCTTTCAGGAGGAGAACAACAAATGCTTGCCATGGGACGCGCTCTTATGTCAACACCAAAACTTCTTCTTTTAGATGAACCCTCAATGGGACTTGCCCCAATCTTTATTCAAGAGATTTTTGATATCATTCAAGATATCCAGAAGCAAGGAACAACCGTCCTCTTGATTGAACAAAATGCCAATAAAGCACTCGCAATCTCTGACCGAGGCTATGTACTGGAAACAGGGAAAATCGTCCTATCAGGAACAGGAAAAGAACTCGCCTCGTCAGAAGAAGTCAGAAAAGCATATCTAGGTGGCTAAAAAGGTCCGGGGGACCTTTTTAGTCGGTGGATGAAGATTCTGAAGCAATCATCAAATCCAGTGGATTGTTTTAGTCAGCAGATGAAGATTACGAAGTAATCATCATTATAGTCCGAGGGACCTTTTTAATCGGTGAATAGGGATTGCGAAGCAATCATCAGAATACAGTGGATTGTTTAAGTCAGCTTATTTAGATTGCAAACAAATCTACATCTACACTGAAAGATGAATTTCTAATAATTGAAAAAATCGAATGAAACGTTTTTTACCTTCATTCACAGAGCTCGATTTTAGAGCTCTTTTTGCTAGCTTATTCAAACTTTTCTGAATTTTGAAAAAGAAATGTAAGCGTTTGATAGTTTTACAAAAAGATTGTATAATAGGGATAAGAATAGAAAAGGAGAAGTCTCATGGCAGTTAAAGATTTTATGACCCGCAAGGTAGTGTATATTAGTCCAGATACAACAGTATCTCATGCAGCAGATTTGATGAGAGAGCAAGGGTTGCACCGCTTGCCTGTTATCGAAAATGATCAATTGGTTGGTTTGGTAACTGAAGGAACCATTGCCCAAACTAGTCCATCAAAAGCAACCAGTCTTTCTATCTATGAGATGAATTATCTTCTAAATAAGACAAAAGTAAAAGATGTGATGATTCGCGATGTTGTCACTGTTTCAGGCTATGCGAGTCTAGAGGATGCAACTTATCTGATGTTGAAAAATAAGATTGGTATTCTTCCTGTCGTTGATAACCATCAAGTATACGGAGTTATTACTGACCGTGACGTTTTTCAAGCCTTTCTTGAAATTGCTGGTTATGGTGAGGAAGGAATTCGTGTGCGCTTTGTTACGGAAAATGAAGTCGGCGTTCTTGGTAAGATTGTTTCTCTAATCGTTGAAGAAAATTTGAATATTTCCCATACAGTTAATATTCCGCGTAAAGATGGTAAGGTGATTATCGAAGTTCAAATCGAAGGGTCAATTGATTTACCAGCCTTGAAAGAAAAATTTGAGTCAGAGAATATTCAAGTAGAAGAGATTACTCGTACTTCAGCAAAAGTTTTGTAAGAAGGGAAGCCGAAAGGCTTCTTTTTTCATGAAAAGGGGAGTAGAGCAAAAGATGGAAAGAAATGATAGATTATGGTATAATAAAACGATATAAAAAAGGAGTATTTATGGACATTTCAGAAATTCGTCAGAAAATGGACGCAAATCGTGAAAAATTAGCTTCTTTCAGGGGGTCTCTTTGACCTCGAAGGTTTAGAGGAAGAGATTGCCATCTTGGAAAACAAGATGACAGAACCTGATTTTTGGAACGATAATATCGCGGCCCAAAAAACGTCGCAAGAATTAAATGAATTAAAAAACACCTATAACACCTTCCACAAAATGGAAGAGTTGCAGGATGAAGTTGAAATTTTATTGGACTTTTTAGCTGAAGATGAGTCGGTACATGAAGAATTGGTAACGCAGTTATCCGAACTTGATAAGATGATGACCAGTTACGAGATGACCTTGCTCTTGTCAGAACCTTATGACCATAATAATGCGATTTTGGAAATCCATCCAGGATCCGGTGGTACTGAGGCTCAGGACTGGGGTGATATGTTGCTTCGTATGTACACTCGCTATGGAAATGCTAAAGGCTTTAAAGTGGAAGTATTGGATTACCAAGCAGGAGATGAAGCTGGTATCAAGTCAGTAACCTTATCATTTGAAGGATCTAATGCCTATGGTCTCCTCAAGTCAGAAATGGGTGTGCACCGTTTGGTGCGAATCTCGCCATTTGACTCTGCTAAACGTCGCCATACCTCTTTCACATCTGTAGAAGTAATGCCAGAATTGGATGATACCATTGAAGTGGAAATCCGTGAAGATGATATCAAGATGGACACCTTCCGTTCAGGTGGTGCTGGTGGACAAAACGTCAATAAAGTTTCAACAGGAGTGCGTTTGACACACATTCCTACTGGGACTGTTGTCCAGTCAACGGTCGATCGTACCCAGTATGGAAATAGAGATCGAGCTATGAAGATGTTACAGGCTAAGCTCTATCAAATGGAGCAAGAGAAGAAAGCTGCGGAAGTAGATTCCCTCAAAGGTGAGAAAAAGGAAATCACATGGGGAAGCCAAATCCGTTCTTATGTCTTCACACCTTATACTATGGTAAAAGATCACCGAACTAGCTTTGAGGTTGCGCAGGTGGATAAGGTTATGGATGGGGACCTAGATGGTTTTATCGATGCTTATCTCAAGTGGCGAATCAGCTAAGATAGAAAGGAACTCACATGTCAATCATTGAAATGAGAGATGTCGTCAAAAAATACGACAACGGAACGACTGCCCTACGTGGTGTTTCGGTCAGCATTCAACCAGGAGAATTTGCCTATATCGTAGGTCCGTCAGGAGCTGGGAAATCAACCTTTATTCGTTCTTTGTATCGCGAAGTAAAAATCGAAAAAGGAAGCTTATCTGTTGCTGGTTTTAATCTAGTTAAAATAAAAAAGAAAGATGTCCCTCTCCTACGTCGTAGTGTTGGGGTTGTCTTCCAAGATTATAAACTGTTACCAAAGAAAACTGTTTATGAAAATATTGCCTATGCAATGGAAGTTATTGGTGAGAGCCGCCGTAATATCAAAAAACGTGTTATGGAAGTCTTAGACTTGGTTGGATTGAAACATAAGGTTCGTTCATTCCCAAATGAACTTTCAGGGGGAGAACAACAGCGTATTGCGATAGCGCGTGCTATTGTAAACAATCCCAAAGTATTGATTGCGGACGAACCAACAGGAAACTTGGACCCAGATAATTCATGGGAAATTATGAACTTGCTGGAACGCATCAATCTCCAAGGTACAACTGTCTTGATGGCTACCCACAACAGCCAGATTGTAAATACCTTGCGCCACCGTGTCATTGCCATTGAAAATGGCCGTGTCGTTCGTGACGAAGCTAAAGGAGAATATGGATACGATGATTAGTAGATTTTTTCGTCATTTATTTGAATCGTTAAAAAGTTTGAAACGAAATGGCTGGATGACAGTAGCTGCTGTCAGTTCAGTTATGATTACTTTGACCTTGGTTGCAATATTTGCATCTGTTATCTTTAATACGGCTAAACTAGCTACAGATATCGAAAATAATGTCCGAGTAATGGTATACATTCGTAAGGACGTAGCTGATAATAGTGAGACGATTGAAAAAGAAGGTCAAACTGTTACAAATAACGACTACCATAAGGTATATGATGCTTTGAAAGGTATGTCAACCGTTAAAAGTGTTACGTTTTCAAGTAAAGAAGAACAATATGAAAAATTAACCGAGACAATGGGGGACAACTGGAAAATCTTTGAAGGCGACGCCAATCCTCTCTATGATGCATATATTGTTGATACCAATACACCAAGTGATGTAAAGACAGTAGCAGAAGAGGCTAAAAAAATCGAAGGTGTGTCAGAAGTTCAAGATGGTGGAGCTAATACAGAACGCTTGTTTAAGTTAGCCTCATTTATTCGTGTCTGGGGACTAGTTATCGCTGGATTATTGATTTTCATTGCAGTGTTCTTGATTTCCAATACTATACGTATCACCATCATTTCACGAAGCCGTGAAATTCAAATCATGCGTTTAGTAGGTGCTAAGAACGGCTATATCCGCGGACCTTTCTTGCTTGAAGGTGCCTTCATCGGTTTGCTTGGAGCAACACTTCCATCAGTTCTGGTACTTATTGTTTATAAAATGGTTTACCAATCGGTTAATAAGTCATTGGTTGGTCAGAACCTTTCAATGATATCACCAGAAGTATTCAGTCCACTGATGATTGTCTTATTATTTGTGATTGGAATTTTTATCGGTTCAATTGGATCTGGAATTTCTATGCGCCGATTCTTGAAAATCTAAAATAAAATAGAAGTATATTTGAGGAGATTTTAATATCTCCTTTTTTACTACAAAAATTTTAGAAAAAAGTCTCCTTTTTTTATAAAAGCCTTTACAAAAAAATTAAAGTGGTATAATTGAATTATATAAAGTGCAAACGTTTTCGTAAAACGTTTGCCTAAATAAAAATAAAGGAGATTTGAATGATGAAAGATACATTCAAAAATGTCTTGTCTTTCGAGTTTTGGCAAAAATTCGGTAAGGCTTTGATGGTGGTTATCGCGGTTATGCCGGCTGCTGGTTTGATGATTTCAATCGGTAAGTCTATCGTGATGATTAACCCAACCTTTGCACCACTTGTTATTACTGGTGGTGTACTAGAACAAATCGGTTGGGGGGTTATCGTTAACCTTCATATCTTGTTCGCCCTAGCCATTGGAGGTAGCTGGGCTAAAGAACGTGCTGGTGGTGCTTTCGCCGCTGGTCTTGCCTTCATCTTGATTAACCGTATCACTGGTACAATCTTTGGCGTATCAGGCGATATGTTGAAAAATCCAGATGCTATGGTCACAACTCTCTTTGGTGGATCAATCAAAGTTGCTGATTACTTCATTAGTGTTATGGAAGCCCCAGCACTTAACATGGGTGTGTTCGTAGGGATTATCTCAGGTTTTATTGGAGCAACTGCTTACAACAAATACTACAACTTCCGTAAGCTTCCTGATGCACTTTCATTCTTTAACGGAAAACGTTTTGTACCGTTTGTAGTTATTCTTCGTTCAATAATTGCTGCAATTGTACTTGCTGCTTTCTGGCCAGTAGTTCAAACAGGTATCAATAGCTTTGGTATCTGGATTGCTAACTCACAAGAAACTGCTCCAATCCTTGCACCATTCTTGTATGGTACATTGGAACGTTTGCTCTTACCATTTGGTCTTCACCACATGTTGACTATCCCAATGAACTACACAGCTCTTGGTGGTACTTATGAGGTCTTAACTGGTGCAGCAAAAGGTAGCCAAGTATTTGGTCAAGATCCACTTTGGCTTGCATGGGTAACAGACCTTGTAAACCTTAAAGGTACTGATGCTACTCAATACCAACACTTGTTAGATACTGTTCACCCAGCTCGTTTCAAAGTTGGACAAATGATCGGTTCATTCGGTATCTTGATGGGTGTGATTGTGGCTATCTACCGTAATGTTGATGCTGACAAGAAACATAAATACAAAGGTATGATGATTGCGACAGCTCTTGCAACATTCTTGACAGGGGTTACTGAACCAATCGAATACATGTTCATGTTTGTAGCAACACCTATGTACCTTGTTTACTCACTTGTTCAAGGTGCGGCCTTCGCTATGGCTGACGTAGTAAACCTACGTATGCACTCATTCGGTTCAATTGAGTTCTTGACTCGTACACCTATTGCGATTAGCGCTGGTATCGGTATGGATATCGTTAACTTCGTTTGGGTAACTGTTCTCTTTGCTGTAATCATGTACTTTATCGCAAACTTCATGATTCAAAAATTCAACTACGCAACTCCAGGGCGTAACGGAAATTACGAAACTGCTGAAGGTTCAGAAGAAGCTAGCAGCGAAGTGAAAGTTGCAGCAGGTTCTCAAGCTGTAAACATTATCAACCTTCTTGGTGGACGTGCAAACATCGTTGATGTAGATGCATGTATGACCCGTCTTCGTGTAACTGTAAAAGATGCTGACAAAGTCGGTGATGCAGAACAATGGAAAGCAGAAGGAGCTATGGGTCTTGTCATGAAAGGACAAGGAGTTCAAGCTATCTACGGTCCAAAAGCAGACGTATTGAAATCTGATATCCAAGATATCCTTGATTCAGGTGAAATCATTCCTGAAACTCTTCCAAGTCAAATGACTGAAGTGCAACAAAACACTGTACACTACAAAGGTGTAACAGAGGAAGTTTACTCAGTAGCAGACGGTCAAGTTATTGCTTTGGAACAAGTAAAAGATCCAGTATTTGCTCAAAAAATGATGGGCGACGGATTTGCTGTAGAACCTGCAAATGGAAACATTGTATCTCCAGTTTCAGGTACTGTATCAAGCATCTTCCCTACAAAACATGCTCTTGGTCTTGTGACTGAAGCAGGTCTTGAAGTACTTGTTCACATTGGTTTAGACACAGTAAGTCTTGAAGGAAAACCATTTACTGTTCATGTAGCTGAAGGACAAAAAGTTGCAGCAGGTGATCTTCTTGTCACAGCTGACTTGGATGCTATCCGTGCAGCAGGTCGTGAAACTTCAACAGTAGTTGTCTTCACAAATGCTGAAGCTATTAAATCAGTTAAATTAGAAAAAACAGGTTCTCTTGCAGCTAAAACAGCAGTTGCTAAAGTAGAATTGTAATATACTTGAGGTTGGAAGCTGTTTTCCAACCTCTTGTTTTGGGAGAAAAGCATGAAATTTTTAACACTCAATACTCATAGCTGGATGGAAAAAGAAGCTGAGGAAAAATTCCAGCTCTTGCTTGAAGATATTCTTGATAAAGACTATGATTTGATTTGTTTCCAAGAAATCAATCAGGAGATCACTTCACCAGAGGTGGAGGTTAATGACCTTTATCAAGCTTTGCCAGCTGCTGAGCCTATTCACCAAGACCATTATGTTAGACTTTTGGTTGAAAAGTTGTCTGAGCAAGGAAAAGATTACTACTGGACTTGGGCCTATAACCATATCGGTTATGACCGCTATCATGAAGGTGTGGCTATCTTGTCTAAAACACCTATTGAAGCAAGAGAAATTTTGGTTTCAGA
Source organism: Streptococcus mitis (assembly GCF_000722765.2). Classification (NCBI taxonomy): domain Bacteria; kingdom Bacillati; phylum Bacillota; class Bacilli; order Lactobacillales; family Streptococcaceae; genus Streptococcus; species Streptococcus mitis. The sequence goes on along the minus strand of NZ_CP028415.1, from coordinate 1,233,649 downwards.
TGTGGATGATCCAACAGACTATCATACTCGCCGTGTCGCCCTGGCTGAAACTGTAGTCGATGGTAATGAACTTGCAGTTGCCAGTGTCCACCTTTCTTGGTGGGATAAAGGTTTCCAAGAAGAATGGGCACGATTTGAGGCTGTCTTGAAAGAATTGAACAAGCCACTTTTGCTTGCTGGAGATTTCAACAACCCAGCTGGTCAGGAAGGTTACCAAGCTATTTTAGCTAGTCCATTAGGCTTACAAGACGCATTTGTAGTTGCTCAAGAGAAAAGTGGTAGCTATACTGTTCCACCAGAAATTGATGGCTGGAAAGGGAACACTGAACCCCTTCGAATCGACTATGTTTTTACTACCCAAGAGTTAGAGGTGGAAAAATTACATGTCGTATTTGATGGTAACAAGAGTCCACAAGTTAGTGATCACTATGGCTTGAATGCTATTTTAAACTGGAAATAATGACTGAAAAGAGGTTGGAATTATAACATTCCAGTCTTTTTTTGACTAGAAAAGCTACTGGAAATAGCCTAAAAAAGTGAGACTACTGAAATGGAATAAAATATGGTATAATTGATAGGATAGATAGAATCGAGGATATTATGTCATTTACGAAATTTCAATTTAAAAAATATATTAGTGAAGCCTTGGAGGAGTTGAAATTTACAACTCCAACAGAGGTTCAAGACAAGCTGATTCCTATTGTTTTAGCAGGTCGTGACCTAGTCGGTGAATCAAAAACAGGTTCGGGTAAGACTCACACTTTCCTATTGCCGATTTTCCAGCAATTAGATGAAGCCAGCGATAGTGTTCAAGCAGTCATTACTGCACCGAGCCGAGAATTAGCTACTCAAATTTACCAAGCAGCTCGTCAGATTGCAGCCCACTCAGAGGTAGAAATTCGTGTGGTTAATTATGTGGGTGGTACAGATAAGGCTCGCCAGATTGACAAATTGGCAAGTAACCAGCCTCATATTGTTATCGGAACGCCTGGCCGTATTTATGACTTAGTTAAGTCTGGTGACCTAGCTATTCACAAGGCTAAGACCTTTGTGGTCGATGAGGCAGATATGACCTTGGATATGGGATTCTTGGAAACTGTTGATAAGATTGCTGGAAGCCTTCCAAAAGACTTGCAATTCATGGTCTTCTCAGCGACTATTCCACAAAAACTGCAACCATTCTTGAAAAAATACTTATCAAATCCTGTTATGGAGAAAATCAAGACCAAAACGGTCATTTCTGATACCATTGATAATTGGTTGATTTCGACCAAGGGCCGAGATAAGAATGCTCAAATTTACCAGTTGACTCAGTTGATGCAACCGTATTTGGCAATGATTTTTGTGAACACTAAAACGCGTGCTGATGAATTGCATTCATATCTGACTGCTCAAGGCTTGAAGGTGGCAAAAATCCATGGGGATATTGCCCCTCGTGAGCGCAAACGTATCATGAACCAGGTTAAAAATCTGGATTTTGAGTATATTGTCGCAACAGATTTGGCAGCGCGTGGAATTGACATTGAAGGTGTCAGCCATGTCATCAATGATGCCATTCCGCAAGATTTGTCCTTCTTTGTTCATCGTGTTGGTCGTACTGGACGAAATGGCCTACCAGGTACAGCTATTACCCTTTATCAGCCAAGTGATGATTCGGATATCCGTGAGTTGGAGAAATTGGGAATCAAGTTTACTCCTAAGATGGTCAAAGACGGGGAATTTCAAGATACTTATGACCGTGATCGTCGTGCCAACCGTGAGAAAAAACAAGATAAACTTGATATCGAAATGATTGGTTTGGTTAAAAAGAAAAAGAAAAAAGTCAAACCAGGTTATAAGAAGAAAATTAAATGGGCGGTTGATGAAAAACGCCGCAAAACCAAACGCGCTGAAAATCGTGCTCGTGGCCGTGCAGAGCGTAAAGCAAAACGTCAAACATTTTAATAGTAATTGTTGGAGTACTGAGCTCCAACTTTTTTATTTACCAGAACGAACTATCTAAACAGAAACACTACATTAAAGACTGCAAATTGCGCTTAAAAATGGTATAATGGAAAAGTTATATAGTCCCGATAAGATGGTAGGTATTTATGACTAAGAGTTTTCCTATCAGTACTTTGTAACTCGCAAAGAATGACGACTCCAAAGTAGTCGCTCGTCATTCTACGATTGCCGCTATAGGGCGGTCACCCTATGCGCCTTACTAGCTTCAGAAATAAAAAAGTATCGTTTTTATTTCTTTCGCGTCGTAACTCTTAGAAAATGAAAATACCTATCAGTACTTTGTAACTCTATAACACTATTTTTAAGGGGGGACATTTTTATGTCAGAACGTAAATTATTCACGTCTGAGTCTGTATCTGAGGGGCATCCAGATAAGATTGCAGACCAAATTTCAGATGCGATTTTGGATGCTATTTTAGCTAAGGATCCAGATGCGCACGTTGCTGCTGAGACAGCTGTATATACTGGTTCCGTTCATGTTTTTGGTGAAATATCTACAAATGCCTATGTGGATATTAACCGCGTGGTTCGTGATACCATTGCAGAGATTGGCTATACCAATACAGAGTATGGTTTTTCTGCTGAGACAGTGGGAGTTCATCCGTCACTTGTTGAGCAGTCACCTGACATTGCCCAAGGTGTTAACGAAGCCTTGGAGGTTCGTGGAAATGCAGACCAAGATCCATTGGACTTAATTGGAGCTGGAGACCAAGGGCTCATGTTTGGATTTGCAGTGGATGAAACAGAAGAACTCATGCCATTGCCAATCTCACTTAGTCATAAGTTGGTTCGTCGTTTGGCAGAACTTCGTAAGTCTGGTGAAATAAGCTATCTTCGCCCAGATGCTAAGTCACAAGTTACGGTTGAGTACGATGAAAATGACCGTCCAGTACGTGTGGACACAGTTGTTATTTCAACTCAGCACGATCCAGAAGTCAGCAACGAACAAATTCACAATGATGTCATTAACAAGGTTATCAAAGAGGTTATTCCAGCCTCTTACTTGGATACGCAAACAAAATTCTTCATCAATCCAACTGGTCGTTTTGTAATCGGTGGACCTCAAGGGGACTCAGGTTTGACTGGTCGTAAGATTATCGTAGATACTTATGGTGGCTACTCTCGTCACGGTGGTGGTGCCTTCTCTGGTAAAGATGCGACTAAGGTGGACCGTTCAGCCTCTTATGCGGCTCGTTATATTGCTAAGAATATCGTTGCAGCAGGTCTTGCTAAGAAGGCAGAAGTGCAGTTGGCCTATGCTATCGGTGTTGCGCAACCTGTTTCTGTTCGTATCGATACCTTTGGTACAGGAACAGTAGCTGAAAGTAAGCTTGAAAAAGCAGCCCGTCAAATCTTTGACCTTCGCCCTGCAGGAATTATCCAAATGCTGGACCTCAAGCGTCCAATTTACCGTCAAACAGCGGCTTATGGACACATGGGACGTACAGATATTGACCTTCCATGGGAACGTTTGGACAAGGTAGATGCTTTGAAAGAAGCAGTAAAATAAAATCTTAAGAGGGGGACTTCCTCTCTTTTTAATATACCATTTCCTCTAAAATCATTGAAATTATAGCCTGAATTTGATATGATGGTTCTATGGATAAAAGTAGAGCAAATCGTGTTGAGCACGATAAAAAGAGAATCGGTTTAATAGCCCTGATAGCTATCTTTTCAGTAAGTATTTGTGTCCTTGGTTCAATGATTGGATACAAAGTATATACAAAGCAAAGTTTCGAACAAAAAATTGAGTCTTTAAAAAATGATAAAGATAATCAATTGAGTGAGGGAAATCAGAAAGATCATTTTCGTATGGGACAAGCAGAAGTAATTGCCTATTATCCTCTCCAAGGGGAGCAAGTGATTTCATCTGTACAAGAAATTATGATACAGGATATTAAGGAAAATCTGGCAGACAAGGAAAATCTGGTTTTTTATTATACGGAGAAACAGGATTCGACTTTAAAAGGGATTGTCAACCGAAGTGTGATAAAACAAGTCTATGATTTAACTTCGTCAAAAGTTGAAGAGACTGAAAAAACTAGTCTGGCAAAAGTCCATTTGACAGAAGATGGCAAATCTTTTACACTTGATCAATTATTTTCAGATGCTAGTAAAGCCAAAGAGAAACTGATAAAAGAAATGACCTCTTTCTTACAGGATAAGAAATTGGAGCAAGAAAAGATTGATCAGCTTGTTAAAAGCTTCTCTGACCAAGACTTGTCTGCATGGAATTTTGATTACAAGGATAGTCAGATTATCCTTTATCCAAGTCAGTCAGTTGAAAATCTAGACGAGATTGCCTTGCCAGTATCTAGTTTCTTTGAAGTTATTCAGTCCTCTTATTTATTAGATAAGGATGCAGAGCTATATAAGGCTTATTATGAAAAGAAAAATCGTAAAGTAGTAGCCTTGACTTTTGATGATGGACCAAATCCTGCAACGACAAATCAAGCATTAGATACTCTTTCTAAGTATGGTATCAAGGCAACTTTCTTTGTTCTAGGTAAGAATGTTTCTGGAAATGAAGAGATTTTGAAACGCATGAAATCGGATGGACATGTCATTGGAAACCATAGTTGGAGTCATCCAGTGCTTTCAAAACTTTCCCTTGATGAAGCTAAAAAACAAATTACTGATACTGAGGATGCGCTAACTAAAGTGTTGGGTTCTAGTTCCAAACTCATGCGTCCACCTTATGGAGCCATTACAGACGACATTCGCAATAGCTTAGATTTGAGTTTTATTATGTGGGATGTAGATAGTCTGGACTGGAAGAGTAAAAATGAAGCATCTATTTTGACAGAAATTCAGCGTGAAGTCAAGAATGGTTCTATTATTCTCATGCATGATATCCATGCTGAAACAGTGAATGCTCTGCCGAAGGTTATTGACTATTTGAAAGGGCAAGGTTATGACTTTGTTACCGTACCAGATTTGTTAGACTCTCGTCTTAAAGCTCATCAGCTCTATTACGACCGCAATCAATAATACACAAAATCTAAAGAGAAAAGTTTTCCTTGAAAATTTGGCTCTTTGGATTTTCTTCTCATAGAAAGGAAAAATAATGAAATCTTATACTTTAAACAATGGTGTTACAATTCCAGTACTGGGATTTGGAACCTGGAAAGCTGAAAATGGAGAGATTGCCTACAAAGCAGTTTTAGAGGCTTTAAAGGCAGGCTATCGCCATATCGATACGGCAGCTATTTATAAAAATGAAGAAAGCGTTGGTCGTGCTATTCAAGATAGTGGCGTTCCGCGTGAGGAAATTTTTGTAACCAGCAAACTCTGGAATACAAATCATAGCTATGAGCAAGCTCGTCAGGCTTTTGAAGAGTCTTTAGAGAAGCTAGGCTTGGAATACTTGGATTTGTATTTGATTCATTGGCCAAATCCAAAACCACTCAGAGAAAATAACCATTGGAAAATCCGAAATTCAGAAGTTTGGAGAGCGATGGAGGATCTTTACCTAGAAGGCAAAATCCGTGCTATCGGTGTTAGTAATTTTCTTCCCCATCATTTGGATGTCTTGCTTGAAACAGCAAAAATTCTTCCAGCGGTCAATCAAGTTCGTTTGGCTCCAGGTGTGTATCAAGAGGAAGTCGTAGATTACTGTCGGGAAAAAGGAATTTTATTGGAAGCTTGGGGACCTTTTGGTCAGGGAGAACTGTTTGATAACAAGCAAGTGCAAGAAATAGCTGAAAATCACGGAAAGTCTGTTGCTCAGATAGCCTTGACATGGAGCTTAGCAGAAGGATTTTTACCCCTTCCGAAATCTGTTACAGCATCTCGTATTCAGGCTAATCTTGATTGTTTCGGAATTGAGCTGAATCATGAGGAACGTGAAACCTTAAAAACAATTGCTGTTCAGTCTGGTGCTCCACGAGTTGATGATATGGATTTCTAGAAAATCATAAAAAAATTGTACATTGTTCTAATTTTTGATATAATAGTCAGCAGGAAAGAAAGTCTTATGGCGTTCTTCAAGCGAGCTTGGGATAGTGGGAGCCAAGTAGGACAAAATAAAGAGCTGGCGCTTTCTGTAGTATTTTCAAAAACAATGAAGTAATAAATTAGGGTGGAACCGCGTTTCTGACGCCCCTAGGTTAAATCAACCTAGGATTGTCGGACGCGGTTCTTTCGCTTATTCAGTCTATTATGTGAAAGAAAGGAGAGACGTGGAAAACCTTTATCTTGTAAAAGACGATAGTCAACTAGCTACATTTCGTGATTTTGTAGTAAGAAATACTGAAAAGTTGAAAGATTATCAATCTTTTTTAAAGAATGAACTTGCAGTCTGTGATTTACCGCAAGCCGTTATTTGGTCAAGTTTTAATGCTGCTACACAGATTATTAGGGAAAGTGCTGTTCCAGCCTATACAAATAATAGACGAATGGTTATGACGCCTGATTTAGCTGTTTGGAAAGAGTTGTATTTGTATCAGTTGATGGACTACGAGTGTTCTGAGCAAACTCAAGCAATAGAAAGTCACTATCATTCTTTATCTGAAAATTTCCTCTTACAGATTGTAGGACATGAGTTAGCTCATTGGTCGGAGCATTTTTTAGATGATTTTGATGGTTATGACTCTTATATCTGGTTCGAAGAGGGGATGGTTGAATATATTAGTCGCAAGTATTTCTTGACAGAAGAGGAATTTCAGGCGGAAAAAATTTGTAATCAATCTCTTGTAGAACTTTTTCAGAAGAAGTGTGGTTGGCATTCATTGAATGATTTTGGTTCTTCGACTTATGATAAGAACTATGCAAGTATTTTTTACGAATACTGGCGTAGTTTTTTGACAATAGATAAGTTGGTAGAAAATCTAGGTAGTGTACAAGCGGTCTTCGATTCTTATCATTTATGGGCAAATACAGATAAAACTCTTCCCTTGTTAAATTGGTTTGTTCAGCAGAAATTAATTGAAAAAGAAATATAAAAACTAAAGGAGTAAACAATGTCTAAAAAATTGACTTTCCACTGCGTCAGTGGCAGAAACCTCCTTATAGTCGGACTGCCCCAGGCTCAGCACTAGAGTGCTGAGCTAGACGCAGTACTAACTCGTCTTGCCTCGTATGATCGACGAGGCAGACTCGTGTCGCAAGTAATTTATAGAAAAAGGAGTAAACAATGTCTAAGAAATTAACATTTCAAGAAATTATTTTGACTTTGCAACAATTTTGGAATGACCAAGGTTGTATGCTTATGCAGGCTTATGATAATGAAAAAGGTGCTGGAACAATGAGTCCTTACACTTTCCTTCGTGCTATCGGACCTGAGCCATGGAATGCAGCTTATGTAGAGCCATCACGTCGTCCTGCTGACGGTCGTTATGGGGAAAACCCTAACCGTCTCTACCAACACCACCAATTTCAAGTGGTCATGAAGCCATCTCCATCAAATATCCAGGAACTTTACCTTGAGTCTTTGGAAAAATTGGGAATCAATCCTTTGGAACACGATATTCGTTTCGTTGAGGACAACTGGGAAAACCCATCTACTGGATCTGCAGGTCTTGGTTGGGAAGTTTGGCTTGATGGGATGGAAATCACTCAGTTTACTTATTTCCAACAAGTCGGTGGATTAGCAACTGGCCCTGTGACTGCGGAAGTTACCTATGGTTTGGAACGCTTGGCTTCTTATATTCAGGAAGTAGACTCTGTCTATGATATCGAATGGGCTGATGGTGTAAAATATGGAGAAATCTTCATCCAGCCTGAGTACGAACACTCAAAATATTCGTTTGAAATTTCTGACCAAGAAATGTTGCTGGAAAACTTTGATAAGTTTGAAAAAGAAGCTGGTCGTGCCTTGGAAGAAGGATTGGTACATCCTGCCTATGACTATGTTCTCAAATGTTCACATACCTTTAACCTGCTTGATGCGCGTGGTGCCGTATCTGTAACCGAACGCGCAGGCTATATCGCCCGTATCCGTAACTTGGCCCGTGTCGTAGCCAAAACCTTTGTCGCAGAACGCAAACGCCTAGGCTACCCACTTTTAGATGAAGCAACACGAGCTAAACTCTTAGCAGAAGACGCGGAATAAAGAGAGTGACAAATTACGAAAATGGGCGAACAGTGTGAGCCCTGAACCAGTTGCCGCAGTGATGAAGGTATCCTTAGTGAAACTAAGGATACTAGGCAAAATTGGAGACTTTTGGCTCCAATTTTAGCAATGAAACAACGAAGTTGGTTGCTTGCGTGCCAATCACATAAGGCAAGCTGGAAAATAAAAAGATACTTTTCGGAGAAAAAACATGACAAAAAACTTATTAGTAGAACTCGGTCTTGAAGAATTACCAGCCTATGTTGTCACACCAAGTGAAAAACAACTAGGCGAAAAAATGGCAGCCTTTCTCAAGGAAAACCGCCTGTCTTTTGAAGCTATTCAAACCTTCTCAACACCACGTCGTTTGGCTGTTCGTGTGACTGGTCTAGCAGACAAACAGGCTGATTTGACAGAAGATTTCAAGGGGCCAGCAAAGAAAATTGCCTTGGATAGTGATGGAAACTTCACAAAAGCAGCTCAAGGATTTGTCCGTGGCAAAGGTTTGACGGTTGAAGATATCGAATTCCGTGAAATCAAGGGTGAAGAATATGTCTATGTCACTAAGGAAGAAATTGGTCAAGCAGTTGAAGCCATTGTTCCAGGTGTTGTAGATGTCTTGAAGTCATTGACTTTCCCTGTCAGCATGCACTGGGCTGGCAATAGCTTTGAATACATTCGTCCTGTTCACACTTTGACTGTTCTTTTAGAGGAAGAAGAGTTTGACTTGGATTTCCTTGATATCAAGGGAGGTCGTGTGAGCCGTGGTCATCGTTTCTTGGGACAAGAAACTAAGATTCAGTCAGCATTGAGCTATGAAGAAGACCTTCGTAAGCAGTATGTAATCGCAGATCCACGTGAACGCGAGCAAATGATTGTTGACCAAATTAAGGCAATCGAAGCTGAACACAGTGTACGTATCGAAATTGATGCTGATTTGCTTAATGAAGTCTTGAACTTGGTTGAATACCCAACTGCCTTTATGGGAAGTTTTGATGCCAAATACCTTGAAGTTCCAGAAGAAGTTTTGGTGACTTCAATGAAAGAACACCAACGTTACTTTGTTGTTCGTGATCAAGATGGAAAACTCTTGCCAAACTTCATCTCTGTTCGTAACGGAAACGCAGAACATTTGGAAAATGTCATCAAGGGTAATGAAAAAGTCTTAGTTGCCCGCTTAGAAGACGGTGAATTCTTCTGGCGTGAAGACCAAAAATTAGTTATTTCTGACCTTGTTGAAAAATTAAACAATGTGACCTTCCATGAGAAAATTGGTTCCCTTCGTGAACACATGATTCGTACTGGTCAAATCGCTGTACTTTTAGCTGAAAAAGCTGGTTTGTCAGTGGATGAAACAGTTGACCTAGCCCGTGCAGCAACCATTTACAAGTTTGACTTGTTGACAGGTATGGTTGGTGAATTTGACGAGCTCCAAGGAATTATGGGTGAGAAATATGCCCTTCTTGCTGGTGAAAGTCCAGCAGTGGCAGCTGCTATTCGTGAACACTACATGCCTACATCAGCTGAAGGAGAACTTCCAGAGAGCAAGGTCGGTGCAGTGCTTGCCATTGCAGATAAATTGGATACGATTTTGAGTTTCTTCTCAGTAGGCTTGATTCCATCAGGTTCTAATGACCCTTATGCCCTTCGTCGCGCGACTCAAGGTGTGGTTCGTATCTTGGATGCCTTTGGTTGGCACATTGCTATGGATGAGCTGATCGATAGCCTTTATGATTTGAAATTCGACAGCTTAACTTATGAAAATAAAGCGGAGGTCATGGACTTTATTAAGGCTCGTGTTGATAAGATGATGGGCTCTACTCCAAAAGATGTTAAGGAAGCGGTCCTTGCAAGTTCGAACTTTGTTGTGGCGGATATGTTGGAAGCGGCAAGTGCTCTCGTAGAAGCAAGCAAGGAAGAAGACTTCAAAACTTCTGTTGAATCACTTTCTCGTGCCTTTAATTTGGCTGAGAAGGCAAAAGGAGTTGCTACAGTCGATTCAGCTCTCTTTGAGAATGAAGAAGAGAAAACCTTGGCAGAAGCAGTAGAATCACTCGTTTTGTCAGGGACTGCCAGTCAGCAATTGAAACAGCTCTTTGCGCTTAGTCCAGTTATTGATGCCTTCTTTGAAAATACTATGGTTATGGCTGAAAATGAAGCAGTCCGTCAAAATCGTTTAGCTATCTTGTCTCATTTAACTCAAAAAGCAGCTAAACTTGCTCGTTTTAACCAAATTAACACTAAATAAAATTTGATAAACGGGACTTTATCTTATCACAAAGGAGAAGGAATGGATCCGAAAAAAATTGCTCGTATCAACGAGCTTGCTAAAAAGAAAAAATCAGAAGGCTTGACCCAAGAAGAAAAAGTGGAACAAGCTAAACTACGTGAGGAGTACATCGAAGGTTATCGTCGTACTGTTCGTCACCATATAGAAGGGATCAAAATTGTGGACGAAGAAGGAAACGATGTTACACCAGAGAAACTACGTCAAGTCCAACGTGAAAAAGGTTTACATGGCCGTAGTCTCGATGATCCAAATTCATAATAAGTATTCTTTCTTTTAACAAAGAAAGGTGAAATAATAATCAAAAGACTAGCAGATACAAACTGCTAGTCTTTTGTCACTAAAAAAGGAACCAAGATGGTTCCTAAAATTATTAGTTACTTGCGCCAGATGTAGCATCTGCGTCACCACCGTGACCTCCAGCATCACCTGCATCAGAAGCTCCAGATGTGGCATCTGCTCCGCCATGTCCTCCAGCAGGAGCTGCAGCATTTCCACCAACTAGACGTTGACCAGTTGTTTCTAAGTACCAATCAAGCCATGGTTGGAAATTAAAGATAATTTCATTAATTCCAGCATATGAACCATCTGGGTAGTACATTGCCTTGTAGTTATGAGTATTAATTACACCTTCTGGTTGTCCTGGAACAATTGTACGGACATATTCTTGGTCTCCGTTACGTAGTACACCGACAACCCATTCAACGTTTTTCATTCTTGCAGGTGGTAGGGAAGCATGTACTGTTCCTAGTCGGCTACCTGCTTGAACTCGCACACGTTTACCATACATTGTGTTTGGATCTTGATGTGCGTTATTATAGTACAAGAATTGGTTATTATCATCTGCATATGTCAACTCAAATGGCATTGCTTTCAAGAACATATCAATTTGGTTAACTGTCAAGATACCGTGGTCTAATTTAACATAAGTATCTCCAGAAACAGCTCCAACAAGCTCAGCTGCTTTTTCTACCCATTCAGGATCATCAGGGTCAACACCTTGAATTGTAGTTGCGATTGGATTTGTACAATATAAATCTTCTGGTGCGATTGGTTTTGGTTTTTTCAATTTTGAAACGACTCCCACATATTTTACAAAGTTGTCTAAACATGTTTCAAGGAAATTAATAGTTCCTTCATTTGTGATATTCCCATTAACATCAAATGCTTCTTTAGCTTTACCGAGAAGGAATTCATTTCCTGGAAGAGTATAGGCATTGACACCTGGAGCGTCAAGAATCTTACGAAGGTGAACTTGGGCACGAGAAGTACCTTGGTCGTAGTAAGAAGCACCTACAATCATGACTGGCTTGTTTTCAAATGGATGAACTTCGTATGAAAGCCATTCAAGAACAGATTTTAGGGAAGCTGAGATTGTGTGGTTGTGCTCAGGAGTAGCGATGATAACACCATCAGCACGAGTAATTTTGTTATATAAATAACGTAATTGGAAACTTTCGTCCCATTTTTCGTCTTGGTTAAACATTGGAACTTCGTCAATTTCAAGAACTTCTAATTCAAATTTAAGTTTGAAATGACGACGGATAAATTCCAAGAGTTTACGGTTATATGATTGATCGTAGTTTGATCCTACAAGTCCAACAAATTTCATTCTTTTTGGTCTCCTATCTTACAAATTTTCCCAGTCAAAGTCTTCAGCATCTTTGCGAAGTAGTTCTTGTGCGTTACGCAATTTTTCAGTGATTTTTACAAAGATACGGAAGTCGTCAAAAGTAGCATCCAGTTTTTTGATAACATCAAGATCTACTAGGTCTCCACTTGGGGTGAAGGCTTGAAGAGAATGTGAAAGCAAGAATTCATCTGGAAGGACACTTGCTTTAATTTCTGGAGCATTCAAGATTTGGCGAAGTTGTAATTGGGCACGTGATGAACCAAGCGTACCATATGAAGCACCTGTAATCATGATTGGTTTATTCAAAAGTGGGTAGATACCATAAGACAACCAAGCAAGAGCGCTCATCAAAACAGCTGGGATAGAGTGGTCATACTCAGGAGTACCGATAATAACGCCATCTGCCTCTTCAATTTTAGCAGCTATTTCTAGAATTTCAGCAGGTACTTTCTTGTCTGCTGGTTTGTTGAAGACAGGAATGTCTTTAATTTCAACAAGTTCAATTTCAACTTTTTCAGCAAAGTGTTTTTGCATGTATTGAAGCAATTGACGGTTTGTAGAACGTTTTGAATTTGTTCCAACAATAGCAATAAGTTTTAACATGAGATTTCCTTTCTCTTTTTACATAATACGATTTTAAAACTCCATTGAAACAGTTGTTTCTATAGAGTAGGAATTCCTGAAGAATAACTTAGGTGACCTTCCTTATTAATCAGAATCGCTTCGATTCCCTCCAAACTTTCGACTTGCCAGAGGATAGAAGCAGGTCTTTCTCCAAAGAGTCGAGTTGTCCATATTTCACCATCGACTGATTTATCAGAGATGATTGTTAGACTAGCTAGTTCCGTTTCAACAGGATATCCTGTTTGGCTGTCAAAAATATGATGGTAATCTTTTCCATCGACAGTCAGGTGACGTTCATAAATGCCTGAAGTCACGACAGATTTATTGACAACAGGGATGGTCATTAAGTGATTTCCCCTCGGATTGGCTGGGTCTTGAATCCCGATTTGCCAAGGCTGATTTCCTCTTGCCTGATTTTTTCCAATAGTCAGGATATTCCCTCCCAGATTGATCAAGGCAGATGCTACCCCCTCTTTTCTAAGAAATTGGGCAACTTTATCTGCACTATAACCCTTGGCTAAACAACCAAGATCAATCTTCATTCCTTTTTGTGTTAAAAACACAGTGGAAGAGGAAGAATCTAACTCGATAGAATGAGGATTGATTAAAGGTAGCACCGATTCAATTTCTTGGGGTTGGGCGACCTTGGCATCTGAAAAACCGATGCGCCAGGTTTGAATCAAGGGACCAATGCTGATGTTGAGATGACTAGAGGGTGCTAGGCTATGCTCTAATCCAAGTGAAATCAATTCAAACAAATCTGGATGAACTTTGACTGGAGCTATTCCAGCCTGATAATTAATCTCCATTAACTCAGATTCTTGGCTATTGGCATTGAAGCGGTATTCTAGCTCTTTGAGCAACTCAAAGGATTTTTGGAGCAAGCTATCGGCTCGCTCATCTACTAATGAAATAGTGATAGTAGTCCCCATTAGCCGTTCAGAATGTGAACTAAGAGGCAAGCTACCAACTCCTTTCTCTTGTGAAAAGAAGGCTGAAATATAGTAAATTTATGAAAAATGAACCCTTTACATTTTCTTTCCATGATACTAGCATATCATAAAGTCAGCGTTTTCACAAATAAATTTTGTAAAGATGTCAAGAAATATGCTCAAGAAATGAAGAAAAATTGTAAGAATCCGTGTTAAGATACAGATTATTTACATTTTTTTACAAAAAAATCGGGAAAATTAGCAAAACTCTTGTAAACGCTAACAGTAAATGTTATACTAGAAGGGTAAATTTAAAATTGAAGGTAGGAATTTTTCTATGAGTAAAATCGTTGTAGTTGGTGCTAACCACGCTGGTACAGCATGTATTAATACTATGTTGGATAATTTTGGTAATGAGAACGAAATCGTTGTATTCGACCAAAATTCTAACATCTCTTTCCTAGGATGTGGAATGGCCCTTTGGAGGTGAACAAATTGACGGTGCTGAAGGCTTGTTCTATTCTGATAAAGAAAAATTGGAAGCTAAAGGTGCTAAAGTTTACATGAACTCACCAGTTCTTTCAATCGACTATGATAACAAAGTAGTAACAGCAGAAGTTGAAGGGAAAGAGCACAAAGAATCATACGAGAAATTGATTTTCGCTACAGGTTCTACACCAATCTTGCCACCAATAGAAGGTGTTGAAATTGTTAAAGGAAACCGCGAATTTAAAGCAACTCTTGAAAATGTACAATTCGTTAAATTGTACCAAAACGCTGAAGAAGTTATCAATAAACTTGCTGATAAGAGTCAACACCTTGACCGTATCGCCGTTGTTGGTGGTGGTTACATCGGTGTTGAACTTGCTGAAGCCTTTGAGCGTCTTGGAAAAGAAGTTGTCCTTGTTGATATCGTTGATACTGTCTTGAACGGCTACTATGACAAAGACTTCACACAAATGATGGCGAAGAACTTGGAAGACCACAACATTCGCTTGGCTCTTGGTCAAACTGTTAAAGCAATCGAGGGTGACGGTAAAGTTGAACGCTTAGTTACTGATAAAGAAACTTTCGATGTGGATATGGTTATCCTTGCAGTTGGTTTCCGTCCAAATACTGCTCTTGCTGATGGTAAGATTGAACTCTTCCGTAACGGTGCCTTCCTTGTAGACAAGAAACAAGAAACATCTATCCCAGGTGTTTACGCAGTAGGTGACTGTGCGACTGTTTATGACAACGCTCGTAAAGACACTAGCTACATCGCTCTTGCTTCAAATGCTGTTCGTACTGGTATCGTTGGTGCATATAACGCATGTGGACATGAATTGGAAGGAATCGGTGTTCAAGGATCAAACGGTATCTCTATCTACGGTCTTCACATGGTTTCAACTGGTTTGACACTTGAGAAAGCTAAAGCAGCAGGTTATAATGCAACTGAAACAGGCTTTAACGATCTTCAAAAACCAGAATTTATGAAGCATGACAACCATGAAGTTGCCATCAAGATTGTCTTTGACAAAGATAGCCGTGAAATTCTTGGTGCACAAATGGTTTCACACGATTCTGCAATCAGCATGGGAATCCACATGTTCTCACTTGCTATCCAAGAGCATGTGACAATTGATAAATTGGCATTGACAGATTTATTCTTCTTGCCACACTTCAACAAACCATACAACTACATCACAATGGCTGCACTTACAGCTGAAAAATAAAATTTGATGAACTATCTGGCCTTAAGCTAAGGTCAGATAGTTTTTTAGTCAATGTGTACCCATACAATTATCGTTTTTTTATCTTGTGATTCATTCTAATCTGACTTAAAATGAAATGGTAGCTACCAATATAAATAATGAGGATAAAATAAATGACTGAAAATCGTTATGAACTAAATAAAAACTTGGCACAGATGCTCAAGGGTGGGGTTATCATGGACGTTCAGAACCCTGAACAAGCCCGTATTGCAGAGGCCGCTGGTGCGGCAGCTGTGATGGCCTTGGAGCGGATTCCGGCTGATATTCGTGCAGCTGGTGGGGTTTCTCGCATGAGTGACCCAAAGATGATTAAGGAAATTCAAGAAGCAGTTAGCATTCCAGTGATGGCCAAGGTCAGAATCGGGCATTTTGTTGAAGCTCAGATTTTAGAGGCTATTGAGATTGACTATATCGATGAGAGTGAAGTTTTATCTCCAGCAGACGACCGTTTCCATGTGGACAAAAAAGAATTCCAAGTTCCTTTTGTCTGTGGAGCCAAGGATTTGGGAGAAGCCTTGCGTCGTATTGCTGAAGGAGCTTCTATGATTCGTACCAAAGGAGAACCGGGTACTGGGGATATCGTCCAAGCTGTTCGTCATATGCGTATGATGAATCAGGAAATTCGTCGTATTCAAAACTTACGCGAGGACGAACTTTATGTTGCTGCCAAGGACTTGCAAGTCCCTGTAGAATTGGTTCAATACGTCCATGAGCATGGAAAATTGCCAGTTGTAAACTTTGCGGCTGGAGGCGTTGCAACGCCAGCAGATGCTGCGCTGATGATGCAATTAGGGGCAGAAGGTGTATTTGTCGGTTCAGGTATTTTCAAGTCAGGCGATCCTGTTAAACGAGCAAGTGCTATTGTTAAGGCTGTGACTAACTTCCGTAATCCTCAAATCCTAGCTCAAATCTCTGAAGATTTAGGAGAAGCCATGGTTGGTATCAATGAAAATGAAATCCAAATCCTCATGGCAGAGCGAGGAAAATAGATGAAAATCGGAATATTGGCCTTGCAAGGGGCCTTTGCAGAACATGAAAAAGTGCTAGATCAATTAGGTGTCGATAGTGTTGAAATCAGAAATTTAGAAGATTTTCAGAAATCTCGGAGTGATTTATCGGGTTTGATATTACCTGGTGGGGAATCTACAACCATGGGCAAGCTTTTACGTGAGCAGGACATGCTGATTCCTATTCGAGAAACTATTCTATCTGGATTACCAGTGTTTGGGACCTGTGCGGGTTTAATTTTGCTGGCTAAGGAAATTACTTCTCAGGAAGAGAGTCATCTAGGAACTATGGATATGGTGGTCGAGCGAAATGCCTATGGGCGCCAACTAGGGAGTTTCTATACGGAAGCAGAATGTAAGGGAGTCGGTCAGATTCCAATGACTTTTATTCGCGGTCCGATTATCAGTAGTGTTGGAGAAGATGTAGAAATTCTAGCAACAGTTGATAATCAAATCGTTGCAGCCCAAGAAAAAAATATGCTGGTAACCTCTTTTCATCCTGAATTGACTGATGATGTGCGCTTGCACCAGTACTTTATCAATATGTGTAAAGAAAAAAGTTGAGACTGAGTTTCTCAACTTTTTTACATGTAATAAACAATGGCGATGTATTGGAGGGCAGATGCGGCTAGGATAAAAAGATGCCAAATCATGTGGAAATAAGGTTTCTTCTTGGCGTAAAATCCAGCTCCAACTGTATAACAAAGTCCGCCAGTTACCATGAGACTCCAGAAAATTGGCGTTGTTTGACTGATAATGGCAGGAATGATAGCTAAAACCAACCAGCCCATAATCAGGTAAAGAGCAAGGCTAAATTTCTCATTGACTTTTTTAGCAAAGATTTTATAGAGAATACCAAAAATGGTCGTTCCCCACTGGATGGCAATAATCAGATAACCAAACCAGTTATTCATCAAAGTCAATACGACCGGCGTGTAAGAACCTGCGATAGCCACATAAATCATTGAATGGTCGATGATCCGCAAGACATATTTATGGGTCGAACCATAGGCCATAGAGTGATAAATAGTGGATGATAGAAACATAAGAAAGAGACTGATAACGAAAATGGAAACGCCGATAGAGGATAAAAATCCGTGTGCTTCATAACTATAGGTGGATGAAATGGGGAGTAAGATGAGCATGATGACTGCACCTACAGCATGGGTCACACTATTAGCAATCTCCTCTCCAAAACTGAGTTGTTTGCTGAGTTTAAGACTAGTGTTCATTGGATTACCTCCTCTTGATTATGATGGATTAAGTCTAGGGTTTGGTGATAGAGTTTAACGGTTTGGCAGCTGGTTTGGATAATGGGGTTAGCTGGGTCAATCCCTTGGTTCATGTAGTCCACAAAAGCATCGTAGAGTTGCTCTGAACTTGCTTGACTTTGTAGAGTATTCAGTGTCTGAGCTATTTCTTGAATAGAAAATACAGACTTGAGGGTTGTGATAGCAATCAAACGGGCAATTTGTTGGCGTTGGTATTTTTTCTTGTCAGGCTTTGTCAGGTAACCATGTTTGACATAGTTATTGACCATAGATGCTGTCAGGCCCTTGTCTTTATCAGGAGAGATAGGGGCGCAGACCTGATTGACATAGAGCAAAACCTGGTCCAGATAGAGGTCAATGTTTGGAATTTCTGCCCATTTAGGGTAGGAAAAGGTAGTTTTCATTTTCAACTCCTTTTTATCTCGTTTTGATAACTAGATTATAAAATAACAAAAACAAAAAGTCAAGTTTTAACTGCTTGTGAAAAGGCTTAAATTATGCTATGATGGGAGAAACTAGTCAGAAAAGAGGAGAAAAGATGGAGATTCGTTTAGCTTTTCCAAATGAAGTAGATGCCATTATGCAGGTGATTGAGGAAGCCAAGAAATGTTTAGCAGATGCTGGTAGTGACCAGTGGCAAAATGGTTATCCAAATGCTAATATTATTATTGAGGATATAATCTCAGGTCAAGCCTATATAGCCTTGGAAGATGGAGAACTAGTAGCCTATGCTGCTGTGACTAAGAGTCCAGAGGAGGCCTATGAAGATATTTATGAGGGAAACTGGCAAGCTGGAGAGTCAGAATATCTAGTCTTTCACCGTATTGCTGTGGCAGCAGATGTGCAGGGACAAGGAGTTGCTCAAACCTTCTTAGAGGGCTTGATTGAAGGATTTGATTATCTAGATTTTCGCTCAGATACGCATGTTGCCAACAAGGTCATGCAACATATTTTTGAAAAACTTGGTTTTAAACAGGTTGGTAAAGTGCATGTTGATGGCGAACGCTTGGCCTATCAAAAATTGAAGAAATAATGCAAAAGAAGTATGCCAAAATGCTCTACTCTTCGCCAATTGGCCCCCTTTCTCTCGTAGCTGATGACCATTATTTGTATGGCATTTGGGTGCAGGAGCAGAAGTATTTTGAGAGGGGACTAGGAGATGACACGATAGAAGCAGTTGTTAGTCATCCCATTTTAGACCCAGTTATTGCTTGCTTAGATGCTTACTTTAAAGGCAAGTCTCGGGATTTATCCGACTTGCCCTTGGCTCCAATCGGAACGGATTTTGAAAAGCGAGTTTGGTCCTATTTACAGGGAATTCCTTATGGTCAGACAGTGACCTATGGACAAATAGCCCAAGACCTACAAGTGGCTTCTGCTCAAGCAATTGGTGGAGCTGTAGGACGAAATCCTTGGTCCATCCTTGTGCCTTGTCATCGTGTGCTGGGAGCAGGCAAGCGTCTGACTGGTTATGCCGCAGGGGTGGAAAAGAAATTCTGGCTCTTGGAGCATGAAGGAGCAGATTTTAAAGAATAAAATAGAAAGTGAAAGACATGTTAGAATTTATCGAATACCCAAAATGTTCAACTTGTAAAAAAGCAAAACAAGAATTAAACCAACTCGGTGTGGACTACAAAGCAGTTCACATTGTCGAAGAAACACCAAGCCAAGAAATGATTTTAAACTGGATAGAAACCTCAGGTTTCGAGTTGAAGCAATTTTTCAACACCAGTGGAATCAAATACCGTGAATTAGGGCTGAAAGATAAGGTAGGAAGTCTGTCAAACCAAGAAGCAGCCGAGTTGCTAGCAAGCGACGGTATGTTGTTAAAACGACCGATTTTAGTAGAAAATGGAACTGTTAAGCAAATTGGTTATCGAAAATCTTATGAAGAATTGGGATTGAAATAGTTTTTATCTATCTCTTTGATAGATAAAATATATAGCCTCCCTGTTTCAAAGTATGATAAACTAGTAGGTAGACAAAGTCTGTACCTGACCGTAGCAAATAATTTCATTGACGGCAGAAGTATGGTAGAATGAATCATTATCAGGAGAGGATGTTTTTATGAATGTTACAACGATTTTAGCATCAGATTGGTACCAAAACTTGATGCAATTGATTCCGGATGGCAAGCTTTTTAGCTTGCGTTCGGTCTTTGATGGGATTCCAAGAATTGTCCAACAACTTCCAACAACGATTATGTTGACAATTGGTGGTGCTCTTTTTGGCTTGGTTTTGGCACTTCTTTTTGCCATTGTGAAAATCAATCGTGTCAAAATTTTATATCCCTTGCAGGCCTTCTTTGTTAGTTTCTTAAAAGGGACACCGATTTTAGTGCAACTCATGTTGACCTACTACGGAATTCCTTTGGCTTTAAAAGCTCTCAATCAGCAATGGGGTACAGGTCTCAATATCAATGCGATTCCAGCTGCTGCTTTTGCGATTGTTGCTTTTGCTTTTAATGAGGCAGCTTATGCTAGTGAAACCATTCGTGCAGCCATTCTCTCAGTAAATCCTGGTGAGATTGAGGCGGCACGCAGTCTGGGTATGACCCGAGCACAAGTTTATCGTCGCGTGATTATTCCAAATGCAGCAGTTGTGGCAACTCCAACCTTAATCAATTCCCTAATCGGCTTGACCAAGGGAACTTCCCTAGCCTTTAGTGCGGGTGTTGTGGAAGTCTTTGCCCAAGCTCAGATTTTGGGTGGTGCTGATTACCGCTATTTTGAACGCTTTATCTCCGTTGCCCTTGTTTATTGGGTAGTCAATATCGGAATTGAAAGTCTCGGTCGTTTCATCGAGAGAAAAATGGCTATTTCTGCACCCGATACAGTGCAAACAGATGTGAAAGGAGACCTTCGTTAATGATTAAGATTTCGAATTTAAGCAAATCCTTTTCAGGACAGACTGTCTTGGATCATCTGAACTTGGATATTCAAAAAGGCGAAGTTGTCGCCTTGATTGGTTCTTCAGGAGCTGGAAAATCAACCTTCCTTCGCAGTCTCAATTATCTTGAAACGCCTGACAGTGGCTCGATTCAGATTGATGATTTCTCAGTTGATTTTTCTAAAATTACTCAAGAAGAAATCCTTGCCCTACGCCGTAAGTTGTCTATGGTATTTCAGCAGTTTAATTTGTTTGAACGCCGAACAGCACTTGATAATGTAAAAGAAGGCTTGGTTGTTGTCAAGAAATTGTCTGATCAAGAAGCGACTAAGATTGCCAAGGAAGAGTTGGCTAAGGTTGGGCTTTCTGATCGTGAAAACCATTATCCTCGCCATTTATCAGGTGGACAAAAGCAACGGGTTGCCCTAGCTCGCGCGCTTGCTATGAAACCAGATGTCTTGCTCTTAGACGAACCAACTTCAGCCCTTGACCCAGAATTGGTCGGTGAAGTAGAAAAGTCTATTGCAGATGCTGCTAAGTCAGGTCAAACCATGATTTTGGTCAGTCATGACATGTCCTTTGTAGCCCAAGTGGCTGATAAGATTCTCTTCTTAGATAAGGGGAAAATCATCGAGTCTGGAACACCGGATGAGATTATCCACCATCCTAAAGAAGAGCGGACAAAAGAATTCTTTGCTAGTTACAAACGGACTTATATTTGATATAATAGATAAAGGAAAACTCAGTTAGCTGGACTAGCTGAGTTTACTCTTTAAAAAAGATAGAAATGAGAGAAATCATGCTACTGCAACTATTTTCTTTATATTTCGAGAGTTTGATCTTGACCACCATCCTCGTCCTGATTTTTTTAGGGATTTGGATTGGACTGAGAGCCATGTCGGGAGTTGATAAGACAGCCAAGGCTCGCCAAGCCCATCTCTATGATATGATTATGATTGGGGTCTTGGTTGTTCCAGTATTATCGTTTGCGGTTATGAGTTTAATTCTTGTTTTCAAGGCATAATTCTTGCGTGATTGACAAGAAAGAGTTAGAATAAAGATAGTTACAACAAGAAAGAAGGAATCTATATGTACGATACTATTATTATCGGTGCTGGACCTGCAGGGATGACTGCGGCCTTGTATGCTGCTCGAAGCAATTTAAAAGTAGCCTTGATTGAAGGTGGTCTGCCAGGTGGTCAGATGAATAATACATCTGATATTGAAAATTACCCTGGATACGCTAATATTAGTGGGCCAGAATTGGCTGAAAAGATGTTTGAACCGCTTGAAAATCTTGGTGTTGAGCACATTTATGGTTATGTTGAAAATGTAGAAGACCATGGTGATTTTAAGAAAGTGATTACTGATGACCAAACATATGAAACACGTACAGTTATCATAGCAACTGGTTCTAAACACCGTCCTTTGGGAGTGCCTGGAGAAGAAGAACTGAACAGTCGTGGTGTTTCTTACTGTGCCGTGTGTGATGGTGCTTTTTTCCGTGACCAAGATTTGTTGGTAGTCGGTGGTGGAGATTCAGCTGTTGAAGAAGCCCTCTTCTTAACTCGTTTTGCCAAGACTGTTACCATTGTTCACCGTCGTGATCAACTTCGCGCCCAAAAAGTTTTACAAGACCGTGCCTTTGCGAATGAGAAAATCAGCTTTATCTGGGATTCTGTAGTGAAGGAAATCAAGGGTGAAAACCGAGTAGAATCTGTCGTATTTGAAAATGTGAAAACAGGTCAAGTGACAGAACAAGCCTTCGGTGGTGTCTTTATCTATGTTGGCTTGGACCCTCTTAGCGATTTTGTTAAAGAATTGAATATCCAAGATCAGGCTGGATGGATTGTGACAGATAACCACATGAAAACTGTAGTTGATGGTATCTTTGCCGTTGGAGATGTTCGCTTGAAAGACCTTCGCCAAGTAACAACAGCAGTTGGAGATGGAGCTATCGCTGGTCAAGAAGCCTATAAATTTATCACAGAACATAGTTAATACACTTCGAAAATCTCTTCAAACCACGTCAACTTCGCTTTGCCGTATATATGTTACTGACTTCGTCAGTTCTATCTGCAACCTCAAAACAGTGTTTTGAGCTGACTTCGTCAGTTCTATCTGCAACCTCAAAACAGTGTTTTGAGCTGACTTCGTCAGTTCTATCTGCAACCTCAAAACAGTGTTTTGAGCTGACTTCGTCAGTTCTATCTGCAACCTCAAAACAGTGTTTTGATCTGACTTCGTCAGTTCTATCCACAACCTCAAAACAGTGTTTTGAGCTGACTTCGTCAGTCTTATCTACAACCTTAAAGCAGTGCTTTGAGCTGTCTATAGCTAGCTTCCTAGTTTGCTCTTTGATTTTCATTGAGTATAATCATAAAAAAGTTTCCAATCAGATGACTGGAAACTTTTTTTATAGTCTATTTCGGAAAACTTCGTACATGAGAATGGCTGCAGCAACACTGGCATTGAGGCTTTGAACATGTCCATTCATAGGAATGGTAATCATTTCATCGACCTGTTTTTTGATGTTGCTAGAAATGCCTTTTCCTTCATTTCCGATAATGAGGGCGATTTTCCCTTTTGTATTCCACTTGTGGCAAGGAGTACCGTTCATATCCGTTCCAAAGGTCCAGAAGCCTTCATCCTTGAGTTTGTCCAGAGTTTGGCTTAGATTGGTCACTCGCGCAATTGGAACGTGCTCAATAGCACCTGTGGCCGTTTTGGCAACAACAGGAGTAACTCCGACAGCACGGTGCTTGGGAATGATGACTCCTGAAACATTGGTAGCATCAGCGGTTCTTAAGATGGAGCCTAAGTTGTGAGGGTCAGTTAGTCCGTCCAGAATCAATAGAAGTGGATTTTCTTCTTGACGTGTTTTTGAAAGAATGTGATCCAGCTCGCTGTAGGCAAATTCAGATACTCGTAGAACAAAACCTTGGTGAACAGCACCTTCAGTCATCTCAGAGAGGGATTTTTTTGATGTCCAAGAAATGGACACCTTCTTTTCTGTAGCCAGTTCCTTGACTTTCTCAAGATTCTTACCTCGGAGATCTTCTTGGAGGTAAAGTTTGTTTCCTGTGTTTGCAAGGAGGGCTTCGGTAACGGCGTGGACGCCATAGACAATATCATTTGTTTTCATGCCTCTATTATAACACAAAACCCCGTCTTGCAACGGGATTTTCTTTATTCTAGAATCAGTAAACCATCTTTAACTGCAAATGGGTCTTTTTCATTGATACGATCGTAAAACATGATACCGTTAATGTGGTCAATTTCATGCTGAACAACGATGGAGTTGTAGCCTTTGAGCTTGATACGGTGTTTTTCTCCATCCTTGTCAAAGTAGTCAACGGTAACGCGGGCATGGCGAACAACATAGCCAGGCACGTTACGGTCAACAGATAGGCAACCTTCTCCTTCGCCAAGAGCAGCATCTTGAACAGAGTGAGAGACGATTTTTGGATTGTACATAATAGCTTGCAAGTCGTAAGCTTCCTGTGGAGTTTCGCCTTCTTCGACAATGTTTGGCACCAAAACAGCGATAATGCGTTTTGAGATATCTAATTGAGGAGCAGCAAGTCCAACACCACCTCGGAGTCCCATTTTTTCAGCCATGACGGGATCTTGGGAATGTTTAAGAAATTGCATCATCTTTTCGCCAAGGATGATTTCCTGATCAGATAGGGGGAAAGTGACTTCCTCAGCAACCGCGCGTAGAGTAGGATTCCCTTCGCGGATAATATCGTTCATATCAATTAAGTGAGCAGCTTTTGTAATACGTTCTATAGCAGACATTTTCTCTCCTTTCATTACCTCTACATGATATCACAAAATGACAAGGATTGAAAGTATTACAGACTTTAGGATTTATAGAAAATAGATACGAAGTTCAATTCAATTGTGAAAGAAATACTTATCTGTGATATAATAAAAAGAAAAGGCTTGCATTAGAAAGGGAGAATGAAGATGCAAAGAAGACAAGATAGACATAAACGTGGACCAGTTTTTCGTTTTATGAGGGGTTTTGTAAACTTTTTTAGGAGTTATCGCAAGTGGAGTAATAAGGGATTTGTGGCGATACTTTTACTAGCAGTTGCTTTATCAATGGGCTTGGTCTTGTTGTTTGAAAGTTTCCAAGGAATCCCCTTGACCAGTCAAAAAAAGGATGCCGTTTCTCAAGAAGCAAATAAGACCAATCAAAATGCTAAAGATCAGGAAGAGGAAAGAACTGCTAGAATTATGGCCAACGGGGACCTCCTCTATCATATTCCCATCTATCGTTCTGCCTTAAAAGAAGATGGAACCTATGATTTTCATGAAAATTTTGATTATGTGAAACCATGGCTCAAACAAGCAGACTTGATTTTAGGTGATTTTGAAGGTACTGTGAACAAGGACCACTATTTGGCAGGTTATCCTCTCTTTAATGCACCTGGCGAAGTCATGGATGCCATCAAGGATGCCGGTTATCAAGTGCTAGACTTGGCGCATAACCATATCCTAGATTCACAAATAGAAGGTGTCGTTTCAACAGCAGATGCAATTGAAAAGGCAGGTATGACGCCTATTGGAGTGTATACGCATGAGTCCCGTGATCAAGCTCCACTGGTTATCAAGGAAGTGAATGGTATCAAGGTTGCACTTTTGGCTTATTCTTATGGTTTTAATGGAATTGAGCAAAGTATTTCTCAGGAAGATTATAATCGCTATCTTTCAGACCTAAATGAAGACAAGATGAAGGCTGAAATTGAACGGGCTGAGAAGGAAGCGGATATTACCATTATCATGCCTCAGATGGGTGTGGAGTATCGCTTGGAACCAACTGAAGAACAAAAGGTTCTTTATCACAAAATGATCGATTGGGGAGCTGATATTATCTTTGGAGGGCACCCTCACGTAGTTGAACCATCTGAAACGGTTGAAAAAGATGGAGACAAGAAACTCATTATCTATTCAATGGGGAACTTCATTTCCAATCAACGAATTGAAACCATGCAAGATGAAGAGAATGCTAAGTGGACAGAGCGTGGTGTTCTTATGGATGTGACCATTAAGAAAAAGGATGGCAAGACGACAATCGAAACTGCTAAAGCACATCCTTCTTGGGTAAATCGTACACCGAAAGGAACCTATTCTCCAGAAGGTTATCCACTCTTCCTTTACCAAACCTACATCTTAGAAGATTTTATCGAGGGTGGTAGTCATCGTGACCAGTTAGATGAAGCGACTAAGGAACGAATTGATACAGCCTATAAAGAAATGAACGAACATGTAGGATTGAAGTGGGATTAGCTTGAATCCAGAGGGAAGTAAATGACGATTAAAATAATTGCGACAGATATGGATGGGACCTTGCTGGATGCTAGAGGCCAGCTTGATCTTCCACGCTTGGAAAAGATTTTAGATCAGTTGGATCAAAGGGGTATTCGTTTTGTCATCGCGACTGGGAATGAAATTCACCGCATGAGGCAACTACTGGAGCACTTGGTTGATCGAGTGGTTCTGGTTGTTGCAAACGGTGCTCGTATTTTTGAAAACAATGAATTGATTCAAGCACAGACTTGGGATGATGCCATTGTCGATAAGGCTTTGGCTCATTTCAAGGGTCGAGCGTGTCAGGATCAGTTTGTTGTGACGGCTATGAAGGGTGGTTTCGTCAAAGAAGGTACGATTTTTACAGACCTTGAAAGTTTTATGACTCCAGAAATGATTGAAAAATTCTACCAACGGATGCAATTTGTGGACGAATTAACCTCTGACCTCTTTGGTGGTGTGCTCAAGATGAGTATGGTTGTTGGTGAGGAACGTTTGAATTCGGTCTTGGAAGAAATCAATGACCTCTTTGATGGCCGTGTTCGAGCTGTATCCAGTGGCTATGGTTGCATTGATATCCTCCAAGCTGAAATTCATAAAGCATGGGGCTTGGAAGAATTACTCAAGCGCTGGGACTTGAATCCTCAACAAATTATGGCTTTTGGTGACAGTGAAAATGATGTTGAAATGCTTGAAATGGCTGGAATTGCCTATGCGATGGAAAATGCTGATGATAAAGCCAAAGCTGTGGCGACTGCTCTAGCGCCAGCCAACAGCCAAGGAGGAGTTTATCAAGTCTTGGAAAACTGGTTAGAAAAAGGAGAATGAAGTGGCAGTACAGTTATTAGAAAATTGGCTCTTAAAGGAACAAGGCAAAATCCAAACCAAGTATCGTCACTTAAATCAAGTTTCTGTTGTAGAGCCAGACATTATTTTTATTGGGGATTCCATTGTCGAATATTATCCTCTGCAGGAACTATTTGGGATTTCAAAGACGATTGTCAATCGAGGCATTCGAGGTTATCAGACAGGGCTGTTACTAGAGAATCTAGATGCGCATCTTTACGGTGGAGTAGTAGATAAAATTGTCCTTTTGATTGGGACAAATGATATCGGAAAAGATGTGCCTGTGAATGAGGCTCTCAATAATCTTGAAGCTATCATTCAATCCATTGCTCGCGATTATCCACTGACAGAGATAAAATTGCTTTCTATTTTGCCAGTCAATGAGGGAGATGAGTACAAGCAGACAGTCTATATCCGCACGAATGAAAAAATTCAGAAATGGAATCAAGCCTATCAAGAGCTTGCTTCTGCCTATATGCAGGTAGAATTTGTGCCAGTTTTTGATAGTTTGACAGACCAAGCAGGTCAACTCAAAAAAGAATATACAACTGATGGACTGCACCTTAGTGTTACTGGTTATCAGGTTTTGACCAAAGTTTTGAAAGACTATCTTTTGTAGTTAGTTGATTTCCTTTTTGCATTTTTGTGTTAGATAAGGTATAATGGTTTTACTGTCTTTTGGGGTCGTTACGGATTCGACAGGCATTATGAGGCATATTTTGCGACTCGTGTGGCGACGTAAACGCTCAGTTAAATATAACTGCAAAAAATAACACTTCTTACGCTCTAGCTGCCTAAAAACCAGCAGGCGTGACCCGATTTGGATTGCTCGTGTTCAATGACAGGTCTTATTATTAACGAGATACGATCAAGTCTTGTCTAGCGGCTTGATAAGAGATTGATAGACTCGCAGTTTCTAGGCTTGAGTTATGTGTCGAGTGACTGTTAAACTAATACATAACCTATGGTTGTAGACAAATATGTTGGCAGGTGTTTGGACGTGGGTTCGACTCCCACCGGCTCCATTATTCCTTTGCATTCTTTTGCATTCCTTGGTAAAACGTTGTTAAATCAACGTTTTTTATTTTTGAGTTTGGTATTCCTTGGTATTCTTTTGCGAAAAAAGGATACAACAAAGGAGTCACAAAAAGGAGGCGAACCTCCTTAAAAATCAATATACTTCGCAAATCGTTCTCCGATGTCGTCTTTTGCTTGCTTAGTTATGTGTGTATAAACGTTCATGGTCGTCTTCAAGTCAGAATGTCCTAAGCGATGTTGGACTTGCTTCAAAGTCATACCAGCATCAAAACAAAGGCTGGCATGTGTATGTCTGAAGCCGTGGATTTTAATCGGACGCAGGTCGCTACCTTCCACAATTTTGATAAGCCACTTTCTGGGCAATGTACTTGGAATTGGCTTTTTAAACTCATTCTCAAAAATGTATTTGGTATCTGTATTTTGCTTTCTCCATTTTTTCAAAATACTTTTTGTCTTTTTGTCTAGACTGATTAGTCGATTGCTGCTGACCGTTTTGGTGTTGCCTATCTCTTCGCCTGCAAAACCTCTTGTAATTGCCTTGTTTATGTCCAGAGTATTATCATTTCAGTCACTCCATTCGAGAGCTAAAATCTCACCTTTCCGAGCCCCTGTGAAGGCTAGAAGGCGAAATAGAGTTATCTTATCTAGATCCTTTGTTTTAGCAACAAGTTTCAAAAACTTTTGAAGTTCGTTTTTGTTGTAAAAGTCGCTTTTGATATCAGATTTCTTTCTTGTTGAGGTAATCACGCTATCAACTGGATTGATTTCTATGTATCCATGTCGGATTGCATATTTGAAAACATTATTCATCAAACCCTTTAACTTACGACCATAGACTAATTTTCTAGACCATTCATTGGCCTGCTCTTGCATTTGAAGAGGAGTGATACTAGCTATTTTCCTATTGCCGAAAGCTGGATAGATGTGATTCTTAAAATTCCTAGAGGTCTTGATATAAGTGCTCTCTTGTACTGTCTCAGAATAATCATTAAGCCATTTTTTAGAAATTTCCTCAACCGTTATTTCTTTCTTAGTTTGCTCGCCACTCTCAATATCATCCTGAAGTTGAAGCAGTGCTGCTCTTGCTTTAGCTTTTGTAGCAAAACCATGGCGGGTAGCATATTGACTATATCCGTTCACTTTACCGATATACGCACGAAACATATAAGCTGTTTCTCCGTTTTTCTTTTTATAAGATCTAATTTCCATTGATTTTCACCTCATTTCTTGATAAAATGGGTACAAGAAAACTACCTTTTTAATGGTCGTTTTTTATATAGATATTCAAAACCTTTTCTAATTGCTTGCCTGCTAGTAGAAATTGTCTTTGAAAATCTCCGTCTAGTCACTTGCTACTGTCGCCAAACTTTCAGCAAGTGACTTTTTTTGGTTTTAAAAAGGGAAGCAACCGTTAAGTTACTTTCCCTGGCACGCTAAGGTGCAAAGTCTAAAATTATGAGGGATTGCCTCTAAGTAACTTAATTCTATCATGAAAATAAATTTATTCCAATCCGATGCCGACTTTAGCAGTCAATAAATAAGCACCATTTTCTTGTTTGCTAAATGTCAAAGTAACGCTTCGGATTTTTGTCCCTGCTGAAGAATATGAAACTGTTCTGCTTTCGTGATCATTGACAGTAGTAGTGTTTATACTATTTGGTTCTCCATGAACACTAACAATATCATCGTAGTTAGTTCCACCAGCTCCATAATTCGTGATGTCACCCATCTGAAGAGCGTCAAACTGTTCTTTTGTCCAGTTAAATTTAGCATCCTCTTCTTTTTGTGATGATTCGATAGAAGAACTTACTGAGCTGACAGTTTCTTCAACGTTTTTAGCAGCGTTATTCAAAGCACGGGCATACATCAATTGCGTAGCGATAACAATAACCATTGACACAACTGCTAAAACTGTACCAATGATAGCCAACATTTTTGGTCTTTTTCTGTTGATAGCTAGACCTATCAAGCCTAATATAAGCGCTAAGATAGCAATAACAAAAGATAGATTGTTAATAATAGGCATCCAAGACCCAAATAGAGCAATTGCTCCAAAAATAATAGCCAAAATACCTAAAACTTTGCGTTCTTCATTCATAATGAAACCTCTCCCAGCTTTTAATGTGGTTCAGTTATTGCACATTTTTTTATTTCCGTTTTACGCAACTATTTCCAAAATGGGAATAGTTGTTAAATAAAAAATTAAAAGCCCACCTCATAAGAGTAGGGCTAGAGATGTCCTCTTGGGACAGTATCATCTATTTTGTCGTCAAGCGACTTTATGATTTAATTCTAACCCTAATTTTAAAAAAAGTCAATTTTTTATTTAATATAAATCTAGTCCAAGAACTTCTTTTATCTTGTCTAGTAGTTTTTTATGGTCGTTTGTATCTAGCTTGTAAGCTGGTCTATAAACTTTATCATATAACTCTTTTCCCTCTGAATCTATCATTACTTGTCCATCGCTATCAGTCTTTTTCTTTGTTTTATAGACGATTTTCCGTTTGTCTATTTCTTGGATTTTTCGGATATAAGCATAAGCTTTTGGCTTGGAAGGAGTGTTTTGATATTTACTATTTTCAATCGTGATACCACCACGATATTTCTTTCCTGATTTTTTACCAGTTAAAGGTGCTACTAGGAGTGTCCCATCAGCTTTGTCAGGAGGTGTTAAGATGATAGCGTAGTGTTTTCCGTAAAATTCATTCCCACCTTTTTGTGGGAAGTTGATTAGATAAACTTCGCCTTGTTGAAATTTCATATAATGCTCCAGATAATAAAATAAGGTGTACCTATTAGAAGTACACCAGACCGTTTTGTCCTTGACGAACAAGGCTTTATAAGTAAATATCGTATCCTTGACGAACAAGGCTTTTGACATTATCAGTGTACTGCTTTTTTAACTTTTTGTCAAGTTTTTTGTTAAATTTATTTTTATTATTGTCAACTATTTCCATTTTGGAAACAGTTGTTTTTACTTGTTTATGTTATAATTATTTAAAAAGAGAGAGGAGAAAAAAATATGTTAAAAAAAGAGTTAAAAAATTTTATTGTATCGACATTTATATTTCTCTTAATTTTCAAGATTTTTTTCTCAATAACTACGATTTACATCACAAATAGCTATCTTTCAATAGCGATAACTACACTTGTCACATTTTTATTAAAAAAAATTATTTCTTTCGAGTCTAACTGATGTTAGACTTTTTTTATTCCTCAAACTTACCTGGTGGATTACTAGTAGCCTGTTGTACAACTGTTTTGTTTTCTATAGCAGCTGTTAGTTTTCTCGGAATACGAATTCCTAATTCAGATATTGGTACACCGAGTTCATCAGCTAGTTCTTTTGCTTGCTTAATCCGGTCGAGTTTGTTTTTTTGATAGTCTTGATACGTATTTATTAATCCTGGGACTTCAAGTTCTAATCCCATAACCTTTAGTTTCCCCCCACTTGTCAGAACAATTGCTCCACCAAGTATCATTGAAATTATAAGTCCATAGTTTACAGTATGCGTAATAAGTTCTATAATACCCTCGGACTGTACATTTATTTTTGAATCTACTCGTGTTTCAGGGAAAAGCAACCTTGTTAATAGAGAATATTGATAAACAAATTGACCCAAATAAACCCCTTGAATATCTTTTTCTTCTGTTACATGGTAGCTAATATATAGTTTTTCGTCTTCAATATAGCAAGGGAAAAGTGCGCGGTTAATGAACGGTTTATAATCATTTATATTTGATAGTGTTGCATGAGAATAAATCATTTTATACAATGCGCTGTCTGCATCGGAACGATTAAACCATCCTAACCAATGTACTTTCCACCTTTTTGCAAAGTCAGATCGACTATGCGTCAACTCTTCACTTTTGTATTGTTCAAGCTCATATTGATCGAGTTCGTAAAGTGGTCCAGTAACTTTACCAACTAAAAATCGTTCAGATCCTTCAGATGGGACAACAACTATATCGTTTTTCTTAATGTTATTTACAAAGCGAAGCAGTTGGCCTGCAGTGATACCATATTTGTTTTCAGATGGTTCTAAGTCATCTTGAAATGTTAGTTTTTCTTTTAAAATTTCTTTTAATATATTGGAGTTATTATCTGCTCGTCTAATATCTTCAAGGGTAATCTCATTCCATCCAATACCTATATAGCCATTTAGATTAAAATCCGTATAATATTCTCCAGAGTTAGCACGCACTAGCCAATAATCACTAGAAGAATCTAAAACAGGGATTTCTTTTTTTATATTTTCTATAATTTCTTTTAATTCTATTGTATTTTCCATCGGTCTACCTCGTTTAATTCCTATATAAATCCACGACTTCTCCAATGATTCGGAAGTCTGTTTCTGGTGTGATTGGCATATCCTTGTATGCAGGATTCAAGCTATGTAGGTAGGATTGTTCTGTATCAATGACTAGTTGCTTGATATATGCCTCTCCGTTGTAGTTAAACACTCCGATAACACCATCATTCAAATCAACACTTGTCTGGATAAATACTAGGTCGCCATCATGATAATCAGGTTCCATGGAGTCACCTTTAATCGGAATAACAAAGTCGGCATCAACATCCACTGGCAACTCAATCCGTTCCACTCGTATATCATTCAAATACTGCCCAGTACCAGCAGAAGCAGCGTGGTCGTAGTAGTCGTAACCATAGAGTTGAACAATTTTCTCTGATACTTCGTTTATCTTCGTTTTATCTTCATTTTTTTGCTCGTCTAGTTGCCTCTCGGCATAGGTTAGGACTTTGCCTTGTCTAGGCGGTGCTAGTTGGTCGTAGATTGATTGGATTTGGGAAGCGGTAGGAGTAATTTCAATAGATGAATCTTCACTTGCAAACCTCGGATCTAAAGTCGATTTTAATACTCCAAAATGATCAGCTATTTTTTGTACATTACCAGGTATAGGCAAAGAAGTTCCTTTTACATAGCCCGTTAAAGTGCTAGCAGGTATACCTGTCGCTCTGGACAATTCAACTTGCTTACAATTCCTATCCGACAAAATAGCATTTAGATTTGCGGAAAAGACCTTCATATCCTCTTTATCTTGAGGAGTTAATTTTCCTCGTCCTCTGGCCATTCTTTTTCTCCTTTTGTCTTTTACTATATAATAACGCTTATTTTCGTATTTGTAAATAAAAAATACGAAAAAAATACGAAAAAATTCTAAAAAAGTATTAATATACGATTTAATTCGTAGTACAATTAAATCAAGCTTAAGGAAAAGGAGGTAAGGCAAATGATGGAACACATCATAAAAAGCCTAGGAACAAAGGACACTGCAACCGTCATCTTGGCACTAGGCTTAGTCAGAGAAGCTCGTCTTTGGCATAAGCAGTACTTAGCATACAAGCTCAAAGACAAAGAGCTTAAGAAAAAGTAGAGAAAGGGGCAGAAGCCCCAACCTCTACTTGATAGTGTACCATCATTTGCCGTGAAAAGCAATGAGTGAAGAAACTGGATTGATAATCCTAGCAGGATTTGTGATTGTATCTTTTACTATTCGTCAAATAGTGAAGTACCAAAGTGATAAAAAAGATAAGGAGTAGGGAAATGAACGAACTAGAAAGAACAGCCCTCAACGAGATATTGAGGACCGTGACATATATTGCTGAGAAAGTGGATTAGTTAGATTCTAAGATTTCTTTGAACGATTCACAAGTTCATAAATCAACGTTTTTTATTTTGAATTTCTTTATAAAAACTAAAAAAATGAACTTAACGTTCAAAAATTAGACATAACAAATTAAAAAATATACCGACTTTTATCTCCCTGAATGATATAATGATTGTATATTGTAAGGTTGTGTTTGATTTTCAAAAAGAACAATTATCCAGAAGAAGAGAATATGTAACATAGTTTTGAAATGATTCTTGAATTCGAACATTGGGTATAATTGAGTACGATTTTAAAAATTTTTGAATATAGACTTAGATACTTTATCTTGGTTGATAGAGTATTTACTTTAAAATACAAGGGTAACCGGTAAAAAATTAAATAAACAAAAAATGATGTTTATTCGTGATGTTAGGTTTGCTAAATCCAATCGTTCTAATATTTTTATTTTTGGAGAATTACTCAAGAGGCTGAAGAGGACGGTTTGCTAAATCGTTAGGTCGGGTAACTGGCGCGAGGGTTCGAATCCCTCATTCTCCGTTAGAATAATCTTGAGATTTTCTAAAGAAACACTCTTAGGGACTTTCTCCAAGAGTAAATTTTATAAAGAGGTGTATTATGAAAAAAGTTAAGTTGCTTGGTATTTTAGCGCTCTCAGCAGTTGTCTTAGGTGCTTGTTCTTCAGTTCCGAGTCAGTCAGGGTCGAATTCTGACAAAACCGAACAAACTGATAAGAAAGAAGAATCAGTCAAAGAAAAAGTTACAAAAGATGCTGAAACTTTATTGGATGCAGTTTTAACTACTGATATTGCTAAGTTTAAAAAGATTTACGGTGAAACCTATGAAAAATGGACTGAGGCAGTATTTGCGGTTCAAACTAGTGAAAAGGTAAAAGATGATGGTCTTACACCAGCCTCTACCTATTCTGTTCAATGGCATGCTGATTTCCCTATTGAAACACCAGAAGAAACAATTACTGGTTTCTTAAAAGTACGACGAAAAATGTTCCAAGAGATTGGTTCTTACTCTATTAAGGATGTTAAGTTAGATGAATCAGAGAGTTCAGCTACTGTAACTTTTACATCTAAAAAGTTGCATTCTAAGGGCTTGGCTTCTTCAACAAGAGACGTTTTAACTACTCTAATTGGAGGGATTGACAACTTAGGTAAGTACAATACTGCGGGATCAAATGTTGATATTAAACGTTACCAAACATTAATTTCATACTGGATTTTTGAGCATCTGTTTAGGCATGATTTTACTATCTATAACGATGTTGACCCTAACTTAGCGTATACACCATTTACTACTGGAGATTTTGATACTGAAATCAAATTAACCAAAGATAAGGATGGCAACTGGCTTATCTCTCAAGAGGATTATCGTACTCTAGCGACTGAGTTAATTGATAATACAGAAGGTTATGAGACTGTTGTCAGAAGCAATGTTTCAAAAACTAACGACAAAGATAAGTCTAGTGATAAATCGACAGGCAACTCAACAGATAAATCTTCAGATAAAAAAGATAAAAGTAGTATCTGATAATTAGTTTAAAAAGTAAAGCAAGTAGTTCATAATAGCTACTTGCTTTATTTCGTTTTATTAGCAAAAAAGATACAACATTTGTCGCATCCTAGAAATAATTTTTCTTTTCTACGGAAGACATGGGATTCGAACCCACGCACGCTGTTACACGCCTACCGCGTTTCCAACACGGCCTCTTAAGCCTCTTGAGTAATCTTCCAATACTTACTCAAATAGTCTACCATAAAGGCCCCTATCTTGCAATAAAAATTCTAGAAATAAGAAAAATGATAGATTTTGAAAGAAAATGATAAAAAATGCTTGACTTTGAAAGAAAGTGTGATAGAATGAATAGTGTAAACGATAACAGGAGGTGATTCAGTGTTAAAAACAGAGCGGAAACAACTGATTTTAGAGGAGTTAAATCAACATCATGTAGTTTCTCTAGAAAAATTAGTTAGTTTGCTAGAGACCTCAGAATCAACGGTTCGAAGAGACTTGGATGAGTTGGAAGCGGAAAACAAGCTTCGTCGCGTGCATGGTGGAGCAGAATTGCCCCATTCCTTGCAGGAAGAAGAAACCATTCAAGAAAAATCTGTCAAAAACCTTCAAGAAAAGAAGTTGCTGGCTCAGAAAGCAGCCTCTCTCATTAAGGAACAAGATGTCATCTTTATCGATGCTGGAACAACAACTGCTTTTTTGATCCATGAATTGGTCAATAAGAATATTACTGTTGTGACAAATTCGATTCACCATGCCGCACAGTTGGTTGAAAAGCAAATTCCAACTGTCATGGTTGGAGGAAGTGTCAAGATGGCGACAGATGCGAGCATCGGGGGAGTTGCTCTTAACCAGATTAACCAATTGCACTTTGACCGTGCCTTTATTGGGATGAATGGTGTGGACGATGGATATTATACGACTCCTGATATGGAGGAGGGAGCTGTGAAGCGAGCTATTTTGGAGAACGCCAAACAGACCTATGTCTTGGTGGATTCATCAAAAATTGGACAAACTTGCTTTGCCAAGGTAGCACCACTCAAACGCGCCATCGTTATCACAAGTCAAGGGCATGAGCTCTTGCAGGCTATTAGGGAGAAAACGGAGGTAATAGAAGTATGATTTATACAGTCACACTCAATCCATCCATTGACTATATCGTTCGTTTGGACCAAGTCCAAGTCGGTAGTGTCAATCGTATGGACAGTGATGATAAGTTTGCTGGTGGGAAAGGAATTAATGTCAGTCGTGTCTTGAAGCGCTTAGATATTCAAAATACAGCGACTGGATTTATCGGAGGTTTTACTGGTAAATTTATCACAGATACTTTGGCTGATGAAGAAATCGAGACACGTTTTGTCCAAGTGGCAGAAGATACTCGTATCAATGTTAAAATCAAAGCAGACCAAGAAACAGAAATCAACGGAAGGGGTCCAACTGTTGAACCGGCTCAGCTAGAAGAATTGAAAGCTATTCTTTCAAGTTTAACAGCAGAAGATACAGTTGTCTTTGCAGGTTCAAGTGCTAAAAATCTAGGCAATGTTATCTACAAGGATCTAATTGCCTTGACACGTCAGACTGGTGCGCAAGTGGTTTGTGACTTTGAAGGACAGACCTTGATTGATAGTTTGGACTATCAGCCACTTTTGGTTAAACCAAATAATCACGAACTTGGAGCTATTTTTGGGGTTAAACTCGAAAGTTTAGATGAAATCGAGAACTATGCTCGTCAGTTACTGGCTAAAGGTGCTCAAAACGTCATTATCTCTATGGCTGGTGACGGTGCCCTTCTTGTCACATCTGAGGGGGCTTACTTCGCTAAACCTATTAAGGGAACAGTGAAAAATTCAGTGGGGGCTGGTGATTCTATGGTTGCTGGATTTACCGGTGAATTTGTCAAATCAAAAGACGCAGTAGAAGGCTTCAAATGGGGAGTGGCTTGCGGAACGGCAACCACCTTCTCAGATGACTTGGCAACGGCAGAATTTATTAAAGAAACATATGAAAAAGTTGAGGTAGAAAAAAGATGAAAATTCAAGACCTATTGAGAAAAGATGTCATGTTGCTGGATTTGCAGGCAACTGAAAAAACAGCTGTCATTGAAGAGATGATTAAAAGCTTGACAGACCACGGTTATGTGACAGATTTTGAAACATTTAAAGAAGGAATTTTGGCGCGTGAAGCTTTGACTTCTACAGGTTTGGGTGACGGTATCGCAATGCCTCACAGCAAAAACGCTACTGTCAAAGAAGCGACTGTTCTCTTTGCTAAGTCAAACAAGGGTGTTGACTATGAGAGCTTGGATGGGCAACCAACAGACCTCTTCTTCATGATTGCTGCTCCAGAAGGTGCCAATGACACTCACTTGGCAGCCTTGGCAGAATTGTCTCAATACTTGATGAAAGACGGCTTTGCTGA
The DNA here is from genome assembly GCF_000722765.2 of Streptococcus mitis. Taxonomy (NCBI): domain Bacteria; kingdom Bacillati; phylum Bacillota; class Bacilli; order Lactobacillales; family Streptococcaceae; genus Streptococcus; species Streptococcus mitis. The sequence goes on along the minus strand of NZ_CP028415.1, from coordinate 1,196,420 downwards.
CAAACTTCGCCAAGCAACATCAGCTGACCAAGTTATTGAACTTTTTGACCAAGCTTCAGAAAAAACTGAGAAACCTATTCAAGCGCCTGCAAATGAAACTGGTGACTTTATCGTAGCTGTTACAGCTTGTACAACAGGTATTGCCCACACTTACATGGCCCAAGAAGCCCTTCAAAAAGTGGCTGCTGAAATGGGTGTTGGAATTAAGGTCGAAACCAACGGTGCTAGTGGTGTTGGAAACCAACTAACTGCAGAGGATATCCGCAAGGCTAAAGCTGTTATCATCGCAGCAGACAAGGCCGTTGAAATGGATCGTTTCGATGGCAAACCATTGATCAATCGTCCAGTTGCTGACGGTATCCGTAAGACAGAAGAATTGATTAACTTGGCTCTTTCAGGAGATGCTGAAGTTTATCGTGCCGCTAATGGTGCAAAATCTGCAACAACCTCTAACGAAAAACAAAGCCTTGGTGGGGCCTTCTACAAACACTTGATGAGTGGTGTATCGCAAATGTTGCCATTTGTTATCGGTGGTGGTATCATGATTGCCCTTGCCTTCTTGATTGATGGTGCTTTGGGTGTTCCAAATGAAAACCTTGGCAATCTTGGTTCTTACCATGAGTTAGCTTCTATGTTCATGAAAATTGGTGGTGCAGCCTTTGGCTTGATGCTCCCAGTCTTTGCAGGTTATGTTGCCTACTCTATCGCTGAAAAACCAGGTTTGGTAGCAGGTTTCGTGGCTGGTGCTATTGCCAAAGAAGGTTTTGCCTTTGGTAAAATTCCTTATGCCGCAGGTGGTGAAGCAACTTCAACTCTTGCAGGTGTCTCATCTGGTTTCCTAGGTGCCCTTGTGGGTGGATTTATCGCAGGTGCTTTGGTTCTTGCTATCAAGAAATACATTAAAGTGCCTCGTTCACTTGAAGGTGCTAAATCAATCCTTCTCTTGCCACTTCTTGGAACAATCTTGACTGGATTTGTCATGCTAGCTGTTAACATCCCAATGGCAGCAATCAACACTGCTATGAATGACTTTCTAGGCGGTCTTGGAGGAGGTTCAGCTGTCCTTCTTGGTATCGTCCTTGGTGGAATGATGGCTGTTGACATGGGTGGACCAGTTAACAAAGCTGCCTATGTCTTTGGTACAGGTACCCTTGCAGCAACTGTTTCTTCAGGTGGTTCTGTAGCTATGGCAGCAGTTATGGCTGGAGGAATGGTGCCACCGCTTGCAATCTTTGTCGCAACTCTTCTTTTCAAAGATAAATTTACCAAAGAAGAACGCAACTCTGGTTTGACAAACATCATCATGGGCTTGTCATTTATCACTGAGGGAGCGATTCCATTTGGTGCCGCTGACCCAGCTCGTGCAATCCCAAGCTTCATCCTTGGTTCGGCAGTAGCAGGTGGCCTCGTTGGTCTTACTGGTATCAAACTCATGGCGCCACACGGAGGAATCTTCGTTATCGCGCTTACTTCAAATGCTCTTCTTTACCTCGTTGCTGTCTTGGTAGGAGCAATCGTAAGTGGTGTAGTCTATGGTTACCTACGCAAACCTCAAGCATAAAACCTAGATAGAAAATGAAAAGATTGGACCGTTTGGTGCAGTCTTTTTCTCTTTCCGAAATGCCTGTGAAATATGGTATAATAGAAGAATGGCAAACAAGAATACAAGTAAAACAAGACGGAGACCGTCTAAAGCAGAACTCGAAAGAAAAGAAGCGATTCAACGAATGTTGATTTCTTTGGGAATCGCGCTTTTATTGATTTTCGCAGCCTTCAAATTAGGGGCTGCAGGTATAACCCTTTACAATCTAATTCGCTTGCTGGTGGGTAGCCTAGCTTATCTGGCAATATTCGGCCTATTAATCTATCTCTTCTTTTTCAAGTGGATACGAAAACAGGAAGGCTTCCTATCTGGCTTCTTCACTATATTTGCGGGCTTGCTCCTGATTTTTGAAGCCTACTTGGTTTGGAAATATGGTTTGGACAAGTCCGTTCTAAAAGGAACTATGGCTCAGGTTGTGACTGATTTGACTGGTTTTCGAACGACCAGTTTTGCTGGTGGAGGCTTGATTGGTGTTGGACTCTATGTACCAATCGCCTTTCTCTTTTCAAATATCGGTACTTACTTTATTGGTTCTATCTTGATTTTAGTGGGTGCTCTCCTAGTCAGTCCTTGGTCTGTTTACGATATTGCTGAATTTTTCAGTAGAGGCTTTGCCAAATGGCGGGAAGGGCATGAGCGTCGAAAAGAGGAACGCTTTGTCAAACAGGAAGAAAAAGCTCGTCAAAAGGCTGAGGAAGAGGCTAGATTAGAAAAAGAAGAGGCTGAAAAAGCCTTACTCGATATGCCTCCTGTTGATATGGAAACGGGTGAAATTCTGACAGAAGATGTTGTGCTTGACGTTCCATCTGTTCCAGAAGAAGAGTGGGTAGAACCAGAGATCATCTTGCCTCAAGCTGAACTTGAATTCGCTGAACAGGAAGATGGCTCTGATGATGAAGATGTTCAGGTCGATTTTTTAGCAAAGGAAGCCCTTGAATACAAACTTCCAAGCTTACAACTCTTTGCCCCAGATAAACCAAAAGACCAGTCGAAAGAGAAGAAAATCGTTCGTGAAAACATCAAAATCCTAGAAGAAACTTTTGCTAGTTTTGGTATTAAGGTAACGGTTGAACGGGCTGAAATTGGGCCGTCAGTGACCAAGTATGAAGTCAAGCCAGCAGTCGGTGTACGGGTTAACCGCATTTCCAATCTAGCAGATGACCTCGCTCTAGCCTTGGCAGCCAAGGATGTCCGGATTGAGGCTCCAATACCTGGTAAATCCTTAGTCGGGATTGAGGTTCCTAACTCTGAGATTGCGACGGTATCCTTCCGCGAACTATGGGAACAATCTCAAACGAAAGCAGAAAATCTCTTAGAAATTCCTCTAGGAAAGGCAGTTAATGGCACCGCAAGAGCTTTTGACCTTTCCAAGATGCCCCACTTGCTAGTTGCAGGTTCAACGGGTTCAGGGAAGTCAGTAGCTGTTAACGGCATTATCGCTAGCATCCTCATGAAGGCGAGACCTGACCAAGTTAAATTTATGATGGTCGATCCCAAGATGGTTGAGTTGTCTGTTTACAATGATATTCCCCACCTCTTGATTCCAGTCGTGACCAATCCACGTAAGGCCAGCAAGGCTTTGCAAAAGGTCGTGGATGAAATGGAAAATCGTTATGAACTCTTTGCCAAGGTGGGAGTTCGGAATATTGCAGGTTTTAATGCCAAGGTAGAAGAGTTTAATGCTCAGTCTGAGTACAAGCAGGTTCCGCTACCACTCATTGTTGTAATTGTGGATGAGTTGGCTGACCTTATGATGGTAGCCAGCAAGGAAGTGGAAGATGCTATCATTCGTCTCGGACAGAAGGCGCGTGCTGCAGGTATCCACATGATTCTTGCAACCCAGCGTCCATCCGTTGACGTCATTTCTGGTCTGATCAAGGCCAATGTCCCATCTCGTGTCGCTTTCGCAGTTTCATCAGGAACAGACTCCCGTACTATTTTAGATGAAAATGGAGCTGAGAAACTGCTTGGACGTGGAGATATGCTCTTTAAACCAATTGATGAAAATCATCCAGTTCGTCTCCAAGGATCCTTTATCTCGGATGATGATGTTGAACGCATCGTAAACTTTATCAAGGCTCAGGCAGATGCGGACTACGATGAGAGTTTTGATCCAGGTGAGGTTTCTGAAAATGAAGGAGAATTTTCAGATGGTGAATCTGGTGGTGACCCGCTCTTTGAAGAAGCCAAGGCTTTGGTAATCGAAACTCAGAAAGCCAGCGCATCTATGATTCAGCGTCGTTTGTCAGTTGGATTTAACCGTGCGACTCGTCTCATGGAAGAGCTTGAGATGGCAGGTGTCATTGGTCCAGCTGAAGGTACCAAACCAAGAAAAGTTTTACAACAATAAAAAAATAGCTTCTTTCCAAATTTGGAAGGAGGCTATTTTAGTGATTATTGATTAGTTTTATTTTCCGAAGTTGGGGTATTGGACTGTTTTTCATTTTTAGTAGTAGGCTTACTTGGAGCAGGAGTAGTAGATTCCTGAGTTGATGCTTTCTGCTCTTCTTTTTTCTCTTCCTTGACGTTAGATTTTGGTGTTTCCTCTTGCTGTGTTTTTTCTTGGGTAGTGTTATTTTCCTTATTGGGACTAGTGTTTTCCTGAGGGGATTCCTTTTGAATTTCTTTGACAATTGTTGTCGTCTGGGTTGTCGTAGGTTCTTTTTTAGTATTTTTGTTATTATCCAAGGCGTTCATGATAGTGATACTAGCGGTAATCAAGCCAAGAATACTACCGATAGTAGCAACGGTTTTTTGAAAGACTGTAAAGCCTTTTTTGATGTGTTCTGTTTTTGGTTTTGAAGTTCTACGATAATTAGACATACATTCTCTCCTTTAATTAAAATTTATTATACCGCATTTCTTTAAAAAAATCTTAAAAAAAGAGAAATTGCCCTTTCTTGTCGCAGGCTCCGTTTCATGATACAATAGAGGGAGTGATTTTAGAAAGCGTGAGAAAATATGATTTACTTTGATAATTCGGCGACGACCAAGCCCTATTCTGAAGCACTTGAAACTTATATGCAGGTCGCTTCAAAAATTTTAGGAAATCCATCTAGCCTCCATCGTTTGGGAGACCAGGCAACACGAATCTTAGATGCTTCTCGTCAGCAAATTGCAGATTTAATCGGTAAGAAAAGTGATGAAATCTTCTTTACCTCTGGAGGAACAGAAGGGGATAACTGGGTCATCAAGGGTGTGGCCTTTGAAAAAGCCCAGTTTGGCAAGCACATCATCGTTTCGAACATTGAACATCCAGCAGTTAAGGAATCAGCCCTCTGGCTGAAAAGTCAAGGTTTTGAAGTGGATTTTGCTCCAGTGGATAACAAAGGATTTGTGGATGTTGAGGCGCTAGCAGATTTGATAAGACCTGATACGACTCTAGTTTCCATCATGGCAGTAAACAATGAAATTGGCTCTATTCAGCCCATTGAGGCTATTTCAGAACTGTTAGCAGACAAGCCAACTATTTCCTTCCACGTTGATGCGGTTCAGGCGCTTGCTAAAATTCCGACTGAAAAGTATCTGACAGAACGAGTGGATTTTGCGACTTTCTCTAGTCACAAGTTCCACGGAATCCGTGGTGTTGGTTTTGTCTATATCAAGTCTGGCAAGAAGATCACGCCTCTTTTAACAGGTGGAGGTCAGGAACGTGATTACCGTTCGACAACTGAAAATGTGGCAGGGATTGCAGCGACAGCCAAGGCTCTCCGTTTATCTATGGAAAAGCTAGATATCTTTAGGAGCAAGACTGGGCAGATGAAGGCAGTGATTCGTCAAGCCCTTCTGGATTATCCAGATATTTTTGTCTTCTCGGATGAGGAAGACTTCGCACCTCATATCCTGACTTTTGGAATCAAGGGTGTTCGTGGTGAAGTCATCGTTCACGCCTTTGAAGACTATGATATTTTCATCTCAACGACCTCTGCTTGTTCGTCCAAGGCTGGGAAACCTGCAGGAACTCTGATTGCCATGGGAGTGGATAAAGATAAGGCTCAGTCAGCTGTGCGTCTAAGCCTAGACCTTGAAAATGATATGAGTCAGGTCGAGCAGTTTTTGACCAAGTTAAAATTAATTTACAACCAAACTAGAAAAGTAAGATAGGAGCATTTATGCAGTATTCAGAAATTATGATTCGCTACGGAGAATTGTCAACCAAGGGCAAAAACCGTATGCGTTTCATCAATAAACTTCGCAATAATATTTCAGACGTTTTGTCTATCTATCCCCAAGTTAAGGTAACGGCAGATCGTGACCGTGCCCATGCTTATCTCAATGGAGCTGATTACACAGCAGTAGCAGAATCGCTCAAACAAGTTTTTGGAATTCAAAACTTTTCCCCTGTTTATAAGGTTGAAAAATCTGTAGAAGTTCTGAAGTCTGCTGTCCAAGAGATTATGCAGGACATCTACAAGGAAGGCATGACCTTTAAAATCTCTAGTAAACGTAGCGACCACAACTTTGCGTTGGATAGTCGTGAACTCAACCAAACCCTTGGAGGAGCTGTTTTCGAAGCCATTCCAAATGTGCAAGCTCAAATGAAAAGTCCTGACATCAATCTTCAGGTGGAAATCCGTGAAGAAGCAGCCTATCTTTCTTTTGAAACTATTCGTGGGGCTGGTGGTTTGCCAGTTGGAACTTCAGGTAAAGGGATGCTCATGTTGTCAGGAGGGATCGACTCACCTGTAGCAGGTTATCTTGCACTTAAACGCGGGGTGGATATTGAGGCCGTTCACTTTGCCAGCCCACCTTACACGAGTCCTGGTGCACTAAAAAAAGCCCAAGATTTGACCCGTAAATTAACCAAGTTTGGGGGAAATATCCAGTTTATCGAAGTTCCTTTTACAGAGATTCAAGAAGAAATCAAGGCTAAAGCGCCAGAAGCTTACTTGATGACTCTAACTCGTCGCTTTATGATGCGGATTACAGATCGTATTCGTGAGGTACGAAATGGTTTAGTTATCATCAATGGGGAAAGCCTAGGTCAAGTAGCTAGCCAGACCTTAGAAAGCATGCAGGCTATCAATGCAGTTACCAACACTCCTATCATCCGTCCAGTTGTGACAATGGATAAGTTGGAAATCATTGACATTGCTCAGGAAATTGACACCTTTGAAATTTCTATCCAGCCTTTTGAAGACTGTTGTACCATTTTTGCGCCAGATCGTCCGAAAACAAATCCTAAGATTAAGAATGCGGAGCAGTATGAAGCTCGCATGGATGTTGAAGGTTTAGTTGAGCGAGCTGTAGCTGGAATCATGATTACTGAGATTACACCGCAGGTTGAAAAAGATGAAGTTGATGACTTGATTGACAATCTGCTCTAATCAGAAAATCCAAAAGAATTTAGAAAATTAAATGAAAAAGTTAGTTTTTAATTCCAAAAGTGGAAGCAAAACTAACTTTTTTTCTATAATTGTGATATAATAAAATAAAATTTTGAATATAGAGAGTTTTCTGACAATGAATCAATCCTACTTTTATTTAAAAATGAAAGAACACAAACTCAAGGTTCCTTATACAGGTAAGGAACGCCGTGTACGTGTTCTTTTGCCTAAAGATTATGAGAAAGACACGGATCGTTCCTATCCTGTGGTTTACTTTCATGACGGGCAAAATGTTTTTTATAGCAAGGAGTCCTTCATTGGCCATTCATGGAAGATTATCCCAGCTATTAAGCGTAATCCTGATATCAGTCGCATGATTGTCGTTGCCATTGACAATGATGGTATGGGGCGGATGAATGAGTATGCGGCTTGGAAGTTCCAAGAATCTCCTATCCCAGGACAGCAATTTGGCGGTAAGGGTGTGGAATATTCTGAGTTTGTCATGGAGGTGGTCAAACCTTTTATCGATGAGACCTACCGTACTAAAGCTGACCGCCAGCATACGGCTATGATTGGCTCGTCACTAGGAGGCAATATTACCCAGTTTATCGGTTTGGAATACCAAGACCAAATTGGTTGTCTAGGAGTCTTTTCTTCTGCAAACTGGCTGCACCAAGACGCCTTTAACCGCTATATTGAGCGCAAGAAACTGTCCCCTGAACAGCGTATCTTCATCTATGTAGGAACAGAAGAAGCAGATGATACGGACAAGACCCTGATGGCTGGCAATATCAAGCAAGCCTATATCGATTCGTCTCTTCGGTATTACCATGATTTGATAGCAGGTGGGGTACACTTAGATAATCTTGTTTTGAAAGTTCAGTCTGGTGCCATCCATAGTGAAATCCCTTGGTCGGAAAATTTACCAGACTGTCTCCGTTTTTTTGCAGAAAAATGGTAAGTTAGAAAAGGAGAAAGCCAATGCATATTGAAAACCTTAGCCACTGGAGTGGCAATCTTAACCGTGAAATGTACCTTAATCGTTATGGACATGCTGGGATTCCAGTTGTGGTCTTTGCTTCATCAGGTGGTAGTCACAACGAATACTATGATTTTGGCATGATTGGTGCCTGTGCTTCCTTTATCGAGGAAGGCCGTGTCCAGTTCTTTACCCTGTCCAGTGTAGATAGTGAGAGCTGGTTGGCCACTTGGAAAAATGGGCACGACCAAGCAGAGATGCACCGTGCCTACGAGCGTTATGTGATTGATGAGGCCATTCCTTTTATCAAGCATAAGACAGGTTGGTTTGATGGTATGATGACGACAGGATGCTCGATGGGCGCCTACCATGCAGTCAACTTTTTCCTCCAACATCCAGATGTTTTTACAAAGGTGATTGCTCTCAGTGGTGTTTACGATGCACGTTTCTTTGTCGGCGATTACTACAATGACGATGCCATTTACCAAAACTCGCCAGTAGATTATATCTGGAACCAGAACGACGGCTGGTTTATTGACCGTTATCGCCAGGCAGAGATTGTGCTGTGTACGGGTCTTGGAGCCTGGGAACAAGACGGTTTACCATCCTTTTACAAGCTAAAAGAAGCCTTTGACCAGAAACAAATTCCAGCCTGGTTTGCTGAATGGGGGCACGATGTCGCCCACGACTGGGAATGGTGGCGCAAACAAATGCCTTATTTCCTTGGAAATCTCTATTTATAAAAGGAGTTACCTATGAATTACCTTGTTATTTCTCCCTACTATCCGCAAAACTTTCAACAGTTTACCATTGAACTAGCTAATAAAGGCATCACAGTCTTGGGAATTGGTCAAGAACCATACGAGCAATTGGATGAACCTTTACGCAATAGCCTGACCGAGTATTTCCGTGTGGATAATCTTGAAAATATAGATGAAGTCAAACGTGCAGTTGCTTTTCTCTTTTATAAACATGGCCCAATTGATCGTATCGAGTCTCATAATGAATACTGGCTTGAGTTAGATGCAAGTCTTCGTGAACAATTCAATGTTTTTGGTGCCAAACCAGAGGATCTAAAAAAGACGAAATTTAAGTCTGAAATGAAGAAACTCTTCAAGAAAGCAGGTGTCCCCGTGGTACCTGGAGCTGTTATCAAGACGGAAGCAGATGTGGATCAAGCTGTGAATGAAATCGGCCTGCCAATGATTGCTAAACCTGATAATGGAGTGGGAGCAGCCGCAACCTTTAAACTTGAGACAGAAGACGATGTCAATCACTTCAAGCAAGAATGGGACCATTCGACTGTTTATTTCTTTGAGAAATTTGTCACCTCTAGCGAAATTTGCACCTTTGATGGGCTCGTAGACAAGGATGGAAAGATTGTCTTCTCAACAACCTTTGACTATGCCTATACACCGCTGGATCTCATGATTTATAAGATGGACAATTCCTACTATGTTCTTAAGGATATGGATCCCAAATTACGTAAATATGGTGAGGCAATTGTCAAAGAATTTGGTATGAAAGAACGTTTCTTCCATATTGAGTTCTTCCGTGAAGGGGATGATTATATTGCCATCGAGTACAATAATCGCCCTGCAGGTGGTTTCACTATCGATGTTTATAATTTTGCTCATTCCTTGGACCTCTATCGTGGATATGCAGCCATTGTCGCAGGAGAAGAGTTCCCAGCGTCAGACTTTGAACCTCAATATTGTTTAGCTACATCCCGTCGTGCAAATGCTCACTATGTCTATTCTGAGGAGGACTTGCTTGCCAAATACAGCCAGCAGTTCAAGGTTAAAAAAATCATGCCAGCAGCCTTTGCGGAACTTCAAGGAGATTACCTGTATATGCTGACAACTCCGAGCAGACAAGAAATGGAGCAGATGATTGCTGATTTCGGACAACGTCAAGAATAAGAACTCTTGGATTAAGGAATTGCACCTCCTTAATCCTTTTGTTTTGTCTGATAAAAAATAAGAGCATCCTAACAAAGTAGCTATCATAAGATTCGTTTGGAAATTATAGTGAACTGAATCTGAAGTAGTAGACTGTAGTTCCTAAAGCATTGTTGGAACTTAGTTTGAGTTTCCTAATCAATTTGTTTAGTTTTTTATTATGTGACTATTAGTCCGTCTCGCACCTAACGGAGCGAGACGGACTAATAGTCGCATAATTATAAGGCTGATAGTATTAATTTCACTATCAGCCTTACAGGTTATTTAACGTTTCAGAAAAACTATAATGTCAAGATTAACTAAACAGTATCTAATTCCTTCAAATAATTTTCTATCTTCATCAACATTAAAGGATTGTTATAAATCTTACATAACTCTCTTGCTTCTATATAATAATTTTTGACTTGTTCTTTGTCTAGAAATTTGGCTCCAGCATTTCCTACAAGAATAAGTAGGGGAGCCAGTTGGTAGCTTGTCTGTCTTTGTTTACAGAGTTCAATCGTCTCAAGAGCTTCTTGGATGGCTTCGTTATATTTTTCCTTTGATACTAGGTAGTGAGCGTAGTTGTAACGAACTCTGATGTAGCCAAATAAAAACTCTTGGTGCTCAAAATTTTTTGTCTGATATAACTCCATCAAATGAGAGTAGTTTGCCTCATATTCTTGTTCGAGACCCACTAAGGAATAGAAATTAGATAGAGTATTCAATGCCTTTAAATAAATCAGAGTATTTGAGGAGACTTTTAATAATATATTTTCCAATGAAGAAATAGCCTCACACTTACTGTCATATTGATAGAAGTCAATAATAGCTTTAATCCACTCAAGGTAAGTTCGGTCTTCTAGTGTTAGAAAAGTACTTCGTTCAATCTCTATTCTATAAATATATTCCAAATCGTCATAATTCCTATCATCTAATAAGCGAGCAGATAATTGCTTGAAGTGAGAGAGGTTAGACTTAACTTCGATTTGTTCATTGAAAAAGTAATCCAAAGGGACTTCAAGTCGTTGAGAGAGTTTGAATAACAAGTCTGCGGAGGGAATAAAATGACCTCTTTCAATTTTACTAATCTGACTTTGTTCACAAATTCCTTCTGCAAGAGTTTGTTGGGAGAGACCTAACTCTTTTCTCTTTACTCTGAATTTCTCAGCGAGTATATTCATAAAAAATATTGTTCCTTTCTACTTAACTTAATTATATTTCTTTTAGTTAAAAATAGCAAACCCAAAATAAAAAATGCTTATGCGTTATAATAATAAAAAAAGTCAAAATAAACATAAAAATTTGACTGATCTTCATATGTGTGTTAGAATTAAGCAGAAAGAAAGGAGGTTCACAATATAAGATGAGGAGAAATCGTGGAATTAAAAAATAGTTATATTTGTATTACTAAGCGTTCTTGCATTTGGTAATACAATTCCCTATCAACAGTTTGTTCAGAAGAATAGACAAATGGTAAGGTTTATAACTTCTCCTCATCTGGTGTGTTAATTTAATATTGGAGGTATATATAAATGAAACTTTTTAAAAAAACTATGCAAGTTGGACTGACAGTATTTTTCTTTGGTTTGCTAGCGATAAATACTGTATTTGCGGATACCACAGGTGGTCAATTTGTTGATAAGGATAATAGAAAATATTATGTAAAAGATGATCATAAAGCAATCTATTGGCATAAAATAGACGGTAAAACTTACTATTTTGGTGATAAAGGAGAAATGGTAGTTGGATGGCAATACTTAGAAATTCCTGGAACAGGTTATCGTGATGATTTATTTGATAATCGTCCAGTCTTCGAAATTGGCCTTCAGGAGAAGTGGTACTATTTTGGACAAGATGGTGCTTTGCTAGAACAAACAGATAAACAAGTACTAGAGGCAAAAACGTCTGAAAATACAGGAAAAGTATACGGTGAACAATATCCTCTATCTGCTGAAAAGAGAACTTATTATTTTGATAATAATTATGCTGTAAAGACAGGCTGGATTTATGAAGACGGCAATTGGTATTATTTAAATAAGCTAGGAAATTTTGGCGATGATTCTTACAATCCACTACCAATTGGTGAAGTTGCTAAGGGTTGGACTCAAGATTTTCATGTTACTATTGACATTGATAGAAGCAAACCTGCTCCATGGTACTACTTGGATCCAAAAACTGGAATCATGCAAACTGGTTGGTATCAACTTGGCAATAAGTGGTACTACCTCCGTTCATCAGGAGCAATGGCAACTGGTTGGTATCAGGAAGGCTCAACTTGGTACTATTTAGATGCTGAAAATGGTGATATGAAAACTGGTTGGTATAAAGATGGTTCAATATGGTACTATCTAAATGCAAGTAATGGAGATATGAAAACAGGCTGGTTCCAAGTCAATGGTAAATGGTACTATGCGTATGGTTCAGGTGCTCTAGCTGTTAATACCACAGTAGATGGTTACTACGTAAACTATAATGGTGAGTGGGTTAAGTAACGAATGCTAATAGTCACATAATAAAACCGCTTTCTCATACATTATTTTAGAAAACCTGTTGCTAAAAGATATAAAAATTGATAGAATAAGGATTGTCTAAAAAATTTTAAGGAGAATCTATCAAATGGATTTCACATGGGCAATTAAATATGCCACTGAATTTTTGGCTACTGCTCTTTTGATCATTCTTGGGAATGGTGCAGTTGCCAACGTTGAACTTAAAGGTACGAAAGGTCACCAAAGTGGCTGGATCGTTATCGCTGTTGGTTATGGTATGGGGGTTATGATGCCAGCCTTGATGTTTGGTAACGTATCTGGTAACCACATCAACCCAGCTTTCACACTTGGACTTGCAGTAAGCGGTCTCTTCCCTTGGGCACAAGTAGCGCCTTACATCATTGCTCAAGTTTTGGGTGCTATCTTTGGTCAAGCATTGGTTGTGGCAACACACCGCCCATATTACTTGAAAACTGAAAATCCAAACAACATCTTGGGTACTTTCTCAACAATTTCAAGTTTGGATAATGGTTCAAAAGAATCACATTTTGCAGCAACTGTTAATGGTTTTGTAAACGAGTTTGTTGGTTCATTTGTTCTTTTCTTTGGAGCGCTTGGTTTGACTAAACACTTCTTTGGTGCTGAACTAGTATCAAAAGCACAAGCTGCTATCAATGCTCAAGTTGCACAAGCAACTACTCAAGGTCAAACAATTCCTCAAGAACAAGTAACAGCAGCACTTGATCAAGCTAAAGAACAAGTAGCACCATTTATGACATCTGGTCTTGGAATTGCACACTTGGCACTTGGATTCCTTGTTATGGCCTTGGTAACATCACTTGGTGGCCCTACAGGACCTGCCTTGAACCCAGCCCGTGACTTGGGACCACGTCTCCTTCATGCTTTCCTTCCAAAATCAGTTCTTGGTGAGCACAAAGGTGATTCAAAATGGTGGTATTCTTGGGTACCAGTAGTAGCACCGATCGCAGCAGCAATTTCGGCAGTAGCTATCTTCAAATTCCTTTACCTATAAGAAATTGAGACCGAGGGAATCCTCGGTTTTTTAGATGACATTTTACGAAAAATCGGTAAATTTGAGCATAATATCTTGTAAAAAATTCTAAAATCCTTTAAAATAAAAGAGTTGGAGGAATTTATGAATGTAAATCAAATTGTACGGATTATTCCTACTTTAAAAGTTAATAATAGAAAATTAAATGAAACATTTTATATAGAAACCCTTGGCATGAAGGCCTTGCTTGAAGAATCAGCCTTTCTGTCACTAGGTGATCAAACAGGTTTAGAAAAGTTGGTTTTAGAAGAAGCTCCAAGTATGCGAACTCGTAAGGTAGAGGGAAGAAAAAAACTAGCTAGATTGATTGTCAAGGTGGAAAATCCCTTAGAAATCGAGTCCTTATTAGCTAAAACAGATTCGATTCATCAATTATATAAAGGTCAAAATGGCTACGCTTTTGAAATTTACTCTCCAGAAGATGATTTGATTCTGATTCATGCGGAAGATGATAGAGCAAACCTAGTAGAAGTAGGAGAAATGCCTGGATTTCAAACAGATTTGGAATCAATTTCTTTAAGCAAATTTGAGATTTCCATGGAATTACATCTCCCAACGGATGTTGAAAGTTTCTTGGAAGTATCTGAAATTGGGGCATCCCTTGATTTTATCCCAGCTCAGGGGCAAGATTTGACTGTGGATAATACGGCTACTTGGGACTTATCTATGCTCAAGTTCTTGGTCAATGAACTAGATATAGAAAGTCTTCGCCAGAAGTTTGATTCTACAGAATATTTTATTCCTAAGTCTGAAAAATTCTTCCTTGGTAAAGATCGAAATAATGTTGAATTGTGGTTTGAAGCAGTATGAAGTGGACCAAGATTATTAAAAAAATAGAAGAACAAATCGAGGCAGGGATTTATCCCGGAGCCTCTTTTGCGTATTTTAAGGACCATCAATGGACGGAGTTCTATTTAGGCCAGAGTGACCCAGAGCATGGCTTGCAGACAGAGGCAGGACTAGTTTACGACCTAGCTAGTGTCAGCAAGGTTGTTGGGGTTGGAACGGTTTTTACCTTCTTGTGGGAAAAAGGAAAATTAGATATTGATAGGCCTGTAACAGATTTTTTATCAGAGAGTGATTATCCAGACATCACTATTCGCCAGCTCTTAACCCATGCTACAAACCTTGATCCGTTTATTCCCAATCGTGATCTTTTAACAGCACCTGAATTAAAGGAAGCGATGTTTCATCTCAATAGACGAAGTCAGCCAGCCTTTCTTTATTCGGATGTCCATTTTTTGCTGTTAGGTTTTATCTTGGAAAGAATCTTTAATCAAGACTTGGATTTGATTTTACAGGAACAAGTTTTTAATCCTTGGAGAATGACGGAAACCCAGTTTGGTCCTGTTGAGCGTGCTGTTCCAACAGTTAGAGGTGTAGAGGCAGGTCTGGTACATGATCCCAAGGCTCGCCTCCTAGGCATACATGCTGGTAGTGCTGGTTTGTTTTCGACTGTAAAGGATTTACAAATCTTTTTAGAACACTATTTAGCAGATGATTTTGCAAGAGATTTGAGTCAAAATTTTTCTCCTTTGGATGACAAGGAACGTTCTTTGGCATGGAATTTGGAAGGAGATTGGCTAGACCATACGGGCTATACAGGTACCTTTATCATGTGGAATCGTCAGAAGCAAGAAGGGGTTATTTTTCTATCGAATCGTACCTATGAAAAGGACGAGAGAGCTCAATGGATTATAGACCGCAATCAAGTGATGGACTTGATTCGCAAAGAAGAGTAAGGAGAGACATGTCAAACAGTTTAAAAGGGACTCTATTAACAGTTGTGGCTGGGATTGCTTGGGGATTGTCAGGAACGAGTGGCCAATACCTGATGGCACACGGAATTTCGGCTCTGGTCTTGACCAACTTGCGCCTTTTAATCGCTGGTGGAATTCTCATGCTCTTGGCTTATGCTACTGCAAAGGATAAAATGCTGGCCTTTTTAACGGATAAGAAGAGTTTGCTGTCTCTTCTCATTTTTGCTCTAATTGGTCTATTCCTCAATCAATTTGCCTATCTAACTGCTATTCAGGAGACCAATGCAGGTACCGCGACAGTGCTTCAGTATGTTTGTCCTGTTGGAATTTTGATTTATAGCTGTATCAAGGATAAGGTGGCGCCGACACTGGGAGAGATTGTTTCTATCATATTAGCCATCGGAGGAACCTTCCTGATTGCAACTCATGGGCAGTTGGACCAGTTATCCATGACACCTGCAGGCCTGTTCTGGGGTCTCTTTTCTGCTCTGACTTACGCACTTTATATCATTTTGCCTATAGCCTTGATTAAGAAGTGGGGGAGTAGCT
This sequence comes from Streptococcus mitis, assembly GCF_000722765.2. NCBI lineage: Bacteria > Bacillati > Bacillota > Bacilli > Lactobacillales > Streptococcaceae > Streptococcus > Streptococcus mitis. The sequence continues at coordinate 1,180,698 of NZ_CP028415.1, read as the reverse complement.
TGGTCATTGGTGTAGGAATGGTCATAGCAGGTTTGGTCGCCCTTCCTTTTACAGGGGTTCTACTGGCCAATATACCGACTAGTCTTGATTTTCTCCTTGCATTTGCGGGCATTATCCTTATCGGGACTGTTTTTGCCTATACAGCCTTCTTAAAAGGAACCAGTCTGATTGGACCGGTTAAGTCAAGCTTGTTGGCTTCAATTGAGCCAATCTCTGCGGTTTTCTTTGCTTTCCTAATTATGAATGAACAATTTTATCCCATTGATTTTCTTGGTATGGCAATGATATTGTTTGCTGTAACTCTGATTTCTTTGAAAGATTTACTCTTAGAAAAATAAAAAGACTCTTTGTCCGTGACAGAGAGTTTTTGCCTAGTAATTTAATTATTTTCAAGATAAAATTCAAAACGTTCGCCTACATATTGACTTTTTACGTATTCAAAAGCTGTTCCATCTTCTAGGTAGGAAACCTGAGTTAAACCAAGAATAGCATGTCCTTTTTCAACTTCCAAATAGTGGGCAATTTTTTCTTTAGCGAGGCGAGCATAAATAGTCTGTTGTGATTTGCCGATGCGGTAGCCATGTTTTTGCAAGGTTTGGAAGAAATGACTGGTGATTTCTTCTTTCTTAAAATCCTTAATGAATTTTTCAGGAATAGAAGCAACTTCATAAACCAGAGGGACTTGGTCGGCATAGCGAACACGCTCCATTCGGATAATATTTTCGGTAGGAGAAATTCCTAGTTTAGCAACTTCCTGCTCATTGGGAATGGTTTTTCTGTAAGAAATGAGCTGGCTAGAGGGAATTTTGCCTTGAGATTTGACAATTTCAGTAAAACTGGTTGTCCCTCGCATCTTTTCTTGTACTCGAGTACTGGAAACAAAGGTGCCGCTTCCTACACGGCGCTCTAAAACTCCTTCTTCGACCAAGAGGGAAATAGCTTGGCGGAGGGTCATGCGGCTGACCTCAAACTGCTCTGCTAAGTCTCGTTCACTGGGAAGTCTCTCACCAATAGCCCAACGATGTTCGTCAATATCCTTTTTAATCTGATCATGGATTTTCATATAAGCAGGTAGCATATTTTTCACTTCATTTCTATCTTTTCTCTATTGTACCCCAATAAACTAGAAAAAGTCAATCTTCGCCTTGTTTAGTTGGTAATTCGCCCTTATTTGTGATAGAATATTGGAAAAAGATATTTCTTTTGAGAAAGGAAAAAGATGAGCAACATTTCAACTGATTTGCAAGATGTAGAAAAAATCATCGTATTGGATTATGGTAGCCAATACAACCAGCTGATTTCACGCCGTATCCGTGAGATTGGTGTTTTTTCAGAATTAAAGAGCCATAAAATTTCAGCTGCTGAAGTTCGTGAAATCAATCCTGTAGGAATCATCCTTTCAGGTGGTCCAAACTCTGTATACGAAGATGGTTCATTCGATATTGACCCAGAAATCTTCGAGCTTGGAGTTCCAATTTTGGGAATCTGTTATGGTATGCAATTATTAACCCATAAACTTGGAGGGAAAGTTGTCCCTGCAGCTGATGCTGGAAATCGTGAATACGGTCAATCAACCCTAACACATACACCATCAGCTCTTTTTGAATCAACACCTGATGAACAGACTGTATTGATGAGCCATGGTGATGCGGTTACTGAGATTCCTGCTGACTTTGTTCGTACAGGTACATCAGCTGACTGCCCATACGCAGCCATCGAAAACCCTGATAAACATATTTACGGTATCCAATTCCACCCAGAAGTTCGTCATTCTGTATACGGAAATGATATCCTTCGTAACTTTGCCCTTAACATCTGTAAAGCTAAAGGCGACTGGACAATGGATAACTTCATTGATATGCAGATCCAAAAAATCCGTAAAACAGTCGGTGATAAACGTGTCCTTCTTGGACTTTCAGGTGGAGTTGACTCATCTGTCGTTGGTGTTCTTCTCCAAAAGGCTATTGGCGATCAATTGATCTGTATCTTCGTAGACCACGGTCTTCTTCGTAAAGGAGAAGCGGACCAAGTTATGGACATGCTTGGTGGTAAGTTTGGTTTGAATATCGTCAAAGCAGACGCTGCTAAACGTTTCCTTGATAAACTTGCTGGCGTTTCTGATCCTGAACAAAAACGTAAAATCATCGGTAACGAGTTTGTCTATGTATTTGATGACGAAGCAAGCAAGCTCAAAGATGTGAAATTCCTTGCTCAAGGTACCTTATATACCGACGTGATTGAGTCTGGTACGGATACTGCTCAAACTATCAAGTCACACCACAACGTGGGAGGGCTCCCAGAAGACATGCAGTTTGAATTGATTGAACCACTCAACACTCTCTATAAAGATGAAGTTCGTGCCCTTGGTACAGAGCTTGGTATGCCAGACCATATCGTATGGCGCCAACCATTCCCAGGACCAGGACTTGCTATCCGTGTCATGGGTGAAATCACTGAAGAGAAACTTGAAACCGTTCGTGAATCAGATGCTATTCTTCGTGAGGAAATTGCTAAAGCAGGTCTTGACCGCGATATCTGGCAATACTTCACAGTTAATACAGGTGTTCGTTCAGTCGGTGTTATGGGTGACGGTCGTACGTACGACTACACAATTGCAATTCGTGCAATCACTTCTATCGATGGTATGACTGCTGATTTTGCTAAAATTCCTTGGGATGTCCTACAAAAAATCTCAGTACGTATCGTAAACGAAGTGGATCACGTTAACCGTATCGTCTACGATATTACAAGTAAACCACCTGCAACCGTTGAGTGGGAGTAAACCTATAAATACTTTACTCTTATAGTAAATGAAAAATAAGAATTTCGAGAGAACAAAATCGTTCTCTCTTTTTTTAGCTGAATATTTTAAGTAAAAGGTTAAGCTATTTTTTCATAAAACAAGACAGAATAGTTACCTCTAAAGTTTCATCATAAGAGAACAGTTATATTCTCTGAATCTACTTTTGAGATGGTAAAAATAGATATACTGATATCCAATCCTTTTATCATATCCTTGATTTCTTAAGTTTTAAAGACAGTTTAATCAGGATTTCTTTTATATATCGATTAAGAAATAAATAATCTGTCTTGAATCCTACCATAGATGTATAAAGAGTCATTTTATTTTTTGTTTCGTATTAGTATTAATCCGTTCTGGTACTGGTTTTTGAATTGTAGAAAATTCTAGTACAGTGGTTAGGAAGTTTTTATAAATTTATTGTATTTAATTCTTGAGTTGATACCTTTACTTTTTTAGTTAATTATGTAATAATATTAACAACATAAATAAATGAAAGTAGGTGTTTCTATTGCATAAAGCAGTAAAACAAGAAAAAGGTCATGGTTACCTCCGTAAAACTAAGTTAGGTTTGTTAAGTGGTATTGTCCTAACTATGGCTTTAGGGAGTTTATTTTTAAATAGTGTTGTAAGCGCTAACGAACAATCTACTAATCCAACAACAAGCGTCCAACCAAGTCAACCGGCAGGTGAAAGTTCACAAAACGAGTTTGAAACTAGTACATCCTATGCTGTAAAAGAAGCAGAGTTGAAAGCAAAAGTAGAAGAAGTGAAAGCGCTAGGTATCACTGTAAATGAAACACCAGTTGAAAATGTTGGTACAGCTAATACTCTTTCTGAAGTAAATCCGTTACGAAAAACTGCTGAAGAAAAAGTTGACGCTGAAATTCAGTCTTTAGAATCAGCAAAAGCGGAACAAGCTCAAGCTGATGCTGATCGAGCTAAGATTGAAGAGATTAAAAATAATCACCTTATTGCAAATTATGTCAACGTAAAAGATAAGATTGCAAGTCAAGTGAATTCAAGATTAGCGTCCGATGATGTTAATAAAGAAATGACACTCAGTAATTTTACTTCTTCTGAGGGTGAAGTTCATTATTTAAATACGGGCTCAGTCGATGTAAGAACTAGAAAGGGCGTTGCAGATGCTTTAGGTCATGATGTAACTACGACTGACCCACATGTTACTGTTAAAACTGGAGCAGCTAATCTTCCGGGTTTGGAGGAACTTAGAGCTAGAGATAGTAGAGCTGGCTATAACGGATATATTGTAGAAGCGAAAAATGGTGAAACTTTTACTTACACAGTGAATCTAGATCAAACCAGTGTATTAACATCTAAATATGGTGTTGCAAGTATTGATACAAGTCTCCGTTTGAATTACACTTTACCTGAGGAAACGAAAGTCTATGCAATTATTCGTGGTCAAGCAATTTTACAAGAAATTTTCGTTAAGAACTTATCTAGACGGGTTGCAGGTCAATCGGACTTAGTTAAGTACACTAAGACATTTACTTATAAAGATGCTAAAGGCCAAGAAATTCCGTTAGATAAATTACTCTCTACAATATTAAATGAACAGGCTTTCGGTGGTAAATCTGTAATTAAACCATCAGATGTACCTGAGAAAAAAATTAAAGAGTTCGAATTAAGGTCACCTATTGGCTCAACAGGACAGGTACTATACGAGTTAAGGAGAGAAAATTCTCTTATAGGTGAAAATACGATTTCATCAAGTAATTATCTAAATGCGCGTATGCCAAGAGGACAAATATCTGCTTATTTAAGTCAAAATACCTTCACCAATAAGATTCCTAAGGTTGAGATAATAGATCCAGATAAGGCTTTGAACGGTGTATCTCGTGACTATCATTTGGTGACTTATACAGAGGTTCAACATAAAGGTAAGGTTACTCAAAAGTTTGTTGATGAACAAGGTGCTGAGATTCGACCGTCTGTTACAAGTGAGGTAAAAGCAGTAGGGGAGCAAATTACATTAACTCATCCGACCGATTTGGACTTTGAAAACAAGCGTTACACCTTTAAAGAACAAGATAAACAGGATATTACTGAGATTATAAAAGGTGAAACTGTCATTACCTATGTGTATAAACAGAAGTATGAGAACAACTTACCACCTGTAGAAACAGAAACAAAAATTCCAATTACAACAACTTATGTAGAAGACAAAACAATCGACTATGGTACGGAAATTGTTGAATCGAACGGTAGCGAAGGTAAAATTGTAACTACAACACCTAAAATTGTGAATGAACTTGATGGTACTGTAACTGACGGTAAGCCGACTGAAAAAGAAACTCCTATGGTACCAAAAGTGGTTAAAGTAGGTACGAAACCAACAGTTGTAGAAACAACCATTCCATATACAACACGTTACGTAGAAGATAGTACAAAAGATAAAGATTATCGTGAAGTAACAAGACCTGGTAAAGCTGGTAAAATAACTACTACGACAACTTATACCTTGAATCCTAATACAGGTGCAGTAACACCGAACGAACCAACCACGATTACTGAAGAGGCAGTAGAAGAAGTTATCACAGTAGGTACGAAACCAAAAGTTGAGGCACCAAAAGTTGAGGCACCAAAGGTTGAGGCACCAAAGGTTGAGGCACCAAAGGTTGAGGCACCAAAGGTTGAGGCACCAAAGGTTGAGGCACCAAAGGTTGAGGCACCAAAGGTTGAGGCACCAAAGGTTGAGACACCAAAGGTTGAGGCACCAAAAGTTGAGGCACCAAAGGCTGAGACACCGAAGGTAGAAGTACCAAAATCAAAGACACCAACTGAACAATCGACAAAAGAAACTTCACAAACTCCGACTTCTGTAGCAAGTAAGAGAGAGGAATTGCCTAATACAGGTACGGAAAATCATGCTAATCTTGTAGTCTTAGGACTTCTAGGAGTTTTGAGTGGATTTGGATTTCTGGCACACAAGAAAAAAGAAGTGGAGAAATAGTTTTCTAACCTATATTAGGAAAGGGCTCACATCTGTGGGCTTTTTCTCTTTGACAATCTTTTTGCTTTAATAATCTAAAAGATTAGAATTGTCAAAACAATCTGTCTAGGCTTGATTTTATGGCTTATTTACTATAAAATGAGAAGGAAAAACGTCAAACTTTTATATTGCAAATAGGAGAAAACATGACAAAAATATTAAAACGTCCTGAGGTTTTATCACCTGCAGGGACTTTAGAGAAGCTAAAAGTAGCTGTTCAGTATGGGGCAGATGCTGTCTTTATCGGTGGTCAGGCCTATGGTCTTCGTAGCCGTGCCGGAAACTTTACCTTTGAACAGATGGAAGAAGGTGTCCAGTTTGCGGCTAAGTATGGAGCTAAGGTCTATGTAGCTGCCAACATGGTGATGCACGAAGGAAATGAAGAGGGGGCTGGTGAGTGGTTCCGTAAACTGCGTGATATCGGAATTGCAGCAGTTATCGTATCTGACCCAGCCTTGATTATGATTGCAGCGACTGAAGCACCAGGCCTTGAAATTCACCTTTCAACTCAAGCAAGTGCGACTAACTATGAAACTCTTGAGTTCTGGAAAGAACTAGGCTTAACTCGTGTTGTTTTGGCGCGTGAGGTTTCAATGGAAGAATTAGCTGAAATTCGCAAACGTACAGATGTTGAGATTGAAGCCTTTGTCCACGGAGCTATGTGTATTTCTTACTCTGGTCGCTGTACGCTTTCAAATCACATGAGTATGCGTGATGCTAACCGTGGTGGATGTTCTCAGTCTTGCCGTTGGAAGTACGACCTTTACGATATGCCGTTTGGTCAAGAACGCAAGAGCTTGAAGGGTGAAATTCCTGAAGAATTTTCAATGTCAGCAGTTGATATGTCTATGATTGACCATATTCCAGATATGATTGAAAATGGAGTGGACAGTCTTAAGATTGAAGGGCGTATGAAGTCTATTCACTACGTATCAACAGTGACCAACTGCTACAAGGCGGCTGTGGATGCATATCTTGAAAGTCCTGAAAAGTTTGAAGCGATCAAACAAGACTTGGTGGATGAGATGTGGAAGGTTGCCCAACGTGAATTAGCTACAGGATTTTACTACGGTACACCATCTGAAAATGAGCAGTTGTTTGGTGCTCGTCGTAAAATTCCTGAGTATAAGTTTGTCGCTGAAGTGGTTTCTTATGATGATACGACACAAACAGCAACTATTCGTCAACGGAACGTTATTAACGAAGGCGACCAAGTTGAGTTTTATGGCCCAGGTTTCCGTCATTTTGAAACTTATATTGAAGATTTGCATGATGCAAAAGGCAATAAAATTGACCGCGCTCCAAATCCAATGGAACTCTTGACAATCAAAGTCCCCCAACCTGTTCAAGCTGGAGATATGGTTCGAGCTCTCAAAGAAGGTCTTATCAATCTTTATAAGGAAGATGGAACCAGTGTCACAGTTCGTGCTTAATAAGCGTGCAGGAGATGAAAGATTTCTAGTTGCTTTCCCTTTAATCCTGCTCACTAAAAGAAAAGAAGTCAAAGAAAATATATCAAATTTCATCCGAGATTTCATCTCGGATTTTTTCATTGTTTTTCAGAAAGGCCTAGATAATGGACGAATTTATAACAAGTTTTTTACAAAGTTTTCTATACAATAGACTCAAAAATAGTAAAATTATAAATAATTTTCATTAAACGCTTTCAATGTTAGTAAAAAGTTGACAAATCCAATTTTTAGGACTAAACTAAGTAAGTAAATTTTAATTAAAAGGAGAATTCGTCATGAATTTAACATTTTTCGGTCTATGTCTTGCCTGTATGGGTGTATCTCTTGGTGAGGGTATGTTGATGAATGGTTTGTTGAAATCAGTAGCTCGCCAACCAGATATTATCGCTGAGTTTCGTAGTTTGATGTTTTTAGGGGTTGCCTTTATTGAAGGAACTTTCTTCGTAACTCTTGTCTTCTCATTTATTATTAAATAACGAAATATAAATTGGAGAAGGGAGAATGTTAGATGGAAGAAAGTATCAATCCAACCATCAATATTGGTCCTGTTACCTTTGATTTAACTTTGACAGCCTTGACTTTGCTGTCTGTGTTTCTGATTTTTGCATTTATCTATTGGGCAAGTCGTAATATGACGTTGAAACCCAAAGGTAAACAAAATGTACTAGAGTATCTCTATGATTTTGTAATTGGATTTACAGAACCTAACCTTGGTTCCCACTACATAAAAGATTACTCACTCTTTTACTTATGTTTATTTCTTTTTATGGTCATCGCTAATAATCTTGGTTTGATGGCTAAACTTCAAACAACAGATGGGACAAACCTTTGGACATCGCCAACTGCAAATCTTTCATTTGACCTTGTCTTGTCTTTCTGTATTATTTTGATGGCGCACATTGAGGGGATTCGTCGCCGTGGGATTAAACAATACCTAAAAGGTTTTGTAACTCCTGCATTTATGACACCGATGAATCTACTTGAAGAAGTCACGAATTTCCTTTCTCTTGCTTTGCGGATTTTTGGGAATATCTTTGCAGGTGAAGTAATGACAAGTTTGCTTCTCTTACTTTCACATCAGGCTATTTTTTGGTATCCAATCGCATTTGGAACAAACTTAGTTTGGACTGCATTTTCCGTGTTCATTTCTTGTGTACAGGCCTATGTCTTTACACTATTGTCCTCTATGTACCTAGGAAATAAAATTAATGATGAAGAGTAGAAAGGAGTAACTGATGCACGTAACAGTAGGTGAATTAATTGGTAATTTTATTTTAATCGCTGGCTCTTTTATCCTTTTGCTAGTCTTGATTAAAAAATTTGCATGGTCTAATATTACAGGCATTTTCGAAGAAAGAGCTGAAAAAATTGCTTCAGATATTGACAGAGCTGAAGAAGCACGTCAAAAAGCGGAAGTATTGGCTCAAAAACGCGAAGATGAATTGGCTGGTAGCCGTAAAGAAGCTAAGACAATCATTGAGAATGCGAAAGAAACAGCTGAGAAAAGTAAAGCTAGTATTTTAGCAGATGCTAAACTAGAAGCAGGACGCTTAAAAGAAAAAGCAAACCAAGAAATTGCTCAAAACAAAGCTGAAGCTTTACAAAGCGTTAAGGGTGAGGTAGCAGATTTGACAATCAGCTTGGCTGGTAAAATCATCTCACAAAACCTTGATGGTCATGCCCATAAAGAACTCATTGATCAGTATATCGATCAGCTAGGAGAAGCTTAATGGACAAGAAAACAGTAAAGGTAATTGAAAAATACAGCATGCCTTTTGTCCAATTGGTACTTGAAAAAGGAGAAGAAGACCGTATCTTTTCAGACTTGACTCAAATCAAGCAAGTTGCTGAAGAAACAGGTTTACCTTCTTTTTTAAAAAAAGTGGCAGTAGACGAGTCTGACAAGGAAAAAACGATTGCTTTCTTCCAAGACTCTGTGTCACCTTTATTGCAAAACTTTATCCAGGTTCTTATCTACAATCACAGAGCAAACCTCTTTTATGATATTCTTGTAGATTGCTTGAACCGACTTGAAAAAGAAACAAATCGATTTGAAGTGACGATTACTTCAGCTCATCCTTTAACTGATGAACAAAAGAGTCGTTTGCTCCCTTTGATTGAGAAAAAAATGTCTCTGAAAGTAAGGAGTGTAAAAGAACAAATCGATGAAAGTCTCATTGGTGGTTTTGTCATTTTTGCCAATCACAAGACAATTGATGTGAGTATTAAACAACAACTTAAAGTTGTTAAAGAAAATTTGAAATAGAAAGTGGTGTTCTTTTGGCAATTAACGCACAAGAAATCAGCGCTTTAATTAAGCAACAAATTGAAAATTTCAAACCCAATTTTGATGTGACTGAAACAGGTGTTGTAACCTATATCGGGGATGGTATCGCGCGTGCTCACGGTCTTGAAAATGCCATGAGTGGAGAGTTGTTGATTTTTGAAAACGGCTCTTATGGTATGGCTCAAAACTTGGAGTCAACAGACGTTGGTATTATCATCCTTGGTGACTTTACAGATATCCGTGAAGGCGATACAATCCGCCGTACAGGTAAAATCATGGAAGTCCCAGTAGGTGAGAGTCTGATTGGTCGTGTTGTGGATCCACTCGGTCGTCCAGTTGACGGTCTTGGAGAAATCCACACAGATAAAACTCGTCCAGTAGAAGCGCCAGCTCCTGGTGTTATGCAGCGTAAGTCTGTATCAGAACCATTGCAAACTGGTTTGAAAGCTATTGACGCCCTTGTACCGATTGGTCGTGGTCAACGTGAGTTGATTATCGGTGACCGTCAGACAGGGAAAACAACCATTGCGATTGATACAATCTTGAACCAAAAAGGTCAAGATATGATCTGTATCTATGTAGCGATTGGACAAAAAGAATCAACAGTTCGTACTCAAGTAGAAACACTTCGTCAGTACGGTGCCTTGGACTACACAATCGTTGTGACAGCCTCTGCTTCACAACCATCTCCATTGCTTTTCCTAGCTCCTTATGCTGGGGTTGCCATGGCGGAAGAATTTATGTACCAAGGCAAGCATGTTTTGATTGTTTATGATGATCTTTCAAAACAAGCGGTAGCTTATCGTGAACTGTCTCTCTTGCTTCGCCGTCCTCCAGGTCGTGAAGCTTTCCCAGGGGATGTTTTCTACCTTCACAGCCGTTTGCTTGAGCGCTCAGCTAAAGTTTCTGATGAACTTGGGGGTGGATCGATTACAGCCCTACCATTTATCGAGACACAAGCAGGAGATATCTCAGCCTATATCGCAACCAACGTGATTTCAATCACTGACGGACAAATCTTCCTTGGTGATGGTCTCTTCAATGCAGGTATTCGTCCAGCCATCGATGCAGGTTCATCTGTATCTCGTGTAGGTGGTTCTGCGCAAATCAAAGCCATGAAAAAGGTTGCTGGTACACTTCGTATCGACCTTGCTTCATACCGTGAGTTGGAAGCTTTCACTAAATTTGGTTCTGACTTGGATGCAGCAACGCAGGCTAAGTTGAATCGTGGTCGTCGTACAGTTGAAGTTTTGAAACAACCTGTTCACAAACCATTACCTGTTGAGAAACAAGTAACCATTCTCTATGCTTTGACACATGGTTTCTTGGATACTGTTCCAGTAGATGACATTGTTCGTTTCGAGGAAGAGTTCCATGCCTTCTTTGACGCTCAACATCCAGAGATTTTAGAAACCATTCGTGATACAAAAGACTTGCCAGAAGAAGCAGTCTTGGATGCTGCGATTACAGAGTTTCTCAATCAATCCAGCTTCCAATAAGAATAGAGGTGTCAGATGGCAGTATCTCTAAATGATATTAAAACAAAAATCGCCTCAACAAAAAATACGAGTCAAATCACTAATGCCATGCAAATGGTATCGGCTGCTAAGCTTGGTCGCTCTGAAGAAGCTGCTCGTAACTTCCAAGTTTACGCTCAGAAAGTTCGCAAGCTCTTGACAGATATCCTTCATGGTAATGGATCTGGTGGCTCAACCAATCCGATGTTGCTTAGCCGTCCAGTTAAGAAGACTGGCTATATCGTCATCACTTCAGACCGCGGTTTGGTTGGAGGTTATAATTCTTCTATTTTGAAAGCCGTTATGGAGTTGAAAGAAGAATACCATCCAGACGGTAAAGGTTTTGAAATGATCTGTATCGGTGGAATGGGAGCTGATTTCTTTAAGGCTCGTGGTATTCAACCACTTTATGAATTACGTGGCTTGGCGGATCAACCTAGCTTTGATGAAGTTCGTAAGATTATTTCAAAAACAGTTGAAATGTACCAAAATGAACTTTTTGATGAGCTCTATGTCTGCTATAACCACCATGTCAATACGCTAACCAGTCAAATGCGTGTGGAACAAATGCTTCCAATTGTTGACTTGGATCCAAATGAAGCGGATGAAGAGTACAGTTTGACTTTTGAATTGGAAACCAGCCGCGAAGAAATTTTGGAGCAGTTGTTGCCTCAGTTTGCAGAAAGTATGATTTACGGTGCTATTATCGATGCTAAGACAGCTGAAAATGCTGCGGGTATGACAGCCATGCAAACAGCGACAGATAATGCTAAGAAAGTCATTAATGATTTGACAATTCAGTATAACCGTGCCAGACAGGCGGCGATTACACAAGAAATTACAGAAATCGTAGCAGGAGCTAGTGCCTTAGAATAGGCTCTAGTCCAGCTCGTATGAAAATGAACTTAGGACCTAGTTAAGCTAGGGACCGACAGTATCTTATATAGAATAGGAGAAGGAGATGAGTTCAGGTAAAATTGCTCAGGTTATCGGTCCTGTTGTAGACGTCTTATTTGCGGCAGGGGAAAAACTTCCTGAGATTAACAATGCACTTGTCGTCTACAAAAATGACGAAAGAAAAACAAAAATCGTCCTTGAAGTAGCCTTGGAGTTGGGAGATGGTATGGTTCGTACTATCGCCATGGAATCAACAGATGGTTTGACTCGTGGAATGGAAGTATTGGACACAGGTCGTCCAATCTCTGTACCAGTAGGTAAAGAAACTTTGGGACGTGTCTTCAATGTTTTGGGAGATACCATTGACTTGGAAGCTCCTTTTACAGAAGATGCAGAGCGTCAGCCAATTCATAAAAAAGCTCCAACTTTTGATGAGTTGTCTACCTCTTCTGAAATCCTTGAAACAGGGATTAAGGTTATCGACCTTCTTGCCCCTTACCTTAAAGGTGGTAAGGTTGGACTTTTCGGTGGTGCCGGAGTTGGTAAAACCGTCTTAATTCAAGAATTGATTCACAACATTGCCCAAGAACACGGTGGTATTTCAGTATTTACCGGTGTTGGTGAACGTACTCGTGAGGGGAATGACCTTTACTGGGAAATGAAAGAATCAGGCGTTATCGAGAAAACAGCCATGGTATTTGGTCAGATGAATGAGCCACCAGGAGCACGTATGCGTGTTGCCCTTACTGGTTTGACAATCGCTGAATACTTCCGTGATGTAGAAGGCCAAGACGTTCTTCTCTTTATCGATAATATCTTCCGTTTCACTCAGGCTGGTTCAGAAGTATCTGCCCTTTTGGGTCGTATGCCATCAGCCGTTGGTTACCAACCAACACTTGCTACGGAAATGGGTCAATTGCAAGAGCGTATCACATCAACCAAGAAGGGTTCTGTAACCTCTATCCAGGCTATCTATGTGCCAGCGGATGACTATACTGACCCAGCGCCAGCAACAGCCTTTGCTCACTTGGATTCAACAACTAACTTGGAACGTAAGTTGGTACAATTGGGTATCTACCCAGCCGTTGACCCACTTGCTTCAAGCTCACGTGCCTTGGCACCTGAAATCGTTGGAGAAGAGCACTATGCAGTTGCTGCTGAGGTAAAACGTGTTCTTCAACGTTACCATGAGTTGCAAGATATCATTGCTATCCTTGGTATGGATGAGCTTTCTGATGAAGAAAAGACCTTGGTTGCACGTGCCCGTCGTATCCAGTTCTTCTTGTCACAAAACTTTAATGTTGCGGAACAATTTACTGGTCAGCCAGGTTCTTATGTCCCAGTTGCTGAAACTGTTCGTGGATTTAAGGAAATCCTTGATGGTAAACACGACCACTTGCCAGAAGATGCCTTCCGTGGTGTAGGTTCTATCGAAGATGTGATTGCAAAAGCTGAAAAAATGGGATTTTAAGAGGTGATCTATGGCTCAGTTAACTGTCCAGATCGTGACACCAGATGGTCTCGTCTATGATCACCATGCCAGCTATGTATCGGTTCGAACTCTGGATGGTGAGATGGGGATCTTGCCACGACATGAAAATATGATTGCGGTTTTAGCAGTTGATGAAGTAAAGGTAAAACGTATTGATGATGAAGATCACGTGAACTGGATTGCAGTAAACGGAGGTGTTATTGAAATTGCTAATAATACCATCACAATCGTTGCGGATTCTGCAGAACGTGCTCGTGATATCGATATCAGTCGAGCAGAACGTGCCAAACTTCGAGCAGAGCGTGAAATTGAAGAAGCACATGATAAAAACTTGATTGACCAAGAACGTCGAGCTAAGATTGCACTACAACGTGCCATTAACCGTATCAATGTCGGAAAAAGACTATAAGAAAAAAATGAACTTGAGTTATCAAGTTCATTTTTTATGTTTTTTTAAGGGGCAAAACTGATGCAGACTGCTTCTGGGACATGGAAGTCATTAGAAAGTTCTGCTAGACGACCAGTTTCAGGATTGCGTTTAAAGACGGTTGCATTGTCAGAGTCTTGATGGACAGCAATGACAAATTCTTGGTCTGGTGTCAAATCAAAATCACGTGGAGTTTGACCATGTGTAGGAACGATTTCTAATAATTCTAAGCTACCGTCCGCAAGGATTGTATATACTGCGATAGAATCATGACCACGGTTAGAAGCGTAGAGGTATTTACCGTCTTTAGAGAGACGAATAGCAGCAGTTCCATTAAAGCCTTTATAACCGTCTGGTAGAGTTGAAATGACCTGCATGCGTTCAAATTCGCCAACACCATCGTAGATTAAAACTTCGATAGTACTATTGAGTTCACAAATCAGATAAGCGATTTTATAGTGGTTATGGAAAATGATATGGCGTGAGCCTGCTCCTGGCTGACTGTGATATGTATAGAGTCTAGATAATTTCCCTTCTTGATCAAGGTCATAGGTGATGACTTGGTCAGTACCTAAATCACAGGTCACTAGATAGTGGTCAGGTGTTAAGTCTGTAAAGTGAACATGGGGTGAAGCTTGATTTTCATGTGGACCATGGCCACTGTGTTTATCTACATCACTAAGTAGAAGACGACCATCTTCCTGGCGTTTATAAACAAGAACCTGTCCCTTGTGGTAATTGGCCGCATAAACCAAATCACGCTCTTCATCAACGGCAACATAACAGTGGGGAGCTCCCTCTTCAACGACATGATTTAATAAGGTACCATTAGTTTGATAGGCTGCAATTCCACCCTTATCGTCTTGACTACCAACAGTGTATAAATGTTGATGCTGGTCGAAGGCAAGGTAGGTTGGACTTGGCTCAGTAGCAAAAAGTTCTAGATTTGAAAGCTGACCAGTTTCTGTATCAAAGTCTGCCTTGTAAATCCCTTGGGAAGTCCGACGTGTATAAGTTCCAAAATAAACAGTTTCTTTCATTACTTTACCTCTATACAAAAGATAAGACTATTATATCACAAAAATGGAAGTATGAAGAAATCAAGATTAGCAAGAGCTTTACCTAATTATTTTGATGATAATATTAGAAATGTTTTCATTGATTTACTTAATAAAAGTGCTATAATAATCCTATACAAATTGCAAAGGAGTTTTTTATGAAAAAACGTATTTTCTTAGCAGCTGGAGTTGCTGTACTCTCGGCAGCTGTCCTAGCAGCGTGTTCATCTGGTAATGCTAATAAAGAAGCAAATAAACCAGTTACTTATGCCTATGTATTTTCATCAGATCCTTCGACTCTGGATTATACAGTTTCTGGAAATGTCAGCACAAAACAGGTCACAGGTAACGTTATTGACGGTTTACTTGAAAATGACCAATATGGGAATCTGGTTCCATCAGTTGCAGAAGATTGGACTGTTTCCAAAGATGGTTTGACCTATACCTATAAAATCCGTCAGGGCGTCAAATGGTATACAAATGAGGGGGAAGAGTATGGTGAAGTCAAGGCTCAAGACTTTGTAACTGGTCTGAAGCATGCAGCAGATAAAAAATCACAGGCCCTCTATTTGGTACAGGAATCAATTAAAGGATTGGATGACTATGTAAATGGGAAAACAACAGATTTTTCTAGTGTTGGGGTAAAAGCAACTGACGATTATACTGTAGTCTATACTTTGAATCATCCAGAATCTTTCTGGAATTCAAAAACAACAATGGGAGTCCTTGCACCAGTTAATGAAGACTTTTTAGCTTCTAAAGGAGATGACTTTGGTAAACCAACGGATGTAACGAGCATTCTATACAATGGACCTTATCTCCTCAAAGGTCTTACATCTAAGTCTTCTATCGAAATGACCAAAAATCAAAACTACTGGGATAAACAAAATGTCTTTATTGATGATATCAAGTTATCCTTCTTTGATGGTCAAGATGCAGACTCTCTAGGACGCGGTTTTGATGAGGGACACTATCCAGCTGCACCACTCTTTAAAAACTCTGCCAACTATGAACGTCTAAAAGAAAAATACAAGGATAATATTGTGTATGGTCAACAGCGTGGGGGAGTTTTTTATATCTCAACCAATATCGACCGTGTAAATTACAATCACACTGCTAAAACAAGTGATGCAGAAAAAACTTCTACTAAGAAAGCCTTGTTAAACAAAGATTTCCGTCAAGCCTTGGCTTTTGCGGTAGATCGTAAAGCAGGGATCTCTCAAGTATTTGGTGATGAAGTAGGACCTCGTAAGTTACGGACAAGTTTCACTCCTCCAACATTTGTTCAAGTAGGAGATCAAACATTTGGTCAAGTTACTAAGACAGAATTGGATAAATTGGATAATATCTGGAAAGATGTCAGTCTTGATGATGCCCAAGATTCACTTCATAATGTAGACAAGGCTAAGGCTAAGTTTGAAGCTGCTAAGAAAACTCTCCAAGCTGATGGAGTACAGTTCCCAATTCATTTAGATTTGCCAATTTCTTCATCAAATCCAGATTTTATTCGTCAGGTTCAGTCTTATAAACAATCCATTGAGGAAGCCTTAGGCTCTGACAATGTAGTTGTTGATATTCAACAAGTTTCTGATGACGAATTGGGAAGTATGACTACTCTAGCTACTTCCAATGCAAATACTGACTGGGATATTAATGCAGTCAGTGGTTGGAGTCCAGACTTTGCTGATCCATCAACCTATCTAGATGTATTTGATCCAACTTCAGGTCCAAGTCTCCTAGGTGCTCTTGGTGTGGCACCAGGAACAGACAATCCAGTTATTAAAACAGTTGGATTGGATAAATACAAAGAACTGATTGATGATGCAAATAGTGAGAAAACAGACCTTCAAAAACGTTATTCCAAATATGCTAAGGCCCAAGCTTGGTTGTCAGATAGTGCACTTGTTACTCCAGTATACTCTGATGGTGCTCAAATGCTAGTGACGAAAATGGTTCCTGGCAGTGGTGCCGGTGGCTGGGTAGGTGACAAGACTAGTGAAAATAGCTACAAGTATCTGAAAATCCAAGATAAGATTGTCACTACTAAAGAAATGGATGAGTTCCGCAAGAAATTTGCTGATGAAAAAGCCAAATCAAACGCTGATTATCAGAAGAACTTAGACCGTCATATCCAAGACTAATCGAATCTCCTCTTTTGAGGGGATTTTTTATGTCACGGTCTCCATGTAAGAACTTTAAAAAAGAGTTATTTTGCTTTAAAAATGGTATAATGAGAGAACAATAGAAAGGAAGTATTTATGGAGCAAAAAGAGAAACATTTTAGCCTATCTTGGTTTTTCAAGTGGTTTTTGGATAACAAGGCAATTACGGTATTTTTGGTAACTTTATTATTGGGATTGAATCTTTTTATTTTAAGCAAGATTAGTTTTCTATTTTCACCTGTTTTAGACTTTTTGGCAGTCGTGATGTTGCCAGTTATTCTATCTGGTTTACTATACTATTTACTGAATCCCATTGTTGATTGGATGGAGAAACACAAAATCAATCGTGTTATAGCGATTAGTATTGTCTTTGTCATCATCGCTCTCTTTATCATTTGGGGCTTGGCAGTGGCTATTCCAAATCTGCAACGTCAAGTTTTAACATTTGCAAGAAATGTACCAATCTACCTTGAAGATGCAGACAGCGTTATTAATGATTTGGTGACCAAGCGTTTGCCAGATGATTTCAGACCTCAATTAGAACAAGTTTTGACCAATTTTTCTAGCCAGGCTACAGTTTGGGCAAGCAAAGTTTCTTCTCAGGCAGTCAACTGGGTAAGCGCCTTTATTAGCGGGGCTTCTCAAGTGATTGTTGCCTTGATTATCGTTCCGTTCATGCTCTTTTATCTCTTACGTGATGGGAAAGGCCTACGTCACTATTTGACCCAATTCATGCCGACGAAATTGAAGGAGCCTGTAGGACAGGTTTTATCAGATGTGAATCAGCAGTTGTCCAACTATGTTCGAGGGCAAGTAACAGTAGCTATTATTGTAGCAGTAATGTTTATGATTTTCTTTAAGATTATTGGTCTACGCTATGCAGTTACATTGGGAGTTACTGCTGGTATTTTAAATCTGGTTCCTTATTTGGGTAGCTTCTTAGCCATGCTTCCTGCCCTAGTATTGGGCTTGATTGCTGGGCCAGTCATGCTCTTGAAAGTAGTGATTGTCTTTATCGTAGAACAAACTATTGAAGGCCGTTTTGTCTCTCCATTGATTTTGGGAAGTCAATTAAACATCCATCCTATTAATGTTCTCTTTGTTTTGTTAACTTCAGGATCCATGTTTGGTATCTGGGGAGTCTTGCTCGGTATTCCAGTTTATGCTTCTGCTAAGGTTGTCATTTCAGCCATTTTTGAATGGTATAAAGTAGTCAGTGGCCTATATGAACTAGAGGGTGAGGAAGTTAAGAGTGAACAATAGTCAACAGATGTTACAGGCTTTGGAGGAGCAAGATTTAGCCAAGGCTGAGCACTATTTCGTCAAAGCTTTAGAAAATGATCCAAGTGACCTTCTGTATGAGTTAGCTACTTATCTTGAAGGGATTGGTTTTTATCCTCAGGCCAAGGAAATTTACCTGAAAATTGTAGAGGATTTCCCAGAGGTTCATCTTAATCTGGCAGCTATTGCTAGCGAGGATGGTCAAATCGAGGAAGCATTTGCGTATCTTGAGGAAATCCAAGCTGACAGTGACTGGTATGTTTCTGCTTTGGCTCTGAAGGCAGACCTTTACCAGTTGGAAGGTTTGACAGATGTGGCGCGTGAGAAACTGCTGGAGGCTTTGACCTACTCAGAGGATCCTCTCTTGATATTGGGTTTAGCAGAGTTGGATAGTGAGTTGGAAAATTACCAAGAGGCTATTCAAGGCTATGCCCAGTTAGATAATCGTTCGATTTATGAGCAAACAGGCATTTCTACCTATCAACGAATTGGCTTTGCCTATGCCCAGTTAGGGAAATTTGAAACGGCCACAGAGTTTTTAGAAAAAGCCCTGGAGTTAGAATATGATGATTTAACAGCTTTTGAGTTAGCCAGTCTTTACTTTGATCAAGAAGAATACCAAAAAGCTGTCCTCTACTTTAAGCAGATCGATACCATTTCTCCTGACTTTGAAGGCTATGAGTATGGCTATAGCCAGGCTTTGCATAAGGAACATCAAGTTCCAGAATCCCTGCGTATCGCTAAGCAAGGCTTGGAGAAAAATCCCTTTGAAACTCGTCTCTTGCTAGCTGCTTCACAATTCTCTTATGAACTGCATGATGCTAGTGGTGCAGAAAATTATCTTCTTACTGCAAAAGAAGACGCTGAAGATACGGAAGAAATCTTACTCCGTCTAGCAACTATTTATCTAGAACAAGAGCGTTATGAGGATATTTTAGACTTACAAAGTGAGGGGCCAGAAAATCTCTTGACCAAGTGGATGATTGCTCGTTCTTATCAAGAAATGGATGATTTGGATACTGCTTATGAGCATTACCAAGAGTTAGCAGGAGATTTGAAGGATAATCCAGAGTTTCTGGAACACTATATCTACCTCTTGCGTGAATTGGGCTATTTTGAAGAAGCAAAAGTCAATGCGCAAGCTTACTTAAAACTGGTTCCAGATGATGTACAAATGCAAGAATTGTATGAGAGATTGTAAGAATATATTTTTAAAACTGTATCTTATCATTTTTGATAGATATAGTTTTTCTTTTTGAAAGAGAATTTTTTTACAAAAATTCTTGGTTATTTTGTTTATTTATGCTATAATAGGAACAATTATTTTTAGGAGGTGCAGTATGTCTTATTTGTTTGAGATATTACCGAGTTTATTGAGCGGTGCAAGCATGACTTTGCAGGTTTTTGCACTGGTCTTGATTTTTTCTATTCCCTTGGGCGTTTTGATTGCTTTTGCCTTGCAAGTCCATTGGAAGCCCCTCCATCATCTGATTAACATTTATATTTGGATCATGCGGGGAACCCCCTTGCTTTTGCAATTGATTTTTATTTATTATGTGCTACCAAGTATTGGGATTCGTTTGGATCGCCTTCCTGCGGCCATCATTGCCTTTGTTCTCAATTATGCGGCTTACTTTGCTGAAATCTTTCGTGGTGGGATTGATACCATTCCTAAAGGTCAATATGAGGCTGCTAAGGTCTTAAAGTTCAGTCCCTTTGCTACAGTGCGCTATATTATCTTGCCCCAAGTGACTAAGATTGTTCTTCCTAGTGTATTTAACGAAGTTATGAGTTTGGTTAAGGATACTTCTTTGGTTTATGCTCTAGGCATTTCAGACCTTATCTTGGCTAGTCGAACAGCTGCCAACCGTGATGCTAGTCTGGTCCCAATGTTCTTGGCAGGAGCCATTTACTTGATTTTGATTGGTATTGTGACTATTCTTGCCAAAAAAGTTGAGAAGAAGTACAGTTACTATAGATAGGAGGCTGCCATGTTAGAATTACGAAATATCAATAAGGGATTTGGTGAAAAGCAAATTTTATCTAATTTCAGTCTAAAAATTCCTGAAAAGCAAATCCTGGCTATCGTTGGGCCTTCTGGTGGAGGTAAGACAACTCTCTTACGTATGCTTGCGGGTCTGGAAACCATTGATTCAGGGAAAATCTTTTATAATGGAGAACCTTTAGAACTGGATGAACTAGAGAAGCGAAATTTACTGGGATTTGTATTCCAAGATTTTCAACTGTTTCCTCATTTATCAGTTCTAGATAATTTGACCTTATCTCCTGTAAAAACGATGGGAATGAAGCAGCAAGAAGCTGAGAAGAAGGCGCGTGGACTCCTGGAACAGTTAGGACTAGCAGGGCACGCAGATGCCTATCCATTTTCACTATCTGGTGGGCAAAAGCAGCGAGTAGCCTTGGCGCGCGCTATGATGATTGACCCAGAAATCATTGGCTACGATGAACCAACTTCTGCACTTGATCCAGAATTGCGCTTAGAAGTGGAAAAACTGATCCTGCAAAATAGGGAACTTGGCATGACCCAGATTGTGGTTACCCACGATTTACAATTCGCTGAAAATATCGCAGATCAGATTCTCAAGGTTGAGCCCAAGTAGGAGGTGCCGATGACTAATAAGAAAATTGCTTTAGTATTGGTTTCTATCCTTACCCTCTTTTTAACAGCTTGTACTCAGAAGGCTAGTGATCCAAAGCAGGATAACTGGGATAAATATCAAGAGCAGGGGACTATTACTATAGGTTTTGACAATACCTTTGTACCTATGGGATTTGAAGAAAAGAATGGACAGTATACAGGCTTTGATATTGACTTAGCACAAGCTGTATCTGAAAAATTAGGTTTTAAGGTTCAATTTCAACCCATTGACTGGGATATGAAGGAGACAGAACTGCAAAATGGAACCATAGATGCCATCTGGAATGGCTATTCTGCCACTGATGAACGCCGAGAAAAGGTTGCCTTTAGCATTCCATATATGGAAAATCAGCAAGTTCTGGTTGCCAAGAAAAGCCAGCAGATTCATTCAGTAGAGGATATGAAGGATAAAACCTTGGGAGCCCAAGCCGGTTCCTCTGGTTATTTAGACTTTGAAGCACAGCCAGATTTACTGAAAAATCGTGTCAAAGATCAGAAGGCTAATCAGTACCAGAGTTTCAATGAAGCCTTGATTGATTTGAAGAATGACAGGATTGATGCCTTGTTGATTGACCGAGTGTATGCTAATTATTATCTCCAGTCTGAAGGAATATTAAATGACTACAATGTCTTTTCAGCAGGATTTGAAAGTGAATCTTTTGCGGTCGGAGTTAGACCAGCAGACAAAAGACTACTACAAGCATTAAACCAAGCCTTTATTGCACTACACCAAGAAGGAAAGTTCCAAGAAATCAGCCAAAAATGGTTTGGAGAAGATGTGGCAACAAAAGAAGTGAAAGAAGGAATCTAAATGACGGTTTCTTCTTTTTATTTATAATATAAGAGTTAGATATCACTTGACATATTGATTGTTGTTCGATAATATATTAAGTAAAAAGATAACCTATCACTATATTTATTTGTGGTTTAAAGTTGTTTTTTACATCAAAATATCATATATTAACAATACATAGTATGTTGGAGGAATCTATTTATGTTTCATTCTAAAGGACGACATGTTCGTCAATCGCAGGTGGAGAAATTCACACGTTACAGTATTCGTAAGGTTAGTTTTGGTGCGGCTAGTGTAGCAGTAGCTACTGGACTGTTTTTCCTTGGTGGAGGAAGCGTCCAAGCGGCTGAACAATTAACCAATTCAGAACATACAGAAGTTCAAAATTCTCAAAATCTAACTGATAAGTCCTCGGAACCCTCTAAGGAAGTTACTGGACAAGGTTCTGTTACTGCTAAAGAACCCGATGGACAAAATAATACTCCTGTTAAAGAGTCTACTACTGACAAACAAGCCAGTGAAGTTAAAACTCCAAATTTAGTGGCAGAAAAAGTGACTATTAATACAGCAGCGTTAGAAGATTTAGTTGCTAAAGCTGAAAGTAGATTGAGTCAATTAACTGAAGGTAAGAAAACAAAATCAGTCATTGATGATGCTAAAAATTTGGTTCATAAAGCAAAAGAGCTTTTGAACGATGATACAAAAACACAAGTAAAAGTGGATGCACTTGCTACACAACTTTCAAGTAGCCTTAGCATTCTAAACAGTATCAAATCAGAAGCAACTGAAGAAGAAAAAGTAAACAAAAACCAAGATCCAAGAAATGGAAAAGAAATTCCAGGAAAAGGGGAGAGTGGGTTTAGAACAGATACTACTGTAAATCCGATAATTCCTGCAAAAGAAGGACCAACGAATAATAATAAATTAGGTTCTGGGAACAATCCTGCTGATGGTGTATTTGAGAGTGCAAAAAATCAGTTTGGTGATATAGATTTCAGTAATGCTACAGAAAAAAATAGAGAAGTAAGGAAGCAATGGTCACGAAGCACCGCATCACAAGGTGGTCAAACAGAAATTCTAGGAAGCCTTACTTATAATTGGAAAGAAAAAGAAATTACAGCAGATGATGCAAATAATCATAATGCATTGAATGGCTGGAAAATTGAAGGTGGGGAGAAAGTTACAGCTATTAAACCAGAGATACCTACTAATGTATCTTCTAATAGACCAGCAGGATTTGATCCATCCCCTTCTAAAATATATGATTTAAATGGTGTAATACCTCAAAGAGATAATGAAGTTCCTGTTCCAGGAAATCCATTAGGTGTTAATGCGGCCAACCAAAACTATGCAAATGGAGTTAACTATTCAGGTGTGGTAGGTACACATAATTTACCAAAAGGATATTATTTAGAATTGGGGAAAAAGGGGACAAAAATTTCTAAAGAATATCCTGTTAATGGGAATTCTAGGGTTCTTTTAAGTGCCATTACTGGTGGTGCCTACGGAAACGCTGGAACAGCAGGAACAGGTGAAAAAGTCAAAATTACAGTTTACGATGCTGCTACTGGTGAAAAGATTTATAGTATAAGAGACGATCGTACAATCGGAGAAAAAATGGAAAATGAACATATTTCCAGTCCGACTGGTAGTGGTGGTAATGGAGATGGTTGGACAGAATACCGTGCCATTTATGAACTACCGAAAGCAACTACACGAGTAAAAGTTGAAATTGAAGCATTGAATGACGGTACGGCAATTAATAACTCTTATTTAACGAATTCGAATAGTACTTTAAGTGACGGATATTTTGTCGGTGCCGTTAACCTAGCATTAGGTACTGGTACGGAAATGACGACAAACGTAAGGAGTGATAGAAAAGAAGGTAAATTCGGAGAAGATGCTCTTTATAAATCAAAACAAACAGGTGAATTTGAATTTACTGTGAATAGTGTTGGTGGTATTCGCCTTTATGGTTCAGCAGAAACAGAGATAGAGGTTCCAGAAGGAGTAGAACTTCCAAATAACATTAAAAACCCAACGGGATGGGTATGGTTCGGAGATACTCCTATTGCTCCGCAAAATATAGCTTGGGATCCAGCTACCAGAAAATTAAGAATAAAATATAATACATCAAGATCTAACAATGGTGATTCACCATATGTTGGTGTTGGTTCTAATAATGGACAGAATGATGGTGTACGTAAATTTAGAGTACCATTTACAACTTCAGATAATTATAGAGGTACAGCTACTTTCAAGGTTAAAACTTTCTTGCCAAATGGTTTGAATGATGCTCAGAATAATAAAATTTTAAATACAGGAGATGTATCAAATGCAAACGGTATTTATCATCCGGTGGTAGATGGATTAAGGAATACAGATAATCCTGATTATTATTACAATAAAACAATTTATGTTGATACTATTAAACCTGTTGCACCTACAGTTGATCCAGTACATACTGACAGCATCACTGGGGAAAGAACAGACACAAACCAAGTTAAAGAACTACTTATCTCTGTTCCTACAGAAAAAAATACTGAATTAACAAATGAAGCAAGAGAAAGAAAAGACATTGCAGCTAATGATGCAAACAATGGAACTAATAGAAATGCTGATACAGAAGTAAAAAATATTGAACGTGCAATTGGTGGATTAACTTCATTGAAAGTTACTTTACCAAATACTAAAACACCAATTACTTTAACGAAGAAAGCAGATGGTTGGTATAATGGTGCAACAAAAGTTGAAGTACGTGATGGTAAATTAGTTGTTCCAGTTCCAGCAGGTACAGATTTGACGGAAGCGAATGAGACAACAAATCCGGACAAACGTATCAAAGTCACTGTGCTTGATAAAGCAGGTAACGAATCAGATCCAGCTTACGCTAATGTTCTAAACGAAGCTCCAACAGTAGCAGTTGAGAAAAAAGATTTATATGTTTATAAAACAAAAGAAGCTGATAAATGGAATAATGATAAAGTTTTAGAAAAAGCTAAACCATCAGCAACTGACTTAGAAGATGATCGTGATGGTGTTGATTCTACTAAACCAACAATCGCAGTAAGTGATGCAGGTAACTTAGATACAACTACAGTTGGAGATTATACTGTAAAAGTTCAATCAACGGATAGTGAAGGTAAAAAATCAACAGAATCCGATGTAACTGTTCATGTATTAGATTTAATTACAGTAGATCCAACAGTAACAACTGACCCAACAAATCCAAGTACAACAGCTCCAGTATCTCCAAAAACTGCAGATACACCTGTTAAACCTGGAGATGAAAAACTAGGTAAATATCCAGCAGGAGTTACTCGTGAGGACTTAGTTAAAGAAGTAACACGTACAATTAAGTATCTAAAAGAAGAAGATGCAAATAAGGGTGATGCAACTCCTTTATATGCTGAAAAGGTGCAAAAAGTAACTTATAAACGTACAGCAACAGTTAACCCTGAAACAAAAGAAGTGACTTACTCTGATTGGGAAGTTTACAATGAAGCTGACAAATTAACAGATGCTACAGTTGATGGAATAAAAGGTAAATTCAATGATGTTGAATCACCAGTAGTAAACAACTACTTGTTAGTAAACCCGACTGATAAAACAGTAGCTGAAAAAGAAGCTCCAGTTCCTGCACAAGATGGAACAGTTACTCCAGAAGTAACAAAAGTTCTTTATAAAGAAATTGGTTCATTTAGCCCTCAATATCCAGAAGGTAAGAAACCAAATGGTGCTCAAGATAAAATTCCTTATCCAAACAATCCGACGGATCCAACGGTTCCAGGTGATTTTAGTACAATAACAATTCCATATGTTCCAGGTTATACTCCAGTTTATAATGGACAAGAATTGACACCGAAAAATCCTAATGATCCAACTCAAGGCTATAAAGTTCCAGATGGATTTACACCAACGGATAAATTTGGGGAATCACTAATTACATATACACCTTCTACTCAAACGGCTAAAGTAGTGATTGAGAAGAAAGTCGATGGAGCCGCAAATGAAGTGGTTTCTAGCTTTGATTTAACAGGTAAATCTGGTTCAGAATTACCAGCAAGTACAGATATTGATAACAAAATCAAAGAACTTAAGAATCAAGGTTATGAAGTAGAAAGTGATGGTTACCATACAGAGGAAAATCATCATCCAACTTTTGACGACCAAGAAGATGTGAATCCAACAGATGGTTCCTCAGCACCTTCTCAAACATTCAAAATTGTTGTTAAACCAAGAATCGTTGAAGTTCCGTCATCAACGCCTCATGAAAAAGACAGCCCAGTAGATCCTAATGGAGAAAATCCAGAATTGAAATGGCCAGAGGGATTAGCTGAATCTGATTTGAACACAACTGCTAAACGTGTGATTTCATATGTGAAGAAAGAATCTGATACAGTACCTGAAGAAAAAGCTAAGGATGATACAGTTCAAACGGTACCATTTACAAGAAAAGCTACCGTTAATCTTGTCACAAAAGAAGTAACCTATACTGATTGGGAAAGTCCAAATAAAACATGGGATAAAGTTGGAGTAGATGTTCTACCAGGATATATTGCTGATAAAAAAGAAATTCCAGCGAAAGAAGCAACAACCCCTGCAAAAGATACAAAAGTAATCCCTGATGAGACTGCTAAAGTAACGTATACGAAAATTGGAAGTTGGATTCCAGTTGATCCAACAACAGGTACAGATGGTGATCCAATTCAATATCCAAATGATCCAAACGATCCAACTAAGCCTGGTGAAATCACACAAGTGATTCCTCATAAAGATGGTTATACACCAAAAGATGGTAATGGTACTCCATTAGAGCCAGTAAATCCTGCCAATCCAGAACAAGGTTATAAACCACCAAAAATTACGGATCCAAAAGCGAATATCAAAATTATTTATGACAAAGATGATCAAAAAGCAAAAGTTAAATTTGTTTCGATTGATCCAAATACTCAAACAGAAACAGAGTTGACTGATCATGCCTTAACTCTAACTGGAAAATCAAGTGAAACAATTCCTGAAAGTGATGTACAAACTCATATCGACGTATTGAAATCAATGGGATATGATGTTATCGACAATCCGTTTGATAAAGACCCAGTATTTGATACGAAGAAAGATACGAACGACAACATTACGCAAGAGTTTACGGTTAAAGTTCAACCACGTGTCTCAACTGCAAATCCTGTGTACGTTGTAGAAGGTGATAAGCCATCTGCAGAAAAATTAAAAGATGCTGTTACTACTAAAGGAAATGAAAAAACAGTTGACGAAACTAAGATTCCTGAAACAACAGGAAAAGTTGGAGATGAAACATTAACAGCGCCAGTAACTGTAACTTATGGTTCAGGTAATCAAAAACGTGAAGAAACAGTAACCGTACCAGTAACAGTGTTACCAAAAGCAACACCAGAAAAAGTAATCACATTAAAAGATACAACTGGTGACAACCTAACAACAGCTGTAAAAGAAAAAGCACAAGCTGCACTAGGTAAACTAACATTACCATCAGGAGTTACAGTAGAATTAGTTCCAAATCAAGATTATACTGTTCCAGCAACAGATTCTAATGGTGATAAAGATAATGTACCAGTAAAAGTACAATACAAAGACGTAACAGGTACAGTAGTAGCAGAAGACATAATTAGTGTACCAGTAACAGTAGTAAGCTCAACACCAAGTAAAATCGTTGTATTCGAAGGTGATGAAGTAACTGTTGATGCAGCTAAAGGTGCAGTAACACCAGGAACAGATGGTACAAAAGGTGAACCAACAACATTACCAGAAACAGCAGGTAAAGCAGGAGCGACTGATGTTAAAGTAGACGTACCAGTAACATATGATAGTGGCAAATTAACAGAAACAGTAAGTGTTCCAGTAACAGTATTACCAAAACCAGAAGCTGAAGAAGTTCTAGTTGCTAAAAATAGTGATAAGGATAAAGCTAAAGAAAAAGTCCTTGCAAAAGCGAAAAAAGCAATAGAAGAAGCAACATTCAAAGGTAAATTACCTCAAGGAGCAACAGTTACTGTTGATGAAACAGTTCCAGTAACAGTTCCAGACTTAACAGAAGATATTGAAGTTGATGTAACCGTTAAATATACTGTAGATGGTCAAGAAAAAACTACAACAGTTAAAGTACCAGTAACAGTAGTTGAAGGTGTTCCACAAATCGTACCTGTAAAAGAAAATAATGATGTTTTACCAGATCCAGAGAAGAGTATTGATAAAACAGATTATCCAGAAGGAGCTACATTTAGATATAAAACTCCAGAAGGACAAACAACTCCAATCGATGTAACAACACCTGGAGATAAAGATGTTATTGTTGAAGTACTAGATAAAAATGGTAATCCAATTGCAGAAGTTCCAGCAACAGTACGAGTAGTAGAAAGTTATCCTAAATATGTACCAGTAGATCCAGCTAAGAAACAGCCAGAACCAAAAGAAAACATTAATCCAAATGATTTCCCAACTGGAACAACATTTGAATATAAAGATAATACTCCAGTAGATACAACAACTCCGGGCGAAAAAGATGTAACAGTTGTAGCGAAGTTAAACGGACAACCAATTACAGAAATTCCAGCGAAAATTGTTGTTGTAGAATCTAAGACACAATATGTTCCAGTGAATGCTGAAAACGATAAGAAAGCAAAACCACAAGATAGTATCACTCCAGATGATTATCCAGAAGGATCAACATTTGAGTACAAGACTCCAGAAGGACAAACAACTCCATATGATGGAACAACACCGGGAGAAAAAGATGTAACTGTAGTAGTGAAAGATCCAGATGGAGATAAACTTGTAGAAGTACCTGCGAAAATCAAAGTTGTTCAAGGTAAAGAACAACAAATTCCGGTAAATGCTGAAGGGGAGAATAAACCAAAACCTGAAGATAGTATCACACCAAGTGACTATCCAGAAGGTTCAACATTCGAATACAAGGTTCCAGAAGGACAAACAACTCCATATGATGGAACAACACCAGGGGATAAACCAGTTACTGTAGTTGTAAAAGATAAAAATGGTAATGTATTAGTAGAAGTTCCAGCAACTATTAAAGTTGTGGAATCAAAACCAACACCGATTGAAACGCCAGTAACAAACACTCCTTTAACTAAAGATGATTATACAAAAGGAATGAAGATTCCAGAAGGAGCAACTGTTAAGGTCGGCGATCTTCCAGATTTAACAACACCAGGTGAAAAAACTCCTGTAAAAGTAACAATCACATTACCAAATGGTAAATCTTATACTGTGGATGTTCCGGTAACAGTGACACCAGTTAAGGAAATCGAAACACCAGTTACAACCACACCATTAACACCGGACGATTACACAAAAGGAATTAAGATTCCAGAAGGCGGTAAAGTAACGAATGTTGCAAACATTCCAGACTTAACAACGCCAGGTAAGAAAGATCCAGTTAAGGTAACGATTGAATTGCCAAATGGCAAAGTGATTACAGTAGATATTCCAGTAACTGTTACTCCAGTTAAGGAAATTGAAACACCAGTAACCACAACACCATTAACACCGGATGATTACACTAAAGGAATTACGATTACAGAAGGTGGTAAGGTTACTAAGGTTGAAAATATTCCAGACTTAACAACGCCTGGTAAGAAGAATCCTGTAAAAGTAACGATTACATTACCAAATGGAAAAGTGATTACAGTAGAAGTGCCGGTAAATGTAACACCAATTAAGGAAATCGAAACACCAGTCACAACAGCTAAATTGACTCCAGAGGATATTTTAAAACAAATCAAAGTACCAGAAGGAGCAACTACTAAGGTAGGAGATCTTCCAGACTTAACAACGCCAGGTAAGAAAGATCCAGTGAAGGTAACAGTAACATTACCAAATGGTAAAGTAGTGACAGTAGACGTACCAGTAACAGTAACACCAGTTAAGGAAATCGAGACACCAGTAACGAAAGATAAATTGACTCCAGAAGATATCTTGAAACAAATCAAAGTACCAGAAGGAGCAACAAGTAAGGTAGAAAACATTCCAGACTTAACAACGCCTGGTAAGAAGGATCCTGTAAAAGTAACGATTACATTACCAAATGGCAAAGTAGTGACAGTAGACGTACCAGTAACAGTCACACCAGTTAAGGAAATCGAAACACCAGTAACGAAAGATAAATTGACTCCAGAAGATATCTTGAAACAAATCAAAGTACCAGAAGGAGCAACAAGTAAGGTAGAAAACATTCCAGACTTAACAACGCCAGGTAAGAAAGATCCTGTAAAAGTAACTGTGGAATTACCAAATGGCAAAGTAGTGACAGTAGACGTACCAGTGAATGTAACACCAATTACACCAATTGAAACACCAGTCACAACAGCTAAATTGACTCCAGAGGATATTTTAAAACAAATCAAAGTACCAGAAGGAGCAACAAGTAAGGTAGAAAACATTCCAGACTTAACAACACCTGGTAAGAAGGATCCTGTAAAAGTAACGATTACATTACCAAACGGTAAAGTTGTGACTGTAGAAATTCCAGTAAATGTCACACCTATTGAAGATATTGTTAAAAAACAAGGAGATCCAATTACCGCTGAGGATGTTGAAAAACACATTCCAAAAGGAGTAAAAGTTATCAATATTGGTGATAAACCTACAACAGATATTCCAGGTGAAAGACCAAGTATCCCAGTAGTGATTGAATTACCAAATGGAATTCGCGTAACGATGAACATTCCAGTAATCGTAACACCGAAAGTAACACCTGTAGTAGTTCCAGTAGGAACACCAGTTACGCCAGAAGATGTTCAGAAACATATTGAATTACCAAATGGATGGAAGGTAACAAAAATAGGAGAAATTCCAACAACAACCACACCAGGAACAAAACCAGTCGTTCCAGTAGAGATTGAATTACCAGATGGTCGTAAGATTACTGTCGATGTACCAGTCATCGTTACGCCAACCGTAAGACAAATTGTTGTACCACAAGGAACTCCAATCACACCAGACGATGTGAAAGGGCATATCGATCTTCCAAAAGAACCAGGATGGGAAATTATTGAAGTAGGAGAAATCCCAACAACAATTCCTGCTGGAGTGAAACCAAGCGTTAAAGTGAAGATTAAAGTTCCAACTGGAGAAATTGTTGAAGTAGAGGTACCAATCATCGTAACACCGACAGTAACTCCTATTGTAGTGGAAGTTGGAACACCGATTACTGAAGATGAAGTGAAAAAACATGTAGATCTTCCTGAAGGTTGGAAAATTACTAAAGTTGGAGAAATTCCAAAAACCAATACACCAGGAGATAAACCATCTGTAACGGTTGAGATTGAATTACCGGATGGACGTAAAGTGACAGTAGAAGTTCCTGTGAAAGTAACTCCTAAATCTAATCATGGTAATAGTCACGGTAATAATGGTAGTTCAACAACTCATATCGTAACACGTTACCAAGATGGTGATGGTAAAGAAATTTCTCCAGAAGAAAATGGCAGCCATGGACCTAAGACTTTAGAAGGTTATGAATATACAGGCACTAAGACAGATAAAAATGGCAATGTGATTCATACCTATAAGAAAGTAGTTACAACAACCCGTTCTGAGCAACCAAGCTCTCCAGAGACTCCTACAAGTCCAGAAAAACCAGTAGCTACTCCAGTTCAGACAAGTTCTACAGATTCTAAACAAGTAGCCGTTGAAACAACCGTAGCCAATGATAAGAAGGAATTACCAAATACTGGTACAGACGATAAGAACATTTTATCTAGTCTTGGACTTCTTGGAATGTTGGGTGCGTTCGGACTTGTAGCTCGTAAGAAAAAAGAAGACTAAGAAAGAAACTTCCTTTCTAAAGTTCGATAAAAAAATAGACTGAGGTGAAAACTTCAGTCTATTTCTTTTGGATATGAAAATATCCTCTGGCAAGAACCAGAGGATAAGAGTATTATTTCATTGTTGGGAAGAGCAATACATCACGGATAGTGGTTGTGTCAGTGAGGAGCATGCAGAGACGGTCGATACCGATTCCCAAACCACCTGTTGGTGGCATACCGTATTCAAGGGCCTCGATGTAGTCATAGTCGATACCTGTTGCTTCATCATCACCAAGTTCTTTGGCTTTGGCTTGGGCTTCGAAACGGCTAAGTTGGTCGATTGGGTCGTTCAACTCAGTAAAGGCATTACCGTACTCCTTAGTCATGATGAAGAGCTCGAAACGGTCAGTAAAGCGTTGGTCTTCAGGATTTTTCTTAGCAAGTGGAGATACAGCTACTGGATGTCCATAAACAAAGGTTGGTTGGATCAAAGTTTCTTCAACAAACTCTTCAAAGAAGGCATTGATAATGTGACCAACTTCAGTATAGTGTTTTTCAACTGGAACTTTCTTCTCAGCAGCGATAGCTTTGGCTTCCTCGAAAGTCATGTCTTGCCAGAAATCGACACCAGTAATTTCTTTGATAGCATCCACCATATGAACACGTTTAAATGGCTCGTTAATCTTGATTTCAGTACCTTGATAGTTAACTGGACCATCGCCTTTAACTGATTTAGCAGCATGTTGGATAATGCCTTCCGTCAAGTCCATGATGTCTTGGAAGTCTGCATAAGCTTGGTAAACTTCGATAGAAGTAAATTCAGGGTTATGAGTAGCATCCATTCCTTCGTTACGGAAGATACGTCCGATTTCATAGACGCGTTCCATACCACCGACGATAAGGCGTTTCAAGTGAAGCTCAGTCGCGATACGAAGAACCATATCAATGTTTTGGGCATTGTGGTGGGTGATAAATGGACGGGCAGCAGCACCACCGGCTTCGTTATGAAGAACAGGTGTTTCCACTTCAAGGAAACCTTTTTGGTCAAGGTAACGACGGATTTCAGAGATGATTTTTGAACGAGTGACAAAGCGCTCAAAGCTTTCACGGTTAGAAATCAAGTCAAGGTAACGTTTACGGTAAATTGTTTCAACGTCTGTCAAACCGTGGAATTTCTCAGGAAGAGGACGAAGGGCCTTAGACAAGTGTGTAATGTGAGTCGCCTTGATAGAGAGTTCTCCCATATCAGTACGCATCACTTCACCTTCGACACCAAGAAAATCACCAAGGTCTGCTTTTTTGAAGATTTCGTAGTTTTCTTCACCGACAGCATCCTTACGAACGTAGATCTGGATTTGACCTTCGCGGTCTTGAAGGTGGGCAAAACCAACTTTACCTTTCCCACGTTTGGTTACCAAGCGTCCTGCGATAGTAGCTGTTTCGTTTTTATCGTGTAATTGTTCTTTATCGAGGTCAGCAAATTTATCTTTTAATTCTTGTGAATTTGCAGTACGTTCAAAGCGTTTTCCGAAAGGATCGATTCCTTGTTCACGGAGCGCAGCCATTTTTTCACGGCGAACGATCTGTTGGTCATTTAGTTCTTCCATATGTTCTGTTGACATGGGATCCTCCTAGTTTTACTCAAAATTGAATACGATGAGTCATTTTTTGCGATACTCCCATTTTATCATAAATAACCAAGAAATTCACGGATAATCTTTCAAAACTAAAAAGAACTTGACGCTAAAATCAAGTTCTGTTATTGATAGGAAGTATCATTCCAAGTATCGAGAGTGAATGTTTCAAAATCATGGGTTTCTAGAATGGTTAGGCTGGCATTTGCTAGACCGCCATCTTTACGAAGAAGTGGTTCTTTATAGCCTAGAAGAGTACGAAGACTGGCAGTAAGATTAGCACCGTGGCCGACAATTAGAATACGCTCAGCCGGACTATCTTTTAATGATTTGATAAATTGGATGGTCCGTTG
Source organism: Streptococcus mitis (assembly GCF_000722765.2). NCBI lineage: Bacteria > Bacillati > Bacillota > Bacilli > Lactobacillales > Streptococcaceae > Streptococcus > Streptococcus mitis. Next base: position 1,147,047 of record NZ_CP028415.1, on the reverse strand, counting down.
CGTGGTGCTATAGAGGGATTCGGCTCCGAACATTTTTGTGTCAAACTTGGCAAGATTAGATCGGAAAGCTTTGATTTGTTGCGGGTAAATAGCTTCCAAGGTTGCGATTTTCAAACCTTCCAACTTCCCCAGCTGCCATTCACGGAGATTAGGAACACTTTCTAAAGGACAGGGTGTCTGGAGTTGACTTTGGATAATTTCAGCAGATTTGACCGCTCGAGGTAAATCACTTGAATAAATCTGATTAAAAGGAACATCCTTGAGATACTTGCCTAGTCGTTTTAGGGTGTCAATGGATTCAGGAAGTAGGGGAGAATCTCCACTAGCACCTTGAAAGCGTCCTTCTTGGTTCCAGAGGGTGCGACCGTGGCGGACAAAGTAGAGTTTCATTATTGGCTGTCCTCCAAGATATCTGCAAAGTCAGCTTTTACAAAGCTAGCCAAGTCTTGTGGTGCGACGATAATGCTGTGACCAACTTCCCCAGCAGAGACAATCATTTGATCCAAGTCAAGAGCGATTTTATCGATAAAAATGGGGTAATTGTGTTTCTGACGAATTCCGACAGGATTATTGGCTCCATGAATGTAACCAGTTGTTTTTTCCAAGTCCTTTTGTGGAATCATGCTCACTTTTTTATTGCCAGAAATTTTGGCTAGTTTCTTTTCAGACAAGTGTTGAGTGATAGGGACAATTCCGATAATCGGTCCTGTCTTGTCGCCCAAAAGAGCCAAGGTTTTGAAAATCTGATCTCGTTCATAACCTTGAGGTAGCTCCCCTTCCAGCGCATTGATTTGAATTCCCTGATGTGGGATACCTGCTTTAGACAGGATTTGTTCCACCAATGTTTTTTTGATTTTAACTTTTTTTGCCATTATTTATACTTATCCTCCAATTGGCTCATCCAAATACCAAGCCAGATTCCCAGCGCAAAGAAGAAGGCGATGATGACATAACCAACAAGTGAAATACCGGTATATTGGATACTCTCAGCGTTTCCTGCATTTGGAATCAAAATCAAAAGGGTACTTGATAGGACGATACCGATGATGAAATGATAGACGCGTGAGTGGTAGTTGTTTAAGGCATAATCCATCAATTTTGAAAAAATGATGAGAGTTGCGCCTGCTCCGATTCCAATCGGGAAGAAGGTTCCCAAGAGGTCAAAGGTTTTAAAACCAGTCAACATAGGAGCATAGAGGCCCAAAATTAAAAGTAGATTTGATGGACTGAGGCCAGGAACCAACACGCCTAGAGCCAGTAGTGCACCCGCTAGGACGAAATTCAGAAAGCTGGCGCTCAAGGTTCCAACGACAAAATTTAAGGCATAGAGACCTAGTCCAGAAATAATAAAGGTTGCCCAGAACCAAGCTAAATCAATCTTGTCTCGGTCAGATTCTCGAGTTGATTCTTTAAGGAGGCTAGGAACTGTACCAATGATGGCACCCGCAAAGCTCCATAAGACAAAGACCTGATAATTTTCAAGCAGGTATTCAATCGGGTAAGAAAATAAGCCTATTCCCAAAAGCATACCAATAGCAACTGGAATAAAGTACAAAACATTTTCTTTAAAGTCTTTAAAGGGGTGGGCCAGAAAGCCAATCATTCGTTCATAAATTCCTAAGATTGCTGCTAGAACCCCTCCAGAAATTCCCGGTAAGATAAATCCAAGAGCAATGACAATCCCTTTAATAACACGTGCTAACCATGAAAGCATATTTTTCCTCCAACTATTTCTATTTCAAAAAATCCTTACTATATTGTATCACAATCAAACACAAAAAGAAAAAGCAAATGATAAACAAATGCTTTTAAGGTTTTAAAAAGAGTTTTCTAAAGGTTTCTTCTTTGTTTTTTAAGGAAGAAATGACGTTGATGTCCAAATCGTGGTCAAAGCCAGCAATTTTTCCTTTAGATGTGTACTGGTGAATGTCGTAATCTAAATCAGTCTTAGGAGTAGCTTCGTAAAATCCTGAGTCAGAACCATAGGAAGGAATCCAAACAGACGTAAACTTGTCTGTATCAATACTGTGTTCTTCCATGAAGTAGACTCCGACGTAGATGCCGATATTTTTAGCACCTAGTGATTCTAGTTTTGCTCGAAAGGCTTCAACACCTTCGTTCATATTGGACATGGTTTTTTCTTCCACATCTAGCCAATAGTAACTTGGACTGTATGGCGAAGAGGCGTTATAAAATACCTCGGCAGCCTTTTCCATTTCTTGGACATTTTTTCCAGCTACATAGGCATAGACACCGATTGGGACATTTCGTTTTCGAAACTCAGTGATATGGGTTTTAAAGGCCTTATCAACACCATTAACAAAGGAAGCATCGTTCTCTTTGGACGTTTGAGCACCACTATGGACGCGAACAATAGCTCCAGAAATGTTTTGGGAGAGAGTATCGTAATTAATTTCCTCAGGGCGCTGCCATCCAGAAACATCAATCACCGGTTTATCTATATTATGTAGCGCTTGCGTTTCTACTTGCGCGATATTTGACTTTGTTTTTACAGGATGGTCCTCAAAACGAGGACGATTCAGGATTAAAATGAAAATCATAATCCCAAAAAAACCAAACAAAATAAGCGGATTTATTTTCTTTCTCATATCTCATAATTTTACCTTAAAAATGAGAAAAAATCAAAAAAAATACTCAAAAAATGGGTTAAGAAAGGACTTTAGAGCATTTTTTCATTCAAGAGCGCGGAATGATTTGAAATATGGTATAATAAAAGGGAATTTCTAGAGAAAAGAGAAGATTATGTCAAATTATGCCATTATTTTAGCAGCGGGTAAAGGGACTCGCATGAAATCTGATTTGCCAAAAGTGTTGCACAAGGTTGCGGGTATTTCTATGCTGGAACATGTTTTCCGTAGTGTGGGAGCTATCCAACCTGAAAAGACAGTAACAGTTGTAGGACATAAGGCAGAATTGGTTGAAGAGGTCTTGGCTGGACAGACAGAATTTGTGACTCAATCTGAACAGTTAGGGACTGGCCATGCAGTTATGATGACAGAGCCGATTCTAGAAGGTTTGTCAGGTCACACCTTGGTCATTGCAGGAGATACTCCTTTAATCACTGGTGAAAGCTTGAAAAACTTGATTGATTTCCACATCAATCATAAAAATGTGGGCACTATCTTGACTGCTGAAACGGATAATCCTTTTGGCTATGGACGAATTGTTCGTAATGACAATGCTGAGGTTCTTCGCATTGTTGAGCAAAAGGATGCTACAGATTTTGAAAAACAAATCAAGGAAATCAACACTGGAACTTACGTCTTTGATAACGAGCGTTTGTTTGAGGCTTTGAAAAATATCAATACCAATAACGCTCAAGGTGAATACTATATTACAGATGTCATTGGCATTTTCCGTGAAGCTGGTGAAAAAGTTGGCGCTTATACTTTGAAAGATTTTGATGAGAGTCTTGGGGTAAATGACCGTGTTGCTCTTGCTACTGCTGAAGCAGTGATGCGTCGTCGTATCAATCATAAACACATGGTCAATGGGGTTAGCTTTGTCAATCCAGAAGCAACTTATATCGATATTGATGTTGAGATTGCTCCTGAAGTTCAAATCGAAGCCAATGTTACCTTGAAAGGGCAAACGAAAATTGGTGCTGAGACTGTTTTGACAAATGGTACTTATATAGTGGACAGCACTATTGGAGCAGGAGCTGTCATTACCAATTCTATGATTGAGGAAAGCAGTGTTGCAGACGGTGTAACTGTTGGACCATACGCCCACATTCGTCCAGGTTCAAGTCTGGGTGCCCAAGTTCATATTGGTAACTTTGTTGAGGTGAAAGGTTCTTCAATCGGTGAGAATACCAAGGCTGGTCATTTGACTTATATTGGAAACTGTGAAGTGGGTAGCAAGGTTAATTTTGGTGCAGGAACTATTACAGTCAACTATGACGGCAAAAACAAATACAAGACAGTCATTGGTAACAATGTCTTTGTTGGTTCAAATTCAACCATTATTGCACCAGTAGAACTTGGTGACAATTCCCTCGTTGGTGCGGGTTCAACTATTACCAAAGACGTTCCAGCGGATGCTATTGCTATTGGTCGTGGACGTCAGGTCAATAAAGACGAATATGCAACTCGCCTTCCTCATCATCCTAATAATCAGTAGGAGCCTATCATGGAATTTGAAGAAAAAACGCTTAGCCGAAAAGAAATCTATCAAGGGCCAATTTTTAAACTGGTCCAAGATCAGGTTGAATTACCAGAAGGAAAGGGAACTGCCCAACGGGATTTGATTTTCCACAATGGAGCTGTCTGTGTTTTAGCTGTAACGGATGAGCAAAAACTCATCTTGGTCAAGCAGTACCGCAAAGCCATTGAGGCAGTCTCTTACGAAATTCCAGCCGGAAAATTGGAAGTAGGAGAAAACACAGACCCTGTCGCAGCAGCACTTCGTGAATTAGAGGAAGAAACAGCCTATACAGGGAAATTAGAACTCTTGTACGATTTTTACTCAGCCATTGGCTTTTGTAATGAAAAGTTAAAATTATACCTAGCAAGTGATTTAACGAAAGTGGAAAATCCGCGTCCGCAGGATGAAGATGAGACCTTGGAAGTCCTTGAAGTGAGCTTAGAGGAAGCCAAGGAATTGATCCAATCAGGTCATATCTGCGATGCCAAGACAATTATGGCTGTTCAGTATTGGGAATTGCAGAAAAAATAGAGGAGGTCAGTATGGGTAAACCTTTATTAACGGATGAAATGATTGAAAGAGCTAATAGAGGCGAAAAAATTTCAGGTCCTCCTTTACTAGATGATGAGGAGACTAAGATTTTACCAACCTCTTCTTCCCGTTTTGGTTATGCCAATTCTAAGGATTATGGTTTTAGTCAGGAAACCTTGAAGATTCAGGTCGAACCGTCTATTCATAAAAGCCGTCGCATTGAAAATACCAAGAGAAATATCTTCAATTCTAAGTTAAATAAAATCTTATTCGCGGTCATCTTTCTCTTGATTTTGCTTGTCTTAGCAATGAAACTTTTATAATAGAAAAGGAATTGAAATGAAAATAGGAATTATTGCGGCTATGCCAGAAGAACTGGCGTATCTGGTCCAGCATTTAGACAATGCCCAGGAGCAAGTTGTTTTAGGCAATACCTATCATACAGGAACCATTGCCTCGCATGAAGTCGTTCTTGTAGAAAGTGGAATTGGTAAGGTCATGTCTGCTATGAGTGTGGCTATTTTGGCTGATCATTTCCAAGTGGATGCTCTAATTAACACGGGATCAGCTGGGGCAGTAGCAGAAGGTATTGCTGTTGGGGATGTCGTGATTTCTGACAAATTAGCCTATCATGATGTGGATGTCACAGCTTTTGGCTATGCTTATGGACAAATGGCACAACAACCGCTTTATTTCGAATCAGATAAAACCTTTGTTGCCAAAATTCAAGAGAGTCTATCTCAATTGGACCAGAACTGGCATCTTGGTTTGATTGCTACAGGAGATAGTTTTGTTGCAGGAAATGACAAGATAGAAGCGATTAAGTCCCATTTCCCAGAAGTTTTAGCAGTCGAGATGGAGGGGGCAGCTATTGCTCAGGCAGCGCATGCTCTTAGTCTTCCAGTTTTAGTTATTCGAGCTATGAGTGACAATGCAAACCATGAAGCAAACATCTCTTTTGATGAGTTTATTATCGAAGCTGGACGTCGCTCTGCTCAAGTCTTGTTAGCCTTTTTGAAGGCCTTAGCTTAAGCGGAAATTTGACAGTTTATCTAGCTTATGATAAGATTTAAGTAAAGAAAAGCTAGAAAACGTTTCAGAGGATATTATGAGTATTGAAATGACCGTCAGTGAGATTGCAGAGGTCTTAGGATTATCTCGCCAAGCAATCAATAACCGTGTCAAAGAATTACCAGAAGAAGACACAGATAAAAATGACAAAGGGGTAACAGTCGTTACCAGAAGTGGCTTGATTAAGCTAGAAGAAATCTATAAAAAAACGATTTTTGAAGATGAGCCTGTCAGTGAAGATGTCAAGCAACGTGAACTGATGGAGATTCTAGTTGATGAGAAGAATGCAGAAATTCTCCGTCTCTATGAACAATTAAAAGCCAAGGATCGTCAGTTATCAGAAAAAGACGAGCAGATGCGTATCAAAGACCGTCAGATTGCTGAGAAAGACAAACAACTCGATCAGCAGCAACAATTGACCCTTCAAGCCATGAAGGATCAAGAAAATCTTAAGCTAGAGCTGGACCAAGCAAAAGAAGAAGTCCAATCAACTAAGAAAGGCTTTTTTGCTCGTTTATTTGGAGGATAATCAAGGAGCTGTTTAGGTTAAATGCTAACCTGATGGCTTCTTTTATTTCTAAATAGTATAGTTGCTCAAGTAATACTCAATGAAAATCAAAGAGTAAACTAGGAAACTAGCCGCAGTCTGCTCAAAGCACTGCTTTGAGGTTGTAGATAAGACTGACGAAGTCAGTTACATATATCTACGGCAAGGCGACGTTGACGTGGTTTGAATTTGATTTTCGAAGAGTATAAAATAACAGTATAGGAGAGGTATATAATGGAACGATTAGAAGATTACATTGCTTTCGACTTAGAATTTAATCAGCATGAAGGGCAAACACACTTGATTCAAGTATCGGCAGTGCGTTTTAGAGATGGTCAGGAAATCGATGCCTATGATTCCTATGTTCATACCAGCGTGCCTCTAAAGAGTTTTATCAATGGTTTGACTGGGATTACAGCTGAGACCTTAAAAGATGCCCCTCCAGTGGAGAAAGTTATAAAAGATTTCCAAGAGTTTGTGGGTTCTTTACCCATGGTAGGCTACAATGCTGCTAAAAGTGATTTGCCTATTCTAGCAGAGCATGGTTTAGACTACAGTCAGCAGTACAAGGTAGATTTATATGATGAAGCTTTTGAACGTCGGAGTTCGGATTTACACGGTATTGCCAATCTCAAATTGCAAACTGTTGCCTCATTTCTTGGATTTCAAGGTCAGTCTCATAATAGCTTAGAGGATGCTCGTATGACAGCGCGTGTTTACGAGTCCTTCCTAGAGTCGGATCAAGCTAGAGAATTATTAGGGACAGAAAGTAGCCTATCAAACAATCCTTTTGGAGGCTTGGATTTGTCTCAATTATTTGACTAGGAGTGCTTATGAAACCTGAAAAACCTAAAAATCTAGGTTTTAAGCAGATATACTTTAATCTAGATAAAATACTTTTTCTATTTTTCTTGACTTTTATGATGATTGAGTTTGTCTGGTTACCGTCAAATTCTTGGATTGCTGGACTTTTGCTCCGTCAGACAGGTTATCTCTTTCTATCCTACAACAATATTTTTGCCATTATAAAGGGTTCTCCCTTTGTTAGTCTTGCTTTATTTATTCTGGTAATTGTTAATTTACTGGTCGCCTATTACCAGATAGGACTTCTCTTTATCGGAGCCCGGCACCTCCTCTATCATGAAAAGAGAACTTTGCTGGAGTACAGTCGTAAGGTCTTTCGTCAAAGTATCTTGTTTATGAAGCAAGTGACACTTTCCAAGATAACCTTCATCTTCTTTTATGTCATGATGCTCTTTCCATTGATTCGAAAGATTTTAAAGATTTACTATCTCAATAAAATTGTCATTCCGGACTTTATCGTTGATTATGTGGAAGACAAGTATTGGCTAGTAGGTATAGTGGTTACTATTCTGGCTTTACTTCTATTTTATATTTCAGTGCGGTTGATGTTTGCTCTACCTCAACTTCTATTTGAGAAGAAAACAGTCAAAGAGGCAGTCAGATACAGTCTAGAGAAGACAAGAAAGCACTCCTGGTTTTATACTTGGAACTTGCTTTGGATTGTCGTCAAAACCTACCTATTTTTCATTCTTTTATTGATTCCAATATTAGCAAGTCAGGCACTGATGGATGGTCTGACCCATAAGGAATCTCTTGTACTGGGAATTCTTAACTTTGTCTTGATTAAGAATTTCCACTATATGGCCTTGACTTACTTTCTAATTAAGTTTGTTTCCTTCTTAACAGGAGAAGAATTAGAAATCACACCAAGGAGAAAGAAAGACCACTGGATGAGATGGGGAGTGATGGGATGTGCTGGTATCTTTTTCGCTCTTGAGGGTTATGTTTATTTAGAAGCTCCAGTTGCCAATAAACCTTTGATTATCTCTCACAGGGGAGTATCCAATAAGAATGGTGTCCAAAATACTGTCCAATCTCTGGAAAGGACAGCCCAACTAGGTCCAGACTTTGTTGAGACGGATGTACAAGAAACAAAAGATGGCCAGTTTGTCATGATGCATGATGCCAATATCAAAAATTTGACAGGTGTTAATGCTAATCCTCAGGATCTAACTTTGAAAGAATTAACTAAACTTGATATTTCAGAAAATGGTTATCATAGCAAGGTGTCTAGTTTTGATGACTATCTCAATAAAGCCAATGAATTGCATCAAAAACTTCTTATTGAGATTAAAACCAGTCGAAAAGATAGCCCAGATATGATGAAACGGTTTATGGAAAAATATGGAACGGTTCTTAAGCAGAATGGTCACCAAATGCAATCTTTGGACTATCATGTGATTGACCAGGTTTTAGCCTACGATTCACAAATTCCAGTCTTTTTCATTCTACCTTATAATAGTATTTTTCCAAGAACCAAGGCTACAGGTTATACCATGGAGTATTCAACTTTAGATGAAAATTTTGTCAACAAGCTTTGGAATACCGATCAGAAATTGTACGTGTGGACCATCAATAGTTCAGAGTCCTTTGATAAATCTGTTCATTTGGGTGCAGACGGCATGATAACGGATGACTTAGAAATGCTTCAAGAGCAGGTTACCATTGCCCAAGAAGACCCTGAGTACACTGATTTACTGTTCAAACAGGCCATGGAATTCTTTAATTTTTAGTAAGCAAAAAGAGGAACAGTTGTTCCTCCCATGATAGGCAAGCATTCTCTTGAATGCTTGTTTTTCTTATGCTTAGAATGGCAATTTTCCAGCGAAAGCACCTAGTTTTTTCTTGGTAGTCTCATCGATTTGTTCAAGAGCAGAGTTGATGGCTTGAACGGTCATATCAGAAAGAGTTTCAAGGTCTTCTGGGTCAACGACAGCTGGATTGAAGTCAATGCTGACAACTTTCTTATCTCCAGTTAAGGTCGCTTGGACAAGGTCTTGAGCAGATTTGCCAACAAATTGCATAGCAGCAAGTTCTGCTTGACTTTGTTCCATCTGTTTTTGAAGTTTTTGTGCTTGACGCATCATGTTTTGCATATTCATCATGGTGATTTATAGTTTCCTTTTATCTTATTTTCTTTTTTATTTTATCAATTTTGAGGCTAAAAGTCTAATCTTTTTCAGAGTGAATTCAGATAGTATTGATAGGGATGTAAAGATAATAAAAATATAGGATAAATATTCTAAGAAAATAAGAATATTTATCCTATATAGTTACTAGATATTTGATGGCTACTTTAAGGATTTACCAGCACTATTCTACCTTGTAGAAAAATCCCTCAGTACTACCATTGATAAGTTGGTGTCCAAACCATAAGCGGTCTTGTGTGATATCAGATGAGTCGGTATAGCCATTATCTGGAGAAGAGGTGACAGACATGGTTATAGGGATTCCTGCTGGTAAAAAGGCAATAGCTGCACCAGCACCTCCATCTTTAGAAACAGAATTTACCTTAAGATAGTGGTCAATTTCTTTAGCATGTTCAATTGAAATTTTGAACTTATCACTTACTAACCCATTTTTGTCAAAAGTGAATTCAATACCTGTACGATTCCTCCAAGTTCCTGAGACACTAGAAAAATCCCCATTTTGAATTGCAGAATAATCATTACTTTTTATCAACGGTAATATTCTTTAAATTTGTTTTAGGATTGTCAAGCGTGTAGAGTGTATTTTTATTGGTTCGAATTGCAATTGTATTTTCATGGTCTTTGTTTACTCCAATATTGAAAGTCGAATCGTAGATATCCATAGCATAAAATAGAGAAACACCAAAACCATTGTCTTCAGTTGTAGGGAAGTAATTTTTTAGTGGATTTGAAAAATCAATTTTCTTATTTTTCTTATCAAATATTGTTCCAGTATATTTTAAAGATTCATAAGCAGTCTGATTTCCGCTGCCATCTGTTTTTAAGTTTATAGAATACGAACCAGTACTAGGTTTGGAGAATTCTGTAAGTTCATTGGAATTTTCTAATGCCTGTATAGTTTTTTTATGTCGTTCAATTCGTTGCTCATGTTCCTCAGCTGAACCATTTGCTATTCCAACTGACCCTTCAGGATATTTGTCTAGCTTTGCTTTATATTCATCTAGTTCCTTTTGTGTAAGTTCTAAATCTTCCTTATAATAATTGACGAGGTTGTCATAATAAGTTTTTATATTTTGCTTATGAAGTTCTTTCGCTTTCTCAATAACTTCCTTGTCAGATAATTTACTAACGTCGCCTAATGTTAAATATTTACTATTTTTACTTCCACGTAAATCATATGCTGTAATTGTGTCATTTTTTGCAACTAATAAAAATTGGATTCTAGTTTCTTTTGAGGTTGATTTAGAATTTTCTAAATCATAGATAATGGTTTCATTTTTTGATAAGTATTCAGCAAATTCAGTACTTTTGCTTTTTGAAGATACTTGTTCTATTTGTTTTTCTTCTTGATTACTTTGAGACTTAGTATGAGTACATGCAGTCAGAATGCACCCTGAAAGAAGTAGTGAAATTAAAACTATTTTGCGATTCATATAAAATTCTCCGTTAGTTACTATTTGTATTGGTAAAAATTAAATTATTGTGTATGAAGATAAGTAGTTAATAAAATTATTTTTTCATTATCAAAGAACTCCTAAAACAAACATTATTAAATAAATAGTTTACCGTCTTGGTCTAAATCATACAAGCTGTATTGTAGTCCAGAGTATTCTTTAGGATAAGTATTTTTTAAGTTTGCTTTTGAATTGAGCTCTTTAGGTGAAGCTGATGAACCATCTAATACTTTGGCATATTCTTTAAGGACAGGATTATATAGGGTGTAATCAGGTTTCTTCTCTTCCGATGTAGAAGAAGTTGAACTAGTACTTGAAGCAATTGCTTCAGAACTTGCTGAAGAAGTGTTTTCACTCTGATGTTGGCAAGCCGTTAAAATAGAGATAGCTAAAATACTAATACTGAATAGAAATAATTTTTTCATATATTTAATCTTGCAATTCTAAGCCTTGGGCATCTTGGTGCCATTTGCTACCAGTTTTGGACGTTAAAACTTGAATAGTAATTATAATATTCCAAATAGCATTTGCTAGTAAAACAAATGGCGTTAAAATAGGAATGATAGCTAGCAGAGTTATAACGATACGCTTGTATCCTTGTTTAGTATTCCCGATGTAAAAATCGTAGCCCCCAAGTGCTCCTAAAAATAGGGCAAATAAGGCTGCGGCCAGTTTAGATTTATCACTCATTCCATTTGAATGTTGGCTAGAGCTAGCTGAAGATGTGTTATCTATTTTTGAAACAATATACTCGTCACCGTTTTGATAAAATTCTACGTAATCACCTACTTGTGGTTCAAAACCAAAACTTTTTCTTGAAATTGCAGTAAATTGGCCATTATTACCTTTTCCAACATAAACTGTTTCATCTTCAATTTTTATAACTTTGTTCATTTAATTGTCTCCTTAATCTATTTCTATTGTATGTTAAACCCACTCACCGTTGTAATTAACACGATAGCCATCAGGGGTCGTTGTATTGATTGCTAGTGCACCAGAGCTATAAGCATAGTACCATTTACCAGATACCTTCATCCAGCCAGTTTTCATAGCGCCTGAGTCTTGAAGATAGTACCAGCTACCGTTATCTTTGACCCAACCTGTCTTCATAGCACCTGAACCGTCGAGATAGTACCAGCTACCGTCTTTTACCCAGCCAGTTTGCATCCAGCCAGAGTTGTCAAAACGATACCAAACACCATTGATTTTTTCCCAGCCATTAGTTGTATAGGAACCGTCGGCGTGTTTATACCACCAACGAGAACCAGATTGTAGCCAACTATCTGAGATATTAGAATTCGAACCTGATTGAGTTGTTGTGTTAGTATTTGAATTTGTAGAAGGATTTCCGATAGTCACCTCTTTTCTAACTTTAAAGACACGTTTTCTTGTATCAGTTAAGTCACCGTAAGGCGAACCAGCTTCTCCAGACATCTCCAAAATATATGTTCCATCCGGAAATTGTTCTGAAACAAAAATATCACCTTTAAATTGATTGCTATAAAATAAAGGTTGTAAAAATTGATCACTGAAATCTTTAGTTAAGCCACTAAAAATGACAGCATCGTGACTTTGGTACACAATTTTTCCGGTCGCTTTATCAATCAAAGTAACATTTCCCTTAGCAGCGTTATCTCCTCCGTGAGGTAGTGGCTCTGAAAGTCTGCCTTCGAAGCTAAGTCCAAAATAATCAATTTCAACTTTTGTAATTGTTGCGTCTATTTGTTTTTCAGTACTCGTATTCTCGCTAGCTGATACTTGATTAGCTGTGATGACTCCAGTGCCAAGAAGTGATAGAGCTGAGATAGTTGCAAGTGTAAATTTTTTAGTTTGTTTGTGCATTCATTTAATACTCCCTATTTTTATTTGTTGTAAAGTAATCAGTTTGTCCAAAAACCTAGACTTTTTTGGACAAACTTGATAGAATGGTAGTGTAATAATAATCGGTCAAGATGCTGGATTTTAGAACCTTTTTTCTAACGAAAATGATTCTAAAATAAAGTGTATTTCCTGTACAAAAAATCCTAGGTTTTTTGACAGGAACTATGAATTTTTTATCCAATTATGAAAGGTGCTTTTTGATACTCCTAAGATGTCTGCACCTTCTCGTAAGGTTATTTCTTTTTTGGTATATTGAGCTATTACATCAGGGAGATTATTCGGGGCAAGCAATTTTGGTCTACCGAATTTTTTCCCTTTTTCTTTGCTTCTCGTATTCCTTCCATTTGTCTTTGTTTGATTTGTTCTCTTTCAAACTGTGCCACATAAGATAGAACTTGCAAAACGATGTCAGATATTAGTTTTCCTGTGATATTGTCATCGCTATTCTTTGTGTTTAATAAGGGGAAATCTAAAACAGTTATATTTACTTTCTTTTTCTTAGTAATTGATTGCCATTGTTCTAAAATTTCATCATAGTTTCTTCCCAATCTATCAATTGATTTAATAACTAATTCATCATTCTCCTTCAAGGTAGTTAATAATTTTTGATATTCTATTCTGTCAAAATCCTTTCCTGAAACATAATCAATAAAAATATTTTCTTTTGCTAATTTGTTTTCTACCAAGGCTGAAAATTGTCTATCGATATTTTGTTCTCTTGTAGATACTCGAACATAGCCATAGCGCATAATAACTCTCCTTTTTACACTTATTGTAAAATATAAAAGAAGGTTAGACTTTATAAAAGAGCTACGTTCTCAATTTTTATCAGTTATCTTTTAGTTTAAGCCATAAAAAAGGTATAGAGAGTTGATTATAAAAAAGTGCTGGAATAAGGATCTTATTCACGCTAACTAGCAAATTGTAAGCTAAATATCAGTCTAAATACATTAAATTTTCTGACAATTTATTGAAAAATGAGTGAAAACATGATATAATAAAACGTAAAATTAATTCAGGTTTTCTGAATCAATAGGAGTAAACAATGAAAAAACTAGGTTTTGTCCTTTTATCTTCAGCCTTGCTATTGACAGCTTGTGCTACTAACCAATCTAAGCCAAGCAATACGAGTGATTCGTCTAAGGTAACAGCCTTGTCTGAAGATAAGCAAAAAATGCTTGATAAGGCCACTGCTGACTATAAGACTTTTGTTCAAGAGCAAATTGATAAACTGTTGACAGATACGGAAGGCTTTGTCAAACTGTTGAAAGAAGGTAAGTTAGAAGAAGCCAAAAAGGTTTATCCATTGATTCGTATGTCCTATGAGCGTTCAGAACCGATTGCCGAGAGTTTTGGTGAGTCAGATGTCAAGATTGACTTCCGTTTGGCAGACTACATGGATGAAAACAAGACAGAAGAAGGCTGGTCAGGCTTCCACCGTATCGAGCGTATCCTTTGGGAAGACAATACAACTAAAGGAACTGAAAGCTATGGCGATCAGTTGGTCAATGATATCAAGGAATTGAAAGCCAAGATTGCAACTGTAGATGTGGACTACAAGGTTATGTTGACTGGAGCAGTTGACTTGCTTAACGAAGTTGCAACAAGCAAGATTACAGGTGAAGAGGAAATTTATTCTCATACAGACTTGTATGACTTCCGTGCCAATATTGAGGGAGCTGAGAAGATTTTCCAACTCTTTAAACCTTTACTTGAAAAATCAGACGCTAACCTAGTTAAAGAATTGGAAGCAGATTTCAAGTCTGTTAATAGCTTGTTGGACAAACACATGACAGATAAGGAACACTACAAACTCTATACTGATTTGACAAAAGAAGATACCAAAGAATTGTCAGAAGCTGTGACAAAACTTGGTGAACCTCTATCACAAATGGGTAAATTTCTTAGTGGAGAATAAGAGTCATGACTGAAAAAGACGAAAAGTTTTTTGATAAGAAAATGGACCGTCGAGAATTTCTAAAAAAAGCAGGGATTGGAGGGGCTGGTTTAGCGCTAGGACTCTCTGGTGCTTCTGCTTTTTTCGCACCTAAGCTTGGGACTCAGGAAAAAATCTCGTACGGAAATGAAAAAATTGCTTTTTATGGCAAGCATCAAGCTGGGATTAGTACGCCCATGCAAAAGAATATCTATTTTGTTGTCTTGGATTTGCATACGACGGATAGAGATAAGATTATCCAGCTATTCAAGGATTGGACGGATTATAGTGCCAAGTTGGTTGAGGGGGAACTGGTCAAAAAAGATGGCCAGAATGCTCTCTTGCCTCCGAGCGATACTGGTGAGACAGTTGGGCTTAATCCTCATCGCTTGACGCTGACTTTTGGTGTGTCTGCCAGTTTCTTGAAAAAGATGAACTTAGAAAGCAAGCGTCCTCAAGTGTTCAGAGATTTACCGCCTTTTCCTAAAGAGCAATTACGTGAAAAATATACAGGTGGAGATATTGTGATTCAGGCTTGTGCAGATGATGAGCAAGTTGCCTTTCACGCTATTCGCAATCTCATACGTAAGGGGAGAAATGCAGTGACCCTTCGCTGGAGTCAATCTGGTTTTGCAGCTATCGGAGATCGAATGGAGACTCCGCGTAACCTCTTTGGTTTTAAAGATGGAACAGCAAATCCAACCAAGGAGAAAGATTTTGACCGCGTCATCTGGGCTGATAGTAAGGACTGGATGGAAAATGGATCTTATATGGCAGTTCGTCGGATTCAGATGTTTTTAGAGACCTGGGACCGCACTAGTCTCGAAGAACAAGAAAATACCTTTGGTCGTTACAAGGAAAGTGGTGCCCCCTTTGGTAAGAAAAATGAGTTTGATGAAGTGGATTTGAGTCTTTTGCCAGATGATTCGCATGTTCGTTTGGCTAAGGAAGTAGACAAGCCCCTTTTGCGTCGTTCTTATTCTTACTCTGATGGAATTGATGAAAAGACTGGTCAGTTTGATACAGGCTTGCTCTTCATTTCTTTCCAGAAGGATCCAGATAACTTTGTCAAGGTTCAAACCAATCTAGGTGCTACTGATAAGATGAATGAATACATCACTCACATCGGTAGTGGACTTTTTGCTTGCTTTGGTGGTGTGGAGAAGGGAGGCTACATTGGTCAGAAATTACTGGAAGGCTAAAAGCTGGTTACTTGTTTTAGTTTTGTCATTTTTAATTCTTTCTCCAGTAGGTGCCCAAGAAAGCTTGAGTTCTTACTTTGTAAAAATCACGGATGCTTCTAAAGCGGTCAAAAATGGCAATCAGTCTGAGGCTAAGAAACTCGTTCAGGAGATGGCATCAGACTTCGAAAGAGTAGAAAATAAGGATTCTGATGCTGGTAAGATTGTTAAGGAAAAGTTAGTACAATCAGGAGAGATTACTGAAGACAAACTTACCGAACTTTCTTCAGCCCTATTAGCTTTTGAAAAAGAACAAAATCCTGTTAACTTAGATGCGGAAAAAGAAAAATTGGTAAACCGTCTAAGTCCTCGTTTTGAAGTCTTAGAGCAGGCCATTGCCTCCAAAGATTTGGAAAAGGTCCGAGAAGCTTTTAAGAAAATGAATTCGACTTGGACTATCAATGAAAGTGTGGTTCGTGACAATAGTATGGCCCATTATGGACGTGTTGAAACAGCTATTTCTTTCTTGCGTAGTAGTATGGAAACCGAGCCTACAGACTTTAACTCCATCCAGAATTCCTTCGAGGACTTAAAAAAGGCTATTGATGATTTTGTAACTGGAAAAGAAGTAGTAGAAACATCTTCGGATTTGACTCTCAAAGACGGCATTGCCCTTTTGAAGAAGGCTTTGGAACAATTCCAAGCTGGTGACCAATCATCAGGAGCAGCCAGTATGAAGGAATTCATCACTATCTGGCCAACGATTGAAGGTTCTGTTAGCACGACCAATCCTTCCCTCTATACACGAGTGGAGAGTGAAAGCCCTGTGATTATGGTCAAGGGAAGTGAGAAGGAATACCGAGAAAAATTAGAAAAACTGATTGCAGATTTATCACAAATTGATACTAGCGCACGTTACAATGCCTTTGATGCTATGCTGATTCTCCTAAGAGAAGGTGTAGAGGCTCTCTTAATCGTTATGGCCTTGGTGACGACCTTGAAAGCAGCCAAGATGCGTAAAGGGCTCAAGTGGGTTTATGCTGGTGCTATCACAGGAATTATGGCCAGTCTTGTCATTGCTTTCATCCTGCAAATAGCCTTTCCAGCAGTAACATCAGGCTCCAATCGTGAAATCATCGAAGGATCAGTGGGGATTTTTGCAGTAGCAATGATGATTTTGATTGGAATCTGGCTTCACAGCAAATCCTCGGTCAAAAAATGGAATGCCTTTATGGAGTCACAAATGGAAACAGTGACCAAAACAGGCTCCTTTATTTCCATGTTTACCCTCAGTTTCCTAGCTGTTTTCCGTGAGGGAGCAGAAACCATTCTCTTTTATGTTGGGATTTTACCAAGAATTTCCAGCTTTAAATTTGTCTTGGGCATTTCACTTGCCTTGCTGATTTTGGTAATTATTGCCGTTGTGATGAACAAGGCCAGTCAATTCTTCTTGCCACATAAGGTCTTCTTTATCTTGACTTGGATGATTTATGCTTTGGCATTCAAGATGCTGGGAGTTAGTATCCATGCTCTTCAGTTGACCAATATGGCGCCAAATCACTTGTTGACAGGATTTCCAACGATTGACTTACTTGGAATTTATCCAAGTTGGGAAGGTTTTGCCAGTCAGCTAATCTTTATTATTATCGTTTTGATTGTCGCTTTCAGACAGGGTGAAAAATAGATGGATAGAAAAGAATTGACAATCGTTGAACATCTGGTAGAATTTAGAAAGAGATTATTGGCAGTGGTCATTTGTTTCTTTTTGGTATTCTGTGTCTCTCTGCTTTTTGCAGACCAGATTTACCAGTATGTGACCCAATCGTTTCAGCAAAAGTTGATTGTTTTAGGGCCAAATGATATTTTATGGATTTACATACGCTTAGCTAGTCTGATGGCCTTTACTATCACCCTACCTTACACGGTGTATCATATTTGGTCTTTCATTAAACCTGGTTTAAAGAAAGAAGAAGTTAGAGCTGTCTTTGCCTATATTCCAGCTAGTTTCCTTTGTTTTCTAGTTGGACTGGCTTTTGGTTTTTACTTTGTAACACCAGCCTTACTTCAGGTTTTATTAGGGCTAGGAGAAGGACTATTTGAGACGCAGTTAACCGCTCAAAATTATCTGTCCTTTGTTTTTCAAACGACCTTGCCCTTGGCTCTGATTTTTGAATTGCCGGTTATCATTGCCTTTTTGACGTCGATTGGACTCATTGGGCCAGAATTATTGATTGCTTATCGCCGATATGCTTATTTTATCTTATTGGTACTCGCAGTCATCTTGACACCAGCTGACTTTGTTAGTGATTTGGCAATGACTGCCCCCTTGATATTACTCTATGAATTAAGTATTGCCATCAGCAAATACATTATGAAACGAAAGCAGAAAGGAGAGAAAAATGGGAATCTTACGTGATATCGGAGCACCGGGATTGATTATCATCGTTTTAGGAGCTCTCTTGATTTTTGGACCAAAACGATTGCCTGAACTAGGCGAGTCAATCGGTAAAATGCTATCTGAATTTAAAAAAGCAGTTAAAGGAACTGAAAGTCAAGATAAGGAAGAGTAAGACTTATCTAATAAAAAACTTTGTACTCTAGAAACCATTGTGTAGCTATCGAGAGTGCAAAGTTTTTTTTAACTATCATGCTTTCCTTAAGAATCATTTCAAAATGTGATATAATAAGAATAAATTGAAAATAGGAAATTATTTTCATTATATTTTCAAAACTCCATTAATAAAATAGGCAAAGACAAGATTAGAAAGTAAAGTTAGAAGTTTGATTTATTGAGTATTAAAAAATTAACCAGTGTTAATAATTATTTTAAGTTCACCTAATTTTTAAAGACTTTGTGGCATTTTTATGATATAATAAGAGTGAGTTGAGAAAGTTAGGAACCATTTTAAAATCTATTTTTCAACATCATATCAAAAGAGAAGATTAGAAAGAGGTAGCTATGTATGTCTTCTTATGAAAAGGTCTCACTTTCTGAGATTAATCAGTCTATTGATACTCCCAATAACAATCATTTTTGGCAAAATCTAAAAGTATTCTTGGGCCCCGGAGCTCTTGTAGCAGTTGGCTATATGGATCCTGGAAACTGGATTACCAGTGTGGTTGGAGGTGCTTCCTATAAGTATAGTCTTTTATTTGTTATTTTGATTTCATCAATCATTGCCATGCAGTTACAACAGATGTCTGGAAAGCTCGGTATGGTGACTAGGATGGATCTAGCGCAGGCAACAGCCTATCATGCCCCCAAGTGGCTCCGCTATAGTCTATGGGTAATTGTAGAATTAGCTCTAATGGCGACAGATTTGGCTGAAGTTTTAGGATCAGCGATTGCCTTAAATCTTTTATTTCACATACCGATTATGGTAGCCATCCTTTTAACCGTTTTAGATGTATTTCTTTTGCTTTTATTGATGAAATTTGGTTTCAAGAAGATTGAAGCTATTGTGACGACACTTATCTTAACCATATTATGTATCTTTTCTTATCTGGTGGCTTTATCCAATCCAAGTATGCAGGGGATTTTTGGTGGCTATTTACCGACTTCGACTTTATTTGAAAGTCCTGCTCCTGGACATGAGAGTCAATTGACCTTAGCTTTAGGGATTGTGGGAGCGACAGTTATGCCTCATAATCTTTATCTCCATTCCTCTCTATCTCAAACAAGGAAAATCAATTACAAAGATAAGAAGGATGTCCGAAAAGCTGTTCGCTTTATGACCTGGGATTCAAATCTTCAGTTGTCTCTAGCCTTTATTGTCAATTCCTTGCTTCTCATTTTAGGAGCATCTCTCTTTTTTGGTCATGCATCTGAGATTTCAGCTTTTTCCCAAATGTACAATGCTTTACAGGATTCGACAATAGCAGGAGCTATAGCCAGTTCAAGCCTCTCCACTTTGTTTGCTTTGGCACTTTTAGCAAGTGGTCAAAATTCGACCATTACAGGCACCTTGACAGGTCAGATTGTCATGGAAGGATTCTTGCATATGAGATTACCTCAGTGGATTATTCGTATCGGTACACGAATTTTTGCCTTGCTCCCTGTGATGATAGTCGCTGTCTTGTTTGGACATCAAGAAAAGACCTTAGATCAGTTATTGGTCTATTCACAGGTCTTTCTTTCAATCGCTCTTCCATTCTCAATTTTTCCCTTAATTTATCTGACTTCTAAGAAGTCAGTGATGGGAGAATTTACCAATGCCAAGTGGAACACAATCCTAGGTTACGTAGTTTCAATCATCTTGACCATTCTCAATATCAAGCTACTTTTCGATATTTTTTAACCCAGTTTGAAATCAATTATAGTGTCAGCGTGATGGTTGACAAATAGAAAGTAGTAGTGATTGGTTCATAAAAAGAAGAAAAAAAGAACAGCTGAAACTGTTCTTTTTATCATTATTTGAGACCGTATTTTTTGTTGAAACGATCCACGCGTCCATCTGCTTGAGTGAACTTTTGACGTCCAGTGTAGAATGGGTGTGAGTCTGATGAAATTTCTACACGGATCAATGGGTAAGTTTCGCCTTCGAACTCAACTGTTTCGTTAGAGCGTTTTGTTGAACCGCTAAGGAATTGGTAACCAGTAGTTGTGTCCATGAAGACAACTGGGCGATATTCTGGATGGATATCTTTTTTCATTTTGCAATATTTCCTTTCTGCCATGGTCTCTTTGCGAGCCATAGATTGTTACCATACTAGTCTATCAGATTCTGAAAAGTTTGGCAAGTATTTTATCAGTTTTTAAGCAAGTTTTTTAACTTTTGATAGATGATTTCGTTTTCTTCTAGACTGTAGGAATTAGCACCACTTGCTAGAGGGTGACCTCCACCATCATGTTCCTTGGCAATTTCATTGATAGGATGGATTTTACTGCGTAAGCGAACACGGTAGTGGCCATCAGCCTGTTCTACAAAAATTCCCCAGAGACTTACACTGTCAATACGTCCAGGAGCTCCTACAATAGCCGCAGTTTCAGCATCGGTAACATTGAATCGTTTTAAGATTTCCTGACTCAGGATAACGCGAGCAGCACCATTTTCATCCACTTCCAGATGGTCGTAGATGTAGCCTTGAAGTTTAGCAATTTTGTAACTCATAGTGTCCATTTTGCGAGTGAGAGCCGCAAAGTCAAAGTTATGTTCTCTCAAATAAGCAGCAAGGTGAAGAGTCCGTGCAGTCGTAGAAGGATAAAGGAAGCGACCTGTATCACCGACAATTCCTGCAAAGAGCAATTCAGCAGCTCGATCTGACAAGGCCAGTTGGGTTGTTTGGGCAAAGAGGGTAATCATCTCACTAGCGCTGCTTGAACTAGTATCCACCCAAGATAGGTCACCATATACATCATCATTTGGATGGTGGTCAATCTTAATGAGAAAATCACCTTGACGATAGCGCTTATCATCGATACGAGCAGTATTGGCCGTATCACAGACGATAACAAGGGCACCTTGGTAGGCACTATCTTCAACAAGATCCATTTCCGCCATCCAAGTAAGAGTTGGTTCATCATAACCTACGGCTTTGATGGTTTTTTCTGGGAAATGATGTTTGAGAAGAGCTTTCAAGCCCACTTGACTTCCCAAGGCATCAGGGTCTGGTTTCATATGACGATGAATGATAATCGTGTCGTATTCTTTAATTTTTTCTAAAATTTGATGGCAAATGTCCATAAATAACCTCAATTCTTTCTCATTTCATTGTAGCACAAGAATTTTTATTTTTAAAATGAAAAAGATGTGATATAATGGAGAAAGATAAATTGAGGAGGACGATATGGCATTAGCAAAAATTGTATTTGCCAGTATGACCGGTAATACCGAAGAAATTGCAGATATTGTAGCAGATAAATTACGTGACTTGGGCTTGGATGTCGATGTTGATGAATGTACAACTGTTGACGCTTCAGACTTCTTGGAAGCAGACATCGCTATCGTTGCGACCTATACCTATGGTGATGGAGAATTGCCAGATGAGATGATGGACTTCTACGAAGACCTAGCCGATCTCAATTTGAATGGTAAAATCTACGGAGTGGTCGGCTCAGGAGATACCTTCTACGATGAATTTTGTAAGGCTGTTGATGACTTTGATCGCGTTTTTGTAGCGACAGGAGCAGAAAAAGGTTCAGAGTGTGTTAAAGTTGATCTTTCTGCTGAGGAAGAAGATATTGAACGCTTAGAACAATTCGCAGAAGAATTGGCTGCTAAAGTAGGATAAGCATAAACGTGCGCTGATACAATCAATCAGTGCATTTTTCTTATCGTGAGTTGGGATTTTACTAGCCTATTTGGTGGCTTTTTGATACAATAATTCAAATAAAGGAGGAGACTGTATGGATTTAGATATTATTCGTCAAGAAATTGATCAAATCGACGATCAAATTGTTAAACTTCTAGAAGCTCGAATGCACTTAGTTGAGGGTGTAGTTGCCTATAAGAAAGCTTCGGGTAAACCAATTTTAGATACCAAGAGAGAAGAAGTTATTTTTGAAAAGGTCAGAAATCGTGTAGAGGAGCAACGTTATCAGGAGACTATTGTCGCGACTTTTTCTGACATACTCAAACGTTCGCGTGATTATCAGGATCAAAACATCAAATGAAAAAAGAACAATTTTATCCGCTAGGGATTTTTCTAGCTGCTATGTTGGGTGGACTCGTTCGCTACCTAGTTTCCACTTGGTTACCAGCCAGTCCAGACTTTCCTTGGGGAACTCTCTTTGTCAACTATCTGGGAATTTTCTGCCTGGTTTATCTTGTCAAGGGCTATCTGCTCTATAAGGGAAGCAGTAAAGGCCTTATTTTAGCACTAGGGACGGGTTTTTGTGGTGGTTTGACAACCTTTTCTAGTCTCATACTTGATGCTGTGAAACTACTGGATACAGGGCGTTATCTTAGTTTAGTCCTGTATTTGCTTTTGAGCATCGGTGGAGGACTGCTTTTAGCTTACTATTTAGGGAGGAAGAAATGGTAATCGTCTATCTTGCAATTGCTTGTGGTTTCGGAGCTTTAGTTCGCTATTTCTTTTCCCGCTATAATCAAGCATCTAAATTGCCACTCGGAACGCTAATAGCCAATCTTTTGGGTTGTTTTTTGATTGGCTTGCTCTACAACCATGTGGAGTCTAAGGAAGTCTATGCTATTTTAGCAACAGGATTTTGTGGAGGTTTGACAACTTTTTCGACCTTGAATGACGAACTTCAAAGACTGTTAAGCGATAAGAAGGTTTTTTACGTTTACCTGACTTTGACCTATCTAGGTGGTTTTATTGCGATTTTTTTAGGAATTCTGCTATAAATTTCTTTACTTTTTTGTGGAAATTTGGTAAACTGTATCTTGTGTGTAATGGACGCACAAAAATACAGTTTATCCGCTGAGGAAGGTTCCTCAAGATTGACAAAGATAGGAGAATAAAATGAATCCATTAATCCAAAGCTTGACTGAAGGTCAACTTCGTACAGATATCCCATCATTCCGTCCTGGTGACACTGTTCGTGTACACGCGAAAGTTGTCGAAGGTAACCGTGAACGTATCCAGATTTTTGAAGGTGTTGTTATCGCACGTAAAGGTGCTGGCATCTCAGAAAACTACACAGTTCGTAAAATCTCTAACGGTGTAGGTGTTGAGCGTATCTTCCCAATCCACACTCCACGTGTTGAAAAAATCGAAGTTGTTCGTTACGGTAAAGTACGTCGTGCGAAATTGTACTACTTGCGTGCTCTTCAAGGTAAAGCAGCTCGTATCAAAGAAATCCGTCGTTAATTCGACTAAAAAACTCTGCTTTTTCAGCAGAGTTTTTCTCTAGCTCCCTTAGTTCAATGGATATAACAACTCCCTCCTAAGGAGTAGTTGCAGGTTCGATTCCTGCAGGGGGCAGTAAATCAATCAAAAAGCACTGAATGATCAGTGTTTTTTCTTGTCCTAAAATGGAAACCATTTCAGATGAAAATAGAGGTGTGGTATAATAGGAGAAAGTATAAGTACTTATTTGGAAGGGAATTTCTCTCCTTATTATGGGGTTAGATTGAGTATTAGGATCTAGATTTCTGGTAAGGAAAAAATATTTAAAAAAACACAAGGAGTTATTAAAATAGGATTTGGGTGAAAAGTATGAGGAAGAAATCAATTTTTAAAGCAAGTTTTGAAGAGAGTTTGAATTTATTAGATGATGGTTTTTTACAGTATCAATTGAAGGAACAAGATAAAAAAGTGTCCAAACCTCCAAGGAATGTATTTGATTATTTAAAAAACGCCCTTTTATATGGTATATTGACACTCATTTTCCCGATTGGCTTCAACTTTTTATTATTAGTTTTTTCAACAATGCTTTATACTAGTGATCCAAAAGATTTAGTCTTTCCCATTTCTAATCATAATTTTTTAACGGCTCATGTTTATATAATCGGGTTATTTATATGGCTTCTCTTAGTTATAATTGGTAAATTTTTCAAACCATTTTTTATTCTTCCATATAGGACTCATTTTCATGTTATAACGTTTTTGATTTGGTTTGTTATAGAGTTCGACCTTGCTGCTATTGGTTTAGCATTACCATTTCTAACAATATTAGAAATTTTTATTCTTGTTTGTCTTCTTTTAGCCTTAATTTATTGGATGTTTAGGATAGAACTTAAAGGTTTGAAAAATCTAATGTATGGAGAAATTAAGGCACCTACCTTACTCGATAAAATTGCCAAAGGTATTGCTATTTATGGAGCAGGTCTATTGGGCTTGGCTGTGATTGTTAATTATATTTTCAAAGCTTTCTCTATTAATTTTTCACATTCCGTAACTCTTTTAGGTCTATTCATATGTTGGATTTTGTTAAACATTGGGTTAATTGCAATGCTTATTTTTATGGAGTTTCCTTATTTCCTTTATGCCTACTATAAATGGAAATATCCTGAGGAATACTGTGAGTGGGAAGGCAAATCAGTGGAAGAATGGTATGGAAAGAGATACTTGAAAAAGCACTCAGAATTAGTATAAAAGAAGATTGAGGATTAAACTTATGACAAAAAAGTCACTATTTAAAGCAAGTTTTGAAGAAAGTCTTAATCTAGAAGATGATGTTTTTTTACAGTATCAGAAAGGAAATGTTTTCTCTAAGTTAGAAACATATTATAGGGAAGGAAAGTCTAAACTAGTTCTTCATATTCAGAATATTGTTTTGACTCTTATCGGTCCTGTCATTATAAACTTTATGATTCTTGTTTTCTCGCTGTCCTTGCACGACTCTGATCCTAAAGATTTAAGATTGCCTATCTATCAACATCCATTACTAACAGCTGAGGTATATCTAGTCTGTTTCTTAATTTGGGTATTTATCATATTGATTGGTAAAGTTTTTAGAAAAGCTTTTATACTGCCCTATCGTAATCATTTTCATGTCATCACATTTCTAATTTGGCTTAGTCTTGAATTTAATCTGTTAGCGATTGATATGTCATTACCAACTTTATCTATTTGGATGGTTGCTGCTATTTTTGTTTTTATTACTATATTAGCCTATTTTATGTTTAGCCTTGAAATTGAAAGTCTTAAAAAACTGATGTATGGTAATGGAAGTGGCTCTTCTCTTCGCAACAAAATTGCCAATAAGATAGCGATTTATGGAATGAGTTTTTTGGGAATTGGAGTAATTATAAACTTTATTATAAAAAGTTTTTCCATAAAATTTTCAACTTTATTGGAAGGATTAGGTCTTTTGATAACATGGATTATCCTAAATATTGCTGTGATTGCTATGCTAATTTACATCGAATTTCCTAGTTATTTACAAGCATTCTACAAATGGAAATATCCCGAAGAATACCGCGAGTGGGAAGGGAAAACAGTAGAAGAATGGTACGGAAAAAAATATTTAAAAAAACACAAGGAGTTAATAGATATTAGAAATGAAGTCGATTTATACTAGTCAAAAAGATATGTTGGAAATCTGTCAAGATGGAAATAAGTATTTCTTACGTTATCCAACTTTTAATATTACCTGTCCAGAAGTAGTTCAAGAAATCCCTAAAGAAGCTGCAGATAGTTATATGTCTGGAGAACATACTGGTAAAGAGTTGATGAATTATGCAGATTATCGTTTTTGGAAATCTAAAAAACAGTATACACAAGATGAATCCGATAAGCTCTTCATCGAAGATCATCCTTCCTTTATTTTGAAAAATCCTGAAAATAGCCGTTGTCTTTTCACAGCAGAGGAATTTAGACAAATTGTCACCCAGGCCATTGTTTCAGAACTGGAACCTAGCGAACTTAATGCAATTGGTATAGTTGATAGTCATTTAGAGCTTCTTCTGGTGGATTCAGTTGGCTGGGAGGAAGAGATAGAAGCAGTCCATCTTGAAATTCTGCAAGAAAAAATTAATAATTATATTCACTTCCTCGAAAGTAAGCAGTATGTAGAACGATACGGTGATAAGTTTGACAAAAAAGTCATCCATATTACCTTCCAATATTCTCCATCTGATAATGGACTAGCCTTTCTTGCAGCGGTTCAGAAGGTATTGCAGAATTCGGATATGAGTTTGAAAGTAGAATTACCTGATGATGACATTTTTTCAGATAAGGAAAACATATCGGAAGACTCAAATCATCCCAATCAAGATCAAGAAAAGCTATCCAAAGAAAGATATCTCCAGATTAAAAAAGAATATAAAATGCGACTAGTATTAGTAATAGTTCTATTCGTATTATTATCTATACTAAGTATCGTGCTTATTGTAAATTCCAATAGGTTTATTCCATTAGGAGCGACAGCTATGGCTACAGTTGTACCTTTCAACCAATTCTTTCTCGTTCCGCTTTGGCAAGAGAAAAAAGCCATCGAAGAAGTACACCCTGAATGGAAGGCACTTAGTACCAGTGTAGTTAAGGTTCCCTCAGATGAATCAGATAAAAAGATATTTCCGTTTATCGCATCGGTGTTAGCCTTATTCTTCACATTTTCGATGTTGTATAGACCTGTTAAAGAAAATCCTAAAATTCCTACTATTGAGGAAATTAAAAATATACCTAAAATTGATAGTAACTACATTCCTAAGTCAAAGAAAAGTTCAAATTCTGAACCTACATCTACTACGACAACATCAGATTTGAACGAGACCTCTTCAACTGAAGAAAGTACACAAAGTCAAACTTCAAGTAAGGAGAGTCAAAATTACCCTTACCATATTTCTGGAATGGAGTTAAGAGGGTCATTGATAAAACATTTAAAGATTTCAATGAGAAACGGGAGAATGAACAAAATATAGAACAGACGGAGTCAGGAAATGAGTGACGTAAGCCCTGATAGTTTGTAGTTGTAACTATGGTAAAATGTATTACGTGGAGGGATGATGGATAAATTATACATAGTGGTTGATGGAATTGAACATCAATACTTTGATTGTGATAGTACAGGATATTATTTGATTTCCTATGATCCTTTATCAGAGAATAATGGTTATAAATTATTTGATTCAGAGTTGAAACAATATAGAAAATATTTGACAGAGAAACAGGTTGAAAAAAAATATAAAATTATAGATTATATTTGGTTTAATGAACAAAAATGGGATATTTTTCAACGAAGTGATGATAATTTAGATAAACCAAATTCATGGGTAACGATTGTTTCCGACGATATAGAATTTTTAAATAGAAATGGACTATGGAAGGAGGAGAATTTAGTTGAAAGTAGGTATGGACATTTGTATTACTGTTCTTTACCAATCGAGGCAGAAAAGTTTTCTCTAATTCGAACTAGAAAAAATCTCCCTATATAGTTAAGATAGTAAGAAAGCAGTTTATTATGAAATCAGTTAGTTTTACAATAAAAAGCAACCAATCGCTAAGGATTGGTGAGGTGCTTCAAGCAGAACTTTTTGAATGTTAGTTTGTTCTTATGGTTCTTAATGTATGGAATTAATCTCTTTACCCGTGGTCTTAATAACCTTCTAGCACAGTTATTACTTGCCATAGTGCCAATTGCATCTATCTTAATTCCAGTATGAAAACGATGGAGAAAGCTTGATTTAATGGTCAGGTTCGAAGCTAGTATTCATTACTAAGAGATAATAGTTTTAATAAAAACTTAGAACAAATTTTCCTATATTTTACGTTGATTAAGTGAGATAAATAACTTATAATGAAACTACCATATACAATAGATTGATAGAAAGATGACTTTATCGAAGTATTCTATTTTAAAAAGAATATCATTTATTCTCATTCTTATTGAAATTGCAAATTTTTAAAAGAAAGAAGGTCCGACTTTTATGATGAAAAAAATAGTTTTAATCTTAATGTCTTTTTTTACAATCCTGTTATTTTTCATTGGACCAACTCACGCAGATCTAGTGATACCAGATAGGCCTTCTAATGGTATTTATGATCCAAACCATTATTTATCAGAGGTTGTTTCAGATAAACTAATAGAATTAAATGGTAAATCGGATACTCAAATTGGTATTTATATTGTTGAGAGTTTAAATGGTGAATCTTTAGAAAAGTCAGCCAATACGATTGCCAGATCTTGGAAAATTGGCTATTCGGATTCAAATAAGGGTGCATTATTATTGATTGCTATAAAAGATAGAAAGTTTCGTATTGAGACTTCTAATAACCTAGCTACTATATTGACTGATACAAAAGCTAGGGAAATCTTAGATGCCTCTCGTGATAAGATGCGAGCCAAAGACTATGATGGAGCTGTGATTGATATAATCCAAAACATATCCAATCAAGATTATGACTTAGCTGATGCACCTGTAGTAGAGAGAAATTATTTTTATGAAGTCCCTAAAGCTATATGGGAACTAGTAGTAGAAATTCTTGATCATTTCGGTGTAATTTTTATGATTTCTTTTGTGGTACTTTTTCTTACAGAAGGTAGGGTTTCGGGTAGGAAACGGAGATCTAATAAATTCTATTATGGTAAGGATAAATTATACCCTGATGATAAAGATTTTATAAATGATGGTTCTTGGTCACAAAAAGCATTAACAGCTTACCATATTAAAAATTCAGATGAGTATCATAATGAGAGTAGTAGTGATTCCTCATCGCCTTGGTCGAGTGATGATTGGTCGAGTGATGATTGGTCAGGTGGTGGTTTTGATGCTGGTGGATCATCAAGTGATTGGTCAGGTGGTGGTTTTGATGCTGGTGGATCATCAAGTGATTGGTAATTTAGCTTATTTCATAGTGAGTTACCTGCCTTGATCATTTAAAAAAATGATGGTATAGAAAATTCTTGATTTGGAAAAAACCGCTCAGCCGAGCGGTTTTCGTATATTCTTCACTTTTACAATACCCATGTATGGATGGCATGGGCAACGCCAGATTCGTCATTTGTTTTGGTGATGTATTTGGCGATTTTTTTGATTTCTGGATTTCCATTTTCCATGACAACGGGGTTACCAACGACTTCCAGCATGGCACGGTCATTTTCTTCGTCACCGATAGCCATGGTTTCATCTTTTGTCAATCCGAGTTTTTCAGCTAAGTGAGTGATGGCTGAACCTTTGTCCACATTCTTTTTAAGGAGTTCGAGGTAGAAAGGAGCAGATTTGTTGATAGAGTAGCGTTCGTAAAATTCGGCTGGAATTTTTTCAATCGCAGCATCAAGAATCTCAGGCTCATCGATGAACATACATTTGACGATTTCCTTGCCAGCCATTTCTTCAGGTGTACGGTAGAAGATGGGCATGCTGACGAGGGTTGATTCGTGCACCGTGTATTTTCCGATATTACGATTGGCAGTATAGATACCGTCCTTGGTAATAGCGTGCATGTGGACACCGAGCTTGCGGCTGAGGAATTCCATATCCAGATAATCCTCATAGGTCAAGGATTCGCTGATAATCTCATGTCCTGTAGCAGTTTCTTGCACAAGAGCACCGTTGAAGGTTACAACATAGTCACCCTCGTCTCTCAACTGCAAGTCGTCCAGAACTTTGGCAACACCTGCGATAGGGCGGCCAGTTGCAATGACGACTTTGACACCAGCTTCTTTGGCATCTTGGATGGCAGAAAAGACTTCAGGGGTGATTTCCTTTTGGCTATTGACTAGGGTTCCGTCGATATCGACGGCGATTAGTTTAATACTCATAAATTTCCTCTTCTAGTTTTTATTTGGGGTAAAATGATCGTTCTCAATCAAGTGTAAAAATTGCTGGGTGATGCTTGCGAAGATGCTGTTTTGATCCAACATTTCCTTTGGAAAATAGAAACGATTATCTCCATGGCGACTGCCAGCAAGGGATTGGACGATAGGAGACAGGCTAGAGAGTTCGGCCAGTTCTCCATTTTTTTGTAAAATCTCAATCTGTGTCCGTGGATTTTCAGATTCGGGACGATAGATATCATAAGGGAGGTCAAAGTTCTTATGAATGGCAGTATAGTAGTCGGGATCAAAGCCAATGTCCTCAACCAATTTTCTCATGCTAGCGAGCTGGTCTTGATCTTCTTGTGAAAAGGTAATGGATTTAAAGACCTTGCGGTTGACAAAGCGTTGCGACAAATCTGCGAGAATCTTGTCAGGACTGGTCATCCAGAGTTGGAAATAGGTATTCATCACACCATCATCCAGAGCTAGATAGTCAGACAAGGTCACATTTTTTTCAAAGAAAGGCAGGAGATGTGGAGATGTTCGTGCAAAGAAGTCCTTATCTTCTGGATAAAGTTCCTTGGCGCGTTTGAGGAGATTCTGCAGGAGAACTTCCATGGCCCGTGTTGCTGGGTGGAAATAGACCTGCATATACATCTGGTAGCGACTGAGGACGTAGTCTTCGATGGCGTGCATGCCATTGCGCTGAAAGGCGATACCATTTTCGACAGGGCGAATGACTCGGAGGATTCGAGTCAAGTCAAATTCCCCATAGGATGCTCCAGTAAAATAGGAGTCACGCAAGAGATAGTCCATACGGTCTGCATCAATCTGACTAGAAATGAGTTGCACGACCTGCTTGTTAGGATAGGTATGGTCAATGACACTGGCTACCTTTTCTGGAAAATCTGGTGCCACTTGTAGCAGGACTTGGTGAATCTCCGTTTCAGGACTTTGGATGATTTCCTGAGTAATCGCTTCATGGTCTGTATCAAAGAGATGTTCAAAAGTATGGGAGTAGGCACCATGTCCAAGGTCATGTAGGAGAGCAGCAGTCATGGTCAAGAGAGACTCGGCAGGATTCCATTCTTCAGGATATTTTTCTTCAAAAATCTCCGTGATACGTCGAGCAATCTCATAGACTCCAAGACAATGGGAGAAGCGGCTGTGCTCCCCACCGTGGAAGGTATAACTGGAAGTTCCCAGTTGCTTGATCCGGCGCAAACGCTGAAATTCTTTTGTATTAATCAAGTCATAGATGATTTGATTATCGACATGGATGTAGTTGTGAACTGGGTCACGGAATACTTTTTCGTTCATATGACCATTATAGCAAAAAGCTAGAGTTTTTGGTAAAATAGTAGGACAAGAGACAAGAAAGAGGACATGATGTGAAGATTCGGATGCGAAATACGATTCAGTTTGATAAGCAGTTGGAAGTGATTGACCAGCTTTATGACGTGGAAGTGCATGAAAAAGGAGATTATAGCTACCTGCTTTTTTATAATGAGGAAAAGGAAAAAGTGGTTATTAAATTCCATGGTCAAGAACTGGTGATGAGCCGTTTTTCCAATCCCAAGACCATTATGCGCTTTCTAAAGGATAGCGATAGTTTAGCCTACATTCCTACACCTATGGGCATGCAGGAGTTTATCATCCAAACGAGCCATTATCAAGTTGATGGGCAAAAGATTGAGCTAGCCTATCAACTACAAAATCAGGAGGGACATCCCTTTGCCAGCTATCAACTGGAAATTACTTGGGACTAGGCTCTTGTTTTTTTCAAATTTAGTTAGCTATCTTCTTGGATTGGCTCCCTAGTGTGGTAGATTAGGCTATTTTTTGGTATAATAAAAGTTATGGAAATTGAAAAAACCAATCGAATGAATGCGCTCTTTGAATTTTATGCGGCGCTTTTGACAGATAAACAAATGAATTATATCGAGCTCTACTACGCTGATGATTACAGCCTTGCTGAAATTGCCGAGGAATTTGGTGTCAGTCGTCAGGCTGTCTATGATAATATCAAGCGGACAGAAAAGATTCTGGAAGATTATGAGATGAAATTGCACATGTACTCGGACTACATTGTCCGCAGTCAGATTTTTGACCAGATTTTGGAGCGCTATCCAAAGGATGACTTTCTACAGAAGCAGATTGAAATTTTAACAAGCATTGATAATAGAGAATAAGAGGAAGAAAAATGGCATTTGAAAGTTTAACAGAACGTTTGCAGAACGTCTTTAAAAATTTACGTAAAAAAGGAAAAATCTCTGAGTCTGATGTTCAAGAGGCAACCAAAGAGATTCGCTTGGCCTTGCTTGAAGCCGACGTTGCCTTGCCTGTTGTAAAGGACTTTATCAAGAAAGTTCGTGAGCGTGCAGTCGGCCATGAGGTCATTGATACCCTTAATCCTGCGCAACAGATTATTAAAATCGTTGATGAGGAACTGACAGACGTTTTAGGTTCTGATACGGCTGAGATTATCAAGTCACCTAAGATTCCAACCATCATCATGATGGTTGGTTTACAGGGGGCTGGTAAAACAACTTTTGCCGGTAAATTGGCCAATAAACTCAAGAAGGAAGAAAATGCCCGTCCTTTGATGATTGCGGCGGATATTTACCGTCCTGCGGCTATCGACCAGTTGAAAACTCTGGGTCAACAAATCGATGTGCCTGTTTTTGCTCTTGGGACAGAGGTTCCAGCTGTGGAGATTGTTCGTCAAGGTTTGGAACAAGCCCAAGTTAATCATAATGACTATGTCTTGATTGATACGGCAGGTCGTTTGCAGATTGATGAGCTTTTGATGAATGAGCTTCGTGACGTGAAAGCACTGGCTCAACCAAACGAAATTCTGCTTGTCGTTGATGCCATGATTGGTCAAGAAGCGGCCAATGTTGCGCGTGAGTTTAATGCTCAGTTGGAAGTGACTGGGGTCATCCTTACCAAGATTGATGGCGATACTCGTGGTGGTGCGGCTCTGTCTGTTCGTCACATTACTGGAAAACCAATCAAGTTCACTGGTACAGGTGAAAAGATTACGGACATTGAAACCTTCCACCCAGATCGCATGTCTAGCCGTATCCTTGGCATGGGGGATATGCTCACTCTGATTGAGAAAGCTTCTCAGGAATACGATGAGCAAAAAGCCCTTGAAATGGCTGAGAAGATGCGTGAAAACACCTTTGATTTCAATGATTTCATTGATCAGTTGGATCAGGTACAAAACATGGGGCCAATGGAAGACTTGCTCAAGATGATTCCAGGTATGGCAAACAACCCAGCCCTTCAAAACATGAAGGTAGATGAGCGTCAGATTGCTCGTAAACGTGCCATTGTGTCTTCCATGACACCTGAAGAACGTGAAAACCCAGATTTGTTAAATCCAAGCCGTCGCCGTCGTATCGCAGCTGGTTCTGGAAATACCTTTGTCGAAGTCAATAAATTCATCAAGGACTTTAACCAGGCTAAACAGCTCATGCAGGGTGTTATGTCTGGGGATATGAACAAAATGATGAAGCAAATGGGAATCAATCCAAACAACCTTCCTAAAAATATGCCAAATATGGGAGGAATGGATATGTCTGCCCTTGAAGGAATGATGGGACGAGGTGGTATGCCTGACTTGTCAGCGCTTGGAGGAGCAGGAATGCCAGATATGAGCCAGATGTTTGGTGGCGGACTCAAGGGTAAAATCGGTGAATTTGCCATGAAACAGTCCATGAAACGCATGGCTAACAAAATGAAAAAAGCAAAGAAGAAACGCAAGTAAGACAAGGGAAGGCTGCAGGGCTTTCCTTTTTAGTTTTTAGAAAGAAAAAAATAAGCACTTCCGTAATTGGAAATGCTCGTTTTTTTGATGTATTTAGACTCTTATACTCAATGAAAATCAAAGAGCAAACTAGGAAACTAGCCGCAGGCTGTACTTGAGTACGGCAAGGCGACGTTGACGTGGTTTGAATTTGATTTTCGAAGAGTATTAGTCTTTATTTTCGTATGGCAAGATTAAGTTCAAGATGATTCCTGTCATGGCTGATAGGGCAGTACCTGAAAGGGTAACTGGACCAAGTTTAAGGATAGCTCCTCCAAGTCCAAGGACCAACATAGCACTTGCGATGATTAGGTTACGCATTTGACTGAAGTCTACACGTTCTTTGATCAAAACTTTCAAACCATTACTTGCGATAACTCCGTAGAGAAGGATTGACATACCACCAAGTACAGCATTTGGAATGGTTGAAATCAAGGCAGTGAATTTACCAAGGAAGCTGAGGGCAATCGCGATAAAGGCAGCGTTACGGATAACTGAGACAGAAGCGATACGAGTCATACCGATAACCCCTGTATTTTCTCCATAAGTTGTATTGGCTGGTCCACCAAGGAAGGCAGAAACTGAAGTTGCGATACCGTCACCAAGAAGAGTACGGTGAAGACCTGGTTCTTTCAAGAATTGACGGCCACAGATTTGACCCAAAACAGTATGGTCTCCGATATGTTCAGAAATTGTTACGATAGCGATTGGCAAGATAGCGATAGTTTCTGGACCAAAGTAAAGATTGTATTCTTTAAAGGCACCACCTGTGCTAAATGGCAAGTAGAAACCAGGAATTTCAAACCAGTTGGCTTTAAGAACTGGTGTAAAGTCAACCAAGCCAAGGGTTAGTGCGAAGAGGTAACCACCGATAATGGCAAAGAGGAATGGAATGATTCGTAGGAAGCCTTTTCCTTTTGTATTGATAAAGGCAGCAATCAAGAAAGTAACAACTGCTACAAGTGCATTTTTCCAATTTCCATCCGCTACAAGACCAGCGTTTGTAACAGCTGAACCTGCAAGTCCAAGACCGATAACGATGATCATAGGTCCGATGATGATTGGTGGCAAGAGTTTATCAATCCATTTTGTACCCGCAAAACGAACACCAGCAGCGACAAGCACATAGATAAAACCTGTAAGGATAACCCCTGTTTGGGCAGCTGATACATCCCCTCCTAGTTCCTTCATAGCTAGGGACATAGCTGTGATAAAGGCGAATGATGATCCTAGATAAACTGGAACTCTAAAACCAGTTGCGATCATGTAGATGAGTGTTCCAACACCTGAAGCAAAAAGGGCAACAGATACAGGCATTCCCAAAATCAAGGGTACCAAGATGGTCGCACCAAACATGGCGAAAACGTGTTGGAAGCTAAGGAGAATTCCTTTTCCAGCTGAAGGACGTTGGTCAACGTCTAGTAACAAATCAACAGTTGATTCTTGTTTCATATAAACCTCACTTTTGGGCATCAAAAAAGAGCCCATTATTTTACAGCAATAGGCCCTCAGAGTAAGACTTCTCTAAAATCTAGATTTTAGAGAGTTTCAAGTATTTCTGCGTCTTCGTCACCTCACGGGATGACATTAAAAACCTTTGCTTAGGATAGTATAGCAGAAAAAAATGATTTTGTAAATCATTTTTTCCCGAGCCTAGAAATAAGAGAGCGAGGTTGATTTTGTAAATCATTTTTTCCCGAGCCTGGAAATAAAGGAGCGAGGCTGACTCTGTAAATATTTTTTACTAAAAAATTTAAAGCGGGCGTTTGTTGGGCATGCCAGCCTTTCTTGGATATTTATTTGGTGTTTCTTTTTTCTTTTCCACCACTGTGATATAACGCGGATCTCCATTTGGTAGGGCGTAGTTGAGATTGTTTTCGACTTTACTGAAGAGGAGGTTGAGGGCATTCTTAGCTTCTAATAATTCCTCAGGCGCATTGCTAGCCTTGAGTGCCAATAGTTTTCCGCCAACTTTAAGGTAAGGAATGGTCAATTCAGACAAGACCTGCATGCGGGCAACCGCACGAGCTGTTACAAAATCATATTGAGCACGGAAGTTCTTGTCTTGGGCAAAATCTTCGGCACGTCCATGGTAGAAATGAACATCGTCTAAATCCAGTTCTTGAGACAAAAGTTGGAGGAAGTTGATGCGCTTATTGAGTGAATCAATGATGGTCACATCTAGCTTAGGATAGAGAATTTTCATCGGAAGACTAGGAAATCCTGCCCCAGCTCCAATATCAAGAAGTTTGATAGTTTCATTGGGAATCAAACCTTGCAGAATAGGCGCAATCGAATCGTAAAAATGTTTGAGATAAACTTCATCCTTGTCCGTAATGGCTGTTAAATTAATCTTTTCATTCCATTCGACCAAGAGTTCAAAATAACGTTCAAATTGTTTTTTTTGCTGGTCCGAAAGTGGAAGATTTTGTTCGGCAAGCAGGTTGTAAAATGTTTCTGGTTTCATAGTTATTTCCTTCTTTAGCATCATCTTATTTTACCACAATCATTAAAAATTTGATATACTGGTACTAATCTAAAAGTAGAAAGGACTTATATAATGACTTGGATTATTCTTGGAGTTATCGCTCTTATTGTTATTTTTGTGATTGTTAGCTATAACGGTTTGGTTAAGAATCGTATGCAAACAAAGGAGGCTTGGAGTCAGATTGATGTTCAGTTGAAACGTCGAAATGATCTCTTGCCAAACTTGATTGAGACTGTAAAAGGTTATGCCAAATATGAAGGTTCTACCCTTGAAAAGGTGGCAGAACTACGTAACCAAGTGGCAGCAGCGACTTCACCAGCAGAAGCTATGAAAGCTAGTGATGCCCTTACTCGTCAGATTTCAGGTATTTTTGCAGTTGCAGAAAGCTATCCAGATTTGAAAGCCAGTGCCAACTTTGTTAAATTGCAAGAGGAGTTGACCAATACAGAAAATAAAATTTCTTACTCTCGTCAACTCTACAACAGTGTTGTCAGCAACTACAATGTAAAATTAGAAACTTTCCCAAGCAATATTATCGCTGGAATGTTTGGATTTAAAGCAGCAGATTTCCTTCAAACACCAGAAGAGGAAAAGGCAGTCCCTAAAGTTGATTTTAGCGGTTTAGGTGACTAAAATGTTGTTTGATCAAATTGCAAGCAATAAACGAAAAACGTGGATTTTATTGCTGGTATTTTTCCTACTCTTAGCTCTTGTTGGCTATGCGGTTGGTTACCTCTTTATGCGTTCTGGGCTTGGTGGTTTGGTTATCGCATTGATTATCGGCTTTATCTATGCCTTGTCCATGATTTTTCAATCGACAGAGATTGTCATGTCCATGAATGGAGCGCGTGAGGTGGATGAGCAAATGGCACCAGACCTCTACCATGTAGTAGAAGATATGGCTATGGTGGCTCAGATTCCTATGCCCCGTGTTTTCATCATTGATGATCCAGCCTTAAATGCCTTTGCGACAGGTTCTAACCCTCAAAACGCAGCGGTTGCTGCGACTTCAGGTCTCCTAGCTATCATGAATCGTGAAGAACTAGAAGCTGTTATGGGACATGAAGTCAGTCATATTCGTAATTACGATATCCGCATTTCAACTATTGCCGTTGCCCTGGCCAGTGCTATCACCATGCTTTCTAGTATGGCAGGTCGTATGATGTGGTGGGGTGGCGCAGGTCGCAGACGAAGTGACGATGACCGAGATGGAAATGGTCTTGAAATCATTATGCTAGTGGTCTCCCTACTTGCAATTGTGCTGGCACCTCTCGCTGCAACCTTAGTGCAACTAGCTATTTCTCGTCAGAGGGAATTTCTAGCTGATGCTTCCAGTGTCGAGTTGACCCGCAATCCTCAAGGGATGATTAATGCCCTACGTAAGTTGGATAATAGTAAACCGATGAGTCGTCCTGTCGATGATGCCAGCAGTGCGCTTTATATCAATGATCCTAAGAAAGGTGGAGGGTTCCAAAAACTCTTTTATACCCACCCACCTATTTCAGAACGGATTGAACGTTTAAAACATATGTAAAATGAAGGCTGGGAAAAGTCTTTAAAATCTGAAAAACGCATAATATCAGGTGTGCAAAAAAACTTGATATTATGCGTTTTATTATGGGAAGATTTACTTTCTCTTCTCCTAAAATTGTGTTTTTGCCCCACCTATCTGCTATGTTTCAAATTTATAAATCTTCTAAGGTAACTACCTCCAAACCGTGTTCTGTCAAGCGATAGATAGTCGTACAGACCTCTTTTAAGAAACGACGGTCATGCGAAACAGTGATGATACCGCCTGGATAGGTTGCAAAGAGTTTTCTAATTTCGGGTTGAGAAGTAGGTGAAAAGTTTCGTGTGGGTTCATCTAGCAGGAGAAAGTTTGGTTTGCGCAAGACTAAATCCAAAAGCAGGAGTTTACCCTGTTGCCCGCCAGATAAGGAGCGAATTTGATGTTGCATCTCTGGATAACTAAAATTGAGACTGGCTAAGTGAGATTGGATTTTCTGTAGTTCCTCTTTTCGTCCAGTTTGGCTGAGATAAGCTAGTGGTGATAAATCCAATTGCAGTTTTTTGTGGTAATCTTGTGGCATAAAACCAAGCGAAATTTCTCTTTTGTCGCTGAGCAGTTGCTGCAACTTGGCTAACAGAGTTGATTTTCCAGCACCATTTGGCCCGATGATACCGATTTTATCTTGGCCACGGACCGTTAGTTGTAACTTCTGAGCTAAAATGCGCTCTCCAATGGACAAATTTTCTTTTTCCAGTTGGATTAAGACTTTAGAGGTCGGTAATGGTTGGATATCTGAAAAGAAAAGTTGGATTTGTTCCTCTTCAAGTGGCTTTTGGGTCATGGACTGAGCTTCCTTTTCAAAGCGTTTTTCTTGAGAGAGAACAGTTTTCATCTTTTTAGCCAATAGGCGACCGGCAGTACTATCTTTGGTAGCCCGAAGTGCAGTTTCTACATTTTGCTTGACTCGTCGATGTTTTTCCATGGTTTTATTGTAGGCTCTTTGGTCGTTAGCAGCTTGCTGGCTTTGTTTGGTAAAATTAGCCTTTCTCTGCTCACTATAGTGATCATAATCTAAATGCTCGACTAGTGTTTCTGCTTCTTTACGGTGCTTGACCAGTCGCAAGTGGACAATAGTGTCTGCCGTTTCAGAAAGAAAGTCTTCATCATGAGAAATGAAAATAACGGTTTGCCGAATCTTGCGAATCTGACCTTTTAGCCAATCAACCGTCTCAAGGTCCAGGTCATTTGAAGGTTCATCTAAAAATAGAATCTCAAAGGGTTTGGCTAACTCATGGATAAGCTGAATTTTCAAAGCTTCGCCACCCGAGAGGCTCTCGATATCTTGGTCACTAGCAAAGCGATCGCTATCAAAATGCAATTCCTCAGCCAAACGATAGAGGATACTGTAGTCTAAATCAGCAAAATCCAAAAAGAAGTAGTCGTGTAGACTTTTCTTTTTCAGCTCCTCGGGGAGTTTTTGAGGAATGTAAGCGAGTGACTGATGGTCAGACTGGATGTCTCCCTTTATAGTGAAATCAGGCAAAGCTTCCCCCATTAAAGTTTTAAGCAAGGTCGATTTGCCATTTCCTTCTTCGCCAATAATAGCTACCTTTTCCCCGTCTTGGATGGTCATGTTTAAGTCTGAGACAAGGTCTCGTAAATCTTTGTTTTGTGTGATGGTCAGGTGATTGATTTTTATCATATGATTGCCCTTTCTAGAATGTCAATAGTGCATAACAAAAAGCTCTACTTTATCTAGTAGAGCCCAAAGTCACTGTCAAAACTCTATTATCCTCGTTGAAAAACTCGTCAAACTAACTTGGAGTTGCCTAACCCAACCCAAGAGGAGCATAGCTTTCTAGTTTTTTGATTTTCATAGATGATAAAGTACTAGAAAATCTAGTACAAAAAGAGCACACCAAAAGAGACAAAAACAAGATCTACTAAATAAAGGTTATTTATTTGATAGATTAGTTGTTCATGTCTCCCTTACCTCCGAGTATTAGTACCTCTATCCTATACCTTTCAGGATATTTTGTCAACAGAAAACTGACAATTCTAATCTCTAAAATCCAAAAACAGGTCCATAAAGAGTTAGTACGTGTTTGACATGCTCGTAATGGAATTTATCATAGTTTCGCCAAGCAGTACGAGCTTGATCGTTCAGTTTTAGGCTCCCGAGACCTATCAGAAGACTGGTACGTTAGTAAAATTTTTCAAGGTCGATTAAAATACTGTTGTTCAACTTTTCCGCTTTTTGGAGTTCTTGCAGAGTAGCATTTAGCAGTTCTTGTAATCGAATATCATCTGCCCTACCCTGTTTGCAGCTTTGGAAACTTTTATTTAACTCGGATAGGAGTTGGGTTGCATTAGTAATGAGTTCTTTGTCTTCCATATGAGCATCCTCCTTGCTCTGATGTATTCTTGCCTATAGTATAGCACTAAAAAATAAAAATGTCGTAGTAAATATGTTAAAAATCGAAATTTAATTATAAAGTTTGCTGTGCTGATTTGTAGCCTTTTCATGGTATAATCAAGAGAGTAAATCTTTATGGAGGAAGTATGAAATTAAATATTCAAGAAATTCGTAAGCAGTCTGAAGGCTTGCATTTTGAACAAACCTTAGACCTAGCCGCAGACCTGCGTGCACGTAATCAAGAAATTTTAGATGTAAAAGATATCCTTGCAGTTGGAAAAGTACAGTACGAAGACCGTATGTATTTCTTAGATTATCAGTTGTCTTATACCATTGTCCTTGCTTCCAGTCGTAGTATGGAGCCAGTTGAGTTGGCTGAATCTTATCCAGTAACGGAAGTTTTCATGGAAGGCGCAACCAACCAGCTAGATCAAGAAGTTTTAGACGATGATTTGGTCTTGCCTATCGAAAATGGAGAACTAGACCTTGCTGAGAGCGTATCAGACAATATCCTGCTGAACATTCCTATCAAGGTTTTGACGGCTGAAGAAGAAGCTGGTCAAGGATTTGTTTCAGGAAATGACTGGCAAATCATGACAGAGGAAGAATACCAAGCTCAACAAGCAGTTAAGAAAGAAGTAAACAGTCCTTTTGCTGGCTTACAAGGACTATTTGATGGAGACAAATAATGGTCTTGTCAAAAAAACGAGCACGAAAGGTGCTAGAAGAAATCATTGCTCTTTTTCCAGATGCCAAGCCCAGTCTTGATTTCACCAATCATTTTGAACTCTTGGTTGCGGTCATGTTGTCAGCGCAGACGACGGATGCAGCGGTAAATAAGGCCACACCAGGTCTCTTTGCTGCCTTTCCAACGCCACAAGCCATGTCTGTTGCGACAGAGGGTGAGATTGCCTCACACATTTCTCGCCTGGGACTGTATCGGAATAAGGCTAAATTCCTTAAAAAATGTGCCCAACAGTTACTAGATGATTTTGATGGACAAGTTCCTCAAACACGTGAGGAATTGGAGAGTTTGGCAGGTGTTGGTCGCAAGACAGCCAATGTTGTTATGAGTGTGGGCTTTGGAATTCCAGCCTTTGCAGTAGACACTCATGTGGAGCGTATTTGTAAACACCACGATATTGTCAAAAAATCAGCGACACCTCTTGAGGTGGAAAAGCGGGTCATGGATATCTTGCCACCGGAGCAGTGGTTAGCTGCCCATCAGGCTATGATTTATTTTGGAAGAGCTATTTGTCATCCTAAAAATCCAGAGTGTGACCAGTACCCACAGTTATATGATTTTAGCAATTTGTAAGATGCTACATTGAAAGTTTTTGCTTGATTTTAAGCGTGCTTTGTGCTATAGTATTTGATAACTAAATATTCCTTTAAACCTGTCCCGTGAGGCAGGCAAGGAGCGTGATAAAGTAGAAGGGTGAAGTCTATACTATTTGTAGTAGGGCTCGCTTAGCTATACATTTCAAGTCTCCTTGTTTAAGGAGACTTTTCTTTTTGGAGGTTTGTCATGAAGACAAAAGAAGTTGTAGACGAATTGACCGTCAAACGAGCGATTACTCGTATTACTTATGAGATTATCGAACGCAACAAAGATTTGAATAAAATCGTCTTGGCTGGTATTAAAACTCGTGGTGTCTTTATCGCCCACCGTATCCAAGAACGTTTGGAGCAACTAGAAAATCTTTCAGTTCCTGTTGTGGAATTGGATACAAAACCTTTCCGTGATGATGTTAAAAGTGGAGAAGATACTTCTTTGATTTCTGTTGATGTGACAGGCCGTGAAGTTATCTTGGTGGATGATGTGCTTTATACAGGTCGTACCATCCGCGCTGCTATTGATAATATTGTCGGTCATGGTCGTCCTGCGCGCGTGAGTTTAGCAGTTCTAGTAGATCGTGGACATAGAGAATTGCCAATCCGTCCAGATTACGTTGGAAAAAATATCCCAACTAGTCGTTCTGAAGAAATCATCGTAGAGATGACAGAACTTGATGGCCAAGACAGAGTTCTGATTACTGAAGAAGCTTAGAAAGCTAAAGGAGTAGCCATGTCAGAAAATCAACAAGCATTGAACCATGTGGTGTCCATGGAAGACCTCACTGTCGATCAAGTGATGAAATTGATCAAGCGAGGAATTGAGTTTAAAAATGGAGCCCAACTTCCTTATGAAGACCATCCGATTGTTTCCAATCTTTTCTTTGAGGATTCTACACGGACGCATAAGTCCTTTGAAGTGGCAGAGATTAAACTGGGGCTGGAACGACTTGACTTTGATGTGAAAACTAGTTCGGTTAACAAGGGTGAGACACTTTATGATACCATCCTGACTCTGTCTGCTTTAGGAGTGGATGTCTGTGTGATTCGCCACCCAGAGGTTGACTACTACAGAGAGTTAATTGCTAGTCCCACGATTACGACTTCCATCATCAATGGTGGAGATGGTTCGGGCCAACACCCTAGCCAGAGCTTGCTTGATTTGATGACCATTTATGAGGAATTTGGCCACTTTGAGGGGCTTAAGGTTGCTATTGCAGGTGACTTGGACCACTCACGCGTTGCCAAATCCAATATGCAGATTTTGAAACGCTTGGGAGCTGAACTTTACTTTGCTGGACCTGAGGAATGGAGAAGTCAAGAGTTTGCAGATTATGGACAGTTTGTAACCATTGATGAAATAATTGATCAGGTGGATGTCATGATGTTTCTCCGTGTGCAACATGAACGCCATGATAGTGGTGCAGTGTTTTCAAAAGAAGACTACCATGCCCAACATGGCTTGACTCAAGAACGTTACGATCGTTTGAAAGAAACAGCAATCCTTATGCACCCAGCTCCAGT
Source organism: Streptococcus mitis (assembly GCF_000722765.2). Lineage (NCBI taxonomy): Bacteria > Bacillati > Bacillota > Bacilli > Lactobacillales > Streptococcaceae > Streptococcus > Streptococcus mitis. The sequence continues at coordinate 1,104,071 of NZ_CP028415.1, read as the reverse complement.
CAATCGTGATGTAGAAATTGCAGATCACTTGGTTGAAGCACCAAAATCACGGATTGTCCAACAAATGACCAATGGTGTCTTTGTTCGAATGGCAATCTTAGAATCCGTATTGGCGAGTAGAAACGCCAACTAAAACACAAGACGTTAAAAGACGCCAGTGAGCGTCCACGAGAGGTGAAAATATGACAAAAAGACTTCTATTATTAGAAGATGGAACAGTTTTTGAAGGCAAGGCCTTCGGAGCAGATATTGATGTAACAGGCGAAATCGTCTTTAATACAGGCATGACCGGCTACCAAGAATCCATTACAGACCAGTCTTATAATGGACAAATCTTGACCTTTACTTATCCTTTGGTAGGAAATTATGGAATTAACCGTGATGATTACGAATCCATTATTCCAACTTGTAAGGGAGTCGTTGTTTTCGAAGAAGCACGTAGAGCTAGCAACTGGCGCAACCAAATGACGCTGGATGAATTTTTGAAAGCCAAGAAAATTCCAGGTATTTCAGGAATTGATACACGTGCTCTTACCAAGATTATCCGTAAGCATGGTACCATGCGTGCAACCTTGACCCATGTTGGGGACAGCATGGACCATGTGACGGACCAGCTCCAAGCAACAGTTTTGCCGACAGATAATATCAAGCAGGTTTCTACTAAAACTTCCTATCCAGCTCCAGGAGTTGGTTTGAGTGTAGTGCTAGTGGATTTTGGTCTCAAGCACTCAATTCTACGTGAACTTTCTAAACGCAACTGTAACGTGACAGTTGTTCCTTATTCGACAACGGCTGAAGAAATTCTTCATCTCAATCCTGACGGAGTGATGTTGTCAAATGGTCCTGGGAATCCAGAAGATGTTCCGGCTGCACTAGATATGATTCGTGGTGTGCAAGGAAAAATTCCAATCTTTGGTATTTGTATGGGGCATCAACTCTTTGCAATGGCAAATGGTGCTAAGACCTATAAGATGAAATTTGGACACCGTGGATTCAACCATGCGGTACGCGAAATTGCTACAGGACGTGTGGATTTTACAAGTCAAAACCATGGTTATGCAGTTAGCCGTGAGGATTTGCCAGAGCACTTGATCATCACCCACGAAGAAATCAATGACAAGTCAGTTGAAGGTGTGCGTCACAGATACCAACCTGCTTTCTCTGTTCAATACCACCCAGACGCAGCCCCTGGTCCACACGACGCCAGCTACCTATTTGACGAGTTTATCGAGATGATGGAAGCTTTTAAACAATCAAACTAAGAACGAGTAAAAGCTCGTCGGAGAATTTATTTAATGGCAACCTGAGAGTTGCCGAATAGAAAGGAGAAGATACATTGTTCGCGGAAGTGAACAAGCCCTAAGAACTGTGTGAAAAAGATAAACATCGTCTTGACGCTGAAGGCGTCTGCACCGAGTTTCCTATTTTCACTGTGTTCTTTACGGGCTTTGTATCATAAACTATGCCTAAACGTACTGATATTCAAAAAATTATGGTGATTGGTTCTGGTCCGATTATTATTGGTCAGGCTGCTGAGTTTGACTACGCTGGGACCCAGGCTTGCTTGTCTTTGAAAGAGGAAGGTTATGAGGTTGTCTTGGTTAACTCAAATCCTGCAACTATCATGACGGACAAGGAAATTGCTGATAAGGTTTATATTGAACCAATTACACTTGAGTTTGTGACACGTATTCTTCGTAAGGAGCGTCCAGATGCCTTGCTACCAACACTCGGTGGTCAGACAGGTCTCAACATGGCCATGGAATTATCTAAAAATGGTATCCTTGATGAGCTTGGTGTTGAACTTCTGGGTACCAAATTATCTGCCATCGACCAAGCGGAGGACCGTGACCTCTTTAAACAATTGATGGAAGAGCTCAACCAACCCATTCCAGAATCTGAAATTGTTAACACAGTAGAAGAAGCAGTTGCCTTTGCGGTGACAATTGGATACCCAGTCATCGTCCGTCCAGCCTTTACTCTTGGTGGTACTGGTGGTGGTATGTGTGCCAACGAGGAAGAATTGCGCGAGATCGCTGAAAATGGTCTGAAGTTGTCACCTGTTACCCAATGTTTGATTGAGCGTTCAATTGCAGGTTTCAAGGAAATAGAATACGAAGTGATGCGTGACTCAGCTGACAATGCTTTGGTTGTTTGTAACATGGAAAACTTTGACCCAGTTGGGATTCACACAGGGGATTCCATCGTATTTGCCCCTGCGCAAACCATGTCAGACTATGAAAACCAAATGCTTCGTGACGCAAGCTTGAGCATTATTCGTGCCCTCAAGATTGAAGGGGGATGTAATGTTCAGCTGGCCCTTGATCCACACAGTTTCAAGTATTATGTCATCGAAGTAAACCCTCGTGTATCACGTTCGTCAGCACTTGCTTCTAAGGCGACAGGTTACCCAATTGCTAAGTTGGCTGCTAAGATTGCAGTAGGTTTGACCTTGGATGAGGTTATTAACCCCGTTACGGGTTCAACCTATGCCATGTTTGAGCCTGCCCTTGACTACGTGGTTGCCAAGATTCCTCGTTTCCCATTTGACAAGTTTGAAAAAGGTGAACGCCGTCTTGGTACTCAGATGAAGGCCACTGGAGAAGTCATGGCAATCGGTCGTAACATTGAAGAATCTCTTCTTAAGGCTTGTCGCTCCCTTGAAATTGGGGTGCATCACAATGAAATGCCTGAACTTTCAGCAGTTTCTGATGATGCCTTGATTGAAAAGGTTGTGAAAGCCCAAGACGACCGTCTCTTCTATGTATCAGAAGCTATTCGTCGTGGTTATACACCTGAAGAGATAGCTGAATTGACCAAGATTGATATCTTCTATCTTGATAAACTCCTACACATCTTTGAAATTGAGCAAGAATTAGGTGCCCATCCACAAGATCTAGAAGTTTTGAAAACTGCAAAATTGAATGGATTTTCAGACCGTAAGATTGCTGAACTTTGGGAAACGACTGCAGACCAAGTTCGCCAGCTTCGTTTGGAAAACAAGATTGTCCCAGTCTACAAGATGGTCGATACTTGTGCGGCGGAGTTTGACTCTGAAACACCATATTTCTATTCAACCTATGGTTGGGAAAATGAGTCTATCAAGTCTGATAAGGAATCTGTACTTGTACTAGGTTCAGGTCCAATCCGTATCGGTCAGGGCGTTGAGTTTGACTACGCAACTGTTCACTCGGTTAAGGCTATCCAGGGTGCTGGCTACGAAGCCATCATCATGAACTCAAACCCAGAGACCGTTTCTACAGACTTCTCTGTATCAGATAAGCTTTACTTTGAGCCATTGACATTCGAAGATGTTATGAACGTCATTGACTTGGAGCAACCAAAAGGGGTTATCGTTCAGTTTGGTGGTCAAACAGCCATCAACCTTGCGGAGCCATTGGCAAAAGCGGGTGTTACCATCCTTGGTACACAGGTTGCTGACCTAGACCGTGCCGAAGACCGCGACCTCTTCGAGCAAGCTCTTAAAGATTTGGATATTCCACAGCCACCAGGACAAACGGCTACCAATGAAGAAGAAGCAGTGCTTGCAGCTCGCAAGATTGGCTTCCCAGTCCTCGTTCGCCCATCTTATGTCTTGGGTGGTCGTGCTATGGAAATCGTTGAAAACGAAGAAGACCTTCGTTCTTACATGCGAACTGCTGTTAAGGCTAGTCCAGACCACCCAGTTCTTGTTGACTCTTACATCGTTGGGCAAGAGTGCGAAGTTGATGCTATTTCAGACGGAGAAAATGTCCTCATCCCTGGTATTATGGAGCATATCGAACGAGCTGGTGTTCACTCAGGTGACTCAATGGCCGTTTACCCACCACAAACCTTGTCGCAAAAGGTGCAAGAAACAATCGCAGACTATACTAAACGCCTAGCAATTGGTCTTAACTGCCTTGGAATGATGAACATCCAGTTTGTTATCAAGGATGAAAAAGTCTACGTTATTGAGGTCAATCCACGTGCTAGCCGTACGGTGCCATTCCTTTCTAAGGTAACCAATATCCCTATGGCTCAGGTAGCAACCAAGCTTATTCTTGGTCAAAACCTTGAAGAACTTGGTTACCAAGATGGACTTTACCCTGAAAGTACTCGCGTTCATATCAAGGCACCTGTCTTCTCCTTCACAAAACTAGCTAAGGTAGACAGCTTGCTCGGTCCTGAAATGAAGTCAACAGGGGAAGTTATGGGTTCTGATACGACTTTGGAAAAAGCACTCTATAAGGCCTTTGAAGCTTCTTACTTACACTTGCCAACTTTTGGTAACGTTGTATTTACTATCGCAGATGATGCCAAAGAAGAAGCTCTAGATTTGGCTCGTCGTTTCCACAATATTGGCTATGGAATCCTCGCGACAGAAGGGACAGCAGCCTTCTTTGCCAGTCATGGATTGCAAGCCCAACCTGTTGGTAAGATTGGTGATGACAATAAAGATATCCCAAGTTTTGTTCGTAAAGGAAGAATTCAAGCTATCATTAACACAGTTGGAACAAAACGAACTGCAGACGAAGATGGTGAGCAGATTCGCCGTTCAGCTATTGAACACGGGGTGCCCCTATTCACAGCCATAGATACAGCTAACGCCATGCTCAAAGTATTGGAAAGCCGTAGTTTTGTCACAGAAGCAATTTAAATAGAAAAAAGAGAAGGTGTAACGATCTTCTCTTTTTTTGTTATATTTTTTCTTGTAAACTACTGCTTAATCAGCTTTTGCGATAAGCTTTAATACTGTGGCTATACCACTCTTGCATTTCTTTTGATGGTGGTGTCATATAATCCCCATACATCTGGGTTAAAAATTGATCATATTTTTTAGGGACGGGCAACATACGGCCTTCAAACTCAGTTAAAATCAGTTCTTTAAAGGTGTCAATTGGGAAGACTTCTTTCATTCCTTCTTTACCAATACCAATTCCTCCCTCATATTGAGGAGTGTTGGTTGCAGCATTTTTGACTAGCTGATCAATTTTCTTGTAAAAGTAACGGGGATTGACCAATCGGAGAGCGTACCAGCTACATAATCTTAGAAAGTCTTTTAACTTGCTATCACCGTGAACTGCACGTGATTTTTTGATATAAGCTAGTTGACGAAGGGCTACATACTTATAACTCTTGTCGACAATGCTCAAGTCTGTAAAGCGATCAATTGGGAAGACATCGATAAAGAGACTGGTGTCATGACGCTTGTACTTAACATGGTCTTCGATAACAGTAGAAGTATCCAAAATCGATGCGAAATTATGGAAGTACCAAGAAGAAGTGTCGTAGGAGAGAACCTTATAACGTGGATGGTTTTCTTCCTCAATAATCTTCAATAAGCGCTCATAATCTTCACGATAGAGAGAAATATCAATATCATCATCCCATGGAATCATACCTTTGTGGCGGATAGCTCCAAGCATGGTTCCATAACTTAGAAAATAAGGAATATCATGTTTCTTACAAGTCTCATCAATATAGTCTAGCAGGGCTAGTTGAATTTCTTTAATTTCTTCTTTTTCTAAATATTGCATCCTAATCCTCCAATTTATAAGCGTGAAATTCATGACTGTAGAAGCGTTTTTCTTCTGGTGGTAGGGTCATATAATCTCCATAAAATTGTGTCAAAATAGTATCAAATTTTTCAGGTGCTGGAAGGCTTAAATTTTCAAAGGGTAAATCAATTGTTTTATCAAAGGTACCACTTGGGAATACTTCCTTTTCCTTAAATTTAGAAGGGATAAAGGCCATATACTGACCATTCTCACGACTATATTTTTGAATTTCTTTCTCGATTTTATGTGCGAAATAACGAGGAGAAACCGGTCGAAGGAGCAACCAAAAGGCTGTTCGTATCCAATCTTTTAAGAGGCTATCCTTATAGACAATATTTTTGTGTTTACTGAAAGACAGAAGTTTGAAGCTTTCCAGTTTATAACAAGTATCAATGACCTTAGGATCATCAAAGCGATCCATAGGGAAAATATCGATAAAAACACCAGAATCATAGGTTTTTGTATTTCGAGTATCAATGATTTTGGTCGTACTGTCGGTTATTTTGATAAAGTTGTTAAAGTAGTTCTTATCAGTTTCTAAGGATAGGAGCTTATATTTGCTTTTTTCCTTTTGAAAAATGTTTATAAATCGTTGGTAGTCTTCTCGAGGCATGGACAGATCAATATCGTCGTCCCAAGGGATAAAGCCCTCATGTCGAACTGCCCCAATCAGAGTACCGTAGTTAATAATATAGTTGATATTGTGCTTTTTACAGAGAGTATCAATATAATCCAAAATTTCTAATTCAATTTGTTTGGCATCTTCAATGGTTAGTTGTTTCATTCTAAACTCCTATGATTTTTTGAATTTATTTTTTAAGGCTAGGACATGGTTTAAAAATTCATAGAAAATGCTATCTTTGGTGAAGGCAAGTAGACCAATATAAGAGATGGCTGATAGCAAGACAATCAAACCAGTATTAATCAAAAATGGCAAATTAATGACCATATCCACAGGATACAAGAAATTAATCAGGAAATAAATTCCTACAAAGGAAAGTGAAAAGAGCGAGTATCGAACAGTATAGCTAAAGATATGTCCTAAGTGGATGAGTTGTTTTCTATGGATGAAAATGATATAGAAAACAAGTAGAGAGGCCTCTGATAGCATAGTTGTCAGTAAGTAGTATTCAGGAGCCACGATATTGTTGAAAAAGAGGAGACTATTTAAACCCAAATTGAGTAGCCCAGCAAAGACTGTGTAAACTGTGATACGTTTTTCATAGCCATTTGTAAAGAGAATTTGGGAACCAAGAATGGTATCTAGTGCTAGGATAATCGTACGAAAAGCGAAGAGAGAGGTTAAGATACCGCCTCCGATATATTTTTCACTACCGTAAAGTAGGATGGCATTTGGTCCTAAAACCATGAGTCCGAAACTGAGTGGAATGATAAAGAAATTAAAGATTCGACTGCCTCTGTTAACAAGTGCGACATAAGCTTTCTTATCGCCTTTTCCTAGATAGTAACTAAGACGTGGCACACTTACTCCGATAGCTCCTGTTACAACACCAGCTATAACGGTCACAATTCGTTGAGCCATGGTATAGTAACTAACGTTAACATCAATCCCTGTTTTAACGAGGAAGAGACGATCCAAAAAAGTGAAGAGCATATTGGCATTGGCAAAGACCAACATGGCTGTTAGAGGGAGAAAGAGCGGTTTAAAATCACTTAGGTGAATCTTAACAAGCTTAATGTCTCTTTTAATCCAAAAATAACTTATTAGGTAGTTAATTAGTGTCGATAAACTCATCACCAGTGTATAGACAACAATATCGTGCTCATTTTTGACAAACAGGAAAATAGAGACCAGCATCAGGATACGGATAAAGGCAGTCTTGTAAAAGAGAAAACTGTAATTTTCCAGAGCTTCATTAACCCATTCGATTGAAAAAATCTGGGCAATGAGTTGAATCCCCATAACAAGGTAGACTTTTTTGACGATTGGATTATCTGTAAAGAAGAGGGGATAGGCTAGGATATAGACAGCGGTGGTCAAAATCGTACAAGCTATGCACAAATAAAAAAGACTGGAGAAGGTTCTATTCAGATCTTTTTTGTTATCCTTGACATTACTGATGGCCCGTAAACCGTAGTTATAGACCCCATAAGTCGCAAAGGGTAAGAAAAATGACAAAATAGTGTCAACTGAGTTGAAGTAACCATAGTCAGTTCGGTCCAAGACACGCGCGACGTAGGTACCAGTTAAGATGGGAAAAATAATATTCAAGACACGAATTCCCATATAAGATAGAGCATTTAATTTTATACTTTTCATTCAATTTACCTCATTTTTCATTATATCATAAAGTCAGCTAATAAGAAATGAAGGGCAGTAATACTCTTCGAAAATCAAATTCAAACCACGTCAGCGTCGCCTTACCGTACTCAAGTACAGCTTACGGCTAGCTTCCTAGTTTGCTTTTTGATTTTCATTGAGTATAAGTCAAGTAATCACTTTGAAGTTTCAAATCTTAATTTTAAGTTTTCTTTAAGGAAAGTATATTATTCTGAAGAACTCTAAAATTTCACAGCCATTTATTAGTAATTGCTACAGAATTCCTGGTTATTATTAGAAATGGTCTAGATTATTTGAATAATAGAGCTGCTTAATTCCTCCTATTCTAGAACGGGAGGTTCGGTATTTCTTTCATAATAGGACTAGATTGTGGTATAATAGAGAGAATAAGTTTTTTTAGTAAGACAAAGGAGAAAATAGATGATTTATGCAGGAATTCTTGCTGGTGGAACTGGCACACGCATGGGGATCAGTAACTTGCCAAAACAATTTTTAGAGCTAGGTGATCGACCTATTTTGATTCATACAATTGAAAAATTTGTCTTGGAACCAAGCATTGAAAAAATTGTAGTTGGGGTTCATGGAGACTGGGTTTCCCATGCAGAGGATCTTGTAGATAAATATCTACCTCTTCATAAGGAACGTATCATCATTACAAAAGGTGGTGCTGACCGCAATACAAGTATTGAGAAAATCATTGAAGCCATTGATGCTTATCGTCCGCTTACTCCAGAGGATATCGTTATTACCCACGATTCTGTTCGCCCATTTATTACGCTTCGCATGATTCAGGACAATATCCAACTTGCTCAAAATCATGACGCAGTGGACACAGTGGTAGAAGCTGTTGATACTATCGTTGAAAGTACTAACGGTCAATTCATTACAGATATTCCAAATCGTGCTCACCTCTATCAAGGACAAACACCTCAAACATTCCGTTGCAAGGACTTCATGGATCTTTATGGCTCTCTTTCTGTTGAAGAGAAGGAAATCTTAACAGATGCATGTAAAATCTTTGTCATTAAAGGAAAAGATGTGGCCTTGGCTAAGGGCGAATACTCAAACCTAAAAATCACAACAGTGACAGATTTGAAGATTGCAAAAAGTATGATTGAGAAAGACTAGTGATATGATTAATCAAATTTATCAACTGACTAAGCCCAAGTTTATCAATGTCAAATATCAGGAAGAGGTTATTGACCAAGAGAATCATATCCTCATCCGTCCCAACTACATGGCTGTCTGTCATGCGGATCAGCGTTACTACCAGGGAAAACGTGATCCCAAGATTTTGAATAAAAAGCTTCCAATGGCAATGATTCACGAGTCATGTGGAACCGTTATTTCTGACCCGACGGGAACCTACGAGGTTGGGCAAAAAGTTGTCATGATTCCCAATCAGCCTCCTATGCAGAGTGATGAAGAATTCTATGAAAACTACATGACAGGGACTCATTTCTTGTCTAGTGGATTTGATGGCTTTATGAGAGAGTTTGTTTCTCTCCCTAAAGATCGTGTGGTGGCTTATGATGCTATCGAAGATACGGTTGCAGCCATTACAGAGTTTGTCAGTGTCGGCATGCACGCTATGAATCGTCTATTGACCCTTGCTCATAGCAAGCGGGACCGAATCGCTGTTATCGGAGATGGAAGTTTAGCTTTTGTAGTTGCTAATATTATCAACTATACTTTGCCAGAAGCAGAGATTGTGGTTATTGGTCGTCATTGGGAAAAGTTGGAACTCTTCTCTTTTGCTAAGGAATGCTATATTACTGATAATATTCCTGAAGATTTGGCCTTTGACCATGCTTTTGAGTGTTGTGGTGGTGATGGTACTGGACCAGCTATTAATGACCTGATTCGCTACATTCGTCCTCAGGGAACGATTCTCATGATGGGCGTTAGCGAGTATAAAGTCAATCTCAATACACGCGATGCCTTAGAAAAAGGCTTGCTCTTGGTTGGTTCCTCTCGTTCTGGTCGCATTGATTTTGAAAATGCAATCCAAATGATGGAAGTCAAGAAATTTGCAAATCGTCTTAAAAATATCCTTTATCTAGAAGAACCTGTAAGAGAAATTAAAGATATTCACCGTGTCTTTGCGACCGATTTAAACACAGCCTTTAAAACAGTGTTTAAGTGGGAAGTATAAGTCCTGGAGGTTAATTGTGGAGAAAATCATTAAAGAAAAAATTTCTTCCTTACTTAGTGAAGAAGAGGAAGTCCTCAGTGTTGAACAACTGGGGGGAATGACCAATCAAAACTATTTGGTCAAAACAACAAATAAGCAATACATTGTTAAGTTATTTGGTAAAGGGACTGAAAAACTGATCAATCGTCAAGATGAAAAGTACAATCTTGAATTACTTAAAGATTTAGACCTAGATGTCAAAAATTATCTTTTTGATATTGAAGCTGGTATCAAAGTAAATGAGTATATCGAATCTGCGATTACGCTGGATTCAACGTCAATCAAGACCAAATTTGATAAAATTGCTCCAATTTTACAAACTATCCATGCATCTGGAAAGGAATTAAGGGGAGAATTTGCTCCTTTTGAAGAAATCAAAAAATACGAATCTTTGATTGAGGAAAAAATCCCTTATGCCAACTATGAAGCTGTTCGAGAAGAAGTCTTCTCCTTAGAGAAAAGACTGGCTGACTTAGGTGTTGACAGAAAATCTTGTCATATCGATTTGGTGCCTGAAAACTTTATCGAATCACCTCAAGGACGACTTTATTTGATTGACTGGGAATATTCATCAATGAACGATCCAATGTGGGATTTGGCTGCCCTCTTTTTAGAGTCTGAATTCACTCATCAAGAGGAAGAAGCTTTCTTATCTCACTATGAGAGTGAGCGAACACCTGTCTCTCGAGAAAAGATTGCCATTTATAAAATTTTACAAGATACTATTTGGAGTCTATGGACTGTCTATAAGGAAGAGCAAGGTGCAGATTTTGGTGACTATGGTGTGAATCGTTACCAAAGAGCTGTTAAAGGTCTGGCTAATTATGGAGGTTCATATGAAAAATAAAAATGGAGTTTCCTTTGGTCTACTCTCAGGTGTTTTCTGGGGTTTAGGTCTAACGATTAGTGCTTATATCTTTTCGATTTTTACAGATTTGTCGCCCTTTGTGGTAGCCGCTGCTCATGATTTCTTGAGTATCTTTATCTTACTAGCTTTTCTCTTGGTAAAAGAAGGAAAAGTTCGTCTCTCAATTTTCTTAAATATTCGTAATGTCAGTGTTATCATCGGAGCCTTGCTAGCAGGCCCTATAGGTATGCAGGCCAATCTTTATGCGGTTAAGTATATCGGAAGTTCCTTAGCTTCATCAGTATCGGCTATTTATCCTGCGATTTCAGTTTTATTGGCTTTCTTCTTTTTGAAGCACAAGATTTCGAAAAATACTGTATTCGGCATTGTCTTGATTATTGGAGGGATAATTGCTCAGACCTATAAGGTTGAACAGGTCAATTCCTTCTACATTGGGATTCTCTGTGCTTTGGTTTGTGCCATTGCATGGGGAAGTGAGAGTGTCCTTAGCTCTTTTGCCATGGAAAGTGAATTGAGTGAAATCGAAGCCCTCTTAATCCGTCAAGTGACTTCATTTTTGTCCTATCTTGTGATTGTGCTCTTCTCTCATCAGTCATTTGCAGAAGTGGCCAATGGACAATTGCTAGGTCTTATGATTGTCTTTGCAGCCTTTGATATGATTTCTTACTTGGCTTATTATATCGCTATCAATCGCTTGCAACCAGCCAAGGCTACAGGCTTGAACGTGAGTTATGTAGTTTGGACTGTCTTGTTTGCAGCTCTCTTCTTGGGAACAGCACTAGATATGCTGACAATTATTACGTCACTTGTCGTCATTGCTGGAGTTTATATTATTATTAAAGAATAAAGGAGATTCGTGTGAAAGCCATCATCTTAGCAGCGGGATTGGGAACTCGCTTGCGTCCTATGACTGAAAATACCCCTAAAGCCTTGGTTCAGGTTAATCAAAAACCCTTGATTGAATACCAGATTGAGTTTCTCAAAGAAAAAGGAATCCATGATATCATCATCATTGTTGGTTATCTTAAAGAACAATTCGATTATTTAAAAGAGAAATACGGAGTTCGACTCGTTTTCAATGATAAATACGCTGACTACAATAACTTTTACTCTCTCTATCTTGTAAAAGAAGAGTTGGCCAACAGCTATGTTATTGATGCAGATAACTATCTCTTCAAAAATATGTTCCGCAATGATTTGACACGTTCTACTTATTTTAGTGTTTATCGTGAAGATTGTACCAACGAATGGTTCTTGGTCTATGGAGATGACTATAAGGTTCAAGACATTACTGTTGATAGTAAGGCAGGCCGCATCCTTAGTGGTGTATCCTTCTGGGACGCTCCAACTGCAGAAAAGATTGTCAGCTTTATCGATAAGGCTTATGCAAGTGGTGAATTTGTTGATCTCTACTGGGACAATATGGTTAAGGATAATATCAAAGAGCTGGATGTCTATGTTGAAGAATTAGAAGGCAACAGCATCTATGAGATCGATAGTGTCCAAGATTATCATAAATTAGAAGAAATTCTTAAAAACGAAAATTAAAGATTCCAACATCTGGCTAAAATAGTCGGATGTTTTTTTGATTTTTTTACGAATAAATAGATGAGTAGAAAAAGAAATGGAGATATTTATGAAAATCACAAACTATGAAATCTATAAGTTAAAAAAATCAGGTTTGACCAATCAACAGATTTTGAAAGTCCTAGAATACGGTGAAAATGTTGATCAGGAGCTTTTGTTGGGTGATATTGCAGATATATCAGGTTGCAGAAATCCAGCTGTTTTTATGGAACGTTATTTTCAGATAGACGATACGCATTTGGAGAAGGAGTTTCAAAAATTTCCATCTTTCTCTATTTTAGACGACTGTTATCCTTGGGATTTAAGTGAAATATACGATGCTCCTGTGCTTTTATTTTACAAGGGAAATCTAGACCTCTTGAAATTCCCGAAGGTAGCGGTCGTGGGAAGTCGTGCTTGTAGCAAACAGGGAGTTAAGTCAGTTGAAAAAGTTATTCAGGGCTTGGAAAATGAACTGGTTATCGTCAGTGGATTAGCCAAGGGCATTGACACAGCAGCTCATATGGCTGCTCTTCAGAATGGCGGAAAAACCATTGCAGTGATTGGAACAGGGCTGGATGTGTTTTATCCTAAAGCCAATAAACGTTTGCAAGACTATATCGGAAATGATCATCTGGTTCTCAGTGAATATGGACCAGGCGAACAACCTCTGAAATTTCATTTTCCTGCCCGAAATCGTATCATTGCTGGACTTTGTCGTGGTGTGATTGTAGCAGAGGCTAAGATGCGTTCAGGTAGTCTCATTACCTGTGAGAGAGCAATGGAAGAAGGGCGTGACGTCTTTGTTATTCCTGGCAGTATTTTAGATGGACTATCAGACGGTTGTCATCATTTGATTCAAGAAGGAGCAAAATTGGTCACCAGTGGGCAAGATGTTCTTGCTGAGTTTGAATTTTAAGACTCTTCGAAAATCTCTTCAAACCACGTTAGCTTCCATCTGCAACCTCAAAACAGTGTTTTGAGAAACCTGCGGATACCTTCCTAGTTTGCTATTTGATTTTCATTGACTATAAGAAGAAAGTCCGCTTAGTAGACAAACTTTTCTTCTATATATAGGAGCTAAGTCTTGACAGTTATGGCAAAATGGTTTACACTTTATAAAGTTTATTACTTTGAAAAGGTGTGATACTGTGGCTACGGCAACAAAAAAGAAAAAATCAACAGTTAAAAAAATCTAGTAATCGTGGAGTCGCCTGCTAAGGCCAAGACGATTGAAAAATATCTCGGCAGAAACTACAAGGTTTTAGCCAGTGTCGGCCATATCCGTGATTTGAAAAAATCCAGTATGTCCGTCGATATTGAAAATAATTATGAACCGCAATATATCAATATCCGAGGAAAAGGTCCTCTCATCAATGACTTGAAAAAAGAAGCCAAAAAAGCTAATAAAGTCTTTCTGGCGAGTGACCCGGACCGTGAAGGAGAAGCGATTTCTTGGCATTTGGCCCATATTCTCAACTTGGATGAAAATGATGCCAACCGTGTGGTCTTCAATGAAATCACCAAGGATGCGGTCAAAAATGCTTTTAAAGAACCTCGTAAGATTGATATGGACTTGGTCGATGCCCAACAGGCTCGTCGTGTCCTAGACCGTTTGGTAGGCTATTCGATTTCGCCTATTTTGTGGAAGAAGGTCAAGAAGGGCTTATCAGCAGGGCGCGTTCAGTCTATTGCGCTTAAGTTAATCATTGACCGTGAGAATGAAATCAATGCCTTTCAGCCAGAAGAATATTGGACAATTGATGTCGTCTTTAAAAAGGGAACCAAGCAATTCCAGGCTTCCTTCTATGGAGTAGATGGTAAAAAGCTGAAACTGACTAGCAATGACGAGGTTAAGGAAGTCTTGTCTCGTCTGACTAGTAAAGATTTTTCAGTAGATCAGGTGGATAAGAAAGAGCGCAAGCGCAATGCTCCTTTACCTTATACCACTTCATCTATGCAGATGGATGCGGCTAATAAAATCAATTTCCGTACTCGAAAGACCATGATGGTTGCCCAACAGCTTTATGAAGGGATTAATATTGGTTCTGGTGTGCAAGGTTTAATTACCTATATGCGTACCGATTCGACTCGTATCAGTCCAGTGGCGCAAAATGAGGCAGCAAGCTTCATTACGGACCGTTTTGGTAGCAAGTATTCTAAGCATGGTAGCAAGGTTAAAAATGCATCAGGTGCTCAGGATGCCCATGAGGCTATTCGTCCGTCTAGCGTTTTTAATACACCAGAAAGTATTGCTAAGTATCTGGATAAGGATCAGCTCAAGCTTTATACTCTTATTTGGAATCGTTTTGTGGCTAGCCAGATGACAGCTGCTGTCTTTGATACCATGGCCGTTAAATTGTCTCAAAATGGGGTTCAATTTGCTGCTAATGGTAGTCAGGTTAAGTTTGATGGTTATCTTGCTATTTATAATGATTCTGACAAGAATAAGATGTTACCGGACATGGCTGTTGGCGATGTGGTTAAACAGATTAATAGCAAACCAGAGCAACATTTCACTCAACCGCCTGCTCGTTATTCTGAAGCGACACTGATCAAGACCTTGGAAGAAAATGGGGTTGGCCGTCCGTCAACCTACGCACCAACCATTGAAACCATTCAAAAACGATATTATGTTCGTCTTGCAGCTAAACGTTTTGAACCAACAGAGTTGGGAGAAATTGTTAACAAGCTCATCGTTGAATATTTCCCAGATATCGTAAACGTGACCTTTACAGCCGAAATGGAAGGCAAGCTGGACGATGTCGAAGTCGGAAAAGAACAGTGGCAACGTGTCATTGACGCCTTTTACAAACCTTTCTCTAAAGAGGTCTCCAAGGCTGAAGAAGAAATGGAAAAAATCCAGATCAAGGATGAACCAGCTGGATTTGATTGTGAAGTGTGTGGCAGTCCAATGGTCATTAAACTTGGTCGTTTTGGTAAGTTCTACGCTTGTAGCAATTTCCCAGATTGCCGTCATACCCAAGCAATTGTGAAAGAGATTGGTGTTGAGTGTCCAAGTTGTCATCAGGGACAAATCATTGAACGTAAAACCAAGCGTAACCGCCTCTTCTATGGTTGCAATCGCTATCCAGACTGTGAATTTACTTCTTGGGACAAGCCTGTTGGTCGTGACTGTCCAAAATGTGGTAACTTCCTCATGGAGAAAAAAGTCCGTGGTGGTGGCAAGCAGGTTGTATGTAGTAATGGCGACTACGAAGAAGAAAAGATTAAATAAGAGGAGAGTCCTGAAAGTCAATTTCAGGCTCTTTTTAGTTGGAGCTTGACAAAATTCATCATTGTATGCGAAACTAGAAGAAGATTATTTTAATTAGGAGTAGCTATGCGTATTATTTATCTAATTATTGGTTTTTTATCACTGGCTTTGGCTATTGTCGGGGTTGTTTTACCCTTGTTGCCGACAACGCCTTTCCTTTTGTTGTCTATTGCTTGTTTCTCCAGAAGTTCCAAGCGCTTCGAAGATTGGCTTTACCATACCAAGCTCTATCAAGCATATGTAGCTGATTTTCGCGAGACCAAGTCTATTGCGCGTGAACGTAAGAAAAAAATCATCGTTTCTATCTACATCTTGATGGGAATTTCCATTTATTTTGCACCTCTTTTACCAGTCAAAATCGGTCTGGGAGCTTTGACCATCTTTATCACCTACTATCTCTTTAAAGTCATTCCAGACAAAGAATAAAAAAATAGTAGCAATTTTCCTTGATATAAATGAAAGCATATTCACAACAATATGATATAATAAATTCAAAGTAATCTTCAAGGAGAATCAAATGATTTACGAATTTTGTTCTGAAAATGTGACCTTGCTTGAAAAAGCGATGCAGGCCGGAGCTCGTCGAATCGAACTCTGTGACAATCTAGCAGTTGGTGGGACAACACCCAGCTATGGAGTGACCAAGGCAGCAGTTGAATTGGCAACCAACTACGATACGACCATTATGACCATGATTCGTCCCCGTGGTGGCGACTTTGTCTATAATGAACTAGAAATTGCTATCATGCTAGAAGATATTCGATTGACTGCTCAGGCTGGAAGTCAAGGGGTTGTTTTTGGAGCTTTAACTGCTGATAAGAAGTTGGATAAGGCTAATCTAGAGAAGTTGATTACTGCATCAAAAGGAATGGAAATTGTCTTCCACATGGCCTTTGATGAATTGAGTGACGAAGATCAGTTGGAAGCTATTGACTGGCTCAGCCAAGCTGGTGTCACTCGTAT
This sequence comes from Streptococcus mitis, assembly GCF_000722765.2. NCBI lineage: Bacteria > Bacillati > Bacillota > Bacilli > Lactobacillales > Streptococcaceae > Streptococcus > Streptococcus mitis. Next base: position 1,087,361 of record NZ_CP028415.1, on the reverse strand, counting down.
CCTGACTCGTGCTGGTGTATCTGAGGATTCACTAGACAAACGTTTTGCTCACTATCACAGAATTTTGGAGCACGCTAAAGGTAAGATTGAAATTCTACCAGGTGGGGGGATTGACCTTGACAACCGTCAGACCTTTATCGACCAGCTGGGCGTGACACAATTGCACGGAACTAAGGTGGTCTTTTAAAAAATAGAAAGGAACTGCTAGCTTTGGGTAGCAGTTTTCACTTATGTTTGAAATTTTTAAATCTTATCAGTTTAATCAAGAAAAGGCTCGTGCCTATGGTTTTGTAGAAAATTGGGAAGTCTGGACTTATAGTTGCCAGATTTTGCAGGGTGACTTTGTTATGACTGTGTCCATCACTGATGATAATGTGAGTTTTCAAGTCTTTGACCAGGAGACTGGTGACCTCTATCCTCAAGTCCATATAGAAAGTATGAGAGGAAGTTTTGTAGGAAGTGTCCGTGAGGCTTGTTTGGAAATTCTTTACCAGATTCGGAAGGCCTGTTTTGATGCACAAGATTTTATCTGTCCTCAGACTAAGCGAATCGTGACTCAGGTTCAGGAACAGTATGGAAACCAGTTGGAGTATCTGTGGGAGAAATCGCCTGATACAGCAGTTTTAAGACATGAAGGTAATCAAAAGTGGTATGCCGTTTTGATGAAAATTTCTTGGGATAAGCTGGAAAAGGGGAGAGAAGGATTAGTGGAAGCAGTCAATCTCAAGCACGACCAAGTAGAGGACTTGCTTTCACAAAAGGGGATTTATCCAGCTTTTCATATGAACAAACGTTACTGGATTAGTGTGGCGCTTGATGATACTTTATCAGATGAAGAAGTCCTGGAATTGATAGAAAAAAGTTGGAGCTTAACCTCTAAAAAATGAAACATTTCAAGGATTTTCAAGAACTTTCAATTAGCGAAATATTCTTTACTGAAGAAATTTTCAGAAAATATTGGATTTTTTCTTGACAAGTGTTTTTAGCTATGCTAAAATACTAAACAAGATATCAAACGAAGGAGGAAGTCAAACATGAAAACAGCTAAGTTTAATCAATTTGCTTTGTTGTTGAGGTACTCGGGCTAGTGCAAAAAGCATTAGTCCTGTTTGGCTTACCAAGCGGGAGTAAATCAACATCTCGCTTGGACTTCTAAGCGAGATGTTTTTTTAAAACCACATTTGGAAAAGGGGAAATCTTATGAGAACAGTTGAATTTCTAGATACCAGCCTTCGGGATGGAGAACAGACACCAGGTGTTAACTTTTCAATCAAGGAAAAAATTGCCATCGCAAGACAACTAGAAAAATGGGGCATTTCAGCAATTGAAGCTGGTTTTCCAGCGGCTAGTCCAGACTCATTTACGGCAGTGCAGGAGATTGCTAAGGTCTTGAAGAAAACAGCGGTGACTGGTTTGGCACGTTCGGTCAAGTCTGATATCGATGCTTGCTACGAGGCTCTCAAGGACGCCAAGTATCCACAGGTTCATGTCTTTATCGCTACCAGTTCGATTCATCGCAAGTATAAGCTCAATAAGAGCAAGGAAGAGATTTTGGAAGCTATTAAGGAGCATGTTTCGTACGCCCGTTCTAAGTTTGAAGTGGTCGAATTCTCTCCTGAGGATGCAACTAGAACAGAGTTGGATTTCCTCTTGCAAGTTGTTCAAACAGCGGTTGATGCAGGGGCGTCTTATATCAATATCCCTGACACGGTTGGATTTACCACACCAGAGGAATACGGAGCTATCTTCAAACACTTGATTGAGAATGTCAAGACAGATCGTCAGATTATCTATTCGCCTCACTGTCATGATGACCTCGGAATGGCAGTGGCAAATAGCCTTGCCGCTGTCAAGAATGGGGCAGGTCGTGTTGAAGGGACTATCAATGGTATCGGGGAACGAGCTGGGAATGCTGCTCTTGAAGAAATTGCAGTGGCGCTCAATATTCGCCAAGATTACTACCAAGCAGAAACCAGTATTGTTTTAAATGAGACCATCAATACGTCAGAAATGGTTTCTCGCTTCTCAGGAATTCCAGTTCCTAAAAACAAGGCTGTGGTTGGTGGTAATGCCTTTTCTCATGAATCTGGTATTCACCAAGATGGAGTTCTTAAAAATCCTCTTACTTATGAGATTATCACCCCTGAATTGGTTGGTGTTAAGAGTAATAGTCTTCCGCTTGGTAAATTGTCAGGTCGCCATGCCTTTATCGAGAAACTAAGAGAATTGGCCCTAGACTTTACAGAAGAGGATATCAAACCACTCTTCGCCAAGTTCAAGGCACTGGCCGACAAGAAACAAGAAATCACAGATGCAGATATTCGTGCACTGGTGGCTGGAACTATGGTTGAAAACCCTGAAGGATTCCACTTTGATGATTTACAACTTCAAACTCATGCAGACAATGACATTGAAGCAATCGTTAGCCTAGCCAATATGGATGGTGAAAAAGTCGAATTTAATGCGACAGGGCAAGGTTCCGTTGAAGCAATCTTTAACGCTATCGATAAGTTCTTTAACCAATCCGTCCGCTTGGTGTCCTATACTATTGACGCTGTGACAGATGGAATTGATGCCCAAGCTCGGGTCTTGGTCACTGTTGAAAACAGAGATACAGAAACCATCTTTAATGCAGCAGGGCTTGATTTCGATGTACTGAAAGCATCTGCTATTGCCTACATCAATGCTAATACCTTTGTTCAAAAAGAGAATGCTGGTGAGATGGGACGCAGTGTTTCCTATCGTGACATGCCTAGTGTGTAAAGGAGAATGCTATGACAAAAAAAATAGTAGCTCTAGCAGGGGACGGAATTGGCCCAGAAATCATGGAGGCTGGTTTAGAAGTTCTGGAAGCTCTAGCTGAAAAAACAGGTTTCGACTATGAGATTGATAGAAGACCCTTCGGAGGTGCAGGTATTGATGCAGCAGGCCATCCCTTACCTAGTGAAACCCTCAAAGCATGTAGAGAAGCAGATGCCATTCTCCTAGCGGCTATCGGGAGTCCCCAGTATGATGGAGCAGCGGTTCGCCCAGAACAAGGCCTGTTGGCTCTCCGTAAGGAACTCAATCTCTATGCCAATATTCGCCCGGTAAAAATCTTTGATAGTCTCAAGCATTTGTCACCACTCAAACCAGAACGAATTGCTGGTGTGGACTTTGTCGTGGTACGGGAGTTGACTGGCGGAATCTACTTTGGAGATCATATCCTTGAAGAGCGCAAAGCGCGTGATATCAACGACTATAGCTATGAGGAAGTGGAGCGGATTATTCGCAAGGCCTTTGAGATTGCAAGAAATCGCAGAAAAATCGTTACTAGTATCGATAAGCAAAATGTGTTGGCAACATCAAAACTCTGGCGGAAAGTAGCTGAGGAGGTCGCACAGGATTTCCCGGATGTGACCTTGGAACACCAGTTGGTGGACTCAGCTGCCATGCTCATGATTACCAATCCTGCTAAGTTTGATGTCATCGTGACGGAGAATCTTTTCGGAGATATTCTATCTGATGAATCAAGCGTTCTATCTGGCACACTTGGAGTCATGCCATCAGCCAGTCATTCTGAAAAGGGACCAAGTCTCTATGAGCCCATTCACGGGTCAGCGCCTGATATTGCAGGTCAAGGAATTGCCAATCCCATTTCCATGATTTTATCAGTTGCCATGATGCTGAGAGACAGCTTTGGACGCTATGAGGATGCAGAGCGTATCGAGCGTGCTGTTGAGGCAAGTTTGGCAGCTGGAATTTTAACGAGAGATTTAGGAGGACAGGCTTCGACAAAGGAAATGACGGAAGCTATTATTTCAAGGTTATGAAATTAGACGAAAAAATTACTCTAGTCCTCTTGATTTGGAATGTCATGATTTTCTTGATTTATGGCATTGACAAATCCAAGGCAAGGAGAAGAGCTTGGCGCATCCCAGAGAAAGTCTTACTCATTTTAGCCCTTTCTTGTGGTGGTTTTGGGGCCTGGTTAGCAGGAATCATCTTTCATCACAAGACTCGAAAATGGTATTTTAAAACAGTTTGGTTTCTTGGGATGGTGACCACACTAGTAGCCTTATATTTTATTTGGAGGTAATGGATGGCAGGAAAATCGATTTTTGATAAATTATGGGATCGTCATGTTATCACAGGAGAAGAGGGGCAGCCCCAACTCATGTATGTGGACCAGCACTATATCCACGAGGTGACCAGTCCTCAGGCTTTTCAAGGATTACGAGACGCAGGTCGCAGATTGAGACGGCCAGACTTGACATTTGGAACCTTTGACCACAATGTCCCGACGGTCAATATCTACGATATTCGAGATGTGATTTCTAAGGCACAAATTGATAAGCTAGCTGAAAATGTTGAGGAGTTTGGGATTGAACATGCGGCTCACGGTTCTGAAAAGCAGGGAATTGTTCACATGGTTGGACCAGAAACAGGACGGACCCAACCAGGAAAATTCATCGTCTGTGGAGACAGCCATACGGCAACTCACGGAGCTTTCGGAGCAATCGCTTTTGGAATTGGGACCAGTGAGGTCGAACATGTCTTTGCGACACAGACCCTCTGGCAGGTCAAACCCAAGAAAATGCTGGTGGAATTCACTGGTGTTCCTCAAAAGGGAGTTTATTCCAAGGACTTTATTTTAGCCTTGATTGCCAAGTACGGCGTTGCTTGCGGCGTTGGCTACGTCGTGGAATATCGAGGACAAGCGATTGATGCACTGAGCATGGAAGAGCGAATGACCATCTGCAATATGTCCATCGAGTTTGGATCTAAGATGGGAATCATGAATCCGGATCAAACCACCTATGATTATCTCAAGGGCCGGGAATGTGTTCCAGAAGCTTTCGAAGAGGCTGTGGCGGATTGGAAGACCCTTGTCAGTGATGAGAATGTCGTTTACGATAAGGTTATCCAGATGGATGTTTCAGACTTGGCTCCTATGGTGACCTGGGGAACCAATCCTGCTATGGGGGTTGACTTTGACAGTAGCTTCCCAGAAATTAAGGACATGAATGATGAGAGAGCCTACAATTATATGGGTTTGGAGCCTGGTCAAAAGCCAGCGGATATTGAACTAGGCTATATCTTTATTGGCTCATGTACTAATGCTCGTCTTAGTGACTTGCAGCTAGCGGCTCGATTTGTCAAAGGAAAGAAAATTGCTCCTAACTTAACGGCTATCGTAGTTCCAGGTTCTCGTCCTGTCAAACGAGCTGCTGAGAAGTTGGGCTTGGACAAGGTTTTCCTAGATGCTGGCTTTGAGTGGAGAGACCCCGGTTGCTCTATGTGCCTAGGGATGAATCCTGACAAGGTTCCAGATGGTGTCCACTGTGCCTCAACCAGCAACCGTAACTTTGAAGATAGACAAGGCTTTGGTGCTAAGACCCATCTCTGCAGTCCAGCCATGGCAGCTGCGGCAGCTATTGCAGGGCGCTTCGTAGATGTTCGGCTCATGCCAGAAGCCCAGTAAGGAGAGGATATGGAAAAATTTACAGTTTATACGGGAACGACCGTTCCTCTTATGAATGATAACATCGATACCGATCAAATCCTTCCCAAGCAGTTTCTTAAGTTAATTGATAAAAAAGGCTTTGGTAAGTACCTCATGTATGCTTGGCGTTATCTGGATGACAAGTATACTGAGGATCCAGACTTTGTCTTTAACCGACCTGAATACCGCAAGGCTAGTATTCTCATCTCAGGGGATAACTTTGGGGCAGGGTCTTCGAGGGAACACGCTGCTTGGGCTCTAGCGGACTATGGTTTTAAGGTCGTGATTGCAGGGTCTTTCGGTGATATTCATTACAATAATGAACTAAATAATGGCATGTTGCCAATTGTTCAGCCCAGAGAGGTTAGAGAGAAACTGGCCCAGCTACAACCAAGTGATCAGGTAACTGTGGACTTGGAACAACAAAAAATCATCTCACCAGTTGGAGAATTCACTTTTGAAATCGATAGCGAATGGAAACACAAACTCTTAAATGGTTTGGATGATATCGGTATTACCTTGCAGTATGAAGATTTGATTGCTGCTTATGAAAAACAACGACCAGCCTACTGGCAGGATTAGAAAAAATAGAAAAGGAAATAGAACTATGACAAAACACATTCAATGGAACGGAACACTTTCACAAGAAGGCTATGATATTTTAAAAGGTGAGGGCGGATGTATCGTTTGCCCTACAAAAGTTGGCTACATCATCATGACCAGTGACAAGGCAGGACTTGAACGCAAGTTCGCAGCCAAAGAGCGTAACCGTAACAAACCAGGTGTTGTTCTCTGTGGTAGCATGGACGAGCTTCGTGCTTTAGCACAACTCAACCCAGAAATTGAAGCCTTCTACCAAAAACATTGGGATGAAGATATTCTTCTTGGTTGTATCCTTCCTTGGAAACCAGAAGCTTTTGAAAAACTCAAAGCATACGGTGATGGCCGTGAAGAACTCATGACTGATGTGCGTGGTACTAGCTGTTTTGTTATCAAATTTGGGAAAGCTGGTGAACAATTGGCTGCCAAACTTTGGGAAGAAGGAAAAATGGTATACGCTTCATCTGCAAATCCTTCTGGAAAAGGAAATCGTGGTAAGGTTGAAGGAATCGGAGAACGCATCGAAGGAGCAGTGGACCTTGTCATTGAAGCAGACGACTATGTGGCATCCATCCAACCGGACAAAACGATTGAAACCCGCTACGAGCAAGGTGTGATGGTGTCTATGGTCGATAAAGACGGCAAACTCATCCCAGAACAAGGAGGAGCACGTTCAACTTCACCAGCCCCAGTTGTGATCCGTAAAGGGCTTGACATTGATAAGATTATGATGCACCTGTCAGACACCTTTAACTCATGGGACTACCGTCAGGGTGAGTATTATTAGGATTAAAAAGAAGTCTAGTGTTATGAGGGAATAAAGCTCTTTACACTAGGCTTTTTCTTTAGAAATTCTTTTCTTTTTTATACAGATGTGATATTCTATATGTGAAATAGGGGTTTGAAATATTAAATACTAACTAGCCTATAATATGAAAATGGAGCTACAAAATGGAAGAAAAATTAAATTATTGGATGATAGTTGCAGGAGGAGGTGGAAAAGTTTGGTCTTTATTTAAAGAAGAAAATATAGCTTGTATAGATTTTGATTCTAATTTATCTAATATTTTAGATTACAATAATCCTGAAGAATTGAAGCAAGGAAAGCAGAGAAATTTATTTATTTGGAAGTTTGCACATGACATAAAAATAAATGATTATATAATAGCTACCTCAGGATTTAACAAAATTTTGGGTATTGGACAATGTGTGAAAACATATTACTTTGATGAAACAAAAACAGAGTTTAAACATTGTATTGGTGTTAATTGGTTGAAAGTAGATGGTGGATGGGAATACCAAGGTAAAAAAGGTGCAAGACAAACCATCAACTGGGATAGAAATTTAGAACGTATCAATTTATATAAATCTATTCTAAATGGTACATACAGAAAAAATATAGAGAAGGTTGTTATGAATAAAAATATTAACGATTATTTAGATAAATTAAGAAAATCCAAAAACCTAATCCTCCGAGGTGCTCCTGGCACAGGAAAAACTTATCTTGCTAAAGAAATTGCCAAAGAATTAACGGATGGCAACGAAGACCAAATCGGATTTGTACAATTTCACCCATCCTATGATTATACGGATTTTGTAGAGGGATTGAGACCAGTATCAAATGGGGATGGAGCTATTGATTTTAAATTACAAGATGGTATTTTTAAGCAGTTTTGCAAGAAGGCTAAAGAAGCTCAGAAAACTGGTGGACAAGATAATTTTGATGAAACGTGGGCTAAGCTAACGGATGCTATCAATGAAAAGCAAGGACAATACTTCTTCCCTCGTAGTTCTGTTCCAGCCAGTCTAAACAGTCAAGGGAATGTGAAGTTTGATTCTCCTGTTGCTACCAAAGAAAAAGTGTATCTTTTGTACAAGGGTGAAGATACTAATTTAAAGTACGAAACTTATCAAAAAATTGTTTTGGATCACATGAAAGAAAGTTATGGATTATGTGATTATGTATCTCCAACGATTGACACAGACAAGAAATTCGTCTTCATCATTGATGAAATCAACCGTGGGGAGATTTCTAAAATTTTTGGGGAACTCTTTTTCTCTATCGACCCTGGTTATCGTGGTGAAAAGGGGAGTGTTTCTACTCAGTATGCTAATTTACATGAGACTGATGAGAAATTTTATATCCCTGAAAATGTCTATATCATCGGAACTATGAATGATATTGACCGCTCAGTGGATACCTTTGATTTTGCTATGCGCCGTCGCTTCCGCTTTGTTGAAGTTACTGCCGAGAGTCAAGTTGGCATGTTGGATAAAGAGCTGAATATCCATGCAGAAGAAGCAAAAACTCGTCTAAGAAATTTGAATACTTCTATAGAAAACGTTCAGGAATTAAACAGTCATTACCATATCGGACCAAGTTATTTCCTAAAGTTGAAGGATGTAGATTTTGACTATGAATTACTTTGGTCTGATTACCTTAAACCGCTTTTGGAAGATTACTTACGGGGTTCTTATGAGGAATTTGAAACTCTGGAAACTTTGAAAAAAGCATTTGATTTGACAAATAACGAGCGAACAGAACCGCAAGATACTGGTGATAATGATGCGGATAACTGATAATCAGCATAGAATTGCTAAGGAAGACTTTGTCGCAGAATATCCCAAACTAAGTCAAGCACTTCTTAATAGAACACTGGATAACCTTTCTAAAGAGGACAATATCTTTATTTTTCCAAACGATTTGAAGAATTCTCCTGACTTAGAGAAGGACCAAAAAATCTTTGAAATAGTTAATCAGAAAATCAAGACTGGAAATGTGATTGGTTTTCTGGGGTGTGGTCAGGAAAGATTAACGATTTCCTCTCGCTTTTCTGATGAGAGTAATGACTATTTTTTGCATTATCTCTTAAACAAGGTTCTCCATATCAATCTCACTAGTTTAGATGTAGCTTTGTCTCGTGAAGAGAGGCTTTATCAACTTTTGATGTATCTATTCCCCAAGTATCTACAAGCTGCTCTTCGAAAAGGTCTTTATAAGGAATACCAGAGATTTTCTCATAACGACAGTTATGTTAAGGGAGTGATTGATGTAAGAAACCATCTCAAGAAAAACCTTCCTTTCACGGGAAATATTGCCTACACAACGAGAGAGTTCACCTATGATAATCCCTTCATGCAGTTGATTCGTCATACTATTGAATACATTAAGAATCAGAAAAGCATTGGGCAAGGGGTTCTTGATAGTCTCTCAACTAGTCGTGAAAACGTAGCTGAAATCGTGCGTGTAACGCCCTCTTATAAACTAGCTGATCGTGCTAAGATTATTCGGGGAAATCAATCTAAACCTATACGTCATGCATACTTTCACGAGTACAGAAAGTTACAAGAACTTTGTCTGATGATCCTAAACCAAGAAAAGCACGGCTTAGGGTATCAAGATCAAAAAATTCATGGTATTCTTTTTGATGTTGCCTGGCTTTGGGAAGAGTATGTTCATACCTTGTTGCCAAAAGATTTCATCCATCCACGGAATAAAGAAAAGCTAGGTGGTATTTCGGTATTTTCTGTTGGGAAACGGAAAGTATATCCAGATTTTTATGATAGAGAACGAAAGATTGTTCTAGATGCTAAATATAAAAAACTAGAGTTTACTGAAAAAGGGATCAACCGTGAGGACTTATTCCAGCTGATTTCCTATTCTTATATTTTAAAAGCTGAGAAGGCTGGTCTTGTTTTTCCGAGCAAGGACAAGGTTGTTGATAATGAGATAGGAAAGCTAGCAGGTTATGGAGCTTTGTTGAAGAAATGGTCTATCCAAATTCCTAGAGACTCTTCATCCTATCGTGAATTTTGTGAAATGATGTATAACTCCGAAGAAATATTTAAAAGTAATATTACTAAAGAAGTGGGGAGAGAATAATCTCTCCTCTTTCTTTTGTTATTTACACAATAAAAACCGAACAATATATTTTAATTTATAAAATTATTTGACAAAAACTGTACTTTAGTTTATAATGAATTAAGGAAACGTCGGAAAAAGGCGTAGGGATGCGCAAGCATAGGTAGGTCATTACAAAAGAAACGAGACATCGAGATGTTAAATGAATTTCCAATTTTTGATTACGAAGATATTCAATTGATTCCAAATAAATGTGTCATTAAAAGCCGTGCAGAAGCGGATACAAGTGTCACTTTAGGAAATCACACCTTTAAACTACCTGTTGTGCCAGCTAATATGCAGACGATTTTGGATGAAAATGTAGCAGAGCAACTGGCTAAAGGTGGTTACTTCTACATTATGCACCGTTTTGATGAGGAAGGACGCATTCCTTTTATTAAGCGCATGCATGAGCAAGGGCTCATTGCTTCTATCTCTGTCGGTGTTAAAGACTATGAGTATGATTTTGTTAGCCAGCTCAAGGCTGATGCTCCTGAGTACATCACGATTGACATTGCCCATGGTCATGCGGATAGCGTGATTTCTATGATTCAACACATCAAGAAAGAATTGCCAGATACCTTTGTCATTGCTGGAAATGTAGGGACACCAGAAGCTGTGCGTGAATTGGAAAATGCTGGTGCGGATGCTACTAAGGTCGGAATCGGTCCTGGTAAGGTTTGTATTACCAAGGTTAAGACTGGTTTTGGTACAGGTGGTTGGCAGTTGGCTGCTCTACGCTGGTGTGCTAAGGCTGCACGTAAACCGATTATCGCTGATGGAGGGATTCGTACTCACGGTGATATTGCCAAGTCTATCCGCTTCGGTGCTAGCATGGTCATGATTGGTTCCCTCTTTGCAGGACACATCGAAAGTCCAGGGAAAACGATTGAAGTTGATGGTGAACAGTTCAAAGAATATTACGGTTCAGCTTCACAATATCAAAAGGGTGCTTACAAAAATGTGGAAGGAAAACGTATCTTGCTTCCTGCTAAAGGTCATCTGCAAGACACTTTAACTGAGATGGAACAAGACCTTCAAAGTGCTATTTCTTATGCAGGTGGACGTCAGGTTGCTGACCTTAAACACGTTGATTATGTGATTGTGAAAAACTCCATCTGGAATGGGGATGCTTCCCACTAAGACGGGCTATTAGACCAGAAAAAAACTTGTTATTAGAGCAAATTTCTGTTATAATAAAACAAGTTTCCACCCTTAGTGTAATGGATATCACGTAAGATTCCGGTTCTTGAGATGGGGGTTCGATTCCCTCAGGGTGGATGTAAACATCCTAAGAAAGCCTTTAGTAGGGCTTTTTTCTTTACACAGTCCTAAATTGGCCCTTAAAACTGAAAATCTCTTTTTAAAGAATGCCCAAATCCTCTCCAGTCCCATTTTAAAGTGACTCAGGGGGCTTTTTTTGATATAATAAAAAGGACTGTTATCAGTTAGAAAGAGGTTGGTATGAAAGAATTACAAACTGTACTTAAAAACCATTTTGCAATCGAATTTGCAGACAAAAATTTACTGGAAACTGCCTTTACTCATACGAGTTATGCCAATGAGCACCGCCTCTTAAAAATTTCACACAATGAACGCTTGGAATTTTTAGGAGACGCTGTTCTACAGTTATTGATTTCAGAATATCTGTATAAAAAATATCCTAAAAAGCCTGAGGGTGACTTGTCTAAACTCCGTGCTATGATTGTCCGTGAGGAGAGTTTGGCTGGTTTTGCGCGTGATTGCCAGTTTGATCAATTTATCAAGTTGGGTAAAGGGGAAGAAAAATCTGGTGGTCGCAATCGTGACACTATTCTTGGGGATGCCTTTGAAGCCTTTCTTGGTGCCCTCCTTTTGGACAAGGATGTGGCCAAGGTTAAGGAATTTATCTATCAAGTCATGATTCCTAAGGTTGAAGCAGGCGAATTTGAGATGATTACAGACTACAAAACCCATCTCCAAGAGTTACTTCAGGTCAATGGCGATGTGTCTATTCGTTATCAGGTGATTTCTGAAACGGGTCCTGCCCATGATAAGGTCTTTGATGTAGAAGTTCTAGTTGAAGGTAAGAGTATCGGTCAAGGTCAAGGTCGTTCTAAGAAATTAGCAGAGCAGGAAGCTGCCAAAAATGCCGTTGAGAAAGGGCTGGATTCATGTATTTAAAGGAAATCGAAATTCAGGGATTCAAGTCTTTTGCTGACAAGACCAAGGTCGTCTTTGACCAAGGTGTGACGGCAGTCGTTGGACCCAATGGATCTGGAAAGTCAAATATTACAGAAAGTCTTCGTTGGGCCTTGGGAGAGTCAAGTGTTAAGAGTCTCCGTGGGGGCAAGATGCCGGATGTCATCTTTGCTGGAACAGAGAGTCGCAAACCGCTCAATTATGCTTCTGTAGTTGTGACTCTGGATAATCATGACGGATTTATCAAGGATGCAGGCCAAGAAATCAGGGTGGAACGCCATATCTATCGTAGTGGGGATAGTGAATACAAAATTGGCGGCAAGAAAGTTCGTCTTCGTGATATTCATGATCTTTTCTTGGATACAGGTTTGGGACGAGATTCCTTCTCTATCATTTCCCAAGGGAAGGTTGAGGAGATTTTCAACTCCAAGCCTGAAGAACGCAGAGCTATTTTTGAAGAAGCTGCTGGAGTTTTGAAATACAAGACTCGTAGAAAAGAGACTGAGAGCAAATTGCAACAAACTCAGGATAATTTAGACCGCTTAGAGGACATTATCTACGAGTTGGATAATCAAATCAAGCCTCTTGAGAAGCAAGCTGAGAATGCCCATAAGTTTTTAGACTTGGAGGGTCAACGCAAGGCTATTTATTTAGATGTTTTGGTTGCTCAAATTAAGGAAAATAAGGCTGAACTAGAGTCGACAGAAGAAGAGTTGGTACAGGTTCAGGAACTCTTGACAAGCTATTACCAAAAGCGTGAAAAATTAGAAGAGGAAAATCAGAATCTCAAGAAGCAACGCCAAGATTTACAGGCTGAAATGGCCAAAGATCAAGGTAGTTTGATGGATTTGACCAGTCTAATTAGTGATTTAGAGAGAAAATTAGCCCTATCGAAATTAGAATCTGAGCAAGTAGCCCTGAATCAACAGGAAGCACAAGCCCGTTTGGCTGCTTTGGAGGATAAGAGAAATGCTCTAAGTCAGGAAAAGACTGAAAAAGAAAGCTCTTTGGCACTTTTAGAAGAAAATCTAGTCCAAAATAATCAAAAACTCAATCGTTTAGAAGCTGAATTGCTGGCTTTTTCAGATGATCCTGATCAGATGATTGAGCTTCTACGTGAACGCTTTGTAGCCCTTTTACAAGAAGAAGCAGATGTGTCAAACCAACTAACCCGTATCGAGAATGAGTTGGAAAATAGTCGTCAGCTTTCTCAAAAACAAGCAGATCAATTAGAAAAGCTGAAAAAACAGCTGACTACAGCTAAAGAGAAGGCTAGTCAGCAAAAAGAAGAGCTTGAAACTGCCAAGGAGCAGGTTCAGAAATTATTGGCTGACTACCAAGCTATTGCCAAGGAGAAAGAGGAGCAGAAAACCTCCTATCAAGCTCAACAAAGTCAACTCTTTGACCGTCTGGACAGTCTTAAAAACAAGCAGGCTAGAGCTCAAAGTTTGGAAAATATCCTGAGAAATCATAGTAACTTTTATGCAGGTGTTAAGAGTGTTCTCCAAGAAAAAGCCCACCTTGGTGGAATTATTGGTGCTGTTAGTGAGCACCTGACCTTTGATGTGCATTATCAAATTGCCCTAGAGATTGCCTTAGGGGCAAGTAGCCAGCATATCATCGTAGAAGATGAAGAGTCGGCAACCAAAGCTATTGATTTCCTTAAACGAAACAGAGCCGGTCGTGCAACCTTCCTTCCTTTGACAACAATCAAGGCGCGTACGATTTCTAGTCAGAACCAAGATGTGATCGCTGCAAGCCCAGGTTTCCTTGGGATGGCAGATGAGCTGGTTACTTTCGATAATAGGTTGGAAGCTATTTTCAAGAATTTGCTAGCTACAACAGCTATTTTTGATACCGTAGAACATGCGCGTGTAGCTGCTCGACAAGTTCGTTATCAGGTTCGCATGGTAACATTGGATGGGACAGAGTTGCGTACAGGTGGTTCCTACGCGGGTGGTGCCAATCGCCAGAATAACAGCATTTTCATCAAGCCAGAACTGGAGCAATTACAAAAAGAAATTGCTGAAGAAGAAGCAAGTCTTCGTTCAGAAGAAGCATCTTTGAAGACCTTGCAAGACCAGATGGCTAGATTGACAGAAAGTTTAGAAGCTATCAAATCTCAAGGAGAGCAGGCACGTATTCAGGAGCAAGGCTTGTCCCTCGCTTATCAGCAGACCAGTCAACAAGTTGAAGAACTAGAAACTCTTTGGAAACTCCAAGAAGAGGAATTAAATCGTCTTACTGAGGGAGATTGGCAAGCTGATAAGGAAAAATGCCAAGAGCGCCTTGCTACAATCGCCAGTGACAAGCAAAATCTGGAAGCTGAGATTGAAGAGATTAAGTCTAACAAAAATGCCATCCAAGAACGTTATCAGAACTTGCATGAAGAGCTAGCGCAAGCTCGCCTTCTTAAGACAGAACTACAAGGGCAAAAACGTTATGAAGTAGCTGATATTGAGCGTTTAGGCAAAGAATTGGACAATTTAGATATCGAACAAGAGGAAATCCAGCGCCTTCTTCAAGAAAAGGTTGATAATTTGGAGAAGGTTGATACAGAATTGCTCAGTCAACAGGCGGAAGAAGCCAAAATGCAGAAAATAAATCTCCAACAAGGTTTGATTCGCAAGCAGTTTGAGTTGGATGATATTGAAGGTCAACTGGATGATATTGCTAGTCATTTGGATCAGGCTCGCCAGCAGAATGAGGAATGGATTCGCAAGCAAACACGTGCTGAAGCTAAGAAAGAAAAGGTCAGCGAGCGCTTACGCCATTTACAAAGCCAATTAACAGACCAGTATCAGATTAGCTATACTGAAGCACTAGAAAAGGCACATGAACTGGAAAACCTCAATCTGGCAGAGCAAGAGGTGCAGGATTTAGAGAAAGCTATTCGCTCACTGGGGCCTGTCAATATAGAAGCTATTGACCAGTACGAAGAAGTTCACAGCCGTCTGGATTTCCTCAATAGCCAGCGAGATGACATTTTGTCAGCGAAAAACCTGCTCCTTGAGACCATTACAGAGATGAATGATGAGGTCAAGGAACGCTTTAAAACCACCTTTGAAGCTATTCGTGAGTCCTTCAAAGTGACCTTCAAGCAGATGTTTGGCGGAGGTCAGGCGGACTTACTTTTGACTGAAGGAGACCTGCTGACAGCTGGGGTTGAGATTTCTGTTCAACCTCCAGGTAAGAAAATCCAGTCGCTTAACCTCATGAGTGGTGGTGAAAAAGCCTTATCAGCTCTTGCTTTGCTCTTCTCTATCATTCGAGTTAAGACTATCCCGTTTGTTATCTTGGATGAGGTAGAGGCTGCACTGGATGAAGCTAATGTTAAGCGTTTTGGGGATTACCTCAACCGCTTTGACAAGGACAGCCAGTTCATCGTCGTAACCCACCGTAAGGGAACCATGGCAGCGGCTGATTCTATCTATGGAGTGACCATGCAAGAATCAGGTGTCTCAAAAATTGTTTCGGTGAAGTTAAAAGATTTAGAAAGTATTGAAGGATGACAATTAAACTAGTAGCAACAGATATGGACGGAACCTTCCTAGATGGGAATGGGCGCTTTGATATGGAACGCCTCAAGTCTCTCTTGGCTTCCTATAAGGAAAAAGGGATTTACTTTGCGGTGGCTTCGGGTCGGGGATTTCTGTCTCTAGAAAAATTATTTGCTGATGTTCGTGATGACATTATTTTCATCGCGGAAAATGGCAGTTTAGTAGAGTATCAAGGTCAGGACTTGTATGAAGCGACTATGTCTCGTGACTTTTATCTATCAACTTTTGAAAAGCTGAAAACGTCACCTTATGTAGATATCAATAAACTGCTCTTGACGGGAAAAAAAGGCTCTTATGTGCTAGATACGGTTGATGCAACCTATTTGAAAGAGAGTCAGCATTATAATGAAAATATCCAAAAAGTAGCAAGTCTGGAAGATATTACAGATGACATTTTCAAATTTACAACCAACTTCACAGAAGAAACGCTAGAAGCTGGGGAAGCTTGGGTTAATGAACATGTTCCTGGTGTTAAGGCTATGACAACTGGCTTTGAATCCATTGATATTGTTCTGGACTATGTCGATAAGGGAGTGGCCATTGTTGAATTGGCTAAAAAACTTGGTATCACAATGGATCAGGTTATGGCTTTTGGAGACAATCTAAATGACTTGCATATGATGCAGGTTGTGGGACATCCTGTGGCTCCTGAAAATGCACGACCAGAGATTTTAGAATTAGCAGAGACTGTGATTGGTCACCATAAGGACCAGTCGGTTATAGCTTATATGGAGGGCTTATAATGGCAGATATAAAATTGATTGCATTGGACTTGGATGGGACCTTGCTGACTACTGATAAAAGGCTGACGGATCGCACCAAGGCAACCTTGAAAGCTGCGCGTGATCGTGGTATCAAGGTCGTATTGACAACTGGTCGCCCTTTAAAAGCTATGGATTTCTTTCTCCATGAGCTAGGGACTGACGGCCACGAAGATGAGTATACGATTACTTTTAATGGTGGTTTGGTTCAGAAAAATACAGGTGAAATCCTTGATAAGACAGTCTTTTCATATGATGATGTGGCACGCTTGTGTGAGGAAACAGAGAAATTATCACTGCCTCTTGATGCCATTTCAGAAGGAACTGTTTATCAAATTCAATCTGACCAAGAAAGTCTTTATGCCAAATTCAATCCAGCTTTGACTTTTGTTCCAGTGGACTTTGAAGATCTGTCTAGTCAAATGACGTACAATAAGTGCGTGACTGCCTTTGCTCAAGAACCCTTGGATGCAGCCATTCAGAAGATTTCTCCAGAATTGTTTGACCAATATGAAATCTTTAAATCACGTGAAATGTTGCTAGAGTGGTCACCAAAGAATGTTCATAAAGCAACGGGTTTAGCAAAACTAATCAGCCATCTTGGAATCGATCAAAGTCAAGTTATGGCTTGTGGTGACGAGGCCAATGACCTTTCTATGATTGAATGGGCAGGGCTCGGTGTTGCCATGCAAAACGCTGTTCCTGAAGTCAAGGCGGTTGCAAATGTAGTGACGCCAATGACCAATGATGAAGAGGCTGTCGCCTGGGCTATCGAAGAATATGTGCTAAAGGAGAACTAAGATATGGGATTATTTGACCGTCTATTCGGAAAAAAAGAAGAACCTAAAATCGAAGAAGTTGTAAAAGAAGCTCTGGAAAATCTTGATTTGTCTGAAGATGTTGAGCCTGCCTTCACAGAAGCTGAGGAACTTCCTCAAGAAGATGCAGAAGTTGAAATTGTTGAACAAGCTGAGCTCCAAGAAGATAAAATCCAAGACACAGTTGAAGAAAGTATTGATTCGGGATCAGTTGTAGAAGTTTCTCAAGAAGAAGTCGAAGAATTGCCAAACTCAGAAGAAGTCCCAGAAGAAGAGAATACTGAGCTCCTAGAGACTGTAGAAGAAAATAATTCTGAAGTTCTTGAACCAGAAAGGCCTCAAGCAGAAGAAACTGTTCAGGAAAAATATGACCGCAGTCTTAAGAAAACTCGTACAGGTTTCGGAGCTCGCTTGAATGCCTTCTTTGCTAATTTCCGTTCTGTTGACGAAGAATTTTTCGAGGAACTGGAAGAACTGCTGATCATGAGTGACGTTGGTGTCCAAGTCGCTTCTAACTTAACAGAGGAGTTACGCTACGAAGCCAAGCTTGAAAACGCCAAGAAACCTGACGCACTTCGCCGTGTTATCATTGAGAAATTGGTTGAGCTTTATGAAAAGGATGGCAACTATGATGAAAGTATCCACTTCCAAGATGGCTTGACAGTCATGCTCTTTGTCGGTGTTAATGGTGTCGGGAAAACAACTTCTATCGGGAAACTAGCCCACCGCTACAAACAAGCAGGTAAAAAAGTTATGCTAGTTGCGGCAGATACCTTCCGTGCAGGTGCAGTTGCACAGCTAGCTGAATGGGGTCGTCGTGTTGACGTTCCAGTTGTAACTGGACCTGAAAAAGCTGACCCAGCCAGTGTAGTCTTTGATGGAATGGAACGTGCTGTAGCTGAAGGTATCGATATTCTTATGATTGACACCGCTGGTCGTCTACAAAATAAGGATAACCTCATGGCTGAGTTGGAAAAGATTGGTCGTATCATCAAACGTGTTGTGCCAGAAGCGCCGCATGAAACCTTCTTGGCACTTGATGCATCAACAGGTCAAAATGCCCTGGTACAGGCCAAAGAATTTTCGAAAATCACACCATTAACTGGAATTGTCTTGACTAAGATTGATGGAACTGCTCGAGGTGGTGTGGTTCTAGCCATCCGTGAAGAACTCAATATTCCTGTAAAATTGATTGGTTTTGGTGAAAAAATCGATGATATTGGAGAGTTTAACTCAGAAAACTTTATGAAGGGTCTCTTGGAAGGCTTAATCTAATCAGAAACAAAAATCCTGCAAGGTATAAACTTGCAGGAAATTTTTTTATTCTAAACGACCATCTTGACGATAGGCAATATCTGGTTGCCAAGTCCATTTGGCACCGAATTTTTCAAGTAAGTCAAAGCTGGCTTGAGGTCCCATACTTCCAGCTTTATAGTCATGAAGTGGGGCACCATTTTCAGCCCAGAGCTCTTCGATACGGTCAATCAATTTCCATGACGCACCAACTTCATCCCAGTGACTAAAGTTAGTTGAGTTGTTATTTAGGACATCATAAATCAATTTCTCGTATGGTTCCGGAGAAGCACCAGTTGCAGTCGCATCTGTACGGTAATCAAGTGAGTTAGGAGCCAAGTTGAATTCTTCTCCTACTTGCTTCCCATTTAGGCTAAGCGAGAAGCCTTCTGTTGGTTGGATATAGATGGTCAAAATATTTGGAGCAAGTGGCTCACCAAAGATAGAGTCCATTTGTTTAAAGACGATATTGACATGAGTTCCTTTTTCAGTCAGACGTTTACCAGTACGGAAGAAGAAAGGAACACCACGGAAGCGATCGCTGTTTACAAAGAAGGCACCAGATGCAAAGGTTTCTGTTGTTGATTCTGGATTTACATTTGGCTCGCTACGATAAGAGATATATTTCATGCCATCAATCTTACCAGAGCGGTATTGACCACGGATAAAGTGTTCTTTAAGTTCTTCATCAGTTGGATGATAGAGGTTTTTAAAGACCTTAATCTTTTCAGCACGAATCTCGTCTTTTGTGAAGCTTGCTGGCTTGTCCATAGCAAGGAGAGAAAGAAGTTGGAGTGTATGGTTTTGAACCATATCACGAAGGGCACCAGATTCATCATAGTAGCCACCACGCTCTTCTACACCCAAGCGCTCCGCAAAGGTAATTTGAACATTGTCGATAAAGTCCTTGTTCCAAACGTTTTCGAAAATCAGGTTGGCAAAGCGAACTGCAAAGATGCTTTGGATCATTTCCTTACCAAGATAATGGTCAATACGGAAAATTTGTTCTTCGTCAAATGTTGCTAGGAGTTCGTCATTCAACTTGCTTGCAGTTGCGTAATCTGTACCAAATGGTTTTTCAACGATTAGGCGCTCAAAACCTTTACCGTCTACGATATTTTCAGACTTGAGGTGCTTTGCAATGGTTCCAAAGAACTGAGGTGCCATAGACAAGAAGAAGAACTTGTTGTGTTCAGCTTGGTACTTGTCATTTAGTTCAGCCTGCAATTGGCGCAAAGCAATATAGTGCTCCGTATCATTGACATCGTGACTTTGATAGTAGAAGTGACTAGCGAATTCTTGAGCCTGTTCGGTACTATCTGCCAAATCAAGGATCGATTCGACTACAACAGATTCAAAATATTCCTTGCTCCAAGGACGACGGGCAGTTCCAATGACAGCAAAGTGCTCGGAAAGATTGCCGGATTTATATAGTCTAAAAAGGGAAGGGTAGAGCTTGCGTTTAGCCAGGTCTCCACTCGCACCGAAAATTGTAACAATAACCTTAGATGACATCTAGCTACCTAATTTCTATTTTTATTCCTAGTCTTGCTAGGTATGAGGAAACCTCATTTCATAAACTTAATTCTAACATAATTTTCCGAAAAATCAAAAAATCCAATACGAGATAGAAAAAAACTGCAAGGAAATCCTTACAGTTTGACTTTAGACGTTTAAGACCTTGTCCAAGAAATCTTTCAGACGAGGGTGTTGAGGGTTGTCAAAGATTTGATCAGGTGTTCCGTCTTCTAGGAACTCGCCATCTGCAGTAAAGATAACGCGGTTGGCAACCTGACGAGCAAATCCCATCTCATGGGTGACGATAATCATGGTCATACCTTGCTCAGCCAACTCCTTCATAACGTTTAGTACGTCTCCGACCATCTCAGGGTCAAGTGCAGAAGTTGGTTCATCAAAGAGCATGATGTCTGGATTCATTGCTAGTCCACGAGCGATAGCCACACGTTGTTTTTGACCACCGGATAGGCTATCTGGGTTAGCATTAGCTTTATCTGCTAGTCCAACCTTGTCAAGCAACTCCATTCCCAATTTCTCAGCTTCTTCCTTAGTCATCAACTTGTGCTCAATTGGAGCAAAAGTAATGTTGTCCAATACAGACATGTGTGGGAAGAGGTTGAAGTGTTGGAAAACCATTCCGATATTTTCACGGACGTGATCGACGTTGGTTGTTTTTTCAGTTAAGTCATAACCGTTCACAGTGATGTGACCGCTAGTAACTTCTTCTAGAAGATTAAGGCTACGGAGGAAAGTTGACTTACCAGAACCCGAAGGACCGATGATACAAACAACATCTCCTTCATAGAACTTAGTCGTAATTCCTTTTAAAACTTCATTTTTTCCGTAGCTTTTGTGTAAATCATTTACATCAATTTTTAATTTTGCCATTAACGAATCCTCTTTTCTAAGCGTTTCGCTAGTTTAGTCAAAAGTGTGATAATTACAAGATAGAAGATAGCAAGGATTGCATACATCTTAAAACTTTGGTAGTTACGGGCTATGATAATCTTACCAGTTTGGAAGAGTTCCACCAAACCGATAGCAGATACGATAGTTGTATCTTTAAGAGCGATAACGAATTGGTTGACAAAGTTTGGCAACATCAATTTAGTTGCTTGTGGCAAGATAATCTTACGCATGGTTTTTCCATAAGAGATACCCAAGCTGCGGCTGGCTTCCATTTGTCCAATTGGAACGGCTTGAATACCACCACGAACAATCTCAGCGATATAAGCGGCTGCATTGAGCGATAGGGCAATAGTACCAGCTACAAAGTCGTTAATTGGGCTTTGTTGGCCTGTGATAGACTCAATGAAGTTTGGAATTCCCCAGAAGATGAAGGCTGCAAGAATCATCAATGGGATACCACGGATAACGTCTACGAAAATCTCAGAGATGACGCGAAGAGATTTGTAGGGGCTAACGCTAAACATACCGAAGATAATCCCGATGACAATGGCAATAGCAAATGAGATAAGAGCTAGAGCAAGAGTGATACCAAGACCACTAAGGAGTTGTTTGTAGTTGTTTTGAAGCAAGCCCCAGATAGTTGTTTCATCAACAGTGCTTGTTGAAGCAGATGAAGATTCGCTAGCTAGGTATTTATCAAGAATCTTTTGGAATTCTCCGTTTGCTTTAAGGTTTGCAAGTCCGTTGTTGAACATTTCAATCAATTCTGGATTTGCTCCTTTTTTAACGGCAAAGGCTGTTTCACCGATTGGAGTTCCAGCGATTGGTGTTTTCAATTTTTGTCCTTGGCTGATAGAATATTTGAGAACAGGTTCATCATCCATAACGGCATCAATGGCACCAGTGTTTAAACTGTCATACATTGAAGAACCATCAGCAAAAGTTTTGATTTTGTAACCGTATTTGCTTTGATTTTCTGTTAGGAAGGTTTGAGAGGCAGTTCCGTTTTTAACACCAACTGTCTTTCCTTTTAAATCTTCATAAGAAGCAATGGTGCTTGATTCTTTGACACCAAGGATTGTATTAGCAGTGTAGTATGATTCTGAGAAGTCAAAAGTTGCCTTACGAGCATCTGTGACAGACATACCAGCAATGATACCATCAGCTTGTCCAGCTTGAACAGCACTGATAGCGGCATCGAAACCAGGGTTGGTGATTTCAATTTCAAAACCTTGATCTTTAGCGATTGCCTTAATCAAGTCCATATCAATACCAGTAAATTGGTTACTTGAGTTTTGGAACACAAAAGGTGCAAAAGAAGAATCACTGGCAATGATGTATTTAGCTTTAACAGGAGTTGCTTTTAGACCAGCTGCAGTCGTTGTGGTTGGTACTGCTGAAGAAGATGATGCAGTCCATTTCTTGATGATTTTATCAAGACTACCATCTTTTTTCATTTCAGCCAAGGCTTGGTTAAATTCAGTAACCAGGTGCTCGTATTTGCTTCCTTTTTTAACACCGAAAGCAAAACTTCCTACAGCTTCACCATCCATTTCAATATGGAGGTCTTGACCTTGGTTAATTGCATACTCGATAACAGGTTTGTCATCCATCATAGCATCGATAGCACCAGCAGCCAAGCTGTTGTTCATCAAATCACCAGTATCAAATGTTTTAATGCTAAAGCCGTATTTGTCCTTAATACTTTCAAGGAAACGTTGAGCGGCTGTTCCGTTTTTAACACCAACAGTTTTACCTTTTAATTGGTCGTACTGACTAATCTTGTGTGCCTTTGTAGTTGCAATGACAACTTTTGTATCATAGTAAGTATCAGACATGGTGAAAACTTTTTCACGTTCTGTAGTTTTTGTCATTCCTGCCATGATTGCGTCAGCTTGACCAGCTTGAACCGCATTGACCGCTGCATCAAATCCAGGATAGGACATCTGAATGTTCCATCCTTTAATCTCAGCGACTTTGTTGATAATGTCAACATCAATTCCTTTATAAGTTTGATCTGAATCTTTAAACTCAAAAGGTGCATAGGCGGTATCAGAAACAATCTTAATCGTCTCAGCTTTCGCAATACCTAATGAGAAAATTGGGAATAAAATTAGCAAAAATGCTAGAAATTTTTTCTTCATTTTTAGTCTCCTTTTCCGAATATTTTCCCATTATATCAGAAAAAGTAAAAAAAGGCAAATTTTTATATTTCTGTGTCAGAAAATATAACATTGTTTTTTCTTTCTTGAATTGCTATTAAAAAGTGCTATAATATTAGTATATGTAGAAGAAAAGAGGACAGGGATATGAAGAACAAAAGAATCTTAAAAGACTTTGAAACTTCTAAAATGAGTTTAAACATTTACACAAGCCCCTTGTTAGCCTTTGTTTTTGTCTTTATAGGAGAGTTTGTGGCTTTTACTTTATATGGTATTAGTTTGTTAGCTCTTATCGGACTTGCTAGAAATTTTGGAGAGACTGGTCAAAATCTTGCAACCTATTTGCAGACCTTGCAGCAGAGCTTGATGGATAAAACAAGTGACTTTCATTTAATTTTAGATTTACTGGCCTTTGGTTTTATTCTTAACACTGTGTTCAGATGGACTAGAAAAGTTGAGAAAAGATCTATTCGAACTTTAGGATTTTATAAAGAAAATTTCCTCAGCAATCTTTTTAAAGGATTTGGTCTAGGCCTGGCACTTTTTCTTCTGACCTTGTTAGGTTTGGTGGTCTTGGGGCAATATCGTTTTGAGTCCATTCATTTGAATCCTTATTCGCTTATCTTTGTTGTCTTTACTATCCCATTTTGGATTTTACAGGGGACAGCAGAAGAAGTGGTGTCCCGTGCTTGGCTCCTTCCTCAGTTGGCTTCACGAACCAATTTAAAACTTGCTGTTCTTATATCTAGCCTGTTCTTTACCCTGCTTCATATAGGCAATTCTGGTCTAACACTACTATCTCTAGTAAATCTCTTTTTATTCGGAGTTGCCATGTCACTTTACCTTCTCAAAACCGATACAGTTTGGGGTGTTGCAGGTATTCATGGGGCTTGGAATTTTGCTCAGGGAAATCTTTTTGGGATTTTAGTTAGCGGTCAGCCGTCAGGAACGTCTTTGATGACCTTTTTACCACAAGGCGATCAAGTCTGGCTATCAGGTGGTTCTTTTGGCATAGAAGGTTCTATCATGACAAGTCTAGTCTTGTTACTTTTGATTGTCTATCTTGGCTATAAATTATAGAAAGAAAATGAAAGGATGTGACTTCGGTCCGTCCTTTTCTTCGTGAAAATGCTACAAGTATGCTAAAATAGGAATAGCATATCAAGAGAGGATTCTTATGATCAACCGTATTACAGATAATCAATTTAAACTAGTATCAAAATATCAACCATCAGGAGATCAACCCCAAGCTATCGAGCAGTTGGTTGATAATATCGAGGGGGGAGAAAAAGCTCAGATTCTGATGGGGGCGACCGGAACAGGGAAGACCTATACCATGAGTCAAGTCATTTCCAAAGTCAATAAACCAACTCTGGTCATCGCCCACAATAAGACTTTGGCAGGACAGCTCTATGGGGAGTTTAAGGAGTTTTTTCCTGAAAATGCCGTTGAGTACTTTGTGTCTTACTATGATTATTACCAGCCAGAAGCCTATGTCCCTTCTAGTGATACCTATATTGAGAAGGATAGTTCTGTCAATGACGAGATTGACAAGCTTCGCCACTCAGCGACTTCAGCCCTTTTGGAGCGCAATGATGTTATTGTCGTGGCCTCAGTCTCTTGTATCTATGGTCTGGGTTCGCCCAAGGAATACGCTGATAGTGTCGTTAGTCTTCGTCCAGGTCTTGAAATTTCTCGTGATAAACTCTTAAATGACTTGGTCGATATTCAGTTTGAGCGAAATGATATTGATTTTCAACGCGGAAGATTTCGCGTTCGTGGGGATGTGGTGGAGATTTTCCCAGCTTCCCGTGATGAACACGCCTTTCGAGTAGAATTTTTTGGAGACGAAATTGACCGTATTCGTGAGGTTGAGGCTCTGACTGGTCAGGTATTGGGAGAAGTGGATCATTTGGCGATTTTCCCAGCTACTCACTTTGTGACCAATGACGACCATATGGAAGTTGCCATTGCAAAGATTCAAGCAGAATTAGAAGAGCAACTAGCTGTCTTTGAGAAGGAAGGCAAACTGCTTGAAGCCCAACGTTTGAAACAGCGGACAGAGTATGATATCGAAATGTTGCGTGAGATGGGCTATACCAATGGGGTTGAGAACTATTCACGTCACATGGATGGACGGAGCGAAGGAGAGCCTCCTTATACGCTTCTCGATTTCTTCCCAGATGATTTCTTAATCATGATTGACGAGAGCCACATGACCATGGGGCAGATCAAGGGTATGTATAATGGTGACCGCTCTCGTAAGGAAATGTTAGTAAATTACGGTTTCCGTTTGCCGTCTGCTCTGGACAATCGTCCTCTTCGTCGGGAGGAGTTTGAGAGTCACATTCATCAGATTGTTTACGTTTCAGCGACACCGGGAGACTATGAAAATGAACAGACTGAGACAGTAATTGAGCAAATCATTCGTCCGACAGGACTTTTGGATCCTGAGGTGGAAGTCCGTCCGACTATGGGACAGATTGATGACCTCTTAGGTGAAATCAATGCCCGTGTTGAGAAGAACGAGCGAACCTTTATCACCACCTTGACCAAGAAAATGGCAGAGGACTTGACCGACTACTTCAAGGAAATGGGCATCAAGGTCAAGTACATGCACTCGGATATTAAGACCTTGGAACGGACAGAGATTATCCGTGACCTGCGCTTGGGTGTCTTTGATGTCTTGGTCGGAATCAACCTGCTCCGTGAAGGGATTGATGTACCTGAAGTGAGTCTCGTAGCCATTCTTGATGCTGACAAGGAAGGTTTCCTTCGTAACGAACGTGGACTCATCCAGACTATTGGACGTGCTGCTCGTAACAGCGAAGGGCATGTTATCATGTATGCGGACACTGTGACTCAGTCTATGCAACGTGCTATGGATGAAACGGCCCGCCGTCGGAAAATCCAGATGGCTTATAATGATGAGCATGGTATCGTGCCTCAGACAATCAAAAAAGAAATCCGTGACCTGATTGCTGTGACCAAGGCAGTTGCTAAGGAAGAAGACAAGGAAGTCGATATCAATAGCCTCAACAAACAAGAACGCAAAGAACTTGTCAAGAAACTAGAAAAACAAATGCAAGAAGCTGTCGAAGTGCTTGACTTTGAACTGGCTGCACAGATTCGCGATATGATGCTGGAAGTCAAGGCCTTGGATTAGGGGAATTTTATGAATATTTTAGTTATTAATGGACATCCTGATAAAGAAAGTTACTGCCAAGCAATTTTTCAAACGATTGTAGAAAATATAGACTCAAAGAGACATGAACTTGAAATGATTAATCTTAATGAGGAAGAGTTTGATCCTGTTTTACGTTATGGTTATCGACAAAGGATGGAGGACGATCCGTTTATTCTACGATCTCAGGAATTAATTCAGTGGGCAGATCATTTCATTTTTGTTTATCCAATTTGGTGGAGTAGTATGCCTAGTCTATTGAAGGGGTGGATT
The DNA here is from genome assembly GCF_000722765.2 of Streptococcus mitis. NCBI lineage: Bacteria > Bacillati > Bacillota > Bacilli > Lactobacillales > Streptococcaceae > Streptococcus > Streptococcus mitis. Next base: position 1,060,716 of record NZ_CP028415.1, on the reverse strand, counting down.
GATCGTGTTTTTACGCCAGGCATTGCATACTCAGCAAATAATCGAGGAAGCTTTATTTTGAACTACTTGAGAGGTAATCAGTTTAAAAAGTTACTAAAAGGAAAAACAGCTAGTATTTATGCAACCTCCATGGCACCAACTTGGTGGTACAAAGTATTTTCAGGTCCGATTAATATTCCAGACAGTTATGGAATATCAGTATTAAAGAATGCTGTCCTGAATCATTGCGGTATCAAAACAAAGAGGGTTTCAATCTTAGGAGAGTTAGGACGTGAAGTGAATACAAGTTCAACAAGAGAAAAATTTCTACAAAAAGTAGCAAAGGAAGTCAGACTGTTGGATTAAGGAGAAGAAAATAAATGACGGTTGTTATCAAATCAATGGAAACTCCTGAAGAGATAGAAAGTAAATCTCTCGTTCACTGGAAAGCGTGGAGAGAGGCTTATGACGACCTTTTGCCTGCAGAATTTCAGGAGACAATGACATTGGAAAGGTGTCGATTCTTTAGTCAAAAATATCCAGAAAATACATTGATTGCGATGGATGGTATGAAGGTAGTTGGCTTTATCAGTTATGGCAACTTTCGTGATGAGACTATTCAAGCTGGTGAAATTATTGCTTTATATGTTTTAAAAGACTATTATGGAAAAGGTATCGCACAAAAGTTAATGAAAGTAGCTTTGATTGATCTTGATCATTTTTCTGAAATTTTCTTATGGGTATTGAAAGATAATAAACGAGCCATTGCTTTCTATCAAAAAATGGGTTTTACTTTTGATGGACAAGAAAAGATACTTGAACTTGGAAAGCCCATAAAGGAAAAACGGATGGTATTCTATTCTAAATAATTTTAAAAAGTAGAAGCTAGAATCTCTGTACCAAGTCTGAAAATTTAATAAATTAGAAAGCGAGTAAATTTATGTCTCGAGCACAATTAACGATTTTAACAAACATTTGTCTGATTGAAGACCCCGAAACTCAGCGAGTGGTTATGCAGTACCGCGCTCCTGAAACCAATCGCTGGTCAGGTTATGCCTTTCCAGGAGGCCATGTAGAAAATGGCGAATCTTTAGCAGAGTCTGTCATTCGTGAAATCTATGAAGAAACAGGGTTGACTATCCAAAATCCTCAACTTGTCGGCATTAAAAATTGGCCACTAGATACAGGTGGGCGCTATATTGTCGTTTGTTACAAGGCAACTGAGTTCTCTGGTACCCTTCGCTCTTCAGATGAAGGAGAAGTTTCTTGGATTCAAAAAGACCAGATTCCAAACTTGGATCTGGCCTATGATATGTTACCCTTGATGGAGATGATGGAAGCTCCTGACAAATCTGAATTTTTCTACCCTCGCCGTACAGAAGACGATTGGGAAAAGAAAATTTTCTAATCCTTTACTAAATAACCAAGCTGATCCAAGGCCTCCTCGATATAGTGGAGGTCTTGTTGTGTTTCGGCTTCGACTAGGTGGTAATGGACACCATCTGTCAATTCAGATAAAGGTTTAAAATCAGAATGCTCAACTTGTTCTAGAAAATGTTGCACATCTCTGCGACAAGACAGTTTCAGCAAGGTTTCGATTTCTCCATAAACGGGATGGTCAATCAAGGTGTTTTGAACACGCCCACCATTATCAACGATAGCAAGGAGTTCTTGACCGATTTCTTCAACTTCATGTTTCACTTTGAAAAGTTTGTGGACGTATGGATTTACATCAACTTGCTTATAGACGTAGCCACGATTAGTGGATAGGATAGGAGCGCCATCGGCTCTCAAAATTGCAATGTCCTGTACAATGACCTGACGTGTGACATGAAAATGTTCCGCCAAACTTTGGCCATTAAGGGCTTTAGGAGCTTCTTTCAAGAGTTGGAGCAGAGCTTGTTTGCGATCTTTTGTCATAGCTTTTCCTTTTAACGGCGTTTTCGAAGCACTTTATAGACAGCTAGTGCTAATGTATAGTCTACCATACTATGGATAATTGTGCCAAATCCAACTAGCACAAATAGAACATAAAACATATTTTCTACATTGGTACCGGAAGTTGCATAAAAAATGATACAAGCTAATACTTCAGCAAGGGCATGGACAAGCGCTAACACAAAGTTGAAAATCCAGGAAGATTTTTGTTTATCTAGTGTTTCGGGGAATTTTTGTAGGTAAAGAGCTCCTAGAGTCCCAAAAAAGATATGGGAAAAAGCTCGAAATACGATAACCATAGGATAGCCAGCCATCAAAAATCCAAAACTAGAGGCTAGGATGACAAAAACAGCCATCAAGGGCGACAAGAACATGGCAATAAAAATAGCGATGTGGCTTCCTAAAGTATAGGAAGCAGGTGGAATGACGATCTTGAAAGGCATAACAATTGGAATCAAAATTGCAATAGCCGTTAAGAGGGCAGTCATTGTCATAAATTGTGTCTTTTTCCGTGTGTTCATAAGAATCTCCTTTTTAACTGTATATACACTAGTATAGTATAATAAACAAGACAATAAAGCAAGGATTTACTTGGGTTTATAGGTCATTTTTAAGTTAATACTCTTCGAAAATCTCTTCAAACCACGTCAGCTTCCATTTGAACCTCAAAACAGTATTTTGAGCTGACTTCGTCAGTTATATCCACAACCTCAAAAACGTGTTTTGAGCAACCTGCAGCTTGCCTCCTAGTTTGCACTTTGATTTTCATTGAGTATAAATATTGGTAAAGATTTCACTAAAAAGAAACTACTTCAAACAAAATCTCCACCTTCAAGCATGAAAGCGGAGATTGTTTTTATTTCTTCAAAGTTTGTAGTCTTGGAACAATGGCTAAGGTTAGAACTGCGGAAATAACTAATTCGGCAATCGAATTTGTTGAGATAACAGTTGCTAGGAGTTTTTGGATATTACCATCAAAAACATTTCCAAAAAGGTAAAAAATTCCACCAAGTACAAAGACTGTGTTGGTAAGTGAACCAAGGGCACCAGCTAAAATCAGACCAGTTTTATTTTTCATCAGTTTATAGACCAGATAAGGAGTTAAACCAATCAAAATACGTGGGACGATGGCAATGATAGCTGAGTAGATGTTACCATTTGGTACAAATGGGGAGAAGAGGTAGCTTGTCGGTAGAATTGTAATTGTGTTAACAGTTAAGCTAAGTAGCCCCATCAAAAATCCAAGTGTAACCCCAACGCGTGGACCGTAAATAATGCTGGCAATAATGACAGGAATATGAACGATGGTCGGTTTGATTGGAAATGGAAAAAGGTTAAAGACAAGCGAGCTCAGAAAGTGTATCACGAGCATGGTTGCAAAAAAGATAGCAATGGGTGCAATATTAGAGCGTTTTTTCATCGAGAGTTTCCTTTATTCTTTCTAAAATAATTGTGAGGTCAGCTAAAGCTCCTCGTCCGTGGTCTCCACAAGCTAGTAGGGATTCCTTTGGAGCAATCAGCTGATAGCCGTAGGTTTCTAATGTTTTCAGATTAGCCTGAGTTGCTGGATGGTCATACATTTTTGTATTCATAGCTGGTGCGATGAGTTTGGGAATATGACTTGGCAAGGCTAGAGCCATACAAGTTACCATGTTGTCAGCAAAGCCGTGGGCTAGTTTTGCAATAGTGTTAGCTGTTGCAGGGGCCAGGATAAATAAATCTGCTTTTTTTCCAAGTTCGATATGATTGACTTGAGCAGGATGGGGTTCCTTCATGACATCTAAGTGGACAGGATTCTGTGAGAGTACCTGCAGTGTCAAAGGTTGAATAAACTCTGTAGCAGCATGGGTCATTAAAACAGTAACTTGATGTCCTTGTTTTTTTAGAGAACTGACTAAATCTGCCGACTTGTAAGAGGCAATTGACCCCGTTACAGCCAAGAGAATGTTTGCCATAGCTTTCCTTTCTACGAATGATAGGCTTGAATTTTTTCAAGGAGGAGTTCTGCAATTTCTTCTTTAGTCTGGGCTGTTTGAAGCTGTTCTTTTTCAACAAAGATTGCACGATGCTGGTTTGCTGAGATTTGAGTCAGGTCATTCGCAATGATTAAGTCAGCTTGATTTTTGATGAGACTTTTTCGGGCAATCTCGATGAGATAATCCTCAGAGACATCAACCAGCAGTTTGAAACCAATCAGATGAATAGCAGGATTCCACTCCTTGACTAGAGAGATGATTTTGGGTGTCTTTTTTAGGAACAAAACCTGAACCTCGTCAGTTGAAGAAATCTTAGCTTGATGATTCTGCTTGCTTAAAAATTCTTCTAGATTGGAGCTAGCTTGGACCTCCTCAAGCCCTGTCATATAAATGGGAGTGTAGTCAGAGACAGCCATTGAGTGAATCAAGACCTGATAGTCCTTAACACGTTCTTGCATTTCAAGAAGAAGGTCGTTTGTATTGTTAATTTCTCGAATACTTAGGTTGGGATGGGCTTCTGGCTTCACGGCTCGTTTTGTTGTTATCAAACAAACTTCATGTCCTGCAGCAAGCAAGGTTTCTGTGATGATTTTCCCCAAGTGACCTGTAGAATGGTTAGTGATAGAGCGGACGCTATCGATGGCTTCACTGGTACCGCCCGATGTAACTAAAATTTTCATAGCACTATTGTACACAAAAATAAACGGTAAGTAAAATGAAAGCGATAAAATTTTGGTAAAAGGAAAGAGTATAGTTTCAAACTATAAAGCCATATAAAAATTAAGAAAGAAGGATAAAATCCTTTAAAAACGCAAATTTTACGAACGTTACCAGAGTTCCTTTCTATTAAAAATCTGTTTTTTGTGTTATAATGAATTATCATATAAGAGGTTAGAGGAGTTTTGAATGAAAACAGATATTGAAATCGCACAGAGTATTGAGTTGAAGCCAATCGTTGATGTTGTAGAGAAACTTGGTATTTCTTACGACGATTTGGAGTTGTATGGAAAGTACAAGGCTAAGCTCAGCTTTGATAAAATTCGTGCAGTTGAGAGCAATCCAGTTGGGAAATTGATTCTGGTTACTGCCATTAACCCAACACCTGCAGGTGAAGGAAAATCAACCATTACCATTGGTCTTGCGGATGCCTTGAATAAGATTGGCAAGAAAACAATGATTGCTATCCGCGAACCATCTCTTGGTCCAGTAATGGGGATTAAAGGTGGTGCTGCTGGTGGTGGTTACGCCCAAGTCCTGCCAATGGAAGACATCAATCTCCACTTCACTGGAGACATGCATGCCATTACAACTGCCAACAATGCTCTTTCTGCCTTGATTGACAACCACTTACACCAAGGGAATGAGTTGGGAATTGACCAACGTCGTATCCTCTGGAAACGTGTGGTGGACTTGAACGACCGTGCCCTTCGTCATGTGACCGTTGGACTTGGTGGTCCTCTAAACGGTATTCCTCGTGAGGATGGCTTTGACATTACCGTCGCTTCTGAAATCATGGCCATTCTTTGCTTGGCGACTGATATTGAAGATTTGAAACGCCGTTTGGCTAATATTGTTATCGGTTATCGCTATGATCGTACCCCTGTTTCTGTAGGTGATTTGCGGGTCGAGGGTGCCTTAGCATTGATTTTGAAGGATGCGATTAAACCGAACCTGGTTCAGACAATTTATGGAACGCCTGCCTTTGTACACGGTGGTCCATTTGCCAATATCGCTCACGGATGTAACTCTGTCTTGGCAACAAGCACAGCTCTTCACTTGGCTGATTACACAGTTACTGAAGCTGGTTTTGGTGCGGACCTTGGAGCTGAGAAATTCCTCGATATTAAGACACCAAACTTGCCTACATCTCCAGATGCAGTAGTTATTGTCGCAACCCTTCGTGCCCTTAAGATGAATGGTGGTGTGGCTAAAGACGCTCTGACTGAAGAAAATGTAGAAGCAGTTCGTGCAGGTTTTGCCAACTTGAAACGCCACGTTGAAAATATTCGTAAGTTCGGTATTCCAGCAGTTGTTGCTATCAACGAATTTGTATCTGATACAGAAGCTGAAATTGCAGCATTGAAAGAACTTTGTGCCTCAATCGATGTACCAGTTGAGTTGGCAAGTGTCTGGGCTGATGGTGCAGAAGGTGGAGTAACTCTTGCTGAAACGGTTGTCAAGACTATCGCTGAAAACCCAGCTAACTACAAACGTTTGTATGATAATGACCTTTCTGTCCAAGAAAAGATTGAAAAGATTGTTACTGAAATCTACCGTGGTAGCAAAGTAAACTTTGAGAAGAAGGCCCAAACACAAATTGCTCAAATCGTTCAAAACGGTTGGGACAAATTGCCAATCTGTATGGCTAAGACCCAGTATAGCTTCTCAGACAATCCGAATGCACTTGGAGCACCTGAAAACTTTGAAATTACCATTCGTGAATTGGTACCAAAATTAGGTGCAGGCTTTATCGTTGCCTTAACTGGTGATGTCATGACCATGCCAGGACTTCCAAAACGACCTGCTGCTCTTAATATGGATGTTGAAAGTGACGGAACTGTCCTAGGCTTGTTCTAGTATAATGCAATTGACTTTAAATGAGTTTGGAAATAATATCCAAGCTCATTTTTTATCTAGATATAAGAAGTTGCTTTCTACACGTAACCAGTCTAGGTAAAGATATTTTACCTGAATTCTGATATAATAGAAATATTGACTTCAAGAGTAAGGAAGAGAAGATGAACGCATTATTAAATGGAATGAATGACCGTCAGGCTGAGGCGGTGCAAACGACAGAAGGTCCCTTGTTGATCATGGCAGGGGCTGGTTCTGGGAAGACCCGAGTTTTGACCCACCGTATCGCTTATTTGATTGATGAGAAGCTGGTCAATCCTTGGAATATCTTGGCCATTACCTTTACTAATAAGGCTGCGCGTGAGATGAAAGAGCGTGCTTATAAGCTTAATCCAGCCACTCAGGACTGTCTGATTGCGACCTTCCACTCCATGTGTGTGCGTATTCTGCGTCGCGATGCGGACCATATTGGCTACAACCGTAATTTTACAATTGTCGATCCTGGTGAACAGCGAACGCTCATGAAACGCATTCTCAAACAGTTGAACTTGGATCCTAAAAAATGGAATGAACGAACTATTTTAGGGACTATTTCAAATGCTAAGAATGATTTGATTGATGATGTGGCTTATGCTGCCCAAGCTGGCGATATGTATACGCAAATCGTGGCCCAGTGTTACATGGCTTATCAAAAAGAGCTTCGTCAGTCAGAGTCAGTTGACTTTGATGATTTGATTATGCTGACCTTGCGTCTCTTTGATCAAAATCCTGATGTTTTGACTTACTATCAACAGAAATTCCAATACATCCACGTTGATGAGTACCAAGATACCAACCATGCCCAGTATCAATTGGTCAAACTCTTGGCTTCCCGTTTTAAAAATATCTGTGTGGTTGGGGATGCGGACCAGTCTATCTACGGCTGGCGTGGTGCTGATATGCAGAATATTTTGGACTTTGAAAAGGATTATCCCCAAGCCAAGGTTGTTTTGTTGGAGGAGAATTACCGTTCAACTAAAACCATTCTCCAAGCGGCCAACGAGGTCATTAAAAATAATAAAAACCGCCGTCCTAAGAATCTCTGGACTCAAAATGCTGATGGGGAGCAAATCGTTTACTATCGTGCCAATGATGAACTAGATGAGGCTGTATTTGTAGCCAAAACCATCGATGAACTGGGTCGCAACCAAAACTTCCTTCACAAGGATTTTGCAGTTCTCTATCGTACAAATGCGCAGTCTCGTACCATTGAAGAAGCCCTGCTCAAGTCAAACATTCCTTATACAATGGTTGGTGGAACCAAGTTCTACAGCCGTAAGGAAATTCGTGATATTATCGCTTACCTCAACCTCATTGCTAATTTGAGTGACAATATCAGTTTTGAGCGTATTATCAACGAGCCTAAACGTGGAATTGGCTCAGGAACGGTTGAGAAAATTCGTGACTTTGCGAATATGCAAAATATGTCTATGTTAGATGCTTCAGCTAATATCATGTTATCTGGTATCAAGGGTAAAGCAGCTCAGTCTATCTGGGATTTTGCCAATATGATTCTGGATTTGCGGGAGCAACTGGACCAGTTAAGCATTACTGAGTTGGTTGAGGCTATTCTAGAAAAAACAGGTTACGTCGATATTTTAAATGCTCAAGCGACTTTAGAAAGCAAGGCTAGGGTTGAAAATATTGAAGAGTTCCTCTCTGTGACGAAAAACTTTGATGACATCTTTGATGTGTCAGAAGAGGAAACTGGTCTGGACAAACTGAGTCGTTTCTTAAATGATTTAGCCTTGATTGCGGACACAGATTCAGGTAGTCAGGAGACATCAGAAGTGACCCTTATGACCCTACACGCTGCCAAAGGTCTCGAGTTTCCAGTTGTCTTTTTGATTGGGATGGAAGAAAATGTCTTCCCTCTTAGCCGTGCGGCTGAAGATCAAGATGAATTGGAAGAAGAACGCCGTCTGGCCTATGTAGGAATTACGCGTGCAGAGAAAATTCTCTATCTGACCAATGCCAACTCGCGCCTGCTTTTCGGTCGTACCAACTACAACCGTCCGACTCGATTTATTAACGAAATTAGTTCAGACTTGCTTGAGTATCAAGGTCTGGCTCGTCCAGCAAATACAAGCTTTAAAGCATCATATAGTAGTGGTGGTCTTGCCTTCGGTCAAGGTATGAGTTTGGCGCAGGCCCTCCAAGACCGTAAACGCAGTGCGGCTCCAAAAACTATCCAGTCAAGTGGCCTTCCGTTTAGTCAATTTTCAGCTGGTGCAAAATCAGCGTCTAGTGAAGCAAATTGGTCTATTGGTGACATTGCTCTCCACAAGAAATGGGGAGAGGGAACCGTTCTCGAAGTTTCAGGTAGCGGTGCTACGCAGGAATTGAAAATCAATTTCCCAGAAGTAGGTTTGAAAAAACTTTTAGCTAGTGTAGCCCCAATTGAGAAAAAAATCTAATTTTTCATCCTTCTCACGAATAATAAAGTGAGGAGGATTTTTATGTACAGTATTTCATTCCAAGAAGATTCACTATTACCAAGAGAAAGGCTGGCCAAGGAAGGAGTGGAAGCGCTCAGTAATCAAGAGTTGCTCGCTATTTTACTTAGGACAGGAACACGTCAAGCTAGCGTTTTTGAAATTGCCCAGAAAGTTTTGAACAACCTTTCAAGTCTAACGGATTTGAAAAAAATGACCCTGCAGGAATTGCAGAGTCTGTCTGGTATCGGGCGAGTTAAGGCTATAGAGTTGCAAGCTATGATTGAACTGGGTCATCGTATTCACAAGCATGAGACCCTTGAAATGGAAAGTATTCTCAGCAGCCAAAAGTTAGCCAAGAAGATGCAGCAGGAGTTGGGACATAAAAAACAAGAGCACCTGGTGGCGCTCTATCTCAATACTCAAAATCAAATCATCCATCAACAGACCATTTTTATCGGCTCAGCTACTCGCAGTATCGCTGAACCACGAGAGATTCTTCACTATGCTATCAAGCATATGGCGACTTCACTCATCTTGGTCCACAATCATCCTTCAGGAGCAGTAGCCCCTAGTCGTAATGATGATCATGTCACTAAACTTGTCAAAGAAGCCTGCGACCTGATGGGGATTGTCCTCTTGGACCATTTGATTGTCTCTCATTCTAGTTACTTTAGTTATCGTGAAAAGACAGATTTAATCTAAAGTTCATTAACGACATAGTCAAAGAGGTTTTTATCTTTGGGACGATTTTCAAAAAGAAATTCTGGGTGCCATTGGACACCGAGAAAGGCGACATCATCCGTACTTATGACAGCTTCAATGATACCATCTTTAGGATCATGAGCCGCAATCTTTAAATTTGGTGCTAAATCCTTGATGCTCTGGTGGTGGAAGGAGTTGATATGGGAAATTTCTCCATAGATTTCTCGAAGAACAGTATCTGGTTCTGTCATCAAGCGTTGAGTTGTGTACTCGGCAGAACAATCTTGCCAGTGGTCTTCTATATCTTGATACAGAGTTCCACCCATGGCAACGTTAAAGAGTTGAGTCCCACGGCAGACAGAAAAAATAGGCTTTTTCTGGTTAATAGCTTCCTTGATGAGGGCCAGTTCGAAGATATCTCTTTGAAGGTGGTAGTCATCGCTATCAATGGTTTTCGGTTCACCATAGAATTTTGGATCGACATTTTGCCCACCTGTCAAGATGAGCTTGTCAATCATACTGATATAGTGGCAGGCCATTTCTTGATCACCAATCGGTAGGATGATGGGAATTCCTCCAGCTTCTTTAACGCCTTCAACAAAGCCTTTTGCTGCGTAGCTCATCATGATGTCATCATCTGGATGAGTTTTTTCGTTTCCTGTAATCCCTATAACTGGTTTTTTCATAAAATGATTTTCGCTTTCTAATCCTCTTTTCGCATGAAGTAGAGGAGGGTTTGGAGTTCACTTGTCAAATCGACATACTGAACGACCACATCTTTTGGTAAATGCAGATGGACTGGTGAAAAACTGAGAATTCCTTTCACGCCAGCATCCACCAAGAGATTGGCAACCTCTTGTGACTTGACGCTGGGAACTGTCAGGATAGCAGTCTTCACATCAGCATCCTTGATTTTATCCTTGATTTTATCCTTGATTTGAGAAATCCCGTAAATGGGAATTCCATCAGGAGTTTGGGTACCGACTTCGGGATGGTCATCTAGGTCAAAGGCCATGATAATTTTCATCTTATTACGCTCGTGGAAGCGGTAGTGGAGAAGAGCATGGCCCATATTTCCAATACCTACCAGCATGACATTGGTAATGGAGTTATCATTGAGCAAATCGGCAAAAAATGTCATCAGTTTTTTGACATCATAGCCAAAACCACGACGACCTAGTTCACCAAAATAGGAAAAATCACGACGTACGGTCGCTGAATCAATCCCAATGGCCTCTGCAATTTGTTTAGAGTTGGCACGTTCAATCTTTTCTGCATGAAATCTCTTAAAAATTCGATAGTAGAGAGAGAGTCTTTTCGCTGTAGCTTTTGGAATAGCAGACTGTTTATCTTTCACAAAATCACAACCTTTCTATTCTTCTATTTTATAGAAACATTGTGAAAAAATCAACAAAAACAAGAAAAAACTAAGAAAAATCTTAGTTTTGATGTAAAAAATCTGCATGTGATAGAAAACGGTAGAGGTCTCCGACTAGTCCTTGGTAAACTTCCTGTCCATTAAAGGTTAAAGAAGTCACATAAAGTGTATCTGGTAGGGTCACACAGCCTGACAAAGCTAGCATGAGAGCATCGTAATCTTCATACTTGAGAGTCCGCTCTACATGATAGCTATCCTTATAGGTTAATTTAAACATATGGGACCTATCTTTCAGATTTTGTAAAGACACCACGTTCTACCAAGCTATCCATGAGGAAGTAGAATTTTTCCTGATGAATGTGGTGGTCTTCTGATTTGAAAATATCAACTAGACGTAGCCCAAACTTGTCAGTGATATTGATTTTAGCACCTGTAAGTTCCTTGTTAATGATGATTTTGAGTTGGAATCCCTCACCGCTGTTCGGAACTTTTTCCAAAAGGCGAGTCAATTCATAGTTACCAACCTTAGTTTCAAAAAAGGTGTTGTCCTTAAGGGTGAATTTTTTAACAGAAGGGCTAAGAGTGTAGTCGTAACAACAATTTTTTAACTGAATGGTTTTTTCAAATGCCATATGGCTAACCTCCGATAATTTCTTTTAAGGTTTTTGCGAGGGTTTGTAGGTCTTCAACAGTATTTTGTGGCGACAAACTGATACGAACGGATTCCTTCAAGCGTTCTGAATTTGCTCCGTACATAGCTTCAAGAACATGGCTGGATTGGACAATGCCTGCAGTACAGGCTGAGCCAGTAGAGATTGAAATTCCAGCCAAATCTAGACGAAGGAGTAAGAGGTCGTTTTTCTGGCCAGGAAATCCAATATTGAGAACATAAGGGAGATGGTGTTCGCCTCTATTCAGGTAATACTGAACTCCCTCTAGCTCTGCCAGAAAGGCAGTTTCTAGATTTTGTACATGTTGAAAATGTTCTTCTTGCTTTTCTAAATCTTCTTTTAGGGCTGCAAGCATGCCTACGATGGCAGCTAGATTTTCAGTCCCTGCACGTTTTTTCTGTTCTTGGTCTCCGCCATGTAGATAGGAATCAAAGTCCATGCTAGATGCGTAGAGAAAACCGACTCCCTTAGGCCCCTGGAACTTGTGGGCAGAAGCAGTGAGAAAATCAATGCCCAATTCTTCTGGGTGAATAGGGATTTTACCGATAGCCTGAACTGCATCGACATGATAGGCAGCAGGATGTTGCTTGAGTATTTGGCCAATTTCAGCAATGGGCAGTAGGTTTCCTGTCTCATTATTAGCAAACATGGTAGAAACCAAAATCGTATCGTCACGTAAAGCATTTTGAATTTGTTGGGCTGTGATTTCTTGATTTTCTGGCTGGATAATAGTTGCTTCAAACCCAAAGTGTTGAACCAAGTAATCAATTGTTTCAAGGACGGCATGGTGCTCAATGGCAGTTGTGATGATATGTTTTCCTCGTTCTTGGTGACGAAGGCAGTAGCCAATGATGGCAGTATTGTTGCCTTCAGTCCCACCAGAAGTGAAAAAGATATGTTGAGGTTTTGTCCCCAGTAACTGGGCTAGTTCCTGACGAGCTTCTCTCAAGAGTTTACCAGCTTGACGACCATGACCATGAATACTAGAAGGGTTTCCGTGGGTTTCTTGCATAACCTTGGTCATCGCTGAAATAGCAACTGCCGACATGGGAGTCGTTGCAGCATTGTCCAAATAAATCAAAGAATCACCTTATTTCTTTTTGTTATAGCCAAAGAGTGGGCTGACTGGTTTTCTTTCGTGGATACGGACGATAGCATCACCAATTAACTCACTAGCAGTGATGTAGCATACGTTTTTAGGAGTTTTTTCTTTTGTGGCTACTGAATCAGTCACAAGAATTTCTTTAATCTTAGTATTGTCAAGAAGTTCATCAGCACCTTCAACGAAGAGGCCGTGGCTAGAAACAGCATAAATTTCTGTAGCCCCTTCACGTTCAACGATTTTGGCAGCTTCAGAGAAGGTACGTCCTGTATTTAAAATGTCATCAATCAAGATGGCTTTTTTACCTGCAACATCACCGATGATATAGCCTTCGTTGCGAGTTGCATCGTCTTGAGGGTAGTCGATAATGGCGATAGGAGCATCAAGATATTCAGCCAGGCTACGAGCACGTTTCACCCCTGAATTTTTAGGGCTAACGACAACAACATCTGAACCTCTTAATCCTTTATCACAGTAGTGTTTAGCAAAGAGAGGAACAGTGTAAAGATTATCTACAGGAATATCAAAGAAACCTTGTACTTGAACTGCATGTAAGTCGAGGGTAAGGACACGATCTACACCAGCTTTAACTAGCATGTTAGCAACTAGTTTAGCTGTTAGTGGTTCTCTAGATGATGCAATTCTATCTTGGCGTGCATAGCCAAAATACGGAAGGACAACGTTGATACTGTGGGCACTTGCACGCACACAAGCATCAACCATGATTAACAATTCCATTAGGTGGTTGTTAACAGGGAAACTTGTAGATTGGATGATGTAAACATCGTAACCACGGACACTCTCTTCGATATTAACTTGGATCTCTCCGTCAGAAAATTGACGTGATGATAGTTTTCCAAGTGGGACACCAACAGCTTGAGCAATTTTCTGTGCAATCTCTTGGTTAGAATTGAGTGCGAAAAGTTTCATGTTTTTTTTATCTGACATTATAGACCGTCCTCTGTAAACTTTTGAAATCCTAGCTATATCTGCCTAGCCTATATGAACTGGGATTTTTGTATTTTATCTTTTCTATTTTACCAAAAAATAGAGATTATTTCAGCTATTTTTCATGCTTTTGACAAATCGGACCAATTTTGAGGGAGCTTTTTGGTAGGAAATCTGATTTTTCTCTAAAAATTGTTGGAAATCTTGTTTCCCTTGCTCGTGATTTTCCACTTCAAGCTCTAATTCGTAATCTGTTATATCAAAGTATTGACTCTCATCCAGTGCCATGAGACCGATAGCTGTTTTCATTTCATAGCGAAGCGTTGTGAGACAACCAAGAACCTGCCAATTTTTACTTTGGATACCATGTTTAGCCAATTCTTCGAGCACCAGTCCCTGAGGAAGTTCTTTCTTGCTCAGATAGTTTTCAGCATTTTTTAGTTGCAATTTTTGGTTGTATTCCATGTTTCCAACACTTTGTGGGACTTTGAGTGTCAATTCTGCCCAGTCTTCAAAGGTTCGAATACGCATAGCGACTTTCTTTTCTCGCAGTTCAAAATCAGGCGTGTCGATGTAGTAATTTTTTTGAAGGACAGGAGTGACACCTGTGAACTGCTCTTTTAGACGATTGTATTCATCTTTTTTCAAGAGTGTTTTCAATTCAATTTCTAAATGTTTCAATTTTCTTACCTTTTCTTTATCTATGAAAGCGGATTATATGATATAATAGCTTTGTATTTATTGTATATGAATCTGGAGAAAAAATCAAAGATATTTTTGAAGGATAATATGAGAACAAGGGAGAATATATGACCTTAGAATGGGAAGAATTTCTAGATCCTTACATTCAAGCTGTTGGTGAGTTAAAGATTAAACTACGTGGTATTCGCAAGCAATATCGCAAGCAAAATAAGCATTCTCCTATTGAGTTTGTGACGGGTCGAGTCAAGCCGATTGAGAGCATCAAGGAAAAAATGGCTCGGCGTGGCATTACTTATGCGACCTTGGAACACGATTTGCAAGATATTGCTGGTTTGCGTGTGATGGTTCAGTTTGTAGATGACGTTAAGGAAGTAGTGGAGATTTTGCGCAAACGTCAGGATATGCGGATCATACAGGAGCGAGATTACATTACTCATCGAAAACCATCAGGTTACCGTTCCTATCACGTGGTAGTAGAATATATGGTTGACACCATCAATGGAGCTAAGACCATTTTGGCGGAAATTCAAATACGTACCTTGGCCATGAATTTCTGGGCAACGATAGAACATTCTCTCAACTACAAGTACCAAGGGGATTTCCCAGAGGAGATTAAGAAGCGGCTGGAAATCACGGCCAAAATTGCCCATCAGTTGGATGAAGAAATGGGTAAAATTCGAGATGATATCCAGGAAGCCCAGGCACTTTTTGATCCTTTGAGTAGAAAATTAAATGACGGTGTAGGAAACAGTGACGATACAGATGAAGAATACAGGTAAACGAATTGACCTGATAGCTAATAGAAAACCACAGAGTCAAAGGGTTTTGTATGAATTGCGAGATCGTTTGAAGAGAAATCAGTTTATACTCAATGATACCAATCCAGATATCGTTATTTCCATCGGTGGGGATGGTATGCTCTTGTCGGCCTTTCATAAGTACGAAAACCAGCTTGACAAGGTCCGCTTTATCGGTGTTCACACTGGACATTTGGGCTTCTATACGGACTACCGTGATTTTGAGTTGGACAAGCTAGTGACTAATTTGCAGCTAGATACCGGAGCAAGAGTCTCTTACCCTGTTCTGAATGTGAAGGTTTTTCTTGAAAATGGTGAAGTGAAGATTTTTAGAGCACTAAATGAAGCCAGTATCCGCAGGTCTGATCGAACCATGGTGGCGGATGTTGTGATTAACGGTGTCCACTTTGAACGTTTTCGTGGAGATGGGCTAACAGTTTCGACACCGACTGGTAGTACAGCCTATAACAAGTCGCTCGGTGGAGCTGTTTTACACCCAACCATTGAAGCTTTGCAATTAACGGAAATTGCCAGCCTTAACAATCGTGTCTATCGAACCCTGGGTTCTTCCATTATTGTTCCTAAGAAGGATAAGATTGAACTTATCCCGACGAGAAACGATTACCATACTATTTCGGTTGACAATAGCGTTTATTCTTTCCGTAATATTGAGCGTATTGAGTATCAAATCGACCATCATAAGATTCACTTTGTAGCATCACCGAGCCACACCAGTTTCTGGAATCGTGTTAAGGACGCTTTTATCGGCGAGGTGGACGAATGAGGTTTGAATTTATCGCAGATGAGCATGTCAAGGTTAAGACCTTCTTAAAAAAGCACGAGGTTTCTAAGGGGCTACTGGCTAAGGTTAAGTTTCGAGGCGGAGCTATTTTGGTAAATGATCAACCACAAAATGCAACGTATCTATTGGATATTGGAGACCGAGTTATCATAGATATTCCCGCTGAGGAAGGCTTTGAAACTCTCGAAGCAATCGAGAGACCATTAGACATTCTCTATGAGGATGACCATTTTCTAGTCTTGAATAAACCCTATGGAGTGGCTTCTATTCCTAGTGTGAATCACTCCAATACCATCGCTAATTTTATCAAGGGTTACTACGTCAAGCAAGACTATGAAAATCAGCAGGTTCACATTGTGACTAGGCTCGATAGGGACACTTCTGGCTTGATGCTCTTTGCCAAGCACGGCTATGCCCATGCACGATTGGACAAGCAGTTGCAGAAGAAGTCCATTGAAAAACGCTACTTTGCCCTCGTTAAAGGAGATGGATATTTGGAGTCAGAGGGGGAAATTATTGCTCCGATTGCGCGTGATGAAGACTCCATTATTACCAGACGTGTAGCTAAAGGTGGAAAGTATGCTCATACTTCTTACAAGATTGTAGCTTCTTATGGAAATATTCACTTGGTCGATATTCGCCTGCATACTGGACGAACCCACCAAATCCGAGTCCATTTTTCTCATATCGGTTTTCCTTTGTTGGGAGATGACTTGTACGGTGGTAGTCTAGATGATGGAATTCAGCGCCAAGCCCTACATTGCCATTACCTATCTTTTTATCATCCTTTTCTAGAGCAAGACTTGCAGTTAGAAAGTCCCTTGCCGGATGATTTTAGCAACCTTATTACCCAGTTATCAACTAATACTCTATAAAAACTGATTCAGAGTATAATTATTATCTTAAAGGAGAAAACTCATGGAAGTTTTTGAAAGTCTTAAAGCCAACTTGGTTGGTAAAAATGCTCGTATCGTTCTCCCTGAAGGGGAAGAACCTCGTATTCTTCAAGCGACTAAACGTCTGGTAAAAGAAACAGAAGTGATTCCTGTTTTGCTAGGAAATCCTGAAAAAATTAAAATTTATCTTGAAATCGAAGGTATCGAAGATGGTTATGAAGTCATTGATCCTCAACACTACGATAAATTTGAAGAAATGGTTGTTGCTTTGGTGGAGCGTCGCAAGGGCAAAATGTCTGAAGAAGATGCACGCAAGGTTTTGGTTGAAGATGTCAACTATTTTGGTGTCATGTTGGTTTACCTGGGCTTGGTTGATGGAATGGTGTCAGGAGCGATTCACTCAACAGCTTCAACAGTTCGTCCAGCCCTTCAAATCATCAAAACTCGTCCAAATGTAACTCGTACTTCAGGTGCCTTCCTCATGGTTCGTGGTACGGAGCGTTACCTCTTTGGGGACTGTGCCATCAATATCAATCCAGACGCGGAAGCTTTGGCTGAAATTGCCATCAACTCAGCAATTACAGCTAAGATGTTTGGAATCGAGCCTAAAATTGCTATGCTAAGCTATTCTACTAAAGGTTCAGGATTTGGAGAAAGCGTTGATAAGGTTGTTGAGGCAACTAAAATTGCTCACGACTTGCGTCCTGACCTTGAAATCGATGGGGAATTGCAATTTGATGCAGCCTTCGTTCCAGAAACTGCAGCTCTGAAAGCTCCTGGAAGTACAGTAGCTGGTCAAGCAAATGTCTTCATCTTCCCAGGTATCGAGGCAGGAAATATCGGTTACAAGATGGCAGAACGTCTTGGCGGTTTTGCGGCTGTTGGACCTGTTTTGCAAGGTTTGAACAAGCCAGTTAACGACCTTTCTCGTGGATGTAATGCAGATGATGTTTATAAGTTGACCCTTATCACAGCAGCTCAAGCGGTTCATCAATAAGATTTAGTCCTCTTTCCTTTGGGAAGAGGCTTTTTATACTCAATGAAAATCAAAGAGCAAACTAGGAAACTAGCCGCAGTCTGCTCAAAGCACTGCTTTGAGGTTGTAGATAGGACTGACGAAGTCAGTCACATATATACGGCAAGGCGACGTTGACGTGGTTTGAAGAGATTTTCGAAGAGTATTAATACTAGGAAAAGGACAGTTAGAATCTTCTGTGCTATACTAGAGATATGTTAGATTTGAAAGAATACGGTATCGTCATGTGGCCGGATGAGAAGATTGTTTCTTTCCGTGAGAAACTTCTCACTTGGTATGATGAAAACAAAAGAGATTTACCCTGGCGTAGAAGTAAAAATCCGTATCATATCTGGGTCTCTGAAATTATGCTCCAGCAGACCAGGGTGGATACGGTTATTCCTTACTATGAACGATTCTTGGACTGGTTTCCAACAGTGGAAAGTTTGGCAACTGCGCCTGAGGAGCGTTTACTGAAGGCTTGGGAAGGTTTGGGTTATTATTCTCGAGTTCGTAATATGCAGGCTGCAGCCCAGCAGATTATGACAGACTTTGGTGGTCAATTTCCAAACACCTATGAAGGAATTTCCAGCTTGAAAGGGATTGGTCCTTATACAGCAGGAGCCATTTCCAGTATTGCTTTTAACTTGCCTGAGCCGGCTGTAGATGGTAATGTCATGAGGGTCTTGGCCCGTCTATTTGAAGTCAACCATGATATTGGGATTCCTAGCAATCGAAAGATTTTCCAAGCCATGATGGAAATCCTGATTGACCCAGAACGGCCAGGTGACTTTAATCAAGCCTTGATGGACTTAGGCTCAGATATTGAGGCTCCTGTAAATCCCAGACCAGAAGAAAGTCCAGTTAAGGACTTTAGTGCGGCATATCAGAATGGAACCATGGACCGTTATCCAATTAAGGCGCCTAAGAAAAAGCCTGTCCCAATTTATCTTAAAGCCTTGGTGGTTAAAAATACTCAAGGACAATTTTTACTTGAAAAAAATGAAAGTGAAAAGCTATTGGCAGGTTTTTGGCATTTCCCCTTGATAGAAGTTGATAACTTTTCGTCAGAAGAGCAGTTTGACCTCTTCCATCAGGTTGCGGAAGAAAGTGTGAACTTTGGCCCAAGTCCAGAAGAGAGTTTCCAGCAGGACTATGACCTAGATGTTGATTGGTTTGATACTTATTTTGAGACTGTCAAGCATATCTTTAGCCATCGCAAGTGGAATGTTCAAATTGTAGCAGGTCAAGTGACAGACTTTCATAACTTTTCCGATAGGGAAGTTCGCTGGCTTTCACCAGAAGAGTTTAAGAATTACCCACTTGCCAAACCCCAACAAAAAATCTGGCAGGCTTATGCAAAAGTCAAGTTAGACAGTGGCAAAGACTAGCTACTGTGTCTTCTTGTTATTTTTTTGGTATAATAGTAGAGAAAAAGGTGAACAAATGAAAAAAATATTAATTGTAGATGATGAAAAACCAATCTCGGATATTATCAAGTTTAACATGACCAAGGAAGGTTACGAAGTTGTAACTGCTTTTAATGGTCGTGAAGCGCTAGAACAATTTGGAGCAGAGCAGCCAGATATTATTATTCTGGATTTGATGCTTCCAGAAATTGATGGTTTAGAAGTTGCGAAGACTATTCGCAAGACTAGTAGTGTACCTATTATCATGCTGTCGGCTAAAGACAGTGAGTTTGATAAGGTTATCGGTTTAGAGCTTGGAGCGGATGACTATGTGACAAAACCCTTCTCAAATCGTGAGTTGCAGGCGCGTGTTAAAGCTCTTCTTCGTCGCACGGACTTGGCTTCTGTAGACAATCAAGAGTCAGATGAAAAGAAAACCCAACCCTTACAAATTGGGGACTTGGAGATTGTGCCAGATGCTTATGTAGCTAAAAAATACGGTGAAGAATTAGACTTAACCCACCGTGAATTTGAACTCTTGTACCACTTGGCATCTCATATTGGTCAAGTGATTACGCGTGAACACTTGCTTGAAACGGTCTGGGGTTATGATTATTTCGGAGATGTTCGGACTGTTGACGTAACTATCAGACGTTTGCGTGAGAAGATTGAAGATACACCTAGTCGTCCAGAGTATATCTTAACACGTCGTGGTGTTGGTTATTATATGAGAAATAATGATTGAATTGATTAGAAAAAATATTCTTACTAGTGATTTTATCTTCATTTTAATTTTATTGGGTTTTATCTTGATTGTTACCTTGCTTTTGCTAGAAAATCGGCGAGATAATATTCGGTTGAAGCAAATTAATCAAAAAGTCAAAGATTTGATTGCAGGAGATTATTCTCAGGTATTGGATATGCAGGGAAGCTCTGAAATCACTAATATTACCAATAATCTCAATGATTTATCAGAAGTAATTCGCTTGACCCAAGAAAATCTGGAACAAGAGAGTAAACGATTGCACAGTATCCTCTCATACATGACAGACGGAGTCCTTGCGACCAATCGTCGTGGCAAGATTACTATGATTAATGACATGGCTAAGAAACAGCTAGGTGTTGAGAAGGAAGAGGTTCTCAATAAAAGTATTCTAGAATTGCTTAAGATTGAAGATGAGTATGAACTTCGTGATTTGATTACCCAAGTTCCTGAGCTTATGATTGATTCTCAGGATGCCAATGGTGAGTATTTGAGCCTTCGTGTACGTTTTGCCTTGGTCCGTCGTGAGTCTGGCTTTATCTCAGGTTTGGTTGCTGTTTTGCATGATACGACGGAGCAGGAGAAGGAAGAACGGGAACGGAGACTCTTTGTTTCTAATGTTAGTCATGAGTTACGAACTCCTTTGACTAGCGTAAAATCCTATCTTGAAGCTTTGGATGAGGGGGCCTTGTCAGAACCTGTCGCGCCAGACTTTATTAAGGTGTCTCTAGATGAAACCAACCGTATGATGAGGATGGTGACGGATCTCCTCCATCTTTCACGTATTGATAATGCAACCAGTCACCTAGATGTGGAATTGATCAATTTCACTGCCTTTATTACCTTTATCCTCAACCGTTTTGATCAGATAAGAGGGCAGGACGAAGAGAAGAAATACGAACTGGTGAGAGATTACCCCATTACCTCAGTTTGGATAGAGATTGATACAGATAAGATGACACAGGTGATTGATAATATTCTTAACAATGCAATCAAGTATTCTCCAGATGGTGGGAAAATCACAGTGACCATGAAGACAACTGATGATCAGATGATTTTATCCATTTCAGACCAAGGATTGGGGATACCAAAGCAAGATTTACCACGTATCTTTGACCGTTTTTATCGTGTGGATCGTGCTAGAAGTCGTGCCCAAGGTGGTACTGGTTTAGGACTAGCTATCGCTAAAGAGATTATCAAACAACATAAGGGCTTTATTTGGGCTAAGAGTGAATATGGTAAGGGATCAACCTTTACCATTGTGCTCCCTTATGATAAGGATGCAGTGAAAGAAGAAGTATGGGAGGACGAAATAGAAAACCAGAATGAGTGAAATAGGCTTTAAATACAGTATTTTAGCGTCGGGATCCAGTGGAAATTCCTTTTATCTGGAAACCCCAAAAAAGAAACTTTTAGTGGATGCAGGCTTGTCGGGCAAGAAAATTACCAGCTTACTTGCTGAAATTAATCGCAAGCCAGAAGATTTGGATGCTATCCTGATTACGCATGAACATTCTGACCATATTCATGGAGTAGGTGTTTTAGCTCGCAAGTATGGTATGGATTTGTATGCCAATGAAAAGACCTGGCAGGCTATGGAAAATAGCAAGTATCTTGGCAAGGTGGATTCTTCGCAAAAGCATATCTTTGAAATGGGCAAAACCAAAACCTTTGGAGATATCGACATCGAGAGTTTTGGTGTGAGCCATGATGCAGTCGCACCGCAGTTCTATCGCTTTATGAAGGATGATAAGAGTTTTGTCCTTTTGACAGATACAGGTTATGTTAGTGACCGTATGGCAGGGATTGTCGAGAATGCAGATGGCTATCTTATAGAGTCCAACCATGATGTAGAGATTTTGCGAGCAGGTTCTTACGCTTGGCGACTCAAACAACGAATCCTATCTGATCTCGGTCACCTTTCTAACGAAGACGGTGCTGAGGCCATGATTCGTGCAATGGGAAATCGAACTAAGAAAATCTATCTTGGCCATCTATCCAAGGAAAACAATATTAAGGAGTTGGCTCACATGACCATGGTCAACCAGCTAGCTCAAGCTGATCTGGGAGTCGGAGTAGACTTTAAGGTTTATGATACCTCACCAGATACTGCAACACCATTGACAGATATATAAAAAAGAAGGCACTTGCCTTCTTTTTTATATATCTAGTAGAGATTTGGTGTGGTATAATGTTTACAAATGATATAGGAGAAGTAGTGTGAAAAGAAAATGGTTATTTAAGGATTACTATGATACAACGATTATCATACTTGCGTTGATATCTGTTGTTCTAGTCTTGCTTGGATTTGCTGAGATGGTCGATTTGGACAATCCTCCGTACAACATTATTGATTTACTACTTTGGGGTGTTTTTGTGGTAGATTATGGCTGGCGGTTCTTTTTAAGTAAAGAGAAATGGCGATTCATAATTGAAAATATCTTTGATCTGCTAGCTATCCTGCCTTTAAATGCTATTTTTACAGTGTTTCGATTAGGACGCATCTTTCGCCTAGCAAGGCTGACAAAATTACTGAAACTGACTCGTCTTTTAAGAATCGTTGGATTAACTGGCAAGCTGGAAAAGAAGGTAAGCAAACTCTTACGGACAAATGGTCTGAGTTATATCTTATATGTTAATATATTTATCGTTCTAGTAGGAAGTTCAATTTTATCTGTAGTTGAAGAAAAATCCTTCTCAGATAGTCTTTGGTGGGCTCTTGTGACAGTAACTACTGTTGGTTATGGTGATATTGTTCCAGTTTCCCTTTTTGGGAAATGGCTAGCAGTTTTACTGATGCTTGTCGGTATTGGAACAATAGGAATGTTAACGAGTGCCTTGACGAACTTTTTTATAAAAGATAATCCAGATGAACAGATAAAACTTGATAAACTTCAAGATGAATTGTCTAGTCAGAGAATATTACTAGAGAAACAATCTGAGAAGATAGAAGAACTGAATAGAATGATACAAGATTTGATTGAAAAAAGGTAATTTTGATCATTTAAAAACCACTCGATGAGTGGTTTTTACAATCCTGCAAATTCTTTGATTTCTTGTGCTGACATTGAAGAGTCGCAACGGACATTGATTTGTCCATCCGCAATGTGAACGAAGCCTGGTACAGTTGGAATTCCGTAGCGTGAGCGGAATGCTTGCAACTCATTGAGTTGGCTTGGTTCTTCACTATTGATGAAGTAGATGTGAGCTTTGGTTTCAGCTACGACACCTGCCAATGTACCTGCAAATTTACGGCAGTAAGGGCAAGTTTTGCGACCGATAAAGAAGGTTGCAGTTTCTTTTTTATCAAGAGCTTCTTGTGCACGCGCAACTGTAGTGACTTCAAGGTCTTTGATATTATCTAAAAATTGTTCCATGAGATTACCTCGCTTTCATTGATAAGTCTAGTATGCCATAAAGTTTCTAAAATTGCTTAGATTTGATACGAAAAAAAGATGAGATTGGTTGGTCTCATCTTTTATAGGATTTTATTTTACAAAAGCATTGATTTCTGCTTCGATGTTAGCAATCTTAGCTTGTGATTCTTCGTTAGTTTCGCCTACAACTGCAATGTAGAACTTGATTTTTGGTTCTGTCCCTGAAGGGCGAACGGCAATCCATGAACCGTCAGCAAGTGTGTATTTCAACACATCACTTGGAGGTGTTGTCAAGTTTGTAACAGTACCGTCAGCAGCAGTAGCTGTTTGAGCTTTGAAGTCTTCTACGACAGTGATCGCTGTTGTGTTCCATTCTTTTGGAGCATTGTTACGGAATTTAGCCATAATCGCTTTGATTTGTTCAGCACCGTCAACACCAGAAAGAGTAACAGAGATAGTCTTTTCAGCGTAGTAGCCATACTCTTTGTAGATTTCTTCGATACCGTCAGCAAGTGTCAAACCACGTGAACGGTAGTAGGCAGCAAGTTCAGCAACGACAAGAACAGCTTGGATAGCGTCTTTATCACGTACGAATGGTTTAATCAAGTAACCGAAGCTTTCTTCAAATCCCATCATGTAAGTGTGATTGTGTTTTTCTTCGAATTCTTGGATTTTCTCAGCGATAAATTTGAAACCTGTCAAAACGTTGAACATAGTTGCACCGTAGCTTTCAGCAATCTTTGTTACCAAGTCAGTTGATACGATAGATTTACATAGGGCTGCATTTTCAGGAAGAGTTCCAGCATTTTTGTGGGCTTCCAAGATGTATTTAGCCATGATAGCACCGATTTGGTTACCTGAAAGGTTGAGGTAGCTACCATCTTTTTGAAGAACTTCAACACCAACACGGTCAGCGTCAGGGTCAGTTGCCACAAGAACATCTGCACCAACTTGACGACCAAGTTCTTCAGCAAGGGCAAAGGCTGCTTGACTTTCTGGGTTTGGAGATTTTACAGTTGAAAAGTCTGGATCAGCAGTTGCTTGCGCTTCAACGACTTGAACAGAGTCAAATCCTGCTTGGGCAAGAGCACGACGAGCCAACATCTCACCAGTACCATGAAGTGGTGTGTAGACAATCTTCATGTCTTTACCAAATTCTTCAATCAAGGCTGGGTTGATGTTAACGTCCTTAACTTCTTTGAGGTATTCTACATCGACAGCTTCGCCGATGACTTCAATCAAGCCAGAAGATTTTTCAGCTTCCACATCAGCAACTTCAACTGCAAATGGGTTTTCGATTGCACGGATATATGTAGTCAAAGCATCTGCATCGTGTGGAGGCATTTGTCCACCGTCTTCACCGTAAACCTTGTAACCGTTAAATGGTGCAGGATTGTGGCTAGCTGTGACCATGATACCTGCGAAACAGTTGAGGTGACGGACTGCAAATGATAGTTCTGGAGTTGGACGAAGGCTTTCAAATACGTAAGATTTGATGCCGTGTTTGGCAAGAACTGCCGCAGATTCAAAGGCAAACTCAGGTGAGAAGTGACGGCTATCGTAGGCGATTGCTACACCACGTTCTTTTTCGTTTCCACCTTTAGACTCAATCAAACGAGCCAATCCTTCAGTAGCTTGACGAACAACGTAGATGTTGATGCGGTTTGTACCAGCACCAATCAAGCCACGCATACCTGCAGTACCAAATTCAAGATTTGTATAGAAGGCATCTTCCTTTGTTTTTTCGTCCATATTTTCCAAATCTTGACGAAGGTAGTCAGGAAGCTCCGCAAAATCAACCCATTTCTGGTAATTTTCTTGGTAAGACATTGAAATTCTCCTTTTTGTAAATTGTTTTAACCGTTCACATTATAGCACTTTTTAGCGTTTTAGTAAAACGGTAGCATAATTTTCAGAGAAGTGGTGTCATATACTGGTTTATCAAGTCTTGAATGCCTTAGGGAAACATGCTATACTGTTTGTATGATTATTTTACAAGCTAATAAAATTGAACGTTCTTTTGCTGGAGAGGTTCTTTTTGATAATATCAACCTGCAGGTTGATGAACGAGATCGGATTGCCCTTGTTGGGAAAAATGGTGCAGGTAAGTCTACTCTTTTGAAGATTTTGGTTGGAGAAGAGGAGCCAACTAGTGGAGAAATCAATAAGAAAAAAGATATTTCTCTGTCTTACCTAGCTCAAGATAGCCGTTTTGAGTCTGAAAATACCATCTACGATGAGATGCTTCATGTCTTTGATGACTTACGTCGGACTGAGAAACAACTGCGTCAGATGGAGTTGGAGATGGGAGAAAAGTCTGGTGGGGATTTGGATAAACTGATGTCAGATTATGACCGCTTATCTGAGAATTTCCGCCAAGCAGGTGGCTTTACCTATGAAGCTGATATACGAGCGATTTTAAATGGATTCAAGTTTGACGAATCTATGTGGCAGATGAAAATTGCTGAGCTTTCTGGTGGTCAAAATACTCGTTTGGCACTGGCCAAAATGCTCCTTGAAAAGCCTAATCTCTTGGTCTTGGACGAGCCAACCAACCACTTGGATATTGAAACTATTGCCTGGCTAGAGAATTACTTGGTAAACTATAGCGGTGCCCTCATTATCGTCAGCCACGACCGTTATTTCTTGGATAAGGTTGCGACGATTACGCTGGATTTGACCAAACATTCCTTGGATCGCTATGTGGGCAACTATTCTCGTTTTGTCGAGTTAAAGGAGCAAAAGCTAGCTACTGAGGCAAAAAACTATGAAAAGCAACAGAAGGAAATCGCTGCTCTGGAAGACTTTGTCAATCGCAATCTAGTCCGAGCTTCAACGACTAAACGTGCCCAATCTCGCCGAAAACAACTGGAAAAAATGGAACGTTTGGACAAGCCTGAAGCTGGTAAGAAATCTGCTAACATGACCTTCCAGTCTGAGAAAACATCGGGCAATGTTGTATTGACTGTTGAAGATGCTGCTATAGGCTATGATGGGGAAGTATTGTCAGAGCCTATCAACCTAGATCTTCGTAAGATGAATGCTGTCGCCATCGTTGGTCCAAATGGTATTGGCAAGTCAACCTTTATCAAGTCTATTGTGGACCAGATTCCTTTTATCAAGGGAGAAAAGCGCTTTGGCGCCAATGTTGAGGTTGGTTACTATGACCAAACTCAAAGCAAGCTGACACCAAGTAATACGGTGCTGGATGAACTCTGGAATGATTTTAAACTGACACCAGAAGTTGAAATCCGCAACCGTCTTGGGGCCTTCCTTTTCTCAGGAGATGATGTTAAAAAATCAGTCGGCATGCTGTCTGGTGGTGAGAAAGCTCGTTTGCTTTTGGCTAAACTCTCTATGGAAAACAACAACTTCTTGATTCTGGATGAACCGACCAACCACTTGGATATTGATAGCAAGGAAGTGCTAGAAAATGCCTTGATTGACTTTGATGGAACTCTTCTATTCGTCAGTCACGACCGTTACTTTATCAATCGTGTGGCAACTCATGTACTGGAATTGTCAGAGAATGGATCAACTCTCTACCTTGGAGATTACGATTACTATGTTGAGAAGAAATCAGAAGTAGAAATGATTCAAACTGAGGAAACTTTAACTAGTAATCAAGCAAAAGAACCGAGCCCAGTTAATGACTATCAAGCTCAGAAAGAAAGTCAAAAAGAAGTTCGCAAACTCATGCGACAAATTGAAAATCTAGAAGCTGAAATTGAAGAGCTAGAAAGTCAAAGTCAAGCCATTTCTGAACAAATGTTGGAAACAAACGATGCCGACAAACTGATGGAATTGCAGGCTGAGTTGGACAAAATCAGCCATCGTCAGGAAGAAGCGATGCTTGAGTGGGAAGAATTATCAGAACAGGTGTAAAGATGGAAAATCTAGGAAAAGTATTTCGTGAATTTCGGACAAGTGGAAATTATTCTTTAAAGGAGGCGGCAGGCGGGTCCTGTTCAACTTCTCAGTTATCTCGCTTTGAGCTTGGGGAGTCTGACCTAGCAGTCTCACGTTTCTTTGAGCTTTTGGATAACATTCATGTCACAATCGAAAATTTCATGGACAAGGCAAGGAATTTTCATAATCATGAACATGTTGCTATGATGGGACAAATTGTACCCCTTTACTATTCAAATGATATTGTAGGTTTTCAAAAGCTTCAAAGGGAACAACTTGAAAAGGCTAAGAGTTCGACGACTCCCCTTTATTTTGAGCTGAACTGGATTTTGCTACAAGGTTTGATTTGTCAAAGAGATTCGAGTTATGAGATGAAGCAGGATGATTTGGATAAGGTAGCAGATTATCTCTTCAAAACAGAAGAATGGACCATGTATGAGTTGATTCTGTTTGGTAACCTCTATAGTTTCTACGATGTGGATTATGTCACTCGAATTGGAAGAGAAGTTATGGAGAGGGAGGAATTTTACCAAGAGATTGGTCGCCATAAGAGATTAGTGTTGATTTTGGCCCTCAATTGTTACCAGCATTGTTTAGAGCATCTTTCTTTTGACAATGCAAGCTATTTTGAGTCTTGTACAGAGAAAATTATTGGTAAAAATATTAATCTATATGAGCGAAATATTTTACATTACCTAAAAGGTTTTGATTTGTACCAAAAAGGACAGTGTAGAGAAGGATGTAGCCAGATGCAGGAAGCTATGCATATTTTTGACGTGCTAGGTCTCCCAGAGCAAGTAGCCTACTATCAGGAACACTACGAAAAATTTGTCAAAGATTAATTTTCCCAAATAAGGGAAAAAATAAAATGCTCCTTTCAGTTTTGATACAATAGTTTCAAAATTTGAGAGGAGTTTTTATATGAATCGCTATGCATTACAGTTGATTAGCCGTGGAGCTGTTAACAAGATAGGGAATATGCTCTATGATTATGGAAATAGTGTCTGGTTGGCTTCCATGGGGACTATCGGACAGACAGTTTTAGGAATGTATCAGATTTCTGAACTGGTCACATCTATTCTCGTAAATCCTTTTGGTGGAGTCATTTCAGACCGTTTTTCTCGTCGTAGGATTTTAATGGCGACAGACCTTGTTTGTGGGATTCTTTGTCTGGCTATTTCTTTTATAAGGAATGATAGCTGGATGATTGGAGCTTTGATTTTTGCCAACATTGTTCAGGCTATTGCTTTTGCCTTTTCTAGACCGGCAAATAAGGCCATTATCACAGAATTGGTAGAGAAGGATGAACTGGTCCTATACAATTCTCGTTTGGAGTTGGTCTTGCAGGTTGTCAGTGTGAGTTCTCCTGTACTTTCTTTTCTGGTCTTACAATTTGCAAGTCTCCATCTGACGCTCTTACTAGATGCTTTGACTTTTTTTATAGCATTTGTTCTAGTGGCCTTACTTCCAAAAGAAGAACCAATGGTTCAAGATAAGAAACCTTTTACTGGGAAAGATATTTTTGCGGATATCAAAGATGGCTTGCACTATATCTGGCATCAAAAAGATATTTTCTTTCTCCTGTTAGTGGCTTCCAGCGTTAATTTCTTTTTTGCGGCTTTTGAGTTTTTGCTTCCTTTTTCAAATAAACTATATGGAGTAGAAGGAGCTTATGCGACTATCTTAACCATGGGTGCGATTGGCTCAATTATAGGAGCACTGATAGCAAATAAATTTAAATCAAGTATGAATACACTTTTGTTCTTATTGATTTTAACAGGAGTAGGAGTTTTCATGATGGGTTTGCCACTGCCCAATATTTTAACCTTTTCTGGAAACCTGATTTGTGAACTCTTTATGACGATTTTTAATATTCACTTCTTTACACAGGTACAGACCAAGATTGATGGAGAATATTTGGGTAGGGTATTGAGTACCATTTTTACACTGGCAATTCTCTTTATGCCGCTTGCGAAAGGTTTGATGACCTTTCTTCCAAGTGTCCATCTTTATTCTTTCTTGATTATTGGACTTGGAGTTGTCGCCTTATCCTTCTTAGCTCTCGGATATGTTCGAACTCATTTTGAAAAAGAGACATAAGTTTGCTTGGACTTCAAAAATAATTCCAATCTAAGTGTTTTTTTCGCCCTTCTCGTTTGTGAGAAGGGCTTAATTTATGGTAAAATAGTTTTATGAATAAAAGAATGAATGAGTTGGTCGCCTTGCTCAATCGCTATGCGACTGAGTACTATACCAGCGATAATCCCTCGGTTTCAGACAGTGAGTATGATCGACTTTACCGAGAGTTGGTTGAGTTAGAAACTGCCTATCCAGATCAAGTGCTAGCAGACAGTCCTACCCATCGTGTTGGTGGCAAGGTTTTAGATGGTTTTGAAAAATACAGTCATCAGTATCCTCTTTATAGTTTGCAGGATGCTTTTTCACGTGAGGAGCTTGAAGCTTTTGATGCGCGTGTTCGTAAGGAAGTGGCTCATCCGACCTATATTTGTGAGCTGAAAATCGATGGCTTGTCTATCTCGCTTACTTATGAAAAGGGGATTTTAGTTGTTGGTGCAACACGTGGAGACGGTTCTGTTGGGGAGAATATCACGGAAAACCTCAAGCGTGTTAAGGACATTCCTTTGACCTTGCCAGAAGAACTAGATATCACAGTTCGTGGGGAATGTTACATGCCACGCGCTTCTTTTGACCAGGTTAACCAAGCTCGCCAAGAAAATGGAGAGCCTGAATTTGCCAATCCTCGTAATGCGGCAGCAGGAACCTTACGTCAGTTGGATACAGCAGTAGTTGCCAAGCGCAATCTTGCAACGTTTCTCTATCAAGAAGCCAGCCCTTCAACTCGAGATAGTCAAGAAAAGGTGTTGAAGCACCTTGAACAACTAGGTTTTGTGGTTAATCCTAAGCGAATCTTGGCAGAAAACATAGATGAAATCTGGAATTTTATCCAAGAAGTAGGACAGGAACGGGAGAATCTGCCTTATGATATAGATGGAGTGGTAATCAAGGTCAATGACCTAGCAAGCCAAGAAGAACTTGGTTTTACCGTTAAGGCTCCAAAGTGGGCAGTGGCCTACAAGTTTCCTGCTGAGGAAAAAGAAGCTAAACTCTTATCAGTTGATTGGACAGTAGGTCGTACTGGAGTTGTCACGCCAACTGCAAATCTAACACCAGTACAACTAGCTGGAACAACTGTTAGCCGTGCAACCCTACACAATGTGGATTATATTGCTGAAAAAGATATCCGTAAAGACGATACGGTTATCGTCTATAAGGCTGGTGATATCATCCCTGCCGTTTTACGTGTGGTAGAGTCCAAACGGGTTTCTGAAGAAAAACTAGATATCCCTACAAACTGTCCAAGTTGTGACTCTGGCTTGTTGCACTTTGAAGATGAAGTGGCCCTGCGTTGTATCAATCCGCGTTGCCCTGCTCAAATCATGGAAGGTTTGATTCATTTTGCTTCTCGTGATGCTATGAATATTACAGGCCTTGGTCCATCTATTGTTGAGAAGCTTTTTGCTGCAAATCTAGTCAAGGATGTGGCGGATATTTATCGTTTGCAAGAAGAGGATTTCCTACTTTTAGAGGGGGTCAAGGAAAAGTCTGCTTCTAAACTGTATCAGGCTATCCAAGCATCTAAGGAAAATTCTGCCGAGAAACTCTTGTTTGGTTTGGGAATTCGTCATGTCGGAAGCAAGGCCAGTCAGTTGTTACTTCAACATTTTCATTCAATCGAAAATCTGGCTCAGGCAGATCCAGAGGAAGTGGCTAGTATTGAGAGTCTGGGTGGTGTGATTGCCAAGAGTCTTCAGACTTACTTTGCTACAGAAGGCTCTGAAATTCTCCTCAGAGAATTGAGAGAAGCTGGGGTCAATTTGAACTATAAAGGTCAGACAGTAGTAGCGGATGCAGCCTTGTCAGGTTTGACAGTTGTATTGACTGGGAAATTGGAACTTCTCAAGCGCTCAGAAGCTAAAAGTAAACTCGAAAGTCTGGGGGCCAAAGTGACAGGCAGTGTTTCTAAAAAGACCGACCTCGTCGTGGCAGGTGCAGATGCTGGAAGCAAACTGCAAAAAGCACAAGAACTTGGCATCGAGGTTCGAGACGAAGCTTGGCTAGAAAGTTTGTAATGATCGTTTAAAAACAGATATTAGTCAAATATAAACAAATTAAGAAGTAAAAAGGAAAAATAAAAAATGTTTAATTACCCTATGCGCATTCATTACCATCGCAAGAATGGAGAATACGATACTTGCTCTTTTGTAAAGAGTCAGGACCAGCGGATTGATTTGCTGACCTACAAAGAAGATTATTTTGGTGCCTTATTTAGTTTTGAACACCCAAGTGCTCACGCCCTAGAAAGCTTGAATTTTGTGGTTCATACAGGTCAAACCAGTAAAGAATATGCTATCCGTTTTAATCATTATCCTCTTTTAACAGAGGTATGGATTTTGGAAGGGGATGACAGAATTTATTATTCTGAAAATCCTGCTATTGCCAGTCCTTTCTATAAAAATCAAAATCCTTTTGCCTTTGATAAGGCTATTAACAGTGCCAGTTTTGACCATCATTGGGGTTACCAAGGGGAATTGGGGTGCCGTGTAGAGGATAATCAAGCTCATTTTGCTCTCTGGGCTCCAACAGCGACAGAAGTGCAGGTTGTCATTTATGAATCAGCTGCTAATGATGCTCCTGTTTGGAAAACTTTTGAGATGAAGAGAGGCAATAGCTACTCTTATAATCATAAAGACAATACAATTGGTGTCTGGAGTTTGGATGTTGAGGAAGATTTGACTGGTAAGGCTTATCAGTATCAAGTCCAATTTCCTCACCACCAAACACTGACACGCGACCCATACACAATTGCGACCAGTCCTGATGGCAAACGTTCAGCTATCCTGAGTCATGAAGAAAAGCAAGTTGAACATTTTGAGGTCAAGCACGGTTCTGAGGCTACTTGGCGTTTGGAAAATCCATGTAAGGCAGTTATCTGTGAAATGCACATTCGTGATTTGACCAAATCACCGACCTCGGGTGTGGATGAAGATCTTCGAGGAACTTTCTTGGGTGCTGCTCAGACTGGAACGGTTAACCAGTTTGGTCAGTCAACCGCTTTTGATTACATTAAGAAGCTGGGCTACAATTATGTTCAGTTGCAACCAATTGCAGACCGTCATAAAGAATACGATGAGGATGGAAATGTAACCTACAACTGGGGTTATGACCCACAAAACTATAACGCACCAGAAACGAGCCTTTCAACTAATCCAGATGATCCAGCTCAGGTCATTCGCGACTTGAAGACCATGGTTCAAGCTTATCACAATGCGGGCATTGGTGTCATTATGGATGTGGTCTATAACCATACTTTCTCAGTTGTTGATGCACCTTTCCAAACAACAGTCCCTGATTACTATTATCGTATGAATTCAGACGGTACCTTCCAGAATGGAACGGGGGTTGGAAATGAAACAGCCAGTGAACACGAAATGTTCCGCAAGTATATGATTGATTCTCTTCTATACTGGGTACAGGAATACAATATTGACGGCTTCCGTTTTGATTTGATGGGGATTCATGATGTCAAGACTATGCAGATGATTCGTCAGAGTTTGGATGAAATTGATCCTAACATTATCCTTTATGGAGAAGGTTGGGATATGGGAACAGGTCTTGCACCTTATGATAAGGCCAAGAAAGACAATGCCTACCAGATGCCAAATATCGGTTTCTTTAATGACAATCAGCGTGATGCTATCAAAGGTGGAGAAGTATATGGTGCTATCAAGTCAGGTTTTGTCAGCGGTGCTGCTGCAGAGCCAATTCTAGCCAAAGCAATTCTAGGCAGTCGTGAATTAGGTACCTATACACATCCAAATCAGGTGCTTAACTATGTAGAAGCCCATGACAATTACAATCTTCACGATTTGTTGGCAACCCTTCATCCAGACCAAAGTTCCGAGCAAATCATGCGTAAGGTCGAAACTGCCACAGCCATGAATCTACTCATGCAGGGGATGGCCTTTATGGAAATCGGTCAAGAATTTGGTCGTACCAAACTGGTTGCGACTGGTGAAAATGGTGAGTTGACCCATGATGATAGAGAGCGTGCTATGAATAGCTATAATGCTCCTGACAGTGTGAATCAAGTTAACTGGGATTTGATTAATGAGCGTCAAGACAGTATTGACTTTATCCGTCAGATGATTCGATTGAAGACAGAAACCAGTGCCT
This sequence comes from Streptococcus mitis, assembly GCF_000722765.2. Classification (NCBI taxonomy): domain Bacteria; kingdom Bacillati; phylum Bacillota; class Bacilli; order Lactobacillales; family Streptococcaceae; genus Streptococcus; species Streptococcus mitis. Next base: position 1,027,046 of record NZ_CP028415.1, on the reverse strand, counting down.
TTTCTTACCCTACTTTTGAAGAAATTTACCATCATGTCTTTGTTCATTCATCACACGAACATAGTGGTTGGATTGTCTTTGAAATTCATGGGGAAGAACATCTATTGGTCGTCTTTAATGCTAAAGGTCAAGACTTCCAGTTTGAAAATGCTGGAAATCTGGAACTGTTGGTGACCAATAGCCATTTAAGTGATAAAGACATGGTTGGTGGCGTCAGTGCCAGCGTCTTTAAAGTTTTGTAGAATAGATTTACAATTTACATTCATTTGTGGTGCTTTATCTGTTAATAAAATCAGGAAATTCATTTCCTGGTTTGTTTTTTACTTAAAATCACGTCTTTTATTAGTAAAATTACGAACTTTATGATAGTATTATAAAAAAAGAATTCGCTTTAATGGCTTTTCTGAAAATTCCTTGTTTTACAAGTGAACACATCAGTTAATTTGTTGAAGACTTTCAAAAGAATTTTTACAAAATATAGTAATTCACTTGAATCTTCTCTAAAAAGGTAGTATAATAAATCTATAGAAAACGCTTACAGAAATAGGAGGGTGTATGGATAAGAAAAAAGCTTTAGAAACTTTTATGACAGGTGAGAATTTTCATCTCCAGCATTATCTGGGAGCGCATAGGGAAGAAAAAGATAGTGAGTCTGGCTATACTTTCCGAGTTTGGGCACCCAATGCTCAGGCAGTTCACTTGGTAGGGGATTTCACCAATTGGGTTGAAAATCAAATTCCAATGGAACGAAATGAATTTGGAGTCTGGGAAGTCTTTACTAGTCTTGCTCAAGAAGGCCAAATTTATAAGTATCATATTACACGTGCAAATGGTCATCAGCTGATGAAGATTGATCCTTTGGCTGTAAGGTATGAGGCACGACCTGGGACTGGAGCGATTTTAACAGAGATTCCAGAGAAAAAATGGAAGGATGGTCTATGGTTAGCTCGTAGAAAACGCTTGAGCTTTGAAGAGCGTCCTGTCAATATTTACGAGGCTCATGCTGGTTCTTGGAAGAGAAATCCAGACGGTAGTCCCTATAGTTTTGCTCAATTGAAAGATGAACTCATTCCTTACTTGGTTGAGATGAACTATACTCACATTGAGTTTATGCCTTTGATGTCTCACCCACTAGGTTTGAGTTGGGGCTATCAGCTTATGGGTTACTTTGCTCTAGAGCATGCCTATGGTCGTCCTGAAGAGTTTCAAGATTTTGTTGAGGAATGTCACTTAAACAATATTGGAGTTATTGTGGACTGGGTACCTGGTCACTTCACCATTAATGATGATGCCTTGGCCTATTATGATGGGACACCGACTTTTGAGTATCAGGACCATAATAAGGCTCATAACTATGGTTGGGGAGCACTCAATTTTGACCTTGGAAAGAATGAAGTCCAGTCCTTCTTGATTTCTAGTATTAAGTTTTGGATTGACTTTTACCATCTAGATGGTATTCGCGTGGATGCAGTTAGCAACATGCTCTATCTTGACTACGATGATGCTCCATGGACACCTAACAAGGATGGTGGCAATCTAAACTACGAAGGCTATTATTTCTTAAAACGTTTGAATGATGTCATTAAACAAGCTCATCCAGATGTGATGATGATAGCTGAGGAAAGTTCATCAGCTACTCAGATTACTGACACCAAGGATTCAGATGGTCTTGGGTTTGACTACAAATGGAATATGGGATGGATGAATGATATCCTCCGTTTCTATGAAGAAGATCCGATTTATCGTAAATATGACTTTAACCTGGTGACTTTCAGCTTTATGTATGTCTTCAAGGAGAACTATCTCCTACCATTCTCGCACGATGAAGTGGTTCATGGCAAGAAGAGTATGATGCACAAGATGTGGGGAGATCGTTATAATCAATTCGCAGGCTTGCGCAATATCTACACTTACCAAATTTGTCACCCAGGTAAAAAATTGCTCTTCATGGGTAGTGAATATGGGCAATTCCTAGAATGGAAATCTGAAGAACAGTTGGAATGGTCTAATCTAGAAGACCCAATGAATGCCAAGATGAAGTATTTCACTTCTCAGCTAAACCAGTTTTACAAAGACCACCGCTGTCTGTGGGAAATTGATACCAGCTATGATGGTATTGAAATCATCGATGCGGATAATCGAGACCAGAGTGTTCTGTCCTTCATCCGTAAGGGGAAAAAGGGCGATATGTTAGTCTGTGTCTTTAATATGGCACCTGTTGAACGAAAAGATTTTACAATCGGCCTTCCTGTTGCAGGGATTTATGAAGAAGTCTGGAATACTGAGTTAGAAGAGTGGGGCGGTGTCTGGAAAGAACACAATCAAACTGTTCAAACGCAAGAAGGGCTATGGAAAGATTATGAGCAGACCTTGACCTTTACCCTACCGGCTATGGGAGCTAGTGTATGGAAAATCAAGCGTCGCTTGAAATCTGATAAAACTGTCACAAGTAAAAACCAAAAAGGAGTAGAAAATGAAGAATGAAATGTTAGCTTTGATTCTTGCTGGTGGGCAAGGAACTCGTCTCGGTAAACTCACTCAAAGCATCGCAAAACCAGCTGTGCAATTTGGTGGGCGCTACCGTATTATTGACTTTGCTCTCTCAAACTGTGCTAACTCAGGGATTCACAATGTTGGAGTCATCACCCAGTATCAACCACTTGCTCTCAACAATCATATCGGGAATGGTTCAAGTTGGGGTCTAGATGGGATTAATTCTGGTGTCTCTATCCTTCAACCTTATTCTGCAAGTGAAGGAAATCGTTGGTTTGAAGGAACTAGTCACGCTATTTATCAAAATATCGACTATATCGATAGTGTCAATCCTGAGTATGTTTTGATTCTATCTGGTGACCATATCTATAAGATGGACTATGATGCTATGCTCCAGTCTCACAAGGATAATAATGCTAGTTTGACAGTAGCAGTTCTTGATGTTCCTCTTAAAGAAGCTAGCCGTTTTGGCATCATGAACACAGATGCTAACAATCGTATTGTAGAATTTGAAGAGAAACCAGCCCAACCTAAATCTACCAAAGCCTCTATGGGGATTTACATCTTTGATTGGCAACGTCTTCGCAATATGCTTGTTGCTGCTGAAAAGAGCAATGTCGATATGTCAGACTTCGGTAAAAATGTCATTCCAAATTACCTTGAGTCAGGTGAAAGTGTCTATGCCTACGAATTTAATGGTTACTGGAAAGACGTCGGTACGATTGAGTCTCTTTGGGAAGCGAACATGGAGTACATTTCACCAGAAAATGCCTTGGATAGCCGTAACCGTCAATGGAAGATTTACTCAAGAAACTTGATTTCGCCACCAAACTACCTTGGTGCCAATGCTGATGTGGAAGACTCATTAGTTGTAGACGGATGTTTTGTTGATGGAACGGTTAAACACTCTATCCTTTCAACAGGAGCGCAAGTTCGCGAAGGAGCAGAAGTAGTAGATTCAGTTATCATGAGTGGTGCAATTGTTGGTCAAGGAGCTAAAATCAAACGTGCCATTATTGGTGAAGGTGCAGTTATTTCTGATGGTGTCGAAATTGATGGAACAGAAGAAGTACAAGTTGTAGGATATGATGAAGTAGTGGGGGTAGCAACAGATGAAGATTGATAAATATTCTGCCATTTTAGGAAACACAGTTGGTTTTCATGATATGTCAACACTGACAGACCACCGTCCAGTAGCTAGTTTGCCATTTGGTGGTAAATATCGCTTGATTGACTTCCCGCTTTCAAGTCTTGCTAATGCAGGTGTTCGTAGTATTTTCGGTATTTTCCAACAAGATAATATTAGCTCAGTCTTTGACCATATCCGTTCTGGTCGTGAGTGGGGATTGTCAACTCTTCTTAGCCATTACTATCTAGGTATTTACAATACCCGTGTGGAAAGTAGTACCGTTGGAAAAGAATACTACCATCAGCTTCTTACTTATTTGAAACGTTCTGGATCAAACCAAACAGTTTCTCTTAACTGTGATATTTTGATTAATATTGATCTGAATCAAGTATTCCACCTACACACTACAACAAAAGGGCCAATCACTGTAGTTTATAAGAAACTTCCTAAGAAAGATATTTCAGAAGTAAATGCAATCTTGGAAGTGGATGAAACAGACCATGTCCGTTCTCATAAACTTTTTGACAGCAAATCATCGGATGAAGTTTACAATATGTCTACAGATATCTTTGTCGTTGATACACCTTGGTTAATTGAACGCTTGGAAGAAGAAGCCAAGAAAGAACATCCAGAGAAATTGCGCTATGTTTTACGTGATTTGGCGGCCAAAGAAGGAGCTTTTGCCTACGAATACACAGGTTATCTGGCAAATATTCATTCTGTAGAATCTTATTACCAAGCTAATAAAGATATGCTTGAATCTCAAAAATTCTACTCTCTCTTCTCACCAAATCAAAAGATTTATACCAAGGTCAAAAACGAAGAGCCAACTTATTATGGTAATACATCTAAGGTAAGTACTTCTCAGTTTGCTTCTGGTAGTATCATTGAAGGTCAAGTGGCTGATTCTGTTTTATCACGTAATATTCATGTCCATAAGGATAGCTTGGTTAAAGATAGCATCTTATTCCCTCGTGTTGTTATTGGAGAAGGAGCTCAGGTAGAATATGCTATCTTGGACAAGGGCGTTGAAGTTGCTGATGGAGTTGTAATCCGTGGAACTGCAGAACATCCAGTCGTCGTTAAAAAAGGTGCTAAAGTAACAGAGGATATTCATTCATGAAAATTTTATTTGTAGCAGCTGAGGGTGCACCCTTTTCAAAAACAGGTGGTTTGGGAGACGTCATTGGCGCTCTTCCCAAATCACTGGTAAAAGCTGGACATGAAGTTGCAGTAATTTTACCCTACTATGACATGGTAGAGGCTAAATTTGGAAATCAGATTGAAGATGTTCTTCATTTTGAGGTGAGTGTTGGTTGGCGCAGACAGTACTGTGGAATTAAGAAAACAGTCTTAAACGGTGTGACCTTCTACTTTATTGACAACCAATATTATTTCTTCCGTGGTCATGTTTACGGTGATTTTGACGATGGAGAACGCTTTGCTTTCTTCCAACTGGCTGCCATTGAGGCTATGGAAAGGATTGACTTTATTCCTGACCTTCTCCATGTTCATGACTACCATACAGCTATGATTCCTTTCTTGTTGAAGGAAAAATACCGTTGGATTCAGGCCTATCAAGGAATAAAAACTGTTTTAACCATTCATAATTTGGAATTTCAAGGACAATTTTCAGAAGGAATGTTATGGGATTTGTTTGGAGTTGGCTTTGAACGTTATGCTGATGGTACCCTTCGCTGGAACAACTGTCTGAACTGGATGAAGGCAGGTATTCTCTATGCGGATCGTGTGTCAACCGTTTCACCTAGCTATGCTCATGAAATTATGACCAGTCAGTTCGGATGTAACTTGGATCAGATTCTTCGAATGGAATCTGGTAAAGTTTCTGGTATCGTGAATGGGATTGATGCTGACCTGTATAATCCTCAGACGGATGCTCTTTTAGACTATCATTTTAATCAGGAAGATTTGTCTGGAAAAGCCCACAATAAAGCAAAATTACAAGAGAGAGTTGGATTGCCAGTTAGATCTGACGTTCCTCTGGTGGGAATTGTTTCTCGTTTGACACGTCAAAAAGGTTTTGATGTGGTGGTCGAAAGTCTGCATCAGATCTTGCAAAATGATGTTCAGATTGTTCTTTTAGGAACTGGTGATCCAGCCTTTGAAGGAGCTTTCTCATGGTTTGCTCAAATTTACCCAGACAAGCTATCAGCAAATATCACTTTTGATATCAAACTAGCTCAAGAAATCTACGCTGCCTGTGACCTCTTCCTCATGCCAAGTCGTTTTGAACCGTGTGGTTTGTCTCAAATGATGGCGATGCGTTATGGAACCTTGCCATTGGTCCATGAAGTTGGTGGCTTGCGAGATACTGTTCGCGCTTTCAATCCAATCGAGGGAAGCGGTACTGGCTTTAGCTTTGACAATCTATCTCCTTACTGGTTGAATTGGACTTTCCAAACAGCTTTGGACTTGTATAGAAACCATCCTGATGTTTGGAGAAATCTACAAAAACAAGCTATGGAGTGTGATTTCTCATGGGATACAGCCTGCAAGTCATATCTTGACTTGTACCATAGTTTAGTTAATTAATAGATAAAATCGTATGATGACTTCATACGATTTTTGGGCTGTTTAGAGAGGAGAACTGATGTCTCAAGTAAAAGGTTTGTGTGTCATGGATGTTGATGGAACCTTAATCCTAGAAGAAGTGATTGATCTTTTGGGTAGAGAGGCAGGTCGTGAGGAGGAAATTTCGCAGATTACAAGTCGGGCAATGCGAGGAGAGTTGAACTTTGAAAGAAGTTTACGAGATAGAGTTTCCTTCTTGGAAGGTCTTCCTATTTCGGTCTTTGATAAAGTCTTCAAGTCTATTCATCTAACGCCAAATGCCCAGAAATTTATCTCTATTCTCCAAAAGAATGGCATCCTAGTTGGTCTGGTGTCTGGTGGATTTACTCCAATAGTTGAGAGATTAGCAAAATCCCTTGGTATTGCCTATTTCTCTGCCAACCAACTTGAAGTCAAAGGTGGCTTTCTAGCAGGGAAATTAGTTGGACAAATTATCAGTCCTCAGGTTAAAAAAGAGACTCTGGAACAATGGAGAGAAAAACTCAAACTTCCTAAAGAAAGAACGATTGCAATCGGTGACGGGGCCAATGATCTATTAATGTTGAAGTCAGCAGGACTAGGAATTGCCTTTTGTGCAAAAGAAGTGCTCAAAAAAGAAATACCACATCATGTTGACAAGAGGGATTTTTTAGAAGTACTTCCTTTGATTGACTGTTTAGAATGAGGGGAAAATATGAAGATTGTAATTGCACCAGATTCATTTAAGGAAAGCTTGTCCGCTCAACAGGTAGCTGAAGCAATAAAAAGAGGCTTCCAACAGTCGATAGCAGATGTAGAATGTGTCCTCTGCCCTGTTGGTGATGGTGGCGAAGGTACAGTAGATTCCATTCGACATTCTCTTGACCTAGAAGAAAAATGGATTCAAGTTACAGGACCTTTTGGACAAAAAGAAACCATACGCTATTTTCAAAAAGGGGAACTGGCACTCTTTGAAGTTGCCGACTTGGTTGGCCTTGGAAAAATTCCGCTAGAGAAACGAAATCCACTTCAAATCCAAACTTGTGGGATTGGAGAGTTGATTCGCCATCTCATTGCTCAAGGGATTAAAGATATCTATATCGGCGTTGGTGGAACGGCCAGTAATGATGGCGGTATTGGGATTGCTGCTGGTTTGGGTTATCAATTTTATGATACAGATGGAAATGTCTTGCCCACTTGCGGTCAGTCTTTATTGAACTTAGCTTCTGTTTCAACAGAAAATCGCTATGAAATTCCTGAAGATGTTCAAATTCGTATTTTAGCAGATGTCGTGAGTCCCTTATGTGGACATCAAGGTGCAACCTACACGTTTGGCAAGCAAAAATGCCTTGATCCTACTATGTTTGCAGTCGTAGATCAGGCAATTCAAGATTTTTATGAAAAAGCCTCACCTGTAACATTGGAAATTAAAGGAGCAGGAGCTGGTGGAGGCATTGCTGGCGGTTTGTGTGCCTTTACTCAGGCAAATATCGTGTCGGGAATTGATACCTGTTTAGATTTGATTGATTTTGATAAGAAAGTTGCAGATGCTGACTTGGTTGTTGTAGGAGAAGGAAGGCTAGATCGTCAAAGCTTATCAGGTAAAGCGCCTATTGGTGTTGCAAAAAGAACCCCTGTCGGAGTTCCTGTCATTGCTATTTGTGGTAGTCTTGCTGAAGATTTACCTTCCCTACCATTTGAAAATATCCAAGCTGCCTTTTCTATTTTAGAGAAAAGCGAACCTTTAGAAGATAGTTTGAAAAATGCTAGTCTCTATCTGGAGCACACGGCTACCAATATCGGGCACTTATTAAATATGCGCAAGATTTAGCCAAACCATTTCTTCCAGATAGATGTTTTGGCTGGTTCTTCCTTTTTACCTTCCCAAAGTTTTGCAAAAGCAAGTCGAAGATCCTTTTCTTCTACTTGAACTGGTGCATTGGTATGGATAATCAGACCAAAAGGAGAAGAAGTATGCTCTTCAGATACAATGGTAGCTTGACTATCAGTTTCTTTTGCTTCTTTTAAGTAGAAAACTTGCTTGTCAAATTCGATAGTTGGTGAAATCTTTACAAATAGTGGCTCTGCTTTTTCCTGAAGGTTTTCTAAAATAGATAAAAAGCCTTTTTCTAACTGAGGACTATTTGCTGTGTCAATATCCGCATATCCAAGAACTCTTTCCTCAAAGGTACCAAGATAGCGTCTTTGCTCATCCGGATTTAATTTTGGCCCACCATGAGCTTTTTCAAGTAATTGTTTTGATAAATCTGTCATGAAAACAGTATATCATAAAAGTTAGAATAAAACAGACAAAAGAAAGCGATTACTTTATAAAGTTAAGGAAAATTTGCACAAAGATAACGTTTTTTCTTGAAAAAGGAGGGGTTTTAAGGTATTATAGAGGTGTAAAAAATTTAACTCATAAGGAGAGTAAAAAATGTCAATTATTACTGATGTTTACGCTCGCGAAGTCCTAGACTCACGCGGTAACCCAACACTTGAAGTAGAAGTTTACACTGAATCAGGTGCTTTCGGACGTGGTATGGTTCCATCAGGAGCTTCTACTGGTGAACACGAAGCAGTTGAACTTCGCGACGGTGACAAATCTCGTTACGGTGGTCTTGGTACACAAAAAGCTGTTGACAACGTAAACAACATCATTGCTGAAGCAATCATCGGCTACGATGTACGTGACCAACAAGCTATCGACCGTGCTATGATCGCACTTGACGGTACTCCTAACAAAGGTAAATTGGGTGCAAACGCAATCCTTGGTGTGTCTATCGCTGTAGCTCGCGCTGCTGCTGACTACCTTGAAATCCCACTTTACAGCTACCTTGGTGGATTCAACACTAAAGTTCTTCCAACTCCAATGATGAACATCATCAACGGTGGTTCTCACTCTGACGCTCCAATCGCTTTCCAAGAGTTCATGATCGTACCTGCTGGTGCACCATCATTCAAAGAAGCTCTTCGTTGGGGTGCTGAAATCTTCCACGCTCTTAAGAAAATCCTTAAATCTCGTGGTCTTGAAACAGCCGTAGGTGACGAAGGTGGATTTGCTCCTCGTTTTGAAGGAACTGAAGACGGAGTTGAAACTATCCTTGCTGCTATCGAAGCTGCTGGATATGTTCCTGGTAAAGATGTGTTTATCGGATTTGACTGTGCTTCATCAGAATTTTACGATAAAGAACGTAAAGTTTACGACTACACTAAATTCGAAGGTGAAGGAGCAGCTGTACGTACTGCTGCAGAACAAATCGACTACCTTGAAGAATTGGTAAACAAATACCCAATCATCACTATCGAAGATGGTATGGATGAAAATGACTGGGACGGTTGGAAAGCTCTTACTGAACGTCTTGGTGGTAAAGTTCAATTGGTTGGTGACGACTTCTTCGTAACAAACACTTCTTACCTTGAAAAAGGTATTGCAGAAGGTGCTGCTAACTCAATCCTTATCAAAGTTAACCAAATCGGTACTCTTACTGAAACATTCGACGCTATCGAAATGGCGAAAGAAGCTGGTTACACTGCCGTTGTATCACACCGTTCAGGTGAAACTGAAGATTCAACAATCGCTGACATCGCAGTTGCAACTAATGCAGGACAAATCAAGACTGGTTCACTTTCACGTACAGACCGTATCGCTAAATACAACCAATTGCTTCGCATCGAAGACCAACTTGGTGAAGTAGCTGAATACCGTGGATTGAAATCATTCTACAACTTGAAAAAATAAAATAGTTCAGTGAACTATTTTATTCCGAACCTTGAAATTCAAAAGTTCGGCCGTTGATTTAACAACGTTTCTAGCCCCTCGGATTTTATCCGAAGGGCTGTTTTTGTATTTAGGGGGCAAAAAAGGGGCAAAACTTTTTAAGAAAGCACAGCTACCAACAAATACGATTCAGCTAATATAATTGAAAATGATGGAAAAAAGGGTGAATTTATGATATACTTTAACGTAGGACCTTTTTAGAAATTTTGAAAGAGTATTAAAAATTTAAAATGAGAAAAATTGTTATCAATGGTGGCTTGCCCCTGCAAGGTGAGATTACCATTAGTGGTGCAAAAAATAGTGTTGTAGCTTTGATTCCAGCTATTATCTTGGCAGATGATGTTGTGACTTTGGATTGTGTGCCAGATATTTCCGATGTTGCTAGTCTTGTCGAAATTATGGAATTAATGGGTGCTACTGTTAAGAGATATGATGATGTGTTAGAGATTGATCCAAGAGGTGTTCAGAATATTCCAATGCCTTATGGGAAAATCAATAGTCTTCGTGCATCTTATTATTTTTATGGAAGTCTTTTAGGTCGCTTTGGGGAAGCTACTGTTGGTTTACCTGGTGGATGTGATTTGGGACCTCGCCCTATTGACTTACACCTTAAGGCTTTTGAAGCTATGGGAGCAACTGTTAGCTACGAGGGAGATAACATGAAGTTATCTGCTAAAGAAACAGGACTTCACGGTGCAAGTATTTACATGGATACGGTTAGTGTCGGTGCGACGATTAATACAATGATTGCTGCGGTTAAAGCAAATGGCCGTACTATTATTGAAAATGCAGCCCGAGAACCTGAAATTATTGATGTTGCCACTCTCTTAAATAATATGGGTGCTCATATCCGTGGTGCTGGAACCAATATTATCATTATTGATGGTGTTGACAGATTACATGGAACGCGTCATCAGGTGATTCCAGACCGTATTGAAGCAGGAACATATATTTCTTTAGCTGCTGCAGTTGGTAAGGGAATTCGGATTAATAATGTTCTTTATGAACACTTAGAAGGATTCATTGCTAAGTTGGAAGAAATGGGAGTGAGAATGACTGTATCTGAAGACAGTATTTTTGTCGAAGAACAGTCTAATTTGAAAGCAATCAATATTAAGACAGCTCCTTACCCAGGCTTTGCTACTGACTTGCAACAACCAATTACTCCTCTCTTGTTAACAGCAGAGGGGCGTGGTACCATTATTGATACCATTTATGAAAAACGAGTAAACCATGTTTTTGAACTAGCAAAGATGGACGCGGATATTACGACTACAAACGACCATATTTTATATACTGGTGGACGTAGTTTACGTGGTGCAAATGTAAAAGCTACTGACCTTAGAGCTGGGGCCGCACTTGTCATTGCTGGTTTAATGGCTGAAGGCAAAACTGAAATTACAAATATTGAGTTCATCTTACGTGGTTATTCAGATATTATTGAAAAATTACGTAATCTAGGAGCGGATATTACACTTGTTGAGGATTAAACCGTAGAGGTGTTTATGAATATTTGGACCAAATTAGCAATGTTTTCTTTTTTTGAAACGGATCGCTTGTATTTGCGTCCTTTCTTTTTTAGTGATAGTCAAGACTTCCATGAGATAGCCTCAAATCCTGAAAATTTACAATTTATTTTTCCAAGTCAAGCTAGTCTGGAGGAGAGTCAATATGCACTGGCCAATTATTTTATGAAGGCTCCTTTAGGTGTATGGGCTATTTGTGACAAGAAAACTGAAAAAATGATTGGTTCAATTAAGTTTGAGAAGCTAGATGAAATTAAAAAAGAAGCAGAACTTGGTTATTTTTTGAGAAAAGATGTATGGTGTCAAGGTTTTATGACAGAAGTTGTAAGAAAACTTTGCCAACTTTCTTTTGAGGAATTTGGTTTAAAACAATTATCCATTATTACCCACCTTGAAAATGAAGCTAGTCAACGGGTTGCTCTTAAGTCTGGATTTCGATTGATTCGTCAGTTTAAGGGAAGTGATCGTTACACAAGAAAAATGCGAGATTATCTTGAATTTCGGTATGTAAAAGGAGAATTCAATGAGTAAGCATCAGGAAATTCTAAGCTATTTGGAGGAATTACCCGTTGGTAAAAGAGTCAGTGTTCGAAGCATTTCTAACCATCTAGGAGTCAGTGATGGAACGGCTTATCGGGCTATTAAAGAAGCTGAAAACCGTGGAATTGTAGAGACTCGCCCAAGAAGTGGTACTATCCGTGTTAAATCTCAGAAAGTTGCTATAGAGAGATTAACTTTTGCTGAAATTGCTGAAGTGACTTCTTCTGAGGTTCTGGCTGGTCAAGAAGGTTTAGAGAGAGAATTTAGTAAGTTTTCTATTGGTGCCATGACCGAACAAAACATCTTATCCTATCTTCATGATGGGGGGCTCTTGATTGTTGGAGACCGGACTCGTATTCAATTGTTAGCATTGGAAAATGAAAATGCAGTTCTAGTTACAGGTGGATTTCAGGTCCATGATGATGTACTTAAACTGGCCAATCAAAAAGGAATTCCTGTTTTAAGAAGCAAGCATGACACTTTCACTGTCGCGACCATGATTAATAAGGCCTTGTCAAATGTTCAAATCAAAACAGATATTTTGACAGTTGAGAAGCTTTATCGTCCGAGTCATGAATATGGTTTTCTGAGAGAGACTGATACTGTTAAAGATTATTTGGACTTAGTTCGTAAGAATCGTAGCAGCCGTTTCCCGGTTATCAATCAACACCAGGTTGTGGTGGGAGTTGTAACCATGAGAGATGCTGGTGATAAATCACCAAGCACGACAATTGATAAAGTCATGTCTCGTAGTCTATTTTTGGTTGGTTTATCGACAAATATTGCCAATGTGAGTCAACGGATGATTGCTGAAGATTTTGAAATGGTACCGGTTGTTCGGAATAATCAAACCTTGCTTGGAGTTGTGACACGACGAGATGTCATGGAGAAGATGAGCCGTTCCCAAGTTTCTGCTCTACCAACTTTTTCTGAGCAGATTGGTCAAAAACTTTCTTATCACCATGATGAAGTAGTGATTACAGTGGAACCCTTTATGCTAGAGAAAAATGGAGTTTTAGCTAACGGTGTATTGGCAGAGATACTGACTCATATGACCCAAGATTTAGTTGTGAATAGTGGTCGCAATCTCATCATCGAGCAAATGCTGATCTACTTTTTGCAGGCTGTTCAGATAGATGATATACTGCGCATTCAAGCACGCATTATCCATCATACTAGACGATCAGCTATTATTGATTATGATATTTATCATGGTCATCAGATTGTTTCAAAAGCAAATGTGACCGTTAAAATTAATTAGAAACTAGGAGAAAAGATGATAACATTAAAATCAGCTCGTGAAATTGAAGCTATGGATAAGGCAGGTGATTTTTTAGCAAGTATCCATATTGGCTTGCGTGATTTGATTAAGCCTGGCGTAGATATGTGGGAAGTTGAAGAATACGTTCGCCGTCGTTGTAAGGAAGAAAATTTCCTTCCACTTCAGATTGGGGTTGACGGTGCCATGATGGACTATCCTTATGCTACATGTTGCTCTCTTAATGATGAAGTGGCTCACGCTTTCCCTCGTCATTATATCTTGAAAGATGGTGATTTGCTCAAAGTTGATATGGTTTTGGGAGGTCCTATTGCTAAGTCTGATCTGAATGTCTCAAAATTAAACTTCAACAATGTTGAGCAAATGAAGAAATACACCCAGAGCTATTCTGGTGGCCTAGCAGACTCTTGTTGGGCTTATGCTGTCGGTACACCGTCCGAAGAAGTGAAAAACTTGATGGATGTGACTAAAGAAGCTATGTACAAGGGGATTGAGCAGGCTGTTGTTGGAAATCGTATCGGTGATATCGGTGCGGCTATTCAAGAATATGCTGAAAGTCGTGGATACGGTGTAGTGCGTGATTTGGTTGGTCATGGTGTTGGCCCAACTATGCATGAAGAACCAATGGTTCCTAACTATGGTATTGCAGGTCGTGGGCTTCGTCTCCGTGAAGGAATGGTCTTGACTATTGAACCGATGATCAATACAGGTGACTGGGAAATTGATACAGATATGAAGACCGGTTGGGCACATAAAACCATTGACGGTGGACTATCTTGTCAATATGAACACCAATTTGTCATTACTAAGGATGGTCCAGTAATCTTGACTAGTCAGGGTGAAGAAGGAACTTATTAATAAAAAGTGAAAAGACTACTGGAAGTTCATTTTGAAAATATTCCAGCAGATCTTTTTATATAAAATAAACGAATTGTATTGATGTCTTCAGACTTTTTGAAGACAACAAAATAGTCTCCATAATTCATAAGGTGGTTTTACCCACTACAGAAATTATTGATTCTAAAAATTCAGTTACTCTTTTTATAATCAAACGCATTGTATCAAGTTTTAGGTAGCTGATATGATGTGTTTTTATGGTTTTAAGATTCTTACCTCAATCTCTTGTACGTTATGCTGATTTCAAAACCAAAATTCTTATAAAATGGTACACTTTAGGTTAAAAAAACGACATTTCAGATTTTCTGTTCCAGAAATAGCTATCACTATGATATAATTATTTTATGATTATTACTATTCCTATAAAAAATCAAAAAGATATTGGCACACCATCCGATTCGGTCGTTGTTCTCGGTTATTTTGATGGTATACATAAAGGACACCAAGAATTGTTTCGTGTTGCCAACAAGGCTGCGATGAAAGACTTATTGCCTATCGTCGTTATGACCTTTAATGAATCTCCAAAGATTGCTTTAGAGCCTTATCATCCGGATTTGTTTTTGCATATTTTGAACCCTGCTGAACGTGAAAGAAAATTAAAACGAGAAGGTGTAGAAGAATTGTATCTCCTTGATTTTAGTAGCAAATTTGCTAGTCTCACAGCAGAAGAATTTTTTGCGACTTATATCAAGGCTATGAATGCCAAAATTATTGTTGCAGGTTTTGATTATACATTTGGTTCTGACAAAAAAACAGCAGAAGATTTAAAGGATTACTTTGATGGAGAAGTTATCATTGTCCCACCTGTAGAAGATGAGAAAGGAAAGATTAGTTCAACTCGTATCCGTCAAGCTATTTTAGATGGAAATGTGAAAGAAGCAGGAGAACTTTTGGGGGCACCGCTTCCATCCAGAGGTATGGTGGTTCATGGTAATGCTCGTGGTCGTACGATTGGTTATCCAACAGCTAATTTAGTGCTTTTAGACCGTACTTATATGCCAGCAGATGGCGTTTATGTTGTTGATGTTGAGATTCAAAGACAGAAGTATCGTGCTATGGCTAGTGTCGGGAAAAATGTGACCTTTGATGGAGAAGAAGCACGTTTTGAAGTCAATATTTTTGATTTTAATCAAGATATTTATGGGGAAACCGTCATGGTTTATTGGCTTGATCGCATTCGTGATATGACAAAATTTGATTCTGTTGACCAATTAGTGGATCAGTTAAAGGCTGATGAAGAAGTCGCTCGGAATTGGTCTTAAGAGCCTAAATAAACAAAAAAGAGGTTGTCTGTAACCCAAAAGATAGATGATCTAGTCTAACTTTTGAGGTCACTACAAGACCTCTTTTTATTCTTTTTCAAAGGTGAAGCCTTCACCAAGGATTTCATGGGCTTCTGTGATAGTGATAAAGGCTTGAGGGTCAATCCGATGAATCATTTCCTTCATTTTCACAATTTCATTTCTTCCGACAATACAGTAGATAATTTTCAAATCTTTTTGACTATAGTAGCCTTGTCCTGAGATAAAAGTAACACCTCTTCCTAGGTCATCATTAATAGCCTTAGCAAGTTGGTCAGGACGTTTGGTAATAATCATAAATCCTTTACCTGCGTATCCTCCTTCTCCAATCAAATCAATCACTCGGGATACAATGAAAGTAAAGAGAAGAGTGTAAGTAACCAATCTTAAATCCTTAAAAATAAGGAGAATGAGCATGAGAATACAAAAATCTAAGATAAAAAGCAGTTTCCCCATGGACAAATGAGTGTATTTGTTGAGAATACGAGCTAGAATATCTGTTCCACCGGTTGTACCTCCAGCGTTAAATATAATTCCAAGACCAATTCCTAATAGAATTCCCGCTATAAGGGCTGTAATTAGTAAATCACCTTGAAGATCAATATGAAGGGGAATACGTTCAAAAAAAGCTAACCAGGCAGATAAAGCCAAGGTTCCTAGCAAACTAGAATAGAGAGACTTCGCTCCAAAGATTTTCCAAGCTAGTATAAAAAGGGGAATATTAATCAGTAGGTTCATGAGAGAAATAGGGATTTTAAAAAGATAAAAGGTGATGAGGGTAATACCTGTCGCCCCTCCTTCAAAGAGATGATGGGGAACTACAAAATAAGTCAACCCAAAAGCATAAATAGCAGCACCTAGTAAAATGGTTAAAATGGGAAAAATTTTTTTAATCATAGGGACCTCTTTTCTTATAAGTAGATTATATCAAATTTTTAAGGAAAATTTGATTGACTCCATTAGGATTTTTAATCTTTTTTTGATATAATTAAAAGTAAGAAAACCAATCTGAATCCTAAAATAGAAAGATTGATACTATGACAAAAATTAAGATTGTAACCGATTCATCTGTTACTATTGAACCAGAATTAGTAAAGCAATTAGATATCACTGTTGTTCCTTTATCTGTAATGATTGATAATGTGGTTTATTCTGATGCGGATTTGAAAGAAGAAGGTAAATTTCTTCAGTTGATGCAAGCAAGTAAGAACCTTCCGAAAACAAGTCAGCCACCTGTAGGTGTCTTTGCTGAAGTTTTTGAAGACCTATGCAAAGATGGTAGCCAGATTCTTGCTATTCATATGTCCCATGCTCTTTCTGGTACTGTAGAAGCGGCACGTCAAGGTGCTAGCTTATCTACTGCCGATGTGACAGTTATTGATAGTTCCTTCACTGACCAAGCCTTGAAATTCCAAGTTGTTGAGGCTGCAAAATTAGCGCAAGAAGGCAAAGAGTTGGAGGAAATCTTATCTCATGTAGAAGAGGTTAAAAACCATACAGAGCTCTATATTGGTGTTTCTACTTTGGAAAATCTTGTCAAAGGTGGACGAATAGGGCGTGTAACTGGATTGTTGAGCTCACTTCTCAATATACGTGTTGTCATGCAGATGAAAGACCATGAATTGCAGCCAATCGTTAAAGGTCGTGGAGCTAAAACTTTTAAAAAATGGTTGGATGAGTTGATAACATCGCTCTCTGAACGTTCTGTAGCAGAGATTGGAATTTCATATTCTGGAAGTTCTGATTGGGCAAAAGAGATGAAAGAAAGCTTACAAGCTTATGTTGAAAAGCCAATTTCAGTTTTGGAAACGGGCTCTATTATTCAAACTCACACGGGTGAGAATGCTTGGGCTATTTTAGTACGTTACCACTCCTAAAAAAATAAATAAAATGGGAAGAAATAGCGTTTTTAACTTGACCTAAAAGGGATTTTAGGATATGATTATATTTGTTAATTAGAAATTAAATTGGAGGAATCATTAACATGGCAAACAAACAAGATTTGATCGCTAAAGTAGCAGAAGCTACAGAATTGACTAAAAAAGACTCAGCAGCAGCAGTTGAAGCTGTATTCGCAGCAGTAACTGAGTACCTTGCAGCTGGTGAAAAAGTTCAATTGATCGGTTTTGGTAACTTTGAAGTTCGTGAGCGTGCTGCACGTAAAGGTCGCAACCCACAAACTGGTAAAGAAATCAAGATTGCAGCTTCTAAAGTTCCAGCATTCAAAGCTGGTAAAGCTCTTAAAGACGCTGTTAAATAATTAGCCTTTAAAAAGCCTATTGCATCGAGCTTTCTAGCTTGAGCAGTAGGCTTTTTTGTGTATAGGGGGCAAAAAAGGGGGCAGAATCTGAATGAACTAGTACCGGAAAATACTTCAAATACAGACTAATTCAAATTGCGTAGCAGAAATCATACAAATGAAATTGATTATAGTAAAATAGGATTAGAATTATTAAGAAAGTTGGTTTTTTATTGGAAACGATAGTATTTTCAATCTCCGTTTTTTTAGCAGGGATCTTGTCCTTCTTTTCCCCTTGCATTTTTCCTCTGTTACCAGTTTATACTGGAATTTTGCTGGATGATCAGGAAAGCGCAAAAAGTTTTTCTTTGTTTGGGAGAAAGGTTCTCTGGTCAGGTTTGATTCGAACACTTTGCTTTATCGCAGGTATCTCTCTCATTTTCTTTATTCTAGGATTTGGTGCTGGTTACTTTGGTAATATTCTCTATGCCAATTGGTTTCGCTATACCATGGGAACAATTATTATCATTTTAGGCCTTCACCAAATGGAAATTTTTCATTTTAAGAAATTAGAGATCCAAAAAAGCTTTACTTTTAAGAAATCAGAAGCCAATCGTTATTGGTCAGCCTTTTTACTCGGTATTACTTTTAGCTTTGGTTGGACGCCTTGTATTGGTCCAGTTTTGAGTTCTGTTTTAGCGCTTGCGGCTTCTGGAGGAAATGGCGCTTGGCAAGGTGCTATCTATACCTTGATTTACACTCTAGGGATGGCCATTCCTTTCTTGCTCTTGGCCCTAGCTTCAGGAGTAGTGATGCCTTATTTTAGTAAAATTAAACGTCATATGATGCTACTGAAGAAAATTGGTGGTTTCCTCATTATTTTAATGGGAATTTTGTTACTATTAGGACAGGTAAATGTTCTAGCTGGAATTTTTGAATAAAGGAGAAAAAGATGAAAAAAGTAATGTTTGCTGGCTTAAGCCTCTTATCAGTAGTTGTATTGATGGCCTGTGGTGAGGAAGAGACTAAAAATACTCAAGCACCAGAACAATCCCCAAAACAACAGCAACAAACGACTGTACAACAAATTGCTGTTGGGAAAGAGGCTCCAGACTTTACCTTGCAATCTATGGATGGTAAAGAAGTTAAGTTATCTGATTATAAGGGTAAAAAAGTCTACTTGAAATTTTGGGCTTCATGGTGTGGTCCATGTAAGAAAAGTATGCCTGAGTTAATGAAATTAGCTGAAAAAGAAGATCGTGACTTTGAAATTCTTAGTGTCATTGCACCAGGAATTCAGGGTGAAAAAACTGTCGAGCAATTCCCACAATGGTTCCAAGAACAAGGATATAAAGATATCCCAGTTCTTTATGATACTAAAGCAACAACTTTCCAAGCTTATCAAATTCGAAGCATTCCTACAGAATACCTGATTGACAGTCAAGGAAAGATTGGAAAGATTCAATTTGGTGTTATCAGTAATGCGGATGCAGAAGCAGCCTTTAAAGAAATGAACTAGAATTGATAAAGAAAATCTGATTACAAAAGAGTAGTCAGATTTTTTTAGAAAAATATTTTATAAATATTCACAAATGTTCTATATTTATGGTAAAATAGAATCATCATTTTATTTTGGAGTCAAAGATGAATATATTTAGAACAAAGAATGTTAGTTTGGATAAAACGGAGATGCACAGGCATTTGAAATTATGGGATTTGATTTTGTTAGGTATCGGAGCCATGGTAGGGACAGGCGTCTTTACAATTACAGGTACTGCAGCCGCAACTCTAGCGGGTCCAGCCCTAGTGATTTCAATTGTCATTTCTGCCTTGTGTGTGGGATTATCAGCTCTCTTTTTTGCAGAGTTTGCTTCACGAGTACCCGCTACAGGAGGTGCCTACAGCTATCTCTATGCTATTTTAGGAGAATTCCCAGCTTGGTTGGCTGGTTGGTTAACCATGATGGAATTCATGACAGCCATATCAGGCGTAGCTTCGGGTTGGGCAGCTTATTTTAAAGGCTTGCTCTCTCAATACGGGATAGCCCTTCCTCAGGCTTTAAATGGTACCTTTAATCCTCAAGCAGGGACGTTTGTTGATTTATTACCTATTCTTGTATTGGCCTTAGTGACATCGCTTGTTTTACTCAATGCTAAAGCAGCTTTACGATTTAATTCTATTTTAGTTATTTTGAAATTTTCCGCTTTAGCTCTCTTTGTTTTAGTAGGAATTTGGCATATCAAGCTTGATAATTGGAGTAATTTTGCTCCCTATGGTTTTGGACAAATCTATGGCGCTAGTACTGGTATTATGGCTGGTGCATCCTTGATGTTCTTTGGTTTTTTGGGATTTGAATCCATCTCTATGGCCGTAGATGAGGTCAAGACTCCTCAAAAAAATATTCCTAGAGGAATTGTATTATCGCTTTCTATCGTAACCATTCTTTATGCCTTGGTAACGCTTGTCTTGACTGGTGTAGTTCACTATAGTCATCTAAATGTCGATGATGCCGTTGCCTTTGCTCTTCGTAGCCTTGGGATTAGTTGGGCAGCTAACTATGTGTCATTAGTGGCTATCTTAACCTTGATTACAGTTTGTATTTCGATGACCTATGCCCTATCGCGTATGATTTACAGTTTAGCACGTGACGGCTTAATGCCTGCTGTATTTAAAGAACTAACAAAGACAAGTAAGGTACCCAAAAATGCTACTATCTTGACAGGTCTAGCTTCAGCAGTAGCAGCAGGAATGTTCCCACTAGCTAGTATTGCAGCTTTCTTAAATATTTGTACCCTAGCCTACTTGATTATGCTAGCTTACGGCCTGATTCGCTTACGGAGAGAAAAGGGAATGCCCAAAGCAGGAGAATTTAAAACACCCCTGGTACCCTTATTACCGATTTTATCAATCATCATTTGTTTATCCTTTATGTTGCAGTATAACATGGAAACCTGGATTGCTTTCCTAGTTGCATTGTTAGTAGGAAGTCTTATTTACTTTACTTATGGTTATAAGCATTCTACCATAGAAGAATAATACTCTTCGAAAATCTCTTCAAACCACGTCAGCTTCGCCTTGCCGTATATATGTGACTGATTTTGTCAGTCTTATCTACAACCTCAAAACAGTGTTTTGAGCAACCTGCGGCTAGCTTACTAATTTGCTCTTTGATTTTCATTGAGTATATAAAGTGAGAATCTGTTGAGTTGTTGAAACTCAGCAGATTTTTATATGTGAAATAAATTTCAAATTTTTTCTAAAAATATCTTGACAGATTAAATTTTTAGGAGTAGAATGTTTACCAGTTAATTAAATAGTTAAGGGGTTGTATATGAAAAAACAAAGTTTATTTTTAGTCTTGTTAAGTATCTTTCTTTTGTGTTTAAGTGCTTGTGGGCAGAAGGAGAGCCAGTCAGGTAAAGGGATGAAAATTGTGACCAGTTTTTATCCTATCTATGCCATGGTCAAGGAAGTATCTGGTGACTTGAATGATGTTCGAATGATTCAGTCAAGTAGTGGGATTCATTCTTTTGAACCTTCAGCAAATGATATCGCAGCCATCTATGATGCAGATGTCTTTGTTTACCATTCGCATACGCTCGAATCATGGGCAGGAAGTCTGGATCCCAATCTAAAAAAGTCCAAAGTTAAGGTTTTAGAGGCTTCAGAGGGAATGACTTTAGACCGCGTCCCAGGGCTAGAAGATGTGGAAGCAGGGGATGGAGTTGATGAAAAAACGCTCTATGACCCTCACACTTGGCTAGATCCTGAAAAAGCTGGCGAAGAAGCTCAGATTATCGCTGATAAACTTTCAGAAGTGGATAGTGAACACAAAGAAACTTACCAGAAAAATGCGCAAGCCTTTATGAAAAAAGCTCAAGAATTGACTAAGAAATTCCAGCCTAAATTTGAAAAAGCGACTCAGAAAACATTTGTAACACAACATACAGCCTTTTCTTATCTAGCTAAGCGATTTGGACTCAATCAACTTGGTATTGCAGGTATCTCTCCTGAACAAGAACCAAGTCCACGACAACTAACAGAAATTCAGGAATTTGTTAAAACCTATAAGGTTAAAACGATCTTTACAGAAAGCAACGCTTCTTCAAAAGTAGCTGAAACTCTTGTTAAATCAACAGGTGTAGGTCTTAAAACTCTGAATCCTTTAGAGGCAGACCCACAAAATGACAAGACTTACCTAGAAAATCTTGAAGAAAATATGAGTGTTCTAGCAGAAGAATTGAAATGAGGAAAGAATGAAAATCAATAAAAAATATGTAGCAGGTTCAGTGGTAGTCCTTGCCCTAAGTGTTTGTTCCTATGAACTTGGTCGTTACCAAGCTGGTCACGTTAAGAAAGATTCTAATCGAGTTGCTTATATAGACGGTGATCAGGCTGGTCAAAAGGCAGAAAATTTGACACCAGATGAAGTCAGTAAGAGAGAGGGAATCAATGCAGAACAAATCGTTATCAAGATTACGGATCAAGGTTATGTGACCTCTCATGGAGATCATTATCATTACTATAATGGCAAGGTTCCTTATGATGCTATCATCAGTGAAGAACTGCTGATGAAAGATCCGAATTATCAGTTGAAGGATTCAGACATTGTCAATGAAATCAAGGGTGGCTATGTGATTAAGGTAGACGGGAAATACTATGTTTACCTTAAGGATGAGGCTCATGCGGACAATATTCGGACAAAAGAAGAGATTAAACGTCAGAAGCAGGAACACAGTAGTAATCATGGAGGCGCTTCTAACGATCAGGCGGTAGTTGCAGCCAGAGCTCAGGGTCGTTATACAACGGATGATGGGTATATCTTTAATGCATCTGATATCATAGAAGATACGGGTGATGCCTATATCGTTCCTCATGGCAATCACTTCCACTATATTCCGAAGAGTGACTTATCTGCCAGTGAATTAGCTGCTGCCCAAGCCTTCTTATCTGGAAAAGGTGGCCAATTAAGTACGGTTGAATATCGTTCAAGCAGAGCTGAAACAAGATCTATTGTGAGAACAAGTCAATCTGAGACCTCTCAAAATCCTGCAACAAATTCTGAGAGTCAAAATGAGGATTTAGCTAGTCTCCTTCAAGAATTGTACGCTTTGCCACTTAGCCAACGTCATGTGGAGTCTGATGGCTTGGTATTTGACCCAGCACAGATTACAAAACGTACTGCCAATGGTGTGGCAGTTCCTCACGGGGATCATTTCCATTTCATTCCTTATTCGCAAATGTCTGCTTTGGAAGAAAAATTGGCTCGAAATCTGCCAATTGGAGGTCAGCCAGTTCAAAGTCATGCTGACAATACGAAACAAAGCAGTACAGATAAACCAAGTTCAACACCAAGTTCACCGATTAAACCAAACTTTAATCTCAATACGCCTGCACCGAATCGAGGAACTGGAGGAGCCTATACAACGGATGATGGGTATGTCTTTAGTCCGACAGATGTGATTGAAGATACAGGTGATGCTTTTGTTGTACCGCATGGCAATCATTTCCACTATATTCCGAAGAGTGATTTGTCAGCAGGAGAATTGGCTGCTGCCCAAGCTTATTGGAATGGTAAACAGGGCTCACATTCTGCCACAAGCTCAAGTAAACCAAGTAGTGATAATGCTAAACCAGCCCAACCAAGTTTGACAGAGACTCCAAACCTGACTGTCACTCCAACTTATCATCAAGACCAAGGGGAAGATATCCCAACACTTTTAAGTGAATTGTATGCCAAACCTTTATCAGAACGCCATGTGGAATCGGATGGACTAGTCTTTGATCCGGCACAAATCATCAAACGTACAGCTAACGGTGTCGCAGTGCCTCACGGAGACCATTATCACTTTATTCCTTATTCACAAATGTCTGATTTAGAGCAGAAGATTGCTAGAATTATTCCGTTAAAAGGGCAAAATGGATTAAATCAAATTGCTACAGATATTAAACCTTTAGTATCAAAAGAAGTAGTTCATAAGTTCTTAGGACAACCAATCAAAGCTTACGGAAAAGGTTTAGATGGTAAACCTTATGATACGAGTGATGGATACATATTTACCAAAGATTCAATCGATTCTGTTGATAAATCAGGTGTTATTGCCAAACACGGAGATCATTTCCATTATATGGGATATGGTGAATTAGAACAATTCGAATTGGATGAAGTTGCTAAATGGATTCAAGAAACTGGTAAAAATCCAGATGACATCGTTTCTTTAGTTCACTCAGATGAGAAGGAAAGGCCAAAGTTTGATTATAAAAAAGTAACTAGTAAAGTTTCTAGAAATAGTAAAGTTGGTTATATAATTAATGAAGGTGGTAAAGATTATTTTTATTCACGTGAAGAACTCGATCTTACTCAAATAGCTTTTTCTGAGCAGGAACTAATGCTTAAAGATAAAGATACTTATCGTTATGATATTGCAGAAACAGAAATTAAACCAAGATTAGCTGTTGATGTCTCTAGCTTGCCTATGCATGCAGCCAATACTACGTATGATACTGGAACTTCCTTCATTATTCCGCATATCGACCACATTCACGTCGTACCTTATTCTTGGTTAAGTAGTGATCAAATTGCAACTATAAAATATGTAATGCAACATCCTGATGTGCGTCCTGAAGTTTGGTCAAAACCAGGTCATGATGATGCTGGATCTGTTATTGCTAATGTAACGCCTCTTGAAAAACGTCCTGGAATGCAGAACTGGCAAATTATCCATTCTGCGGAAGAAGTTCAGAAAGCACTTAAAGAAGGCAAGTTTGCAACTCCTGATGGATATATTTTTGATCCTCAGGATGTATTGGCAAAGGAAACCTATATTTGGGCAGATAAATCTTTCAGTATTCCAAAAGCTAGCGGTGATTCATTGAGAAGTATCAATCAGTCTGATTTATCAGAGAAAGAGTGGAAACAAGCTCAAGAGTTGATAGCTAAAAGAAATGAAGAAAAAGAAACAACAAATGCTGCTTCTAATTCAAATCTAGTTTCGATAGACAATAAAACAGAAACAAAGAAAGAAGAAGTTGATTCAGGTAAAGTTGATGAAAAACCAAAGGATAGCACACCTCAAAATGAGGCAGATACGCCTAGCAGCAATCCTTTAGTCGAAAAAGTTGGTGAAGAAGAAAAATCACATACAGAAAATAAAGAAGATGATTATGATGAGATACCAGATTATGGATTAGATAAGGATACTTTAAAAAATCATATAAACCAAATAGCACAAATTGCTCAAATTGATTCTAAATATCTTATTTTTTCATCAGAAGGAGTTCAGTTTTATAATAAGAATGGGGATTTAGTAACCTATGATATTAAAACTCTTAAGCAAATAAAACCTTAGAATATTTTGACTGATGATCATCTAGCTGAAAGGATATTGTTCTATTATTGGATAGAATAATGTCCTTTTATTTGTTAATAAAAAGATGAATTTTCTTGCTAAAAAATGAAAAAAGATTCTTAAAGTAATCATTTTATTATCTTTCACTAAAAATCTTGACAGATAAACTTAAAAAAGGTAAACTATTTACTGGTTAATTAAATGGTTAAATAACTAGTTTAGAAAAAATTGTTTAACCGAGAAAAAGAAGTTAAGAAAAAGCTTCATCATTTATTGAAATGAGGGATTTATGAAATTCAGTAAAAAGTATATTGCAGCCGGATCAGCTGTTATCGTATCCTTGAGTCTTTGCGCCTATGCGTTGAACCAGCATCGCTCGCATGAAAATAAGGACAATAATCGTGTCTCTTATGTGGATGGTAGCCAGTCAAGTCAGAAAACTGAAAACCTGACACCAGATCAGGTCAGTCAAAAAGAAGGAATTCAGGCTGAGCAAATTGTCATCAAAATTACAGATCAGGGCTATGTAACGTCACACGGTGATCACTATCATTACTATAATGGGAAAGTTCCTTATGATGCTCTCTTTAGTGAAGAACTCTTGATGAAGGATCCAAACTACCAACTTAAGGATGGAGATATTGTCAATGAGGTCAAGGGTGGCTATATCATCAAGGTCGATGGAAAATATTATGTCTACCTGAAAGATACTGCTCATGCTGATAATGTTCGAACGAAAGATGAAATCAACCGTCAAAAACAAGAACATGTCAAAGATAATGAGAAGGTCAGAGCTGATGTTGCTGTAGCAAGGTCTCAGGGACGCTATACGACAGATGATGGTTATGTCTTTAATCCAGCTGATATTATCGAAGATACTGGTGATGCTTATATCGTTCCTCACGGAGGTCACTACCATTATATTCCAAAAAGTGATTTGTCTGCTAGTGAATTAGCAGCAGCAAAAGCTCATTTAGCTGGTAAAAATACGCAACCAAGTCAGCTAAGCTATTCTTCAGCAGCTAGTGACAATAACACGCAATCTGTAGCACAAGGATTAACTAGCAAGCCAGAAAGCAAAGTTGAAAATCTCCAAAGTCTATTGAAAGAACTCTATGATTCACCTAGCGACAAACGTTACAGTGAGTCAGATGGTCTGGTCTTTGACCCTGCTAAGATTATCAGTCGTACACCAAATGGTGTTGCGATTCCGCATGGTGACCATTATCACTTTATTCCTTACAGCAAGCTCTCTCCTTTAGAAGAAAAGATTGCTAGAATGGTGCCTATCGGTGGAACTGATTCTACGGTCTCTACAAATGTAAAACATCATGAAGTAGCGTCTAGTCTAGGAAGTCTTCCAAGCAGTCCATCTACTTTGAATCATCCTTCCTTGCTTACAAATAAGGCTATCTCTTCAACATCTGATGGCTATATCTTTAATCCTAAAGATATTGTCGAAGAAACAGCCACAGCTTATATCGTCAGACATGGTGATCATTTCCATTACATTCCTAAGTCGAATCAAATTGGTCAACCGACTCTTCCAAATAATGGTCTAACAACACCTTCGCCATCTCTTCCAATCAATCCAGGAACTTCACATGAGGAACATGAAGAAGATGGGCACGGCTTTGATGCTAATCGTATTATTGCGGAAGACGAATCAGGCTTTATCATGAGTCACGGTGACCACAATCATTACTTCTTCAAGAAGGATTTGACTGCTGATCAAATCAAGGCAGCGCAAGACCACTTGAAAGGGGCAAATACAGCAACAGCAAATCCAGCTCAGGATGATCAAGATGACGATGAGCATGACCACCATCATGGGGAAGACCATGATCACGGTTTTGATGCAAATCGTGTCATCAGTGAGGATGAACAAGGCTTTGTCATGAGTCATGGTGACCACAATCATTACTTCTTCAAGAAGGATTTGACAGCAGAGCAAATTAAGGCAGCTCAGGATCATTTGAAAACACATCATGATGCAGAGCCTGTAAAACCTTTTGCTAAAACAGTAGAGTCTTTCTCAAGAGATGCTAGTGATGAAGAAAAGATTGCTTATATTTCGAAGACCTATGGTGTTCCACTTGAAGCGATTAGAATTTCAAACGGATTCTTTGTTTTTGGAAATCCAGACCAAGCCTACGATCCAACTCATATCCATCCCTATGCTGTTCGTAAGGAACATGTTCGACTTCCATTCCAAACTGGAAATCCAGAACTTGATTTCCTAAATGAACTCTATACCACTGCTTTGCGAGATGGTGTGTCTCCTTATAGTTTACAGGTAGAAAATGGTAGTTTTGTGATTCCTCATGGCGACCACAATCACTACATCAAGGTTCAAACGAAGGGCTATGAAGTGGCTTTGAAAAACAAGATTCCAGCCCTACAATCCAACTATCAACCTGGAGCTTTTGATGAGAAGGCAGTCTTGGAAAAAGTTGATCAACTTTTAGCTGATAGCAGAAGTATCTACAAAGACAAGCCTATCGAACAAAGACAGATTGAGTTAGCCTTAGGTCAGTTTACTGAAAACATGAAGAAACTGGCAACTAACTCTACAGCAGGTTATCTTGCAACACTTGATCTTTTTGATAAGCAATATATCCATATTGATGAAAGTGTCAAACCTGTTGAAACAAGCGCTCTAGATAAGAAATATCAGGTCTTGATTGATAAAATCAACACACTGGATACAGACACTTTTGGACTTCCTAAGAAAGACCTTCTCGTTCGACTCCAAGAAGCTAAATTGGCTAAAGATGAGGCTGCTTTAGTAGCGGTTGAATCACAACTTAAAGCTCTTCAAGACTTTAATGATCGAACAGGTGTTACAACTGTAGAATACATCAAGTACTTCTACGAACACGTAAATGACGGTCGTTTGAGTGATGAACTTCGAAACAAAGTAGCTCAGTTGACTTGGACCTTGTATCAATCTCAATCCTTCCTTAAGCCAGCAAAATTGAACAGATTATTCCCAAGTATCTATCAGGCAAAACAAGAAGTGGAAGAAGCCTTGAAATCCCAACCAACTACTGCTAAATCGACTCAGACAGTGCTAGATACTGAAAAAGTAGATAACCAAACTGCCAAGACAGCTATTTATGGCTTCTTGAAAGAATTGTACGGAGACTTTATGCCTGAAGAGCATGTCAATCATGTTAGCAAGGAAGAAGTAGAAAATCTCTTGAGCAAGGCAACTCAACTCTTAGAGCAAATCCAAGAAGAAGGAATCAGACAATCCTTGGCAGAAGAAGTAGAAAATCTCAAAGCTGCTACAAACAAGGCTGATGCAGACTTGGATGAAGTAAACAGTCAGGTGAAAGATATCTTGACTCGTATCGCTAGCGCTCTTCAACAAGAAAAGGAAAATGCTGAGCAAGATCCTCAGACACTTGTACTCTATCAAAAATTCTACGATATTCTCATGTCGCTTCATGCTTATTTAGAAAACAACAAGGGTTCTGATGCCGACTTTGATAAGGTGGATGCTCTACTAGATCAACTTTCTGCTAAGAGTAAAGATAAAGCTGCTTTACTTGAATTGACAAAAGCTATTCTAGTCTTGAATCAAGAAATCAAGTCAAAATCAAGCGCAAGTGAAGAAGCAACTCCAGCAACAAACGCCGAGGCAAATGGTGATAAGACAAGTCCCGAAACTGAAACATCAGCAACTGCAGAATCTAACAGTGAAACTGCCAGCGACGAAAACAAACCGAGCAACGCAACAGATTCTAAACCTGCTGAACCAGCGTCAGAAAAGGAAACAAAAGAATCTACAACAAGTACTGGAAATCAAGAAAAACCAGCAGAATAAACAGAAAGGCGAAGTAGCTGAGCTACCTCGTCTTTTTAGTCTTTATAAGCTACGATACCAATGATGGTATCAACTGCACGTTCCATGGTCTGAAGGCTGACGTATTCAAAACGTCCATGCATGTTCTCGCCACCAGCAAAGATATTGGGAGTTGGGATTCCCATAAAGGAAATCTTAGAGCCATCTGTCCCTCCACGGATTGGTTCGATAATAGGAGTGATCCCCAAATCTTCCATAACGGCTTTAGCAATGGTAATTGGAGTCATATCTTTTTCAATGACTTCTTTCATATTGTAGTACTGGTCTGTCAAGTAGAGAGTGACACGGTCGCTACCAAGTTCTTGATTCATCTTATCAGTGATAGACTGCATAGCTGCTTTACGAGCTTCAAAGGCATCCTTTTCAAAATCACGAATGATGTAGCTTGCACGCGCTTCCTCAACGCTTCCAGCCACATCCATAAGATGATAGAAACCTTGGTAGCCATCCGTTAACTCAGGTCGATCATTCTCTGGAAGTTGATTATGAAAATCAATTGCTAGCTGAAGAGCGTTGACCATTTGCCCTTTGGCAGTACCAGGGTGGACATTGCGTCCTTGGAAATGCAATTCAGCACCAGCTGCTGAGAAGGTCTCGTACTGAAGTTCACCTAGTGGACCACCATCAACAGTGTAGGCAAAATCAACATCAAAATCTTCTGCATCAAATTTATTAGCACCAACACCGATTTCTTCATCTGGACCAAAACCAACACGAATCTCACAGTGTTTGATTTCAGGATGGGCAGTCAGATATTCAATGGCAGTCATAATCTCAGCAATTCCTGACTTGTCATCAGCACCTAGCAAGGTTGTTCCATCTGTTGTGATGAGCGTTTGTCCTGGATATTTTTCAAGACTCTTGAAGTCGGCTGGATCCAGTTTGAAACCAGAATTTCCAAGTTCAATCACACCACCATCATAGTTTTCAATTACCTGAGGATTAACTCCTTCGGCATTAAAATCAGCAGTATCCATGTGGGAGATGAAGCCAATCTTACGTGTTAAAGATGGATCATTGGCTGGCAAAGTTCCAATAGCAAAACCATTTGGTAGATAATAAACATTTTGTAATCCAACACGTTTCATTTCAGGAATTAGGACATTTGTCGCGAAGTCAACCTGACTCTGCGTACTTGGAGTAGTAGTAGAGTATTCATCAGAGCGCGTGTTGACCTTAACGTAGGTTAAGAAGCGGTCCAAGAGATTTGGGTAAGTCATAAAAAACTCCTTTTGAATTCATTTTTTCCATTGTATCATAGAAAGAAGAGAAAAACAAAAGACAGAAGTTAGGGAAATTCTCTATGTTAGCGTTTACTTATCAGTGGATTCATGATAAAATGAAATTGATAAAAACATCACAAGGAAGTAGTTATGAAAAAAGCAATTTTAATGATGACCTTCGGTTCGCCAGAAGAGATTACCTTTGAAGGTGTGGCTGATTTTTTCACAAATATTCGTCGTGGAGTGAGACCTCAAGACCATGAAATTCAAACACTCTATGATAATTATGTACGAATTGGAGGCACGCCTCTGCAAAAAATTACCCGTGAAGAGGTTGGCTTGGTAGAAGCTAGGCTGAGGAATGAATACAGTGTTTATTTTGCTAATAAGTTTTCAAGACCTTTTATACCAGATGTGATAGGTCAGATGGAAGCAGACGGAATCGAGCAGTGTATTTGCTTGATTTTGGAGCCTCATTATTCTTTTTACTCTGTCATGGGATACGAGAAATTTTTAGAAAGCAAACAAATTAAATTTTTAGTTATTAAGGACTGGTATCAGGAAGAAGCGCTCTTAAACTATTGGGCAGATGAAATTGCTAAGATTTTAAAAGAAGAAGTAAAGCAGGATAGCTTTAAAGTCATCTTTTCAGCTCATAGTGTACCCATTTTTGCCTTGGATTTTGGTGACCCTTATATCGACCAAATTTTTGAAAATAGCAAGTTAGTCGCTGAAAAACTAGGTTTGAGTTCCGAGCAATATACAAATACCTGGCAAAGCGAGAGTGATATTGGGATTCCATGGATTAAGCCAGATGTTTTGGAATATCTCAAAGAACAGACAGAACATCCTGATCATTATATTTTTGTACCAATCAGCTTTATCAGTGAGCACATTGAAGTCTTGTTTGACAATGATGTGGAATGTTATGACTTGTGTCAGGAATTAGGTGTGAACTACCATCGTCCACCAATGCCAAATACGGATTCTCGTTTGATTGATGCCTTGGTTAATACCGTCAGAGCTAATGAACATCAAGAGTTTAAGGAATTTCTCCCAGAAGAAGAAACCTTTGATGAATTAGTCCCTTCGGATGAAACTAAAAATATCTTGGCCGAATCGGAAGATTTACAAATGCCGGAATTTGTGAAAAAACTGATTGAGAAAAAAGGTCGTGAAAATGTTAAGATGCCTTATCTTATTAAAAAAATGCTTGAGAAAGCAGGCAAGTTACCGAAAGAGTAAAGAAAAAAGGATTTAGCTTTGCGCTAGATCCTTTTAATAGATTATTTTTTCTCAAGAAGGGCTTTGATTTCTTGAAGTACTTCCAACTCAGTTGGACCAGCTGGAGCTTCTTCAGCAGCTTCTTCTTTCTTAGTAAGGCTTTGAGCTTTTTCAATTCCTTTGATAACGAAGAAGAGAACAGTACCGATAACTAGGAAGTTGATAACAGCACTCAAGAATTTACCATATGTAACACCATTCCAAGCAAGCTCAGCGATGTTTTGTACTTTCGCAGCTTCCAAGGCTGGATTCAAAATAAGTGGAGTGATGATATCGTTAACAAGTGATGTAACGATTGCACCAAAAGCAGAGGCAATGATCACACCGACAGCAAGGTCAACAACATTACCACGAAGCAAAAATGCTTTAAGATCTTTTAACATTTTCATCTTTCCTTTCAAAAATTTTTACTCCTAATTATATATTAATTAAGAAGTTCTGGCAAGCTATATGCTTAAATTTTTTCTTATTTTTTAAAAATAAATACCTTGCTAAAAATGTAATTGAGGATAATTATCAAGAATTGTGAAATAACGGTTTCAATACTATTAACCTTGTCTATATTATTATTAAAAAATTGTCCGATAATATTAGGAAACTGAGTTACAAAGATAAAAGTTAAAAACAAGTCTAAAAGAAAAGTAGAAAGACGTGCTATAGTAAATTTTACTAAACGGCTTTGCCAATTCTCTCTAGCTTGCTTAAAGACAATCCTATCATTTGTGATAAATGCAATGAGGATACCGATACTATTTGCTAGTCCAGTAGCAAGGAGTTCTTTATGGGTTAATCGATAAATGACTAATCTAGATAGAATGGATACAAGAGTAGTTGTTATTCCAAAAAAAAGATAGGCTAAGAGCTCATTCTTAAAGAAACTTTGAATATGATTTTTCATGTTCTTAGTATAGCATAAAGAGGACTATTGTGCTATACTAGTAAGGTTGATTGAATCAACCCTTGGTGCTTAGCTTCTTTCACCAAGCATATTACACGCGGGAAACCGCCAAAGGAGAAAACATGAAAAAATTAACTATTCGTGATGTTGCAGATATTGCAATCGTTGCTGCTATCTATGTCGTTTTAACTGTCACACCGCCCCTAAATGCCATCAGCTATGGTGCTTATCAGTTTCGTATTTCAGAAATGATGAACTTTATGGCTTTTTACAATCCTAAGTACATCATCGGAGTTACAATTGGTTGTATGATTGCTAATTTCTTTAGCTTCGGACTGCTAGATGTCTTTGTTGGTGGTGGATCAACCCTAGTATTCCTTAGTCTAGGTGTTTGGCTTTTTGCAAAATACAGCAAATATTATCTTTTTAACGGATTGATTCGAAAAGATCATTTCTTCTTCTCAATCCTCTTTTCAATTTCCATGTTTACCATCGCTGCCGAGTTGAATATCGTAGCGCAATTACCATTTTTCCTTACTTGGTTCACAACAGGAATTGGTGAATTTGCCTCATTGATTATTGGTGCGATTATCATTGGTAAAATTGGTCGTCGAATTGATTTAAGCAAATAGAAGAAGATAAGCTAGGTAGCTCTTACCTGGCTTTTTCTTATGGAAAATTTCTAAGGAAACTTGACAAGATTTTCTAACTATAGTATACTTTTTAAGTAAGCTGATTTAGCTCAGTTGGCAGAGCGCATCCATGGTAAGGATGAGGTCGCCGGTTCAATCCCGGCAATTAGCATGATATTTACAGGGAAACTCTTGGACACAAGAGTTTTTTCTTTTGCTCGCGAGAAAAAATTCTGACTTTTGTATAATAAAAGTCATCCTGCAAAAATTTTTTATTGACAAAACCACTTATTTCTAGTAATATAATAGACGCGATGAGTCGATAGGTAGTCTTCGGACTACTATTGAGCATAAGGAGGTCATAACGCAGGAGCGGACCTTGATGAGTTGTGTGAACCTGCTCATCACATGAAGATGCCTCTTAGTCCCTAGTCTAGCGACTGGGGATTTTTATTTTCCAAAAAATGATGAAAAAGCTTTGCAATTCATGGAAAAAGTAGTATAATACATCTATTATAGAAATTTTTAGAAAATTCCGAAAGAGGTTATTTATGGGATATACAGTTGCTGTAGTCGGCGCGACAGGTGCTGTCGGAGCTCAGATGATAAAAATGTTGGAAGAATCAACACTTCCAATCGATAAAATTCGTTTACTTGCTTCTGCACGTTCAGCAGGTAAGACTTTGAAATTTAAAGATCAAGATATTACGATTGAAGAAACGACTGAAACAGCTTTTGAAGGAGTTGATATTGCTCTCTTTTCAGCAGGTGGTTCTACATCAGCTAAATATGCACCATACGCAGTGAAAGCTGGAGCGGTAGTAGTAGATAATACATCTTACTTCCGTCAAAATCCAGATGTTCCTTTGGTTGTTCCAGAGGTCAATGCTCATGCACTTGATGCCCACAACGGTATCATTGCCTGCCCTAACTGTTCAACAATCCAAATGATGGTAGCACTTGAGCCAGTTCGCCAAAAATGGGGCTTGGACCGTATCATTGTTTCAACTTACCAAGCAGTTTCTGGTGCTGGTATGGGAGCAATTCTTGAGACACAACGTGAACTTCGTGAAGTCTTGAATGATGGGGTAAACCCACGTGATTTACATGCCGAAATCTTGCCTTCAGGTGGGGATAAGAAACATTATCCTATCGCTTTTAATGCTCTTCCACAAATCGATGTCTTCACTGACAATGATTACACTTACGAAGAGATGAAGATGACTAAGGAAACTAAGAAAATTATGGAAGATGACAGCATTGCAGTATCTGCAACATGTGTGCGTATTCCAGTCTTGTCAGCTCACTCTGAGTCTGTTTACATCGAAACAAAAGAAGTGGCTCCAATCGAAGAAGTGAAAGCAGCTATCGCAGCCTTTCCAGGCGCTGTTCTTGAAGATGATGTAGCTCATCAAATTTATCCTCAAGCCATCAATGCCGTGGGTTCGCGTGATACCTTTGTTGGTCGTATCCGTAAAGATTTGGATGCTGAAAAAGGAATCCACATGTGGGTTGTTTCAGACAACCTGCTCAAAGGTGCTGCTTGGAACTCAGTTCAGATTGCGGAAACTCTTTATGAACGTGGCTTGGTTCGTCCAACAGCTGAATTGAAATTTGAATTAAAATAGTCATATTGTTTAGGAGTTCAGTTGAACTCCTTCTTTGAAATAGAGAGGTGTTTCTCATGTCTTATCAGGATTTAAAAGAGTGTAAAATCATCACAGCCTTTATTACTCCCTTCCACGAGGATGGTTCCATCAACTTTGACGCTATTCCAGCCTTGATTGAGCATCTGTTGGCCCATCATACAGACGGAATTCTCCTTGCAGGAACCACTGCTGAGAGTCCAACTTTGACGCACGATGAGGAGTTGGAGTTGTTTGCGGCTGTACAAAAGATTGTCAATGGACGTGTTCCTTTGATTGCGGGTGTAGGTACCAATGATACGCGTGACTCGATCGAGTTTGTCAAAGAGGTAGCAGAATTTGGCGGCTTTGCAGCTGGACTTGCTATCGTACCTTACTACAACAAACCTTCTCAAGAAGGAATGTATCAGCACTTTAAAGCCATTGCAGATGCTTCTGACTTACCTATTATTATCTATAATATTCCAGGTCGTGTGGTTGTCGAATTAACTCCAGAAACCATGCTTCGTTTAGCTGACCATCCAAATATTATTGGTGTCAAAGAATGTACTAGCTTGGCTAATATGGCTTACTTGATTGAGCACAAACCTGAAGAATTCTTGGTTTATACAGGTGAGGATGGAGATGCTTTCCATGCCATGAACCTTGGTGCGGACGGTGTTATTTCTGTTGCCTCTCATACAAATGGGGATGAAATGCACGAGATGTTTACTGCCATTGCAGAAAGTGATATGAAGAAAGCCGCAGCTATTCAACGTAAATTCATTCCTAAGGTTAATGCTCTCTTCTCTTATCCAAGTCCTGCTCCAGTTAAGGCAGTTCTTAACTATATGGGATTTGAAGCTGGCCCAACACGCTTACCTCTAGTTCCAACACCAGAAGAAGATGCCAAACGCATTATCAAAGTCGTCGTTGATGGAGACTACGAAGCAACTAAGGCAACTGTAACAGGTGTCCTAAGACCAGATTACTAAGAAAGATTAGAAAATCCATGACCGAAACAACGATCATGGATTTTTCTTATTTTCCTAAACAAAATTGGCTAAAGAGTTGGGTGATGAGTTCATCAGGAGCAGCATCTCCAGTGATTTCTCCGAGTATTTCCCAAGTACGAGTCAAATCAACTTGAAGTAAATCAACAGGCATACCTAGTTCCAGCCCTTCATTAACAGCTTGTAGGCTTTCAACAGCCTTCTCAATCAAGGAAATGTGACGGGCGTTAGACAAGTAAGTAGCATCGTGCTCCACCAAACCAGCATTTTCAAAGAAGAGGTTGTTGATTCGCTCTTCAATCTTGTCGATGTTTTGGTTTTTAAGAACTGAAATACGAATAAGGTCTTCAGGTAGTTCCGAAGTTTCAATCGCTTCAGGCAGGTCGGTTTTATTAAGAAGAATAATACGGTTTGTATCTTGGCTAATCTCAAGAAGTTGTCGGTCTTGGGTAGTTAAGGGTTCGCTAGCGTTTAGTACTAGCAGCACCAAGTCAGCTTCCTTAAGAGCTTTTTTCGAACGCTCGACACCGATTTGTTCCACGATATCATCCGTTTCACGAATACCAGCTGTATCAATCAGTTTGAGAGGAACACCGTTGATGTTGACGTATTCTTCGATGACATCTCGAGTTGTACCAGCAATGTCTGTAACGATAGCCTTATCCTCACGCAAGAGGTTGTTGAGGAGGCTGGATTTCCCAACGTTGGGGCGTCCGATGATGGCAGTGGAAATTCCTTCACGAAGGATTTTACCGCGACGGGCTGTTCTAAGAAGATTAGTTAGCAATTGCTCAAACTCCATAGTCTTCTCACGGACAATAGCAGTAGTGGCTTCCTCAACATCGTCGTACTCAGGATAATCAATATTGACCTCGACTTGGGCAAGTGTATTGAGGATTTCTTGACGGGTATTATTGATAAGATCAGAAAGGGAACCATCAAGTTGTTTGACCGCAATGTTCATGGCCTTGTCTGTCTTGGCGCGGATGATATCCATCACTGCCTCGGCCTGTGTCAAATCCACACGACCGTTTAGAAAGGCACGTTTGGTAAATTCACCAGGTTCAGCCAATCGAGCTCCTTCACGGATAGCAAGTTGGAGAATTTCATTGGTCACCGCAATCCCACCGTGGGTGTTAATCTCGATAATATCCTCACGAGTGAAGGTTTTTGGAGATTTCATGGCTCCAACCATGACTTCGTCCATGATTTTACCAGTCTGAGGGTCAATAATGTGACCGTAGTTGAGAGTGTGGCTGGCAACCTGACTCAAGTCTTTCCCTTTGAAAATTTTTTGCGCAATTGCAAAACTTTCTGTTCCGCTCAGGCGGACAATACCAATAGCCCCTTCACCTAGTGGAGTAGAGATAGCAGCGATGGTATCAAATTCACGTGTAATCATAATGTTTCCTTTAATAAATAGCTCTTTTCTTGGAAATTTTTCCAAGTCTCTTTTCAAATTGTAACAAATTTGAACTATTTCTTCAATGGATGGTACTTGGAGATTGAAAAAGCCTAAGCAATTCTGCTTAAGCTAGCTTATTTGGTGCGCATTTCCCCTTGTGGGAAGTAGGTTCCTTCAGGCATGTCGTTGATGATGACATGAACGGCTGATTGAGGGGCTCCAGTATTGCGGACAACCGCTTCCGTTACTTCCTTAGCAAGAGCTTTCTTTTGCTCGAGCGTGCGTCCTTCAAATAAATCGATGCGTACAAATGGCATAATAGATTCCTCCACTAGTTTTTGATTTCTTCTATTTTACCACATTTTGCCGTTTAAAGCTTAAGAAAATTATGATATACTAGAATGTAGCAAAAATTTAGAAATGGACGTGAAGCAAGAAACATGGCACAGTTGTATTATCGTTATGGGACCATGAACTCTGGTAAAACGATTGAGATTCTCAAGGTGGCCTATAACTACGAGGAGCAAGGAAAAGGTGTTGTGATTATGACCTCAGCTCTGGATACGCGTGACGGTGTTGGCTATGTATCGAGTCGGATTGGTATGAAACGCCCTGCCATTGCGATTGAGGAAACGACGGATATCTTCGGCTATATCCGAGACCTACCAGTAAAACCTTACTGTGTTTTGGTCGATGAAGCCCAGTTTCTCAAGCGTCACCATGTTTACGATCTAGCTCGTGTTGTTGATGAGTTAGACATACCTGTCATGGCTTTTGGTTTGAAAAATGACTTTCGCAATGAACTGTTCGAAGGTTCCAAGTATCTTTTGCTTTTAGCAGATAAAATCGATGAGATTAAGACCATTTGCCAGTATTGTAAGAAAAAGGCGACCATGGTTTTGCGAACACAGGATGGACTGCCCGTTTACGATGGAGAACAGATCCAGATTGGTGGTAATGAAACCTATATCTCAGTTTGCCGTAAACATTATTTTGCGCCAATGATAACCTCTAACAAGGAGCAAAACTATGACAATTGAACTAAGAGATGTTACAATGGAAAATTATTTTGATGTTTTGAATTTGGATGTCAAGGAATATCAAAAACAATTCATTGCAACCAACGCAATTAGTTTAGCTGAAGCATATGTCTACACTAAAAATGGAGATTTTGTAGCTCCATTGGCAGTTTATGATAATGATGCAATTATAGGTTTTGTGATGATAGCTTATGATAAAAAGATCGGAATCAGTAGTGGAAATTATTTACTATTTCGTTTTATGATTGATAAGAATTTTCAAAATCAAGGATATTTTAAACCAATTATGGATAAAGTGCTAGACTATGTTCGGACAGCGCCAGCAGGTTTAAGCAATAAACTTTGGTTGTCTTATGAACCAGAAAATGAACATGCAAGATCTTGTTACCTCAGTTATGGATTTAAAGAAACTGGGGAAATATCCGAGAACGAAGTAGTAGCAATCTATGATTTAACAATTGAGAAATAAGGAGAAAAAATGAACATCTATGATCAACTACAAGCTGTAGAAGACCGTTATGAAGAATTAGGAGAATTGCTCAGTGACCCAGATGTGGTTTCGGACACCAAGCGTTTCATGGAACTTTCCAAAGAAGAGGCTTCTACTCGTGATACGGTAACAGCCTACCGTGAGTATAAACAAGTCCTTCAAAACATCGTTGATGCTGAAGAGATGATTAAGGAATCAGGCGGAGATGCGGACCTGGAAGAAATGGCAAAGCAAGAGCTCAAAGATGCCAAGGCTGAAAAAGAAGAATACGAAGAAAAACTCAAAATTTTGCTCCTTCCAAAGGATCCAAACGATGACAAGAACATCATTCTTGAAATCCGTGGCGCCGCTGGTGGAGACGAAGCAGCACTTTTCGCTGGAGATTTGCTAACCATGTACCAAAAGTATGCTGAAGCTCAAGGCTGGCGCTTTGAAGTCATGGAGGCTTCTATGAATGGTGTCGGTGGTTTCAAAGAAGTGGTTGCCATGGTTTCGGGGCAATCTGTTTACTCTAAACTCAAGTACGAATCTGGTGCTCATCGTGTGCAACGTGTTCCTGTGACAGAAAGCCAAGGCCGTGTTCATACTTCGACAGCAACAGTTCTTGTCATGCCTGAAGTCGAAGAAGTAGAATACGATATTGATCCAAAAGACCTTCGTGTCGACATCTATCACGCCTCTGGTGCTGGGGGACAGAACGTCAATAAGGTTGCGACAGCAGTTCGTATCGTTCACTTGCCAACCAATATCAAGGTTGAGATGCAGGAAGAACGTACCCAGCAGAAAAACCGTGAGAAAGCCATGAAAATCATCCGTGCGCGTGTAGCTGACCACTTTGCTCAGATTGCACAAGACGAACAAGACGCTGAACGTAAGTCGACAATCGGTACTGGGGACCGTTCAGAACGGATTCGTACTTATAACTTCCCACAAAACCGTGTCACAGATCACCGTATCGGTTTAACCCTCCAAAAACTAGATACGATTTTGTCTGGAAAATTGGACGAAGTTGTAGATGCCTTGGTGCTCTATGATCAAACACAAAAATTAGAAGAATTAAACAAATAATGAAATTAGCTCAATTATTTTCAGATTTTGAAGAAGAGTTGATAAGACAAGGAGAGGAAGCTGAAAGCCTCTCTTTTGTCTATCGTAGCCTGAAAAATCTATCTTTTACAGATTTCGTTTTTGCCCTCCAGCAGGAAGTGACGGAAGAGGAAGAAGTATTTGTAAAAGGAATTTTCCAACAGTTAGCAGCTCATAAACCGGCACAGTACATCATTGGACAGGCAGATTTTTATGGAATGCAGTTAAAAGTTGATGAGCGAGTATTGATCCCTCGTCCAGAAACAGAGGAGTTGGTGGAGCTTATCCTGGCTGAAAATCCTGAGACGAATCTTTCAGTTCTGGATATTGGAACAGGTAGTGGAGCTATTGCTCTAGCCTTATCAAAAAATAGACCAGCTTGGTCAGTGACAGCAGCAGATATTTCCCAAGAGGCTCTTAACCTTGCGTCCGAGAATGCTAAAAATCAAAAACTTAATATATTTTTCAAAAAATCTGATTGTTTTGCAGAAATTTCTGAAAAATATGATATAATTGTATCCAATCCACCCTATATCTCTCGTGAAGATGAGTCAGAGGTTGGCTTGAATGTCTTGCATTCGGAACCTCATCTAGCTCTTTTTGCAGACGAGGATGGCCTAGCTATTTACCGTAGAATTGCGGAAGATGCAAAAGACTATCTCAAAGATGGTGGTAAGATTTACCTTGAAATTGGATACAAGCAAGGTCAAAGTGTTCCTGAACTTTTTAGGAAGCATCTTCCTGAAAAAAGAGTACGAACGCTCAAGGACCAGTTTGGTCAAGATAGGATGGTTGTAATTGATGATGGACAGGATTAGACAAGAGTTGGAAAAGGGTGGAGCTGTCGTTCTACCTACTGAGACAGTTTACGGTCTCTTTGCCAAGGCTCTAGACGAAAAAGCAGTTGATCATGTATACCAGCTCAAACGTCGTCCAAGAGACAAGGCGCTTAACCTCAATATCGCCTCTCTAGAGGACATCTTTTACTTTTCTAAGAATCAGCCAACTTATCTTCAAAAACTTGTAGAGACCTTTTTACCAGGTCCCTTGACCATTATCCTTGAAGCCAATGACCGAGTTCCCTATTGGGTCAATTCTGGCCTTGCAACGGTGGGATTTCGGATGCCCAGTCATCCCATTACCCTTGATTTGATTCGAGAGACAGGACCTCTGATTGGACCGTCTGCCAATATTTCAGGTCAGTCAAGTGGAGTGACCTTTAAGCAAATTCTAGAGGATTTTGACCAAGAGGTTCTGGGGCTGGAAGACGATGCTTTTCTAACTGGACAGGATTCAACTATTTTGGACTTGTCTGGAGACAAGGTGAAAATCTTACGCCAAGGGGCGATTAAGCGAGATGATATTCTTGCTCAGTTGCCAGAGATTTCTTTTGAGGAGGAATGAGATGCTAAGAGATTTAAGAGAAACTGATGTGAAAGCCATTTGTGAAATTAACCAAGAGGCTTTGGGCTATTCTTTTAGTCTAGAGGAGACAGCTAGTCAACTAACTAGATTATCTCAAGATGAACATCATTTCCTACTTGGTTATGAGGATGAAGACAGTCATGTCTTACTTGGCTATGTCCACGCTGAGGTTTACGAATCCCTCTATTCCAAAGCAGGATTTAATATCTTAGCCTTAGCAGTTTCACCTCAAGCACAAGGTCAAGGTATTGGTAAAAGCTTATTGCAAGGGTTGGAGCAAGAAGCTAAAAGACGCGGCTATGGGTTTATCCGCTTAAACTCTGCTGATCATCGTCTGGGTGCTCATGCATTTTATGAAAAAGTTGGTTATACTTGTGATAAAGTGCAGAAACGGTTTATTCGCATCTTTTAGTTTATTTTCTTAGACTAAAGGACCTGTCACACAATAAAGGAGAAGACCTATGATTTTTGATAAAGATGATTTTAAAGCATACGATGCTGATCTCTGGAATGCTATTGCCAAAGAAGAAGAACGCCAGCAAAACAACATTGAGTTGATTGCTTCGGAAAACGTAGTTTCCAAGGCTGTTATGGCAGCTCAAGGGTCTATCTTGACGAATAAATACGCCGAAGGCTACCCAGGCCGCCGTTATTATGGTGGAACGGATGTGGTAGACGTAGTAGAAACTCTAGCCATTGAACGCGCTAAAGAAATTTTCGGTGCTAAATTTGCCAATGTCCAACCACACTCAGGAAGCCAAGCTAACTGTGCGGCTTACATGGCCTTAATTGAACCAGGTGATACGGTTATGGGGATGGACTTGGCCGCAGGTGGTCACTTGACTCATGGGGCTCCTGTTAGCTTCTCAGGTCAAACCTACAACTTTGTTTCTTATAGTGTGGACCCTGAAACGGAACTCTTGGACTTTGATGCTATCTTGAAACAAGCCCAAGAAGTAAAACCAAAACTGATTGTAGCTGGTGCGTCAGCCTATTCTCAAATTATCGACTTTTCAAAATTCCGTGAAATCGCTGATGCTGTTGGTGCGAAGCTCATGGTAGATATGGCTCACATTGCTGGTTTGGTTGCTGCTGGTCTTCACCCAAGTCCAGTGCCATACGCTCATATCACTACAACAACGACCCACAAAACCCTTCGTGGACCTCGTGGTGGTTTGATTTTGACTAATGACGAAGAATTTGCCAAGAAAATCAATTCAGCTATTTTCCCAGGTATTCAGGGTGGTCCTTTGGAGCATGTTGTGGCAGCTAAGGCAGTTTCCTTCAAAGAAGTTTTGGATCCAGCCTTCAAGGAATATGCTGCCAATGTTATCAAGAACAGCAAGACTATGGCAGATGTCTTCTTGCAAGACCCTGATTTTCGTATCATTTCTGGGGGAACTGAAAACCATCTCTTCCTAGTGGATGTGACTAAAGTTGTAGAAAACGGAAAAGTTGCTCAAAACTTGCTAGATGAAGTCAATATTACCCTAAATAAAAACTCAATCCCTTACGAAAGCTTGTCACCATTCAAGACAAGTGGGATTCGTATCGGAGCAGCAGCTATTACTGCACGTGGATTTGGTGAAGAAGAAAGTCGCAAAGTGGCTGAACTTATCATTAAAACCCTTAAGAATGCAGAAAATGAAGCTGTCTTAGAAGAAGTGAGAAGTGCAGTTAAAGAATTAACAGATGCCTTCCCATTATACGAGGACTAAAACTTTTATGGACATTTATATTAAGAAAGCTATTATTCATCAGTTCAGTCCGGATGACACCGAGCTGTTCCTAGCGGATAAATTTCTCAATATTACTCCAAAAATCGAAGAATATCTGCGTAAAAAAATTGAACGTGTATATTCAGATGAAGCTAAGACTGGGATTTTCGAAGAAGAAAATCCCTTCTTCAATCACATCACAGACGATTTGTTGGAGACATCAGTAACGCTGGCTAATCTCTGGAAAGAGGAGTTCGGCATTTCAGAAAATCTCAAGACCAATGATTTGATTTTTGTGCAATTTTCTAAAGAAGGCGTGGAACATTTCGCTTTCTTACGAATTGCCCTGCGTGAGACCCTGACTCACCTCGGAGGAGAAGTTGATAATCCAATCAAGTTGACTCAGAATAACCTGCCTGGATTTGGAACGGGTGCCGACGAAGCCTTGGTGGTCAATCTTCAGAGTCGCAAGTACCATCTGATTGAAAAACGAATCAAGTACAACGGGACTTTTTTGAACTATTTTTCAGATAATCTTCTTGCTGTCGCCCCTAAAATTTCACCCAAGAAATCTATCAAAGAACTGGAAAAAACGGCACAGCGCATTGCTGAAACCTTTAACACAGACGATTTTCAATTTCAATCCAAGGTAAAATCAGCGATTTTCAACAACTTAGAAGAAAGCAATGAGTTGTCACCTGAAAAATTGGCCAATGACCTTTTTGATAACAACCTGACAGCTCGTTTGAGCTTTATTGATCAAGTCAAAGAAGCCGTACCAGAGCCTGTTCAATTTGATGAAATTGATGCCAGTCGTCAGCTTAAAAAATTTGAAAATCAAAAACTCTCCTTGTCAAATGGAATTGAGCTCATCGTTCCTAATAACGTCTATCAAGACGCCGAGTCTGTTGAGTTTATCCAAAATGACAATGGAACTTACTCTATCTTAATCAAAAATATCGAGGATATCCAAAGTAAATAATGTTTAAACGAATTCGAAGAGTGCTTGTACTAGCAGTCTTCCTTTTTGCTGGATATAAAGCTTACCGCGTTCACCAAGATGTCAAGCAAGTCATGACCTATCAACCCATGGTGCGAGAAATCTTGAGTGAAAAAGACACCCCAGCAAACGAAGAGCTTGTGCTCGCTATGATTTATACTGAAACAAAAGGAAAAGAAGGCGATGTTATGCAGTCTAGTGAGTCTGCAAGTGGTTCCACCAACACCATCAATGATAATGCCTCTAGCATTCGGCAAGGCGTTCAAACTCTGACAGATAATCTCTATCAGGCTCAGAAGAAGGGTGTTGATGTCTGGACAGCTGTTCAAGCCTATAATTTTGGACCTGCCTATATCGATTTTATCGCCCAAAATGGTAAGGAAAACACCCTAGCACTGGCCAAACAGTACTCTCGTGATACTGTTGCTCCCTTGCTTGGTAACACCACTGGAAAGACTTATAGTTATATTCACCCCATTTCTATTTTTCATGGAGCCGAACTCTATGTAAATGGAGGAAACTATTATTATTCTAGACAAGTGCAACTCAACCTTTACATCATCAAATGTTTCACTCTCTTTTCGACATCTGGCTAGCCCAGGTGTTTTTGTTATAAGTTTTCTTTAAGATAGATATATTACTCTAGAAAGGTAAAGGAGGAAATTCCCTATGAGAAAGAAACTCTTTCTGACTAGTGCTGCGGTCTTGTGGGCAGTAACAGCTATGAATAGCGTCCATGCAGCAACAGATGTTCAAAAAGTTATCGATGAAACCTACGTCCAACCTGAATATGTCCTAGGTTCTTCATTATCTGAAGACCAAAAAAATCAAACCCTAAAAAAACTAGGCTACAATGCCTCAACAGACACCAAAGATCTCAAGACAATGACACCTGATGTCTATTCTAAGATTATGAATGTGGCCAATGACTCTAGTTTACAATTGTATTCATCAGCCAAGATTCAAAAGCTGGGTGACAAGTCGCCACTTGAGGTCAAGATTGAAACACCAGAAAACATCACTAAGGTGACGCAG
Organism: Streptococcus mitis; assembly: GCF_000722765.2. NCBI lineage: Bacteria > Bacillati > Bacillota > Bacilli > Lactobacillales > Streptococcaceae > Streptococcus > Streptococcus mitis. Next base: position 982,217 of record NZ_CP028415.1, on the reverse strand, counting down.
GATATGTACCGCAATGCGGCCGTAACTTTGGGTGTGGAACACGCCAAAATCACTGTAGCAGCACCTATTCCCGTTACAGGAGAAAGTGCTTTAGCAGGGATTTACTATTCGCTAGAAGCTAATGGAGCCAAGGTGCCACAAGCCAACAAAGAGTTGGCTCAAGAAGAGTTGAAGGCTTTGTCTGATATCAATGCTGAAAACAAGGACAAAACAGGCTATGATGCTAATAAATTAAACGTTGCCCTCGCTGATATCAAGTCAGGACTCGCCAAAGCTAAAGAAAGCAAGGGAAATCTGACGGAGGAAGATGTCCGTAAAATCGTTGAAGATACCTTAAAAAATTACAAACTTGATCAGGTTATAACAGGAAACCAGATCAATATCATCATCAATTTTGCTTTAAATCTCTCAAAAAGTGATATCCTAAGCAATGCAGACTTCACTAAAACCCTGAATGACCTTAAACAAAGTATTGTTTCACAAGCTGGTGACAGTTTTAAAAATATCAACCTTAACTTTGATGCTGATAAGGCGCTAGAAGAAGGTGGTAACTTCTTAAGCTCCCTCTGGCAAGCCATTGTCAACTTCTTCAAGAGTTTTGGTTCTTAAGAAATTTCATGGTATAATAGATGGTAACCGTAACGTTGCCGTCTTTTTTGTCGGCCAATAGAAAGAGAAGAGAATGTTAAAGAAAAATGATATTGTAGAAGTTGAAATTGTTGACTTGACCCATGAAGGGGCAGGAGTTGCCAAGGTAGATGGCTTGGTATTTTTTGTTGAGAATGCTTTACCGAGTGAAAAAATCCTTATGCGTGTCCTAAAGGTTAATAAAAAGATTGGTTTTGGGAAGGTTGAAGAATACCTAGTCCAGTCACCACACCGTAACCAAGATCTAGATTTGGCTTACCTGCGTTCAGGAATCGCTGATTTAGGTCATCTTGCCTATCCAGAACAGCTTAAGTTTAAAACCAAGCAAGTCAAGGACAGTCTATATAAGATTGCTGGAATTGCAGATGTAGAGGTTGCTGAAACGCTTGGTATGGAAAATCCAGTCAAGTATCGTAACAAAGCTCAGGTCCCTGTTCGTCGTGTGAATGGTGTCTTAGAAACTGGATTTTTCCGTAAGAATTCCCATGACCTCATGCCTCTAGAAGATTTCTTTATCCAAGATCCTGTGATTGATGAGGTAGTTGTAGCCCTACGCGACTTGCTCCATCGTTATGACCTGAAACCTTATGATGAAAAGGAACAAGCTGGCTTGATTCGTAATCTTGTGGTGCGTCGCGGACATTATTCAGGACAAATCATGGTGATTTTGGTAACAACTCGTCCTAAAATTTTTCGTGTCGACCAATTGATTGAACAACTAATCAAGCAGTTCCCAGAGATTGTGTCTGTTATGCAAAATATCAATGACCAGAACACCAATGCGATCTTTGGTAAGGAATGGCGTACGCTTTATGGTCAAGACTATATTACCGACCAAATGTTGGGAAATGACTACCAGATCGCTGGACCAGCATTTTACCAAGTCAATACTGAAATGGCTGAAAAACTTTATCAGACAACCATTGACTTTGCAGCATTAAAATCAGATGATGTGGTGATTGATGCCTATTCTGGTATCGGGACGATTGGTCTTTCTGTTGCGAAACATGTCAAGGAAGTCTATGGTGTCGAAGTAATTCCAGAAGCGGTTGAGAATAGTAAGAAGAATGCTCAGCTGAACAATATTTCAAATGCCCACTATGTCTGTGATACAGCTGAAAATGCTATGAAGAATTGGCTTAAAGATGGAATTCAACCAAGCCTTATCCTAGTGGATCCACCAAGAAAAGGTCTCACAGAAAGCTTTATCAAAGCAAGCGCCCAAACAGGAGCAGACCGTATTGCCTATATCTCATGTAATGTTGCAACCATGGCGCGTGATATCAAACTCTACCAAGAATTGGGATATGAGTTGAAGAAAGTCCAGCCGGTGGATCTGTTTCCTCAAACGCATCACGTCGAATGTGTAGCTTTGCTCGTAAAAGCCTAGAACCTTTGAACGAAAGGGATAATGAAAAGCCTTGATTGCAAGGCTTTTTGCTTTATGGTGGGGAAGTATTAGAGTAAGTAATTTTTGGAGTGAGTGGAAGTGATAGTTAGGAATTCTCAAATTCTATTTCCATTTACACTGTGGGTACGTTTTTATTTCCATTGACAAGGAGTTTGAGGGAATAGAAACGTACCCACCTATATGAAAAAATCACGAAAGGTTTGATCTATGGAAATCAGTAGAAATTAGGTGATACAATAACACGTTATAAAAACCTTGAAATCAGTATGTTTCAAGGTTTTAAGTACTCTTACGGATAGCATTGGGAACATCTAACTTTCTTGAGGAGTAAAGTTTGTTTCTCAATATAGTAATCGTTAAATTGTGTCGAAGCGTTATATGATATGATAATTCCAAATAGTCCTTTGGGCTTTTTATGGCATTGTGATATTCTCTAAGAACACGAGATTGCTTCAATAATTTACAAAGTTATGGGGATTTCTCATAGCTTTTTTACTTTCTTCCTTGACAATTGAGCGAGTGTTCAACTATAATGATAATAGTTGAGTGGTTGTTCAACTGAATCATCGATTATTGAGGTATGAGATGTAATTTTTCTTCTCTATCACCAGTAATGCAAGCTTTATTAGCTGGCTTATTCAACTGGTTTTGTACCCTTATCGGTGCTAGTTTGGTCTTTTTTGTCAAAACCATTCATCAAAAATTCATGGATATGATGATGGGCTTGGCAGCGGGTATTATGACGGCAGCTGCAGTCTGGTCTTTGCTTGTCCTTTCATTTGGCTATAGCCAGTCAATGGCTGCAAACAGATTTTACTGGTTGCCGACGGCTGTTGGTTTTTATTGTCGGGAGCTTAATTATCCGCTTTATTGATTATTTGGTTCCCCACCTGCATTTGAATCAACAGATGAGTGATAAGGAAGGGATTTTGAATCCCCAAAGACCCTTATCAAAGACCATGCTGCTTTATCTGGCGGTAGTGATTCATAATATACCAGAGGGCTTAGCAGTTGGTGTGGCAAATGCCACAACTGGACTTTCCTTTACGTGGATGAGTGCCCTTGGATTAGCCTTGTGAATTGGTATCCAAAATATTCCAGAAGGCTCTGCCTTGTCCTTGCCGCTACGGGCAGAAGGGCGAAGTAGGAAATCAGCTTTCTACTATGGCGCCATGTCAGCGATTGTTGAGCCGATTGCAGTTGTTTTAGGGGCCTATGCTGTTATGTCTATGCCCCAGCTACTATCTTATGCTCTCTCATTTGCGGCAGGAGCCATGATTTATGTTGTAGTGGAAAAACTTGTGCCAGGTGCTCAAGAACACAAGAATACCGATATTGCAACAGGTGAGTTTATGGACGGATTTCTAATTATGATGTTACTTGATACAACTTTAGGATAGGAGGAATACAAAATATGTCACAGTGTTTAACAGCTTGTAATCCAGATTTAATTCAAGGGGTCCATGAGACGGAGTTTGATACCGTTACATTGCTAAATATGTCCAATTTTTTTAAGGCGATTTCTGATCCAACTCGTTTGCGGATTTTACAAGCAGTACGGCAAAAAACAATTTGTGTCGGAGACTTAGCGATTGCGTTACAGATGACCAAATCTGCTATTTCTCACCAACTACGCTATCTGCGGGACTGCCAATTGGTCAAGGGGGAGAAAAAAGGAAAGATGACCTATTATGAACTTGCGGATAATCATGTCGCATCAGTCTTGTCTTTGACACTGAAGCATTTGAAGGAGGAAAAACATGAAGAAAGAGTATGTACTTCGGGGAATTGACTGTGGCAATTGTGCTGCTAAGATTGAACGTGCTGTCAATCAATTGGAGCAGGTAGAATCTGCCACTGTCAATCTGATAGCTCAAAAGCTGACTTTGGAAACAAAAAGCGAAGATGGGATAGATAAGGAAATTATTGACTTAGTAGATGCTATTGAACCTGGAATCGAAGTGATCAGTGAGAAAAAGGAAGAGGCACTTCCAGAAAAACGAGATTGGGCGAAAGAGCTGCTACTTGCTGTTACGATTCTATTTGCCTTCGGCTTTTTCCTGCCAGAGGAGTATTTCTGGATTCGTCTGGTCTATTATCTGACCCTATATATCATTATCGGTCATAAGGTTCTTATCAAGATGGTTCAAAATATTCAACGTGGCAATATTTTTGATGAAAACTTTTTGATGAGTATCGCGACCTTAGGAGCCTTTCTCTTGGGAGAATTTCCAGAGGCAGTAGCCGTCATGCTTTTTTATCAGATTGGGGAGTATTTCCAAGACAAGGCCACCTCTCAATCTCGTCAGTCCATTGCACAATTGATGGATATTCGGTCGGTTAAGGCTTGGAGACTAGAGGGGGGAGAAGCCGTTCAAGTAGACCCTGAAACAGTAAGGGTTGCGGACCATATTTTAGTTAAGCCTGGGGAGAAGGTGCCCCTAGATGGTCTGGTCAGAAAAGGTCGTTCTATTCTGGATACGTCAGCCTTGACAGGAGAATCACTGCCTAGGGAAATTGGCGTTGGTGAGGACATTACAAGTGGTGTGATCAATTTGACTAGTCCATTGGTAATTGAAGTGAGAAAGACTTTTTCGCAATCAACGGTCAACAAAATTTTGGAATTAGTTGAAAATGCAAGCAATAAAAAAGCGGAGACGGAACGGATGATCACACGTTTTTCGCGTGTGTATACACCAGTGGTTGTCGGAATCGCTTTTCTGCTTGCAAGCCTGCCTCCCTTGCTTGGTTTAGGGGAGTGGTCGACTTGGCTTTATCGGGCACTTACCTTTTTAGTCATTTCTTGCCCTTGTGCTCTTGCGGTTTCGGTACCAATGAGTTTCTTTGGCGGGCTAGGGGGAGCATCTAAATTAGGTGTCTTAGTGAAAGGTGGAAATTATTTAGAGGCTCTTGCCAAGTTGGATACGGTCGTATTTGATAAGACGGGGACAATTACAAAAGGTATCTTTGCGGTAGATACCGTTGTCAACGCAGAAGGTATCGAGGATAATATTCTGTACCTCGCTGCCCATTTGGAAAGCTATTCCAATCATCCAATCGCAAACTCGATTCGAACAGCCTATGGACAGGAAGTGGACGAGAATAGGGTGAGTCAGATTACCGAGCTACCAGGGCAGGGCATGTCCGGTAGGATAGATGGCAGACAGCTCTATCTTGGGAATGCTAGATTAATGGAAGTTCAAGGGATTGCTTATCCAGCTATTGACAGCACAGGAACAGTTCTCTATTTGGCAGAGGACAGTCACTTTTTAGGCTATTTCCTTATCACAGACCAAGTGAAGGAGACGAGCATCGAGGCCTTGAAGGATTTACAGGCGGTCGGAATTAAAAAAACGGTTCTCCTTTCAGGTGATCGTCAGGCAGTGGTTGATGAATTTGCACAGCAATTTGCCTTCAATGATGCATTTGGAGATTGCTTGCCTCAGGATAAGGTGAGTACATTTGAGGAAATTCTGACTCAGTCTCAGCAGGCTGTTGCCTTTGTTGGAGATGGAGTGAATGATGCACCGGTTCTTGCTAGGGCAGATGTTGGTATTGCTATGGGAGGGCTAGGTTCGGACGCAGCCATTGAATCAGCAGATGTTGTACTGATGGATGATGACCTTGGAAAACTTCCTCAAGTCATTCGACTGGCTAAAAAGACAGTCAGAATAGCTCGGCAAAACATGACCTTAGCTATTGTAGTTAAACTAATTTTCTTGGTTCTAAGTGGATTGGGAATTTCTAATATGTGGGAGGCAATCTTTGCAGATGTTGGTGTAACGCTACTGGCAGTATGGAATGCATTGAGGACCTTGAGGATAGATACCTCCACTTTGTCAAAGTAAGTGAACAAACAGAGCGATATACAAGTTTTTGTATAATCGCTTTTTTAAACTATGATATGGGCTTTAACGATTTTAACCTAAATCTAGTAACCGTTGAACGTGCATCAATAGAACACACTATGACCATCAACAAGAACTACGTTACTTTCATTAAGGGTATTTTCTGGTAAATTTCAAAAATAAAACCTTGATTTTGCGCCATTTCTTTTTTTCCTTCCCGAAGGCGCGGGAGTACACCCCTTTTGTTAAGGATTTATCCCTTTTTAAATAAAAATAATACAAGTAGGACACTTCTAAAAGTGATCTACTTTTTTTAAATATTTTCATTCTAAAGTTTAATTTTAAACAACAACTCTATCACTTTCGTTATATAATATAGATGTTGACTAACTCCACATGTTGAGGCGGTAAGTTTGCTAGTCAAGGAGTAAAACGACGAAGATTAGCATTTACTTCCGCCCATGCGATAGCTGTCCGTGATTGACAAGTGCTAGCACGCAGACAGAACGGAGATAGCGAACCGCTGAGTGTGTCGCTCTGCTCGTAAAAGCTTAGAAACCTTTGAACGAAAGGGATAATGAAAGCCTTGATTGCAAGGCTTTTTGCTTTATGGTGGGTAAGTATCAGAGTGAGAAAATTTTTGGAATGAGTAGAAGTGATAGCTAGAAATTATCAGTTTCTATTTCCATTTACCCTGTGGGTACGTGTTTGTTTCCATTGACAAGGAGTTTGTGGGAATAGAAATGTACCCACCTTGTTTGAATCAAGTGAAGTGTAGTTGAAGGAAATCTGTTGAAAGCAATACTTCATTTTACCGAATAAGTAATAATTTAGGCAACTTCAAATCGATTAAAAAAAACTATTTTAAAGGTTAAGAGTAGACAAAAATTGTCCACTCTTTTTTGCAAACTCAATTTATCAATAAATGAAATGAGGGAATGTAAAATGAAATATTTTGAGGTTGAGTTAGAAAATCCTGATGAATTTTTAAAACTACAAACAGAAGATTTTGTGAAAGCTAATCGCTTGCTACTAAGGAAGATAATCCAGAGCGTTACAGTCTATGAAGAAAACTTCGTCATATCCTTTAAATCTGGCATCGAATTGGAAGTATGAGTCTCATTCCATAACTTTTATATTGAACATATCATCTTGTTGTGTTATACTATAAATTGATATAAACAAAGATGTAGGAGGAACCGAAACTATGACAGCCTCAATGCGTTTAAGATAAGCTGGCAATAAAAAAAGCAGAATCTATACCCGATGATAGGCTTTTTTGTTGTGCTTATTTATACGATATTGAGCATTCATTAGTTACGGTGAGGATATTGGTTATTTAACTATACCTTTATTTAACTATGTCTTTAATATGAATGTTTCCAAATTGTATGTATGCAGACCAAAAGCCACATTGTGGGGTTTGGCCTGCATTTTTTATTGCCTAGAATGCTATTCAAAATAGAAATTCAAGCAAAATAATATGCAGGAGATAATATAAATGGAAAAATACAACAATTGGAAACGAAAATTTTATGCAATATGGGCAGGGCAAGCAGTATCATTAATCACTAGTGCCATCCTGCAAATGGCGATTATTTTTTACCTTACAGAAAAAACAGGATCTGCGATGGTCTTGTCTATGGCTTCATTAGTAGGTTTTTTACCCTATGCGATTTTGGGACCTGCCATTGGTGTGCTAGTGGATCGTCATGATAGGAAGAAGATAATGATTGGTGCCGATTTAATTATCGCAGCAGCTGGTGCAGTGCTTGCTATTGTTGCATTCTGTATGGAGCTACCTGTCTGGATGATTATGATAGTATTGTTTATCCGTAGCATTGGAACAGCTTTTCATACCCCAGCACTCAATGCGGTTACACCACTTTTAGTACCAGAAGAACAGCTAACGAAATGCGCAGGCTATAGTCAGTCTTTGCAGTCTATAAGCTATATTGTTAGTCCGGCAGTTGCAGCACTCTTATACTCCGTTTGGGATTTAAATGCTATTATTGCCATCGACGTATTGGGTGCTGTGATTGCATCTATTACGGTAGCAATTGTACGTATACCTAAGCTGGGTAATCAAGTGCAAAGTTTAGAACCAAATTTCATAAGGGAGATGAAAGAAGGAGTTGTGGTTCTGAGACAAAACAAAGGATTGTTTGCCTTATTACTCTTAGGAACACTATATACTTTTGTTTATATGCCAATCAATGCACTATTTCCTTTAATAAGCATGGAACACTTTAATGGAACGCCTGTGCATATTTCTATTACGGAAATTTCCTTTGCATTTGGGATGCTAGCAGGAGGCTTATTATTAGGAAGATTAGGGGGCTTCGAAAAGCATGTATTACTAATAACAAGTTCATTTTTTATAATGGGGACCAGTTTAGCCGTTTCGGGAATACTTCCTCCAAATGGATTTGTAATATTCGTAGTTTGCTGTGCAATAATGGGGCTTTCGGTGCCATTTTATAGCGGTGTGCAAACAGCTCTTTTTCAGGAGAAAATTAAGCCTGAATATTTAGGACGTGTATTTTCTTTGATCGGAAGTATCATGTCACTTGCTATGCCAATTGGGTTAATTCTTTCTGGATTCTTTGCTGATAAAATCGGTGTAAATCATTGGTTTTTACTATCAGGTATTTTAATTATTGGCATTGCTATAGTTTGCCAAATGATAACTGAGGTTAGAAAATTAGATTTAAAATAAACAATATTGGAGGAATATTTATGTATCTTATTTTCATGTAACTCTTCCTGCTAAAATCGCAGGGTTTTCCCTGCATACAAGCAAATGAAAGCATGCGATTATAGACAGGAGGAAATGTTATGGAATTAATATTAAAAGCAAAAGACATTCGTGTGGAATTCAAAGGACGCGATGTTTTAGATATAAATGAATTAGAAGTATATGATTATGACCGTATTGGTTTAGTAGGAGCAAATGGTGCTGGAAAAAGCACTTTACTCAGGGTACTTTTAGGAGAATTAACTCCCCCAGGATGTAAAATGAATCGTCTGGGTGAACTTGCCTATATTCCCCAGTTGGACGAAGTAACTCTGCAGGAGGAAAAAGATTTTGCACTTGTAGGCAAGCTAGGTGTTGAGCAATTAAATATACAGACTATGAGCGGTGGTGAAGAAACAAGGCTTAAAATAGCACAGGCCTTATCGGCACAGGTTCATGGTATTTTAGCAGATGAACCTACGAGCCATTTAGACCGTGAAGGAATTGATTTTCTAATAGGACAGCTAAAATATTTTACAGGTGCACTGTTAGTTATTAGCCATGACCGCTATTTTCTTGATGAAATAGTAGATAAAATATGGGAACTGAAAGATGGCAAAATCACTGAGTATTGGGGAAACTATTCTGATTATCTTCGTCAGAAAGAGGAAGAACGTAAGAGCCAAGCTGCAGAATACGAACAATTTATTGCGGAACGTGCCCGATTGGAAAGGGCTGCGGAGGAAAAGCGAAAACAGGCTCGTAAAATAGAACAGAAGGCAAAAGGTTCTTCAAAGAAAAAAAGTACTGAAGACGGAGGGCGTTTAGCTCATCAAAAATCAATAGGAAGTAAGGAAAAAAAGATGTATAATGCTGCTAAAACCCTAGAGCACAGGATTGCGGCCTTAGGAAAAGTAGAAGCTCCGGAAGGCATTCGCAGAATTCGTTTCAGGCAAAGTAAAGCATTGGAGCTCCATAATCCATACCCTATAGTCGGTGCAGAAATTAATAAAGTATTTGGGGATAAGGCTCTGTTTGAAAATGCATCTTTTCAAATTCCGTTAGGAGCAAAAGTGGCGTTAACTGGTGGTAATGGAATCGGAAAAACAACTTTAATCCAAATGATCTTAAACCATGAAGAAGGAATTTCTATTTCGCCTAAGGCAAAAATAGGTTACTTTGCACAGAATGGTTACAAGTACAACAGTAATCAGAATGTTATGGAGTTTATGCAGAAGGATTGTGACTACAATATATCAGAAATTCGTTCAGTGCTAGCATCTATGGGGTTCAAACAGAACGATATTGGAAAAAGTTTATCTGTTTTAAGCGGTGGAGAAATTATAAAATTGTTGCTTGCTAAAATGCTCATGGGTAGATATAACATCCTAATAATGGATGAACCCAGTAACTTCCTTGACATACCAAGTTTAGAGGCTTTGGAAATACTAATGAAGGAGTACACCGGAACTATCGTGTTTATCACCCACGATAAACGATTACTCGAAAATGTAGCAGATGTAGTTTATGAAATTAGAGATAAGAAAATAAATCTGAAACATTAAATTTAAGGTAGTCGCTGGTCAGTATAGTCTGTTCTGGTTGGCGACTCCATTGTTAAAGAGTATAAAGACTTTAGATTTTATGAATATTAAAAATAGGAACAGTCAATTGAACTGCTCCTATTTTTCTGCTAAATATATTGTAGTTTTCTTATATGTATAATGATAGATTAGCGGATTCTCATCTACGGTACTTACTTCAAATATGAAGAAGTGATCGCGGTTATCTCTGGACTTTTCCTTATTGAGGACAAAGTAATTCTTACGTGAAGTCGCCATTGTTTTTAGGATATCATCAGTTAGGAAGGTCAATGGAATATTCATGTTAGAGTAGCGGTAGAAGTCACGTTCAAAATCTTGGTAGCTCTCGCTATAATAGTCCATTTGTAGGTGATTACGCTGAAACTCAAGCTGATTCATAGAGCACCTCCTCGACAAGTTCAATACTAATAATGTCTTTTAATTTCAAATTGATGTGACCTGTTGTAGTTTTTATCAAAATGAAATCTTTGGTCAGACTTGGTATTGTTCCAGTGTAGGAAACACGCTTGTTTTTTTCAATCACTTGAATGCGTGTGCGTAGCTGCCCGGCGTATACTTGACTGAGGAGTAATAATTTCTTCTCTAGTGATAAGTCAGACATGTACGTTACTTTGTTTGTATCATCAGAGAGTGCTGATGCATGTTCAGATAGGAAAAAGCCCATCCATTTTTGCATCTTTGTATCCTGGTACTCTCTTGCTGATTGAAATGGTAAATATGAACGGTCAATCATATCAAATCCTTTCTATGCAGAGGCAAGGGTATTTTTATCAAATTGAATCGTAAAACCTTGAATTCCCCCACCTGTGTAACATTCTTTAAAGCGATTGATTACCTCAGTATAGATTATCACAGATGAGCTTGTTGGCTTAATGCTAAATGTAAATTCCAATGGTAATCGGTTTTCAGATTTAGCATGTACTAGTCGTATCGATATTTCAGTTGTTTTGAGTTTTCTCTGACGAAGTTTTGAAGTTGCTGTTTCAACGATTCCATGTAAAAATCTTTCAAGCATTTCAATATCATTACATCCTTTGCTACGGATTTCTGAAAATTGTACTGTATTTTTTTCTTGTTTCATTTTAATCCCTCCAATCCACCCGCGGAATGACCACCGATAAGTTTACTGCGTTCAATATTTCTGGAACCTTCAGTTAGGACGGTTCCTTTTTGTATGGCTAAAAAACCAAACTGTTCTCTGACAACATCAATAGCTGTCTGAAGTCTATTATCTTTTTCAATTTGTTCTACATCATCAAAGAGTGATAGTAGAGTATAGCTTTCATCTACGAAGCCACTATAAGATACACCAATTTGTCTCACTGCACCAGAGGTGTATTTTTTCGGAATAATACAAGTACATGACTCACCATTGTTTTGGGGAGATTTGCGGGTTCAATTTTATTCTGAGCATTTATAGATTTTTTCATCTCAGTCCTAGAATAGCCAATATGAATAGAAACGACAGTAGTCAATACTAGGGCTACTGTTCCGTTCCACAGTATCATTTAAAAATCATTTTCACACCCTTTCGTCTATTAGTATAGAAGAAAGCTCTCAGCACATGTTGAGGCGGTATCACTGCTTGTACGAGCTGATTAAACATGGGTGTAGCTAGTGAAAGTTCTACAGTAAGGAGTTTAAACATGAAATTCCATGAATTTGGTGATAAGAATTTGCCTCCTATTTTACTGATACATGGTGGTGGAAGTTCTTGGTGGAATTATCTTCGTCAAGCACGAATCTTGTCAGAAGAATATCGTATTATTCTACCCACTTTGAATGGCCACGGCGAGGAATATCAACTTGATTATGTTTCTACTGAAGATTCTGCTTTGGAGATTCTAGACTATATCAAAGCAAACTATGGTGGGAAATTGTTTGCAATCGGTGGTGTTTCACTTGGTGGTCAAATTGCCATGGAGCTTTTGTCTTTAGACAGTGAAATTGCTGAGAAGGCCATCATAGATGGAAGCCTCTGTATTCCTCAACCAAGGTTAGCTAAAATCAGCATCTTTCTAGTGTCTCTATTTGGTAAATTGATGTTCAATAAATTCTCTTGCAAACTTCAGTTAAGCATGATGAACAAACTCTATCCTAAACTGGCTTATCCAGAGGAAATAAAAGCTTATTATTTGGAGGATTTGCCAAGAACCCCTGTCAAAACATTGGTGACCATTTACAAAAACTATATGGGATGTTACAAGCTGAAAGATATGATTTCTGCTAGCAAGGCTCAGGTTCTGTATATCTATGGTGAAAAAGAATTGAACTGTGTGAAAGAATCAGCGAAATTATTTCATCAGCTACATTCAAATACAATTTTGTATGAAGCAAAGGGCTATAATCACGGCTATTTATCAGCTTACCTGCCTTATGAGTGGATTGATTTGGTAGCGCCATTTTTAAAGAGTGACTCATTAGAAATGTGTAACGAATCAGATATGCCATAAGGGGGAATACCATGCTAGGAGCAATTATTGGAGATTTTGTAGGTTCAGTTTACGAATGGAACAATATCAAAATAAAAGACTTTCCTTTATTTCGGAAGGACTGCTTTTTTACAGATGACACGGTTATGACCTGTGCTGTTGCAGAAGCAATTATGAATGGTGGACAAAAAGACGACTTCATTGACGCCATGAAGAAATATGGCAGAATGTATCCGAATGCTGATTATGGTGCTCGGTTTAATGCATGGCTAAATAGCGATAACCGTGATCCTTACAATAGCTTTGGGAATGGATCAGCTATGCGTGTTTCTCCATGTGCTTGGGTCACGGACTGTGGTTTTTATGCGAGAACTGGTATGTGGCCATCATCTAGAGGACTTGCGAGTATTTCTGCAGAGGTAACTCATAATCATCCAGAAGGTATTAAAGGTGCTATGGCTACAGCTGATGCTATCTTTCTGTGTCGTTTTTACTTTGGTGGTTATTGTAGAGAATACGAGCAAGCAATTAATGACAATCATACAGAATGTAAAAGACGGATTAAGGATTATATAGAGAAGACATACGGCTACAATCTATCTCAAACTTTAGATGAAATCCGCCCTAACTATCGTTTTAACGAAACATGTCAAGAAACTGTCCCTCAAGCTATTATCGCCTTTCTTGAGAGTAGAGACTTCGAAGATGCGATAAGAAACGCCATCTCACTTGGTGGCGACAGTGATACTCTCGCTGCAATCACTGGTAGCATAGCCGAGGCAGCTTATGGTATTACTGATTGGATAAAGGAAAAGGCCTATTCTTACTTGGATGAACACTTAAAGGATGTAGTTATGCGATGGGAAAATAGAATAAAAGCGTATTAATCTCCAGTACGTCATATTTCTTTTTTCTGAGTTTTCATTGTATAATAGGGTTACATTTAGTTTCATATAATGAAATATAAAGATTTCTAACGAATATTGAGGAGAATATTAATGAAAAAAGCAATGGTAATTATCAACCCTACTTCTGGTGGCGAGAAGGCTTTGGATTACAAAGAAAAGCTGGAAAATAAAGCAAAAGAATATTTTGAGCACGTAGAAACCAAAATTACCGAAAAAGCTTTGGATGCAACACATTTTGCTGAGGAAGCTTCTCGTGAGCAGTTTGATGCAGTGGTTGTTTTCGGTGGAGACGGGACTGTCAATGAAGTCATTTCGGGTATTGCTGAGAGAGACTACATTCCTAAGTTAGGGATTATCCCTGGTGGGACGGGTAACCTCATTACAAAACTGTTGGAAATCAATCAAGACATCGATGGCGCGATTGATGAACTGGATTTCAACTTAACCAATAAGATTGATATCGGAAAAGCGAATGACAATTATTTTGGTTATATCTTTAGTATCGGTTCTCTGCCAGAAGCGATTCACAATGTTGAAATTGAGGACAAGACAAAATTTGGTATTTTGGCCTATGCTGTAAATACCATGAAGTCTGTCATGACGGATCAAGTCTTTAATATTAAGGTTGAAACAGAAAATGGAAATTATGTTGGTGAAGCTAGCCATGTGTTGGTTCTCTTGACAAATTACTTCGCTGATAAAAAAATCTTTGAAGAAAACAAAGATGGCTATGCCAATATTTTGATTCTGAAAGATGCTTCTATATTCTCCAAATTATCCGTCATTCCTGATTTACTAAAAGGAGATGTTGTCAGCAATGATAATATTGAGTATATCAAAGCTCGTAATATTAAGATTTCTTCAGATAGTGAATTGGAGTCAGATGTTGACGGCGATAAATCGGATAACCTACCTGTAGAAATCAAAGTCCTAGCTCAACGAGTAGAAGTATTTTCGAAACCGAAAGAGTAGAAGGTAAAAATTAGTTTATTATTCACAACGAAATTAAGTTCTATATCAACGATTGGAGGAGGAATGAATTCTCTATTTGATGAATTTCGAATAATTTGTTCTCATTTAAACCAAGTCGGAATCACTCCGACGCTCATGGGGTCTTTGGGGTTTGAATACCGATCAAATGAAGAATGGGGGCCGTCTGACATTGACATTCATGTGCCTGGTGATCCTAGAGGTTGGGAAGCACCTGATCATCTCAGAATTTATGAGTGGGACAAGATAATGAAAGTGATGAAACACTTAGGCTATTCCTTAATAGATATTCATGAGCATGAATTCCAAAAAGATGGTCTGAGTGTTGAATTCGGAAGTATAGATTCTTTACCTGATTTTGCAGGAGTTTCGGAATCGGATATAGAGCTGATTCATCTCGAAAACATCACTTTTCGCGTTCCAAGTTTGGAACAGTTTTTAAGTATTTACAAGGCTTCTTCCCAAGATTCCTATCGAAATGATCACAATAACAATAAGGATTTTAAAAAAATAGAGTGGTTGCAAAGATATTTTTTAATCATCATTTGAAAAGTAGCAAGTTGTAAGACTGGCTGCTTTTTTATTTATAGAACCAAACCACTAGAATCTACGGATAAGCCTTGAAAATAAAATACGAAAGTAGTATACTAGAATCACAATTATGAAAACGTTTGCGTAAAATTGGAATTAAAACTCTAGGAGACAAATTAATGGAATTAAGTGCTATTTACCATAGGCCTGAGTCAGAGTATGCCTATCTTTACAAGGATAAGAAACTTCATATTCGGATTCGAACTAAGAAAGGGGACATTGAAAGCATCAACTTGCATTATGGTGACCCTTTTATTTTTATGGAGGAGTTTTATCAAGATACAAAGAAAATGGCCAAGATAACTTCTGATGCCATCTTTGATTATTGGCAGGTTGAAGTGTCCGTTGACTTTGCACGTATCCAGTATCTCTTTGAAGTCACGGATACAGAAGGTCAAAGTATTTTGTATGGTGATAAAGGTTGTGTGGAAAATTCTCTAGAAAATCTCCATGCTATTGGGAATGGATTTAAGTTACCCTATCTTCATGAGATTGATGCCTGCAAGGTTCCTGACTGGGTTTCAGATACGGTTTGGTATCAGATATTTCCTGAGAGATTTGCTAATGGAAATGCTCTATTAAACCCAGAAGAGACTTTAGACTGGGATTCATCTGTCACACCTAAGAGTGCTGATTTCTTTGGTGGTGATTTACAGGGGATTATTGACCATCTGGATTACTTGCAAGACTTGGGCATTACTGGACTATATCTTTGTCCTATCTTTGAATCTACGAGCAATCATAAGTATAACACGACAGATTACTTTGAAATTGACTGTCATTTTGGAGACAAGGAGACCTTTCGGGAGCTGGTCGAACAAGCTCATCAGCGTGGCATGAAAATCATGCTGGATGCTGTATTTAATCATATTGGTTCGCAATCTCCTCAATGGCAAGATGTTATCGAAAACGGTGAGGAGTCTGCTTATAAGGATTGGTTCCATATTCAACAATTCCCAGTGACTACTGAAAAACTAGCCAATAAGAGAGAGTTACCCTATCACGCTTTTGGTTTCGAGGACTATATGCCTAAGCTAAATACAGCCAATCCAGAGGTCAAGGATTATCTTTTAAAGGTTGCGACTTATTGGATTGAAGAGTTTGATATTGATGCTTGGCGTTTGGATGTGGCTAATGAGATTGACCATCAGTTCTGGAAGGATTTTCGCAAGGCAGTTTTAGCTAAAAAACCTGATCTTTATATCCTTGGAGAAGTTTGGCATACGGCTCAACCTTGGCTAAACGGAGATGAGTTTCACGCGGTCATGAATTATCCTTTATCTGATAGTATCAAGAGCTATTTCTTACGAGGAATTAAGAAGACAGACCAATTCATCGATGAAATCAATGGTCAGTCTATGTATTACAAGCAACAGATTTCAGAGGTTATGTTTAATCTCTTGGATTCGCATGATACAGAGCGAATCTTGTGGACGGCAAATGAAGACGTTCAACTAGTTAAATCAGCCCTAGCCTTTCTCTTTTTACAAAAAGGAACACCCTGCATTTATTACGGAACCGAGTTAGCTTTAACCGGAGGACCAGACCCAGATTGTCGTCGTTGTATGCCTTGGGAACGCGTATCAAGTGATAATGATATGCTGAATTTCATGAAGCAGCTGATTAATATTAGAAAACAAGCGTCATCAACCATTCAGCACGGCAAGTATAGCCTAAAAGAAATCAAACAAGATATAGTAGCTCTGGAATGGACATACGAAGGCCGGGTCCTTAAAGCGATCTTTAACCAATCAAAAGATGATTATCTTTTAGAGAAGGAAACCGTAGCATTAGCAAGCAATTGCCAAGAATTGGAGAATCGGCTTGTCATCTCTCCAAAAGGATTTGTGATTTTCTAAAAACTAGTTGATGAAGATTATGGTCTTAAGTTCAATTTATATAGTATAATAAGGCTAGTTACTAAACTTGTAAATGAAAATTTAAATGAATTGTAGAGGACATGAAACAAGACAAAGAATTGTTAGAGATTTTGGAGTTCAGTCTAAAGCACATATTAAACTGTTAGCAAATCTACAAAAACATAGTGATGCAGGAGCAACAATTGAAGATGAATATTATGTATTTATCGCTGAGAGTAAAATTGATGGCAAGAAGGAAGTTATTCAGTGTGGCATGGGTGCGGCAAGGGATTTTTTAGAACTAATTAATCACAAAGGGCTACCTCTTTTTAATCCGCTTGTAGGTGATCCTCATGTAAATAATAGACAAGAATATGACAATAGAGGGAGCGGAAATTTACAACCTGAAAAGTGGAATGAAACTGCAAAGCAGCTTTATAATGCTATAATGTGGTTGATTATTTTATGGAATGCTAAGCCGGATACACCTTTATTTAATTTTAAAGACGAAGTAACTAAGTATAAAACATATGAGCCTTTTGAAAGCAGTATAAAAAGAGTAAATACTACTATAAAGAATGGTAGCAAAGGGAAAACTCTGACTGAGATGATTAATGGCTACAGAGCGGATAACGATATTAGAGATGAAATTTGTAACTTTAATATTCTGAAAAATAAAATTCGTGATATGAAAGACCAACAAGAAAATACAATGGAATCCTACTTTTGGTTATTGTTGAATTTTGGGTATTCTATAAAATATCCTAATTGAGATTTAAATAGTAGACTATACAATATAGTTAAAATATCAGTAAAAACAACACTTTATTGAGCTATTGGATACGCTTTGCTAATAGCCTAATAATCACATGTGGAGTGTTGCTACAACGAAAATGGTGATAATTCTTGATTTCAAGCTATTTTATAAGAATTTTGTCTTTGTAGATATCGTTTGCGCATCGAAAAAATTAATACAAGAATAAATATTTATGGCTCTTTAGGTGACTTTTATAGAAGTAAAGTTTAGGATAGAAAAACAAGAAATAATGCACCAAAAATGGTGCATTTTATTTTTCTAAATGTTATAATGGTGTTATCAAATTCAAGGAGTTTCCCATGATTGGAAAAAACATAAAATCCTTACGTAAAACACATGACTTAACACAACCTGAATTTGCCCGAATTATAGGAATTTCTCGAAATAGTTTGAGTCGTTATGAAAATGGCACTAGTTCAGTCTCTACGGAACTAATAGATATCATCTGCCAGAAGTTTAATGTATCTTATGTCGATATTGTAGGAGAAGATAAAATGCTGAATCCTGTTGAAGATTATGAATTGACTTTAAAAATTGAAATCGTGAAAGAAAGAGGTGCTAATCTACTATCTCGACTCTATCGTTATCAAGATAGTCAGGGAATTAGCATTGATGATGAATCTAATCCTTGGATTTTAATGAGTGATGATCTTTCTGATTTGATTCATACGAATATCTATCTAGTTGAAACTTTTGATGAAATAGAGAGATATAGCGGCTATTTGGATGGAATTGAACGTATGTTAGGGATATCTGAAAAACGGATGGTGGCCTAGTGGAAATCCAAGATTATACTGATAGTGAATTCAAACATGCTCTAGCGCGGAACATTCGCTCACTGACAAGAGGAAAAAAGTCCAGTAAGCAACCTATAGCGATTTTGCTTGGAGGGCAAAGTGGTGCTGGCAAGACTACAATTCATCGTATTAAACAGAAAGAATTTCAAGGAAATATTATTATCATAGATGGAGATAGTTTTCGTTCTCAGCATCCACACTATTTAGAACTGCAGCAAGAATATGGCAAAGATAGTGTTGAATACACCAAAGATTTTTCAGGTAAAATGGTAGAATCTTTAGTAACAGAATTGAGTTATTTTGGATACAATCTTTTGATAGAGGGAACTTTACGAACGATTGATGTTCCAAAGAAAACAGCACAACTCTTGAAAAATATGGGATATGAAGTGCAATTAGCCTTGATTGCGACAAAGTCTAAGCTGTCCTATCTGAGCACTCTTATCCGATACGAAGAACTGTACGCTATCAATCCAAATCAAGCACGCGCAACTCCAAAAGAACATCATGATTTCATTGTAAATCATCTAGTTGATAATACACGGCAATTGGAAGAACTAGCTATCTTTGAAAGAATTCAAATTTACCAACGAGATAGAAGTTGTATATATGATTCAAAAGAAAATACAACTTCAGCAGCAACCGTTCTTCATGATTTACTATTTGGAGAATGGAATCAAGTGGAGAAAGAGATGCTTAGATCTGGAGAGGAAAGATTGAAAGATTTAACTAATCGAAATGGTTGTTAGATTTTGAATTTTAAAATAAAGCCTATTAAAAATTGCTATCTCTTAGATTATGGTCAAAAAATGGCTTTAAATTAAACTAACAAAGAGAGTATAATTAAAAGTAATAAATCTCACCGTCATTCTTTTTTTATTAATCGTTATTCTCAAAATACTTACAATTTATTGTACTGGTTTTATAATTTTAGTTAATTCTATCTGAACTTTAGTATTAAAAATAATTTGTAGACGGGGAAATGAGAGTTCGTTACAGTTTAGTAGAACCGACGTATACCGAACATCATTTACGGTGGTGTGAAAGATGATATAAATAATATCCTATCTATTGATATTTAAAAGTATTTTCTCACTCAGCTTCTTTTATAATAGAAAACATATTAATAAAATCTATTTTTGTATTTGATATTAAAACATGGTAAAATATAGTTATTCTACAAAAAGAAAGGAAAAACAAAATGACTACAACTAAAAATCCTTGGAATGATATTCTAACAACAACTAACGGGAATAAGAAAGTTATCGTCGCGCGTGATGATTGGGAAATCATTCAAACTATACTAGAATCCGAAAATAAAAACAACTCCACTAAAAGCACTGAACTACATTTGAATTTCTATCCTCAACAATTTGTAGGGGACATTAAAAATGCTGATGTTATTATTTTAGCTAAAAACCCTGGCTATTCTGAAGGATATGAAGAACTTTACAACAATAATAAAAATTATCAGCAAACTTGCTTAGATAGTTTACAATTGAAAAAAGTAGGTTTTTACGCCTTTGAACTTGATGAAGGTGAAAAACTTGGTTACGCAGCAGAGAAATTCAAGTTCTGGTTCGAAGATGCGGGTATGGGTGATCGGTTTAAAACAAACGACGATTATAAAAAACATGTAGACTGGTTTACAAAACATATAGCTTTAGCTGAGTTTTTCCCTTACCATTCTACTGATTATGATAAAAAAATCACTACTCTAGTTGAAAAAAAAGGATATCTTCCTAGTCAACGATTTTTATTTGATTTAATTAAAGAAAGGATTGCAGATGAAAGCAAACCACCTGTAACTATTCTTATTGCGCGTGGTTATGCTGAATGGACTAACGCTATTCCTGAATTAAAAACTTATGAAACATGTTATCGTTCTACTAGTCCACAGGCCGCTTCAGTAAGAGCTAGATGCTTATTAAAAGGAGATGGGAAAGCTAAAATTTCTGCCGAAAAAGAGTTTTTAGAAACTTTGAGCAAATTGTTTAAAGATCTATAAAATAAATATAATAGGCTCTTTTTAATACTTTCGTAAATACGGTACTGTGTAGTTATTAGTAAACCTATATATTGTCCCCAAATTTATTTAGATTATTCTCTAGGATTTTACTTGATTTTAAAGAAAATATAGTTTAACTTATAAATAGTTCAGAATCAGAAAGAAGGTAGAATAAGTGGATTATTTTAATTAATTTCTAATAGTGTGAAGCAGAACTTTTATAATATATTTAAATAGGAGCAAAAAAAATGAATTATCAAAAATTAAATGATATTACTGGTGCTACCAAAAATGAAAAAGATAAATACTATGTTTATGGACTCTATGAAGAAGGTAAGCAACTACCTTTCTATATTGGTAAAGGAGAGGGAGCTCGCCTAATATCACATATTGACGAAGCACTGACAGAAGTAGCTCAAGAAGAAAACATACAAATTAGTAAAAAAATTCAAATTATTAGAAAACATAAGGGCAACATTATACCTGTAATCATTAAATTTGGTTTAACAGAGCACGAAGCTTTTATGGCTGAATCGGCATTAATTAATCTTATTAATTTTTCAAAAGGAGATGAAGAATTAACAAATATAGTTAGCGGACATGCTTCAAAAAGAGAAAAAACGACAATCTCCAAAGATGGACTGATTCAGGCTAGAACAATTGATAACTTTATTGATAACTACGCCTTATCTGATTTTGATTTTTCAACGATTAAGGAGAAATGTGTACTCATTAAAATCAATAGTAGCTTTCAAGCCGATGATACTACAGAAGATATTTATCACAATGTACGTGGTGTTTGGAATATTTCTGAATCACGCAAAAAAGACTTAGAGTATGCTCTTGCATTATATCGTGGTGTTTGTGTTGGTATTTATAAAATTCAAGGTTGGAAGAAAGCTTACGAACATTCCTCAGAGTTTCCTTTCCCAACAAGGAAAGAAGGGGGTAAAATAGAAACTAGTGAAGAAACTATTGTGAAATATTCTAATATAGAGGATTTAAAAAAAGATTATCCAGAATTATATAAACGCAGTTTCTCTAATTCAGAATTTCCCCAGAAATCTTTAGATAAATGGAGAAATAGAAGTTTCTTTTATGGCAACTGGGATGGATCAGATGTACCTCAACACCTTGCTCAATGTCTAAATAAGCGAATTATTAACATCCCTAAATTCTCTAAATCTGTTAAAGAATTTAAATCTATTGATAATCAAGCAACTGTTATCTATAATGATCTTAAATAGCTTTAAATCTAGCTCTCGTAATAACTTTTTTTATTAATTGTAGTAAGTTTAAAGCAATCTATCTTCTTAAAATATGATTTCGTTGTATAGATATACAAACATTATTCTGTTAACTATTTCATTTTTAAACTTCTGGTATAGTCTTTTATTAGAATTTAATTAAAGTCAATATTTTTATGTCAAGACACATAGTATCAATGCTTTTTAATGCCTTGTATTATGTGTTTTTGATTTGTTAAAAAAATTTATACCATAGACAAAATATGTCTACCTTATGCTGTATAATACTTATATAGAAATAAGAGAAAGAAGGTAAATGATATATGGCAAATTCATCAGAAGCACATGGCAGAGTTTATATTAAAGCATCAAATCTTAAAACTATAGAGTATTTTCTATTAATTCAAGAAGAAAGAAACAAATATGTTTATTATCCAACTGATATTATAGATAATCAATCTGACATATCAGATGTAGTCTCAGCAAGAACGACTCAAGAAAATGGCTATTATATATGCAACATGTGGTTTACTGCTGAGGGTAGATGGTGTTTTGAAAATAATATAGATGACTTTTTTGATTGTACTTTATTTCAAGATACAGATGATGTTCTTATAAGACAAATAAAGGAATATGTTTCTAGTCAAGATATTCAAATCAAATTTGAGTATGTAGATGCTGAAGCTAGTCAGAATTTTGTTAAGGAACAAGAAGCAACAATTACATATAATTCAAAAACAAAAGATATAAGTATAGATGTTAAAACCATAAAGGAACTACCTTACACAGCAGAAAACCTAATAGTTTATGGATACTATGAGTGTGATGAAATTGTTTCCGTTCAATTTTTGCTTGATTACTATGATGATTATTTAAGACGAAATGAATTTTATTTAAAACATAAAGATGAAATTGTCCCTATTTTAGAAAAGCAACAAGAAAAAGAAGAAATCTTCTTTTTCTTAGAATCACTTGAATCATCAATTCCTGAGTTAAAAGAATATGTAGAAAAGAATAAGGAGTAATAAATTGAAAGCTATTATAAAAAATCCAAAAAGACTATTTGAACTTTTGAGATTATATTTTGTTCCAGTAAAAGGTAGGAAAGTAGTTCATGTACCAGCGTATGCTTATAAGGAAGATGAAAATGAAAAGATTTATCTCCATAACAATAAACTTCATTTATCTAAAAAGATGTTTGAATTTCTAGTAAACCAAGGAGTAGATTTAGTAGAATGTCCTGCAGATAAATAATTCATTTTGCTCTTGATTAACTTTACTTGATTTTTAAATCAAAAAGCGCATTGATAATACAATCCAACAAAGATTAGAAGGGAATATAAGTTTATGACAAATCCAAAAGAATTCGCATTAACTGCTCACAAAAATCAAACAAGAAAAGGGAAAATCACACCTTATTCATTTCACTTATTTTTGGTCAATAATATATTAGAAACACTAACAGAAGATTCAAATATTATTGCTACTGGATGGTTACACGATACTGTTGAAGATACCGATGTCAGTCTTGCAGATATTAAACAAGAATTTAATGATGAAATTTATTCATATATGTCTTTGGAATCTGAAGATAAATCAATTAAAGATTGGCAAACTCGTAAAGAGCTTCAATTGACAAAATTTCGAGAAGTAGCAGAAGATGAGTCGCTAAGAAAAGTTTTACTTGTAACTTTTTCTGATAAATTAGCGAATTTAATGGAACTGTATCAAGATTACTTAATAATTGGTGATTTACTATGGGACCGTTTTAATTCAAAGGATCCGAAAAAACAACTATGGTACTTTAACGAGTTTTATAAAATCTTTAAAGATAACCAAGATTTATTTTCGAAAAACAAAGATATTTTAAATAACTATAAAGAAATTTTAAAGCTTTTATTCCATAACAATTAAAAAGATGTTTTTAAAATTATATTTCAATTAAATGTAATTAGAAAGGAAACAAATGAATAAACCAATAGCAGCTATATTTGATATCGACGGAACAATTTTTAGAGATTCCTTACTTTTAAAGCATATGGAAAAGTGTGTTTCCTATGATGTATTTCCAAATAGTGTCAATGCTGAAATTAAATTTCACAAAAATGCTTGGGAAAATAGAGAACTAGACTATGATGACTATCTTTATATTGCTGCAACACTTTATACAAAATATATTGCAGATAAAGATGTACTTGATATTGATTTTGTCGCTAAAAAAGTTATTGAAAAAGAAAGTAAAAAACTTTATCGATATACTCGTGATCGGATCAAATGGCATAAGGAGCAGGGGCACCAGATTATATTTATTTCAGGTTCTCCTAATTTCTTAGTCTCAAAAATGGCAGAAAAATTGGGTGCAGATATCTGGTATGCAACAAATTATCTTCAACTTGATAATAAGTACACTGGAGAAGTGATTCCTATGTGGGACTCAGTTTCAAAATTAAAAGTCTTAAAAAAATTGTTTATTGATTTCGAAAAATCCTATGCTTATGGTGATACGACTGGTGATTTTACAATGCTTCAATCTGTAGGTTTTCCGACAGCAATAAATCCCAATAAGAAATTGTTGGACAAGATTACAAAAGAGAAACTAGACTGTAAAATCATTATTGAGAGAAAAGATGTGATTTATAAACTAGATGAGGTCACGCATGGAATTTATTAAAGCTGCGAATCAATTTATAGAAAATTATTATCAAAAAGTAGATCTCGACCGTATTGAAAGTATAGAAATAGGAATAAGGGATTCTGAAAAATATTCTCGATATTTTTTAGAAATTCAGAAACAATCTGAAAACTTTGATTATGATTTCTTTAATTTTGATAACATAGATTATTATGAAGTGGATGAGTCTGTTCATTTTAAACAGATTATTAACTTAGAGAATAGTTCCTATGTGTTTTGGAAAGATTATTAATTTTAACAACTAAGACATTAGATTTCAGCTCTTAGAAAATAATGTTTAAAAATTTGAGCTGGTAAGAACTTAATTGAGTATACCAATAGGTATTTAATCGGATATAAATTGCTCGTGGTTAATATTTATGGTAAAATTAACAAAAAGATATGGAAACACTTACAAGTCATTGCACAATTTTAAAATGTGATCATAGTCTTTAACGTAGATTTTAATTTAGCTTGTAAGAGTTCATTCAAAAAATACCTAGGAGATAGGTGTTGTATTGTTTCTTGTGTAAGGGGGAAGTGCAGTTTTTAATATATATGTTACAAAAAAATAATCGAATCTTTCTACAAACAAAAGAAGATTCAATGTATATGTTTAATCACTCTATTTTGGAGTGATTTGTCTTATTTTTATATTTATGAAAGGATTGCTTATGAGCGGCTCATTTTCTGATAGTCCTACCCACGATGACAAATTTAGCATTGAGAACTATATTAATGGTTTATCAAATTTTATTACTGAGTGTGAAACACCTTTAACGATTGCAATTCAAGGAGACTGGGGTACTGGAAAAACCAGTATTATGTATCAAGTTGAGAAAAGATTAAATCCTGAAAAACAAGATAAAAAAATTCAGACTATTTTCTTCAATACTTGGCAATACTCACAGTTTGATATGGGAAATAATTTAGCAGTAGCATTAATTACGGATTTAATTAGTGAGTTAAATGTAGAAGATTCAAAAAAGAAACAGTTTTTTAAAAAAGCAAAAGGTGCGCTATCTAAAGGCTTAGAATATGTAAATTTAGACTTTGGCATACTAAATGGCGAAAAATTAACTGAAAAATTTCAAGATTTAATCATAGGTTTTGGTGAGAGAACTGATGATATCAAGCACTTAAAAGAAAACTTACAAGACATTATTAATGATGCCATTAAGGAAAATAAAAGTGACCGAATAGTTATTTTTATTGACGATCTGGATCGATTAGTTCCTGAAAAGGCCATAGAACTCTTAGAAGTTTTAAAATTATTTTTAGACTGTGAACATTGCGTCTTTGTATTGGCTATAGATTATAATGTTGTTGTTAGAGGTGCAAAAAGTAAATATGGTAAAGATTTAGATGATGAAAAGGGGAAAGCTTTCTTTGAAAAAATTATTCAAGTTCCATTTACAGTACCAGTAGCAAATTATGATTTACAGAATTTTATTGAGTCCTCACTTAAAAAACTTGATTTTTGTTTTGATAAAGAAAAAGATAGAAAACAGTTAGAAACAATCACTCAATTAATTAGATATTCTATTGGAAATAATCCTCGTAGCATTAATAGACTTTTTAATTCAGTTAGCCTCTTAATGTATATCAATAATGGAGATAAAGTAGATCATGATGAAAAATTGATGATATTAGCAATGGTATGTTTCCAATTAAGATTCGAGGAAGCATACAACTATCTATTGACAGCATATAATAATAGTCCTGAGAATAGTGATGATATAGAATCTTACTTGATAGATTTATTAGAAAATTCATTTGAACTATTAGATGATGATGTTGATTATAATTCATTAGTATCACTTGTTGGAAAATTTACATTTAAAGATAAGAAGGATAGAGACGATTTTAACAATTTCTATAGAACTTTGAAAGAATTACTTGGATATAATGAACAAGGATTAACCATGGAACAATTTAACAAACTAATTGAAAAAATGACATTTTCAAATGCAGTTTCAATTGGAAATACCGATACAATTACAGCAGATAAGAAAAAACAAAATCATGCTCCAAACGAAGATGTGCAGTTTGTAATTCGTAAACTATTTAATACTTTAGTTGGTGATGAAAATTATTTTGATCTTAAAAAGCCAGAATTATTCGGTAAAGAAACCCGAGAAAAACGAGAAGCTTCTTTATCTGAAGAATTTATTTCGATTCCAAATGAATTTGATAGAATCAGATTAACAAGAGGAAAAGGACAAGGTTTAAATATATACTCTTCACATAATAAATCAAATTTTATTTATATTTCAGGGGATACGCACGGCCGAATGCTTAATGATGGAATGGCAATTGTTGTTAATAACAATTTGGTAGAAAAAATAAAAGATAATATTTTAGCTAGAGACTTGCAAGATGAGAAACTTTATCAAGAATTTGAGAAGAATTTTAAAGAAAACTTAAATAAACTATTATCTAAGGCAAGTAAAATCTTGAATGATTAAATAAATTTAAAAATAACTAAACTATAAATTTATAAATTAGTAATCATGTACAAATAGAGACTGATGAAAAGACACTTTCTGTTTAAAATTATCTTTTCCTAAAAAATTAAATAACACTCTATATGATTTAGTTTTGTAATGGATATAGATTAATAAAATCTTGATGAAATTTTATATATAGACATTAATTGTCTATGAAATGTTGTAAAATGATATTGTTGATGAAATTAATATCAAAATAATAAAAGTGAGGATAGATTTATGTCAGAAAAGCAAACTAAAAATACCTTAAAAGAACCTTTAAAAATATTGCTTGAAACATATCATAATAAAGTAGGTAAAATTAACAACTCTTCGGAACTCTTCGATATTTATAGCCCGTGGAATGATTCTAATATAGAAAAAATGCTAGACTCTTTTGATGTAGCTTTAAAAACTGACAGTAATACTTTCTCTTGGTTGGAAATTGAGAAAGATTTACCT
This sequence comes from Streptococcus mitis, assembly GCF_000722765.2. NCBI lineage: Bacteria > Bacillati > Bacillota > Bacilli > Lactobacillales > Streptococcaceae > Streptococcus > Streptococcus mitis. The sequence continues at coordinate 954,698 of NZ_CP028415.1, read as the reverse complement.
AAAAGTACAGATGTCAATATTAATTACGGATTACCCAATCATATAAAAGGAAATATTGATGAAGCAACATTATTTTTATGTTTAGTGAATCCAAATATTGATGATATAAAAACCAATAAGTCTGATGGTGTTCGCACGTATTATGAAAAAGCAAGAGAATTAAATAGTAGAGATAAATCATTAAATATAGTTAATTCCTCAAGAGAATTCATACAAGATCGTAATTTTTTAACAAAACATATTGTTGATGTGAGTGAAAATAGTAGCATTTTATTTAATGAATTGGAGTTTTTACAGTATAAATTAAAGGGTAACGGAAATAATTATTTTAAAAATGATGCTTATTATTTCGAACACTATTTACAACAGTTTATAAAAGAATTTCTTGGTAAAACAGATACTTTTAAAGTTTTTATTGAGAATCTGAAAGAGTATGAATGGGAAGAATTAGAAAAAATGTCTAAAAAAATAGCTGATTTAGAGGCTTTTCCATTTAGAAGTCAAAATCCAAATTTTATATATAAAGAAGGTAATAAAGAAACTAATTTTACAAATCTACTGATTGAATCAGATAGTAAAGTTAATTTGTTAAGTGCAAGAGTGATTATTTGGAGAATCGTTAAGCATTTAGAGTCATCTCAACATAAACCCGCATTTATATTGAGAAGGTTTAATACTTTTTGGTTACCTACTATATCTAAAGTTTTAGAACAAGACTTGAATTTTACAAAAGAAGAAATAAATCAAATCATAAACGCATTAGATGAAGAATACTTTTTTACTGTTAGGGAAAAAGATTTTAACGGTCAATCAAGCTATTTTGGGCGAAATTTTTGTAAAAATAATAAAAGAATAAGTAATAGTAGTTTTAAACATTTAGTTCAAGAAACCTTAGGGGAATATGTGAAAAAATAAAGTGAAGTTGTATTTATGTTATCAGCTTTAGAAAATAAAGATTTCAATAAATTATTTTAAATTAATAGAATCGATTGGTAAGATATGAAACCACAAGAACGACTTTTAACAATCTTTCTCCGTTTACAAGCTGGTCAGAGGCTTTCAAAAGCTCAATTAAGTGAAGAATTTGAGATTGATAATAGAACTGCACAAAGATATATAAGTAATTTGAAAAGTTTTTTGCAAGATCAGCATATACATAATACAGAGATAAAATTCGATACTTCAGATAACACCTATCGTTTGATTGGTAAAACAACTTTTAATAAAAAGGATATTTTGGTAATCTCAAAAATACTTTTAGAGAATCGTGCACTAAACGAATCCGAACTAAAATCCTTGCTCGAAAATCTTCTATCTTTGCTCTCGATTGAAGAACAAAAAGAGATAGAAGCCATTATTGGTAGTGAGCGTTATAACTATAAATCACTGACTAATGATAAGGACAGAATTGACACAATTTGGTTTTTATCGGAAGCTATTCGCAGGAAACAAATGCTCGAAATAGAATATAAAGCTCCGTTGAAAGATGTCAAAAGCCACATCATTTTTCCTGTTTCCCTCTATTATGATGCCCACTATTTTTATTTAGTTGCTTACCATTTGAAACATGAAAAGTATACAACGTATCGAGTTGATAGAATTGAGACTCTTAGTAAATCTCATATAAAGAAACCAGTGATTGAACATAAGGATAAGTATAAAGATGGGGAGGTTCGAAATCAAAAAGTAGATGCTTTTGAAGGAAGAAAAATTGATGTTACTTTAATCTATAAAGGAAATGCTGAAATTGTTTTAGATCAGTTTCCAGAGCATAAAATTCTTTCTGAGAATTATGATGAAATAAAAGTAAAAATTACAAGTCAAAACACTCCAGGTCTCAAACGATGGATTCTAGGGCAAGGTGAGGCAGTAACTCTTTTATCACCTCAAAAGTTGATTGAAGAAATACAAGAATCTCTTGAAAAAACATTAAAAAATTATAAAAAATGAAGAGGTAGACAAATTTTGTCTACCTCTTCATTTATAATAGAGATACAGATAAGGAAAGAAGGTAACAATAGATGTATAAATGTGAAATAAGAGAAGATTTTGAAATAGAATGGTTAGAAAATATAAAAGAAGTAATAGAGTTTCATGGGAGGTATGTTACTGGTGATATGATTTCGCTAACTTTATCTGATCTAAGACACTTAGCAGAGGGGAAATTTCTTGCTTGGAATGTAGAGGATGCGTATTCACAAGTATTGTATCTTGATGAAGATGTTAAGGAAACACTAAAAAAATTATTGTAAGGGGAAATCATATGTCAAAAAAACATACTGTAGAATATAAAGTTAGTCGCCAATTAAAACTTGCTTTGAAAGAATTGTCTAATCGTATTCTTAAAAAAGAGTATAAAGTGATAGAAAGTCAGGATATTCTGTTTAGTCTATTGGATGTAAGGGATACAGGAATAGGATATGCTTTAGGATATTATTCTTTAACAAAAGGCAAATTGTTAAAGGAATTTGCTAATGGAAAAATGATTGGAAGTAGACCTCGTACCAATATTGAGAGCGAAGAATTAGAAGCTTTTTCTAAAAGAAGGATAATCCATAATCAAATTACTTCTTCACCTGTAGAAATCATAAAAGAAGCACCCTCTTCTTACTATTTTGCTGAATGTGATGAATTTCCAATGTCTGAATATATGAAATCTATCTTTGATTTTGCTGAAGAGATGCGCTTGCAAAATTCTCCTGATGGTGTCATTGATTCTTATTGGATTCTATCTGGAATTTCCCAAGAGCAGGAAACAAATGCAAATCACTTAATTTACAAACAATACTTGTTGAGTGGTAGAAATAGTTACTCAGAAGATGGATTGCTAGATGTTTTTACAAATTCATGGTTTAGATTTCGTGCGCTAACAGATGGAAAAGCGGAGAGAGATAGAGCCAGCAAAGAAAAAAGAGCAGCACATATCTCCTCTAAATTATCAAATCCAGATTACTCTCTTTTAAATGATATAGCTACAGATATCACTTCGAAGGCTCTTAATGGAGAGTTAATGGAGGTTGTAGGACGTGATGATGAGATTCGAAAAGTGGAGATTGCCCTCACACGTAGAGATAAAAACAATGTAGTGCTACTAGGAGATGGAGGCGTTGGTAAGTCGGCTATTGTAGACGGTATTGCAATGCGTATCTCTAGAGATGAGGTTTTATCTCTTAAGGGAAAGAAAATCCTTCAATTTAATTTAAATGATTTGCATGCAACACTGAATGCTTATACGAGTGAAGGTATCAATAGATTCATAGAAGAAATGAAGCGGGAAAAAGATATTATCTTATTTATTGATGAAATTCATATGTTAGGAAGAGCCAAATCTTTAACAGATTTATTCAAGCCTTTAATGGCACGGGGAGATTTTCGAATTATTGGAGCAACCACCTCGTCAGAGTGGAATACATATGTTTCAGGTGACACTGCTTTTGTACGTCGCTTTGAGAAAGTAATTGTAGAGGAACCAAGTATCGAAGATACAGTGAAAATTGTTGAGACAATAGCACCTGCATATGAAAATTTTCATCATGTAAATTTTGAACAAGACACAATCGAACTAGCGGTGAGACTTGCCAAGAAGTATTTAAAAGGAGAAAAACTACCCGACTCCGCCTTTACAATCATTGATAATGCAGGTGCTTTGGTCCGGATTGAAGCCAAACAAGAAGTTACTCTGATTAGAGACTATCAAAATGAAGTCAATGAGTTGAAGGAAGAATTGGAAAAAGCACAAGCTATTGAATACAATGAGGAGGCTATAGAAGAAATAAGAGAAAGACTTGAAAATAAACTTGGTGAATTTCTAGGGGCTCGCAACAACTTAACTGTTAGTAAGTATGAGCTTAAAATTTCAAAAGATGACATAAAGAAAGCGGTAGAACAAAAAGCAGGTGTTGAAGTTAAGGAACAAGACATGAAGGTTGGAAAAGAAGCTGAGGGACAAGAATTACTTCGTCTTTCCAAATTAAAAAATACTTTAGCAGAAAAAGTTATTGGCCAATCAGATGCTACAAATTCGGTCGCAGAAGCTGTAATTCGTTCAAAAACAGGATTTAGAAATCCTAAACGTCCTATCGGAGTCTTTTTGTTCCTAGGTACTAGTGGCGTAGGTAAAACAGAAACAGCAAAGATATTATCAGAAGAGCTAACAGGTTCAGTAGAGGATCTTATTCGATTGGATATGTCAGAATACCAACAAGAACATGAAGTTTCAAAATTAATTGGTGCTCCTCCAGGTTACAAAGGATTTGGTCAAGGGGGAGTTTTAACAAATGCTGTTAAAAGAAATCCGAAAGCAGTTGTACTTCTTGATGAGATTGAAAAAGCTCACCCTAAAGTCTATGATTTAATGTTACAAGTTTTTGATGATGGTATCCTAACGGATGCTATGGGACAAAAAGTTGATTTTACCGATACGATTATTATCTTAACCTCTAATCTAGGTTTAAATGCCATTAAAAAAGATAAAAAGGTTGGTTTTTCAAGAATTGAAACGCAAGAACAATCTGAACAAACCATTCGAGAACAGACGATGGAAGCTGTTCAAAACTTTTTCCGTCCGGAATTATTAAATCGTATAGATGAAATTGTAACCTTTAAACCTTTTACGGAAGAATCAATTCTTCAAATTACAAAATTATTACTTGAAAAAGAAGTAAACATCATTAAGGATAGTGGTTATGAACTGGAATTTTTCGAAGATGCAATCGAATTACTTGCTAAAAAGACATATGATCCTGAAAACGGCGCTCGCCCAATTAGGAGAGGTATTACAAAATTAGTTGAAACACCATTGTCAGAGTTAATTATCAATGGTTGTCTCAATAAAGGAGACAAGGTAGTTGTATATTCAGATGGAGTTGAATTACTTTTTGAAGTTTTAAAGAGATAATCCATGAAAGGAGAAAAGTATGGGACTTTCTTATGCACCCCAGTATACATGGACGGATCATTTTGCACAAAGAGCTCAGGAACGGTTTGAGGTGAATGCAGACTCTCTTTCTAAATGGGTTGGAAGGCAAATTGCTAGCTTAACTATTTATGATTCGACGGTCGAACAACGGCCAGAAGAGAAAAAATATGTTTCGGATTATGGGGTAATTTTTGTATGTAATACAATCGAACAAAAATTTATTACTTGTTATGAGGCAAATGATGTTATTATGGAAGGAAAGAAGATTACCATTCATGAATATAATGTTGACTCATTCAAGGAAGAAGTTGAAAATTTAGCAAGAAAATATTACTTAAAGGATGCTAAGGAAATGTTATTAAGTGTAGAGAGTCATTTAAATAGTTTCCAAGAAATTTCCCAAAAAATAATGTCCGGAAGACTAACTAGGCAAAACTATAATCTTCTTGGGAACTTAATTGATGAGTTTCATGCGGTTAAAGCTGCAATGAGAGTTATTGAAACAAAACGAGGTGATTTTAATATTTAGGTTTTCTTTTCTTATAGATTCTAAAATACTTAAGTCAGTATTTAACACCATATGTGAAAACGCTTTTAAATATGGTATAATTAACACAATAGAAGTACTTATAGTTGAGTGAGGTAAAACGATGACAACAGAAGATTTTAAAACTTTATTTAAAGAAGAATATGATAAACTTAATAAACAACAGAAAAAAGCAGTTGATACGGTGGAAGGACCTGTTATGGTTATTGCTGGTCCTGGTACAGGTAAAACTCAAATTCTGTCACGTCGTGTCGCAAATATTTTAACAAATTATCATACAAGTCCAGAAGAAATTGTCTGTTTAACATATACAGAGGCAGGTGCATCAGAAATGTTGGATAGATTAGAAAAATTGATTGGAGAAGAAGGACGTAAGGTAAGAGTATCGACAATCCATGCTTTTTGTAGTGAGTTAATCTTAAGAAACTCTGAAATTTTCGGTGGACAACCCCAAATTATCTCAACAGCAGCCAAATATGAAATCCTAAAAGAAATTATGGATGAATATGTTATAGAAGGGAATCCTCTTTATAAAAACTCTGGTAAACGTTATTCTGCTAAAGACCAGCTATTAGAACTTTTTTATAAAATGAAACGTGAAAATCTGAACAAGGAGGATTTTGAAAAAGAGATAGATGAATACTTTAAAATGATTGATTTATCTATACCTGGAGATGATTTGTATAGTAAATTCAAATATGCTAGAAATACTAAAGATAAGAAAGTTGGAGATTACAAAGATAATGCGATAAACGAATTACAAGAAAATACTAAAAAATTACTTGCTGGAGTTGATATTGTTAAAAAATACAGTAATGATATCAGTAACCATAATTATTTTGACTTTGATGATATGATTCTTTGGACTATTGAAAAGTTGGAGGAAGATGATACTTTCCAAAGAAGTGTATCTGATACAATAAAATATTTATTTGTTGATGAGTTTCAGGATACTTCAGTTGTTCAGAATAAACTTGTAGATTTACTAGTAAAAGGAAAAGACAATCCAAATATTTTTGTTGTAGGGGATGATGATCAAAGTATTTATCGTTTCCAAGGAGTAAGTGCAAATAATATTCGAGATTTTGATAAGAAGTATAAACCTACGAAAATAGTACTTGATGAAAATTACCGTTCTTCCCAAGCTATCATTGACGCTTCAAGACAACTAATCAGTCATAATCCAAGAGAAGAGAAACTTCTCATTGCAGCAGGAGCTAACAAAGATTATGACTATCAATTGCCAATCTTGAAATCCTACGCAAATGCAAAAGCTGAAATGTTTGGTGTACTTACTGAGATTAAAGAGTTGATTGATTCGGGTGTATCTCCTGATGAAATCGGAGTCATTTATGGAAGAAATTCTTACGGAGAAGAGTTTGCGAAGATTCTTCGTGATAATGGTATTTTCGTTCAAATGAAAGAAAATAAAGATTTATTTAGTGAACCTTTTTTCAAAAAAATTGTAGCTATTTTAAAATATCTTTGCCAACCATCAAGAAATGTTAGAGAACTTCGAAAAATTGTATATTTTGATTTCTTTGAGATAGAACTATCAGAAATCGCTATGATACGGAATCTAAAGAAAGATGAAAAAATTTCAATTTCCACTATAGCAGAAATTGATAAAAAATTAGAAATCGTTCGCAAAAAAGTAAATAAATCATCAAAATACCTATCGCCTATGTATGTCCTTAGCGATGTATTAAAATCTTTAAGTATCGATGAGTATATTATGAAGTCAAAAGAAAAATATCATTTGGTTTCTGTTTTAAATGAACTTTACAAGTTAATGTTGATGGAATGCCACATCCATCCTAAATTGACTGTAAAAGAATTTTTAAATCAATTATCAGCTTTAGAAGAAATGGGAATTAGTCTACCAATTGAAGATATCTCAGGTTCTCCAAGTAACTGCGTTCAATTAATGACAGCTCATGGTTCCAAAGGATTGGAGTTTGAACATGTATTTATAATGAAATGCAATGATGGAAAGAAAAAGAGTGAAGCTTGGCCAGGAGGTGAAAATAATTCAGGTAGATTCGCTTATCCACCAAGTTTAAATGGAAAAGATGAAAATGAATCTCAACTAAAAGAAGAGGAGAACCGTCGCTTGTTTTATGTTGCCATGACTCGGGCAAAGAAGGTGCTCCATCTCTCTTATTCTGATGATTCTACTAAAACCCACTTAATTAATGAATTTGAGGAATTTATTGATGAGGTAGACGTGACAGAATCTTTTGAGGATCGTCAATCTGTAGATAAAGTAGTAATACCGAAATTTTCTAACGATGTTCTCAATGAAATTTTTGACGAATTGAGTTTAAGCGTTAGTACATTAAATTCTTTTCTTAAATGTCCTTTGAGTTTTTATTTCAATAAGGGATTAAAATTACCATCTGAAACAAACGAAGCTATGGTATTCGGTAGCATCATTCACGAAGTCTTAGAAAAAATATATATTTCTGTAGATGGTTCACAAAGTTCAGAATTAACTGCAAAAACAGTACTTTCTCCAGAAGAAGCTTTAAAATTATTTGAGACAGTCTTTGAAGAAAAATCTTATCAATTGACTTCAGATAGAATAAAGAAAGATGACTATGCTAGAGGGAAAAAGATTATCGAAAATCTTTACAAGAAAGCTGGCTACCTCAAAGATGGTGTAGTTGCAGTTGAGGTACCTATTCAAGGTGTTCGACTAGGCGATATTTTAAATACCACCGTAGACCTATCGGAAGTATCTGATATCGAGATAAACGGAAAAATCGATAAAATTGAATCCGAATGCAATATAGTACGTCTAATTGACTATAAAACAGGAAATGCTGAAAATGCTAAAAAGAAATTAGTAGCTCCGAGTGAAAAAGTCCCTCTAGGTGGTGATTATTGGCGTCAGGCTGTATTTTATTATATCCTGTTCAAAAATGCCGGTATCGATATTTCTGACAAAGAAATACTAGTTAAGTATGTTTTTGTTGAGGATTCAATGAATGAAGATGGTTTTTCTGAAACTGAAGATATACGAATCACTCAAAAGGAAGTTGATATAGTGCTTAATCAGATTAAAGAGTCTATTATGAAAATTAAACAAGGTGATTTTAACTGTGGTTGTGGAGTTTTGAAAAAGGACAGAGATAATTACCCATGCGACTACTGTCTCCAAGTATTGGCTAACACAGCACCTAAATTTGATAATACTGAAGCCTTAGAGGTTGCGACTTATCAACAAACACGGGGAAATTATAAGAGTTTAAGCGTTAGCAAATTGAATCGTTACCTGCGTTGTCCAAAGAGTATCTACTTTGATGATGTTTTACAGTTATCTCAAGCAGCAGGATTATCATCAGGAGCAAAAGAAAAATCTACAAAAATAACAATCAATCATGCCCCCACAGGCCCCGTATTTGGGACTGCAATTCATGAAACAATGGAAAAAATCTATAAAGAAGATTTACAATTAGAGGAAGCGATTGAATTCTATGATAGTTCATTGTACTCTCATCAAGAGGAAATCATTGATACAATGTCTGTAGAAGAATTAAAAGAATACGGACATAACTTGCTGACTAATCTTTTTGAATATTATATTCCAAATAGTTTAAAAGGAGAGCATGTTTTCTTAGAGAAAGAACTTCGTGTTAAATTAGGAGATAATTACTTAATCAATGGGATTATCGATAAGCTTGAATTTGATAATGATCTTATTCGAGTTGTAGATTATAAGACAGGTTCTGCTCAAAGAGGTATTGAGGAGCTAGAAGTTGGACATGATTATTGGCGTCAAGCAGTCTTCTATAATCTTTTATTAGAAAATTCTTCTGAAATAGATATGACTGATAAACGAATTGAAACTCAGTATATTTTTCTTGATGACAATAGTACTGAAAGTGGCTATTCAATTCACACTATACAAGTTACGAAAGAGGATTTAGACTTAGTTACATCACAAATTCAAAACTTTTGGTCTCATATGAATACAGCTGATTTTACTGGTAGTTGTGGTAAAAACGATTGTGATTATTGTCGATTAGCTGAGTTTGTTGATTTTGAATTATTAAAAGAAAATATAGAATCTGGAAAAGAAAGTAATTTAGTTAATTAAGCAATCTAAATCATTTACTAGTATAGAATGCTAAGTTAAGTTTCCTAATAATAATTACGAGGTAAATAATGGAATATGTTGAGGCTGTTAATCAATTTATAGAGAGACATTATAAAGAGAAGGATATCCATCATATAGAGATAGATTTTTGGGGTAACAAAAATCATCCTCATAGCTTGTACATATACAAACATTCTAAAAAAATTGAGTATGATTATTTTTTCTTTGATTCTATTGATTATTATGAAGAGCCAGATTTTCTAGAGTTTAAGTATATCGTTCATTTAGAAAATATTACGTATATATTTTGGCAGGAAGACTAGGCATTATATAAAATAACTATATTTAAAATCAACATCAGTTATTAACTCTATAATATTCGTAATGGTGAAAACTAATATGAATATTATGGAGTTTTTGTGATAACTTCTCCAAGTTTCTTCCGATATACTTTAAAAATCAGATAAGATTTTTCACGTTGGGGGATCTTTTATTTATATTTTTGATGAGTCAATCATTAATAGCCAGGAACCACGAAAAAATGAAACATTTATTGGTTATATCTAAAGATACGATATTGATGGGGCAGGTTATCAATCAGAAGTATGGGAAGTGACTGAGAAGGAAGATTCATAATTAAAAATCAGAGTCTTCTTCACAGTATTGCACATATTTCAAAACAGTCTATTTGTAGTTTTATCCGGATTGGTATATAATTTAACTTAGAGTAAATAGGAGGACAAATCGAATGGAATTAAAAGATTTTACAGAAAAAGAACAGGAAATGATTAAGAAGGGACTTACGACGTCTAAGATTAGTGACAAGGAAACTGCCGAAAAGATTCTTGCGCTAGTACCACAAGACTTGATTAAGCGAATCCCATTTTTCGTCAGAAAACACGCTACGACACGTACGATTAAACGCATTTCAATTGAACATCCTGAACTCTACGCTGCAGCTCAAACAAGTGGTGAGATTCCAGAAAAAGAACGCGAAGAATTGCGTCAGATTATCACAACTATCTTTGAACAAAAGATGAACAAGCATAGTATTAAGTAGAGAATGAAAATATATTTTATTGGCGGTTTGGGAAGCAATGTCTATCATAGCAAGGATTTTCTTCAAGAACTAGATTCGCAAGTTTATTTTTTAAATCCATATGAAAAGTATCTTCGAGATGAAACAGAATTGAAATCATGGTTTAAAAATGAGATTGTAGAGGAAGAATCTATCTGTCTGATAGGTCATTCTCTTGGAGGAGATTTGGCGCGTTATCTTGCATCGGAATTTTATGAAGTGAAAAAACTAATTCTTTTGGATGGTGGCTATCTAGATTTAGATAAGATTTTACCTTTAGATACAGAGTTAGAGGAAGCTAAAAACTATATCGAATCTCAAGTCGTTTCAGACTTAGCTCTTCTTATTTCTAAAGAGAAATCTGAAGCAAAGTATTGGTCAGAAAATATGGAGAAAGCCGTAAGACAGTCCTATCACTGGAATGCGGAGTATAATAGATATGAGTTGGCTATAAATTATGAAAATATAGAAGCGATACTCCGCCTACGGAGGAAAATACAAGCTTTTAAGAGAGAAGTGGGAGATACCTTGTTTATTAGTCCTCGCTATCCTAATGAAGCTACATGGAGAGAGGAAGCCTTAAAAGAACTGCCAGATTATTTTGATACTATTTTTCTAGAAAACGTTAGCCATGAGCTTTATACTGAAGCACCCAAAGAAATCGCTAGTATAATTAATAAGTGGCTCGCTTATTCTCAATGAGCTACTTGTATTACTTAAAATGTTATAAGATTTAAATCTAAAAATCATTAATACTCAGATAACAAAAAACGAACAGGCTCTTTTTCTGTCATTCAGAAGAGAACTTGTTCGTTTTGTTTTTAATTGATTTAGTTTGCTTTTTAAAACACGCGATACACATAGGGATTTTCTGGTTTATCGACTTTGGTAAAACTGTCAATTTCCAAGGTTGGGAGGTTTTGTTTGAGTTCTTTATGGTAGTGATTGACCAGTTTTCCTTTGGCTGTTATCCAAGTGTTGTTCTCATACTGACGGGTATTTCCCTTGGTCAGCAATCCATAGACACCTGAATCCGCGATACAGTGAATAATACCGAAGCGGAACAGAAATTGGCTATTGGTATGACTGGGGTCATTATAGACAAAGCCTGTGAACTGGACTGTCTTACCCTCAAACTCATCTGGATAGTCGTAGATAGCCTCCATGACTTCCATATAGTTTTCGTTGGTGATCTGAATACTATCTTGGGACAAGTATTTATCCGCCGCAGTTCGCATTTCCTTTTCATAAGCTGATTTTGAAAAATAAGAACTGGTATCTGGTTTCAAATATTGGCTTGTCGTTCCTTCACTTGTCTGAATGGCTTGATCCGTGCCTTCTGATAAGGGGAAATGATAGCCTTTGGCAGAAACGGTCTGAGAATCCAAGCTAACAGTTGGGAAAGTTAAGCCGACGACAATTGGAATGGCAAGAAGAGCAATACTAGTTCCTTTAGCCAAACGGCTGTTCAGATGACTATGGGTTTTGACTTGCTTCATCCAGATATACAATTGAACAATAGCCAAGATAAAGGAAAGTACCATGGAAATATAGGCCAGATAGGAATAGTGCATGTTGATGTACTGGTTTAATTTGCCCGACAGATGGAGATAAATGGTCAATTCAAAATAGCCAGCTAAAACTAAAAATCGAATCATAGGATGACTCCAATCAAGAGAGAATATACTAAGATGACAAGAGTCACAATCATAATGAAGTGACTGATAAATCGTGCTTTCAAGTAATTTTTCATCATGAGAATATTTTTGATATCCAGCATTGGACCAATCACCAGAAAGGCCAGAACTGGTGCTAAGCCGAAACTTGAGAGAAGAGAAGCACCGATAAAGGCATCCGCCTCACTGCAGAGAGAAAGAAGAAAGGCCAAAAGCATCAAGAGCAGGATGGCAAAAAGAGGGGTCGCACTGATAGAGGTCAGAATCCGTGTCGGAACATAGACCTGTATAACAGAGGCAAAGAGACAGCCAAATACCAAATAGCGTCCCGTATCAAAAAATTCATCAATGGCTTGCACAAAGACCTGAAAAATTTTTTTTGCAAAACTCAAATGAGAAAAATCGTGCTCATGACAGGCCAAACGATTTTCTTTCTGAATCGGTTCTTGCCAGAAGAATCCTAGAAAAATCCCAAGTATCACAGCCACTACAATGGAACCTAGAGCTCGTAACAGAGCGACATGGAAGGAGTTCCCAAAGGCAGAATAGGTCGCAAAGAGAACAATGGGATTGATAACAGGTGCTGTCACAAGAAAGGGAACAGCCGTGTAACTGGGGACCTTCTTTTCCAGAAAACGATTGATAATGGGAACAATTCCACATTCACAAGAGGGAAAAAGTATCCCGACGAAGGTGCCAAAAAAGATTCTCCCCCAACGATTTCGAGGGAGAAAATGATAAACCTTGTCAGGTGTGATATAGACCTCAATCAGCCCTGAGACAATACTTCCTATCAGCACGAAAGGGAGGGCTTCAATGATAATGGAGAGGAAAATAGCTCCAGTCTGAAGCACACTAGATGGGAGTTGTTGGAAAGCAGTCATCTAGTTTTTCTTTTCTGCTTTGGCTTTTTTCTCTTTGTCATCAGGGAAAGTGACTTGTTTCAAATCAGGGAGTTTAGCAAACTCTTCAAACATCTTGTCCAAGTCGTCTCGTTTTGTAAATTTTACAGCCATAGGTGTACCTCGATTCTAAATTCTACCTCTATTATACTATTATTTTGAGGAAAAGGGAAAAGTTAAAATTGAGGATCTAACGAATAATAGAGCGTGATATATCCTAATATACACTATGATTGTGATATAATAATTGTGGAATAATGGAGGAAACGATGGAACAAAAAAAGATCGGTTAGGTTACTGACGAAATAAAAGAAATTTTTAATATTGTTCTTGAAGCTAGTGATATCAAAGTTAACAAAGAAGGTTTAAGAAGTCATATGCTGAAACGGTATCATAATGATGTGATTCATCATATCGAAGATCTGGAACTTATACTAAGTAATCCAGATTTCGTTGGGGTCAATCCACGAGAGAAAGATGCTAGTTTTGAATATGTTAAAAGATTTGATGATAATGTTCTTGTTGCCATCAAGTTACATAAAAGTGGAGATTTCTTTTATGTTCCGACCATGTATCGCTTACAAGATTTCAAGTTACAAAGTCGTATTAAGTCTGGGTAGATTGAGAAAACTTGACAAAAAAAGTAGATAGTGCTAGAATAACATTAACGAAAGACATTTGAGGGCAGAAAGGTTCCTGCCGCACCTTGAAAAAGGTATCTGAGATGCTGGGTACACCGACCAGCCAAGTGTCCGTTATTTCAAAGGAGGGGCTTAAATGCTCCTTTTTTATTTGAAATTTCAAAATAGATTACACTCACCGCAGGCTCAGGCTTGCGGTTTTTTATTTGCTCTGAAAATTGATTCGTTAACTTCAACAAATAGCTTTATAAAGCGTTTTGTAAAAAATAAAAACAGTGAAATTAATCACTAGTCCTTTTGTAAACTATTAGAATTAAATTGCAACCTTCTGAATGAATAGAATATTGAAATGAAGTAAATTTATTTCCCAACCTATGTTTTAAAATTGTAAGAGATAATTTGAATACTATTAGCTTATGGTATAATAGATTCATGGATAAAAAATATGAAAAAATCTCCCAAGATTTGGGAGTGACTTTAAAGCAAATTGATACCGTTCTAAGTTTGACAGCTGAAGGGGCGACTATTCCCTTTATCGCGCGTTATCGCAAGGACATGACTGGTAGTCTGGATGAGGTGACGATTAAGGCCATTATCGACTTGGATAAAAGTCTGACAAATCTCAACGACCGTAAGGAAGCTGTCTTGGCTAAGATTCAAGAACAAGGCAAGTTGACAAAGGAGTTGGAAGAAGCTATCTTAGCAGCCGAAAAACTAGCAGAAGTAGAAGAACTTTATCTTCCATACAAGGAAAAGCGTCGGACCAAGGCAACTATTGCCCGTGAAGCCGGACTCTTCCCACTTGCTCGCTTGATTTTGCAGAATGTAGCTGGCTTAGAGAAGGAAGCTGAAAAGTTCGTCTGTGAAGGATTTGCGACTGGTAAGGAGGCTTTGGCTGGTGCAGTTGATATCTTGGTCGAAGCCTTATCGGAGGATGTCAATTTACGCGCTCTAACTTATCAGGAGGTGTTGAGACACTCTAAACTCACTTCTCAAGTCAAGGATGAAAGTCTTGATGAAAAGCAGGTTTTTCAGATTTATTATGATTTTTCAGAGACGGTTGAAAATATGCAGGGTTATCGTACATTGGCCCTCAATCGTGGGGAAAAGCTAGGTGTCTTGAAGGTCGGTTTTGAACATGCAATAGACCGCATTCTAGCTTTCTTTGCAACTCGTTTCAAGGTGAAAAACGCCTATATAGATGAAGTTGTTCAACAGTCAGTTAAGAAAAAAGTCTTGCCTGCTATCGAGCGTCGTATTCGGACAGAACTAACTGAGAAAGCAGAAGAAGGAGCTATCCAACTCTTTTCTGACAACCTACGCAATCTCCTCTTGGTTGCTCCACTGAAAGGGCGCGTGGTTCTTGGGTTTGACCCAGCCTTTCGTACAGGTGCCAAGCTAGCTGTCGTTGATGCAACAGGAAAAATGCTGACAACTCAGGTCATTTATCCTGTCAAACCAGCATCAGCTCGTCAAATCGAAGAAGCCAAGAAAGATTTGGCAGACTTGATTGGTCAATACGGTGTAGAGATTATTGCCATCGGAAATGGAACGGCCAGTCGTGAAAGTGAAGCCTTTGTGGCGGAAGTTCTTAAAGATTTTCCTGAAGTCAGCTATGTCATTGTCAATGAAAGTGGTGCTTCGGTCTACTCTGCCAGCGAACTTGCTCGTCAGGAGTTCCCAGACTTGACCGTTGAAAAACGCTCTGCCATTTCTATCGCCCGTCGTTTGCAAGATCCGCTTGCAGAATTGGTCAAAATCGATCCTAAGTCAATTGGTGTCGGTCAGTATCAGCACGATGTCAGCCAGAAGAAATTGTCTGAGAGTCTGGACTTTGTCGTGGATACCGTGGTGAACCAAGTCGGTGTCAATGTTAATACAGCCAGTCCTGCTCTTCTTTCACACGTAGCTGGACTCAACAAAACTATCTCTGAAAATATTGTCAAATACCGCGAAGAAGAAGGAAAAATCACTTCACGCGCTCAAATCAAGAAAGTTCCTCGTCTGGGGGCCAAGGCCTTTGAACAGGCAGCTGGTTTCCTTCGTATCCCTGAAAGTAGCAATATCCTTGATAATACAGGAGTTCACCCAGAAAATTACTCTGCTGTTAAGGAGCTCTTCAAACGTTTAGATATTAAAGACCTAAACGAAGAAGCCCAAGGCAAACTCAAGTCGCTTTCAGTCAAGGAAATGGCGCAAGAACTGAATCTTGGTCCAGAAACTCTTAAAGATATCATTGCAGATCTTCTCAAACCAGGTCGAGATTTCCGTGATTCCTTTGATGCACCTGTGCTTCGCCAAGATGTCCTAGATATCAAAGACCTACTGGTAGGTCAGAAGCTAGAAGGTGTTGTGCGTAACGTCGTTGACTTTGGAGCCTTCGTCGACATTGGGATTCATGAGGACGGTCTGATTCATATTTCCCACATGAGTCGTAAATTTATTAAACATCCCAGCCAAGTAGTGTCAGTCGGAGATTTGGTGACCGTTTGGGTTAAGAAAATTGATACTGAACGTGAAAAAGTCAATCTGTCGCTCCTAGCTCCAAATGAAACTGACTGATTACGTTAAGCAGGTTTCACTAGAAGACTTCGGCAGACCTTTTATCCATCATGTTCAGTGGAATTCTCGTCTACGTTCGACAGGTGGACGATTTTTCCCCAAAGATGGGCATTTGGATTTTAATCCTAAGGTTTATCAGGAACTGGGGTTGGACGTTTTTAGGAAAATTGTCCGACATGAACTCTGTCATTATCACCTCTATTTTCAAGGGAAGGGCTATCAACACAAGGATCGGGATTTTAAGGAACTTTTGAAAGCAGTGGATGGATTACGCTTTGTACCATCCTTGCCCAATAGCAACTCCAAACCACTCAAGCTTTATCGTTGTCAATCCTGCCAGCAAAGGTATCAGCGCAAGCGAAGGATTGATACCAAACGCTATCGCTGTGGACTTTGTCGAGGTAAATTGCTACTAATAAATCAGCCTGAGGACTGATGAAAGCCGAGCCTACCCGTGATATACTATGTCTAACCTAGCAGAAAGAGGAAATATCATGAACAGTAAATTTTATAAAATGAGACGAAATCGTATGATTTCAGGAGTTCTGGCAGGTCTGTCAGACAAGTGGAACTTTGATGTTACCCTTGTTCGTTTTCTGTTTGCCATTTTTACAGTTGCAAACTTTGGACTTGGCGTGATTATCTATATCATCCTAGCTTCTATCATGCCTACCAAGGAAGAAATCGAAGCAGAAATGTACGGAACAGGCCCACGAAAACGCAAAGAAGCCCAAGCCATTGACGACAATGAAGGCTGGTTTTGGTGAGATTCTACAGAAGATTTGGAATAAGCAAAAAGCTTTAAATCAATAGTCTAAACTGCTTGATTTAAAGCTTTTTTACTTTTAATAATATTTCGCCAGTCTCATCTGTAAACTAAAAATATTATTTTGAACTTAGATTTCTAATCTGATTTTTCATGCTGAGACAATACATTTTTTGATAAATGATGGATACTGATAACAACTGATAGCCAGCAAATAGCATAAGCAGTAGCTGTAAATTCTGTACCGATAAAGTATGTTTTTTCAACTAAGAGCTGACCGATGAATGGAGAGAGGAGATAGAGAATTCCGATGAGTATATGTTCTTTATGTTTCATTAAAGCGCACCTTCTTTCCTTATAGGTAGTACGATTTGTAAGTGTTCAATTTAATAGTGTGTTACCCTAGGTAAGCTTACTCAAATGTTAGTTCCCGCTTCCTCCTTTCCAAAGTAAGCCTTTTCATACTTATATTTTACAATTTTAAAAATAGGAAATCAAATAATTTTCTAAGTAATTTTGCTTACATTTCCCCCAATCTTACAAAAATGTAAGATTAAAGTCTCTTTTGTAAGGTTAGGTTATGGCAAGCGGTCTTTTTTTGATGTAAACTAGACTCATAAAGAACAAAGGAGTAACATCATGAAACAAATCTTACAGAAGAAAACAAGAAAACCAAGCCACAAAGATATCGAGCGCGTTCAGCTGGGATGCGCTATGATGCAAGCAACATTTCATTTGATGGGATATTAAGAAAGGAGATTCTCATGACACTTTTAGATGTAAAACACGTTCAAAAAATTTACAAAACTCGTTTTCAGGGCAACCAAGTAGAAGCCCTCAAGGATATTCACTTTACCGTCGAAAAAGGTGACTACGTTGCCATCATGGGTGAGTCTGGTTCTGGTAAATCCACTCTTCTCAATATCCTAGCTATGCTGGACAAACCAAGTCGTGGACAGGTTTACTTGAATGGAACTGACACTGCAACCATTAAAAATTCACAGGCTTCTAGCTTCCGTCGTGAAAAGCTGGGATTTGTCTTCCAAGACTTTAACTTGCTAGATACTCTGTCTGTTAAGGACAACATCTTGCTTCCGCTTGTCTTGTCAAGAAGACCTATTACAGAGATGATGAAGAAATTGGTGGTGACAGCTGAGAATCTAGGCATCAACCAATTACAAGAGAAGTACCCTTACGAGATTTCTGGTGGTCAGAAACAGCGTGTAGCAGTAGCACGTGCCATCATCACAGAACCTGAAATACTCCTTGCGGACGAGCCAACAGGAGCCCTTGATTCCAAGTCCTCTGCAGCCTTACTTGATGTCTTTGATGAAATCAATGAGCGCGGCCAAACCATTCTCATGGTAACCCACTCCACAGCAGCAGCCAGCAGAGCTAAACGTGTACTCTTTATCAAAGACGGCATTCTTTACAACCAAATCTACCGTGGAGAGAAGACAGAACGTCAGATGTTCCAAGAAATCTCTGATACCTTGACTGTCATGGCAAGCGAGGTGAATTAGTATGTTTCGATTAACCAATAAGTTAGCGGTATCGAACTTGATTAAAAACCGCAAACTCTACTATCCTTTTGCGCTGGCTGTTCTCTTGGCAGTCACTGTCACCTATCTCTTTTACTCCCTAACCTTCAATCCCAAGATTGCAGAAATTCGTGGAGGGGAAACCATCCAAGCTACTCTAGGATTTGGTATGTTTGTCGTCACACTTGCGTCAGCCATTATCGTCCTTTATGCCAATAGTTTTGTTATGAAAAACCGTTCCAAGGAACTGGGGATTTATGGAATGTTGGGTTTGGAGAAACGTCACCTGATCAGTATGACCTTTAAGGAGTTAGTACTATTTGGGATTCTAACCGTTGGAGCAGGTATCGGTATTGGAGCCTTGTTTGACAAGTTGATTTTCGCTTTCCTACTCAAACTGATGAAATTGAAGGTTGAGCTGGTCGCTACCTTCCAGATGAAAGTTGTCATTGCAGTACTTGTTGTCTTCGGTTTGATTTTCCTAGGCCTTATGTTCCTGAATGCCCTTCGAATCGCCCGTATGAATGCCCTCCAGCTCTCTCGTGAGAAAGCTAGTGGTGAGAAAAAAGGTCGTTTCCTACCTCTCCAAACTATTCTTGGTTCGATTAGTTTAGGGATTGGCTATTATCTTGCCCTTACTGTAAAAGATCCTCTTACAGCTTTAACAACTTTCTTCCTAGCTGTTTTACTGGTTATCTTTGGTACTTATCTATTGTTTAATGCAGGAATTACCGTTTTCCTTCAAATCTTAAAGAAAAACAAGAAATATTATTACCAACCAAATAACCTTATCTCAGTGTCTAACTTGATTTTCCGTATGAAGAAAAATGCGGTTGGACTAGCAACTATCGCTATCTTATCAACAATGGTCTTGGTTACCATGTCAGCAGCTACTAGTATTTTCAATGCCTCAGAAAGCTTTAAAAAAGTTCTAAATCCTCATGATTTTGGGGTTTCAGGGCAAAATGTTGAAAAAGAAGACTTGGACAAACTCTTGAGCCAGTTTGCAAGTGACAAAGGTTATAAGATTAAAGAGAAAGAAGTGCTTCGTTATACTTACTTTGGTGTTGCAAACCAAGAAGGAAATAAGTTAACACTTTTTGAAAAAGGACAAAATCGTGTCCAACCCACAACAGTTTTCATGGTATTTGATCAAAAAGATTATGAAAATATGACTGGTCAAAAACTGTCTCTATCAGGAAATGAGGTCGGACTCTTTGCCAAGAATGAGGGAGTTAAAGGACAGAAAGCTCTAACTCTAAATGATCATCAATTTTCTGTCAAAGAAGAATTTAATAACGATTTCATTGTGAACCATGTCCCAAATCAGTTTAATATTTTGACTGCTGATTACAATTACCTTGTTGTACCTAATTTACAAGCCTTTTTGGACCAATTCCCAGACTCAGCTATCTATAATCAGTTTTACGGTGGTATGAATGTAAATGTCAGCGAAGAAGAACAACTCAAAGTCGCTGAAGAATATGAAAAATACCTCAATCAATTTAATGCTCAATTAAACACGGAAGGTAGCTATGTTTATGGTAGTAATCTATCAGATGCTAGTGCTCAGATGAGTGCCCTCTTTGGTGGTGTCTTCTTTATCGGTATTTTCCTATCCATTATCTTTATGGTCGGAACCGTTCTGGTCATCTACTACAAACAAATTTCTGAAGGCTATGAAGACCGTGAGCGCTTTATTATCTTGCAGAAAGTTGGTTTAGATCAAAAGCAAATCAAGCAAACCATTAACAAACAGGTTTTAACTGTTTTCTTCCTTCCTTTGCTCTTTGCCTTCATACACCTAGCCTTTGCCTACCATATGCTTAGTCTGATTTTAAAAGTGATTGGTGTAATAGATACGAATATGATGTTGACTGTGACCTTGTCTATCTGCGCTGTCTTCCTCATCGCCTATGTGCTGATTTTCATGATTACTTCAAGAAGCTATCGCAAGATTGTGCAAATGTAAAAAAAGATACCTCGACTTCAAAATCGAGGTATTTCTCGTGTTCTAAATGCTGAAAAGTTGTCCGAGCAGGAAAGTAACTCCCATGGTCAAGAGGCCAATAGCAAGGTTACGAATCATAGCTGTTTTAGTTGGGGCTTTTCCAAGTTTGGCACTTGTGTAACCAGTGAGAAGAAGGGCCATACCGACGATAAGGACAGTAGCAGGAATGCGGTATTCACTTGGGAAAATGGTAATTGAAAGCATGGGTGGTAAGCTACCAAGGAAAAAAGAAATAAAGCTAGAGATAGCGGCATGCCAAGGATTGGTAAACTCTTCATACTCAATCCCATATTTTTCCTCTACCAAAGCCTTGAGCGGATTATTTAAAAAGGCTTTGTTGGTCAAGAGTTGAGCAGAGGTTTCACATTCTCCATTTTGGATATAGGCAGCATAGAGAGACTTTTTGGCTAGTTCCATATCTTGGTCTAGCAAGACTTGCTCACGCGCAACGGCTGCTTCCTCGGTATCTTTTTGAGTTGAAACGGACACATATTCTCCACCAGCCATTGAAAAGGCACCAGCTAAGATAGCTGCAAATCCTGATAAAAAGATAATCCAGATATTGCTTGTAGCACTGGCAACCCCGATAACCACACCAGCAATGGAAATAATCCCATCATTGGCACCAAGAACACCCGCACGCAGGATATTTAAACGACCTGCAAAATTTGAATCAATTTCGTGATTTGTTTCTGACATACTATCCTCCTTTTTATCCAGTATAAAGGAAAAATATAGGGAAATCAATCTTTTAAAAGTATCTGAAAAAAGTTGCACGATTTTAATAATGTAAAAGCATCGTTATTGTCTCTAGTAGAACAAACACCGAAGGTAAAGAGTATAGAATAGCATAAAAAATTTTAAAATGAAATAGGATAATCGTTTTTTGTTCACTTTATAATCGTTTACAAGAGAATAATGAGTATTAAATCAAATAAAATCCAACTATTTTGCGAACTTTTTTATATTTTTTTCGTAAAAGGCTTTACAAGTTCTTGGAAACATGATATAGTAATGGAGCTTAGAAAATGAGATGATGTTTTCTAGCAAATATAAACCCGAGTAAAAAATGCCTACGGACAGGCAGGGTTGAATGCCGAAGCGTGGTTGAAAAACCACATTATTGATAGGGTTAAAAGCCTACTTTTATAAGTTGATGTTAGGACACTTGTCCTAATTCATAAATTTTTAGTGTGGTGAAAGCACACGTCATCTTGTGAAACGATCAATAAAGTACGTAATATTTGCTACTAGAGAGTTAGGAAACATCGGGAACAGACATACTCAACAGAAACAAACATAAAAACGTCAGAAGATTGCAGAGCAGGTGAAATCCTGCTCTTTTTTCATGAGTCAACCTTTAGTTGCCTTCTTCTTGAAGCGCTAAAAATATGGTAAAGGAGTATGTCTTGAAAGAGTTAGATCAAAACCAAGCCCCTATTTATGAGGCCTTGGTGAAGTTACGCAAGAAAAGGATTGTTCCCTTTGATGTTCCAGGTCACAAGCGTGGACGAGGAAATCCAGAATTGGTGGAACTGTTAGGGGAAAAATGTGTTGGCATTGATGTCAATTCGATGAAACCCTTGGATAATCTTGGTCACCCCATTTCGATTATTCGGGATGCAGAGGAGCTGGCTGCAGATGCTTTTGGAGCAGCCCATGCCTTTCTCATGATTGGTGGAACAACTTCATCGGTGCAGACTATGATTCTGTCAACCTGCAAGGCTGGAGATAAGATTATTCTGCCGAGAAATGTCCATAAATCTGCCATCAATGCGCTGGTTCTATGTGGTGCCATTCCCATCTATATCGAGATGAGTGTAGATCCTAAGATTGGTATCGCTTTAGGTCTTGAAAATGACCGAGTAGCACAGGCCATAAAGGACCATCCAGATGCCAAGGCCATTTTGATTAACAATCCTACTTACTACGGCATCTGTTCAGACCTAAAGAGGTTGACAGAAATGGCTCATGAAGCTGGCATGATGGTTTTAGTAGATGAGGCCCACGGAGCACACTTACATTTTACTGATAAACTTCCAATTTCTGCTATGGATGCAGGTGCTGATATGGCAGCAGTTTCCATGCATAAGTCTGGTGGGAGTTTGACACAAAGCTCGCTTCTTTTAATCGGGGAGCAGATGAATCCTGAATACGTACGTCAGATTATCAACCTGACCCAGTCAACATCCGCCTCTTATTTGCTGATGGCTAGTTTGGATATTTCACGTCGTAATCTAGCCCTTCGTGGTAAAGAGTCTTTTGAGAAGGTCATTGAACTGTCTGAGTATGCTCGCCGTGAAATCAATGCCATTGGCGGTTACTATGCTTACTCAAAAGAGTTAATAGATGGTGTGTCGGTCTGTGATTTTGATGTAACCAAGTTGTCAGTTTACACTCAGGGTATTGGCTTAACAGGTATCGAGGTTTATGACCTCCTGCGAGACGAATATGATATTCAAATAGAGTTTGGTGATATTGGCAATATCTTGGCCTATATTTCGATTGGTGACCGCATCCAAGACATCGAGCGCTTAGTCGGTGCTTTGGCTGATATCAAGAGACTCTATTCACGAGATGGGAAGGACTTGATAGCTGGAGAATATATCCAACCCAAGTTGGTGTTATCTCCTCAGGAAGCCTTCTATTCAGAGAGAAAAAGTTTAACCTTGGATGAGTCTGTTGGACAAGTCTGTGGGGAATTTGTCATGTGTTATCCTCCAGGAATTCCAATTCTAGCACCAGGAGAACGCATTACACGAGAAATTGTAGACTATATCCAATTTGCCAAGGAACGTGGTTGCTCCCTCCAAGGGACAGAAGATCCTGAGGTCAATCACATCAACGTCATTAAGAGAAAGGAGAACTAGATGGATTTATGGTTTTCTGAAGTTCATACTCCAGATGTCAAATTGTCCCTGAGAACAGCCAAGCAACTCTACGCTGGAAAAAGTGAATGGCAGGATATCGAAGTCTTGGATACGCCAGCTTTTGGAAAAATTTTGATTTTAAATGGGCACGTCTTGTTCTCAGATGCTGATGATTTTGTCTACAATGAAATGACCGTTCATGTTCCCATGGCTGTCCACCCAAATCCCAAGAAAGTCTTGGTTATTGGGGGTGGCGACGGAGGTGTTGCTCAAGTATTAACCCTCTATCCTGAGCTGGAACAAATCGATATTGTAGAACCTGATGAGATGTTGGTTGAAGTCTGTCGTGAGTATTTCCCAGATTTTGCTGCGGGACTTGATGACCCTCGTGTTACCATTTACTATCAAAATGGGCTCCGTTTTTTACGAAACTGTGAAGATGACTACGATATTATCATCAACGATGCGACAGATCCCTTTGGACATACAGAAGGGCTCTTTACCAAGGAATTTTACGGTAACAGTTATAGAGCCTTGAAAGAAGACGGCATCATGATTTATCAGCATGGTAGTCCCTTCTTTGACGAGGATGAGTCAGCTTGCCGAAGCATGCACCGCAAGGTCAATCAAGCCTTTCCAATCAGTCGGGTCTATCAGGCTCATATCCCAACCAGTCCTGCTGGTTATTGGTTGTTTGGATTTGCATCGAAGAAATACCACCCTGTCAAAGATTTTGACAAGAAAGGCTGGAAAAAACGCCAGCTTTTCACAGAATACTATACTGCAAACTTACACGTGGGTGCCTTTATGTTGCCCAAGTATGTTGAGGACATTTTAGAAGAAGAGGAAGGAAAAAATGAGTCGTTTATTAGTTATCGGATGTGGGGGCGTTGCCCAAGTTGCTATTTCAAAGATTTGCCAAGATAGCGAAACATTTACAGAAATTATGATTGCTAGCCGTACTAAGTCAAAATGTGATGACTTGAAGGCTAAACTGGAAGGCAAAACAAATACAAAGATTGAGACAGCTGCTCTTGATGCTGACAAGGTTGAAGAAGTGATTGCCCTGATTGAAAGCTATAAACCAGAAGCTGTTTTGAACGTAGCTCTGCCTTATCAAGATTTAACAATTATGGACGCTTGTTTGGCAACAGGTGTTCACTATATCGATACAGCCAACTACGAAGCAGAGGATACAGAAGACCCTGAATGGCGTGCCATCTATGAGAAACGTTGCAAAGAACTTGGTTTTACAGCCTACTTTGACTACTCATGGCAGTGGGCTTATCAAGAGAAATTCAAAGAAGCAGGCTTGACTGCTCTTCTTGGTTCTGGCTTTGACCCAGGTGTGACTAGTGTCTTTTCAGCCTATGCTCTCAAGCACTATTTTGATGAAATCCACTATATCGACATTTTAGACTGTAATGGTGGTGACCACGGTTATCCGTTTGCAACAAACTTTAACCCAGAAATCAATCTACGCGAGGTTTCTGCGCCAGGTTCTTACTGGGAAGATGGTAAGTGGGTTGAGGTTGAAGCCATGTCTATCAAGCGTGAGTACGATTTCCCTCAGGTTGGACAAAAAGACATGTATCTCCTTCACCACGAAGAAATCGAATCATTGGCGAAAAATATTCCAGGTGTCAAACGCATTCGTTTCTTTATGACTTTTGGTCAATCTTACTTGACGCACATGAAATGTCTTGAAAATGTTGGACTCCTTCGTACAGATACCATTAACTTTAACGGCCAAGAAATCGTGCCGATTCAATTCTTAAAAGCCTTGCTTCCAGATCCAGCCAGCCTTGGACCACGTACTGTAGGTAAAACCAATATTGGATGTATCTTTACAGGTGTAAAAGATGGCGTTGAAAAGACCATCTACATCTACAATGTTTGCGACCATCAGGAATGTTACGCAGAAGTTGGTTCACAAGCAATTTCTTACACGACTGGCGTTCCAGCCATGATTGGGACAAAATTGGTTATGAATGGTACTTGGAAACAAGCAGGAGTGTATAACCTTGAAGAATTGGATCCAGATCCATTTATGGAAGCTTTGAATGAGTATGGTTTGCCATGGGTTGTGGTTGAAAATCCACAAATGGTGGACTAATGAAGCTAGAACAAGTACCAACACCATCTTACGTCATTGACTTAGCAAAGTTAGAAGCTAACTGTCGCATTTTACAATATGTACAAGAAGAAGCTGGCTGCAAGGTTTTGCTTGCCCAGAAGGCTTACTCCCTCTACAAAACCTATCCCTTGATTAGCCAGTATCTATCAGGTACGACAGCCAGTGGACTCTATGAAGCTAAGCTAGCTAGAGAAGAATTTCCTGGTGAAGTCCATGTATTTGCACCTGCTTTCAAGGATGCAGACTTGGAGGAATTGATGGAGATAACGGACCATATCGTCTTTAACTCAGAGAGACAGTTGCGTAAACATGGTCCGCGTTGTCGAGATGCTGGTATCAGTGTTGGTTTGCGCCTTAACCCTCAATGTTCAACTCAAGGAGATCACGCGCTCTATGACCCTTGTGCACCAGGTTCTCGCTTCGGAGTTACTCTAGACAAGATTCCTAGTGATTTGCTGGAATTGGTAGATGGTCTTCATTTTCATACCCTTTGCGAGCAGGGAGCAGATGATTTAGAGACAACTTTGAAAGCAGTAGAAGCGCAATTTGGTTCGTACTTACATGAGGTCAAATGGCTCAATATGGGGGGCGGACACCACATCACAAGAGAAGGTTACGATGTGGATTTGCTGATTTCTGAGATCAAGCGTATCCGAGAAACTTATAATCTTGAAGTCTATATCGAGCCGGGTGAAGCCATTGCGCTCAATGCAGGTTATCTAGCAACTGAAGTATTGGATATTGTCGAAAACGGTATGGAAATCTTGGTTTTAGATGCCTCTGCGACCTGCCATATGCCTGATGTACTTGAGATGCCCTATCGTCCACCTTTGAGAAATGGATTTGAGGCTCAGGAAAAAGCCCATACCTATAGACTTTCTTCCAATACTTGTCTAACAGGCGATGTGATTGGTGATTATAGCTTTGAAAATCCAGTTCAAATCGGTGATAGACTTTATTTTGAAGACATGGCTATTTACTCATTTGTCAAAAATAATACCTTTAACGGTATTGGATTACCAAGTCTTTATCTCATGGACGAGAAGGGTGACTGTAGCTTAGTCAAATCCTTTGGCTATCAAGATTTTAAAGGGAGATTATCATGATGAACAGTCCCAAAAAATTAGGCTATCGTATGCCAGCAGAGTACGAACCACACCATGCTACCCTCATGATCTGGCCGACTCGACCAGGTTCATGGCCCTTTCAAGGAAAAGCTGCCAAAAGAGCATTTACTCAGATTATCAAGACTATAGCAGAAGGTGAAAAAGTCTATCTTTTGGTGGAGCAAGCCTATCTATCTGAAGCCCAATCCTATCTTGGAGACAAGGTTGTTTATTTAGACATTCCCACCAATGACGCCTGGGCGCGTGATACTGGCCCAACCATTCTTATCAATGATAAAGGCAAGAAATTAGCCGTGGATTGGTCTTTCAATGCTTGGGGTGGTGCTGTCGATGGTCTCTACCAAGACTATGAAGATGATAATCAAGTAGCCAGTCGTTTTGCTGAGGTCTTGGAAATGCCTGTTTATGATGCTAAACCTTTTGTACTGGAAGGAGGCGCAATCCACAGCGATGGTCAGGGAACCATTCTCGTAACTGAAAGTTGCTTACTTAGTTCTGGTCGCAATCCCCATCTAAGTAAAGAGGAAATCGAAAATACCTTATTAGAGTGCCTTGGCGCTGAAAAAGTTATTTGGCTTCCTTATGGTATTTATCAGGACGAAACCAATGAACACGTTGACAATGTTGCTGCCTTTGTTGGCCCTGCAGAGCTTGTCTTGGCTTGGACGGACGACGAAAGTGATCCTCAATATGTCATGTCAGCAGCTGATTTAGCGCTTTTAGAAAAGGAAACAGATGCAAAAGGTCGTCACTTCACCATTCATAAACTTCCAATTCCGGCTATTCGTCAGGTTGTCACTAAAGAAGATTTACCTGGCTATACCTATGAAGAAGGTGAAGAAGAACGATACGCAGGTGAAAGGCTTGCAGCTTCCTACGTAAACTCTTATATCGCCAACAAGGCTGTCCTTGTTCCCCAGTTTCAAGATGTTAATGACCAAGTTGCTTTAGATATCCTCAGTAAGTGTTTCCCAGACCGTAAAATTGTCGGAATTCCAGCCAGAGATATTCTCTTAGGTGGCGGCAATATTCACTGTATCACCCAACAAATCCCAGAATAGGAGAAAAAGATGAGAAATGTAAAAGTTGCAGCCATTCAGATGCAATGTGCCAAGGATGTGGCAACAAATATTCAAACAGCAGAGCGTTTAGTACGTCAGGCTGCAGAACAAGGCGCGCAAATTATTCTTTTACCCGAATTATTTGAACGTCCATACTTTTGTCAGGAACGTCAGTATGACTACTACCAGTCTGCCCAGTCGGTGACAGAAAATACCGCCATTCAGCATTTTAAGGTGATTGCTAAGGAACTACAGGTTGTTTTACCTATCAGTTTTTACGAAAAAGATGGCAATGTCTTGTATAACTCTATTGCCGTCATTGATGCAGATGGTGAGGTGTTGGGTGTTTATCGAAAGACCCACATACCAGATGATCATTATTATCAAGAAAAGTTTTATTTCACGCCTGGTAACACTGGTTTCAAGGTCTGGGATACTCGCTATGCCAAGATTGGGATCGGTATCTGTTGGGATCAATGGTTCCCCGAAACGGCCCGCTGTCTTGCGTTAAATGGTGCTGAATTGCTCTTTTATCCTACAGCCATCGGTTCAGAGCCAATTTTGGATACGGATAGTTGTGGTCATTGGCAACGTACCATGCAAGGACACGCAGCAGCTAATATTGTTCCAGTCATTGCAGCCAATCGCTATGGCTTTGAAGAAGTCACTTCAAGTGAGGAAAATGGCGGACAGAGTTCCAGTCTTGACTTCTACGGTTCCTCCTTTATGACGGATGAAACAGGAGCTATTCTAGAACGAGCTGAAAGACAAGAAGAAGCTGTTCTGTTAGCTACTTATGACCTAGATAAGGGAGCAAGCGAACGCCTAAACTGGGGCTTGTTTCGAGATAGAAGACCCGAAATGTATCAACGAATTACGGACTAGTAGGAGAGAAATGAGAGATTCATTCTGCTAGACTCGTTTTCACTAGTAACTATAGGGATACTAGGTCATCTAGTAAGTGGATTTTATATTTTAACCCTCTAAGGCTTTCTCGCACTTTTATGCGAGGAGCTTTTCTGTTTAAGCTTTATCAATAAAACATGCTATAATAGTTGCAGAAAGGTTGGTATTTATGTCTAGGATATTGGTTATTGAAGACAATAGTGACATTCAAGAGATTTTGCGAACACTTCTTACTGAGGAGCATGAGGTGATTCAAGCCTTTTCTGGTACAGAAGGAATCATGCTTTTTGACCAAGGGGGGATTGATCTCGTTTTGCTAGATATCATGCTTCCTGGGAAAAATGGAGATCAGGTTTTAAAAGCTATCAGGGAACAAAGTCAAATTCCAGTCATTATGCTAACGGCTCTGAGCGATAAAAAGTTAATCAGTCAATATCTCTTAGACGGTGCCAATGATTACATAGTCAAACCTTTTGATTTGGATGAAGTCTTTGCCAGAGTTACTGTTCAATTACGTCAAAGCGTAGAAAAACAGCCTATGGAAATAGAAAAAACTGAAAATCTGCCACAAAACTTGAAAAATATCCAGTTTGATGCAGAAAGTTTTGAAATCAAAAATAGTCAGGAAACGATTCGCCTTGCCAAGAAAGAATGTTTGATTCTCCAAACTCTCCTTAAACACCCTAAGAAAATTTTCACCAAGGAAGAACTTTATGAATTAGTCTGGGAGGATAGCTACCTACCTGGAGATAATACTCTCAATACGCATTTGAGTAATCTTCGTAAAAAATTAAACCAGCTTGACCCAAATCAAGAATATATTGAAACCATTTGGGGAGTTGGGGTAAGATTAAAAGGAGACAAGCAATGACCTACATGATAATCTTTGTCCTTCTGATACTCCTAACTATTTTATCTATTTTTTTGATTCGCTACCATATAGCACTTAAAAACTTGAGTCAACAGATTGAAGACAAGATTCTCACGGGTAGTATGAAAAGAGTCGGAGTCAGCATTTTTTCCAAACATTTTTTACAACTCTACCAGCAGATTGAGAATCTATTTCAGGAAGTGGAACAATCTCGGTTGGTTATGAAAAGGGAAAAACAGACTCTGGATATGGCCATCAGCAATATCGCCCACGATATTCGGACACCTTTGACTATCGCTTCAGGTTACACCCAACAATTGATAAAGTCTCCTGAAGACAAAGCAGAAACCTTACAAAAAATAGCCCAGCATCTTGATTTAGTTTCCAAACGTTTGGAGGCTCTCCTAGAATATCGTCGTTTGATGGAAGGAGCTGTCAAACCGAAACTGGAAGAAGTGGATCTTTCAGCTTTTATCACAAAGAAGACTTTGGCTTATTATGATGTTTTTCAGGCGGCAAATATCACGCTTGATTTTAAGGTTGAAGCTGGTTTAACAATGAGGACTGATGAAGACTTGCTGGATCGAATTTTACAAAATTTGCTTGGGAATGTCCTCAAACATGGCAAGGAAGAAGCGCGTCTATCTTTGAGAAAGGAAAAGGAACAGCTTGTCTTAGAGATTTCAAACCTTGTTAAACAGCCCATCAAAAAAATAGAAAATCTCAGCAACCGTTTTTATTCTGAAAATCTATCAGACACCGAAGAATCCTCTGGTTTAGGCCTTTATATCACTGAGGAATTATGTCATCGTCTCGGTGCAGAGATGAAACTAAGCACAGATGAGCAATGGTTGTCGGTTTTCATTTACTTTTAACGAAAAGAAACCTCCTCTGTAGGCTAGAGGAGGTCATTTTTTATAAACTTTTCTTTTTGAAAACTGCCAGTCCACTTAGATTAAAGATTACAATAACAGCTAAGGTAACTATAAGTGTATAGTAAATGGATTCACTATTAGCAGTCATAGCATAGAAAAACTGCAATGATAAATATGGCAAAATTTTGATACTTGGGAAGATGAGCATTGGCATAGAAAGTAAGATAGAGCTGACCAAATAGCCAATAAATACCGCAAGATAAGAATGACTAACATAGAGGATGAAGGAAACAATGGAAAGCCAAGCAAGGAGGCAAAGGAATTGAAGGGAAATGGTTACCAGTAGATTGCCAATAAAGCCATCAGGCATAGCTCCAAATCCATTTAAGATCGTTGCTGGAATAAAGGCAATCACAAGGCTGATGATAACTTGTAAAAGTGCAATACAAGCCAATACAAAGGCTTTGGCAAGGAAAAACTCGGTACGAGAGACACCCACTGTTAAATTATTTTTATAGAGTTTGCCGATTAAATCAACTCCAAGAACGAGGCAGGCTAGAACTATGCAGAGAAAAACGAGGTTTGAACCTTGACTAGATGCGTTGATCAGGGCTTGTACACCGTCCCAACCATGGGTTGGAATTTCTGGTTCTTCTGTCTGGATTGCCATCAGATGGCCTGTAGCCCCGATAGTGGCACCCATTAGCAAGAGGACAAAGAGAATGAATTCTGTAATCCAAAAACCTTTGGAGCGGAAAAGACGGTAAAAGTCTGCTTGAATGGTATGTATCATGATTTTCCTCCTATTGGACCAATTGAGTGAAGTATTCTTCTAGGTTTTGACGGGCATAGTAAATCTCGTCAATGGCAACATCTGCCAAGGTTAATTCCTTGAGAATCTGTTTAACATCTTGTTCCTGACCAAAGATATGGATTTCATTTTCTGGATTGACAACCTTGAACTGGAGCTGGATTTGTTCTTTCAATACTTGACAGGCTTTCTCTTGGTCGGCTGTCTTAAGCACAATATAATCCTCACTTAGTGTTTCAAATTCAGCTTTGCTGATTTCACGGATAATCTTGCCTTGATCTAAAATACCAAAACGATTAGCTAGGAGATAAAGTTCTGACAAGATATGGCTAGAGATGAGAATGGTGATCCCTTTTTCTTGATTGAGGCGTTGAATCATTAGTCGAAATTCTTTGATACCGATTGGGTCGAGACCGTTGATAGGTTCATCTAAGATAAGGAAATCAGGTTTGGATAGAAGAGCAATGGCAATCCCAAGTCTTTGTTTCATTCCAAGAGAGAAATCACGAAAGACTTTCTTACCTGTATCTGCCAAACCTACATAGTCCAGGGTTTCACGAATGACTTGATCAGCATTTGGAATATGCCGAATCATACAGTAATATTTCAGATTTTGATAAGCTGTTAAGTGATTATGAGCTACAGGTGATTCAATCACTGAACCTACTCGAGATAGAGCCTTGCTCCACTCATTTTCCGTTTGGCTAGAGAAGAGGGAAACAGTCCCTTTATCCGCAAACAGTAGTTGCGTAATGATTTTGATTAAGGTGGTTTTCCCAGCTCCGTTCTTCCCAATAAGTCCATAAATATCTCCCTCTCTTATCGTTAGATGAAGATCCTGAAGGATAGCTTGTTTGTCAAAGTTTTTGGACAATCCATGAATATCAAGTACTGTTTTCATGATTCTCTCCTTTTGATTTATTTTGATAATTTTAGTATAAAGCATAGAAATCAAAGAAAGCTCAAGGATTTCTAAAGAGTTTCTAAAGTTTTAGGAATTCTTAAATATCAAAACCCAGTTGATATGAACTGGGCTTCTTAATTATAAAATATATTTCTCAATGGCACGCGCAACACCGTCTTCTTCATTGCTGGCTGTAACGGCATCCGCAAGAGATTTGACATAATCGCTGGCATTTCCCATAGCAATACCAAGGCCTGCAAACTGGAGCATTTCGATATCGTTATTAGCATCGCCCATGGCCATAATTTCTGACGGCTCAATCTTCAAAATATCTGCTAGTCGAGAAAGAGCAGTAGCCTTTGTCGTACCAAGTGGCATAGCTTCATAAATGACAGGCTGCGAACGAACTCCACTAAATCGTTGACAGAGTTCCCCAGCAAAACGCTGCTCAAAATCGTCTGTTTGCTCTCTGGTGCCCAAAAACATCCCTTGGAACATGCGATACTTGCCACTAGTCGCTTCCTCAAGAGAAATTTCAGTCAGGTCTGAAAAGACTAGTTTAGCATCATTTTCAATAACTTGATTGGGTTTACCACCGAGGACGAAATAATGTTCCTCATCAAAAAGAGTCAACTGAACATCACTTTTTTCTGCTAGATCATAGAGGTATTCGATGTCAGCTGGACTGAGTTCTTGCCAGTCGACTAGCCCCCAATCACTTGTCTGGTGAGTTGAACAACCATTGTTGACAATCACATACTCATTCTGGAGATCGAGTCCCAGTTTTTTGTAGTAGGGGAGGACACCGAAAAGCGGGCGACCCGTACAGAGAACCAGTTTAACACCTTTTTCAATAGCTTGGTGAATAGCAGTAATGTGAGCTTGTGGGATTTCCTTGGCTTCATTGAGGAGGGTTCCATCCATATCCAAGGCTAGTAGTTTAATCATAGGTCTTCCTTCTTTATCTTTTGGTATTATTATAGCATATTTTGGAGAAGAAATTGATAGAAAGCTTGGGGCTAATTGATTTTACAGTTTAAGATGTTTTGATAACAATTCATGATTTGAAGAGGATATTTCGAAAAGATATGCTATACTAAACTTGTTATACAGTTAAGTAAACCATTATATTCAATAAACTAGTCAAGGAAAACAGAGGATTTAATATGAAAAAACGAGCTATTCAAATTTTACTAGCATTGTCCTTAATTTTTTACAAATCAACTTGGTTTTGGAGAGTTTTCAATCACCTCGCAAAGCCCTATCTACCAGCAAGTCGTGAATTTTTTCAGATTCTGCTTTTGATGGAGAGTGGAGTTCTTTTGTCAGCAGTTATCTATCTACTAGTTTTTGCAGGAAAGAAGACTTTTTATTTCAAGTGGCATCCGAGGTACTTTATCTACCTTTTACTGGGCTACATCACTTTGTATATGTCTGACTTCCTCTTGTCTTATTTCATACCCTCGTCTTCAAATCAAATTTCTTTGAATGAAACGATAGAAATGATAGGGAGACAGGAATTACCCTATTTCTTGCTCATGGCTTGCTTCATCGGGCCTATTGCTGAGGAATTGATTTATCGCGGTGTGCTTATGACAACCTTTTTCAAAAACTCGCCTTGGTACGGAGATGTCTTGCTTTCTGCTATTATTTTCGGTTATATTCATGTCAATTTTGCTTTAACTCCTCTTGCTTTTTTCATTTATGCTAGCGGAGGGCTTATTTTGGCTCTATTGTATCGCATGACTAAAAATCTCTACTATCCAATACTAGTTCATATTTTCATCAATATCACTGCTTTCTGGAATGTGTGGTTACTCCTATTTTCAGGAAGTTAGCTTACTAAAACAATGTCGGAACTTTCCGGCATTTTCTTTTCAACAGGTGAGCAAGAACTGATTATTTTCAGACTTGGCTGGCTAATCATGGTATAATAAAAGGTAATGAAAAATTCCAACGAGGCAGAGATGAAATTACTTTATACTGATATTCGTACTTCTTTGACAGAAATTCTAACCAGAGAGGCGGAGGAGCTAGTTGCTGCAGGCAAGCGGGTCTTCTACATTGCCCCCAACTCTCTTTCTTTTGAAAAGGAACGCGCCGTGCTGGAATGCTTGTCCCAGCAGGCTTCTTTTGCGATTACCGTCACGCGCTTTGCGCAGATGGCTCGTTATCTGATCTTGAATGACCTACCTGTCAAAACCAGTCTAGATGACATCGGTCTTGGGATGGCCTTTTACAAATGCCTTGCCGAACTTGATCCTAAGGATTTACGTGTTTATGGAGCTATCAAGCAGGATCCTCAATTTATCCAGCAGTTAATTGATCTTTATCACGAGATGACCAAGGCTCAGATGAACTTTTTAGACTTGGAGAGTTTGACGGATGAGGACAAGCGATCTGATTTACTCTTGATTTTTGAGAAAGTAACGGCCTACCTCAATGAAGAGCAGTTAGCTCAGGGAAGTCAGTTGTCCCATTTGATTGAGGCTATTGAGAATGACAAAGTTAGTAGTGATTTTACTCAAATCGCCTTGGTTATTGATGGCTTTACCCGTTTTTCTGCCGAGGAAGAGCGAATTGTGGACCTACTTCATGGCAAGGGTGTTGAGATTATCATTGGAGCCTATGCTAGTAAGAAAGCTTATACCAGTCCATTCCCTGAAGGTAATCTCTATCAAGCCAGTGTGGAGTTTCTCCATCATTTAGCTACTAAATACCAAACGCCTGCTCAGGATTGTTCTCAAACTCATGAGCGGATGGATAGTTTTGACAAGGCCTCTCGTTTGCTAGAGTCTTCTTACGACTTTTCAGAACTCACTTTGGATGTCGATGAGAAGGATCGTGAAAACTTACAAATCTGGTCTTGCTTGACGCAAAAGGAAGAGTTAGAGTTGGTAGCCCGTAGCATTCGTCAGAAATTGCACGAGAACTCAAATCTGAGTTACAAGCATTTTCGTATTCTATTGGGGGATGTAGCGTCTTATCGATTATCTCTAAAAACAATTTTTGACCAGTATCAGATTCCTTTCTATCTAGGCAAAAGCGAATCCATGGCGCACCACCCTTTGACACAGTTTGTCGAATCTATTTTAGCTTTGAAACGCTACCGTTTTCGTCAGGAAGATTTGATTAACCTTCTTAGAACTGGTCTGTATACCGACCTTAGTCAGTCTGATATTGATGCTTTTGAGCAATATATCCGTTATCTTGGTATCAATGGCTTACCAGCCTTTCAGCAAACCTTTACCAAATCCCACCATGGAAAATTTGATTTAGAACGTTTAAATGCTCTTCGTCTGCTTATTTTAACACCTCTTGAGACTCTTTTTGCTAGCCGAAAACAAAAGGCTGAAAATCTCTTGCAAAAGTGGAACTCTTTTCTAAAAGAAGGAGCTGTGACCAAGCAGTTGCAAGATTTGACAGCCACTATGGAAGTTCTTGAACAGGAAAGACAAGCCGAAGTTTGGAAGGCTTTCTGTCATGTTTTAGAGCAATTTGCGACTGTTTTTGCTGGTTCACAGGTTAGTCTAGAGGACTTCCTAGCCTTGCTCCATTCTGGAATGAGTTTGTCTCAGTATCGCACTATTCCAGCGACAGTGGATACTGTCCTGGTGCAGAGTTACGATTTGATTGCGCCCTTAACGGCTGACTTTGTCTATGCCATTGGGCTGACTCAGGACAATTTACCAAAAATCGCGCAGAATACCAGCCTTTTGACAGATGAAGAAAGGCAAAACCTAAACCAAGCGACAGAGGAAGGGGCACAATTGCTGATTGCCAGCAGTGAAAATCTCAAGAAAAATCGCTATACTATGCTTTCCTTGGTCAATTCTGCTCGTAAGCAGTTGGTCTTGTCGGCTCCAAGCCTCTTTAATGAAAGTGAAAGTAAGGAATCAGCCTATCTTCAAGAGCTGATCCATTTTGGATTTAGTCGAAAAGAGAAGAGGATGAATCACAAAGGGCTGTCTAAGGAAGATATGGGGTCCTATCACAGTCTTTTGTCTAGTCTGGTCGCCTATCACCAGCAGGGCGAGACGAGTGAGACTGAGCAAGATTTGACCTTTATTAAGGTTCTGGCGCGTGTCATGGGTAAAAAACTAGACCAGCAAGGTCTGGAAAATCCAGCCATCCCAACCAGTCCAAGCAGTAAGCAGTTGGCTAAGGACACCT
Organism: Streptococcus mitis; assembly: GCF_000722765.2. Lineage (NCBI taxonomy): Bacteria > Bacillati > Bacillota > Bacilli > Lactobacillales > Streptococcaceae > Streptococcus > Streptococcus mitis. The sequence goes on along the minus strand of NZ_CP028415.1, from coordinate 918,219 downwards.
TACAAGCTCTCTATCCTGCTGATCAGGAGTTTTATCTGTCTACATCTGGTTTGACGGAGTTTTACCGAAACCAATACAGTTATTTCCTCCGCTACGTTTTAGGCTTGCAGGAAGAATTACGTTTGCGTCCTGATGCCCGTAGTCACGGAAATTTCTTGCACCGTATCTTTGAACGCGCCTTGCAGTTACCTGATGAAGATTCCTTTGACCACCGTCTAGAGCAAGCTATTCAAGAAACCAGTCAAGAACGCGAATTTGAAGCCATTTATCAAGAAAGTTTGGAAGCCCAGTTTACAAAGGAAGTTTTGCTTGATGTTGCACGGACAACTGGTCATATTCTCCGACACAATCCAGCCATCGAAACTATCAAAGAAGAGGCGAACTTTGGTGGGAAAGAGCAGGCCTTTATTCAATTGGATAACGGTCGCAGTGTCTTTGTACGAGGTAAGGTTGACCGCATTGACCGATTGAAAGCTGATGGGGCGATTGGAGTGGTAGACTACAAATCCAGTCTGACTCAGTTCCAGTTTCCTCATTTCTTTAATGGGCTTAATTCTCAGTTGCCAACCTATTTAGCTGCCTTAAAAAGAGAAGGGGAGCAGAACTTTTTTGGTGCTATGTACTTGGAAATGGCTGAGCCCGTCCAATCTCTGATGGCCGTTAAAAGTCTGGCAGGTGCAGTAGTAGAAGCTAGCAAGTCTATGAAATACCAAGGACTCTTTTTAGAAAAAGAAAGTAATCATTTGGGCGAATTTTATAACAAAAACAAGGCTAATCAGCTGACAGATGAGGAATTCCAGCTCCTACTGGACTACAATGCCCACCTTTACAAGAAAGCAGCTGAGAAGATTTTAGAAGGTCAGTTCGCCATTAACCCTTATACTGAAAATGGCAGAAGTATTGCACCGTATGTTCAGCAACACCAAGCCATCACAGGCTTTGAAGCCAATTACCACTTGGGTCAAGCCCGTTTTCTAGAAAAGTTAGACTTAACTGATGGCAAGCGTCTGGTCGGAGAAAAACTCAAGCAAGCTTGGTTTGAAAAAATAAGAGAGGAGTTGAATCGATGAAGCCTATTTCCTTTTTAACTGAGAAAGAAATTCAAAAATTGCAAGAAGTAGAAGCAAATTCGAGCAAGGAACAAAAGAAAACTGCCGAGCAAATCGAAGCCATCTACACTTCTGGGCAAAATATCCTTGTCTCAGCGTCTGCTGGTTCTGGGAAGACTTTTGTCATGGCCGAGCGTATTCTTGACCAATTAGCGCGTGGTGTCGAAATTTCTCAACTATTTATCTCAACCTTTACTGTCAAGGCTGCCACAGAGCTTAAAGAACGTTTGGAGAAAAAAATCAGCCAACAAATCCAAGAAAGCAGTGATGTCGACCTCAAACAACACTTGGGACGTCAGTTGGCAGACCTACCCAACGCTGCCATCGGAACCATGGACTCTTTCACACAAAAATTCCTTGGTAAACATGGCTATCTGATTGATATTGCACCTAATTTCCGTATTTTACAAAACCAGAGCGAGCAACTTCTTCTCAAAAACGAAGTCTTCCATGAGGTATTTGAAGCGCATTACCAAGGTAAACAGAAAGAGAAGTTTAGTCATTTACTGAAAAACTTTGCTGGACGTGGCAAGGATGAACGTGGTCTGCGCCAGCAGGTCTATAAAATCTATGACTTTCTCCAATCCACCAGCAATCCTCAGAAATGGCTGAGTGAATCTTTCCTCAAAGGCTTTGAAAAAGCTGATTTTAGCAGTGAAAAAGAAAAACTGACCACACAAATCCAGCAAGCCCTTTGGGATTTGGAGAGTTTTTTCCGTTACCATCTGGATAACGATGCCAAGGAGTTTGCAAAGGCTGCTTATTTAGAAAATGTTCAGTTAGTTCTGGATGAAATTGGCTCCTTAAATCAAGAGTCCGATAGTCAGGCTTATCAGGCAGTGCTTGCGCGTGTTGTCGCAATTTCGAAAGAGAAAAACGGTCGGGCCCTGACTAATGCCAGTCGCAAGGCTGATTTGAAGCCACTGGCGGATGCCTACAACGAAGAGAGAAAGACCCAGTTTGCTAAACTAGGACAACTGTCAGACCAGATAACCATTCTCGACTATCAAGAACGTTATCATGGAGATACATGGGAATTAGCTAAAACCTTCCAAGCCTTCATGAGTGATTTTGTAGAAGCTTATCGTCAGCGTAAACGTCAGGAAAATGCCTTTGAATTCGCTGATATCAGCCATTACACCATTGAGATTTTAGAGAATTTCCCGCAAGTCCGTGAGGCTTATCAGGAACGTTTCCACGAAGTCATGGTCGATGAGTATCAGGATACCAACCATATTCAAGAACGGATGTTAGAATTGCTATCCAATGGCCACAATCGCTTTATGGTGGGAGATATCAAGCAGTCCATTTATCGTTTCCGTCAGGCAGACCCGCAGATTTTCAATGAGAAATTCCAACGCTATGTGCAAAATCCAAAAGAGGGCAAGCTGATTCTCCTCAAGGAAAATTTCCGTAGTAGTTCAGAAGTACTGTCAGCAACCAATGATGTCTTTGAACGTCTCATGGACCAAGAGGTCGGCGAAATCAACTATGATAACATGCACCAGCTTGTTTTTGCCAATACTAAACTGACTCCTAATACAGACAATAAGGCAGAATTTCTCCTCTACGACAAGGACGATACAGGTGAGGAAGAAGAGAGTCAAACAGAAACGAAACTAACAGGCGAAATGCGCTTGGTTATTAAGGAAATCCTGAAGCTTCATCAAGAGCAAGGTGTTTCCTTTAAAGAAATTGCCCTTTTGACCTCCAGCCGCAGTCGTAATGACCAGATTCTCCTCGCCCTGTCTGAGTACGGGATTCCTGTCAAAACTGACGGCGAGCAAAACAATTATCTCCAATCCTTAGAAGTACAAGTCATGCTGGACACCCTTCGTGTCATTCACAATCCCCTGCAAGACTACGCCTTGGTTGCCCTTATGAAGTCTCCAATGTTTGGTTTTGACGAGGACGAGTTAGCACGTTTAGCTCTTCAAAAAGCAGAGGATAAAATCCAAGAAAATCTCTATGAGAAACTGGTCAATGCTCAAAAACAGGTAAGCAGCCATAGAAACTTGATTCACACAGCTCTAGCTGAGAAACTAAACCAATTCATGGATATCTTGGATTCTTGGCGCTTGTATACCAAAACGCACTCCCTCTATGACTTGATTTGGAAGATTTACAACGACCGTTTTTATTATGACTATGTTGGAGCCTTACCAAATGGTCCTGCTAGACAGGCCAATCTCTATGCACTAGCTCTGCGTGCTGATCAATTTGAAAAGAGCAATTTCAAGGGCTTGTCGCGTTTTATTCGTATGATTGACCAAGTCTTAGAAGCCCAGCACGATTTGGCAAGCGTGGCCGTCGCACCGCCAAAAGATGCAGTAGAGCTTATGACCATCCACAAGAGTAAAGGGCTGGAGTTTCCTTACGTCTTCATCCTCAATATGGATCAAGATTTCAACAAGCAAGACTCTATGTCAGAGGTCATTCTCAGCCGTAAAAATGGACTAGGTGTCAAATATATCGCCAAAATGGAGACAGGAGCAGTGGAAGATCACTATCCTAAAACCGTCAAACTCTCCATTCCTAGCCTGACCTATATGCAGAATGAAGAGGAATTACAGCTGGCAAGCTATTCTGAGCAAATGCGTCTCCTCTACGTTGCTATGACACGGGCTAAGAAAAAGCTCTATCTTATCGGTAAGGGTTCTCGCGAAAAGCTGGAAGCCAAGGAATACCCAGCAGCTAAAAATGAAAAACTAAATAGCAACACTAGACTGCAAGCAAGGAATTTCCAAGATTGGATTTGGGCTATCAGTAAAGTGTTTGTTAAGGATCATCTCAACTTTAGCTATCGTTTTGTTGGTGAAGACCAGCTGACTAGAGAAGCTATCGGAGAATTGGAAAACAAAAGTCCTCTCCAAGATAGCTCCCAAGCAGACAATCGCCAGTCTGAAACCATTAAGGAAGCCCTTGAAATGCTGAAAGAAGTGGAAGTCTATAATACTCTTCACCGCGCAGCCATTGAACTTCCCAGTGTTCAAACCCCAAGTCAAATCAAGAAATTCTACGAACCCGTTATGGATATGGAAGGTGTCGAGATTGCAGGTCAAGGACAGTCAGTAGACAAGAAAATCAACTTTGATTTGCCAGATTTTTCAAGCAAAGAAAAGGTAACAGGAGCTGAAATTGGTAGTGCTACCCACGAACTGATGCAGAGAATGGACCTCAGTCAGCGACCAACACTTGTTAGCCTGACAAAAACTCTCAAACAAGTTCAAACCAGCCCAGCTGTCAGAGATAAGATCAATCTTGCTAAAATTCTTGCATTCTTTGATACAGCACTCGGTCAGGAAATTCTCGCTAATACCCACCTTCTCTATCGAGAGCAACCCTTCTCCATGCTCAAACGAGACCAAAAGAGTCAGGAAGACTTCGTTGTCCGTGGTATCCTTGATGGATATCTGCTTTACGAAGACAAAATTGTTCTGTTTGACTACAAGACAGACCGCTATGATGAACCAAGTCAACTCGTAGATCGTTATCGTGGTCAGTTAGCGCTATACGGAGAAGCTCTATCTCGAGCCTATTCGATTGAAAATATTGACAAATACTTGATTTTACTCGGTAAAGACGAGGTTCAAGTTGTAAAAGTATAATCTAGAAAGGAGACCTCATGACACTTCCAGTTAGAAAATCCCTACATGATGCAGTTTTACAGGCTTCAAAAGCGAATACTTGGGAACAAGCTACCAAGGAATGGAATGAAGTTTCCTTGATTTTTAACGGTATCGGCCGTAGCAATTGTATCTGTGGGAATGCCATCAAATACGCTTATGAACTCTTTAACGGTGTCACAGGCCAACGCCTCTTTCCGATTGGTAGTGATTGTGTTCGTCATTTTCATCGATTGACCCTTGACCAGCAACTAGAAGAGGAAGAAAAATTGCTCAGAAAGGTTGAAAATCTGACCAGAAAAGCCCAGAAAAAGGAGAAAATCAAGGTCAATAAGAGTGACTTTGACGAGCGTCTTCTAAAGTGGCTCTGGGAAAAAGGTGTTTTCAAGCCTAATCGTGGCAATCAGTTCTCACCTGAGAAAGACTATCAGCTCTTCCTAGAAGTCTTTCAAGGAGGAAGTTGGACCAAGGCAGATCCTAAGAAGAAGGCTCGTATGGAGGAAGTCCTTGAAAAGTGTATTAAGCCCTTTTTACTTGGAAAACCAGATGACCAACTCTACCTTGTCAAGCTAGGTAAGGAGAAAATTGACTACGAACAGGAACTCCGTATCCAGGCAGAGAAAGAGCGCAAGAAGAGAGATAAAATCGCCAAGCAATATGCAGACAATCTGGTCCTAGCCATGGGCCCAGCAGAACGGGCCTATCAAGATTACTTTGGCTTTACGGAGACCTTGACTCAAGAAGAACGCAAGTGGGAGAAAATTCTTTTTGGTAAAAATCGAACAGAACGGGCTATCAAGGCCAAACAATACCAAAAAGAGTTGGAAAAAGACCAACGAATTGCTAGTCAGGATCCAATTGAAAGAAAGCAGAAGCAGACCTGGCTCCTCAATTCCTATTTTCGTGAGCTTCCTGAAGAAAAATCCCGCTTTGCTCGCCTCTTATTAGAATATCGAAAAAGTGGAGAAGTGCCTTTTTCAACCGCATACCTGTCAGATCATCTGCTCGACTTTTTCTATAAAATGAAAGCCTTTGAGTTTGAAATCGCACCAGAACAAGTTCGAGATTTTCTAAAAGAAAGTCTCCAGACAGATCATCTCTCCTCAGCACAGGAAAGCTGGATAGAGGGGATTCTCATCAACTGTATTAAACCATTTTTAGAACGACTACTTATATGAACAAATCCTACCTTGTATAACCAGGGTAGGATTATTTCTTATACTTTTTTTACTTTTAAAATACAATTTCTATTTCACATGCAACAAAATGTATATATTTTTATTTATAAAACAAATGTCAACATATGTTTATGTTGTTTTTTTGTTTATATCAAGCCTTTATTAATTTTTTTAAAAAATGGGGAAAAACATAGAATTTTCAATGTTTTTTCATAGTTTCCAATTTAATAAAGCTATTTTTACAATATTCTTTTTTCCTTGTTAAATAGATTAACTTGATGTATAATAGAATCAGATTATTCTATGCTAATATGTATAAATATATCTGCTATTTGATAATTGGAGTCTAAAATGGGTAAATTTGATAAACAACTAAAATATAGTATTCGAAAAGTAAGTGTCGGTGCAGCTAGTGTCGTCATAGGTGCTTTATACCTTGCCATGGGGGCAGGTGTGGTACACGCTGAAACGAAAACTACTACTGATGGAGGGGCAAGTCACTCTAGTCCGTCTCCAGAACCGGAGACAAGCCAACCTAACAGTCTGACTTCCTCTAGCTATAGGGCGGAGCCTGCTCAAAATCCAGATGCTTCTGGAAAATCAACAGAGTCAACAACACCTAAAAAGAAAGAAAATAAAGAAACTTTAGCAACTAATAATACGAAACCAGTAGAAAATAAAGAAATCAATAATGTAGCGCAGCCGACAGAAGCGTCTACGTCTGCTAATACTAGAGGTCGCCGTGTAAGAAGAGAAGTAGGAGATGCTCCTGCTGGCGGAACTTCTAATGCTTCTACTGGAACTGAGACACCTGACGGGTCTTCAACTGGAAATAACGAAGCATTAAACTCAGCTCTAACCGGACGTAAGGGGGCTACAGTAAAACCAGATCAACCAGGTGTAAATATACCAAAAGGAGATGAGCCTGGAGCACATGATCCAAATGCTAACTTGAGTTTCGATGATCCTGATCATACTGCTACAGTTGAAGATATGTGGAAGATTATCCAACATATGCCGGATGACTTCCAAAATAACGAGCGTTCATACTTGAAAAATATGGATACTCTAGGAAGAGAACTTCGATTTGATAAGACTGCTGAGAATCCAGAGGGTGTACCTCTTCAACCGGGTGAAATTAGAGAACTTCATGACTTTGGTGGTTGGCATGCCATTGATGAAGATGGAAACAAAGGTAAGTTCGCTATCGGTAGAAAGAACGCACAAGGTTACTTCACAGGTTGGCATAAAGTTGGACAAACTGAGAATGGGATTCCGATAATTGAACAAGGTGGTATGCTTGGGGCAGATGCCTTAGATAACATCTATGTGCATGAGCAAGCCTTAGATCGTCGTTTTGATTATATGCTGATGCTTGTTAAAGGGCGTACACGTGCCAATCGTACTGAAACTGTAGTGGATAATTCTACATATGATCCACGTACTCCGAATGAACGTGCGAATTTGAGTAGCACTGATTTTAATAAACTTCATCTTTTAGAAAAGGATAAATTTAATAAATATTCTCCAGGTGTCGTTGGCTACAATGGGATAGAGAAGAAATTCGCAGCCTTTTCTACTAAATACGGAAGTCGTGTTCGTGTTGATTTTGTGACAGGGTACATCACAGATATTAACGGTTCTAAAGGAAGTTATCGAGTAGTAATTAAAGCTCAAAATAGTAAGGGCGAAGAAACAAAAGTTTATGATGAAACTATTTCTCGTGTAGCTGAAATCGTTCAGAATGAAGAGTTGTATAAGAAAGGTTTGAATGTTGAATCGGCACATGAAAGCATTTTGAAATTTTTAAAAACTGAGTTTGAATATCGTGTTAATAAAATTAAAAATCCGAAAGTAAAAGCTAATTCATTATTAAGAGGAACAAAAGAAAAAGATTATACACCAGAGCAACAAAAAGTATACGATCAAATTGTAGAAGAAGCAACGGAAGAAGCTAAAAAACAAGGCGATATTGTGATGAATGTTACTGAAGAATTCCTAAGTATAGCAAAATCAGGGAAAAAAGATTCAGAGTGGAAGAAAACTTTCACAAATACATCTCGGACAACTCCAGGGCTATCAAATGACTTGAATAATTTATTGAAAAATGCTGATAAAGATAATCCTAATACCCCAACTTGGCTAAGTTCAGGTAGTTCTCAAGCTAAAGCTGATGACAGAGCATATAGATTACTCACTACTCTTATACCAGGTGCTAAGAAAATTACCTATCATGTTAACGATGATCAGCTGGAAGTTGAAACAGATAAATACACATATACTGCCGCTAGAAACGGTAGCAAGGAAGTTGGTATTCAAGGGTCAAATATAGCAGCAACTCTAAGTGCTGATGCATATGGTGCTAATCCCCAAACCTTTGATAGAGAGAATACAAATACAAAAGCGAATAATCTTAATCATGGTTGGGCTAGAGCTGGTTCTGAAGAATTCAAACACTTCTCCCACTTTATAGGGGTAGACAAAGGGATTGAGCGAACGAATGTGATTTCTGATGAAGAACTGTCGGCTAAGATTAAGGAAGCAGTGGGTCCTGGATATAGCAAACTAGGAAAACCAGGATACTTCTCTACTGCGGACATTCCTTTAGGAGCGGATATTGTATCGTATACTGTACAAGTAATTCCATCTGATAATGAAAGAGTTGGGGTAAACTCTCAAAGTTCTCGTATTCAGTATAATATGCCGATTCTAGCCGATTTCTCAGTCATCCAAGATACTGTAGAACCGTCTAAAGAATTAGCAAAACGTATTCTTACCAAGTTAAAAGAGCAAGGTAAGATTACTGAAGACCAAGAGAAAAAAATAAAAGAAGAAATTGACAAGAGTAAAAAGACATCAGAAGTAAGAGCAGCTATGTCAGGAGATGTTACTGTTCGTTATGTTGATACTAATGGAAATAATTTACCAATCACTGATGCAGATGCTAAAAAAGCTGGAGAAAAAACGGATAATGGCTATTTGGTAAGAAAAGATGTACTGATTGGTACAGACTATGATGTGAATTCAAAAAAAGTTTCGTCTTTTAAAGCGACTAATGGAAAATATTATGCTTTAAGATCAGTTGGTGGAGGATTAGAAACTTCATCTGATAGACCAAATGGAAGTATCACAAAGAAAAATACAGTGATTACATTTGTATATGAAGAAAGAACTACGCCGCCTACAGGTAAAGGTGTCGTTCATTTCAAGAAACAAACATCTGAGACAGCAACAGAAGCATTGACTGGATATAATGATATTACACTAGAAGGTGAAGTAGGAAAAGAATTTTCAACTGATGAAGTTAATACTAAGATTACAGAATTGAAAAATGCTGGATATGAGATTGTTGGAGACACATTTACAAGTGGTGATAAAACAGTTGATACTGTAGAAGACACAGAAGGTCAAATTCCAAGTCAGGAATATACGATTACTGTAAAAGAAAAAGTTGTGCCAGTAACAGAACCACCAACTCCAAATACACCGGTTGATCCTAATGTTCCGGACGGACCAAAATGGCCAGCAACTGGATTAGCAAAATCTGACTTAGAAAAAGATGTTACACGTACGATTACTTATGTTAAGAAAGACACTCCAAATGGAGAAGAAATTCCAGACGCAAAACCAACTGTAACACAAACAGCCCACTTCAAACGTAGTGCAACATATAATGCAGTTACAGGAACAATCACATACGGAAATTGGGAAAGTGCGGACAAAGAATTAGCAAAAGTAGACACACCTACATTAACAGGCTATGTAGCAGACAAAGCTTCAGTAGATAAAGTGGCAACAAATGCAGATTCGACAGGATTAGATCAAAAAGTAGTTTATACTAAACTAGGAAGTTGGGTGCCAAGATTACCAGAAGGTGTAACACCACCGACAGGAACAGATATGACACCTAAACCATATCCAAACAATCCGACAGATCCAACTAAGCCTGGAGATCCAACGGATCCGAATACACCAAATGTACCAGTAATACCATATGTACCAGGATATACACCAAGTGTAGGAGGAACACCGTTAGTACCAAAAGTGCCAAATGATCCAACACAAGGATACATTCCACCAGCGGTACCAACAGAACCTGGTATGGATACACCGATTGAGTATGCGGCAGATCCACAAAAAGCAGTGGTGAAAGTATTCAATACAACAACAGGAACAGAGGTAGAAATACCAGCTGAGAAAGTAAGTATTGATAACGGAACAACAGATTCAGCAATTCCAACAGATTCAGTAACAGCTAAGATTGCAGACTTAGAAAAACGTGGATATATAGTTGAAAATAAAGACTTGTTGAAAGATCAAAAATTTGATAAAGAAAAAGATCCAACAGATGGAGATCCAACACAAGTATTCAAATTATTAGTTAAGGAACGTACAGTAACAGTAACAGAGCCGAAAAATCCAAATGATCCAGTAGATCCAGATAAACCAGAAGGACCAAAATGGCCAGCAACTGGATTGGCAAAATCTGACTTAGAAAAAGAAGTAACACGTACGATTACTTATGTTAAGAAAGAAACTGCGGATGGACCAGAAATAGCGGATGCGAAACCAACTAAGAAACAAACAGCCCACTTCAAACGTAGTGCAACATATAATGCAGTTACAGGAACAATCACATATGGAAATTGGGAAAGTGCGGACAAAGAATTAGCAAAAGTAGACACACCTACATTAACAGGCTATGTAGCAGACAAAGCTTCAGTAGATAAAGTGGAAACAAATGCAGAGTCGACAGGATTAGATCAAAAAGTAGTTTATACTAAACTAGGAAGTTGGGTACCAAAAGTGCCAGGTGTAGAAACACCAACACCACTACCATATCCAAACCATCCAACAGATCCAACGAAACCTGGAGATCCAACGGATCCTAATACACCAAATGTACCAGTAATTCCATATGTACCAGGATATACACCGAAGATTGGTGAAACTCCGTTACAACCAAAAGTGCCAAATGATCCAACACAAGGATACATTCCACCAGCGGTACCAACAGAACCTGGTAAGGATACACCGATTGAGTATGTGGCAGATCCACAAAAAGCAGTGGTGAAAGTATTCAATACAACAACAGGAACAGAGGTAGAAATACCAGCTGAGAAAGTAAGTATTGATAACGGAACAACAGATTCAGCAATTCCAACAGATTCAGTAACAGCTAAGATTGCAGACTTAGAAAAACGTGGATATGTAGTTGAAAACAAAGACTTATTAAATAATCAAAAATTTGATAAGGAAAAAGATCCAACAGATGGAGATCCAACGCAAGTATTCAAATTACTAGTTAAGGAACGTACAGTAACAGTAACAGAGCCGAAAAATCCAAATGATCCAGTAGATCCAGATAAACCAGAAGGACCAAAATGGCCAGAAACTGGATTAGCAAAATCTGACTTAGAAAAAGAAGTAACACGTACAATTACTTACGTTAAGAAAGAAACTGCAGACGGACCTGAAATAGCAGATGCGAAACCAACTGTAACACAAACAGCCCACTTCAAACGTAGTGCAACATATAATGCAGTTACAGGAACAATCACATATGGAAATTGGGAAAGTGCGGACAAAGAATTAGCAAAAGTAGACACACCTACATTAACAGGCTATGTAGCAGACAAAGCTTCAGTAGATAAAGTGGAAACAAATGCAGATTCGACAGGATTAGATCAAAAAGTAGTTTATACTAAACTAGGAAGTTGGATACCAAAAGTGCCAGGTGTAGAAACACCAACGCCACTACCATATCCAAACCATCCAACAGATCCAACTAAGCCTGGTGATCCAACGGATCCTAATACACCAAATGTACCAGTAATTCCTTATGTACCAGGATACACACCGAAGATTGGCGAAACACCGTTAGAACCAAAAGTGCCAAATGATCCAACGCAAGGATACATTCCACCAGTGCCAACAACACCAGGTGAGGATACGCCGATTACGTATGAAAAAGTGCCAAACACACCTAATCCTGAACAACCAGAAACAACTGGTACAAAAGAAGTGACACGTACAATCAAATACGTGGATGAAAAAGGTAATGAATTAGCTAAACCATCTACAGATAAAGTGACATTCAAGGGCAAAGGTAGTGACTGGAATGCAGTTGGTGGAGATAGTACATTTGATGCGGTGAAATCACCAGTAGTTAAAGGTTATATCTTAAAAGACCCAGCTCAAAAAGTAGTTGCTGAAAGAAAAGGAATAACACCAACTGTTGCAAATCAAACGATTGAAGTGGTTTACAAGAAACTTGGTTCATGGATACCAAAAGTGCCAGGTGTAGAAACACCAACACCACTACCATATCCAAACCATCCAACAGATCCAACGAAACCTGGAGATCCAACGGATCCGAATACACCAAATGTACCAGTAATTCCTTATGTACCAGGATACACACCGAAGATTGGCGAAACACCGTTAGAACCAGTTGATCCAAATAATCCAGAAAATGGATACAAGGTGCCACCAATTCCAAACACACCAGGCGAAGATACACCAATTGAGTATTCAAAAGATCCTCAAAAAGCTGTAGTGAAAGTATTCAATACAACAACAGGTACAGAGGTTGAACTACCTGAAGAGAAAGTAGAGCTTTCAGGTAAAACAGGTGAACCAATTCCAGCAGATTCAGTAACAGCTAAGATTGCAGACTTAGAAAAACGTGGATATATAGTTGAGAATAAAGACTTGTTGAAAGATCAAAAATTTGATAAAGAAAAAGATCCAACAGATGGAGATCCAACACAAGTATTCAAATTATTAGTTAAGGAACGTACAGTAACAGTAACAGAGCCGAAAAATCCAAATGATCCAGTAGATCCAGATAAACCAGAAGGACCAAAATGGCCAGAAACTGGATTAGCAAAATCTGACTTAGAAAAAGAAGTTACACGTACAATCAACTATGTTGACGAGACTGGAAACAAAGTTTCTGAACCATCAACAGACAAAGTTACATTTACACGTGAAGCTAAGATTAACGTAGTAACAGGTGAGATTACTTATGGAGAATGGAAAGCAGTTGGTGGAGATAGTACATTTGATAAAGTATCATCACCAGTAGTTAAAGGTTACATCCTTAAAGACCCAGCTCAAAAAGAAGTTGCTGAAAGAAAAGGAATAACACCAACTGTTACAAATCAAACGATTGAAGTGGTTTACAAGAAACTTGGTTCATGGATACCAAAAGTGCCAGGTGTAGAAACACCAACGCCACTACCATATCCAAACCATCCAACAGATCCAACTAAGCCTGGTGATCCAACGGATCCTAATACACCAAATGTACCAGTAATTCCGTATGTACCAGGATACACACCGAAGATTGGTGAAACACCGTTACAACCAAAAGTGCCAAATGATCCAACACAAGGATACATTCCACCAGCGGTACCAACAGAACCTGGTAAGGATACACCGATTGAGTATGTAAAAGTTCCAAATACACCTAGTCCGGAAGAACCGGTAAAACCAACTCCAGAAAGTAATCATATTACAATCTGGGTGGATGAAAACGGTAAGCCATTGAAACCAGAAAAACCTGGAACTCATGAACCAGGAAATATACCTGGATATCGATTGATTACAACTGTAACAAAAGATGGTGTCACAATTCATAAATTTGAAAAGATAACACCAGTAGAGCCTAATAATCCTGTTCCACAGAAACCGACCACACCGATGCCAACTCCACAAGATCCGACTATTCCAACACCAGAAAGTCAAATTCCAACTCCAAACACTCCAGAAGCAAATACTCCGACTTCTGAGACAAGTAGAAGAGAGGAATTACCAAACACAGGTACAGAAGCTAATGCTAACCTTGGAGCACTTGGACTTCTTGGAGCACTAAGTGGATTTGTACTTCTTTCTCGCAAGAAAAAAGAAGACTAAAAACTATGAGTTTTTAAGAAGATGATTTTTCATCTTCTTTTTTGATATTGAGTGCAATGAAAATCCTCTTTTTGAAGTCTAATATCCTTTATATAAGTTTACTGTATTGTAAAAGACATAAATAAAATTATGTTTAATAAATTTCTCATAGCCTAAAGACCATGCAAAAAAGGCTAATTTATGATAGAATAGAGGATAAGAAAGAAAACGTTTTAGAATTTTTCAATCCGAAGGAGATATATTATGGCTACTATTCAATGGTTTCCTGGTCACATGTCTAAAGCTCGTCGACAGGTTCAGGAAAATTTAAAATTTGTTGATTTTGTAACGATTTTGGTGGATGCACGCTTACCTCTATCTAGTCAAAATCCTATGTTGACCAAAATTGTTGGTGACAAACCAAAACTCTTGATTTTAAACAAGGCGGATTTGGCTGACCCAGCAATGACCAAGGAATGGCGCCAGTATTTTGAATCACAAGGAATTCAGACGCTAGCTATCAACTCCAAAGAGCAAGTGACTGTAAAAGTTGTAACAGATGCGGCCAAAAAGCTCATGGCGGATAAGATTGCTCACCAAAAAGAACGTGGAATTCAAATTGAAACCTTGCGTACCATGATTATTGGAATTCCAAATGCTGGTAAATCCACTCTTATGAACCGTTTAGCTGGTAAGAAAATTGCCGTTGTCGGCAATAAACCAGGGGTTACCAAGGGACAACAATGGCTCAAAACCAATAAAGACCTGGAAATCTTGGATACACCAGGGATTCTCTGGCCTAAGTTTGAGGATGAAACTGTTGCGCTTAAGTTGGCCTTGACTGGAGCTATCAAAGACCAGTTGCTTCCTATGGACGAGGTAACCATTTTTGGTCTCAATTATTTCAAAGAACATTATCCAGAAAAGTTGGCCGAACGCTTCAAACAAATGAAAATTGAAGAAGAAGCGCCTGTTATTATTATGGACATGACCCGTGCCCTCGGTTTCCGTGATGACTATGACCGTTTCTACAGTCTCTTCGTGAAGGAAGTCCGCGACGGCAAACTCGGTAACTATACCTTAGATACATTGGAAGACCTCGATGGCGACGATTAAAGAGATAAAAGAACTCCTTGCTACAGTCAAGGACCTTGATAACCCTATTTTTTTAGATCTTGAAAAGGACAATCGCTCTGGAGTTCAAAAGGAAATCAGCAAGCGTAAAAAAACATTCAAGCTGAATTAGATGAAAATTTGCGCTTGGAATCCATGCTTTCCTACGAAAAAGAACTGTATAAGCAAGGATTGACCTTGATAGCAGGTGTTGATGAGGTCGGCCGAGGTCCTCTGGCTGGGCCTGTAGTCGCTGCAGCCGTTATTTTACCTAAAAATTGTAAGATTCAAGGTCTCAACGACAGCAAGAAAATTCCTAAAAAGAAACATCTGGAGATTTTTCAAGCAGTTCAAGACAAAGCATTATCAATTGGTATTGGTATCATGGATAATCATATCATCGATCAAGTCAATATCTATGAAGCAACCAAACTGGCCATGCAGGAAGCAATCTCCCAGCTCAGTCCTCAACCTGATCACCTTTTGATAGATGCCATGAAACTGGATTTGCAAATTTCACAAACATCTATCATCAAAGGAGATGCTAATTCCCTCTCTATCGCAGCGGCTTCTATAGTAGCCAAGGTGACACGTGATGAATTGATGAAGGAATACGATCAGCAGTTCCCTGGCTATGATTTCGCTACTAATGCAGGATATGGAACAGCCAAACACCTGGAAGGCCTCACAAAACTAGGAGTTACCCCAATTCACCGAACCAGCTTTGAACCCGTTAAATCACTGGTTTCAGGAGAAAAAGAAAGTTAAGTTAGAAGGAATGATTATGGAGGAACAGTCAGAAACACTCAGTTCCAAGAAAGAATTTGCCTTTGCCTCAAGCACCATATTATCCCAAGTTGGACGAGGAATCATCGTCGGTCTTGTCGTTGGGATCATCGTTGGATCTTTTCGGTTTTCAATCGAAAAAGGATTCCACCTGATACAAGGACTTTATCAAGATCAAGCGCACCTAGTGCGCAATCTTTTTATCATTGGTCTATTTTATTTAATAGTTTGTTGGTTCAGTGCGAAATTAACTCGGTCAGAAAAAGACATCAAAGGCTCAGGAATTCCTCAAGTTGAAGCCGAATTAAAGGGATTGATGACTCTCAACTGGTGGGGCGTACTTTGGAAAAAATATATTCTAGGAATTTTGGCTATTGCTAGTGGCCTTATGCTAGGACGTGAAGGACCAAGTATTCAACTTGGAGCGGTTGGTGGTAAAGGAATTGCCAAATGGCTCAAATCCAGTCCAGTAGAGGAACGATCCTTGATTGCTAGTGGAGCTGCCGCAGGTTTAGCCGCAGCCTTTAATGCACCGATTGCAGGACTTCTCTTTGTGGTAGAAGAAGTTTATCACCATTTTTCACGCTTTTTCTGGGTATCTACTCTCGCAGCTAGTCTCGTAGCAAACTTTGTTTCTCTGCTCATATTTGGCCTAACGCCAGTGCTAGACATGCCTGATAATATCCCTCTCATGACCTTGGATCAGTATTGGATTTACCTCCTTATGGGGATTTTTCTAGGCCTTTCCGGTTTTCTCTATGAGAAAGCTGTGCTCAATGTTGGTCGAGTTTATGATTGGCTTGGTCAGAAAATCCATTTGGATAGAGCTTATTATCCAATTCTTGCCTTCATTCTCATCATACCAGTCGGAATCTTCTTACCCCAAATCCTTGGTGGTGGAAATCAGCTGGTTCTTTCCCTGACTAAGCAAGATTTTAGTTTTCAAGTTCTATTAGCGTACTTTTTGATTCGCTTTGTTTGGAGCATGATTAGCTATGGAAGTGGCCTTCCAGGAGGAATTTTCCTACCGATTTTGGCTCTTGGTTCCTTACTTGGTGCCCTAGTTGGTGTTATTTGTGTCAATCTTGGGCTTGTCAGTCAAGAGCAATTCCCTATATTTGTCATTCTGGGAATGAGTGGCTATTTTGGAGCAATATCCAAGGCTCCCTTAACTGCTATGATACTCGTAACTGAGATGGTAGGAGATATTCGCAATCTCATGCCACTCGGACTTGTGACCCTAGTTGCCTACATCATCATGGATCTACTCAAGGGTGCACCAGTCTATGAGGCTATGTTGGAAAAAATGCTGCCAGAAGAAGCGACAGATGAAGGAGAAGTCACTCTCATTGAAATCCCTGTTTCTGACAAAATCGCTGGAAAACAGGTTCATGAACTCAGCCTGCCACATAACGTACTCATCACCACCCAAGTCCATAACGGTAAAAGCCAAACCGTTAACGGTTCAACCAGAATGTATCTCGGAGATATGATTCACCTAGTTATTCCAAAAAGTGAAATTGGAAAAGTCAAAGATTTGTTGTTGTAGGAGATTTTTACATAATTTATGTTATGT
The DNA here is from genome assembly GCF_000722765.2 of Streptococcus mitis. Lineage (NCBI taxonomy): Bacteria > Bacillati > Bacillota > Bacilli > Lactobacillales > Streptococcaceae > Streptococcus > Streptococcus mitis. The sequence goes on along the minus strand of NZ_CP028415.1, from coordinate 900,932 downwards.
AAAAATAAATTTCTTAATTAAATATATTAGAAAACCGATTCTCAACAATGAGATCGGTTATTTTTTACAGATAAGATATTTCACATACAAGTAATTGAACTTTGGTAAAAATAAGACTATAATCAAGTTAGAAATGAAAAGCATAAAGCTAGAAAGGAGTTTACTGTATCAAATCTGTACAGTAAGATTAAAATTATGAAAAAGAAAACAATAGCAATTATACAATGTATTTTGTGTCTCATAGCTCCTTATATAGCTCTTCAGTTATGTAGAATGAACAGAAGTTTCGTTACTGATAATCTTCTTTTTTATTTTCCTTATTCTGCTGACTATTTCATTCTGGTTTAGTATTTGGAAACTAGAAAAAGCACTAGCTAATGATTCACAATGAAATTCCAAAGATTTAGATCCCTTTTACTCAGGTCTAAGTCTTTTTTAAAAAGCTCTATAACATCTTTCCGAAAAACTATAATTTTCTTGAAAAATAAATAAGCCTATGCTATACTACTAGTAGACTTATTTATGGAGAAAATACATGAAACGTGAGATTTTATTAGAACGAATCGACAAACTAAAACAAATCATGCCCTGGTTTGTTTTAGAATACTACCAATCTAAGCTTTCTGTTCCTTATAGTTTTACAACCCTGTACGAATACCTTAAGGAATACGATCGATTTTTCAGCTGGGTTTTAGAGTCTGGTATCTCAAATGCCGATAAAATATCCGATATTTCTTTATCCGTCTTGGAAAATATGTCTAAGAAAGACATGGAATCTTTTATCCTTTACCTACGTGAACGTCCTTTGCTGAATGCTAATACAACCAAGCAAGGAGTTTCTCAGACAACCATCAATCGGACTTTGTCAGCACTTTCTAGTCTTTACAAGTATCTGACTGAGGAGGTTGAAAACGACCAGGGCGAACCTTATTTCTATCGTAATGTAATGAAGAAAGTTTCAACAAAGAAAAAGAAAGAAACACTTGCTGCCAGAGCTGAAAACATCAAGCAAAAACTCTTTCTTGGTGATGAAACAGAGGGTTTTCTAACTTATATTGACCAAGAGTATCCACAACAACTTTCAAATCGCGCCCTATCTTCATTTAATAAAAATAAAGAACGTGATTTGGCCATTATCGCCCTTCTCTTGGCGTCTGGTGTCCGCTTATCTGAAGCTGTTAATCTGGATCTAAGAGATCTCAACCTCAAAATGATGGTTATTGATGTTACTCGAAAAGGTGGCAAACGTGACTCTGTCAATGTCGCTGCCTTTGCAAAACCTTATTTAGAAAATTATCTGGCCATTCGGAATCAACGCTATAAAACGGAAAAAACAGATACAGCTCTTTTTTTGACACTCTACAGAGGTGTTCCTAATCGTATCGATGCTTCCAGCGTTGAGAAAATGGTTGCTAAGTATTCTGAGGACTTCAAAGTCCGTGTAACCCCCCATAAACTGCGCCATACCCTAGCAACTAGGCTCTATGATGCTACTAAATCGCAAGTTTTAGTCAGCCACCAACTAGGACACGCCAGTACACAAGTCACAGACCTCTATACTCATATCGTCAATGATGAACAAAAGAATGCCTTGGATAGTTTATGATTTTACGTAATATAACTTATGTAAAATATATGTCAAGAAAAGAAGCTGCTAAAAATAAGCAACTTCTTTTTCTTTATATTTGATACCAGTAAAGTAGCTTGGAATATCAATGGTTTCTATATTTTTGAAATTCTCATTTGCCTACTACTAATTTAACTATAGCAAAAATAATGCAGATAAGGAAGGATATTTTTGCTTGCAGGAATTCTAAAAATCAAGCTTTTCTAGATTCAAATCTCTTCATAATCACAGTTAAACGCCAACGGTAGAGGGCCCCACTTACAATTAGACTAATAATCAAACCAATCCAATAAGAATAAGCTCCAAAATCTGTTAGGGAATCAAATAGCATAGCCACTGGAATTGCTACGCCCCAATAACCAACCAAACCAAGGTAAAAAGGAATAACTGTATCCTTATAACCCCTTAAAATTCCCTGAAGCGGTGCCGCAAAGGTATCTGCTAACTGAAAAAAAAGACTATAAGTTAAAAAGCGCGCTGTCAAATCGATGAATTCTGGGTTGTTACCATAAAGACTGGCTACATTTCCTCTAAAAATGTAAAGGAAGGTTAAGGTAAAACCTGCAAAAATAAGGGCTGTCCATCTTCCTAGACCAATATAAGTTTTCGCATCATCAAATCTCTTGGCTCCCACTTCATAGGAAACGACAATAGCCATAGCCGATGAGATACTCATAGGAAAGGCGTACATGAGAGTTGAAAAGTTCATAGCTGACTGGTGACTAGCGATAATCAAGGATGAGAACTTAGCCATAATCAAACCAACCACAGAAAAGATAGCCACTTCCGCGAAGACAGTCCCCCCAATAGGAAGACCTAAGCGAACCCCTTCCTTAATTTTATCCATATTAAGAGGAATTCGTTTCTCAAGGTGTAAGGCTTTGAGCTTCGTCTGTTTAAATAGAACCAGAACAGAAATCCCCAGCAAGACCCAGTAGGCCAAAGAAGTTCCTAAACCTGAACCAGCACCTCCCAGTTCTGGAACACCAAAGGCCCCGTAAATCAAGAGATAGTTAAATCCACTATTCAAGGGAAGTAACAAAAGCATGAGATACATAGACAGTTTGGTCAACCCCAGCGAATCCAGCAAGGAGCGAATGACACTAAAGAGCAACAGGGGGATAATCCCGATAGATAAAAACCAGAGATAACGAACTGCTACTGCCGCCACTGGTACTTCTAGTCCAATATGATTCAAGATTGGTGGTGCCAAAAAAAGTACCATCCCCAGCAAGACCACAGATAGACCCAAGGCCAAATAAATAAACTGGTAAAAATCAGACGCAACCTCTTCCTTTTTGCCTCGACCAAGATGGTGACCAATGATGGGCACCAAGGCCGATACAATCCCTGTTAGAAAGGTAAAGAAAGGGTTCCAGATACTGGTTGCCATAGACACACCAGCCAAGTCCATGGTATTGTATTGGCCAGTCATAGTCGTATCAACAAAAGAGGCAGAATAATTGGCAAATTGATAAATCAGGATAGGGAAAAATATCTTTAAAAATAAGATAAATTTGTCTTTAAAATGATGGGTTTGGTACATATAGGCTCTCTATCTTTTTGTTTACAGATCAGACTTCCACCTAGTTTTGATAGACAATTTGTCCCTTACAGATGGTATATTTAACCTGCCCTTTTAAGGTTTCACCGATGAATGGTGAATTAGCTGCTTTTGAAGCAAAATGGGAGTCCACAAGGCGGTCAGCCTTAGCATCAAAAATAGTGATATCCGCTGGACCATTCTCAGCCAAGTAACCTGCTTCAAAATTGTAAAGCTTGGCTGGGTTGTATGTCGTCTTTTCTAGTAATTCCATCAAACTCAACTCACCAGCTTCCACCAAATAAGTTAAACCGAGGGAAAGAGAAGTTTCCAAACCAGTCATACCAGATGGTGCTTTGGTAATATCCTCAACGTTTTTCTCATCTGCATGGTGAGGGGCGTGGTCCGTCGCAATAACTGTGATGACGCCTGATTTGAGACCTTCAATAACAGCACGACGGTCTGATTCCAAACGAAGCGGCGGATTCATCTTGGCATTGCTTCCTTGTGTCAAAAGAAGTGCTTCTGTCTTAGAGAAATGCTGTGGCGCTACTTCTGCTGTGACTTGCGCACCTAGCCCCTGAGCAAACTCAACTACTTTAACACTCTCTTCCTTAGACAAATGCTGAATATGAACATGGGCCTTGGTTGCATAGGCAATCATGACATCACGCGCCATCATAGCATACTCAGCCACCCCAGTCGCACCGCAGATATGGAAATGTTCTTTAGCAATATTTTCGTTAAAGCCAAGAATCCCATTCAAACCTGGATCTTCCTCATGGAGACTAATAAAGGTATTAAGCTTTTTGGCTTCTTCCATGGCTTCCTTGACAACTTTACTGCTTTCAAGCGGAATACCATCATCAGAAAAACCGACTGCACCAGCTTCTAAGAGTTCTTTAAAGTCAGTCAAATCTTGCCCATTAAAATTTTTAGTAATGGTCGCAACCGTCTTAACATGAATCTTCTCTTTGGCAGCTGACTGGAGAACTTCTTGTAAAGTCTCCACTTCTGAAATAGTTGGACTAGTATTAGCCATCATGACAACCGTTGTAAAACCACCTGCAGCGGCTGCTAGGGCACCAGTATGGATATCCTCCTTGTGGGTCTGACCAGGTTCACGGAAATGAACATGAATATCGACCAAGCCAGGAGCAACTACAAGACCAGTAGCATCAATTATTTCTGCTCCTTCTTCTTTGATCTCAGGCGCAATTTTGACAATTTTCCCATCTTGAACTAAGACATCACACACTTGATCCAAACCAGACTTGGGATCCATTACACGACCATTTTTGATTAGTAGCATCTGCTTTCTCCTTTATTCATAGAAATCAACTTGGGTATCCAACAATTTATCCCCATCATAAACAAACTTGGCTGAAAAGAAGGGTTTATCCTCTAAAAGCCACTCAACAAAGGTATGGTCACCTTCCCAAGTCGGCTTGCTCAAAACCTCGTCATAGGGAACCCATTCTAACGTCCCCTCATTACAGTCAATCAAATCCCCCTCAAACTCTGTCACCTTAAAAACATAGGTGTACCAGTCTAAATCTGGTGTGAATTCAGGAAAAGTGATGACACCTTTTAGAACTGGCTTGGCTTTGAGCCCTGTTTCTTCAAGGATTTCACGCGCCGCGCATTCCTGAGGGGTCTCACCTCTTTCTAGCTTACCACCCACACCAATCCATTTACCCGCATGGACATCATTTGGCTTTTTATTGCGATGAAGCATGAGCAGTTCTTTCCCGTTATCAATGTAGCAAATCGTCGCTAACTGAGGCATATTCTCTCCTTATCTAAGCCAATCGATTGGCTCTTGTCCTGTCTCTTTTAAGAATGCATTGGCCTTGGAAAAAGGCTTGGAACCCCAAAATCCTCTATAAACTGATAAAGGACTGGGATGGGCTGATTCGATAATCAAGTGATGAGGATTGGTAACTAAGGCCTTCTTCTTACGTGCATAAGCTCCCCAGAGTACAAAAACAACTGGTCTATCTAGATGATTGACCACCTGAATCACAGCATCAGTAAAAGGCTCCCATATCTGACCGGCATGACCATTGGCCTGTCCAGCAGGAACCGTCAAACAAGCATTGAGAAGCAAGACTCCTTGCTCAGCCCAAGCTGTCAAATCATGGGATTTCTTAACGCCAAGATCATCTGACAATTCTTTCAAGATATTTTGCAAGGATGGCGGAGCTGGGATAGAGTCGGGTACAGAAAAACTCAAGCCCTGCGCTTGACCTGGCCCGTGATAGGGATCTTGCCCTAGAATCACCACCTTAACTTCTTCAAGCGGTGTTGTCAAGAGAGCCTGAAAAACCTTTTCTTTGGGCGGATAAATAGTCCCTTGAGAATAGACCTGCTCCATAAACTGATTGATTTTCCCGAAATAACCCTCAGGTAATTGCTCCTTAATCAAAGCATGCCAAGACGAGTGTTCCATAGTCAACTCCTTCATTTTACTGCCTCTATTATAGCAAAAAGTGGCTATCTAAACCACTTTTTACAGTTTATCTAAACAATCCAGCAAGTCTTGGTAAGAATGGACTTCGTAGGTTGGCTGGGCTTGTGTGTGATTTTCGAGGTGATGAGGATTGTACCAGATAGTGTCAATCCCCGCATTATTGCCACCTTGAATGTCGGCGGTTAGAGAATCTCCAATCATCAGCGTCTTTTCTTTGCTAAAAACTTCAATCTGCTGACCAATTTTTTCATAAAAGAGAGCATCAGGCTTTTGTGTTTGTAGCTGTTCAGAGATAAAAACTTGATTGAAATAAGGTGCTAGACCAGATTGAGCCAAACGTCCCGTCTGAATGGCAGTAATCCCATTTGTCGCAGCATATAGCTCATAATCTCGCTCAATGAGGTTGTCTAAGAGTTTATGAGCGCCTAAAAAAGTTTGTCCCTGTTGAGCGAGGTAAAATTGGTAACGCTGGGCTAGAAAACTACCGTCTTTTTCCTGTCCAAAGTGAGCAAATAAACGAGAAAAGCGCGTGTTAACCAGCTCTTGTTTACTAATTTTCTTTTGCTCCAAGTCCTTCCAGAGAGCCTTGTTCATAGGAACATAATAGTCTTTATAAGCCTGAATATCCGCAACTCCTTCTTCTTTTAGAAGTTGGGTCAAAGCCACATCCTCAGCAACATCAAAATCAAGAAGAGTGTGGTCAAGGTCGAAAAGTAGAAATTTGTAGGACAATTTGAGGTTTTCCTTTCTAAGAGAAACAACTTTCACTTCAGCCAGCTGTTTAATGTAAAAACTTAAAAGTGGTATAGTATCACAAAGAATAATCGTTCCAATTGATTAACTAATTCATACTATTCTAGTCAAGTTTATTTTTATTATAGAAAAACCTTCTATAAATTCGAGCAATAGTTAAAATACATACAAATATGACTCCCAAAATAGATAATACTATTTTCACAAAACTCATTTCAGAGCCTATTACATAGATATGAAAAAGAGAGGCTAGTCCTACGCATAGAGATAATAGATAACTACTAAATCTTATCTCACCAATTCCTGCAAAAAAATGTTTCATTTTAAATATCCCAATTTTACCTTTCATCTTTATAATCCACTAACAAATCTATTGACTTCTCATTTTTTTGAATAATCTTGACAGCAAATTTACTCCACTTAATGCCACTAAAACTTCAATGGGCAAAAAATAGTAATCCCATATCAAATGAGAAATCAGCAATGTTAGAAATAGTATACAGTCAATATAACTATTCTGAAAATACTCTGTAATTACATAATACAAAAACACCACAACCATCAAAATTAAAACAACCATCATAATACTATCATCCTGTTATTCTCACTAACGCTATTTCCAAAATTTAATTTTTTATGACTTAATAACGCAATTCCAATTAGCAATACACCTAAAATAAATAAAAGTATCTCCCAAAATTTATTCTCAGTTTTAATAAAAGGTATAAGATACATACTAATCAATATGGAACTTGCCCATAAAATAAGCAATGGCTACGTTTACTGTAACATTCCCCCGTCTTTATGTAGAGATAATCCCCCATCAAGACACCTCATCTCTTCTTACTCAATAGCAACATAATTATTTGGTGATACGAGTTTCATAAGATTTCTCCTCTTTAACGTTGCATGGTTAGGATAGTTCTCTAATAAGTAATCGTCGACTGCGTTTAAAGCACTTTGTTACCTAGATAAGATATCCTTTCTCTACCTGATTTGATTTTAAAGAGAAGTAAGATTTAACCATATCTATCTCACTTCTTATTTTTAAATAATTCATACTCTTTTTCTCTGATAAAGGGAAGTGAGAAATTAGAAAAAATTAGTAGAATTGAAAACAGATATACGTCTTTTTGTATCACTAAAACATAGTCTAAAAATAAATAGACTATCAAATCTAGTACAAAAAGAGAAAATATCCTCCTTTTCATCATCTCACTTGAATTAAAGATTCTATTTAATAGAACCTTTATCGTAGTATCTACACAAATTTTTATCAAAAAGATAAGAGCAAATACACGATTAGCAACTGTACCATGAAGAATAAATGGAAATATAGTTAATATAAAACTAGAAATCTCAAAATATTTTATCCAAGGAGATTGAGACATCTTACTTTTAAACTGACTGATTTTCCTATATTCACTAGCTAATCTAGTATCAAAGTCTCTACCAATTTTATTAAAGATTAAGAACTCCAGGATAAAAATACTTATTAATACGAAATAAGTAGAAACGTTTCCTGGGAAATATTTATTGATTAAAATCGGGAAACTCATTAACAGAATCGAATTTATGGCTAGGCAGATAGATACTATTTTATTTTTCACTGAATATATAGGGAGCGATACTATCGAATAGAGAAACGCTAAAAAAATAAGCAAGAAATACTCTGTGCTGCTAATTAGCGACGCCCTTAATGATAAAAATAGATAGGCACCCCACACGATGATATGCGCTTTACGAATTGACTCTAGATTACTCATCTACCTACTCCTAATATGTAAAGAGAATCCATTTTTAGCTTACATTCTCTTTCTAACAAGTCATAAGCATTTTATGATATTTCCTTCTTCTACATTAGGTAAAGTTGAAATACATTTTTTGCAAGTAAAAATATAATTGTTATTTAAAATCCCAAATATCTATCCCTCTTCTAGACCTAAATCAAGTCAGATTAAAGATACAAATATAATGGTAGGGCTTTCTTTTACTTTAGACTACCATAAAACAAGGAATCTTTCAACAAAATTCATTGGCAAACTACTATTCTAGAAGATTGACAGCTCAAATCTTTCAGAATAGAACAATCTTAACTATCGAATACTCTAACTTCATAAATATCCATGCAATTCTAGGTTTAGAATTCCTATAAACTAAATGTTTTTGTACTCTTCTAAGTAATTGATTGCCTTAAATGTTAATTTTTAAAGAATTCTAAAGCTAGAATAGTCCCATCACAATCAGTTTTGATTGATTCTCAATTTAGAAACTCTATGATTCTACTCCTTTTACATTAAAAAGGAACTGCCCAAAGCAATCCCTTTCTGATTTTGAAATTTTTTACTTAAAATTTGATAGTTGAGATAATCAATAGCCCACCTATAAAAAGAGTTATAGTAAAATTCCTTATTTATTGATTTCAAGCTCCGACAACTGTGTTTGAATAACTGACAGTTCTGCACCAGCTTGAAGAAGAGCAGCTGCAGTATAGGCACCTTCTACAATTGGAACCCTGTTGATGAGGATACTTTTATCACTGAAATCAGCCACCATTTCTAAGTTCATTTTAGCAGAACCTAGATCAAAAAAGGCTAATAAAGTATCTGCTGGATTTTTGGAAACAACCCTATCTACTTGATCAAAACTAGTTCCAATTCCTCCATCTTCAGTTCCTCCTACATAAGTAATCGGAACATCTTTAGCTACTTCACTAATCAGCTCAACAACACCTTCTGCAATGTGTTTGGAATGTGAAACGATAACAAGACCAATACTTCCCATTAAACCACCCCACTTTCTAAAAGAGCAGTAAAGAGTAATCCTGATGAGAATGATCCAGGATCAATATGTCCAAGAGAACGTTCTCCTACATAAGATGCCCTTCCTTTAGTTGCAAGTAAATCTTTGGTAGTATTCACTACCTTATCAATAACCTCTTGAGTCAATTGGCCAGCAGACAAGGCAGCAATAACAGGAGTCCAAACATCAACCATTGTCTTTTCTCCAACTTCTGCTTTCCCACGTTTGACAATCATATCCAAACCACTTTGTAAGATTTCTTCTAATTTCGAATTTGAATCAGCCTTGGCCATGCCCATAAAAGCAGAGCCATACAGAGGACCAGAAGCACCGCCTACCTTACTCAGCAGTTGCATTGAGACAAGCTTAAAAACATCACTGCTGCTCTCAAATTGCTTTCCTTCTAAGTTCTCCATAACTGCAGCCATGCCACGCGCCATATTTCCACCGTGGTCTCCATCTCCTATAGGGGTGTCTAGCTCACTAAGATAATCTTTCTGTTCTTGAATCTTTTCATTAAAAAGCTTCATCCATTCAAGAGCTTGTTCAACATTCATGCGACATTTCCTCCTTGAGCCTTACCAAGCTGGTGTAGTAACAGGTGCATTTAGAGCATCCAACCATTCATCATCTGCCAATCGAATCAATGTTAATGACAAGCCAGCCATATCAATTGATGTCATATAGTTTCCAATTTTCTTAAACGCCAAGTCAACACCTTTTTCATGGAGCAATTTTGCCACATCATTTGCAAATACGTATTGTTCCATAAGAGGAGTGCTTCCTAAACCATTAATGAGGAGGCCATAGCGTTCTCCAGCTTTAAGTCGGAAACCTTCAGATAGTTTTTCAACCAATTCTGAGGCCAATTGTGCTGAAGGTTGCATTTTCTCTTTCTTATATCCCGGCTCACCATGAATACCAACACCATATTCAAATTCATCATCTTCTAGAACAAAACCTGGTTTCCCAACCTCAGGAACGGTTGCTCCAGACAGGGCCAGCCCAATTGTTTTAATTTCTAAGACAAGTTTGTCGGCCAAGTCCTTCATTTCAGATAATGATTTACCGGAACGAGCCGCATCACCCAAAATTTTATGGACTAATATAGTACCTGCAACACCTCGACGCCCTTGGGTATAGAGACTATTTTCAACAGCGATATCATCATCAACCACAACACTTGCTACATCAATACCTTCCATTTCAGCAAGTTCTTGTGCAATTTCAAAGTTCATAATGTCACCAGAATAGTTCTTGATGACCATGAAAACTCCAGCACCTTCATCAGCCGCCTTAATGGCTTCTAAAATTTGGTCCGGAGTAGGTGAAGTGAAGACTGCTCCACAAATGGCAGCAGACAACATTCCATCTCCTACAAAACCAGCATGACTTGGTTCATGTCCTGAACCTCCACCTGAAATGAGACCAACTTTTCCTGTCTTTTCTGCCTTTCTAACGATGACATCAAAACCATCTAAGCGTTCTACCAAGTCATCATGCATGAATGACAATCCCTGCAACATTTCATCAACAACTTGTGTCGGTTCATTTATAATTTTTTTCATGAGAAACTCCTTTCGGCATCAACCTTTGTTTTCGCTTTCATTATATATTTTTTACTGCTGGCTGATAAGGGACAGATTCTATTATTTGTCCCCTTTTAAACCCATTTAAAACATTTTTTTGGTAAAATGAAGTAAGTAACAGAAAGGCTTCCTATGGCATCATCATTTATTACAAAAAAACGGATTGCCAAGGCATTTAGAGACCTATTAGCTACTAGAGAATTTGACAAAATCTCTATTGTGGATATCATGGAATCAGCTGGCATTCGTAGACAGACCTTTTATAATCACTTTCTTGACAAATATGAACTGCTAGACTGGATATTTGAAAATGACTTAACCGAGTATATCACCAATAACTTGGACTTCATTTCGGGCCAAAAACTATTACAAGAATTATTTTTTATTTCGAACAAGAGCGTGACTTTTATATTCAACTTTTTGATATTCAAGGGCAAAATAACTTCTATGATCACTTTATCAGCTACTGTCGCTTGCTTGTATCAAAAATTTTAAGAGAATATGGTCAGATTGATATCGATTCATCTGCTTATACTTGTTTTTTGTTAGACTATCATTCACATGCTCTAGCCGAAATCGTGAAAGCTTACGTCAATAAAAAAAGTCCAGTTCCACAACCAGACTTTCTAATCATGACAATTATTGGAAAGAGACCACAATGACATTTATTTCAAATCATAAACAGAAAATTATTTCAAGTTACATTTCGGCAACTGTCAGCAGTCATCCTGAATTAGAAAAACACCCTACCTTACCTTTAGTCTATCAAAAAAATCGCAATCCTCATCAGGTTCCAATATTGTCGGGTGGAGGTTCCGGTCACGAACCTGCTCATATTGGATATGTGGGAGAAGGAATGCTTACTGCTGCTATCTATGGCCAATTATTTACTCCTCCCACAAGAACTGAAATCTTAGAGTCCATTCGTTTTTTAAACAATGGTCACGGTGTCTTCATCATTGTAAAAAATTTCGAAGCAGACATCAAAGAATTTAGCTCGGCCATTAACACTGCTAGAAAAGAAGGAATTAAAGTTGGCTATAGTCTAGCACACGACGATATTTCAATTGAACCTCACAATAGATTTCAAATTAGAGGAAGAGGGCTTGCAGGGACTATTTTACTTCATAAAGTCCTAGGATATGCAGCTCAGAATGGTGCCGACATCGAGCAACTAACTGATTTAGGTCATCAGCTTGCTCCCGAAATCGCAACAATTGGCTTTGCAACGAAATCTGCTAGTCTCCCCCAAGCCACCCTTCCACTATTTAACTTGGAAGAAGGAAATATTTCTTATGGTATTGGGATACATGGCGAAGAAGGTTATCGTATCGTCCCATTCCAATCATCGGAAATCCTTGCAAATGAAATTATAAGTAAATTAAGATTGCACTATCATTGGAAAAAGGGTGATCATTTTATATTGCTTGTAAATAATCTAGGCACTACCAGCAACTTAGAAATGGGCATATTTATCAATGATCTCCTTCAACTCTTAGAAATTGAAGGAGTCACTATTACCTTTATAAAATCAGGAACATTTATGACCAGTCTAGATATGGCAGGTATATCCGTAACTCTTTGCCCCGTAAAAAATAAACAGTGGTTAGAAGCGCTCAATGCTCCAACGACAGCATTTGCATGGTAATTTGCTTATATAACTCAAAAGGGCTACATCACTTGATAGCCCTTTGCTTTTATCTTACGTTTAAAAGAACTCATTCTTTCTATTTCAAATAGTCCATCTATCCTTTACAATTCTTCCGATGAGCTTTGAGTTTTTTCAGAGCCCAATCATAGTGACTGGAGGTGCTACTAACAAAGTAGGAACCTAGACTTGTTCCTCCCGTCCACTTATAGACACCTTTGGTAAAGAGTTCGTCATTGCTAAAAACTTCTATCAACTCTAAAACCTTCCTATGTGATTGTTCTTGGAGTCTAGTCGCTTCTTCTAAGGAGGTTTTCTGGTGCTTCTTCCAAAAAGCGACATTCATTTCCCCATAAGTTTTCCAATTATAAGGTTCAGAGAGAAAAGGTCTTTCGTGACCTTTTTGATTAGAATGTACCCAAGTCAAAAGTAACTGCTGCCATTCATAAAGATGGATCAAGACATCCCGTAGATTTTCATCCCTTTTCTAGTGAGCTTCTTTTTTCTTTGGGTCTCTTGAAAAATCAAATGGAGTCTGTAGCTCATCTTCACTTAGTTGGGAGATGAAACGATTGAGCTTTTCATAGTTTTCCTTAGAGGCCAGCATTAGCTCCTCTTTTGTTTTCGGTCTAGGCACAGGAGTACTCCCTTCATATTACTACTTATTATTAGAGATTTTTTATCCTTTAAATCTCTACAACTTATCCTTTAATTTCTCAACAAAGAGGTAGGCTGCCGGACAGGTCAAAGTATTCTTAATCGTCAAATGGTTGATTTGATGGATCTTTTTGCGGTCTGTATGAGGAAATTCTCGGCAGGCCTTGGGACGAACTTCATAGATGGAACAAAGATTATCTCCTCCTAAAAAGGGACAGGGCATGGATTTAAAAACCTTATCACCATCTTCATCTACCTGCAGAAACTCCGCTTCAAAGGCCGGCAATTTCATTTTGAAATACTTGGCGATTCGTGTAATATCCGCTTCTTTAAAGTCAGGCCCCAATGTCTTGCAACAGTTGGCACAGGCGGTACAATCAATCTCCGTAAAGACTTCTTGGTGAATCTGCTGGGCTATCTTATCTAGATTTTTTGGTGGCTTTTTCTTTAAATTGGCTAAAACTTTTCGATGCTCCTTCTGCTTTTGTAAGGCTAGCTGGTGGTAGTACTCAATATCAATTTCTTTAGACATGATTTCTCTCTTATTCTATTTGTTTCCCCTATTATACCATGCCTCTGAACCATTGAAAAGTGGAGTTTATTAGACTATACTTTCCCAAAATGCGTCAAAAAACCTTGCAACTAGGTTACAAGGTTAATCACATTAATCGAAGTTAACGTATTCTTTTTGAAGTTCAAGAACTTCTTCCATTGTTGAACACTCTGTAAGGGCACGGTTAGCGTACTCTTCCATCTTAGCAGTATCCAATTTCTTCATCAAGCTACGTGTACGAAGTACAGATGTTGCTGACATAGAGAATTCATCCAAGCCCATTCCGACAAGAAGTGGAACAGCTTTTTGGTCACCAGCCATCTCACCACACATACCAGCCCATTTACCTTCAGCGTGAGCTGACTTGATAACGTTGTTGATCAAGCGAAGGATTGATGGGTTATATGGTTGGTAAAGGTATGAAACTTGCTCGTTCATACGGTCTGCCGCCATTGAGTATTGGATCAAGTCGTTTGTACCAATTGACATGAAGTCTACTTCTTTTGCAAATTGGTCTGCAAGCATCGCTGCTGCAGGGATTTCAATCATGATACCAACTTGGATGTCATCCGCAACTGCAACACCTTCAGCAAGAAGGTTTGCTTTTTCTTCTTCATAAACTGCTTTAGCTGCACGGAATTCTTTCAAAAGGGCAACCATTGGGAACATGATACGCAATTGACCATGAACAGAAGCACGAAGAAGGGCACGGATTTGTGTACGGAACATTGCATCTCCAGTTTCAGAAATAGAGATACGAAGGGCACGGAATCCAAGGAATGGATTCATTTCATGTGGCATATCGAAGTAAGGAAGTTCCTTATCTCCACCAATATCCATTGTACGAACAACGACTGGTTTACCATTCATTCCCTCAAGAACAGCCTTGTATGCTTCATACTGTTCGTCTTCAGTTGGGAAGTCTTGAGAATCCATGTACAAGAATTCTGTACGGTAAAGTCCAACAGCTTCTGCACCGTTGTTGTTAACACCTTCAACGTCTTTTGGAGTACCGATGTTAGCAGCCAACTCGAAGTGTTTACCGTCAGCAGTCACTGTTTGAGCATCCTTCAAAAGTGCCCATTCAGCTTTTTGTTTAGCATAAGCTTCACCAGCTGCTTTAAATTCTGCCGCTTGTTCATCTGTTGGGTTGATAATCACTTCACCAGTAATTCCGTTAACGGCAAGGATATCACCGTCTTTAACCACTTCAGTGATGTTATTTGTTCCCAATACAGCTGCAATTTCAAGTGTACGTGCCATGATAGCTGAGTGGCTTGTACGTCCACCGATATTTGTTACAAAAGCTTTTACAAAGTTTTTGTCCAATTGAGCTGTATCAGATGGTGTCAAGTCATGCGCAATGACGATTACTTCTTCATTGATAGAAGCTGGGTTTGGCAATTTTTTACCAAGAAGGTTTGCCAATACACGTTTTGTCACGTCGCGGATATCCGCTGCACGTTCTTGCATATATGGGTTGTCTTCCATGCCTTCAAAGATAGTAATGAACATGTCAGTCACTTCTTTAAGACCTGCTTCAGCATTGACTTTCTTAGCACGGATTGTTTCTTTAATCTGACCAATCAATTCTGGGTCAGCAAGAACCATCAAATGAGCGTCAAAAACTTGAGCTGCTTCTTCACCAAGCGTACCTACAGCTTTCTCACGGATAAGAGAAAGCTCGTTTTGAGAAGCTTCAAGAGCTACATCCAAACGAGCCTCTTCTGCGTTTGTATCTTCGACTGAAACAGTCTCGAATGACAAATCCGGTTGAACGAGTAGATATGCTTTTGCAACTGCAACACCGTCAGATGCTGCGATTCCTTTAAGCATTTCTGTCATTGTCCTTATGCCAATCCTTCTTTTTCCATTGTTTCTGAGATTGCAGCGATAGCGTCATCTGCATCTGCACCTTCAGCTGAGATAGTTACGTCAGCACCTTGGCCAACACCAAGACTCATAACACCCATGATTGATTTAAGGTTAACTGATTTACCTTTGTACTCAAGAGTGATATCTGAAGCAAATTTGCTAGCAGTTTGTACCAACAATGTTGCTGGACGTGCGTGAATACCTGTTTCTGCCACTACGTGGAAATCTTTAGAAGCCATAGTTTGACTCTCCTTTTGTTCTTTCTTTTTTGAGTTATATGTGATAACCCTTACAATTTTGTATTATATCATCTTCTAGGATTTTTTTCAAGCATTTTATGGGATTTATTCGATTTCCTTTCAGATAACTTGCTGAAAATCTTCTATTCTAGATAACAAAACACAGGATATAGTTTTTCAAAAAATAACTTATAGGATAATTATCACTATTTCACAAAACAAACACTACATATTGTGTTTTGTGAGCTTGAGCAGAAAAATAGACCACTATATTTAGTTTTAAATCATTGACAAAAATTTATTTTCTGATATACTAAGAAAGTAATCTATTTTGAAAGAGGAGTTACACAATGGTAACCGTTTATTCTAAAAACAACTGTGTCCAATGTAAGATGACAAAGCGTTTCTTGGACAGTAATAATGTCGCTTATCGTGAAATCAATCTTGATGAGCAACCTGAGTACATCGATCAAGTTAAAGAGCTCGGTTTCAGCGCAGCTCCTGTTATCCAAACACCAACTGAAGTCTTTTCAGGTTTCCAACCAGGAAAACTGAAACAATTAGCATAATCTTAGTACATCATCCAGAAGAAACTGCTTCTAGGGCTAACTTAGAAGCCTTTCTTTTGTAATTAGATAAGGGAAATTTTATGGGATTAAAACATCTTGAGGACGTGACTTATTTCCGTCTCAATAACGAAATCAACCGTCCTGTCAATGGACAAATCATGCTTCATAAAGATAAGGAAGCCTTGGATGCCTTCTTTAAAGAAAATGTAGTTCCAAATACTATGGTTTTTGATTCAATCAAAGATAAAATCGACTACCTGATTGAACACAACTACATCGAAACAGCCTTTATCAAGAAATACCGTCCAGAATTTTTGGAAGAATTGGCTCAATTTATCAAAGAACAAAACTTCCAATTCAAGTCTTTCATGGCTGCCTATAAGTTTTACAATCAATATGCCTTGAAGACAAACGACGGTGAATATTATCTTGAAAGTATGGAAGACCGCGTCTTCTTTAACGCCCTTTATTTCGCTGATGGCAATGAAGCTGTTGCAATCGATATTGCCAATGAAATCATCCACCAACGCTACCAACCTGCTACTCCTTCCTTCTTGAATGCTGGACGTGCTCGCCGTGGGGAGTTAGTATCTTGCTTCCTAATCCAAGTAACTGATGATATGAACTCTATCGGACGTTCTATCAACTCAGCTCTTCAACTTTCACGTATTGGTGGTGGTGTGGGAATTACTCTCAGCAACCTTCGTGAAGCTGGTGCTCCTATTAAAGGATATGAAGGAGCCGCTTCTGGTGTCGTTCCTGTTATGAAGCTTTTCGAAGATAGCTTCTCTTACTCTAACCAATTGGGGCAACGTCAAGGCGCTGGTGTTGTCTACCTCAACGTCTTTCACCCAGATATCATCGCCTTTCTTTCAACTAAAAAAGAAAACGCCGATGAAAAAGTTCGTGTTAAGACCCTTTCGCTCGGTGTTGTTGTCCCCAATAAATTCTACGAATTAGCGCGTAAAAATGAAGAAATGTACCTCTTCAGCCCTTATTCTGTCGAAAAAGAGTATGGTGTACCTTTTAACTACATCGACATTACTGAAAAATACGATGAACTAGTCGCAAATCCAAATATCCGCAAGACAAAAATCAAGGCGCGTGATTTGGAAACTGAAATCTCTAAATTGCAACAAGAGTCTGGTTACCCTTATGTAGTCAATATTGATACGGCTAACCGTGCAAATCCTGTTGATGGAAAAATCATCATGAGTAACTTGTGTTCTGAGATTCTTCAAGTTCAAGAACCAAGCTTGATCAACGATGCTCAAGAATTCCTTCAAATGGGAACAGACGTTTCATGTAACCTTGGTTCAACAAACGTGGTCAACATGATGACCTCACCTGACTTTGGTCGTTCTATCCGCGCTATGGTTCGTGCTTTGACATTCGTTACTGATAGTTCACACATCGTAGCTGTACCTACTATCGACCACGGAAATAGCCAAGCTCATACCTTTGGTCTTGGTGCCATGGGACTTCACAGCTACCTTGCCCAACAATTGATTGAATATGGATCTCCTGAATCGGTTGAATTTACAAGCATCTACTTTATGCTTATGAACTACTGGACTCTCGTGGAATCAAACAATATCGCACGGGAACGTGGTATTACCTTCCATAACTTTGAAAAATCAGACTATGCTAAGGGAAGCTACTTTGACAAGTATATTACAGGCGAGTTTGTTCCAAAATCAGACCGTGTTAAAGAACTTTTCAAAGATGTCTTTATCCCAAGTGCTGCTGACTGGGCTGAACTTCGCGACAAGGTTCAAGCAGATGGTCTTTACCACCAAAACCGCCTTGCTGTAGCTCCAAATGGTTCTATCAGCTACATCAACGACGTTTCTGCTTCTATCCACCCGATTACGCAACGTATCGAAGAACGCCAAGAGAAGAAAATCGGTAAAATCTACTACCCTGCTGCTGGCTTGTCAACAGAAACCATTCCTTACTACACTTCTGCTTACGACATGGATATGCGTAAAGTGATTGATGTTTACGCTGCTGCAACAGAGCACGTGGATCAAGGACTTTCACTCACTCTCTTCATGCGTAGTGACATTCCAAAAGGTCTTTACGAATGGAAAAAAGAAAACAAACAAACGACACGTGACTTGTCTATCCTTCGTAACTATGCCTTTAACAAGGGTATAAAGTCTATCTACTACGTCCGTACCTTTACAGATGACGGTGGAGAAGTTGGTGCTAACCAATGTGAAAGCTGTGTGATTTAATCTTTGCTTGAGAAAACTACATTTTCTCAAATTAGTGATTCATTCACCCTGCTAAACTAAACAGGAATAAGCATATATACTATGAAATAACAAAAAGTCGGGCTTCCGACTTTTTGTGCGATACTCCTCTAGAATTATGATAAAATAGAAGTAATTGTGAGTTCGCAATACTAAACACAGAAAGAGATTTCAAAATGGAAACTTACTACAAAGCCATTAACTGGAATGCCATCGAAGATGTCATCGACAAATCAACTTGGGAAAAGCTGACGGAGCAATTCTGGCTTGATACACGTATTCCCTTATCAAATGACTTGGATGACTGGAGAAAGTTATCAAACAAGGAAAAAGACCTGGTCGGTAAAGTCTTTGGTGGATTAACTCTCTTGGATACCATGCAATCTGAAACTGGGGTTCAAGCCCTTCGCGCAGACATCCGTACACCACATGAGGAAGCTGTTTTCAATAACATCCAATTTATGGAATCTGTCCACGCTAAATCATACTCATCAATCTTTTCTACCTTGAATACTAAGGCTGAGATTGAAGAAATTTTCGAATGGACTAACACCAATCCTTACCTACAAAAAAAGGCTGAGATTGTCAACGAAATCTACCTAAACGGTAGCCCACTTGAAAAGAAAGTTGCCAGCGTCTTTCTTGAAACCTTCCTCTTCTACTCTGGTTTCTTCACTCCCCTCTACTATCTTGGTAACAACAAACTAGCCAATGTTGCGGAAATTATCAAATTAATTATTCGTGATGAGTCTGTTCACGGAACCTACATTGGTTACAAATTCCAACTTGGTTTCAATGAATTACCTGAAGAAGAGCAAGAAAAACTCAAAGAATGGATGTACGATCTGCTATACACTCTCTACGAGAATGAAGAAGGTTATACAGAGAGCCTCTATGACGGTGTTGGTTGGACTGAAGAAGTCAAAACCTTCCTTCGCTACAATGCTAACAAGGCACTCATGAACCTGGGACAAGATCCACTCTTCCCAGATTCAGCTGATGATGTCAACCCAATCGTTATGAACGGTATTTCAACAGGAACTTCTAACCACGACTTCTTCTCTCAAGTCGGAAATGGTTACCTCCTTGGTGAAGTTGAAGCCATGCAAGACGATGATTACAACTACGGTTTAGACTAATGTTATCTATTTTATAAGCAATAACAAATATCATGGTTTGTTTAAAACAACCATGATATTTTTGTTTTTGTTTTCTTTTGTTTTTTAAATTGATTGATTGAATACTTTATGATAAAATAGTAATAGAAATAGAGGTGATAACGATGTTAAAGCAGGAAAAACTAGATAATATTCTAGAAACGGTAAATACAAAAGGAACTATTACTGTAAAAGAAATCATGACTCGCTTGGATGTGTCAGATATGACTGCTAGACGCTACTTGCAAGAGTTAGCAGACAAGGATTTACTTGTTCGGGTGCACGGGGGAGCTGAGAAAATTCGCACAGGTTCTATTTTAAACAATGAACGTTCCAATATTGAAAAACAAAGCTTACAGATTGCAGAAAAACAAGAAATCAGCCGTTTTGCAGGCCATTTAATTGATGAGGGTGAAACCATTTTTATTGGTCCAGGGACAACCTTGGAATCTTTTGCCCGTGAACTTCCAATTGATAATATTCGTGTTGTAACAAACAGTTTACCAGTCTTTCTCATCTTAAACGAACGAAAACTAACAGATTTGATTTTAATAGGTGGAAACTATCGCTCTATCACTGGAGCCTTTGTCGGAACACTAACCTTGCAAAACTTGGGCAATTTACAATTTTCTAAAGCTTTCGTTAGCTGTAATGGCATTCAGGACAATGCGATTGCGACCTTTAGTGAAGAGGAAGGTGAATCTCAACGTATCGCCCTCAATAATTCCAATAAAAAATACTTACTAGCTGACAATAGTAAGTTCAATAAATTTGATTTTTATACCTTCTACAATATCTCTGATATTGACACCATCGTTTCAGACTCTAAACTGAGCAAAGAGACCTTCGAACAACTTTCAAAACAAACAAAAATTATTCTTTCTAAACCATAAAACTGAGGATTGATAAAATATAAAATGCGTCATATCAAGAAAATAAGAATCTTGATATGACGCATTTTCTGATGAAGATTGTTACAAAGAGTTTCCTAGATTCTTTATGATTGTTGAAACGGCATAAAATCTGAATCAAAGGAGATATTATCCCGTTCTTCAGGACTGATAAAATTTAAAAAGATATTTTTAAATTCTTCCAGCTCATAGTCTGAATGGCAAATCCATTCTTTACCGGTAGAGACATACCATTTCCCAAGTTTTTTCAGCTCCTCATTAGTCAAACAAGGTATTTGAGAACATTTATCAAAATTGATAATATAAACTTTTTCATAAATTGATTGGATAAAATCTTTAAACATCTTTATGCCTCACTAAAATTCTATATCTAATTACTAATTCTACTACTCAATCACTTGAGTTTCTGATACTTTCTTATACCAGTGAGCTGATTTCTTAGGATAACGTTCTTGAGTTTCAAAGTCTACATAGAAGAGACCGTAACGTTTTTCATAACCGTTTGACCATGAGAAGACATCCATCAATGACCAAATAAAGTAACCTTTTACATTAGCTCCATCTGCAATAGCATCAGATAATACTTCCAAGTGTTGTTTCACATAATCAATTCTTCCATCATCGTAAACAGTGTTATCAACGAACTCATCTTTATATCCAAGACCATTTTCAGTGATGTAAATCTTCTTGTAGTTCGGATAATCTTTCTTCACGCGCATGATTTGGTCATACAAACCTTGAGGGTAGATAATCCAATCCCAATCCGTACGTGGTACATAGTCAGGAGCTACACGACGACCAACACCTTTAATTTGGTATTTAGAGCTTCCTTTTTCACCTTTACCATTATGGATGATTTCTGTTTCTCCATCAAATGCTTCCATCCAGTCACTCATATAGTAATTAATTCCAAGGAAGTCATTCAAGTCTTTTGCGGCTTCTAATACTTCGAAATCTTCTTCACGAAGATCTAAGCTACCACCATTGGCAGCCAAGATAGCCTCTACCCCTGCCAGAGTCTTTTCAGAGTAGTGACCCAGATAAGTTGCATCCAAGATAAATTTGTTATGGATAATGTCCTCCAACTCTGCCGCAATAACATCTGCAGGATTTTCAGGATCTAAAGGATACTTGGTTGGCAGAGCGTGAACAACACCAATTTCACCTTTATATCCTTTATCTTTATATAGTTTTACAGCGCGTGCATGAGACACCATCATATTGTGGTGCGATTGGAAAACTTTAGCAAGGTCGTACTGAATACCTGGAGGGAATTTACCAACCAAGTATTGACCATCACCTATTGGCCCAATTTCATTAAAGGTTGTCCAATAGTTTACTTCTGGGAATTCTTCAAAACAGAAAGCCGCGTAGTCTACAAAGTGTTCAATGTTTTCACGGTTTAAGAAGTCTCCATTTGAGTGGAGAGCTTCTGGCGTATCAAAGTGATGAAGAGTTACAAAGGGCTCAACATGACGTTTGTGGCACTCTGCAAATAGATTATGATAAAACTCGACACCTTTCTGATTTACTTGACCGTAACCGGTTGGGAAAATACGTGACCAAGCAATAGAAATTCGAATACCATTGACACCATACTCTTCTGCTAGTTTGAGGTCAACTGGATATCGATTGTAAAAATCACTGGCTGGTTCTGCAGTGTACCAGTAGTTATCTTCAAGATATTTATCCCAAGCAACTGGTCCTTTTCCATCAGTATGTGTAGCACCTTCTGCTTGATAAGCAGCTGTAGCGCCACCGAAAATAAAGTCTTTTGGTAATGTTTTTGTCATTTTTTTCACCTATTTCTTAATTTAAATAAAGTAAAAGTGAGAGGAGAGGAGTCAGTGAGCCATCCTTCTCCATCTCACTTCTTGTACCAAGTCACCGAATTGTGACATGAGGAGGTAAAAACAATATCTTTTTACCGACGAATTAACAAGGCGATTAGGAAATTCGCCATAGCGATTTCCGTAACGATAGGAGACTGTTTTATAGTCCCTATCGTTAATCGAATTGAGCTTGTACAAATGCAAGAGCACCTTTTCCATCACGAGTTAATTTGATGTATTGAGCGCCTTCTGTCTTGGCAAGTTTAATACCGAGTTTATCTGTTTCTGCTTTCATATCTTCAAAGTTTGAAGCAACTTGAGGGGCAAGGATAACAAGATCAAACTCTGGCAACATTTCACGGTGAGCACCATAGCCACCTGCTGCTGCTTTCACAGGAACATTGTATTCTGCAGCTGCCTTGTTCAAAGCATTTGCAAGGAGACCACTTGTACCTCCACCAGCACAGAGAACGAGGACATTTGTTTCTTCAGCGATTTTATTTTGTGCTGCTTCTACACCCGCTTTTTCAAGAATAGCATCCGCTTTTGCAGTGTTGAAGTTTGCAGCAACTTTGTCTTTCAATTCATCATTAGATTTACCTGAACGCTCTTCTTCAAGAATTTGTTCATCATAAACTTTAAGGAATGGATAGTAAATGACAACGTCAACCACAATTAGAAGGGCAGCAAGAGCGAATGATAAGAACTGGAAGTTTGTTCCAAGGACAATCCCCAAAGGTCCAGGAGTAACCCATGGAAGGTTGGCAGTAAATGAGTTCATGCCAAGTGTTTCGATAAAGAACTTAAAGATCCATACGTTTGCAATTGGAGCAAAGATAAATGGAATGAAGAAGATTGGGTTCAAAACAAGCGGTGCACCAAACAAGATTGGTTCATTTACACCAAAGAAAGTTGGAACTACTGAAGCACGTCCGATTGCACGGTTACGTTTTGATTTTGTTAACCACATGAACATGAATGGAACAACCAGTGTCGCACCAGTACCACCCATGGTAACGATAAACATTTGTGTACCAGAAGTAAGAATCTTGTCAGCGTGCATACCTTGTTGGAGAAGGTTCAAGTTGACTTCGGCATTGGCATAGGTAATAGCTGCGATAGCTGGTTCAACGATAGATGGACCATGGATACCAACAAACCAGAAGAAGGCAAAGGCACCAAAGATAATGGTAATACCTAGGTAACCATCAGCTGCAGAGAATAATGGAGCAAAGAATTTACCGATTGATTCTGCCACACTTGCACCAACAAAATGACGAGCTAGTAAATCAAGAGCATAAAGAGAAACCACTGATAGAGTGAATGGAATCACATCTTTAAATACTTGTGAGATATTTGGTGGAACTTCGTCAGGCATGCGAATAGTGACATTGTTCTTAACACAAACCTTATAGATTGCTACAGTCACAAAGGCTGCTAGGAAGGCTGAAAGCAAACCTTTTGTTCCTAGGAATCCTGTTGCAAAGCCACCTTCAATTGGATCAGCTGCCAACATCAATAATCCAACAATAGCAGCTAATAGAGTTGACATATAGTTGATTTGGTTGGTTTTTTCCATGCTACGGTTAACAGAGTCTGTTAATGATTTAGCAGTCGTACCAGCTAGCAAAAGTGCGAGAATACCCATTGAATAGCTATAAGGTTTCATCAATAGAGCCACTACTTCATCAGACCATTGGAAGCCCCATGAGTTTGGTACAAAGGCGATTAAGATAAAGATACTTGAGAAGAGAATAACAGGCATACCTGCAATGAAACCATCACGAATAGCACGAAGATAGATATTACGAGATAATTTCTCAAAGAAAGGTTTTCCTTTCTCAATAAATGCAATTAGTTTGTTCATTATTTAACTCCTCTCTTGTACAGTTCAATTAAATGGTGCATCAAATCTTTTAACAAAATAGTTGTCATCAAGTGATCTTGACCGTGCATCATGGTTACACTATAAGCCAAATCCTCGCCAGCTGCTTCCTTAGTCAATAGACTTGTTTGGGCATGGTGTGCCTCTGCGATACAGCTACCAGCTTCCTCGACTAAGCTATCTGCTTTCGCAAAATCACCAGCTTCAGCAGCCTTCAAGGCTTCCAATAGTTTTGAACGAGCGTCGCCAGCATAGGCTACGATTTCAAAACCTAACAATGTTACTTCTTCTCTATTCATGATAGAATTCTCCTTATATAGTTTTAAATAAATTTTTATGACAATAAACGTTGGATATGTAGAACTAGATAAACTCGTTCACTTTTATACAAATCAAGACCCGTATGTTGCGTAATCACATCATAGATCTTGGAACCAATTTCGAACGCTTTTGGATAGGATTGTTTAATATGGTCTTCCATATCCAGAAGTGATTGGTTATCATCTCTAGATCTGTCTAAATAATCCAAGAAATAATTCAAATGAATCATAAAGCGATCATAGAAATGATTATTCTCTTTTGTACGTTGAATAGCGTAATCTTTTAAAACTTCTTCAACATTCCTGAGAATTTCTTTCCTCTTATCAATCGACTCCACAAGTTCCACTTCATTTTCACCTTCGGCATTAATGAAATGATAAGCAATCCGAATAATTTCGTCCTCAGGAAAATTATCTGTCAGTTTTTGACGATAAATTCCAAATGCTTCATTTGCGATTTGAAAAGCGACAGGATACTTAGCAGAAATATCTGGCAGATTACTATCCTTGTACCTTCCTTGTGCTAGAGCTTGATAAGAACAGTAAATATGATCTGTCAAGGTTACATAGAGATACTCTTGAATCGGATAGTGATATTTCTTTGATAGCTTATCAATGATTTCATAAGTCACTGTGATAAAATCAAGCGGAACATCTTTGAGAAGAGCCATAAAGTTTTCTCTGGACTCTTCGGTCTTCATCCGAAAGATTTTCTCAACCTGATTTTCAGCAATCAAATCTCCCTTCTTCTTTCCAAATGCAATCCCCTTACCAATTACAATCACCTCTTCTCCCTTATCATTTCTGACAAGCGAGACATTGTGATTCATTGGATTTAGAATTCGATACATGTCAACCTCCTTTTATATCTTAAAGGTATATGAGTACAAAAAATGACCACAAATGAACTAGAAAATCAGTCGATTCCTAATTCATCCGTGATCATGCCTAATATTACTTAGTAACACTCACCTTGTATTAACTTGTGATTTAAGTATAGCACAAGTAAGTTATTTTGTAAACCTTTACATACAACTTTTTTTAAAAATTTTTAGATTCATGTTCCTAATCTAGGAGGACTTGCTTACACGCGTTCTTTCCATGAAGTCGCTGTTGTTTGAAGAACTTTGTTGAGTTCGTCAATGTTTTCAAATCCAGTTGTGCGAAGCCATTCGCGAGCTGCTGCTTCACCATCTTTGATGTAAGCTTCAACTGATCCAGCCCAAGTTGCACGGCCACAAAGAACTCCATTGAAGTTTGCACCTGATTCATGAGCAAATACAAGAGTATCTTGGAAAAGTTTAGCTGATACACCAGCACTCAAGTAGATGTATGGCAAGTTAGTTGCTTCATCTTGTGCTTTGAAGAATGCTGCTGCTTCTTCACGTGTATAAACTACTTCACCTTCAGCGAAGCCTTCAACATATTTAATGTTAACAGGAACTTCTACTTTCAAGACATCAATGTTAAAGCGTGGGTCTGAGAAGACTTTCATAGCACCAATAACTTTGTGTGGTTTTACTTTAGCGTATTCTACAGAACCTGCGTCAGCAATTTTTTCATCGTAAGCAAGGATTTCAAGGAAGAATGGGATATCTTCAGCCACACACTCTGAACCGATGCGTTCGATATAAGCTTGTTTTTCTTGGTTGAGTTCGTCTGAGCTATCTACGTCATAGTAAAGCAAGAATTTAACTGCATCTGCACCTTCCTCTTTAATACGTTTTGCAGACCAAACATCCAAGCAGTCTGGCAAGCGTTTTGTGCTTGTTGTGTCATAACCTGTTTTTTCATAAGCAAGGAGAAGACCAGCTTTTTCATCAAGAGCTTTAGTTGCTGGAAGTCCATACTCAGGGTCAAGAAGCATAGATGAAGCGTATTTGGTCAATTCATCTGCTACCAAAACTTTAAGTTCTTCCATTTGAGCCACAGTTGGTTCTTCTGTTTGGTGTTGAGCCATGAGGCGCTTCAAAGCACCACGTTGGTCAAAAGCAAGAGCTGAGATGATACCTTTTTCATCAGAAAGTTTTTCTAAGCGTGCACGTTTTTGTTCTGTTAAAGCCATTTTATACCTCTTTTACTATTAATTGATCATATAGAGCTTGATAGTTGGCCATGTTGACATGACCAGTCATTTTTTCTTGAGCATTGAGCATACCAAGGACATTTGCCTTGATGAGTAATTCTGCATCCGATTCTTTATGAAGAAGTCCTGAAGAAATCCCTGCTACAGTAGAATCTCCAGATCCAACAGGATTTACTACCTGAATTCTAGGAATATCTACCTTGTAGAAAATATCACCATGTTTGGCAAAGGCACCGTTAGCACCAAGTGAAACGATAATCCATTCAATCCCTGCAAACAAAGGTTCTTGAAGGACCTCTTTTAATTCATCCAAATCCTCAGAAACTTCTCTACCTAGAAGCTGAGACAATTCCTCATTATTTGGTTTGATGACTGTTGGTTTATGTGGTGATTCAAGAACCGCCTGAAGTGCCGCACCTGAACAGTCCAAGACAACAGGCTTGCCAGCTTGATTAGCAAGTGCTACCAAGCTCGCATAGTAATCAACTGGAAGACCAGCTGGCAGACTACCTGAGATGGCTACTACTTCAACTGACTCCAGAAGATTTTTGAAATGTTCCAAAAAGTCTTGACCTTCTTGTTCCAAAACCTCTGGACCTTTTTCAAGAACTTCTGTTTGGTTGTCTCCGTGGAGAATAGCAATACAGTTCCGAGTTTCTCCCTGAATTGAGAAGAAACCTTTCTTTACTTGATCATCGATATGTTCAACCAAAAACTCACCAAGTTTGCCACCCACTAAACCAGTAGCAAGAACAGAATCTCCAAATTCTGAAAGTACGCGAGTAACATTGAGACCCTTACCACCAGCCGTTTTGGTTACATCCACCACACGATTGACAGTATCAATCTTCAACTCATCCAAAGGATAGGAAATATCAATGGATGGGTTCATTGTGACTGTTAAAATCATAGGTCACCTCTTAGTCGTGGTATTCTCCGCGATCCCATTTTTCAAGGAATTCTGTAAAGAAGTTTGCGTCAGCTTGATGAGCATTGTGACTTTCCACATGTTCAATTTTCGCAATCAATTTTTTGTTTTCTTCAGTTGGTTTGTATTCAGCATGGATGAAAGCTTCGATGATATCACACATGAGCAATTCACCAGTAATTTTACCACCAAAACCGATAACGTTGGCGTTCAATTGTTCTTTAGCATAAAGGGCTGTTGTCATATCACGAACCAAGGCAGAACGAACACCAGGAACTTTATTTACAGCGTTGTTGATACCAACACCAGTACCACAGATACATACTCCAAGATCAGCTTGACCGCTAGTTACAGCTTCCCCTACTTTTTTACCAAAGATTGGGTAGTGAGTACGTGTATGGTCATATGTACCGAAGTCAATAACTTCATATCCTTTTGATTTCAAAAATTCTGAAACCGCCATTTTTTCATCTGTTACGATGTGGTCACATCCAATTGCAATTCTCATTTTTAACTTACCTTTCTTACTGTAATCTAATTAGCACATTTTGTTCAACATGTCAACACGAATTTGGTGACGTCCACCATCGTATTTACCGTTAACAAATCCTTTAGCGATGTTTTTAGCCAATTCATCACCAACAAGTTGCGCACCCATAGTGATCATTCGTGAGTTGTTGTGACCACGAGTCATATAAGCTGAACGTTCGTCAGATACTTCTGCAGCAACCATTCCTTTGATTTTAGTTGCGACCATAAATGGACCAGCTCCATAAGCATCAATCACGATACCAAGGTTTTGTTCTTCTTTGTTTACTTCTGCAGCGACAGCAAGAGTCACATCAACAAAGTCTTGACCTTCAGCTGTAACATCCACAACGTGGAAGTTTTCTTTTTCCAAGAAGTCTTTCACAACTTCTTTCAATCTCAAACCTGCAGCATCTGCACCGATAACAATAGCCATATTGTTTCTCCTTTTTATTTTTTCTAGGCTAGTAAAACCTTTTATAGTTAGCAGTTTACCTACAAAAGACTTTCCAGCAGTTTATTGACAAATTGAATTGAATGAGATGAAGAACACCTTATTCAAGTTTAGGAAATCAGTTTCCTAAAAATAATCTTTCTTCGCGAAAGAGAATATAACAAACGATTATTTGTTTGTTACAAACATCATTTGTTGCTTACAAACATAATATACTCCTATTTCCTGAAAAAGTCAACAGTTAATGTTTGTTTTTGTGTTTTTTTAACTAAAAAATTTCGATATCAAAGCCAAGTTGATCCACTTGACCAGGTTCTAGAAGACGAACATTCTTCTTATCTTCTAGATGATCTCCTTCTTCAAGGGATGTTGACAAGCCAGACCATGGTTCAAAAGCAATGAAAGGCCCCTTATTCAAAGTTGACCAGATAATGAGGTTTGGAAACTCTTCAAAGTGCACTTTCAATCCCTTATCATGTTTGCGGGAACGAAGGGCAATTGTTCTAGATTGCAATTCATCTAAAGTAACTGCATCTGTACTGAAAAGATCATAATTAAGATCTAATTCTTTTTGACCCTCTAGCCATGGACTTCTATCTTGAAAATCCAACATACCTGTTTCTGGGAAAGGACGTGGAACAGAGCAAGTCTCTTCTTTCTCAAACTCTAGATAATAATCTTCATAGACTTCATCATCCAGTAGAGGACAATTAAATCCTGGATGTCCACCGATAAAGTAAGGCATGATCCTGCTAGTTTCTTTATTGACTATCTTGTATTGAGTCCGTACTGTCTTTCCAGTGAGGATATAAGTGATCTCTAAACGGAAATGATAGGGATAGTTTTGATAGCTATTATCATCGTCTTCAATTGCAAAAGTTACACTATTATCTGTCTGTTCAACTAATTCAAATTCTTTCTTACGAACCAAACCATGACGAGGAATGTTTCCTTTGATTTCTTGCCCCTTCTCATCTATATAAAATGCTGTATCTTCTCTCAATGAACCACAAATGGGGAAGAGAACAGGAGCTTGTCCACTCCAATAAGTGGCATCCCCTTGCCACAAATACTCAAGTCCCTCAGCATCTTTTATAGAAGAAAGAGCCCCGCCAAAACTGTTAAATTCAACTCTTAATTGTTCTGATTTTAATTCAATTACCATTATTTTCTCCGATTTCTTGATAATTTATACAAAACTAGGCTGTCACTCCTAAACGGTATGACAACCTAGTTTCAAGAATTTACATTTTATAGGAGTGCATTATTTTGCTTTTGCTGCGTACTCTTCGTTACGTTTGATCATTTGTTTTCTGTACCAAGCAAAGATACCGATATAGAATACAAGGAAGACTACAGCACCAAGGATTGCTTTGATATCACCTGTTGTAGTGTTACCAATTGTCCAACCAAGAAGTTTTTCGATTGGTCCTTCAAGAGTTGAGTGAGTAATCAATTGAGTTTGGCTTACACCTTCTGGGAAGGCACCTACACCTTTAGCAAGTTCTGTTGCAAATGGTGCGATAAGTGTACCTGAAAGAAGGAAGAGTGGCAACAAGAGTGTTCCGAAGATAATCATACGGAGCAATTTACCACGTGTTACAACCAAGAGAGCTGGAGTAACACCCATAGCGATAATACCTGCGAGTGGCAAGATACCATTTCCGACTTTTGAAAGAAGCACAGCTTCAACCAACATGATTGGTGCAAGTACGTTAGCACAAGCCCAGATTTCAGCACGACCAGCGATGAATGGCCAGTCAAGACCAATGTTAAACTTACGTCCTTCCAAACGTTTAGTAGCAACGTTTGTAATACCTTGTGAAAGTGGTTCTACGGCAGCGATGAACCAAGAACCGATTAGTGAGAAGAGTTCCAAAGCTACACCGGCTGTCAAACCAAGAGACAACCAACCTTTGATAACTTCTTGCCAGTCTGCAGCATCTTTAAGTCCTTCAACAGGATGTGGAGTACCCATCAAACCGATAACGATACCAAGGATGAAACCGATGAAGAATTTAGATCCCCAGAAACCGATTTTCTTGTTCAATTTAGCAGCATCAAAGTCATATTTATCAAGACCTGGGAAGAATTTTTCAAAAATCTTATCCAAAACCATGATAACTGGGTTCATCATGTAGTTCATGTGAGTTGAAGTCATTGGTGATGAACTTGGAGCGTTAAGCAAGTCATCAAATGTAGGTTTCATCAAGTCAGAGTTGATGATTTTAAGAACACCTACAAGGACAACTGCTGCAGTTGCAATGAAGAGAGAAACCCCTTGACTAACTCCATTGTTATCAGCATACCATTTAATCAAAAGACCTGTGATAGACAAGTGCCAGATATCGAAGATATCGACGTCAAGTGTATCAGTTTTCTTCATAGCAAGCATCACTACGTTGACAATCAACATGATAAGCAAGAAGTAAAGTGTCCAAGCAGATCCCCAAGTGATTGTAGCAAGTGGTGCCCAACCAACGTCAGTGATGTTCAATTGAATACCAGTATTTTCAACAAATTTTGCAAGTGATGCTGAAAAAGCACCATTTAGCATACCGATGATAGCACCGATACCAGTAAGAGCGATGGCAAGTTTAATACCACCTTCAAGCGCTTTGGAGAATTTCACTCCAAATAGTAGAGCCAATACTGTCAAAATGATCAGCATGATGATTGGTCCACCCATATCCAAGATAGGTTTGAACAGCTTATTGGCTAGTTCGATAATGACATCCATAATAGTTCCTCCCTTTTTATAGTTATATGAATGTTAACAAATTAAAATTAGCTTAATCCGTGTTCTTTGATAGCTGCTTCAATATTGTCAAATACTGGAGCACTCATAGCTGGGATACGGAATAAGATTGGTCCAGCTTCGATAACTGGAATACCTGGGTCAAAACCAAGGTCTGTCGCAGCAATTGGTGTAAAGATGTCATAACCTTTGATAAGGTCTTCGTTAACGTCTTTGACCATTACCGCATCACAGTGAACATCGTAACCACGGTTTGAAAGTTCTTCTTCAAGAGCACTTTTAATTTGGTGGCTTGAGTTAACACCTGCACCGCAGGCAGCTAGAATTTTAATCATATGGATTTCCTCCGATTTAATATTTTTAATAGACAAAATTATGCAGTTGCTTCAGCTATATAAGTATAGAGGGCTTCAGGTTCAGAAATTTTTGATAGGTCTTCAAGATGACCATTTCCAGTAAAGAAGTCCATCAACTGAGCAAGAATGTTCGTTTGACTTGAACTTGAGTTATTAATGATAAAGAAGAGCAAGGATACTTCTACTTCCTTATCTGGCGCAATCATATTGTGAAAAGTCACTGGTTTTTCTAATCGAACGACCACAACTTTTTCGGCTAGATTATGAACAATATCTGTGTGAGGAATAGCCACATTCGGCAAATCCTTACCTAAGAATTCCATATCTAGGCCAGTTGGAAATGACTTTTCACGCGTGATCAAGGCTTCACGATAGGTTGGAGTTACGATTTGTCGTTCTTCCAATAAAGTTGCAACCTGATCAAAGAGTTGTTCTTGATTATTCGCTTCTAAGCAAAACACAAGGTTTTTGTCAAAGAAATGATCTAATCCCATAAGGTTTTCCCTTCTTTCCATTAACTTTATGCTATAATTATAACACTATATGAAATCGTTGTCAATATTTTTTTGATTATTTTGTTTATTTTTATTTATATCTTTAAAACAAACATTTAAAACAAACACTTTAAACGATTTAATCCTATTCTAAATGTAAAAAAACAGGCCTATTTAAGCCCGTTTCAATATTCTCTTCTTATATTAATGTTCTATAAATAATAAAATTTACTCCTCATCCATGCTCAACACGCTGAGGAAGGCTTCTTGTGGGACTTCTACTGATCCGATAGCTTTCATGCGTTTCTTACCAGCTTTTTGTTTTTCAAGGAGTTTACGTTTACGAGAAACGTCACCACCATAACATTTAGCAAGTACGTTCTTACGAAGTGCCTTGATATCAGTACGAGCTACAATCTTATGTCCAATTGCTGCTTGGATTGGAACTTCAAATTGTTGACGAGGGATGATTTTCTTAAGTTTATCAACGATGAGTTTTCCACGTTCGTAGGCAAAATCCTTGTGAACGATAAAGCTAAGGGCATCCACCTTGTCTCCATTGAGAAGGATGTCCATTTTGACCAGCTTAGATGGGCGATACTCTGACAATTCGTAGTCAAAGCTTGCATAACCACGTGTAGAAGACTTAAGCTTATCAAAGAAGTCAAAGACGATTTCAGCAAGTGGAATTTGATAGATGACATTAACACGGTTATCATCGATATAATCCATAGTCACAAAGTCCCCACGCTTACGCTGAGCTAGCTCCATCACTGCTCCTACGAACTCCTGTGGTACCATGATTTGCGCTTTAACATATGGCTCTTCAATGGTCGCAATCTTGGTTGGGTCTGGGAACTCAGATGGATTCGACACATCCATAGACTCACCATCGGTCAAATTAACCTTATAGATAACAGATGGAGCTGTCATGATGAGGTCGATGTTGAACTCACGTTCCAAACGTTCTTGGATAACATCCATATGGAGAAGTCCAAGAAATCCACAACGGAAACCAAATCCAAGTGCCTGAGATGTTTCTGGTTCAAACTGAAGACTAGCATCATTCAGTTGCAATTTTTCAAGGGCTTCACGTAGGTCATTGTACTTGTTTGATTCGATTGGGTAGAGACCCGCAAAGACCATGGGATTCATCTGCTTGTAGCCATGTAATGGCTCAGCCGCAGGATTAGTTGCCAAGGTAACTGTATCACCCACACGAGTGTCTTGAACCGTCTTGATAGAAGCCGCAATATAACCAACGTCCCCAGTCGCAAGGAAATCACGACCAACTGCTTTCGGAGTAAAAATACCAACTTCTGTCACATCAAAGGTCTTGCCATTGCTCATAAGCTGAATCTTATCGCCAGGTTTGACCACACCATCCATGACACGCACTTGGAGGATAACCCCACGGTAGGCATCGTAAACAGAGTCGAAAATCAAGGCCTTAAGTGGCGCTGTCACATCACCCGTTGGTGCTGGCACTTTTTCCACGATTTGCTCGAGAATTTCTTCGATACCAATACCAGCCTTGGCAGAAGCCAATACTGCTTCACTGGCATCCAAACCAATGACATCTTCAATCTCTGTACGCACGCGCTCAGGATCTGCAGCTGGCAGATCAATCTTGTTAATGACTGGCATGATTTCCAAATCATTATCCAAGGCCAAATAAACGTTGGCAAGGGTTTGAGCCTCAATCCCTTGGGCAGCATCGACCACCAAAATCGCTCCCTCACAAGCAGCGAGCGAACGTGAAACTTCATAGGTAAAGTCTACGTGCCCCGGCGTGTCAATCAAGTGGAAAATATAAGTTTCCCCATCTTTTGCAGTATAATTCAACTCAATGGCATTCAACTTAATGGTAATCCCACGTTCCCGTTCTAAATCCATGCTATCCAAAAGCTGGGCCTGCATTTCACGGCTTGAAACGGTCTCAGTCTTTTCCAAAATGCGGTCTGCTAGAGTTGATTTCCCGTGGTCAATATGGGCGATAATAGAGAAGTTACGGATCTTCTCCTGTCGTTTTTTCAGTTCTTCTAAGTTCATGATTCTCTTCCTTTCAGGGTATCTATTTATTATAAATTGTTTTTGACATTTTGACAAGACCATACCCTGCTAGGAGTACTAATCTTCAGCAACAAAGCCGTCATTTTCGATAAAGTGGTGTTCTGTCATTCCTTGGTCTGTAAAGACAATTCCATGAAGGACACCACCATAAACAGCTCCTCCGTCCATCCCAACCTTGCCATCTTCTGTAGTCCAAAGCTCAGCAGTACCACGCTCTTGCTTCAACAAGCCATAAACAGGTGTATGTCCGAAGACAATGGTTTTTCCAGTATGATTTTCGGCTTCGTGGAATGGTTTTCTAAGCCAGACTTTTTTATAATCTGTGGTCTCATGCCAGTCGTCCAAGGTCAAATCAATACCTGCATGAACAAAGATATACTTATCTGTCTCTACCACAAAAGGCATTTGACGAATAAATTCGACCAAGTCTGCTGCTTCAGTAGCAACACGCTTGGCATCTTCTACTCCATCAACCGGTGCATCCAAGGGACGACCTAGGATAGAGTTAATGGTTGTATCTCCACCATTGCGACGATAATGGTCATAACTTTCTTCTGGGTCATCTAGCCAAGTCAAAAACATATACTCGTGGTTTCCTGACAAACAGATTGCCCCTTGATTATCGACCAAGTCCTTAACCATCTCTAGGACACGGCAACTATCTTCACCACGGTCAATCAAGTCCCCTAGAAAGAGCAACTGGGTCTGACCATTCCATGTTTTGAGAAGGTCTTCCAGCATCCCAGCTTTTCCGTGAACATCTCCAATTACATAATAGTCTGTCATCTTATTTCTCCCTGTTTCTCAACAATTCTCTGGCTTGCGTCAGGGCTGCTTCCGTCACATCATCACCTGCCAACATCTTAGCAACTTCCTCGACTCGCTCTTCAATCGTCAAGAGACGAACAGTCGAAACTGTTGAATGGTCATTACTAATCTTCTCAATAAAGAATTGATAATCCGCAATCGCAATCACTTGTGGCAAGTGGGAGATAGCTAGAACCTGACCATGTTGGCCAATCTTGTGAATCTTCTGTGCAATAGCCTGAGCTACACGGCCTGAAACTCCTGTGTCCACCTCATCAAAGACAATGCTGGTCTTGCCTTCTTTACGTGAAAAGGCAGACTTAATGGCTAGCATGAGACGAGATAATTCCCCACCAGACGCAACCTTAACCAAGGGTTTAAAGTCTTCGCCAGGGTTGGTTGAAATGTAAAACTCGACCATTTCATTTCCCTCACGACTGAATTTGCCCTTGCTAAAACGAACCTGAAACTGGGCTTTTTCCATATAGAGGTCTTGCAGTTCTTGTTTAATCTCTGCTTCTAGCTGCTGGGCCAAATCATGACGAGCAGATGCAAGCTGACCTGCCAAATCAACAAGATTGACTTCCAATTTCTTGAGCTCTGCTTCCATGTCCTCAGACGAAAGGTTATTACCTGTCAAGAGATTGTATTCTTCCGTAATCTTAGCAAAGTAAAGCAAGACATCGTCTACAGTCCCACCATATTTACGAGTAATGGTATGAAGGAGGTCCAAGCGGTTCTCAACCTGCATAAGACGATTGCCATCAAAATCAAGGTCCTCAATAATAGCTTCCAGACGCTTGCTAATATCTTCTAAGACATAGTAGGTCTCAGACAGAGAACTTGAAATTTCACGGTACTCAGGGTCATACTCTTCAACACTTTCCATGTCATTCATGGCCGAACGAACATTAGCTAGACTTGAAAAATCTTCATTGTCCAACATACTATAGGCATTGGTCAGCGTATCCGCAATATTTTTATGATTGAGCAGTTTATCACGCTCTTGATTGAGAGCCAGGTCTTCTCCAGCTTGCAAGTTTGCTGCCTCAATCTCTGCCATTTGAAATTCCAACATTTCAATACGAGCCTTGTGTTCCTGTTGGTTTTTCTTGACTTCCAGAACCTGCTTGCGCATTTTTCGATAAGCATCAAAACTCGTTTGATAGGTTTCTTTCAATGCCCAAAATGCTGCGTCACCGAATTCATCCAACATCTGGATATGAAGTTGGGGACGCATTAACTCTTCTTGGTCATGCTGACCATGTATATCCACCAGATGTTGCCCAATAGCACGCAAAACAGACAGATTAACCATCTGGCCATTGACACGGCTGATACTCCGACCATTTTGCAGAATTTCCCGACGGATGATAATCTCATCACCCATTTCCAAACCTTGCTCATCAAAAATTTCCTGTAAAAGGCGACTATTCTCAACTGAGAAAAGCCCCTCAATCTCTGCCTTTGGCGCACCATGACGAATAACATCTGTCATCGCACGAGCTCCCAACATCATATTCATAGCATCAATGATAATCGACTTCCCTGCACCCGTTTCACCAGTCAGGACAGTCATCCCCTTTTCAAAATTGAGGGAAATAGCCTCAATAATGGCAAAGTTTTTTATCGAAATTTCAAGTAACATATAGACCTACCAATTATTTACTTGTTCAAAGATTTCCTCTGCTAGACTTTCACTTCTAGCAATGACTAAAATCGAGCTATCATCCGCCAAACAGCTAAAAATCTTGTCCGAAAAAGTCTCGATTAACTGAGCTTTTACAAAAGCCGTATTTCCTGGAATAACTTGGAGATTAATCATCTTATCCATCAATTCAGCTGACTCAATATTATCTTCAGCCAGTTGCAAACTTTTTACGATTGATTTTGGCAATTCGTAGACATAGGTGTTATCTCTCAAAGGAATTTTGACAATGCCTAGCTCTTTGATATCCCGTGATACCGTTGCTTGAGTGGCAGTGATGCCTGCCTCTTTCAAATGTTCTACAATTTCTTCTTGCGTACCGATTTGATAATCTGTCACAAATCGTCTAATTTTTTCAAGTCTCTCTTTTTTATTCATTTTTAAATTGACTATGCGCCCTCTCTACTACTTCTTCAATTTCAGCAAGAACCTGATTGCTTGCTGACTCTTCTTTTTTCAAATACGCTAAAAACTCAATATTGCCATGACCACCTTGGATGGGAGAAAAATCCAAACCAAGGACTGAAAAACCTTCCTCTACTGCCATAGCTGTGACAGATTCAAGGACATTTTGGTGAACCTTAGCATCTCGAATAATTCCATTTTTTCCAATCTGCTCACGTCCTGCCTCAAACTGAGGCTTAACCAGAGCCACAACCTGACCGTGATCAGCCAAGACTCTGTGCAAGGCTGGCAGAATCAGACTGAGAGAAATAAAACTCACATCAATACTGGCAAAGCTCGGTTCCTTTTCGAAATCAGTCTTTTCAGCATAGCGAAAATTGAACTGCTCCATGCTGACCACTCGTGGGTCTTGGCGTAATTTCCAAGCCAACTGATTGGTACCAACATCAACTGCAAAGACTAACTCAGCACCATTCTGCAACATGACATCGGTAAAACCTCCAGTAGAGGCACCGATATCAATCGTAGTCGCGCCATCCACCGACAAATCAAAGACCTGCAAGGCCTTCTCCAGTTTCAAACCACCACGGCTAACATACTTGAGTTTCTCCCCCTTGAGTTTTAGCTCGGTGTCATCTGGAATTTTCTCTCCTGGCTTGTCAAACCGTTCTCCATTAAGGACTGCTACGACTAGGCCAGCCATTACACCACGTTTGGCCTGCTCTCTCGTTTCAAACAAGCCCTGTTTATAAGCTAGTACATCCACTCTTTCCTTAGCCATTGATTCTCAAACTTTCTACTACTTTTACAATCGATTCTGTTTCAAAGGAAATCTGCTGGGCAATTTCTTCTAATTTGGCATTAGCTTGATCCAAGGTTTGGTTACAAAAGTCAATTGCCTTTTCCAAACCCAACAAGGCTGGATAGGTTGATTTTTCTGCCTGTAGGTCCTTTTGAGGTGTCTTGCCGATTTCCTCAAAACTAGCGGTCACATCCAGTACGTCATCTCGAACTTGAAAAGCAAGCCCAATCAATTCACCTACAGTTTTAAGTTTTGCCTGCATCTCAGGTACCAATTCAGCTATAATGGCTGCAGCTTGGAAGGGATAGGCTAGTAGTTTTCCGGTCTTATTAGCATGAATGGTCTGGAGTTCTTCCAAAGACAAATGCTGGTGTTCACCTTCCATGTCCAAAACCTGACCTGCAACCATGCCCAGACTTCCTGAAGCAAGGGATAAGTTGGCAATCAAGTCTACCTTGATCTGACTTGGCAAATCTGCCTGCGCAATCAAGGCATAGGGATCTAGGAATAAAGCATCTCCTGCCAAAATTGCCATTGCTTCTCCAAATTTCTTATGATTGGTCAATCGTCCCCGACGGTAATCATCATTATCCATAGCTGGAAGATCATCGTGAATCAAGCTCCCTGTATGAATCATTTCCAAGGCCGCAGCAACCTGTGCGTGAGCAGGTTTAATAGCGACCTGCAAGGCTTCCAGGACTTCTAACAAGAGAAAGGGTCGAATACGCTTGCCACCAGCATGAATGGAATAGAGAACAGACTCTCGCAAACTAGAGGCAAACTGCTGGTCTCCATAAAAGTCTTCCAAGGCCGACTCGACAAGAGCTAATTTTTCTTGCTTTTTCATTCAAAATCACTTTCTGTTCCGTCTTCTTGCATAACCTTGACCAAGGTCTTTTCAGCCTTGTCCAGCGTCGCTTGGAGCTCTTTTGACAAGACCATACCCTTTTGAAAGGCGGCAATCGCATCTTCTAGAGCAATTTCACCATTTTCCAAACTTTGGACAATGGTTTCCAGTTCTGCTAGATTTTCCTCAAATTTCTTTTGTTTTGACATCTTTAACCTCTAATTCTACTCGACCATCTCGCATCAAAAGCGTCACTTGGTCTTTTTTCTTCAAACTCTCAACCGAATCTACAACGGACTCTTCTTTTTTGACAATAGCATAACCACGCGCCACGATTCGACTGGTATCCAACATGAGCAAGGCTTCTGATAATCTCTTGACTTCAGCAACCTTGGCATCATAAACCAGCGCCATTTGGCTACGTAGGAGCTTGTCCAACTGGCCTAAACGGTCTTGATAACGTTGAATTTTGGTAACAGGTGATAATTGTACCAGTCGATGCGTCCTTGCTTGTACTATCTGTTTGTTATCAGAAATCAGTGTTCGCAAACTTTGTTTTAAGCGCAGTTGCAGTTGATCCAAGCGTTGCAAATAGCCATCATACAAGCGCTCTGGCTGTCTAAAGATGACTGACTGACTACATTTTTTTAAAGATTCTTGTTTCTTAGATAGGACATTTCGGACTGCTGTTGCCATCCGTTTTTCCTGATTTTGCAAATGAGCTAATAGATCCAACTTGGTCACAGGTGTTGCTAGTTCAGCTGCAGCTGTTGGCGTCGCAGCGCGGCGATCTGCCACAAAATCTGCCAAGGTCACATCCGTCTCATGCCCCACACTAGAGATAACTGGTAAACGAGATTCAAAAATCGCTCGTACCACGATTTCTTCGTTAAAGGCCCAAAGATCCTCGATAGAACCTCCACCACGACCAATAATCAGCAAATCCAAATCGTCCCGTTGATTGGCACGCGCAATATTTCGAGCAATTTTTTCTGCTGCTCCATCTCCTTGAACCTTAGTCGGATAAAGAAGGATATCTACACCTGGAAAGCGCCTGCTGACGGTCGTGATAATATCTCGAATAACGGCTCCACTGCGACTGGTTACTACACCAATTCTCTTAGAAAATTGGGGCAGAGGTTGCTTGAAGCGTTCTTGAAACAGGCCTTCTTCTGTCAATTTTTTCTTGAGTTGTTCAAACTGAATCGCAAGCGCCCCAACCCCATCAGGCTCTGCCTTTTCAATGATGATGGAGTAGCTACCACTAGGTTCATAGACCTGCACACGCCCAATCACATTGATTTTCATCCCTTCTTCCAGGTCGAAGCCTAATTTCTGATAAATTCCAGACCAGATGGTCGCTTGAATAACTGCATGGTCATCTTTTAGGGAGAAATATTGGTGAGTAGGTCGTTTACGAAAATTGGAAACTTGACCAGTTAAATAGACCCGTTCCAAGTAAGGGTCTTTATCGAATTTCATTTTCAGATACTTGGTCAAAGTTGTTACCGATAAATACTTTTCCATCTCCACCTACTATTCATTTTCTTGCTCTTTCATGGGTATTATTATACCAAAAATATGCCTAAAAATCTCCATTTATGTACCATTATGAGGGAAAAATAAAAAAGGAGGCAAGCCTCCTCATCTGATTATTTACTGTTTCGAGCTTCTTCCAAAATCTTTGCAATCTTGGTTGTCAACAGATCAATAGCCACGGTATTGCTGACCCCTTCAGGAATGACGATATCAGCATAACGCTTAGTTGGCTCGATAAACTGGTGGTACATTGGTTTGACCACACCTAAATACTGGTCAATAACGCTATCAAGGCTACGGCCACGCTCTTCCATATCACGCTTGATACGACGAATAATGCGCACATCATCATCCGTATCCACAAAAATTTTGATATCCATCAAATCGCGCAGGCGCTTGTCCTCCAAGACCAAAATTCCCTCAACGATAAAGACATCTTGAGGCTCCTGACGATAAGTCTTGCTACTCCGTGTATGCTCTGTATAGTCATAAGTCGGGATGTCCACCGGACGCCCTGCCAACAATTCCTTAATCTGCTCAATCATCAAGTCTGTATCAAAGGCAAAAGGATGGTCGTAGTTGGTTTTGACACGCTCTTCAAAGGTCAAATGAGACTGATCCTTGTAGTATGAATCATGCTCAATCATGGAAATCTTTTCATAAGGGAAATGCGATAAAATGGCTCTTGAAACACTGGTCTTACCTCCACCAGAACCACCTGTCACTCCGATAATGATTGGTCTATTTTGCATGCTATCCTCCGTTTTTTTATCCGTCGTCTATTCTATCACATTTTTTACAAAATTTATAGTCTGGTTTGGATAGTCTAGGGAAAACATTTCCATCCCCACACTCCGGTTAGATTAGATAAAAACCTTCCTTGGCTTGTAGAGATTGTCCCGTTTTTCTAGAATGGCTAGCAATTTGTCATCTTCAAAGGCCGCCAATTCTTGGTCTGTTTGGTTGAGTTCGATAAAACGACCAAAGCGTACTTCTGTAGCCTCTTCTAGAGTTAGGAAAACTTTGACAAGGTCTCCTGTCCCAATCTCTAGAGGATGAAGAAAGTCCAGTTGACCAGCCTCTACTTTTTCAGCAATTTCTTCCAATGTAAGAGCATCTTCTAGTTGCAAACCAGCTGCACTAGTTCGAGTCAGATGTGACATATGAGCCGCATAACCAAGCTTGTCTCCCAAGTCAACCGACAAGGTACGGATATAGGTTCCCTTACTGCATTTAACACGAAAAGTGAAGCGTGCAAGATAACCCTCATAAGAAATCGGACTTGTTCGATCAAATTGATAAATGGTCACCTGACGTTCTGGACGCTCCACTTCCTGACCAGCACGCGCATACTCATAGAGCTTGCGACCATTGACCTTAACAGCTGAATACATAGGCGGAATCTGGGTAATAGGCCCTGTCAAGCTCGCAATCACTTCATCGACAAGCTTTTCATCCAAGGGCGATAAAACAGGTGTCTCTGCGACCACTTCTCCACTGGCATCCTCAGTTGTCGTTGAATAGCCTAGAGTGATTTCCCCCTCATAGACCTTACCCTCATCCTGCATGAACTCGACCATGCGTGTTGCCTTGCCAACTGCAATGGGCAAAACACCCACCACATCCGGATCCAAGGTCCCACCATGACCAATTTTCTTGGTTCCCAAAATCTTACGCAGCTTAAAAACCGCATCATGCGAAGTCATACCCGCTTCTTTTTTTAAGTTGATAATACCGTTCATTTTTGCTTTCTAATTCCCTTTTCACTTTACATCAACATATTCTATCTTAGACAGATTTTAAAACTATATCAGCTCATTTTTCTAAATACTTCCTAGCTTCCTGAACATAAAAGAGTTCTGGATTTTCATGGGCAATGCTTTCAAACAAACTTCGGGCATGAGCTTCATCTCCTTTTAGCTGGGCATTGAGAGCTCCATAATAAGAAAACATGATTCGAGCTAACTTACTTTCTGGTTCAGTAATGTCGAAGTAGTCGTTCACTTCTTTATTGAACACAATATCTTTTATGGCTTGGGCTTGAGCAACAAGTTTAGCTTTGCCTCCTTTAAAATCTGGTGCCTTGGACAATTGTTCCTCAAAGAAAGCAATATCTTGCGCATCTTGAAGATGAATGGAAACTGTTAATAGTTCAAAGCTTGATATTAAAAACGCAGGGGTTCTGAATCTCTTCCAAATTTTTTTCAAATCATATTTGGACATATTTTCCTTGGCAGCTTGAAAATCTCCTTTTAAATAAGCCACTCGACCTTGGATAATTTGGTAATTCTCACGATATGTTGCCCTAAAGGGCTTAATAGATTTTTCTGATTGAACTCTTAACATGTCTACATAGAGCTTAAGATCAATAGAATCGTGTAACACTAGAACAATAACTTTTCTAGATACAAATCTTAAA
The DNA here is from genome assembly GCF_000722765.2 of Streptococcus mitis. NCBI lineage: Bacteria > Bacillati > Bacillota > Bacilli > Lactobacillales > Streptococcaceae > Streptococcus > Streptococcus mitis. The sequence goes on along the minus strand of NZ_CP028415.1, from coordinate 858,037 downwards.
TAAAATACAAAGCCGAGAACTAAAAAGACAATAACTAATAATATGAATCCCAATATTTCCAAATTGCTTTGAAATACTAAGCATACTGCCATCACATCCAAAACAAGTCCAATAATTGAGCAAATTAGAATAACCCTATCAAGTTGTAAAAGAGTGTTTTCTGTCGCCCTACTTACTATTTTTTTTACTAATTTCATATATTACTCTCATTTCACTAATTCTAAATATTTCTTCGCTTCCTGAACATAAAAGAGTTCTGGATTTTCATGGACAATACTTTCAAACAAACTACGGGCACGAGCTTCATCTCCTTTTAGCTGAGCATTAAGAGCGCCGTAATAAGAGAACATGATTCGAGCTAACTTATTTTCAGGTTCAGTAATGTCAAAGTAGTCGTTTGATTTTTTCTTTAAAACAATATCCTCTATAGCTTTTATTATGTTTATTACATTCGTCTTCCTAGCAACCTGAGAATTTGTTCGAACTTTTAATGTAGCTAACATATCGATTTGGTTCGAAATTTCTTCTACTCTATCATCATGGATAAGTGAAAGAATCTTAAAGTAAGTTGTGGATAATTCGATTTCAAATTTCTTATTAAAATTTTTACCCTCAAAATTTATTCGTTCCAAATTATCAAGTGTTTCTTCAAACTTTCCTTGGTAGTATAGCGATTGGGCAATAGCTAGTAAACAATTTGCATTATTGAACAGCTGTTGTGACTTAACCGAGTGTTCAGCTACATAACGATAATAACTTATGTGCTTGTCGAAATTAATATCTGTCAAAAAGATATTGTCTACAGCTAATTTAACCAGTTTATTGTTTAATGAAATCAATGTCTCAAACCCAAAACATACTACCGTATAAGTAATGAATTTCATAAAATTCATTTCCCCACCTTTAAATAATTCAACAACCATGCCTATAAATGATAGGCAAACTATAGGAATTAAGCAAATGTATACTATTTTTGTCAAACTATATAATTTGGGAATTTCAAATCTAGATATTTTCAACGAATAGTTATTTAAAATCTCTTTCACCATTATCCTCCATTGTAGAACTTAAATATAAGAAGTCGATCGCAATTACTAGAATCGCTATCAAGACTCCAAAGCCAAATGTAAATGCACTAAATGTAACACCATAAATTAAAGCACCAATAACAAAAACTGTAGCAACTATCGCTTTTAAAAACTGTTCTCCATGATATACCTTTGACAATCCCGTCTCGTTAGTAATTTTAACTGTTGCATAATCTTATTAACCTGATTATGCTCCTTCACATAGGTGACGTACGGTAAGAACTTATATCAGTTTTCTCCTTCTAAATATTTCTTCGCTTCCTGAACATAAAGTTGTAAATATTTAATGTAGACATACGACTATTTTAAAGTTATTTCATATTTAAGGCTACTCCCCCTTCAATGCTTCAAATTTCGCTTTCATGGTTGGATTTTTACGGGTCAATTTTTTGACCGAAACATCTTCCAACTTGTTGTTAGCGAGGCGGAGTTGGTTTTCGGATGTGGTTAGGAACTTCTTAACCTCTTCCATGCGTTTGATGGCCTTGTCGATTTCATCGATTGCTTTGCCAAAGTTAGTCGAAGCTGAGTTATAGTTCTTAGCAAAGGCTAGTTTAAAGGCATCTAAGTCTTCTTCAAAATGCGTAATGTCAATATTTTGCTCACGCACCAAGGCCAGCTCCTGCTTGTATTTTAGGAAATTTAGCGCCGCATTACGTAAGAGACCAATCAACTGGATAAAGAATTGAGGACGAACCACATACATCTTTTCGTACTCATGGCTGACGTCAACAATCCCTGTGTTAAAGTAGTCGTTATCAGCTTCAAGCATGGTCACCAAAACTGCATACTCACAGTTCTTCTCCCGACGGTCCTTATCCAATTCCTTATAAAAATCTGCATTCTTATGCTTCTTCTCTGTTCCGTCAGCTTCATTTTTCATCTCAAACATGATGGAGATAATCTCTACGCCATTTTCATCACTCTCACGAAAGATAAAGTCCCCCTTAGACCCACGCGCAGAGACCTTGTTATCCTTCTCAAAGTAAGCATTTGGAAAGGCGAAACTACGGACCTTGTTAAACTCACTTTCCGCATACTGTTCCAGACTTTCTCCAATTGCTTTTGTGGATTGTTGGGCTTTGAAATTCTTGTAAAATTCGACTTGTTCACTGGCTGCTTTAAGCTGGGCTTCATAGTTTTGTTTAACAGAAGCCAAAGACAGCTCATTTTCCTTTTCTTGCAAGAGGAGCTGATTTTGGACTTGATCACGTTCTTTTTCTAGGTCAGAAAGGGTCTTCTGTAGTTGATTTTCATGCTCCAAACGCAAGGTGGCCAATTGGTTTTCCAAGGCCTGCACTTCCTTGTCTTTTGCTAATAAAGCCTGATGGCTTGTCTGTTCAACCTCTTTCTTGGCCAGTTCTTTTTCTGTATCAAAGTTTTGGATTTGACTCTGTAATTGCGCAATTTCTTGGTCTTTTTGAGCTAGTTTAGACTGTTGTTCATTCATGGCCTTTTGCTCAGCCAAGGCCAGTTCCTGCTTCATCCGATCATGTAGTTCCTTATCAAACTCTGCCGTTCTCACTTGGGATAAAAGTTCAGCATACTGGCTCTCATTTACTGTAAAGACTTCCCCACAGTTGGGACATTTGATTTCGTTCATATCGTTCCTCTTTCTAGACTTCTTTAACCATTATATCATGCCTGAAGGAAAATCAAAAACAGCGAGTCGAAACCCACTGTTTATCTTCTTTTACTTTAAATTTTCTCCAAGGCCAATCGCAAGTCTTCAATCAAATCCTCTACATTTTCAAGTCCGATTGACAAGCGGATTTGGTTTGGTGTGACACCTGCAGCTTCAAGGTCTTTTTCTGACAATTGACCATGGGTGGTTGTTGCTGGATGGACAACAAGCGATTTAGCATCTGCCACGTTTGCTAGATCAGAAAAGATTTCTAAATGATCAATTACCTTGCGTGCCTCTGCCTCCCCACCTTTGACATGGAAGGTAAAGATTGAGCCCACACCTTTAGGCAAGTATTTCTCAGCCAAGGCATGGTAAGGACTATCTGCAAGTTTTGGATAATTGACTTTTTCTACCTTAGGATGGTTGACAAGGAAATCAACAATTTTCTCTGCATTTTGCACATGACGTTCGACACGAAGAGAAAGTGTTTCCAGTCCTTGAAGCAAGAGGAAGGCATTAAATGGTGACAAGGCTGCACCTGTATCACGAAGCAATTGGACACGGACTGCGATAATAAAGGCTGCTGCACCCACATCACGAGTATAGCTCAAGTTGTGATAGCTTGGATCCTCGTCAACAAATTGAGGGAATTTCCCTGAAGCCGCCCAGTCAAAACGACCGCTATCGACAATAACGCCACCAATAGTCGTACCATGGCCACCGATAAACTTAGTCGCAGAGTGAATAGCAATATCTACACCGTGAGAAAAGACGTTAATCAAATAAGGTGTAGCAAAAGTATTGTCAGAAACAAGTGGAATCTGATACTTATGAGCAATCTCTGCCAATTTTTCCAAATCTGGAATATTAATCAAGGGGTTACCCAAGGTTTCAATCAGAACAAGCTTGGTATTGTCATTGATAGCTGCTTCCACTTCCTCCAAATTATCAATGTCGACAAAGGTTGTTGTGATACCATAACGAGGAAGGGTTTCTTTCAAAAGATTGAAGGTTCCACCGTAAATAGTTGATGCTGCAACTACATGGTCACCAGCGTGGGCAAGTGCCAAAATCGTATAAGTCACTGCGGACATACCTGATGCAGTTGCAAGAGCTCCGACACCACCTTCAAGGGCAGCAATTCTTTCTTCAAAGGCAGCTGTTGTAGGATTGGTAATACGAGTATAAATGTTCCCTGGTTTTCTCAAGGCAAACAAATCGGCACCTTCCTGCGTATCATCAAAAACAAAGGATGTTGTTTGATAAATCGGCACTGCACGAGACTTGGTAGCTGGATCCACAACTTGACCAGCATGTAGTTGCAAAGTTTCAAATTTAAAATCACGAGTCATAGGGCGACCTCCTAATAGTTTGATTAAAGATATTGTAGCACCTTAAGGTATAGTTTACCAATATTAGTTTTCTATATTTTGATATAACAAATAGCTATTACTCTATTTTAAAAATGAAAAAAGCACGACTCAATCGTGCTCATTTTCTTAATCTACATAAGTATCTTCATTTTTATTGAGGAAGGCATATGGAAGACCCATCAAGAGGCCTCCTCCGATAAAGTTTCCGATGAAGGTTACACCCCAGTGGCGAAGCATATTTCCAATACCGAAGTTGGCAATTGAGTCAGCAGCAACACTGAATTTTACAATCGCGAAAGAAGCAAAGTTCGCAGCAATGTGCTCGTTTGTTAAGAATACAAACATGTAAATCGCTGACAGCACAAGCCAAAGTTTGGCACCACCATCTTTGACCAAAACAAATGACAGAATCGCAATATTTACGAAAATATTTGCCAAAATCGCCTCAAGCAAGATTAATTCATTTGAACGGCCTAACTTCATCTCAACAACACCTGAGATGAAACTATCGTGTGTCAGATTCGCATAGGCTGCCGAATGAGCAAAGCCCCAACCTGCTATCAAGGCTCCAATAAGGTTGAACAAGGTACAGTAAAGTAGAATCTCAGCTGTTTTTCTCCAAGAAATTTTTTTCAAGAAACTACCAGCAGTCAAGAACATCATGTTTGATGTTACCAACTCGGCATTCAAGAAAACAATGTAGGCCAAACCCCAAGCAAAGACAAAAGGGAAGAGGAAGCGTCCACTACCAGGTACGATTTTATTAATCAAGTCAGCCCCAACTGCACCAGCAGCAGTACTGAAGGTTAAAAAGGCACCTGCAAACATCGAACGAATCGCATACTTAAATTTGCTTTGACTATAAAGACTTTCTTTCTTCTTGCAAGCAAATTCAATCTTTGAGATAAATTCTGAAGAAACCATAATAAACTCCTAAAACTTTTTTACCTGATAATTATATCACAAACTTTCGATTTCAGGAAGCGTTTTCTGTATTTCATAACCGTTTATTTTGAAACTCTATCTATAAAAAAATCAGTAAAATCTAAGATTTTACTGATTTTATCTTTAATAACGTTGTTTATATGGTTGATTGAAAGCTGTTAGAATTTCTTCAGGTGTTTTTGAATAGTCTGTTGTATCTTTCAGATCACCTTTTACGATAATACGCTCTGTCGCATCATAGTCCTCACAGGTTACAAGTGTGATTTCATTAACACCACTACGGTCATCAATCTCGTCAACGTGATCTGGTGTCACATGCTTGACCTCATGAATGACATAAGTATAAACCTTATCCTTATCGGTTAGATAAATTTTCATTCCATTTTTAGCACGTGATAATGGAGAAAAGAGCATCTGACTGGCATTTTCCGCCGTGAAGATGTGATGGCTCGCAAGTGAATAGTTTCCTTTCCCCATCACTTGGTCACGCTTCATCGTACCAGCTCCATAGAAGAGATTGACATTATCAAGACCTTTAAAAATAGGCAAGTTAATTTCTACTTCAGGAATAGCAATTCCACCAATAACTGGTAATTTTTGTGAATCCCACTGTGAGGACAAGACAGCTTCTGACGAAATGGCTTTTACTGAGTCAAAGTCAAAATTACCTTCTGTATCTTGATTTTCTTCCAATTTTTCTTTTGATACCTGGCTGACTTGGTATTTATTGGTATTCCAAACCATGAACATATCACGAATTTTTGAATTGAAAATCAAAGCTATTGACAAGATGATTAAGAATCCTGCCAAGATATTGATTAGTAAATTTTTACGGTTTGTTTTCTTTTTATTCTTTTTATGAGACATTATGCTTCACCTTCTGTTTCGTTTTCTGTCCCAACTTCTTCTTTTTCTGCAGCTGCAACCGTAGTAAAGGTTACAATTTTAGCATCTTGGTCTAGGCGCATCACTTTAACTCCCATAGTTGAGCGACCTGTTTGAGAAATATTAGCAACGTTAGTTCGAATCATGACACCTGTATCAGTGATAATCATCAAATCTTCATCGCCTTTAACGGTCATAAGACCAGCAAGAGAACCGTTCTTTTCTGTAATCTTAGCGGTTTGCATCCCTTTACCACCACGACCTTTAGTTGGATATTCGGTCGCAACTGTGCGCTTACCATACCCCTTTTCTGTGATGATAAGAACCTCGTCCTGGTCTGTAATCACACTAGCACCAACAACTGTGTCTCCCTCACGAAGGTTAACACCTTTCACACCAGTGGCGATACGACTCATACCACGAACGGCTGATTGATTAAAGCGAACTGAATAACCAAACTTTGTACCAATGATAATATCCGTGTCCTCTTCTGTCAGCAAGACATTAATCAACTCATCTTCATCCTTGAGGTTCAATGCTTTAAGTCCATTTTGACGGATATTAGCAAATTCCTTAACGCTGGTTCTCTTCACAATACCATGACGGGTTGTGAAGAATAGGTAAGCATCATCACTACGTTCAGACTCAACATTGATGATGGTCTGAATACTTTCACCTTCATCCAATTTTAAAAGATTAACTATTGGTAATCCCTTGGCAGTACGACCATACTCAGGAATTTCATAACCTTTAAGGCGATAGACACGACCTTTATTTGTAAAGAAGAGCAGGTGATCATGGGTACTAGTTGACACTAACTCACGAACAAAATCATCATCCTTAACACCTGTACCTTGAACACCACGACCCCCACGTTTTTGAGCAGTAAACTCAGCTTGGTCCAAACGTTTAATGTAGCCTTTGTTAGAAAGAGTGATCAAGACATCAGCTTCTTCAATTAGATCCTCATCTTCGAGACTTAAGACTTCACCAACCATCAATTCAGTACGACGTTGGTCACCAAACTTACGCTTGACTTCATCTAATTCATCCTTGATGATCTGAGAAACACGTTCCGGCTTAGCTAGAATATCTGCTAAATCTGCAATCAGAGCCAAGAGGTCATCATACTCAGACTGAATCTTATCGCGTTCCAAACCTGTTAAACGACGAAGACGCATATCAAGAATGGCTTGACTTTGACGTTCAGATAACTTGAATTTGCTCATCAACTCAGCTTGTGCTTCCGCATCCGTTTCACTAGCACGGATGATACGAATCACTTCGTCGATATGGTCTAGTGCAATTAAGAGACCTTCTAAAATGTGTGCACGCGCTTCTGCTTTTTCCTTGTCAAAACGAGTACGACGAACAACCACTTCTTTTTGGTGCTCGATATAAGCGTCCAAAATCTGACGAAGAGACAAAATCTTGGGTACACCATTTTGGATAGCAAGCATATTGAAACCAAAGTTGGTTTGCATCTGGGTCATCTTGAAGAGGTTGTTGAGGATAACATTGGCTGAGGCATCACGCTTGACTTCAATAACAAATCGAACCCCTTCTCGGTTTGACTCATCACGTACTGCTGTAATGCCCTCAATGCGTTTTTCCTGAACCAAACGAACAATATGCTCATGCACCTTTGTTTTATTGACCATATAAGGAAATTCCGTTACAACAATACGCTCACGGCCAGTCTTAGTTTCTTCAATTTCAGTACGTGAACGAAGGACAATAGAACCTTTACCTGTTTCGTAAGCCTTATGAATACCTGATTTCCCCATAACAAGAGCACCAGTTGGAAAATCTGGCCCAGGTAAGACTTCCATCAAGTCCTTGGTGGTCACTTCAGGATTGTCCATAACCAACTTCACTGCATCAATGGTTTCACCCAAGTTATGAGGGGGAATATTTGTTGCCATCCCAACGGCAATACCAGTTGCTCCATTAACTAAAAGGTTAGGAAAGCGTGCTGGCAAGACCAAGGGTTCTCGTTCATTGGCATCATAGTTATCTACAAAGTCTACCGTGTTTTTGTTAATATCACGAAGCATCTCCAGAGCAATCTTGCTCATACGTGCCTCAGTGTAACGCTGGGCGGCAGCACCATCACCATCCATGGAACCAAAGTTCCCATGACCATCTACAAGCATGTAACGGTAACTCCACCATTGAGCCATACGGACCATGGCTTCATAGATAGAAGAATCCCCGTGTGGATGATATTTACCCATGACATCCCCTGTAATACGAGCAGATTTTTTATGAGGTTTGTCTGGAGTAACACCCAGTTCGTTCATTCCGTAGAGAATCCGACGGTGAACAGGTTTCAAGCCATCTCGAACATCAGGAAGGGCCCGCGCTACGATAACACTCATGGCGTAGTCGATAAAGCTCGTCTTCATCTCCTTTGTCAGATTGACATTCACTAAATTTCTATCCTGCATTAATAAATGCCTCATTTCACTATTAGTAGTTAACTATATTATACCATAATGTCCGCTATATTTCAGGTATCTAAAACCACTAAAACGTTTACATCAAGAACTGTAAAGCATATCCGTGACAAAGCTTTTTAAAAGTGATAAAATTAAAATAACTGGGGAAATCCCTGAATAAAATTAAGGAGATGTTTAGAATAATGACTTCCACTAAACAACACAAAAAAGTTATCCTTGTCGGTGATGGTGCTGTAGGTTCTTCTTACGCTTTTGCACTTGTTAACCAAGGAATTGCACAAGAGCTTGGAATTATCGAAATTCCACAATTGCATGAAAAAGCTGTTGGTGACGCACTTGACCTTAGTCATGCCCTTGCCTTCACTTCACCTAAAAAAATCTATGCAGCTCAATACTCTGACTGTGCAGACGCTGACCTTGTTGTGATCACTGCAGGTGCGCCTCAAAAACCAGGTGAAACTCGTCTTGACCTTGTAGGTAAAAACCTTGCTATCAACAAATCAATCGTAACTCAAGTTGTTGAATCAGGTTTCAAGGGTATCTTCCTTGTGGCTGCTAACCCAGTTGACGTCTTGACTTACTCAACTTGGAAATTCTCTGGATTCCCTAAAGAACGCGTTATCGGTTCAGGTACTTCACTTGACTCAGCTCGTTTCCGTCAAGCACTTGCTGAAAAATTGGATGTTGATGCTCGTTCAGTGCACGCCTACATTATGGGTGAACACGGTGACTCTGAGTTCGCTGTTTGGTCACATGCTAACATCGCTGGTGTAAACCTTGAAGAATTCCTTAAAGATACTCAAAATGTTCAAGAAGCTGAATTGATTGAATTGTTCGAAGGTGTTCGTGATGCAGCTTACACAATCATCAACAAAAAAGGTGCAACATACTACGGTATTGCAGTAGCCCTTGCTCGTATCACTAAAGCAATCCTTGACGATGAAAATGCAGTACTTCCACTTTCAGTATTCCAAGAAGGTCAATACGGAGTTAAAAATGTCTTTATCGGTCAACCAGCTGTTGTTGGTGCACATGGTATTGTTCGTCCAGTAAATATTCCATTGAACGATGCAGAAACTCAAAAAATGCAAGCATCTGCAAATGAATTACAAGCTATTATTGACGAAGCATGGAAAAACCCAGAATTCCAAGCTGCTTCTAAAAACTAATTTAGATAGTAATAACTCCTTGAGTCATCAGGGAGTTATTTTTTATCTCTATCTTAACTAAATATTTTATGAAATTTACGTAAAAAACAACATAACTTTAAAAGCTATCATGTCACAGTTCGGGCATAAATCCGAAAAACTACTAATTAGATCTATACTCACGTTACAAAAAGTCTGGAGCAAGCAGTATTTGACGCACTTGATACCGTCCTATTAAATCTAAAGTAAAAAGTTTTGCCCTATTTGTGCTTCATAGACAAAAAAAGCCCATCATACAGGCTAGACAGCTTGATACGATAGGCTATTTTTCTATTAATTAACGTACTGTACGGATACGCATTGTATTTGTGCGAACAGCTTCTCCAACTGGTACACCAGCTACGATAACGATATCGTCACCAGATTGTACAAGACCTGCTTCAACTGCTTTACGTTCAGCAATTTCGAACATATCGTCAGTTGAAGATGGAGCATCTGTCAACATTGGGATAACACCCCAGTTCAACATCAATCCACGTTCTGTCAATTCATCGAATGTCAATGCCAAGATGTCAGCATTTGGACGGTATTTAGAGATCAAACGTGCAGTGTGACCTGTCTTAGTAAGTGTTACAACCAATTTAATGTCCATTGAGTTAGCAGCATCTTTAACAGCTGAAGCCATTACTTCTGTCTTAGAGTTACGTTCGAATGAATCTGAGTTCAAACGTCCGTATTCGTTAAGAAGAGTTTGAGCATTCTTATCGATTGTAGCCATTGTAGTGACTGACTCAAGTGGGTATTTACCGTTTGCAGATTCACCTGAAAGCATTGTTGCGTCAGTTCCGTCGATAACAGCGTTAAATACGTCTGATACTTCTGAACGAGTTGCACGTGGTTTTTCAGTCATTGTTTCAAGCATGTTTGTTGCAGTGATAACAACTTTACCTGCAGCATTGACTTTAGTGATAATCATTTTTTGGTAAACTGGAACCATTTCGAATGGTACTTCAATACCCATGTCACCACGAGCGATCATGATACCATCAGCAGCTTCGATGATTTCATCCAAGTTGTCGATACCTTGTTGGTTTTCAATTTTAGCGAACAATTGAACGTGTCCGTTTCCAGTTTCTTCACAGATTGCACGAACTTCGTTCACATCTTTAGCAGTACGTACGAATGAAATCGCGATGAAGTTGATACCTTGTTCAAGACCAAAGCGGATATCATCGTTATCACGATCAGCAAGAGCTGGGAAAGGAATTTTAGTGTTAGGGATGTTAACACCTTTTTGTTTAGCAATTACGCCATCGTTTTCAACTTCAACTTCGAATTCACGAGTTGCGTCATCTTTAGCAACCACACGAAGACCAAGTTTACCATCGTCAACCAAAACTTGACGACCAACTTCAACATCATCATAGATATCAAGAGCACCAGCAACGTTCAATGCAATCACTTCACGAGTTGATTTGATTCCTTGTTTAGTTGCAACACGGATTTTTTCACCAGTTTTGTATGAATACTCTTTAGCTTCACCTTCGAACAATTCTGTACGGATTTCTGGTCCTTTTGTATCAAGAAGGAAACCAACTTTTTTACCTGCAAGTTTTTCAGCAAGTTTAACAGTTGCCATACGCTCACCTTGTTCTTGGTGGTCACCGTGTGAGAAGTTAAAACGGAATGTGTTAGCACCAGCTTCAATCAATTTAGCAATGTTTTTAGCTGAAGCTTCAACATCAAGTTTTTCACCCCAGTATCCGTCATCACCAAATTTTTTACCACCACGGATTTCTACCGCAGGACCCAAAGTTGCAACGATTTTTACACGTTTATTCATGTTTTTGTGACTCCTTTATATATATGACCTTTTTGGTCTTATTAACTAAATTATAGATTATGACAAGCTCTTATTCAAGCTAGATAGCTCAAGGTCAGCTTTGTGCGGGTTGTTAACCACAATCTTACCATCTGCAGTCAAGCTAAACAATGCTCCTTCTTCTGCAGTTCCAAGAATTGGGTTTTCAACCATTTTCTCGTTCCGGATACCAACCGCAACCCCACCGATACCTTCTTTAAGAAGTTTAACAGCATGCGCACCCATACGTGACGCCAATACACGGTCACGCGCAGTTGGAGAACCACCACGTTGAATATGTCCAAGTTCTGTCACACGAAGATCGGTCGTATCTCCAGCTTCTTTTAGTTTTTGAGCAAATTCATCTGCTGACATCACACCTTCTGCCAAAACGATGATATTGTGTCTTTTACCACATTCATAACCACATTTAATGCTTTCTACTATATCTTCAATCTTGAAGTCTTCTTCAGGAATGATGATTTCATCAGCACCAGTTGCGATACCTGCCCAAAGAGCGATATCACCTGCGTTACGTCCCATAACTTCGATGACAAAAGTACGACGGTGACTTAATGATGTATCACGAATCTTATCGATAGCGTCCATAGCAGTCGTAACCGCTGTGTCAAAACCGATTGTGAAGTCAGTACCAACGATATCGTTATCGATTGTACCTGGAAGACCGATAGCTGGGAAACCATGCTCAGTCAAACGCATAGCACCGTGGTAAGATCCGTCACCACCGATAACAACTACACCTTCAATCCCGTGTTTTTTCAATTGCTCAATTCCTTTAAGTTGCCCTTCAAGTTGAGCGAACTCTGGGTAACGAGCAGAGTGAAGAAAGGTACCACCACGGGAAATGATGTTTCCTACTGAAGCTGCATCTAGGGGATGAATTTCACCAGCAACCATACCAGCATATCCATCATAGATACCAAATACTTCCATTCCTTCTGAAATTGCTTGACGAACAACTGCGCGGATGGCAGCGTTCATACCAGGGGCGTCTCCACCACTAGTCAAAACAGCAATACGTTTCATTTAGTTATGCTCCTTTTTCTTTTAACATTCCTACTGATTATATCACATTTAAATGGAAAATTCTTCTATTTTCCGTAATTTTAACGATAAATCGTTTTCATAACGATTCCATTCAATTTCGCTTCTAATTCATCAGATTTAGTCACAAAATGATGGGGAGAAACAATAGTTTTCTGTTCCTCTTCATACCTGATAATGACTGGAATTGGGCCTTTATACTGGTCTAAAATACGTGAAATTTCTTGATCCAAATCATGATTCTTCACCTGAATCCAAAAGCGCTCAGCCACTGCTTCTCTTATTTCTTGTGCAATCATTTGCAGACGACCGTCACGTGACTGGACTTTCCCTTTAATATAGTAGAAGTCTCCTTCTCTTACTTCCTGACCAACTCGTCGATATAAATCTGAAAAGAGGGTAACATCCAATTTTTTCTTACTGTCATCTACCTGTAAGAAGGCCATATTTTCACCCTTTTTGGTACGAATTACTTTTATCTTCTGAACTTCAATCAAGATAATAGCATAGCTATTTTCTGACAAATTACTAATAGGAGTAATCGGATAAATAGCCTTACTTGCAATAGCTTGTAGAGGATGTTTACTAACGCCTACTCCTAGAAGCTCTTGTTCCATGTAGAATTTTTCTTGCTCCGTCCAGTCCTCCGAATCTTGCCAACTATAAATTGTCTCTCCAAATAAGCTTCCTAACACTTTCACAAATTCAAATAGATTAGCTAAATTATTGAATACTTTTTGACGATTTTTTTCAAATGAATCGAAAAGACCAACTTTTACCAAAGGTTCCAGCAAGGGAAGTTTCAAATAATTCTCAGGTAGTTTAGCTAAAAAATCTTCAATATTAGAATAAGGTCTATGTTCAATAATCCAAAGCGCCAAATCCTTGCTGAGCCCCTTAATTGATTTCAAACCTAGATAGATAGACTTGTTGGCAATTTTATCGTGATAGGGAATAGTATTGATGGACAATGGGGCTACTTCAAAACCTGCTTCTAAGGCATCTGTTACATAATCACTGTTGGCAGAATTCAACATAATCTGATAAAAGATGGCTGGATAATGTGTTTTAAAATAAGCCAACTGGAAGGCCAAGGCTGAGTAAGCATAGGCGTGAGATCTATTAAATCCATAACCTGCAAACTTCTCCATAACATCAAAGACCTGCTCTGCCTTTTCCGCAGTATGACCTACTTTTAATGCTCCCTGAATAAAGGAAGCCCTCATCTCATGCATAGCAGAGGCATCCTTTTTCCCCATAGCCCGACGCAAAATATCGGCCTTCCCAAGACTAAATCCAGCAAAGCGCTGAGCAACCTGCATAACCTGCTCCTGATAGAGCATAATGCCATAAGTTGGAGCCAAAATATCCTCCAGAGCTGGATCTAGAACAGTCACTTCTTCCTGCCCATGCTTTCTTGCCACAAAATTATTGATATAATCACTAGCACCTGGTCGATTTAGAGAAGTAGTTGCTACGACATCCTCAAAACAGACTGGTTGCACACGTTTGAGCAAGCGAATGGCACCAGGTTGTTCAAATTGAAAGATACCTTTTGTATTTCCAGAGGCAAATAAAGCTAGGGTGGCGTTGTCTTCTAAATCTATTTCTTCAATTTTCAAGTGAATACCTTCTGTTTCAGCAAGCAACTCTTGCATTTTCTGAACAAAGGTCAAATTTCGTAGCCCCAGAAAATCCATTTTCAAAAGTCCACTTGCTTCGACTCCATGAGCATCATATTGAGTCAGTGGAATTTCATCACCATTCTTTAGAGGGATATAATTAGTCAAATCTTGGTCACTGATTACAACACCAGCTGCATGGACAGAGGTTTGTCTTGGATATCCCTCAATCTTGCAGGCAATTTCAAAGGCTTTTTGGTATTCTAACTTACTATTGATTTGCTGACGAAACTGGAGGTTACCCTCATAGGCCGACTTGAGATTATCACGAAAACTGATTTTCTTGGTAATTGCAGATAATTCATACTCTGGCACACCAAAACGTTTCAAAACATCTCTAAGAGCTTGCTTAGCCCCAAAGGTAGAAAAAGTAACGATTTGAGCCGCATGTTTACTACCATATTTATTACCAACATATCTGATAAAATCTGGACGATAAATATCTGGGATATCAATATCAATATCAGGCATGGTATAGCGTTCACGATTGAGGAAGCGTTCAAAAATCAGATTTTTCTCTACTGGATCAATCCCTGTAATGTCTAAAGCATAGGAAACCAAGCTACCAACTGCAGAACCTCGGCCCATTCCCATATAATAGCCATTCGAACGTCCAAAACGCAATAAATCCCAAACAACCAAGAAATAATCATCAAAGCCCATATCATGAATAACAGCCAATTCTTGGTCTAGACGGTCTTGATATTCTTTACCAGTTAACCCCTTCTGAACAAGCCCCAATTCAGCACGCTCTCTCAATTCTTCTACGGCTAGCCTTGCTGGATTAAAACGAGGCAGTTTCAGACTAGTATCCAAGTCATAAGAAATACCTGAAATAAGCTTTTCTAAGTTTTCCAAGGCTTGAGGAAAACGTTCTTGGAATAGTTTCTCTAAAGAACTTGCTGATATAAAAACATCTTGTCTCGAACGCAAGGGAACTTCTCTGAGCGGTAGATTTTCTTTAATCGCTGCTAATACTTGAAGAACTTCTCTATCCTTACTTTCAAATGTATTAACCCGATACAATGGCAAAATAGGATGGTGAAATTCACTGGCCAATGTTTCTGGGTAAACCCCTATATAGTAATCACAACCTAGATTTAACAACTCAAGTTCTTCAAAATAAGGCACGATTACCGCAATATCCTCTAGATACTGAGATAGAACTGACCAACTTTTCTCCCCCTGCATCTTGGCTGTTGAAAGCTTCATCAACTGCTGATAGCCCACACTAGATAGAGCTAAAAAGCGTAGATTCACTTCCTGATCATCCACTAAAACAGTCATTTCAAGCCCTAACAAAGGATGAATGCCGTATTTTTTTGTAACCTCTAGAAAGTCGAAAGCCCCATAAAGATTGTCAATATCCATCATAGCCAGATGAGTGTAGCCATAGTCTTTTGCTACTCTAACATACTTGTCTATCGAAATGACGCTCTCCATAAAACTATAGACTGTCTTTGTATCTAGTTGTGCGATCAATTTACACTTCTCCTCTATCGTTCTCACTATATTATACCATTTTCAAAAAGAGAAAGAAAAGAACCTGAGATAGCAAATCTCAAGTTCTTTCTTTATCTGATTGCAAGTTAGCATTTAATGAGAATCAAAAAGATTATTCTTCATCTTCTCTTTTCTTACGAGCAATCAATCCAAATCCACTTAGGGCTCCTAGAAGTCCAAGTGCTGCAAGGCTAGCATGATCTTCTGTACCTGTATTTGGAAGTTCACGTTGACCATCCATGTATTGAGGTGTAGAAGGCGCTGCAGGTTGAGCTGGAGTTGATGGAGTACCATTATTATTTCCGTTGTTATCTCCATCATCTGCAGGTGTTACAGGTTGTGGAGTTTCTGGTTCTGGTTTTGGCTCAGGTTTTGGTTCCGGCTTAGGCTCTGGTTTAGGAGTTGGAGCTGGAGTTGGACCTGGGTATGGAGTTGGATTTGGTGTAGGATCCTTAGGAATGTAGTTGATTGGTGTATCTTGCGTTGGATCACCAGGTACATCTGGTACTTCGTATCCTTTCGTTGGATCGTTTGGATCAACTGGTTTCAATGGTTGACCTTCTGGATCTACAGGGATAAATCCTGGTACATAAGGTACTTTAGGTTTATCTGTTCCTGGTTTAGTTGGATCTTTAGGATCGTTTGGATATGTGATTGGATTTGTTGGTGTTCCTGGGATATTTGGGATCCATGAACCTAACTTATCGTAAATCACTGTTTCATTGATATCCTTGATTGTATCAGGAGTTACTTGTACATCTTTAGTTGATGATTCTAGATCACCAGCTTTAGCGATGTATCCTTTCACAACTGGTACTTGGTAACCGTTGAAGATATCATCGTTACGATCTGTTGTCCATTCACCATAAGTGATTTCACCAGTCACTATGTTTACTTTTGCTTCACGAGTAAACTTAATAGTTTCTGTACGAGTTTCAGAAACTTCTTTTCCGTTGCGATCTACATACTTGATCGTACGTGTAGCTGATTTCTCAGTTACAAGATCTTTCACAGTATTTGGCCATACTGGACTGTTTGGATCTCCAGGGAATACTGGTTTACCTGGCTCTGGTGTAGATGGTGTTACAGGTGTTCCATCTGGGTTCTTCGGTAAGTTTGGATCGTTTGGATCTACTGGCTTACCTGGTGTAACTGGAATAATTCTTTCAGCTACTGTCACAGTGAAGATTTGATCTACAGATTTATCTTTATCAAATACTCTGTCTGTATCTTTAGATGGGAACTCATTCTTAACGACTCTGTATCCAGCTTTTTCAAGTTTTTCAATAGTCTTAGTTACTTCATCAACTTTAGACTTAGTGAAGTTAGCTCCTGAATCACCTTCATCAACTACTGGAGTTGATACAACTTTACCTTTTTCATCTACAAAGTTTGTGATAGCTTTTTGCTTATCAGTTACGTAAGTGATTGGTGTATCTGTACTTGGATCTGTTGGTACTGGTGGTACTTCATATCCTTTAGTTGGATCGTTTGGATCAACTGGTGTTAATGGAACTAGTGGGTTATCCGGACTAATTGGTTTAGTTGGATCTTTTGGTACCACTGGTGTTGTTCCTGGGATATGTGGAATCACTGGTACTTTCGGACTATTTGGATCTTGTGGATCTTGTGGTTTAGTTGGACTTGGTGGTACAACTTTACCCGGTTCACCTGGTACATTTTCGTATGGTGTATCTGTTACCGGAGTTGGTGGTGTTACACCTGGTGGTACTGTAATTGTAACTTTTCCTACTGGTACGTAAACTACTTTGATATTTTCATCTTTAGAGTCAGCAGTTAATCCTGTTGTAGCTGCTACTTCTTTTTGTTTGGCATCTTTCAGGATGTAGCCTTTAACTACTGGTGATTCAACTTTATCGAATGTTGTATCTCCATCTTTAGCTGTCCAGTCACCGTAAGTGATTTCACCTGTTACAGTATTAATCTTACCTTCACGAGTGAATGTTACTTTATCTGTTACTTTCTTAGCTACTTCCTCACCTTTTTCGTTAACGTATGTAATTGTACGGTTCACGTGGCGAGTTGTATCAATCTTCTTAATTAAATCTTCTGTCCATTTTGGTCCATCAGGATTGTTAGGATCGATTGGATCACCTGGGTTTGGTTTGTTTGGATCATTTGGATTTTCTGGATCTACTGGTTTGATTGGCTCAACATGTGGTTTCACTGTTACAACGAAGCTTTGATCTACTTTTGTATCTTTATCGTAGTTCTTATCTGTAGCTGTTGTGAATCCATCAGTTACTAAGTCATATCCTAGAGCTTTCAATTCAGCAAGTTTTGTTACTGTTGAGTACTCAATTGGTTCTCCAGATTTGCCTTCTAGGTTATCTGTGTGAAGTACTGTTCCTGTTCCTTCTACCACATAAGTTACTTTCGCTTTTTGAGTATCTTTCTCATAAGTGATTTGTGTATCTTCTGTTGGGTTTTCAGGTGTTGGTGGAACATATCCTTTACTTGGATCATTTGGATCTACTGGTTTCAGTGGGTTTCCATTTGGATCTTTTGGAGTTGTTCCTGGAACGTGAGGAATCACTGTTGTTGGTGTTCCTGGTTTCGTTGGATCTGTTGGATCGTTTGGATATTGAGGTTTCTCAACTTTTGGAACTTCGAATCCTTCTGGTACTTTTGGTACATATTTTCCTAGTGGTGTGTAAACAACGTTTACAACAGAGTCAGCTGCATCATGAGCAACATTCTCTACTTTTTCAGCTGCTTTAATGTCCGCAACATATCCTTCGATGACTGGTGAAGTTACTTCCGCTAATATTTGAGGTTTTGTCCAATCAGAAGTATAAGTGATTTCACCTGTTACTTTGTTTAGGTTACCTTTACGAGAGTAACGAAGTTTTTGTTCTACAGTTGGACGAGCTTCTTGACCACGTTTATCAGCATCTACTTTATCAGTATTTGCATATCTGTAGTTGATTGTACGATTTACTTCATCTAGTAATCCTAGTTGTTCAAATGTACGTTGTTTTGGATCGCCTGGTACTTTATCTCCTGGTTTTGGAGTTACGTCTGGTGTATTTGGATCTAGCGGTTTATCTGGATCGATTGGAGTGATTCCCTCTTTAACGATTACATAGTAAACTTGACTAATTCCATCATTACCTTTGTCATCCTTGTCATCAAATGTACGGTTAGCTTCTGCATAGAATGCTACACGTTCTGCTGTATAAGCCGCATCAGTTGGTGCAACAACTTCATAACCTTTTGCTTCTAATTCAGCTTTAACGTTATCAATGTTTGTTGTCTTGATTGCTTTACCTGTGTCTCCTGCTTCCGCAACTGATACGTGAACTGCAGTTCCATCAGCTTTAATGAAGTGAACTAGAGCTACTTGAGAACCATCTTTCACATACGTAATTGTAGTGTTTTGAGTTGGATCTTCTGGTACCTTCGGTACTTCATATCCTTTCGTTGGATCGTTAGGATCTTTCGGAGTTAATGGTTTACCGTTTGGTCCTACTGGTGTTGTTCCAGGGATATATGGTACTACTGGAGTTTCAGTAGGTGTTCCTGGTCTTGTAGGATCTTCATTTATTGGATTTTCATATGGTTTTGGTGTTAAGTCAGTTCCTGTTGGAGGTGTTACGCCTTCTGGAATCACCGGTACATATGAACCGAGCTTACGGTAGATAATTGTTTCTTCACTATCTTTATCAGTAGCTTGTACATTTGTACGTTCTGTTGATTTAGCTGCTGAAGCTACATATCCAGGTTTGTTTGGAGTTGTTATAGCATCGATTGTTGTATCGTTATCTTTAGCTGTCCATGTACCAAAGTTAGAAATTGCTCCTGTTACTGGATCTAGGTCAGCTGTACGAGTGAATGTTAATGTTTGTACATTATCAGGGATACCTGCATCTGATCCGTCAGCTAGTTTGTAGTGAACTGTGTGTGTTACTTCTTCGATTAATCCTAATTCTTTGTAAGTACGTCCTTTTGGATCATTTGGTACTCTGTCATCAGGTCTTGGAGTAACGTTCGGTGTATTTGGATCTGTTGGTTTAGATGGATCGATATTTGCTGGTTTTGTAGTATAGATGACTGTTTCATTAATATCCTCAGCAGTTGCTGTTACTTCTGCCGCTGGTACAGATTCTTTGTCTGGAGTGAAGTTTGTAACTTTTGGTGAAGTTACAGCTTCAAATGTTTGAGCTGGTGACCAGTCCCCAAATGTAACCTTACCTGTTACTGGATTGATTGTTGCTGAACGTTTGAACTCTTTAGTTTCTTGAACTGAATCAGCAGCTTTTGAACCATCTGCGTAAACATACTTGATTGTACGTTTCACTTCTTCTGTACGTCCGTCTTCTAACTCTTTGATCAACTCTGGAGTCCATTTTGGTCCTGTTGGATTATTTGGATCGATTGGTTGACCTTTAGTTGGAGTCGGGTCGTTTGGATTTACAGTAATTGGCTTAGCAGTTACTAAAACTTTGTATACTTGGTTAGTCTTAGAGTCTGCATCGAATGTACCATCTGTTGGGTAGTTATTTTCAACAACTGTATATCCTTTAGCTTTAAGTGCTTCAATTGTTGCTGTTACATCAGCAGCCTTAGTGAATGCTTTGCCTGTATCACCAGTATCTACTACTGATTCTGCTACCGCACCTTTTTCAGTCTTATCAGTTTCACTGTTTACTTCGATGAAGTGTGTAACAGCTACTTGTGATCCATCTTTAACATAGGTAATTGTAGTGTTTTCTGTTGGATCTGTTGGTAGGTCTGGTACTTCATATCCTTTCGTTGGATCGTTAGGATCTTTCGGTGTTAATGGTTTTCCATTTGGTCCTACCGGTGTTGTTCCAGGAATGTATGGAACTACTGGAGTTTCAGTAGGTGTTCCTGGTTTTGTAGGATCTGCTGGAGTTGCATTTGGATATGGTTTTGGATTTAGGTCAGCATCCGCTGGAGGTGTGATGCCTTCTGGTACTACTGGTACATATGAACCAAGTTTACGGTAGATGATTGTTTCTTCACTATCTTTATCCGTAGCTGCTACATTTGTACGTTCTGTAGATGTTTTCGCCGAAGCCACATATCCGTCTTTGTTTGGTGTCGTTACAGCATCGATTGTTGTATCTCCACCTTTAGCTTTCCATGTACCAAAGTTAGAAATTGCTCCAGTTACTGGATCTACTTCTGCAGTACGTGTAAATGTTAATGTTTGTACATTATCAGCAATACCTGCATCAGATCCATCTTCAAGTTTATAGTGAACTGTGTGTGTTACTTCTTCGATTAATCCTAATTCTCTGTAAGTACGTCCTTTTGGATCGTTAGGTACTACATCATCAGGTTGTGGAGTAACATTTGGATTTGTTGGATCTGTTGGTTTGTTAGGGTCTACCGTTGTTGGTTTTGTAGAGTAGATTACTGTCTCTTCAAAGTCTTTATCTGTAGCCGCTACAGTTTTCGCTGGTACGTCTGCAACTGCTGGTGTTATACCTGCAACTGCCGCAGTGTATTTCTCAAGTGTAGGAGAAGTTACTGCTTCGAATGTTTGATCAGCTGACCAATCTCCGTATGTGATTTCTCCTGTTGCTACATTAATCTTACCAGAACGAGTGAATTTAAGTGTTTTAACTTTCTTATCAGCCACACTTGTTAAATCAGATTCTGCTACTGGAGTACCATCTTCGTATACATACTTAATTGTACGTGTTACTTCTTCTTGTACTTTTACAGCGTTGATTAATGCTTCAGTCCATTTTGGTCCATCTGGATTATTTGGATCGATTGGCGTTACACCTGGAGTTGGTTTTGGATTATCGTTACTTGCTGGTTTTGTTGGATCAAATGATGGAACATCAACTACTTTAGCTTTGAATTTCACAACATATTCTTGATCAACTGCAGCATCTTTATCGAACTTGTCTGCTGATACAAATCCGTTATCAACAAGTTCATAACCTTTCTTAACTAGCTCAGCAATTTTATCTGTTACTGAAGTTGCTGTTGTAGCTGGGTAAGCTGCTTCTGATTTACCTGTTACTGCGATTGGATCTGCAAGACCTGGAGTAATGACTTTATCTGTATTAGTTGGATCTACTTCTACGAATTTAACCACAGCTTTTTGAGCAACTGGAGTGTAAAGTACTGTAATCTTGTAGTCGTCTGCTTCTGCATCGATTGCTGCAGTTGCTTCTACAGTAGCGTTATCTGGAACATAACCAGTTACTTCTGGAGAATTAACAAGGTTGAATTTATCATCTTTAGCTTTTTCTGCATCAGATAATGTAATTGCATCGTTAGATGTTCCACCTACTGGAGTCCATGGTCCAAATGTAACGATTGCTTTTTGAGCATCTGTTGCATCTGCTGCTATTGCTTTATTTGTAATGTGGTCATAGTAAACTACACGAGCTTTGTATTCTTCTGGCGAATCATATCCACTAGCATCTAACACAGCTTTATAAGCAGCGTATTCTGTTGGATATTCTTTAGCTGCTAACGTGTAGTCAATTGTACGGTCACGTTCAAAGTGAAGTGTCTCAGTTACTGTTGGTGCAGCCGTTGTTCCACGTTTATCTGCTGGTACATCGTCTGTACTTGCATATTTGTACTCGATTGTACGTGTTACTTCTTGAGTGTCTTTAATTTTACGAGTAACTTTTTTATGACGTAGGTAAACATTGAATGCTTGGTCAACTTCTTTATCATCATCAAACTTACGTCCACCCTCAATAGCTGTACCTTGAGTATTATTTGTATAGTCGTCTGTTACTAGTTCATAACCTCGATCTTCATACTTCTTGATTGTTTCAGCTGTTAAGTAAGGAATAGCTGTATGAGATTTACCTTGAAGTGTTGCAACACCGTAAGTTGTTTTCGCATCAGCACCTGTTGCTGGAGCTGGATTAGCGTTTTGAACTTCAAGAATACGAGCATCACCTGTTGCATCTAAGTCGATGTATGTTACTTTAGCTTTTTGAATATCAGCTTTGTAAACAACATACATATCGAAATCATCTTTATCGTCTGAACGCACTTCTGATACTAATGGTTCATATGCCCCAACATCTTTATTATTATCAGCTACTGGAGTATATAATCCTACAGGTTGTTTACCATTGTGGATGTGTCCCATTTTACCATCAGCACGAGGAGTGAAGTCAGCTGTTACTACTTCAGCAGTATATCCTTTCACTGTTGGTGAAATAATTTCTTTAAATTTAGAGTTTTGATCACTTGAAGCTGTCCATTTACCGATGATAATTGAACCTTGGTTGAACTGTGTCCCCGCTGGAATAGTATCTCCAACATTATAAATATTACCAGATGCATCTGTTACTTGGTTGGTAGTTGTAATTGCAGTGTCAGTAGTTCCTGCTTCAGAGAAGATCTTATAATCACGAGTATAATCAATCGTTTGTGTACGAGTAACTGGTGTGTTATCGATTGCTAAGATTGGATCGTTATCTTTATAAGAATCTTGACTTGTTGGATTGTCATTAGCATTTTCGTATACATAATGAATTGTACGAGTAATTGATGCTTTTGATTGTGGCTTAACGATTGGAATATACTTGGCTTTACCGTAGTCAGTACCATATTTACTTGTTACTGGGTCCCCAGCTACTTTATCGTTATAGTCGACATCCGGTTGTTGTTTTGTTACACCTGTACCTGTTCCTACGAATTTAGGATCTGGTATGAATGTAATTTCACCAGTATCTTGATTTAATGTGTAGGTACCTTCGTTTTCAATGACGATTTCTGTTTCAGTTACTTTAGTATAACGACGTGGAACACTTGTCACTTCTCCTGTTTGAGGATCGATATGAACTGCATTTGGAAGAGTTACATTTCGTAAATCTTCATAAGTTGTCATTGTTCGAGTTCCTTTTGGAATCACATCGTTATTAGAATAAGTAGTGCCATCTAATGTAATAGATTTCCCTTTTTCTACTAATTGATCTGCTGACGTTTCTTTTGCTAATGAAGAAATCTTACCAGCTGATGCTGCTGGAATAGTTTGTCCATTATTGTATGTGACATTATTAAATGTATTTGTAGCTGTATTAGTAAATGGGGTCTTAATTGTAGCTCCACCTGGAATTGTTCCTCCTGCTGGAATTGTTTGCTCAGTTCCATCAGCTAAAGTAACTTGAACTTCTACTGTAGTAGGATGATTACTTTGAGGTTTAGATCCTGCAGGAATTTGGCTTCCTGTTACTAGACGAACATTATTTAGAACTACATTTCCAGTTCCTGTTACTTCCACATTTCCATCTTTAGCTATTACAGTATTTGCTGGAATCTTATCAACTGGTTTATAAGTTGCAGTAGTACCGTCTGTTAATGTAAGTGTTGTTTCTTTATCAACTTTTGTATCTTCTGTATATAATTTTCCAGGATTTTCTTTTTGTGTAGCTAATGTTGGCTTTTTAGTTTTATCTAAAATAACAAAATTCGCAGCATACTTAGTATCTTCAATCTTATCATTTGTTACTGTTTCAACAGTTGCATAAGCTGGAATTGTTGGATTTGATGATTGCGGTTTTCCTTGTACATCTTCTGTAATTGTATCTTCACCAACAGGACGAACGTCAATAACAGTTGGAATATAGCTTGTATCCATAGATTTATAGCCATTATTTCCATTATTTGTATTTTCTAATACTTTATCTTTTTCTGCTAGTGTAGTAGATGTCTTAGAAGTTTCAATAGTATCATTAGTCGCTTCCCAACCAGTTGAACTATTGTTATCATCCCATGCACGTACTGCGATACCTTTTGCTGTACCTACATATGCATCTACTGGTTTGAAAGTTAATGTAGTTTCGTATAAACCGTTACCAATAGAAACATTCTTACCGTTACTTGCTGGGTTAACTTTATAGGTACCTACTTCATTTCCTGCAGTATCGTATTCAGTGTATGTATCTAATAAGTATTCTGTTTTGTTATTCAATGGATTTGTAATTTTTAGACCTTTACCGAGAACTTTATTGTTCTTATCCTTAACGGTTACATACTCTCCAGTGAATACTGTTGCACCATTACGTTCAACGAAAACTTTGCCGTCATCACCTTTACGATAGTTTGATGGTAATTCGCTATCTGTTGGTGTGTAAGCTTCTTCTGACGCCACTTGTTTATCTGTTAAAACAATTTTCGGTGGCAAGTTATCATTTTCAATTTGAGCCCATTGTTTATAGTTAGAATCTTTGTTTTTACCACTAGCTGTGAACATTGCATTGGTTGGTAACTTAACAGTTTGCTCACGACCTTGGAAATCTTTTGTTTCATGTTTGGTACCACGTGGCATATGGATAACATGCGTTTCAAAGTCTTCTACTTCCCCTGATGATGCTACACCAGTTGGTTCTAAAATTTCATCTTTAGTTAGTGAAATACGTAAACGTACACCTAGACTATCTGCTGAAGTATCTAGTAATTGTGGTGTGTTTTTAAATTTAATGCTGTACGTTCCATTTTGGTTAACTTCAACAATTTCAGAAGATTCATTAAGATCAAACTTACCGTTATTATTGAAATCTACCCAACCACGAACATAGGCTTTGTCATTATTGACACCAAGATTAGCTCGTACACCGTCAAGAACATATTCATTTCCTTGAGCTTGGCGGAGTTTATACTCAGTTGCCACAGCCGGATCGAGTAATTGACTTTCTCCTTCATCTCCAAGTGTGCCTTCACCTAATGCACCAGTTGTATGGTTATAAATACCACGAATCGGCAGTTTAGTTGACGGATTTACCATCTCGATAACATCACCTTGGTTTAATAACACACGTGTGTTATCTGATTTCTCAATCACAGCATTACCGTTCGGTAATAGTAAATATTTACCTGTTACACCTTTGTCTGTTGTTACAACAGTTTTACCTGACTCTAATGGTGTTTCTTTATATTTTTCTGATGTGATTAAGTCATCTAGTACCCAGCCACCTGAAGGGTCTGTTTTTGTTGAACGGAAATCTGGATCCCCTTTAACATTACCCAGATAGGGTTGAGTCGCAGTTACTTGTGTTTTAACACCATCTTTAACAACTTCTTTATTAAAGTCACCGATGATATGTTGAGCTGACCCATAGGATTGCGGAGCATCTCCACCGTCATA
Organism: Streptococcus mitis; assembly: GCF_000722765.2. NCBI lineage: Bacteria > Bacillati > Bacillota > Bacilli > Lactobacillales > Streptococcaceae > Streptococcus > Streptococcus mitis. The sequence continues at coordinate 832,278 of NZ_CP028415.1, read as the reverse complement.
AATCATGAAACCAATTGTACCAGCTTGCGCACCTGCAGAGTTTAGATACATTGATAATGTCTTAACGTTTTGAGAAAGCGCTATTGGTAATGAGTTTTTAGAACCCATAGATGTGTAGTTAGCTCCGAATGTATTAGTTCCATACGCAGAAGGATTCCCATTTTCATCTACGTTAACCCAATCTTTCGGATTATATCCTGCTTCTGCAAGACGTCCATCCGCATTAACATCACTTTGTCTACTTGGGTAAACTCCTTGAGCAGTTTTTTCATCAATATCTTTTTGAAGATTTAATGCCATGAATTGTTCCCATTTCGTTCCATCTGTCTCGAATTGAACAATTTCAGTACGTCCAGCTTCTTCAGCATCGGCAGCAATTACGTTAACATCTACAATACGACCATTGTATGTTGCAGAAAGTGCAAATGTTACCCCAACGTTTGATTCATCACGAGATGACGTGAATGCAGTAAGCATTTCACTTCCGTCTGGATTTATTGTCGGTAATCCTGCTTTCCTTAAGTATGACCATTGAGTGTCTTGAGCTGTTATAAGTACATCCGCTTTTCTTTCGTTACCAATTTTTTTATAAAGATTAGCTGATCCGTTTGGTACAGCCTTACCATTCACATTAACATAAGTGAACCCAGTTTCTGACAATTTCGTTGCAGATAATTGTTGAGCATCAATAGCTTGATTATAAGCTTTAACTGCTCCATTATAAGCAGCTGCTTTTGAATAATAGGCATCTGTATTAGCAAATGTTTCTGTTGGATATTCTGGCAGTGTTAATGCTACACCATTTACTGAAACTGTTGGATTATTAGCCAACGTTGTTTTGTTCTTAGTAGCATTTGCTTTGAATCTTTTGTCTTCAGCCTGTGCTTTTGCTAATTGTTTATCAGAACCCCAATCACCATAATCACGTACAGCATTCACTGGTCCTGCTGGTGTTTTATTTGGATCAGAGTCTACTGCTTTGGAACCTAGTTTAATAACAGTTGCTGTTAAAGCATATCCTTCAACTTTCGTTTTAACATTAAACTTCATACCTTCTTGCAGGGCTTCATAAAGTTCATGGTCATTTTGAGCTCCACCCGTGTAGTATAAATGTTCGACATATTTTGCAGTTCCTGAATTCAAGAATTTATCATCAGTAGTTAATCCTTTTGAACCATCAGCATAGGTAACATCACGAACCATTGTGATTTTACCTTCAACTCTATCACCATTTGGATATGTGATGGTTTTAGTAATTGGTTGCGCTAATTTTCTTGCAGGCCCTACTACAGTACCATTAGAGTAGGTAATAGATGCTGCTGCAAAGTCGAACCAGTTAATATTATTTTTAAGTTGCTCTAAGTTTTTTGTACCCGCAGTACCAACAACAGTATCTCCAGAAGGAATATTAGTTTTAACACCATTTATTGTAACAGTTGCTCCACCTGCAGTTCCATTCCCATCTTGTACTACTTCAATCATAGAAGGGTCTGTAATACTTGGGTTAGCATTCATGATTTCACGTTTAACCGCTGCTATCTCTTCATCCGTTAATTTATTAATATTTTTTACTGGGGTCTTAGTTGTAGGAGCTACGATTGCTGTATTGGTAGTAGTTTCACCTGCCAACACTGCTTCAACTTTACCTAAGTGTCCTGCACGTTTCATCTCATCATAGACTGCTTCGATGGCAGATGAGATACGTTGGAGTTGGGCATCCAATTCTTGCTTAGTGATTTCTCCAGCAGCAAGAGCTTTCTTAGAAGCTTCGATTTGAACTTTAGCTGAAGCTACTGCGGTTGCGATTGCTTCTTTTCCAGCTTTATCTTCTGCCTTTTTATCCGCAAAGTTTGAGGCAGTTGTGTTCAATACTTCTGCTTCAGATGTCAATTGCTCAAGGACAGTTTTAGTAGCAGTAATTGGGTTTTCTGCTTTCTTTTCGTCCTTTTTATCAGCTTTTTCATCAACTGCTTTATCAGCTTTTTTGTCAGTTAAAGGAGCAGTTAGTGTTGCTTTTTCTTTGTCAGCTGCTTCTGTTTTTTCAGTTGTAGCTGTTTCAGATGCTTTATCATCTTTCTTAGATGCTTCAGCAGCTAATTTTGCAACTTCCTCATCACTCAAGGTTGGCTTTTCTACTACAGCAGCTTCTGTCGTAGCAGAAAGAGCTGGTGTCGTCACATTTGTGACATTCTCACTTGCCTTATCATCTTTTGGAGCAGATGCAACAGCTTCTGTTTTATTTTCAGTAACTGTTTCTTCTGCCTTGGCAGTCGTTTGGGCAGCACCCAAAATCAAGGCTGTCCCCAACAGCACACTCGCAGCACCAAAATGATACTTACGAATAGAGAAACGTTGGCTCAAACCATACCAATCAAAAGATTTATTTTTCCGTCTTTTTGATTTATACATTTCTATCACTTTCTTATTATATGATTTGTAATCATGTATACAATTACATACTCCAATTATACCACCCCCCCCCCGATTTAGTCAATGTACATCAAGTTTCTTTTCTATTTTATAAAAGTAAATTTCTTCTTTTTTTAAAACTCATTATATTAAACTATATAACTGAATGCATGTTATTTTATGGAGAGATTAATCTTGGTTTTTCCCACTTTTTTTGATATAATAATCTAAAGTATTATTTTATCGGAGGTTTTATGCGTTTTAATCAATTCAGCTATTTAGCGCTACCTATAGATACAATTATCTTTGAATTAAAAAAGTACGGGTTTGATTTACCAGTCAACATTACAAATAAAAAAATGCTCGAGGAGTTTCTTATTCGTTTCTTTTTTAATTACAAAGATAGCACCTATCCCCTATCTAGTTTAGCAGTTGATAAAGAAACTGACTTACTGACATTTTTTCAGTCAGACAAAGAACTGACTGCAGATATTTTCTATACTGTAGCCTTTCAACTCTTAGGTTTTTCTTACTTGGTTGACTTTGAAGACAGTGATGCTTTTCGTAAAGAGACTGCTTTTCCCATTGTATATGGTGACTTGATTGAAAATCTCTATCAGTTACTCAATACTCGCACCAAAAAGGGAAATACTCTTATCGACCAACTTGTTAGTGATGGTCTTATTCCTGAGGATAATGACTACCACTACTTTAACGGCAAGAGTTTGGCTACTTTTTCTAGCCATGATGTCATTCGTGAAGTCGTTTACGTTGAATCTCGTGTCGATACTGACCAAAAAGGGCTACCAGACTTAGTCAAGGTCAGCATTATTCGTCCTCGTTATGACGGGCAAATTCCTGCTATCATGACTGTAAGTCCCTATCATCAAGGAACCAATGACAAAGCCAGTGATAAGGCTCTCTACAAGATGGAAGGTGAGCTTGAGGTTAAATCTGCTCACAAGATTGAGCTAGAGGAGCCTCAACTAAATCTTGTCCAACCTCAAGGTCAAGCTGAGCTAGTGTCAAAAGCTGAAGAAAAGCTAACGCACATCAACGCTAGCTATACACTCAACGACTACTTCCTTCCACGAGGGTTTGCTAATCTCTATGTCTCAGGTGTTGGTACCAAAGACTCCACAGGTTTCATGACTAATGGAGACTACCAGCAAATTGAGGCTTATAAAAATGTCATCGACTGGCTCAATGGTCGCTGCCGTGCCTTTACTGACCACACGCGCCAGCGTCAAGTCAAGGCTGACTGGTCAAACGGAAAAGTAGCCACAACGGGACTTTCCTATCTAGGTACCATGTCCAATGGTCTAGCGACTACAGGTGTAGATGGGTTAGAAGTCATTATTGCCGAGGCAGGCATTTCTTCATGGTACAATTACTATCGTGAAAACGGTCTGGTGACTAGCCCAGGTGGGTATCCAGGGGAGGACTTTGACTCTCTTGCTGAACTAACCTACTCTCGTAATCTCTTGGCTGGTGACTATATCCGTGGTAATGAGGCTCACCAAGCTGACTTAGAAAAAGTAAAAGAACAGTTAGATCGCAAATCTGGTGACTACAATCAATTTTGGCATGACCGCAACTATCTGCTCAATGCTGATAAAGTAAAGGCAGAGGTTGTCTTTACCCATGGTTCACAGGATTGGAATGTCAAACCACTTCATGTTTACCAGATGTTCCATGCTCTTCCTGCTCATATACACAAGCACCTCTTTTTCCATAATGGCGCACATGTTTACATGAACAACTGGCAGTCCATTGACTTCCGTGAGTCCATGAACGCCTTATTGACTAAGAAATTACTGGGAGAAGAGACAGATTTTCAACTTCCTACTGTCATTTGGCAGGACAATACAGCTCCTCAGACTTGGCTATCACTTGATACCTTCGGTGAGCAAGATAACTTTGAATCCTTCTCACTTGGTCAAGAAGAGAAAGTTATTCAAAACCAGTACTCAGATAAGGATTTTGAGCGTTATGGTAAGACCTACCAGACCTTCAATACAGAACTCTATCAAGGGAAAGCCAATCAGATTACTATTGACCTTCCTGTAACCAAAGACCTTCACTTGAACGGTCATGCTCAGCTCAATCTACGTATCAAATCCAGTACAAATAAGGGGCTCTTATCTGCCCAACTGCTAGAATTTGGACAGAGGAAATACCTACAACCTTATCCAGCTATTTTAAGTTCTAGAACCATTGACAACGGTCGCTACTACATGTTGGAAAATCTCTGTGAATTGCCTTTTCGTGAAAATGCACAACGCGTCGTGACAAAAGGCTATTTCAATTTGCAAAATAGAAATGATTTACTGTTCGTAGAGGATATTACTGCAGATGAATGGATGGATGTGCAATTTGAACTGCAACCAACTATTTACAAGTTAAAAGAAGGAGATACTCTTCGTTTAGTCCTCTATACTACTGACTTTGAAATCACAATCCGTGACAATACCGCTTACCACCTGACTGTTGATCTTGAACAGTCTACTCTTATCCTACCTTGTCAAAAGGTATAATATATCAGACTTTCAATATGGAAGATTTCCAATTGAATAGTCTAACGAAACATACACTTGGTATCAAATACAATCCCTATATAGACTTATGATCAGTCTACACGGGAGCTTGGAGAAAAGATACTAAGACCCTAACCAACATGTGTAACCCTCTATCATACACGCTACCACACTACATGTTGGAAAATCTCTGTGAATTAACATTAATCATAAATTTACAACAAGTCGTGACAAAATGCTACCCTAATGGAATGATTTACTGTCAGTAAAGAACACAACAGATATAAAGCCTATTCATCTCCACCCAACTAGTGACAAGTTAAAAGAAGGAGATTTTCTCCGTATAGTTCTGTATACTACTGACTTTAAAATCATCATACGTGACAATACCGCTTACCACTCGACTGACGATCTCGTTCAGTCCTCGCTTTCTGTACCTAGTACAAGGAGTAATATTTTATGAATAAATCTGAACACCGACACCAGCTCATACGGGCTCTTGTAACGAAAAACAAGATTCATACTCAAGCTGAGCTACAAGCTCTTCTTGCCGATAATGATATTCAAGTTACACAAGCTACACTTTCGAGAGATATTAAAAGCATGAACCTCTCAAAAGTACGAGAAGAAGACAACTCTTACTACGTGCTCAATACAGGTTCTATCTCAAAATGGGAAAAACGTCTCGAAATTTACATGGAAGATGCTCTTGTCTTGATGCGCCCAGTTCAACACCAAGTCCTACTAAAAACCCTTCCTGGACTTGCTCAATCCTTTGGTTCTATCATTGATGCTTTGAGCTTCCCTGATGCTATCGCTACCCTCTGTGGTGATGATGTCTGCCTTGTCATCTGTGAAGATGCAGAAGCTGCCCAAAAATGCTTTGAAGAATTGAAAAAATTCGCTCCACCATTTTTCTTTGAAGAATAAGAAAATTCCGTGTCTGATGTGGCACGGAATTTTCTTATATTCTTTACTGAGATGGATTTCTTTTTTAGTTCGTGCTAATCTCAGGGCACGATTTGGATTGAGACGATTAAATAGTTCTTCCAATTTCTTTTCATTCCAAACGTCTGCGGCAGAAACAAAATTGCCATCCGCATCTCGGAAAGATATCGGTTTATCTCCCATATCAGTCTCCTAGTCTACAAATTCAAACTCAAATTTACCAATGCGGACCAAATCACCATCTTTAGCACCACGCGCACGAAGGGCTTCATCAACCCCCATACCACGAAGCTGGCGGGCAAATTTCATGACTGATTCGTCCCGATCAAAGTTGGTCATATTGAAGAGTTTCATGAGTTTTTCACCAGAAAGTACCCACGTTGCATCGTCATCACGACTAATTTCAAAGGCTTTTTCTTCCTCATCAAATCCATAGTAAGCTTCTTCTTCCATATCGGACTCGTCGTAGAGCAAGAATTCTGGTGTCTTGTCTAACAATTCAGCTGTAGCATCCAAGAGCGTTGCCAGACCTTGCTTGGTCAATCCAGAAATTGGGAAGATAGCTGGTAGCTCTTCAAATTCATCGTAGTTTTCAGCTAATTTTTTCTTAAATTCTTCAAGATTTTCCTGACTCTCAGGCATATCCATCTTATTGGCTACGATAATCTGTGGACGCTCCATGAGTCGAAGATTGTATGACTCCAGCTCTTTATTGATCGCTAGGTAGTCCTCATAAGGATCACGGCCTTCGCTAGCTGACATATCAATGATGTGAAGGATGACACGTGTACGCTCGATGTGACGGAGGAACTGAGTTCCCAGACCAACACCCTGACTAGCCCCTTCAATCAAACCTGGTAAATCAGCTACTGCAAAGGATTCACCTGATTGGGTACGCACCATGCCTAGATTTGGCACAATGGTCGTAAAGTGGTAGGCACCAATTTTAGGTTTAGCTGAGGTAATAACACTTAAAAGGGTTGATTTCCCTACAGATGGGAATCCAACTAAACCAACATCAGCCAAGATTTTTAGTTCCAATTGTAACTCACGTTCCTGACCTGGTTCTCCATTTTCAGAGATTTCAGGTGCAGGATTTTTTGGTGTTGCAAAACGGATATTTCCACGACCACCACGACCACCGTGGGCTACAATAAATTCTTGCCCGTGTTCAATCAAATCTGTCAAGACCTTACCAGTTTCCGCATCACGAACAGTCGTACCTTGCGGTACACGAACTCTTAGGTCTTCAGCACCACGACCATGCATCCCTTTGGTCATTCCTTTTTCACCAGAATCAGCCTTGAAATGGCGATTGTAGCGGAAATCCATCAAGGTACGCAAACCTTCGTCTACAACGAAGACTACATTCCCTCCACGACCACCATCACCACCCCAAGGACCGCCATTAGGGACATATTTTTCACGGCGAAAGGCAACCATGCCATCGCCACCATTACCAGCCTTGACCTTGATCTTGACTGTATCTAAAAACATACTCATTTTTTCTTCTCACTTTAAAAAAGGGCTGGGAAATCCCAGTCACAAAATTTTCTTAAATCTATTTTATAGATTACTGAGGGCACCAATTGCAGTTGCAAAAATTCCCAATAAACTTGCTACTAGCATGATAATCACGATAAACAAGGTTATTTTCTCAAACATCGTTTTTTTACGTTTTCCATTATCTCCAAATGCCATTTTTATCTCCTTCGTTACATTCTATTTTCTATTATCTTAGCATGAATTGAGCTAGTTTTCAATAGTCACTTGCTACGGGTGCAATAATCCATAAAATGATATAAGCCACAATTCCTGCTCCGTAACCAAAAGCAAGAACACCCCATATTACACGAACAATAGTGGGATCCATATCAAAATAATGAGCCACTCCAGCACAAACACCAGCAATCTTTTTATCACGACCACTTCTCATTAATTGTTTTTTCATAGCTGTTCCTCTTTCTATTCTTCACTGTCTTTCCAATAATCTCTGATGCTGATTAACTGTGTTTTTGATGCCTTCAGCATCCGTCTAGAGCCTTTTACAGGTACAGCAACTACCTGTTGTGGTAAATACAAAACTGTCTTAAAGATACGCTGACTGACCGTATCATCTTTGGCTAAATCTTTCTGGAAATTATTTGAAATAATAGCATCCAGATAAAACTCATGTACCCGTTTTCCAAAGTTTTCAGCTGAAATCTCGTACAACTTCTCTGATAAGGTCTGCTCATTCATGTCTGGTGTTGCAATCAGGGCTTCCAAAATAGCACCAGCCAAATCATGTTCTCCATAGTACAAGGTTCCAAACATTTTATCACTGATAAGATTGTCCAGATAAGGATTTCCGTGAGCAATGACAGGCGTTCCACTAGCCAAGCTTTCCAAGTAGGTCAAACCTTGCGTTTCACTTGTCGATGCCGAGATGAAGAAATCCGCCGCTTTATAGTAAAGAGCTGTCTCACTAGGAGCAATCATACCTGTAAAGATAACAGAGTCTTGAATCTCTAGTTTCTGGGCTTGCTCTTTGAGGTCATCCAGATAAGGACCGTCCCCAGCTACCACCAGTTTAACCTTGTCTTCTTCTTTCAGAACTTCTGCAAAAGCTGCTAAAACTGCTTGAATATTTTTTTCATAGGAAATTCTTGAAAGACTCAGCAACATCTGTTCATCATCTTGAATCCCTAGTTTACTACGCAGTTCTTTCAAATTTTCTTGCTTGATTTCTGGACGCTCAAACTTGGCTAATTCAATCCCTGTAGGAATAACACGTTTTTCAACCTTGACTTTATAGTCAGATAGCAAGTCTCGGACAATCTCACTCGGGCAAATCACCCCATCCACATCATGCAGGAAACCTCTGACTAGGTACTTAACCATACTCGGACGAATCAACATCCCCTTAGCAATATAATGCACGTAGTCTTCGTATTGGGTGTGATAGGTATGGATGACCGGAATCTTCAATTCACGCGCAATCCAAATCCCCAACAAGCCAAGAGAAAATTCTGTCTGAGTGTGGATAATATCTAGCTGATATTGTTTAGCAATTTCAAGCGCCTTGCTGAAGCCTCGATAGGCAAAGCGACGATCTTTAAAAGCAAAGAAGGGAACACTTGGAATGCGGATAATTTGCCAATCTTCATAACGATTGACATCCTTATCTGTCGTCGTAAAGATAAAAACAGCATGTCCCTGCTTTTCAAGTTCGGTTTTCAAGGTTCGAATACTGGTCGCAACACCTGAAACCTGAGGAAAATAGGTATCTGTAAATAAACCAATTCGCATAGATTACCTCACTTTTTACTTTCTCCCTAAAGCGGCTTGTTTCTCATAAAAGTCCAACCAGATTTGTAACAGATGCTCTTCAGAATACTCTCTGGAAATATTCTTAGCTTTTTCTTTGAGGTCTTTTAAAGCAACAGGATTTGCTTGATATTCCAAAATAGCTTCTTTCATCTCTTCTCTGTCTGCTGTCGCCCGATAATTCCCCTCCAAAATTACCTTATAAAGATCCAAATCACGCAACATAATAGGAGCTTCACAACTGGCAGCCTCTAAAATCGTCATCGGAAAGAGCTCATTATAACTAGGCAACAAGAAAAGGTCCGCTAGGGCATACAATTCGCGCATACGCTCTGGCGATACAATACCTGGAAAAATCAAATTTTTAGGGGGATTCTCCATGATTTTCTTGTAGCACTCATAACCATCTGTCATACCACCAAAAGAGAAACCACCGGCCCAGATAAAGGTAATCTGAGGCAATTCCTCAGCCAGACGGATAAAATCGTCAATCCCTTTGCGTTTCTGAACTTGACCAGCACCTACTACGATAAACTGATTGTCACTAAGACCTAGCTCTGTTCGCAGTCTCGCTACCTCTTCCTGTGGAAGAGGATGCCATTTTTCCTTGTTGACAAAGTTAGGAATATAGGTCACTTTTTCACGTGGAATACCAGCTGCCACCAAATCCTCGATAAACATAGGATTGACCACCACCAAGTGCTCCATCCGGTTGTAAAAAGAAAATACATAGCGTTTCACAATTCCCTTTAAGAAAAATGGAATTTTCAAACTCCCCTCAAGTGTATCAGGCAAGAAATGCACATAGCCAATTTTCCTTCCTGATCGTTTCTTCTGGAATGTTGATAAATAATAGGGGAAATCAATTGTATGAAAGTGAGTCACATCTGCCTCTATTGGAAGATTTTCTGTAACAATCAATTGGTCCTTGGCATCACGGTGAAGAAGACGAACTAATTCACGGTAGGCACCTGAAACTCCTTGTCCTGCTACTTTCTCACTTGAACTCAACATATTGATGCGTAATTTCTTTTTTTCCATAACTACTATTATATCATTTTCTTTGAATAAAATCAGCAAAAGAAAGGAGAGACTAGAGGAAAAGAGGGGGAAATTTCCTCGCTTTTCCAATAATCTCTCACATGTTTTTATATGTTTACTTAATGCCTAGGGCAATGCGTGCATAGCGACTCATTTTTTCAACAGTCCAGGCTGGATACCAAACCAATTTAACCTCAGTATCAGTCACTTCTGGGACCTCTGTCATGGCATCATAAATCTGATCCGTCAAAAGGTCTGCCAGGGGACAACCCATGGTTGTCAAAGTCATATCAATCTCTGTTTGTCCTGTATCGCCATCAAAACGAATCTCATAGATTAAACCAAGATTGACAATATCGATTCCCAACTCAGGGTCAATAACTTCTTCCAAGGCTGATAAAATTCGTGTTTTGATATTTTCAATTTGCTCTTCTGTATAAGCCATATTCATCCTCACTCTTAGTCTTCAATAAAATCACGAAGCGGTTTGCTGCGACTTGGTTGGCGTAGTTTTCTCAAAGCTTTAGCTTCAATCTGACGGATACGCTCGCGAGTCACGTTAAAGACTTTACCAACATCTTCAAGGGTACGCATTTTACCATCATCTAGCCCAAAACGCAGACGCAAAACATTTTCTTCACGATCTGTAAGAGTATCCAAGACCTCATCCAACTGCTCACGCAAGACGATACGAGTCGTATAGTCCACTGGATTTTCAATCACTTCATCTTCAATAAAGTCTCCAAGATGGCTATCATCTTCTTCACCGATTGGTGTTTCAAGAGATACCGGTTCTTGGGCAATCTTCAAGATTTCACGAACCTTGTCAGGGGTCATATCCATACGTTCAGCAATTTGCTCAGGTGTTGGATCTTGACCCAATTCTTGAAGAAGATTACGCTGTTCACGAACCAATTTATTGATGGTTTCAACCATGTGGACTGGGATACGGATGGTACGAGCTTGATCCGCAATAGCACGAGTGATAGCCTGACGAATCCACCAAGTTGCGTAAGTTGAGAACTTGAATCCTTTAGAATAATCAAACTTGTCAACAGCCTTCATCAAGCCCATATTTCCTTCTTGAATCAAGTCAAGGAATTGCATACCACGACCGACATAGCGTTTGGCTATAGAAACAACCAAACGAAGGTTGGCTTCCGCAAGACGTTGTTTGGCTTCGATATCACCAGCTTCAACTGCTAGTGCCAATTCTTTTTCCTCTTCATTGGTCAAGAGAGGAACGACCCCGATTTCTTTCAAGTACATACGGACAGGGTCATTGACCTTAGCCGAAGTTGAACCAATCAAGTCCTCGTCACTGAGTTCTGGTTCTTCTTCAGCACTAAGAACACGCGCACTTGGATTTCCTTCGTTATCTGTGATAGAAATCCCTGCATCCTGAATCCGTTGCAAGAGATCCTCAATCCCATCAGCGTCCAAGGTAAAAGGAATCACCAGACTAGCATTAATTTCATCATCTGTTGCTGTCCCTTTTTGCTTATGATTACGGATAAATTCTGCTACTTGCACGTCAAATGTTGTTACTTCTTTTTGTTTTGTTGCCATTGTTACTCCATTCTTCTCTTTTGTGAAATTAAACGTTCCAATTCTTCTAGGGCTGTGTCTGTATCTCCTACATGGCTAGCTTCCTGCACCTTCTTTTTGATTCTCATATTGTCCTGATTCAAGAGAGCCTTGTTTCGAGTCGTTTCTACTTCACTAAGTTCCTGCGGTGACATCTCAGCAGGCAAATCCTGAGCTAAGACTTGATACCAAGCTCTTTCAACCTCCTCTGTCTGTTCTGCTAAAACTTCTGGAGGAAGGCTACCATATTGGCCAAGCAAGTCGTATAAAACCTGAAATTCAGGTGTGGCAAATGCAAAGTCTTCCCGCAAACGGTAATCGTTTAAAACAAGAGGGGATTCCATCATTCGATAAAGTAGATGAGCTTCTGCCCTCATAATAGCCGATAACTGCTTGGTGACAGTCATGGTGATTGGCGTCGGTCTGGAAATTCCTTCCATGCGATTCTGTCTTTGTACCTGACGACTCTCATTAACAATCTGCTCAATCTGGGCATAATCAAAAGACGCCAGACTATCAGCTAAAATATGAATATAGGTGTTTTGAGCAGTGATAGACTTTTCTTTAACAATCAGGGGAGCTATTTTTTCAATAAACTCAATCTGAGCCTGCAGATTTTCACTATTTTCAGGCTTATACTGGTGAATGTAGAACTCAATCGGACTAATACGAGTTTTCGTTAATAGATAGGCCAAGTCTTCTGGTCCATTTTTTTGTAGATACTCATCTGGATCCAAGTTATCAGGCATGCTAACGATTTGCACAGGCATATCACCAATTTCGTCCAGTGCTTTCAATGTCGCAGCTTGCCCAGCCTTATCGCCATCGTAAACAAGAACCAACTTCTTGGTTAGCCTTTTCAGATGCTCAACATGCTCACGACTTAAGGCTGTTCCCATGGACGCCACAGCGTTTTCGATTCCAGCCCGATAGGCTGCAATGACATCCATGAACCCTTCCATCAGGTAAATCTCACTGGATTTACCAGAAGATTTTTTTGCCCTATCCATATGATATAATTCGTAACTTTTGTTAAAAATTGCAGTCGATCGGCTATTTTTATACTTAGAAGTTTGTGAATCCGTTTTCTGCCAGATACGACCTGAGAAGGCAATGACCTTTCCTTGGTCATTTGTCAGGGGAAACATAATCCGATTGTGAAAGGTATCTAAAAATTGATTAGCATCCGAGAGATAAAACAGTCCCGAATCCAAAAAATCCTCTTCACGATATTGACCAGACAAACGTTGATACAGATAGTTTCGTTCTGGAGGTGCCAAACCAATCCGAAAATGCTTGAGCACTTCATCTGTCAAACCTCGCTGATAGAGGTAATTTCTGGCCTCTTCCCCCATGGTCGTTGTCATGAGAATAGCATGATAAAATTTGGCAGCATCTTCGTGCATATCATAAAGAGCTTGGTGGGGTGAAGCTGGCTTCTGTTCACTATAAAGCGGTTTTTCAACCTCAATCCCCACACGCTGACCTAAGATTTGGACAGCCTCCATAAAGGGAACCCCTTGGTACTCCTCGATGAATTTAAAGACATCACCCGAGCGGCCACAACCAAAACAGTGGTAAAACTGCTTGTCCTCTACAACGTTGAAAGAAGGTGTTTTTTCACCATGAAAAGGACAGAGCCCTAGATAGTTCCGTCCTGCCTTTTGTAAAGAAATCACATCTCCTATGACTTCCACAATGTTGGCATTGTTTTTGATTTCTTCAATGACTTGTTTGTCAACCATACACAATACCTCCATGTTATCATAGTTTACTTTATATAGTATACTTTATTTCAGAAAAAAAGTAAACCATTTCACGCATTTTCCCTACTTTATTCAAAGAGCTGATAATAATCAGAGATTTTCATTTTTTCTTTTTCTTCTTGTTTCAAGTCTTGGATGATACGACCTTCCTTCATAACAATCAAGCGATTGCCATATTTGAGAGCATCTTCCATATGGTGGGTAATCATAAGCGCTGTCAGCTGGTCTTTCTTGACAAATTCATCCGTCAATTCCATCAAGGCCACACTGGTCTTTGGATCAAGGGCTGCAGTATGCTCATCTAACAGGAGTAATTCAGGTCGCTTCAAGGTTGCCATCAAGAGACTCAAAGCCTGTCTTTGTCCACCTGATAAGAACTCAATCGGTGTATTCAAGTGTTTCTCAAGACCGTTTCCTACTTTTTCAATGGTTGCCTGAAATTCATCCTTATAACTAGACAAGCGTCGTGGTAACAATCCACGCTTTTCACCACGAAACTTAGCAATCAAGAGATTCTCTGCCACTGTCATACGGGGAGCTGTCCCCATCTTGGGATCTTGGAAGACTCGAGACAGATACTTAGCCCGCTTCTCTGGTGAAAACTTGGTAACATCTTCACCTAAAATACGGATAGTTCCACTGCTTAGTGATAAGGTTCCTGCAATAGTGTTAAAGAGGGTTGATTTCCCAGCACCATTTCCGCCTAAAATTGTGATAAAGTCCTGTTCAAAAATTTCTAAGGAAACATCATTTAAAATAATCTTTTCTTCATCAAAGCCATTTTTAACGACTTTGGTTGCATTTTTTAATTCTACAATTGCTGTCATTTGCTTAACTTGGCTCCTTTCAAGATTGTTTGCTTAAATGTTGGAATCATGAGGCAGACTGCTAAAATCAAGGCACTGTATAAACGAAGGTAACTTGTATTAAAGCCAAGCGCGATAACTGCCCAAACTAAGAATTGATAGGCGATAGAACCCACAACAATGGCAACCAGACGCTCTGCCAAGCTCAAACTCTTGAAAATAACTTCCCCAATAATCAAACTTGCAAGACCTACAACGATAACCCCGATTCCTCGAGATACATCAGCATAACCTTCTTGCTGGGCAATGAGAGCACCTGCAAGGGCAATCACACCATTTGATAAAACCAGACCCATAAGCTCCATGCGTCCAGTATGAATACCGAAACTTCTAGCCATATCAGGATTATCACCTGTAGCAATATAAGCCTGTCCAAGTTTAGTATCCAAGAAAAAGAGCATGAGAGCAATAACGATACTGACAAAGATGAGACCTGTCAATAGTTGATTCAAATCCGAGTCAAAAGGCAAAACATCCTGAATTTGCTTGGTTCCAAGCAATCCTAAATTTGCACGTCCCATAATCAAGAGCATGATAGAGTGACAGGAAGTCATCACCAAAATCCCTGAGAGTAAGGTTGGAATTTTTCCTTTTGTATAAAGAAGTCCTGCTGCCATTCCAGCCAAACAACCTGCTCCAACAGCAATAAGAGTCGCTAAAAATGGATTCACGCCTTTGGTTATCAAAGTGACAGCAACAGCTCCCCCAAGAGGGAAGGAACCTTCTGTTGTCATATCTGGAAAGTTCAAAATCCTAAATGTCATAAAGATTCCCAGACCTAAAATAGCCCAGACGAATCCTTGAGAAATAATAGATAGTATCATCTGTTTCTTAACCTTTTCTATATGATTTCAATTGTAAAAAATTGGAGGAGATGTCCCCAACTCCTCCATTACTGATTATTCGATTACTTGTCCTGCTTCTTTTAGAACAGATTCAGGAATCGTAATACCTAGCTCTTGTGCCAATTTTTTGTTGATGACTGATTTACCAGTTGAAAAGACATTGACTGGGGTATCCGCTGGTTTTGCACCTTTCAAGACTTGCGCAATCATTTTACCTGTTGCCACACCAAGGTCGTGTTGGTCAACTACAACTGATGCCAAACCGCCTGCTTCTACCATAGCAGTTGCGCTTGGGTAGATTGGTTTTTTAGCTGATTGGTTGCTCGATACAACAGTTGAAAATGCAGATGCAATTGTGTTATCGATTGGAACCCAGATAGCATCAACCTTGCTAGTCATAACGTTAACTGTTGAAGCAATTTCATTTGTTGAAGGAACTGCAAATGTTTCCACTGTCAAACCTGCTTTTTCAGCATAATTCTTAAATTCTTCGACCTGTGTTTTAGAATTATCTTCGCTACTTGAGTAAAGAGCTCCGATTGTTTTTACATTTGGTGTCAGAGCCTTGATGAGTTCAACTTGTTGTTGAGCTGGATTGTGGTCAGATACCCCTGTAATGTTGCCACCTGGTTTTTTCAAATCTTTAACCAAGTTAGCACCGATTGGGTCAGTAATCGCAGCCATGATAACAGGTAGGTCTTTTGTTGCACTAGCCAAACCTTGAGCAGCTGGTGTAGCAATACCAACTACAAGGTCATTCCCATTTGCAACCAATTGTTTACTCATTGTCGCAACCTTACTTTGGTCACCTTCTGAGTTCATAAAGTCGATTTTAATTTGATCATCTTTATAGCCTTCTTCTGCAAGTCCATCTTGGATCCCTTTATAAATCAAGTCAAGAGATGGATGGCTGACAAACTGAAGGACACCAACCTTGGCAACTTTTTTCTCATTCTTAGCTTCTGGTTTATTCATTGAAGAATAAATCAAGCTTCCTGCTACTAAGACTGCTAAGGCAGCGATAATTCCAATTAAACGTTTATTTTTCATTCTATTTCTCCTTTTTATTCCTTTAAAATACTTCACTTATCTAATACTCTTCGAAAATCTCTTCAAACCACGTCAGCGTCGCCTTACCGTAGCTATGGTTACTGACTTCGTCAGTTCTATCCACAACCTCAAAGCAGTGCTTTGAGCAACCTGCGGCTAGCTTCCTAGTTTGCTTTTTGATTTTCATTGAGTATAAACAAGCGACGCCATCGTCTTCTTTCCATACTAACCTCCATTAAAAAAGTCCTCACACAAAAAACTTGTGTGAGGACGTCGATGCGCGGTACCACCTCAATTATAGGGAATTTCCCTATCGCTCTGTCTCGCAATAACGAGATGCACTGTAAGGTGTGCTCACCGAATTTTTATGATTTCAAATTCTAAATAACATTCAGCCCAATTTTCATCATCAGCACTTATCTGTTTTCAGCTACCACAGACTCTCTAAAAAGTTTATATGATTACTTTTCTGAATGGTTAAATTATATCATTTTTCAACTACTTGTCAAGACTCTTTGAAAATTTTTTTGAAATAATTAAAAACTTCCCCTATAGAAAAGAGGAAGTTTGATGTGTATCAACCCGAATTACGCAATCCTGTCGCAATTCCGTTGATAGTTGTATGAATTAATTTTTCTTGATCGCTTGATAATTCTCCTCGGCGTTGACGTTTAATCAACTCCAACTGGATATAGTTAAGGATATTAAAGTAAGGCATACGGTAATCCAAACTTGCTTTTAGATATGGATTTTCAGCTAATAATTCGTCATAGCCCTCAATCTCTAGGATAACATTTTTCGTTAATTGCCATTCGTCTAAAATAGTATCATAAATAGCCTTCACTTGATCATCTTCACATAACTTAGCATATTCAAAAGCAATATTCATGTTGGATTTAGATAAGACCATGTCCACATTTGAAAGAAGAGATTGGAAAAATGGCCAATTTTGGTACATATCACG
Source organism: Streptococcus mitis (assembly GCF_000722765.2). NCBI lineage: Bacteria > Bacillati > Bacillota > Bacilli > Lactobacillales > Streptococcaceae > Streptococcus > Streptococcus mitis. The sequence goes on along the minus strand of NZ_CP028415.1, from coordinate 814,956 downwards.
CAAAATTTCAATATTTTCCGGATTTTGATCAATAAATTCTTTGAAGCTAGAACCAACCCCATACCAGCCCGGAAACATGACACGGCTTTGTGACCATGAGAATACCCAAGGGATGGCACGCAAACCACCGATTTCTGTAATGGTCTTACGGGCAGCTGGACGCGAACCGATATTAAAGCTGGAAATGGCCTTAATAGGACTTGACTCAAAGAAATAATCATAAAAATGGTCATTGCCAAAGACTAGATCTCGGTAAATATCGTAACTACGGTCCACTACTTGGTCCATAATAGCCTCATAGCGATTTGAGGTATTAGTATCACTCTTCCACTGAGTAATCATACGGTTAATGGCTGCTGAAACCAGCATTTCAAGGTTATAGTAAGCTGCGTCTTTATTACCGTATTTATTCCCAATTACTTCACCCTGCTCCGTCAAGCGGATACGATCCTTAATCGACTTGAGCGGTTGAGAGGTGATGGCTTCATAGGTTGGTCCACCACCACGACCGACAGTTCCACCACGACCATGGAAGAAGGTAATCTTCACGCCAAATTCATCTCCGATAGCAGTCAATTGTTGTTGAGCCTTGTAGAGGGTCCAACATGATGATAGATAACCACCATCTTTATTACTATCAGAGTAACCAAGCATGATTTCTTGGTAGTTATTACGTGAAGCAATCCATTTCTTAGCAAGAGGAAGAGAAAGGTATTCTCTCATGGTTTCTTCTGAGTGGTCCAAGTCCTCAATTGTTTCAAAGAGAGGAACAATTTGGACACGGGCTCTTTCTTTATCAACTAACCCTACTTCTTTTAGCAAGATAGCCAATTCCAACATGTCTGATACGCTGGTTGCATGTGAAATGATAGTCTGACGAATGACATCATCTCCCAACTTATCTTTCAACTTACGAGCAGCCTTAAAGATTGCTAATTCTTTTTCAAGTAACTCTGATTTTTCAACGTGAGTGGCAGAAAGAATACGTGGATCTTCTTCCAATTCTTTCAATAGAAGTTGGCATTTTTCTTCTTCACTTAGTTCGCTATAACGCGAATGAATTCCTGCTGATTTCAAAAGTTCAGCTACACAGGCTTCATGAACACTAGAATCTTGACGCATGTCAATAGATGCCAAATAGAAACCAAAAATTTCAACTGCCTGAATCAGCTCAACAAAATCACCAGAAATTAGTGCTTCACCTTTATTTTCCAAGAGGGAATCACGAATGGTAATTAAATCCTTATAAAAATCATTGGCTGTTTCATAGCGAGATCCAACTTCCTTATCCTCAATCAGATAGGTTTTTGTTGCTTGGATTTTTGATTGAATGTCAAACAAGGCACGGCGGTATAGCTCTTTTTCACGGTAGATCGAGTTATCCTTAGATTGACGAGCCATTTCTCTGACTTGCTTGCTCACATTGACGATACTAGTTGAGAGAGAAAACTCACGATAAAGTTGGTAAATCTTTTCATCATAGTAGTTCATGATGACTTCACACTGAGTCATAGCAGATTGTTTCAAGGTATCTGCTGTAACAAAAGGATTCCCATCACGGTCTCCACCAATCCACATTCCCATGGTAATTGGTTTAGGATGTTTCAACTCCAAACCGTGTTTTTTAGCCAGACGCTTGTACTCAGCAGTCAAATGAGGAACTGCCTTCAGGAATGAACTATTGTAGTATTCCATAACATTCGTGATTTCATTAGTTACTTTCAATTTTTTTTCACGAATCATGTCTGTCTGCATGATAATCTCAATGTAACGACGGAGATCATTATGCCATTTTTCCTTATTAATCAAGCCTAATTTCACATCACGATACTTACGCAAAAGGGTATGGATATGATTGGTCAAATCCAGCATACTCTTACGTTGAACTTGTGTTGGATGGGCTGTCAAAACAGGGACAACATTTAAGTGTTCTAGAATTTCAACCGCATTTTCTTTTTCTGCAACCATTTTGATTGTTGCTGATAATTTCCCAAGATAATCTTGATCAATATTATTTTGGTGGTTGATTTCATAGGCCAAATCCACATCTTCTGAAATATTAATCAAGAGAGGCAAGATAGAGAAATAGCGTGAAATATAGGCCATTTCATCATTTGTCAGGCTAGTAACCAGTTGATTCAAGCCCTGATAATCTTCTTGAGTTGATAATTCTTTCAACTCCATGATTTTTGCAAAAGTCTCTGGGGCAAGCATATTTTTAGTGATATCTTCTAACAACTCTGTTAAAATCAATACTTCTTCTTGCACGACAGCTTTATTACTATAGTTTTCTAATTTTTGAAGAGACATAGGTAATCCTTTCCACTATCAACTCTACATATTGTTTGATGAGTGAGCTTCTAACTCCTCATATAATTGGGCACGTTTTTCACTTGCATCAATATTTAAGACAAAGGCGATGGCTACAGACAAGACTAGGAGACTGTTCCCTCCTTGTGATAAGAAGGGGAAGGTTACTCCTGTCGAAGGAATAATGCCAGAAATTCCACCGATATTGACAAAGACCTGTACCAACATCATCCCCCCAACCCCAATCGCCATCATGGAATTAAAGGGATTCTTAGCACGAATACCGACTAGGATAATCCGCAAAATCAGGAAAAAGACAAGGGCTAAAATCAAGCTGGCTCCCACAAATCCAAACTCTTCAATGACAATTGAAAATACAAAGTCTGTATGGGCCTCTGGTAAATAACCACGTTTTTCGATTGAATTTCCTAATCCTAGACCAAACCAACCACCATTTACCATGGCAAAGTAGGAATTTGCAAGTTGGTGGCCTGCTCCTGCCAAATCAGCAAAGGGATTAAAGTAGGCACTGAAACGCTTAGCAACGTAACCAAATATTGGAACTTTTGAAAACTTATCAACCCCAATCATAGAAATAGCTGATAAGGATAAGGCTGAAACTCCAAACAATACACCAATAAATGCTATAAACCAACGATGAGCAATCCCACTGACTGTATACATAATCAAGGCAACCAGCGCTAGGATAGTCGCATTCCCCAGATCTGGGAAAATAGCCAAACTTCCTATCATTACCAAGAGGACAAAACGCCAATCATTAAAAGCTCGAGGAATCCATTGATTTTGAGTTAAAACTTGAAAATCGTAAATACCAATTTCATCCTGTTGTTTTGAAAAACGTTGGGCCAAGTACCAGACGATGATAATCTTCAAATACTCCGCTGGCTGAATAGTCAAAGGTCCTACTGAAATCCAACCATAGGCTCCATTGACTGGCGTACCAATTAACCGAGCCAGAGCTAAGAGAATCAGCTCAACAAACATAACAATAAATAACAGTCGTTCTTTTCTTAAAAAATTCAGTTTCAGCTTATAAATCAAGGCAATCAATATTAAACTAAATACCCAAAACATTCCCTGACTTCGAACCAATTGGAGGGCACTTTTACCTTCTTCGATAAGAATGGCACTGGTTGTAGAATAGACTACAATCAAGCCCAAAATAGATAAAAGCAAGTAAGGAACTAGAATAGAATAGTTTAACAGGTGCCTCTTACTAATCTTCATAGTATCACCAATCTAATGAGAACAAAAGAAATTATTCCCAAATTCCGTTTATTTTCTAGTTTTGATTGCTATTATACCATTTTTTCCGAAAGAAAAAAACTCTTACCCTTAAGATAGAAGATTTTCTCATAAGAAAAAGAGCACTGGGCTCTTTTCTGTTTTATTCTTTTGAAGAACTGCTTGAGCTTGAATCTCCACCACCGATGTATTGAGTGAAGATATTTTGGAAGGCCTGGTCCTTAACCTTGATATTGGCTGCTTGCAATTCTTTTCCGATAATACTTTGAACAAATGATGCGTCGTTTTGTTTTTGAGTTAAGATAACAGTTTTTAATTTTTCTTTGTAATCGTCAATATTAGATGATTTCTCTGTTTTCTTAATCAGTTTAACAATGTAATATTGACTGCTGTAGGCTTGTGTTCCAGTAACACTAATCACATCAGAAACACCGTTTACATCTAAAGCAAAAGCCGCTTTCTTAACTTGATCTGGTACTTCTGTTGAAGCAGAATCAAAGGTAATTTCTCCACCATTCGCTTTAGTTTTCTCATCTGTTGAATTATCTTTAGCTAATTGAGCAAAGTCCGCATCGCTTGCTTTGGCTTTTTCAAGAATTTCTTTGGCCTTGTCTTCATTATCCAAACGGATAATTTGAGCAGTCACGTCTGGAGTGTACTCGTCAAAGGCCTTCTTATAAGCATCATCTGTCAATTCAGCTTCTGCTGCTTTCTTAACTGCCAACTCAACCAATTTACTTGTACGAATTTGAGCTTTACGTGTTTCAAGAGTCATTCCTGCTTGTGACAAGACACGTTGGTAGTTCTCACCATATTGTTTCTCTTCTTCGGCAATAGTGTCGTTAACTTCTTTGTCATCTACTTCTGAACCGTATTGTTTCTCAAATACTTTTTGGATGGTCATGTTCAACAAGACTTGTTGGGCTGAAGGATTGCTTTTCACTTGCTCATAAAATTGATGTTCTGTGATGACATCCCCTTTCATGCTGATAAGGTCTGCCCCTTCTGAACCTTTCGAACAAGCTGCTAAAGTTGCTACTGATAATAGTGTAATGGCACCTGCCAATAGTTTTTTCTTCATGTCTACTCCTTTGAGATAAGTGTTACCCTATCTATTTTACTATATTTTCTTAAATTTTTCTGAAAATCATTCGCTGTCAGGCAATTGAACATCTGCTACATTTTTACGAAGCATGAGAATGCCGTCCCCCAGAGGTACTAGTGTTGCGGTGAGTCCTGGATTGTCTAAGGTTGCATCAAATAGTCTTTGAAGTCCTCTGTAAATAGTTCGCTGTCCTCGACGAACTTCCATAATGTCCTTGGCAACATCACCACCTTGAAAAATATCATCCAAGACAACCACACCACCGACTTCCAAATGTTTGAGGATTTCTGGCAGAAAGACGATGTATTTAGACTTGGCTGAATCCATAAAGACGAAATCATAGGACTCTGTCAAGGTAGATAAGACATCTACCGCATCTCCTTCTAGGAGCGTAATTTGCTTGCGACTGTCAAACTGGGCGAAATTTCCCTTGGCAAATCCAATCATTTCTGGATTGCGGTCAATGGTTGTAATCTTGGCCTTTGGAGCATGTTCCGCCATCAAGAGGGCTGAAAAACCGATAGCCGACCCAATTTCCAGAATATTTTTAGGCTGCATGGTTTCCATGAGAAAACGGAAATAAGCAACCGTTTCATGGGGAATAATGGGAATATTTTCCTTGCGGGCAAAGTCTTCCAATTCTTTCAAAGAACCTGTAACTTGCTTTTGACGCTGACGCATCAAGTCCACAATTTCTTCCTTGACAACAGGGCGACGCATATTATGGTTGGCATTTTTACTATACGATTCAACCATCTTATGCCAATCCCAATTTTTCAACAAGGGCTTCAAACTCATTCAAACGACGTTCAAAGACTGCAAAGGCATCATTGAGGTAGTCTTCCTTCTCCATATCAACACCAGCTTTTCTCATGACATTAAGTGGATAGTCAGATTTACCTGCCTTGAGATAGTCGATATAGCGGTCACGGTCTTCTTGACTACCATGAACAATCTTTTCAGCCAAAGCTGAGGCTGCTGCAAAACCTGTTGAATATTGGTATACATAGTAGTTATAGTAGAAGTGTGGAATGCGTGCCCACTCGTATTGGATTTCAGGATTGTCTTCCTTACTCAAACCATAATACTCTTGGTTCAAGTCTGCGTAGAGTTTATTTAAGAAATCACTTGTCAAGACTTCACCATTTTGATCCGCTTGGTGAATCGCGTGTTCAAACTCAGCAAATTGAGTTTGGCGGAAAACTGTTCCACGGAAACCATCTAGGAAGTTATTGAGAATAGCAAAGCGCGTTGCATCATCTTCCACTTCTTCCAATAATTTCTCCGTCAAAATATTTTCATTGGTCGTTGAGGCAATCTCAGCCAAGAAGATAGAATAATCTCCGTAAACATAAGGCTGAGTTTCACGAGTATAGCTTGAGTGCATACTGTGACCAGTCTCATGGACAAGAGTAAAGAGATTGTCTAGATTGTCCTGCCAGTTGAGAAGCATAAAGGCATTTGTATCGTAAGAACCACCAGAGTAGGCCCCTGAACGCTTGCCTTGGTTTTCGTAAACATCAATCCAACGCTCACTGAAGGCACGTTTAACACGGCTCAAGTAATCCTCACCCAAGACTGCCAAGGCATCTTCTGCCTTTTTCAAGGCTTCTTGGTAGGTAAAACTGTATTCAACAGATGAAAGTGGTGTGTAGACATCGTACATCTTGAGGTCTGAAATTCCCAAGATTTTTGAACGAAGTTCAAGGTAACGATGCAAGAGTGGCAAATGCTTGCGAACTGCTGCTACCAAATTGTCATAAACACTTTCTGGAACAAAATTCGCTGCGAGGGCTGCATGACGAGCACTCTTGTAGTTACGAACTTTTGCACGATAGTTTTGCACCTTAACATTGGTTTGCAAGGTTTTGGCATAGGTATGTTGGAATTGTTCATAAGTCGCATAAAGTGCTTGATAGGCACCACGACGCACCTCACGATTTTTAGACTCCATCAAACGTGTGTAAGTCCCATGAGATAGCTGAACTTCCTTACCATCATCGTCGAGGACATAAGGGAACACAATATCCGCATTGTCCAAGATAGCGAAGGTTTCACTTGCCGAACCAAAGATTTCCCCAGCTCCAGCTAATAATTCTTCTTCACGTTGTGAAAGAACGTGTTCCTTGCCTTGCAAAAGCTTGTCAAAATAGTGTTGATAAACCTGCAATTTTGGCTGAGCTTCTAAAAAGTCAGCATACTGCTCTTCACTGATTTCCATAAATTCAGGTTCATAGAATGAAAAAGCTTGGTCTAGCTGGCTGTAGAGTGTCATGGCCTTAGCATAGTACTCTTGATACTTGGCTTCACGTGTGTCTTGGTCATTCTTCATATGAGCATAAACGTAAAGCTTCTCCATTTGGCGTTCCATTTCAAGAGAAAATTCAGTAATTTCGAGTAGGCTATCCGCACTATCCAAGAGATGACCTTCATACTGGGCTACTTTCTCCAATTGTTCTGTTAAATCTTTTAAGGCTTCTTCCCAAGCCTGGTCAGTTGGGTAGATCGTTGATAGATCCCATGTATCTTTTTCATTTATTTCATGTCTTTGTAATACCATTAGATTCCTCCATCCTTTCTATTCTACCATATTTTTTAAGAAATATTGCTGATAAAAGGCTGGTGGATAAAGCTTTTGCCAATCATTTTGAGGATTTTTTTGGTAATAGGTTTGAAAATACTGATAATAGCGAGTCAAATCTTTCTCAATTTGGCAAAACTCGCCTACTAGTGGTCGAATTTGTGGATACCATTCTTTTAGTCCATAAGTCAGGAGATTTTCTCCCTTCTGATAGGCTTCTGCTTGTTCTTTCATCCAAATGGGATTTTGATAATAAAGTTGCTGTCGGATATAGCGACAAATGTCCTTGTCCTGAGAAACTGTAAAATAAGATATTTTTTGTTTCTTATAGGGAAAACGTAATATCTCCAGTAAACTACCGTGACCATAGGGAAATTCCTTAATCTGATAATGGAGTTTACCTCGGAGATTTTGGTGAATCAGGTATTTGAGTCTTAAAACCTGTTTTTCCTTGTCTACTTCCCAAACATAAAATCCCATATTTTGACTGAAATAAAGAAAACCTTCTTGCAGACGAGTCAAACGATCCTTGAGCCACAGTTTTTCCCCCAGCAACCACAGTACTTGGTAACCCTGACTACGATAGCCCTCACTGCGCTCTTTAAGAACTTTTTGAGGCAAGGAGCTACACTGAACCTCTAAAGCTAGGTTGCCATTTACAAACACATCCGCAATCTGTTTAAGCTCTGGAAGCAGGTATTCTAATTGCACCTCGGCCTCTTTTTTCAACCAGTGATAGAGGACTTCCTTATTTTCCAGATGTTCTGGACTTTCATTTTCAGAGGAAAAATCACAATCTTTTAGGGATTTGTGGGCAAAATGGGTCCGGACACTTGGTCCTTGACGCAAACGGAGCTTACCTCCACAAGCTGGGCAGGTGTATTCTTCCTTCTCAAGTTCATCCTCTAACACATTTACCAATTCTCCCCTAGCATCTCTCGCAACAAACATGATTTCCCTCCTTTTCTATATTATTCGCAAAAAAGAAAAAAGATCAGGAAATTTCCTAATCTTGATCACTCTATAATTTTAGAGTTGCAAGCGACTTTCAAGAGCTTGTGTCAACACTTCAGAATAGTTCACTTTCTCACGATCTGCAAGTCTGACTAGCCACTCTGGAACCGTAACATTTTTTCGAATCGCCTTATTATTCTTTACGAAAGGCAAGGGATTGACCTGAATCAAAGTCACAAATCCATCAGGAGCTTTCAACTCAGCAATGTCACTAGGAGTAGGCAAAGCCAGTCCTTCATCAATATAAGATGCTAAAACACTCTCAAGCATTTCCCGAGCATTTTTCATTGCAAGTTCAATCGTTGCTCCTTCAGTCCCGCCTCCAAATTCAGGAAATTCAACCCAGTATCCAGTGCCTTCTCTATGAAAAATAGCAGGATAAGATTTTAGCATAATACACCTCCACAATTTCCAAATCAACTATAATCCCAAATCTTTTAATATTTTTCTCTCTAAACCTTTTCCTAGATCCTCATTACCGTGAACTGGAATAGTGACAAGATAGGGAACCCCTTCTTTCTTAAAATGATAATGACTTCCTCTCTTACGTACTTCAATCCAGCCATTTGCAAGAGCTAATACTCTTCGAAAATCAAATTCAAACCACGTCAGCTTCTCCTTGACGTACTCAAGTACAGCCTGCGGTCAGCTTCCTAGTTTGCTCTTTGATTTTCATTGAGTATAATTTTACCATTTCCTTACCTGTGATTGGCATGTATGGTCACTTTTCTATCTAAAATTATACTTATAATGCGTATTTTTGTCAATTCTTCTATCTTATCTATTCGTAAAAAAGAAAAAAGATCAGGAAAATTCCTAATCTTCATGTGTGTTTACTTGATTTTCTTAGCTAGCATGGTCGCAAAGCGTAGTTGAATGCGATTGCCATTCTCATCGCGACGGTGAAGATGACCAGGATTTTCATTGTACTTGACCAACTCCCAATCCTTGTAGTATTCAGCCAATTCTCCCTCTTTAAATGTGAATGGGAAGTTAACTGAGCAAGGATAATCCTCCGTGTCCATGGCACAGACGATAAGATTATAGCCACCAACAGTGGTTTTCTCCTGCATATTTTTGATAATTTCAGGAATACGGTCTGCTTGCAAAAACATCAAAACAACTGTCGATACGATGAAATCATAAGCTTGCCCAATGCTAGCTGAATTGATATCATAAAGACCAACAGGCATATCCAAATCTTCCTGCTCAACAATGCTTTGCAAGATTTCAAGGGCCAGTTCATTTTGATCCACAGCTGTCACATCAAAACCTTGCTGGGCTAGAAAGAGTGCATTACGGCCTTGACCACAGCCCAAATCCAAGGCTTTCCCTGGTTTTACTGTCTGCATTGCCTCTAGAACTTCTGAATGAACAGGATTGGTATTGTATTTTTTAGGGAAATAATCCTCAGGTTTACAATAAAATTCCAAGTACCATTCTACATCGTCTGTGGCAGCTTCCACTCGGTGCCAGACTTGAGGTTGCGCCATTGGATTGTCGGCTCCTGCTTCAAAGAGGTGCTCAGCTAAAACCTCACCATCTTCTGTCAATTCAATAAACTTGAGAGCTCCCTTCAAGACAGTAATTTTCCCCCAAGTCCCAACCTTGGTATTGTGTTTCTGCTGAACAGCCTCTGGCATAGTTTCTTTAGTCCACAAAGGCATACGTTTATAGGCAACTAGTTTTTCCATCTTCATTCCTCTTTTTATCGCTGATTAACAGCTTTCATAACACGCGCAATGTCGCGGTTTTGCTCACGTCGTTTGATAGACTCCCGTTTATCATAGTCATGCTTCCCTTTAGCTAAACCTAAAAGGAGCTTGGCATAGCCATCTTTGATATAGACTTTAAGAGGAACCAGCGTCATTCCTGTTCCTTTAGTCTCTTGTTCCAATTTTTGAATTTGTTTCTTATGGAGCAGGAGTTTGCGGCGACGTTCTGGTTCTTGGTTCCAGATATTGCCCTCTTCGTAAGGAGCGATATGAACATTACTCAACCAGACTTCTCCATTTTTTACTTGGGCAAAGCCATCCTTGAGATTGATTCGAGCTGCTCGTACACTCTTGATTTCAGTTCCAGTCAGGACCATTCCTGCCTCTAGCGTATCTACGATTGTATAGTCGTGACGCGCCTTTTTATTTTGTGCGACGACCTTTCCCTCGCCCTTTGCCATGCTTGGCTCCTTTCTTAGCTACTTCCTTATAAAAAGGTTTCTTTCCTTTTTTCTTCTTGTCTTTTTGTGAATGCTTGCGCTTATCATTTGAGCGACCTGATTTTCTCTTGTCTTCCTTCTTATCTGAACGACGATTTGAGCCACGCCCTCTCTCACTACGACTAGACTGTTTCAAGCCTTTTTCAATCACATCAAATTCACTTGGGATATAAGAGAAATCAATTTCCCCAGTCATCTTATCCGCTCTTTCAACTCGGATACGAATCTGCTGTCCTACACGGAAGGTTGTACCCGATTTCTCCCCACGAAGGGTCAAATCACGCTCATTGAAATGATAAAATTCAGGTAAATTAGTGATGTGAATCAAGCCTTCAACTGTATTCGGCAATTCGACAAAGAGACCAAACTTAACAATACTTGATACAACCGCATCATACTCTTCGCCCACGTATTCTTCCATGTACTCAGCCTTTTTCATGGCTTCGACTTCACGCTCAGCCTCGATGGCACGACGCTCACGATTGGAAGACTGGGTCGCAATCTCTGGAATTACTTGTTCAAAATGCTCTGCTATTTCCTTAGAACTGCCGTAATCCCGAATCATACGGTGAACAAGAAGGTCTGGATAACGACGAATCGGGCTGGTAAAGTGAGTGTAATAGTCAGCCGCAAGGCCATAGTGGCCGTGATTGTGCTCTGAATAGCGAGCCTGCTGCATAGAGCGAAGAAGCATCATGGACAATACATCCGCATAAGGTTCTCCCTCAACAGTACGCATGATGTCTTGGAGGGCCTCTTGGCTAATCTCACTGGCAGTCCCATAAATGCGCAAGCCAAAACTCGAAGCATAGTCAATAAACTTCTGAACCTTTTCAGCCTTGGGCTCCTCGTGAATTCGATAGATGAAAGGCAAATCCAGCTTGCTAAAATGCTCAGCAACTGTTTCATTGGCCATCAACATAAAGGACTCAATCATGCGCTCGGCAACACCACGCTGACGAAGAACGATATCAACAGGCTTACCTTGTTTATCCACTAAAATCTTGGCTTCATTGGTATCGAAATTGAGGGCTCCACGTTTCACACGCATGTTTTCTAGAGTTTCATGAAGCTTAGCCATAAGTTCAATACTTGGAACAAGTTTCTCATATTCTTGTCTCTTTTCCTCGTCGCCCGCTAAGATATCATTGACATCGCTATAGGTCATACGGAAGCTAGTCTTGATAACCGTTTGTGTGATGGTGTAGTTGACTACACGACCATGTTTATCAATCTCCATAATGGCAGACTGGGTCAGGCGGTCAACTTGAGGATTGAGGGAGCAAATGCCATTTGACAAACGCTCTGGAAGCATTGGCACCACGCGGTCTGTCACATAAACAGAAGTCGCGCGGTTAAGAGCTTCCTTGTCAAGGGCAGAACCCTCGGTCACATAGTAGGAAACATCTGCGATGTGAACACCAAGCTCCAGATTCCCATTTTTCAAGGCCTTGATATGCACCGCATCGTCCAAGTCCTTGGCATCAGCACCATCAATGGTAAAGGTAATCTCATCTCTTAGATCCAGACGACCTTCCATATCCTTTTGAGACGGAACATCAGGCACACTTTCTGATTCCTTAACAACAGCCTCTGGAAACTCGGATACAATGTCCATAGACTCCAAAACCTCAAGAACATCAATCCCAACATCCGTTGAATGTCCCACCACATCGAGGACACTCGCTACAAAGAAATCATGTTTCTTGCTTGGGTATTTGTCGATAAAGACCTTAAGAACTTCTGTTCCCTCTAGTTTTAGAGCTGGTTTCTTAACGTAAATCGGTTGGTTGATTTTCTGATTTTTTGAACGGATGTAACCAGCATACTTGGGTTTTTCCTGATCTAGAACGATTTGGCCGACAACTGTTGTCAAGCTGTGTTCTAATATATCAATAATTTTGGCTTCGGCTGCTGTTCCTTTATTTCGGTCAGCGACTTTCTTAATCACGACCTCAACGGTATCACCATCAATAGCATAGTTGACATCGTTTTTTCCTACAAAAAGGTCGTCCTCCTCGCCTTCCAGACTAACAAAGCCAAAGCCATTTTTATGAGCATGAAAAATCCCCTTGAGAGTAATATCATGTTTTTTCTTGACTTCCAAAGTCAAAGTTCCATCTTCTTCAAAGCGTATCTGGTGCTTTCTTTCCATTAGGGACAAGGTTTTAATCAACTCACGAAAAGCCTTGGAACCGTCTTTTCCCAAAGCATGAGCCAAGTCATTGACAGTCACCTTTCCCTTGTCTTGCAAATATTCTTTTATTCTATCTTTCATATTTTCTTTCTAGATTTTTTTATTTTCTTTTACTGTAAAACCTTCTAAAATATCTTTTAAAAATAAAAAGAGGCAAAGACCTAGTCCTGCCCATTATTTTCTTATCTACTTGATAATACCGTCAATGCTAAGGCAATGGCTAGCCAGAAAAAGACTAAAATCCCTGTCAATCGCTGCATTACAGCTTCAAAACCGCGTGCTTTACTGCGTTCAAACAAATCACCTGAGCTGGCATCAAATACATTGCTGGATTGGTTTTTGGTTGGTTGCATGAAAATCGCAATCACAATCACAACAGATAATACTAATAAAATGGTTAATAATAGGTTATACATATCAAACTCCTTAAAATCCCTATTATTTTACCATAAAATCTACTTAGATTCAAGATGTAGGGTTACTTTTCTTTCCTTGGGACAATACTTTAAAACCTCAATCTTGTCTGGATGGGTTTTTGAGTTTTTACTGGTTAGGTAATTGATGCTTCCACAGGAGGAGCATTTGAGATTAATTTTTACTCGCACTAGATCTCCTTTACTTTTAATAATGTTCGAAATTGAAGCAGGTTAAAGAGACAACTAAAGGCAACACAAAGGCTTGTCGCATAAAAGACAGCATGGTAGCCAAATTGACCTGCTACTGCAGAACCTGCCATAGGTCCAACGACACCTCCCAGATAAAAGAATACCTGATTGAAGGCAAAGACCCTCGAAATGCCGGTTTTGGGCGTCATCTTGCTAAGAAGGGCATTAACTCCAGGAATCAAGGCACCTGTCCCCAAGCCAAAGAGGAAACGATAGAGTCCTAGTTGAAAGGGGCTAGAGGCATTGGCACAGAGGAGATAGATAATAACTGAATAAAACTGGGCTACAACCAAGAGGCGATGGTTGCCCACCTTGTCACCTAGCTTTCCCATGACTCCTGCACTCATCATACTGGAAAAGCCCATACTGGATACAATCAAACCAGATACAAAAAGAAGATTCTCTGTCTGGCCTAAGTCGCGCACATACAGAGCTAAGATAGGGCCAATGGATTGGGCTGAAAATTGGATGACAAAACTGGTCAGAAAGAGGTTGAGCAAAAGATAGGGATATTTAACTGATGTAAATAATTCCTTTGTTGGGATGGCCTTTTCCTTGGCTACTGGTTGAAAATCTTCCTTGATAAAGCAAATAGTCAAAATAGCAGCTAAAAACAGAAAACTACCAACCAGTAAGAAAACTGTACGAATACCAAATAATTCTGCGATAAAGCCACCAATAAAGGGACCCGTTAGAGTGCCTGCAACTACTCCTGTAGACAAAGTCCCGAGAGCAGAGCCTGATTTCTCCTTGGGAACCTGACTAGCTATCAAGGCCGTTGCATTGGGAACAAAACCCGCAAATACACCGTTTAATAAACGAAGAAAGATTAACCAATAAATATTTGGCACAAAAGCCAAGCCTCCCATAGTGATAGTCATGGCCATGCCAGCCCGAATCATCATGGGTTTTCGACCGTATTTGTCAGCAAGGATGCCCCAGATAGGAGAGAAAAGTGCTGCAGAAATGGCAGAGACAGAAATAGCTAAACCTGCATAAAAAGCAGCTTGATCACTCCCTACACCTAAATTTTCCACAAAGATGGGCATAAAGGGCACAACCAAAGAAATACTGGCTCCAGTTAGAAAATTACCAAACCAGGCAATGCGCAGATTATCCTTCCAGTTAATCTCTGTCATCTTGCTTACCTCCCTCAAGCAGGGAGAAGACCTGAGTAAGAAGCTGGTCCTGATTCCCATTATTATCCAGAATTTGGCTGGCCAAATCTTTCTTTTTTCTAAAGGCCACTGGGCTGCCAGACGAGACTCGGCTTCATCTTTGGACAAGTGGTCCCTTTTCATTAGGCGTTCTACTTGGACATCTCGGTCCACATAGACCAACCAAGCCTCATCAAACCAAGAGACGTAGTCCTGCTCAAAAAGTAGGGGAATATCCATGAAGAAAATCTCTTCTGTCTGAGCCAATTGGTCTCTTAATGTAGCTAGTTCCTCACGGATAATCTCTCCTTGGATTTGCTTAGACCATTCTCGTTCTTCAGGATTTGAAAAGATAAGACTAGCTAGGATAGGGCGATTAAGTTCTCCATTTTCTAGAATGATTTCTTGCCCAAAGTGCTGAACTAGAGCCTCAAACAGACGACCATCTGGTTTCTGTAGTTGATGGACGACTGCGTCGGCATCCACTACTTGAAAGCCTTGCTTTCTTAGAAAATTTGTCACGGTTGACTTACCAGAGGCAATTCCCCCAGTGATTCCAATGATTTTTCCCATCAGTCCCTCCTTTGGCACTGAGGACAAAAATGGGTGCCTCGTCCACCTAGTTGGATTTTCTCAATGATGGTACCACAGCGTACACATTCTTGACCAGTCTTGTCATAGACCTGATGAAAATCCTGCATGGTTCCATCTTCCCCAAAGGCATTGGTATAGGTCCGAATGGTGGAGCCACCTTTTTCAACAGCCTGTCCCAAAACAGCAATGGTCTGGTCATGAATGGCAGTCGCTTCTTCTGCTGTCAAAGTCTGGGAAGGTCTAGCTGGATGAACCTGAGCTCGCCAGAGAACCTCATCCACATAGATATTGCCAAGTCCAGCTACCAAGGTCTGGTCTAGGAGGTGGGATTTGATAGGCTTTTTAGACTTGGCTAGGGCAGCTTGAAAGACCAGCACATCAAAGTCTTGTTCGTTTGGCTCAGGACCTAGTTTTTTAGAAATAAAATAGGCATCCAAAAGGTCAGGAGACAAGAGTTCCATGGTCCCAAACTTGCGAACATCCTCATAAACAAGCGTGCCACCATCTTCAAACTGAAAGAAAACATGGGCATGCTTGCGTTCAGGTACTTGGTCTGGATAGTAAAAATATTTGCCCTCCATCCGCAAATGGGAAATCAAGACCTTGTCAGTCAGGTAGAAAATCAAATATTTACCACGACGTCCCATTGACTCAATAATCTGACCAGGCACTTCCTTTTGAAACTCGTCCAAGTCCGTTTTAATCATCTTGGGATAGCGAATTTCTATACTCGAAATCTTCTTACCCAAAATCAATTTTTCTAAGCCACGACGAACGGTTTCAACCTCAGGTAATTCAGGCATAGGTTCTCCTTCTGTAAAAACAAGAAGCAGGCATGAGCCCACCTCTACTTAGTATTCTTTTTCATTATAGCCAAAGTCAGCTAAATCTAGCTTTTTATCGCGCCAGTTTTTCTTGACCTTGACCCAAGTTTCTAGAAAGACCTTGTCTCCTAGCATGAGTTCGATATCACGACGGGCCATGCTACCAATTTTCTTAAGCATAGCACCACCTTTACCGATGATAATCCCTTTTTGGCTATCTCGCTCGACCATGATGGTTGCACGGATGTGAACCTTGTCTGTCTCTTCGTCTCGTTTCATAGAATCAACCACTACTGCGACAGAATGCGGAATCTCTTCGCGAGTTAGGTGCAAAACTTTCTCGCGAACCATCTCTGAAACCAAGAAACGTTCTGGATGGTCTGTAATTTGATCAGACGGGAAATATTGGAAACCTTCATCTAGATTTTCACTCAAAATATCCACTAGACGAGAGACGTTATTTCCCTGAAGAGCTGAGATTGGTACAATTTCCTTGAAGTCCATCTGATTACGGAAATCATCAATCTGAGACAAAAGCTGGTCTGGGTGAACCTTATCAATCTTGTTCACCACCAAAATCACAGGGACCTTGGCAGCCTTGAGACGCTCGATAATCATGTCGTCCCCCTTACCACGCGCTTCATCAGCAGGCACCATGAAAAGAACGGTATCCACTTCGCGAAGGGTGCTATAGGCAGATTCAACCATGAAATCTCCGAGAGCTGTTTTAGGTTTGTGAATCCCTGGTGTGTCGATAAAGACAATTTGCTCCTTATCGGTCGTGTAAATCCCCATGATTTTGTTGCGCGTTGTCTGCGCCTTGTCACTCATGATGGCAATCTTTTGCCCCATAACGTGATTTAAAAAGGTTGACTTCCCAACGTTGGGACGTCCTAAAATGGCTACAAAGCCTGATTTAAAAGTCATAATTTCCTCTTACTGTTTAAAATAATAAATCCCAGATTCGTGGGAGAAAAATCAATGCGCCTGTTAAGGCTGCGAAAAGAGAGACCACTAAAACCGCGCCAGCCGCCATATCCTTGGCATTTTTAGCCAGCATGGAAAAGTGATAGTGACTGGCCAAATCTACCACATTTTCAATAGCAGAGTTGATAATTTCAAAGGCTACTACCAAGAAAATGCTCAATAGGAGAAAGAGCCATTCGATTCGTGACACCTGAAAAACAAAACCTGCAAGAATGACTACAAGAGCCGTTACTGCATGTTTTCGCATATTGCGTTCTTCCTTGATAGCAGTAAAAATTCCTGTGATGGCAAATTCTAAACTGGATATCAGGTCACGATTTTTCCATTTTCGTTTATTGTCTTGTGAGTCCATAGGCTGTCAAAATTTCTTCTTGTAAACCGAACATCTCCGCTTCTTCTTCCGGAGTGTAGTGATCATAGCCGTTAATATGTAAAAAGCCGTGTACTGCCAAGAAGCCCATCTCACGCTCAAAGCTGTGACCGTATTCCTCGGCCTGCTCATGAGCCTTATCAATAGAAATGAAAAGTTCCCCAATATAGGCATCAAACTCAGACATCATCTCTGCCAATTCTGGATTTTCAAGTAAATCCTCTTCGTCAAAGGCAATTTCCAGCTCTGGCTTATATTCAAGGCTGATGACATCTGTCGGACGGTCTGTGTCACGGTACTCCAGATTGAGTTCATGACTACGTTCATTGGTCACAAAGGTAACTGCCATCTCCTTGTCTTCTTTTCCTAATTTTTGGGCTGCAAATTCCAAAATTTCTTGGGTTTGCTGCAGCATTTCTTTTGAAACTTGACCAGTTTCATCTACCATTTCAATATACATGTGCTTCTCGTTTCTCTTTACTTGGCTTTATTATACCACATTTCCATGATTTTATTCTACCTTTTTGATATAATACTATGGAATACAATCACAAGGAGAGAACGATGTCATTTGACGGATTTTTTTTACACCACATGGTTGAGGAATTGCGAAGAGAGTTAGTTAACGGTCGCATTCAGAAAATCAATCAGCCTTTTGAACAAGAGTTGGTCTTGCAAATCCGCAGCAATCGCCAAAGTCATCGCCTGCTCCTTTCTGCCCATCCAGTTTTTGGACGCATTCAGCTGACCCAAACAACTTTTGAAAACCCAGCTCAACCTTCCACCTTTATCATGGTTTTGAGAAAGTATTTACAGGGGGCCCTGATTGAATCAATTGAGCAAGTGGAAAATGACCGCATTGTGGAAATGACAGTTTCCAATAAAAACGAGATTGGAGACCATATTCAGGCTACCTTGATTATCGAAATCATGGGAAAACACAGTAACATTCTACTGGTCGATAAAAGCAGTCATAAAATCCTTGAAGTTATCAAACACGTCGGCTTTTCACAAAATAGCTACCGTACCTTGCTTCCTGGATCGACCTATATCGCTCCGCCAAGTACGGAATCTCTCAATCCTTTTACGATCAAGGACGAGAAACTCTTTGAAATCCTGCAAACACAGGAAACGACAGCTAAAAATCTTCAAAGCCTCTTTCAAGGTCTGGGACGCGATACGGCAAATGAATTGGAAAGCATACTGGTTAGTGAAAAACTTTCCACTTTCCGAAACTTTTTCAATCAAGAAACCAAACCATGCTTGACTGAGACTTCCTTCAGCCCAGTTCCTTTTGCAAATCAGGTGGGAGAGCCTTTTGCCAGTCTTTCTAATTTGTTGGACACCTACTATAAGGATAAGGCTGAGCGCGACCGCGTCAAACAGCAAGCCAGTGAACTGATTCGTCGTGTTGAAAATGAACTTCAGAAAAACCGCCACAAACTCAAAAAACAGGAAAAAGAATTACTAGCGACAGACAATGCTGAAGAATTTCGCCAAAAAGGGGAATTGCTAACAACCTTCCTCCATCAAGTGCCTAACGACCAAGATCAGGTTATCCTAGACAACTACTATACCAACCTACCTATCACGATTGCGCTTAATAAGGCCTTGACTCCCAACCAAAATGCCCAACGCTATTTTAAACGGTATCAGAAACTCAAAGAAGCTGTCAAATACTTGACTGATCTGATTGAGGAAACCAAGGTAACCATTCTCTATCTGGAAAGTGTGGAAACTGTTCTCAACCAAGCTGGACTGGAAGAAATCGCTGAAATTCGTGAAGAATTGATCCAAACAGGTTTTATCCGTAGAAGACAACGGGAGAAAATCCAGAAACGCAAAAAACCAGAACAATATCTAGCAAGCGATGGCAAAACCATCATCTATGTCGGCCGAAATAACCTACAAAACGAGGAGCTAACCTTTAAAATGGCCCGCAAGGAGGAACTTTGGTTCCATGCCAAGGACATTCCTGGAAGCCACGTTGTCATCTCAGGCAACATAGACCCATCTGATGAAGTCAAAACAGACGCAGCAGAACTTGCAGCCTACTTCTCCAAGGGACGTCTGTCAAATCTGGTGCAGGTTGACATGATAGAAGTCAAAAAACTCAACAAACCAACAGGTGGAAAACCCGGTTTTGTAACCTATACCGGACAAAAGACCCTCCGCGTTACACCAGACCCCGAAAAAATCGCATCCATGAAAAAATCCTGATTTTTTGCTTAAAATCAGGATTTTTAACTTACTACTCACTCAAATCATATCCAATAATAGGACTAATCTTTACCACCTAGTTTCTCATTGATTTTCATCATCACACTAGCAATTTTTTCGCCCCAATAAGGGTCTGAGGCATATTCCACATTCATACCAGACGCCTTGTTTCCAAGGAAAGTTCTGCCCCTATCGATATAATTTTCCTTAATCCACTTGGTTGCACCTAAAATTCCCTTATCCACATCATCAAATGTCTTGGCAGAAAGGTAAGGAGTCGTATCATAGGCTGTAATTCCAAAGAAATTATTCTTATCTTTGGCAATCTTACTTCGTCCCCAGTCGCTTTCTAAGGCACTATGAGCAAGGAGATAGAGGGCATTGATATGGTAATGTTCTTCGGCTTCCTTAAAGGTAGCTCCCTTATTTTCCAGGAGGCTATTGTTAATGTTTAGCAAACTAAATACCTTATCCAAGTCTTCAGCACTATAGTTTGTAGCCTCTGTCAAATCTTTGAAAAGGAAGGGATTTTCAAGCTTAAAACCATCAAAATGCAGGCCATCTGCCGAATAATATTTCTTGCCTACTTCCATATCAGAAAGATGAGAAGCTACTGGGATACTAGCATTCTGAGCCACATAGTGATAAAAACGGTGGCCATCACTCTCATAATAAGGGATAAAATCCTTACTAGCATCTAGTGCTTGTAAGTCTTCTGTTTTCATATAGCCTGACAAACCAGAAACAGTAATAGCCAGGCGCTTGTCATCACTCTTTCTGTCCATATCAAGCCAGACGACACTGCCTTGCGATATATAGGAGAGCTTTTCACCATCTGCATTATAAATATTTGCTGTGACAGGAAGGACCTGATAATAATCAGAGCTAGTCTTGGACTCCTTATGCCACTTTCCATCGTTTCCTAGCTGATGACCATCAATAGTCTCATTTTTTGCCATGTAGCCACCGGATTTGAAGTAGTACCAGGCTTGATTTTTAGAATCGTATATCCATTCTTTCTCAGCCATTTTGCCATCAGATTTTAGATAAAACCATGACTCCTTATCCAAAATCCATTCATTGGCTGCCATATAGCCACCGGATTTTAGATAATAATAGTGACCATTTTCGAAAATCCATTCTTTATCAGCATGATTTCCATTTTCTTTGATATAAAACCAAGATTGGTATTGTTTGTCAAAAAGCCAACCTTGCTGTACTTTGGCACCACTAGCATTCACATAAGCTTGCTCAATCCACTGACTTGTCAGTAAATAACCATCAGATTTGAAATAATAGTCCTTACCTTTGATTTGGAGCCATTCTTTCTCTGCGTGTTGTCCATCTGCTTTGATATAAAACCAAGCATCATATTGAGAATCATAGACCCAGTCTTCTATTACCTTGGCACCTGTAGCACCGACATAGGAAGCTCCTAGCCAAGCATTTCTTTTCATCTTTCCATCTTGATCAAGATAATAGAGGACTCCCTTGTCTTCTATCCATTCTGACTTGGCCATATAGCCACCAGATTTGAGGTAAAAATAGTCGTCACCTTGCTTTAGCCATTCATTTTCAGCATAGTTGGCATCTTCTTTTATATAAAACCAAGATTGATAGTGAGCATCAAAAACCCACTCATTGGCTGCTTGACTCCCATCTGCTTTTAGGTATTGTTTTCCTTGCCAAGTACCATCGCTGGCCAGTGCTCCTTCTGGTCTGGCTAAGAAAAATAGCAGGGCTAAAAAAATAAATCTCAATTTCTTCATAAACTTTCTTCCTCTGTTCTTTCCATTTTATTGTATCAAAATTCTCTATAATCAATATTACAAACTGATAAAAAATTAAGAACAGATTGATTGCAGTTTACCTCAGAGACTCTTTTACTTCCTTGCGGAGATTTTCTAGACTGCTAATGCCGTATTTGTCCATGACTTTTGGCAGATTTTCAATGATATCAGGACAGGCATATGGATTGGTAAAGTTGGCTGTTCCAACTCCGATGGCAGAGGCTCCAGCCAGATACATTTCTAGGGCAGCTTCTGCCGAATCCACTCCTCCCATTCCAATGATAGGCAGGTCTGTTGTTTGGGCGACTTGGCGGATAAGTTTGAGGGCTACTGGAAAGACTGCTGGACCAGACATTCCACCTGTTCCATTGGCCAAGATTGGTTTTCTGGTTTTGAGGTCAAAACGCATTCCAACCAGAGTATTAATCATAGTCAAGCCACTTGCTCCTGCATCCTCTGCTGCCTTTGCGACAGTAACGATATCGGTCACACTAGGAGTTAGTTTGACATAAACTGGTACATCAGAGGCTTCCACAGCTGCTTTCACCACATCATAAGCTAAATCTGGATCTTGACCAATCAAGAGTCCATGATTACAGTGATCTACGTTGGGACAAGAAATATTGAGCTCAATAGCCTTCACATTAGTTGCCTTGGAAATCCCATGAGAAACAGCCGCATACTCTTGTTTTGAAAAACCAGCTACATTGGCAATAATAGGAAGATTTGGATATTCTCTTTCCAACCAAGGTAGCTTTTCATCCAAAACAACTTCCAAACCAGGATTTTGCAAACCGATTGCATTGAGCATACCAGCAGGCGTCTCTGCCACCCTTGGAGTTGGATTACCAAAGCGTGGTTCAAGGGTTGTCGCCTTGATCATAATAGAACCTAAAAGGTCTAAATCATAGTACTTGGCATACTCTTGACCAAAACCAAAACAGCCTGATGCTGGAATAATCGGATTTTTCAAATCCAAACCAGGTAGAGAAACTTGTAAACGATTTGTAGTCATAATTTTCTCCTTATAATACAACTGTTCCTGTTCGGAAAACAGGGCCATCTTCACAGACCCGTTGGCTGACCGTCTCGCTTTCTGGCACTTTTAGGACGCAGGCATAGCAAGCCCCCATCCCACAAGCCATACGAGATTCCAAAGATAGATAAGCTCTTGGATGGTTATAGAAGGTTTGGTTGATATACTTCATCATTCCAGGCGCCCCACATGAGTAAACAGCATCAAATTGACTGTCTAAATCATTGATGACAACAGAAACATTTCCCTTGATACCATAAGAACCATCATCTGTCGTTACAAAGACCTGACCATATTGGGCCAATTCCTTTTCGAGGATAACAGCATCCTTATTAGCAAAACCAAGAACAGTCTCCACTTTCACGCCACGCGCATGCAATTCCTTGGCCACTTCAAGCAAGGGAGGTACACCAATCCCCCCTCCAACAAGGAGAACCTGGCACTGCTCATCTAGGTCAGACAAGTCAAAACCATTTCCCTGAGGTCCCATCACATCAAGAGTATCTCCCTGACTTAAGGTTGAGAAAATAGCGGTCCCAGCCCCCTCAATCCGATAAATGAGGTGACACTGCTTCCTAGCCTTGTCAATAGACGAAATTGAAATAGGGCGGCGCAAGAGATGGGCATCATCAGGCACACGCAGATGAAGAAATTGGCCTGCCCGCATGGCTTCAACCATTTCTCCTTCTAGAACTAATTCAAAGATTGCTGGCGCGATTTCCTCCTGTGCAACCACCTTCATGGTTTCCAATCGAATAGCACCCAAACGTTTCTTACATGTGGGATTCATGACTTTTCCTCCTTAAATTTTAAGGGAACCAGACAAAGAAAAGACCTTGCTAGTGCAAGGCCTCAGTTAAAATCGTACAAGACAAGAGAGCACACTCAAAAAGTCTCCTCTAGAAAATTGTACTATTCTTTTATCTGACACCTTGTGAGTCTCTCTGGACTCCCCTTAAAGGTTAAATTTTTACTAGTATACTCTTTCAGCAAAAAAAAGTCAAGTAGAAAACGAACATTCTACTTGACCTCACGAGATTATTTTTCACGAATGACTTCAACCTTGTAGCCATCAGGGTCTTTGACAAAGTAATAGTTAGGTGCAGTTCCTGGTAGACCATTTGGCTCAGTCACTTCATATCCTTTTGCACTATGCTCTTGATGAAGTGCCTCAAGATCAGGTGTACTGAGGGCGATATGGGCAAAGCCATCTCCAACCACATACGGACCGTGATCGTAGTTATAAGTCAACTCCAACTCATAGTCATCACCCTCAAGACCTAGATAGACAATCGTGAAGGCATGGTCTGGAAAATCTCTGCGACGCAATTCTTTAAATCCAAAAGCATCTTGATAAAATGCAATTGATTTTTCAAGATTTTCTACTCGCAAGCAAGTATGTAGCATTTTTGAAGCCATATTTTTCTCCTTTATTTTTAAAAAGACTGGTACAATCCTGTTCCAGTCTTATCTGTTATTATTTACCAAGTTTTGCTTTAGCTGCATCTGCAAGAGCTGTGAAAGCTGCTGCATCGTTAACAGCCAAGTCAGCAAGCATTTTACGGTTAACTTCGATCTCAGCCAATTTCAAACCATGCATCAATTGTGAGTATGAAAGTCCGTTCATACGAGCTGCCGCGTTGATACGAGTGATCCACAGTTTGCGGAAGTCACGTTTTTTCTGACGACGGTCACGGTATGCATAGTAGTAAGAGTTCATTACTTGTTCTTTTGCAGTACGGAACAAGATGTGTTTAGCTCCATAGTAACCTTTTGCTAATTTAAGAATACGTTTACGACGTTTGCGTGATACAACGCCACCTTTAACACGTGCCATGTTTTATTTCCTCCAAATATTTCCTAGAATTGTTTACTTACAGTCAAGCTATTATTTCAAGCGAGTAAGCATTGCTTTGATACGTTTGTAATCTCCTGAATGCACCATAGATGCTTTACGAAGATGACGACGTTGTTTCTTAGTTTTTCCGTGGAAACGGTGAGAAGTGTAAGCACGGAAACGTTTAAGTCCACCAGAACCTGTACGTTTGAAACGTTTAGCTGATGCGCGGTGTGTTTTTTGTTTTGGCATGATTTTTTCTCCTTTATTTAACTTTCTGACAATTATTTTTTGTCAGTCGCTGGCGCCAATTGCATGAACATTTGACGTCCATCCATTTTAGCACGTTGTTCGATGATGGCAATATCTTGAGTTGCTTCAGCAAACTCGGCTAAAACTTTTGCACCAATCTCTTTATGGGTAATCATACGACCCTTAAAGCGAATAGATACCTTAACTTTATTTCCTTTTTCAAGGAATTTGCGTGCATTGCGAAGTTTTGTATCAAAGTCACCCTTGTCAATAGTTGGACTTAGACGAACTTCTTTCACAGTAACAACACTTTGTTTTTTACGTTGTTCTTTTTGCTTCTTCTGATACTCAAACTTGAACTTACCGTAGTCCATAATTTTTGCAACAGGCGGTTTGGCTTGGGGTTGAATCAATACTAGGTCAACATTAGCGTTATCAGCCAAAGCTTGCGCTTCACTGAGTGGCTTGATGCCTAGCTGTTCTCCTTCAAGACCAATCAAGCGAACTTCACGTACACGAATCTCATCATTGATGAATAAGTCTTGCTTTGCTATGGTTTTCACCTCTTTTGTTTTATTAGAGAAAAACAATAACGGACTCGTAATAATACAAGCCCGCACGTTATGATAGCGTTTCTTAGAAACTTTTCATCCGTAGGGCCAGGCAACTTAATGTCACAAGGCGAGAAGCTCTCACTTCTGCTTTTCTCAACTCTTATATGATACCAAGTTTTCTAGCTCTTGTCAAGATAAAAAGTTATTTTTTTGAAAAGTTTGTGTTTGTATTTTGCCTTGATTTCCTAATCAAAAAGAGAGAATCAAGTTGATTCCCTCTCTATGTTAGTTTTTACTTATTTTCCCTATAGGAAAGCTAGGATCTATTAAAAAATTCTTTTTTATGTGAACTTCCCCATCTTTCGATAAATAGAATCCCCACTAACAAAAGGATAATCAGGCAAGGAAGTAAAACTAGCCCCATGTCCCAATTTAGATTGACGTTATCAATTTGCTTAGGTAATCTTCCAGATAAAATCTCCACTGAACGCAAGTAAGTAAAGGGAATCAGATGTGCAATCTTTTGAAGAGGCTGAATTGTTTGAATACCAAACAATAAGCCAACAATCCCAATAAGTGAAAGAAAGAGGACAGGCATTTTTTGCTTGAAAAAGTAAGCAATCAAGTACACTACTTCCACAATGATGACAAAAGCTAAGAAAGCTAGTAACAAGCCAGGAAATAACACATCTTGTATTTTTCCAATAGTTACCTCTTGATTCACTAAGCTATAAATCGGGTAGGGATAATCTAACTGTCCAAAACCACTTATCAGACTTCCCACTAGGAAAGAAAAACCACAGATTCCAATAAACAGCACAGTTACATAGCTCACCCCAACTCCAAGAGAAGACATGGCAAATGCCACTTTTGAAAAAGGATATAACTGAGCTGTGTCCAGATGATTTTGATATCTTTCTACAAAAAGTTGTGTCAGCATAAAAATAATCGCAATCACAAACAAGGTTGGGATGATAGCCTCTAAAATCCAAACAATCTGATCAATCCCGTGGGTCGGATAATATAAATTGTGGGCTTTTATGTTCAAGGGATATATGGTTTGGTAAGTCTTTCGTTCGCGGTCAACCGCCATTTTTAAGTCAGAGCTAGAATTCGGTTCCTTTGATAAAATTTCATAACTCTTATCCAAAGATTGCCACTGCAAATAGTAGGCTTCTTTCCAGCGTCCTTCTTTTAACAAAGCCAGAATTTCTTTCTTTTGAGTCAAAAGATTTTGTTGCGATTCTAAATTAATTTTAGCAATCTGGTATTCCTCCGAGTTGGTGTCAGATATTTGGGAGAGTTTCTCTTCATATCCATTGATGACTCTCTCACGGTCTACCAGACTAGTTTCCAACTCTCTCTCCAAGCTGACGGAGTTTGCAGTCCGACTATTGAAATAAAAGCTAATACCAAGAGTTGAAACAAATAAAGCTAAGATAATCCAATTTAAGCGACTTTTGAAAACTTTTTTTAATAAAAATAGACCAACATCTTTCATAAACTAAACCTCTTCTATCTTTCCCCGATGAATGGTTACTACTCTATCGCAGACATCAAGCAACTCTTCCTTATAGTGGGAACTTAAAAGAACCAGCTGTTCTTGTCTATCGATTTGTGCTAGCCTATCAAAAAACTTCTGTCGATAATACTCATCTAAGCCATTTGTAATCTCATCCATAAGCCAGCATTTCGCCTGACTCAGGAAATACATGGCAATCACCAAGCGTTGCTTCATGCCTAAGGAATACTTGCGAATGGGAAGTCTGACATAGTCCGACATTTCCCAATAGGCAATTTCATCCCCCAAGTTCAGACCTGACTTCCAGATGTTTTTGATAAGACGAAGGTAGTCCATCCCACTTAAGTTTCCATCCAGCCATTCAACGCTTTCATAATAAAATAAAGAAGGAGGGGCTGCAATATTTCCGCTACTTATAGGAATTAAATTGCTAATGGCGCGGAATAGTGTCGTCTTTCCAGAGCCATTTATAGCAAGAATACCATAAATCCTACCCTTTTCAAATGTAAAATCAACATCTTGTAAGATGACTTGTCGCGTTTTTAAGGTCACATGAGTAAGCTGCAACATATCTAGCCCTCCTTTTTATCACTCTTTAAGGATTAATAACCTCCTCTGTAGTAGTTTAGTACCTCATAACGATGGTAATTCCAGCCAGAATCAACTTTATATTCATCGTAGCTATCATAACGATACCATAACAGGGGGTTAATATAGTTATATCTCTGGCAATTCATACTAGTCTTATAGTAGGTATTCCAATCATACTTGTAACTTTTAGTGACTGTCACAGCAGATACACTGGACTGAAAAAAACCAATAATCATAAACTAACTAATTAAACGATTTTTACTAATTTTTAATAGTTTTATATCATTAATATTGAATACGCTTTCATTATATCGTTTTTATCATTATTATGCAACAGATTTTTAGTTTATTTTACTAATATATAATATTTGTCCTTCCTATCGAACACTTTCGATTTTCCAATTTTTCCAACCTTTAAAGCGTATAGCTCCTTGCTTGTCAGTTCGGTAAACTTTGCTATTGATAGTTTCCAGTCGTGTCAAGGTTTCCTGATGGGGGAGTTTCGTTCGATTGTTCTTTCCAACTGAGATAAGAGTCATCTCTGGTTTGAGCTGTTCTAAAAAGGATGAACTTGATGATTTTTTAGAGCCATGTTGGCCAGCTTTCAAGACACCCACCTCTAAGTTAGGGTATTGCTTCAGCAAGTCCTTCTCTCCTTTTTCCACCAAATTTCCAGTGAAAAGAAAGTTTTTATCAAAGAGTTTTCCATACAAAACCAGGGTATCTTCATGACCTCCATCTCCAATTTTACTTGGAGATAGGACTTCTAACTGACTTCCGAAAATGGGCAAATTCTCTCCCATTGTCACACTGCGTACTTTGGTTTGAGTCGCCAGTAGTTCTGCCACAAATTCCTTCTGTTTCAGACTGCCTTTGGATACTAAAATCTCCCCTACATGGAAAGCCTTGGTCACCTCCAACAAATCACCAACATGCTCCTTGTCTGTATTTGTCAAAATTAGCTGGTCAATCTTGGCTACTCCGCGACTTTTGAGATAGGGGATCAAAGTTCGCTGGGCATTGCTAGTAGTTACCTTTTCTTGCCATTTTTCGATTTTCTTATTTGACTCTGCCTTGCCACCAACATCTATGAGAATGGTTTTCCCAGTTACATCCCGTAGGAAAATACTTTCTCCTTGCCCCACATCCAGCATGGTAATTTCATTTTCCAGTGGATACTTGGTAAGGAAAAAGAGACCCGTAATCAATAAGCTCAACACTGCTATCCTTTTAATGTTTTTCCTCAAATCATAGACCAAAGCCAAGGAAATTAACAATAAAATTAAAAACCATGCATTGGGTTGACCAAAGACTAGAGGTCTACTTGCCACCTGAGATACCAAGCGAATAATCCCTTCCAACCATTCAAAAATAAAATTCAGCTGAATAACTGGATAGAGAAAGGAAAGGGCAAATAAGATAGACAAGAGCGGTAAGAAGACCAAGTCAAATAGAAAGGAAAAGACAAAGGTCAAGAGGATGGACCAAGGTTGAAATTCCGCAAAATAGAAGGATAGAATGGGCAATATTCCCAAGGAAATAACCAGACTTTCTCTGGCAATAGCCTTAAGCCCCTCTCCTTCTTTGCTGGTCATGGTCAAGATAAAAGCATAAGCACAGGACAAGACTCCTCCTGCTGTCAAGAAAAAGTTGGGCATGATAATAAAGAGTACAAGCACCGTCAAGGCAAAATTATCCAAGCCCTTAACACCATGTTGAGCCAGTAACTTTTGTAAGAGACTGCGAATAACCGATGCTGAAAATCCTGTCAGACCTGCATAAATAAGGGAAAAGGGATAGGTCAGCCATTTCAACTTTTCTTGGGTCAAGCCCAATCGCAAGAGAAGTTTCTTAAATCCATCCATGAAAAAGCCTACCTGCATACCCGACAAGGCAAAAAGGTGGATAATTCCTAAACTAGAATAAAGCTCATTCATCTCCTCAAAATCTGTGTCCAGATGTCCTAGCAAAAGCCCTGTCATGTAATTGCGCATAGGGTCTGGAAAATGTGTCTTAATCCAAACCACAGCCTTTCGACGTAAACTGGACAGATTTTCTCCTATATCCCAACTGCCAACCTTTTGAAGTGACTGGATTCTTTTGATATTGAGAGTCTGGTAAATTCCCTGAGTCTTCAGATAGGCTTGATAGTCAAATCCACCAAAATTCCTCTGCCCCTCTGGTTCCGAAAGTTTTCCTTCTAGTTCTATCTCATGAAGGTCTGTTAAGGCTTGAAAGGCTTCTTTCTCCTCCTCGGACTGGAGTTTATAATATACTTGAAAAATGCGTCCATCAGACTTGCCACGAAAGGATAGACTGTCACCATTGACCTTAATAGTGTCAGGCAAAATCCGTACCCTTTCAACAGAATCTGCCAGATTTTGACTCGCTTGGCTCTGTTGCCAATTTTGAAACAGAAACCAGAATCCAAAAATTCCGCAAATTGCTAGAACTTTACCTGCTAATTTCCAAGGAAATTGGATAAAGAGACAGACTAGCAGAAAAACGAAGCCCAACAAAGCAAGATAGGATGCTGAAAAAATGGCGTAGTAAAGCCAAAGTAACAGAAAACTCAGGTAAATTAGGGGAATGGGGAAATTCTTAATCCACTGTAACATAATCTTTTAGCTTTTCTATTGTCTTGGCACCAATGCCAGATACTTTCTTGAGTTCATCGACCGACTTGAATTTCCCATTTGCCTCACGATGATCAATAATGTCCTGAGCTCGTTTTCCTCCCAGTCCCTTGACCTGCTTAAGTTCTTCCAGACTGGCCTTGTTGAGATTGAGCTTCTTTTCCTTGCTTGTTGAAGAAGGCGCTCCAGAACCTGCCTGTTGACTAGCTGCTTCTTCTCCCTTAGTGGGAACGTAAACCAGAGCCTCGTCACTAACTTTCTGAGCTAGATTGAGTGACTTGCTGTCGGCTTGCTCTGTCAACCCACCAGCCTTCTGAACAGCGTCATTGACTCTGCTACCTACCGGCAAATCATAAATTCCTGGTGCTTTAACAGCTCCTTTCACATCTACTGTGATTAGATCTTGTTCAATAGGTTCTTCTTTTTCTTCCTTCTTCACTTCCTTTTCGGTTAATGAATCCTTGGAAACAGCTGCAACTTCTGCCTGCAAATTCGTTTCTTTGACAGGTATGTGTGGAGCTGGCTTTAGCAGGAAAAATCCTCCTACAAGCAAGCCTAGACCAGTACAGATGACAATGATTTTATACTCTTTGATTTTCTCGATAATTGCTTCCATATATTCTCCTCTCTTAGATTATTCGTAAGAGGAAGAAAAAACAGTTGAAAATTTCTTCTCAACTGCTTATTTATTTGCAAAATAGTCTTCTTTGGTCAAGACATAATGAACTCTTGTAACGATTCGTCCTTTTTCATGCTGGTCCATACAAGCATATGGTTCTACGTGGGAAAAATGCATGCCTGATTTCTCCATGACCTTTCCAGATGCAGGATTGTCCTTATCGTGAAGGGCAGTCAACTTATTCATCCCTATCTTTTCAAAAGCTAGTTCAATCACGGCTCGATTGGCCTCTGTCGTTAATCCTTGATTCCAATACTTTTTATTGATAATGTAGCCAATAGCTGCCTTCTTAAGAACAGGATCAATCTTGTGCAAGTCAATGGTTCCAATAAACTGACCATTGCTTTTTAGTTCTATTCCCCAACGTCCCAAAGGATTGGCCAAGTAGAACTGCGCAATATTATTTTTGGTTTCTTCTAAATTTTGATTGGTTTGAAAAGTGTAACGTGTATTATCCTTTTCCGAGGCATAGTCAAACATTGCTTCCGCATCATCCAAAGTTACAGGTCTAAGCAATAAACGCTCCGTTTCTATAGACGGATACTGGGCAAGTTTTATAAAAATTGATTCCATACGTTTCCTCCACTTGAAAAGTTTCTAACTAAGATAAGGATATTGAATGAAATATTTAAAAAGCAAATTTATGATAGATTGAAATAAAATGTGAACAAATCGATTAGGAAAGTCAAATTAATTTCTAGAAATGTTTTAGCAGTCACGACATACTATTCTAGCTTCAATAAACTATAAATTTAGCATTGAGATAACTTTAAGTACAAAAGAACTATCCTTCAGATAGAGGTTGAGGATCTAATTCTTCACTCTCTGCTTTTTTAACTGGTACTGGTTCATAAGCTCGGATAATCTGAGCGACAACAGGATGGCGAACCACATCCTTGGCTGAAAAATGAACAAAGTCAATCTGATGGATGTTCTTGAGTTTTTCTTGGGCATCAATCAAACCGGACTTGACGTTACGCGGAAGGTCAATCTGACTGATATCTCCATTGACAATCATCTTAGAATTAAAGCCTAAGCGAGTCAAAAACATCTTCATCTGCATTATGGTCGTATTTTGCGCCTCATCGAGAATGACAAAGGCATCATCCAAGGTCCGTCCACGCATATAGGCAAGGGGAGCAATCTCGATAATTTCACGCTCCATGAGACGAGTAGTCTGGTCTTTTCCCAGAATCTGATACAAGGCATCATAAACAGGTCGAAGGTAAGGATCTACCTTCTCTTTAAGATCACCCGGAAGAAAACCTAGACTCTCGCCAGCTTCCACTGCCGGGCGTGTTAGGATAATCCGCTTAACCTGACCACGTTTAAGGGCAGTCACTGCCAAGGTCACTGCAAGAAAGGTCTTCCCTGTACCTGCTGGCCCAATTCCAAAGGTCACATCATGCTGTTTGACACTGTCCACATAAAGTTTTTGACCCAGTGTTTTGACACGGATAGGCTTTCTAGTATTGTCCTTGATAATTTCTTCTTCATAAAGGGCGACAAACTTGTCGATTTCATCGTTTTTGACCATGCTAATCGCAGTCACCACATCTGGCGTACCAACGGTCATCCCACGATTCACCAAGACCATCAAGGCTTGGATAACCTGACGGGCTTCTTCACATGCAGTTTCTTCTCCCAAAACCTGCACAATCTCCGTACGAGCATGAATCACAACATCAAGCTCTTCTTCCATCAAACGAAGATGGCGTTCATTGGAACCAAAAAGATGAAACAGGTCATCTGGATGACTCAGTTGAATGTCTATTGAATGTTCCTTCAAATAAAGAACCTCTCTAATCCTTTTATTTCTTTTTATTATAGCAGAGGAATGGAGAAATTACTAGCCCAACCCCAGTGAATCATGCTAGTGTTCTAAGTATTCTTGCCAGATAGCGTCAAAGTCACCTAGGTTAAAAGAGAAACTGGCATGTTCCTCCAAAAAGCGACTGACCTCATCAAAATCATCTGTGTGTTTTGGGAAGGCTGATTCTTCAAAAGCTAGGTCTGCCAAGATAGCCTTTGGACTGTTACTTTTAGGATTGCGCTCGGTCATGAGCCAAGTGTAAAATGATTTTCTCATATGACTCCTAAATCAACTCTGTCCCAAACTGGTCTTGCTTGATTTTACCAGCCTTCATTAAACCACCGAGTGCTTTCTTAAACTGACCTTTAGAAATGCCAAAGGTTGCTTTGATGTCGTCTGGAGATGACTTATCATTTAAGGTCATGAAACCGCCATTGCTTTCCAAATAAGTCAAAATCATCTGGGCATCATTTTCCAACATTTCAAAGGAACGTGGTTTGAGGGAGAGGTTCAGAGTGCGGTCCACTTCACGAAAACCGATGACACGCGCATCTAATACTTGCCCCAAACGTGGTTCTGCATAGCGCTCACTTGGGTGAATAAAACCAAGCATATTATTTTCTGGCAGGTAAACAAAAGTTCCTGACAGCTTGAGACGGTAAACAATGGCTGGCCAGTTTTGATTCTGCATATTGTTATAGGCAGGACGAGCCAGACGTTGGAAGTCTTCTTGATAAGCCAAGAGTCCCCAGATACGGTCTTTCTTGTCCACTTCAAGACGGATGTAGAGTTGGTCGCCCTTCTTAGGCCAGAGTTCCTTGAGTTCAGGGAGAATATCGAGTGACACAACGATTTCCTTGTCAGGAAGGCCTGTATCCACAAAGAGACCCAAGTCCTTGCGTACTTCTGTGACACGACCCCAACCAAATTGGTCCTGAGTGGCAGTCACTTCTAAGGTTGTCAGGCGGAGTTTTTGCTTCATATCCGTGTAGGCAAAACCTTTGACCGTATCCCCCACTGTATGTTGACCTTCTTCCTTAGCAAGAGCATAGGTTTGACCATCCTTTTGCACAAAGTAAAAACGGTCGTTTTCATCGATGATAAGTCCAACGATAAAACTTGCAAGATTTGTATTCATATTTCCTTCTTTCGAATAAAACTCAGCCAGCAATGCCAACTGAGTTTTTCTGTTTATTTTTAGACTTCCAAAAGTTCTTTCTCTTTGTTGGCAGTCATGTCGTCGATGTGTTTAACAGCATCGTCTGTTACTTTTTGAATATCTTTTTCAAGAGTCTTCAATTCGTCTTCAGTGATTTCTTTTGCTTTTTCTTGTTTCTTAGCTTCGTCCATAGCATCACGACGGATATTGCGGACAGCCACTTTAGCATTTTCACCGACCTTCTTCACTTCTTTAGCAAGGTCACGACGAGTTTCTTCTGTAAGAGCAGGAATAACCAAGCGGATCACAGAACCGTCGTTAGCTGGTGTGATACCAAGATCAGAAGCGTTCAAGGCACGTTCGATGTCTTTCAATGAAGACTTGTCAAATGGTGTGACCAACAAAACACGCGCTTCTGGAATCGTAATGGAAGCGATTTGGTTAAGAGGAGTTTCTACTCCATAGTATTCTACATGTACACGGTCCAGCAAGCTTGCATTGGCACGGCCAGCACGGATACCACCAAATTCACGAGCAAGTGATTGGTGAGACTGGGTCATTCTCTCTTTAGCTTTTTCAATAATTGCGTTAGCCATAATCTTTCTTATTCCTTTTCTTCGATATTATTTGAAACTGTTGTTCCGATATTTTCACCAAATACGACACGTTT
The DNA here is from genome assembly GCF_000722765.2 of Streptococcus mitis. Taxonomy (NCBI): domain Bacteria; kingdom Bacillati; phylum Bacillota; class Bacilli; order Lactobacillales; family Streptococcaceae; genus Streptococcus; species Streptococcus mitis. The sequence goes on along the minus strand of NZ_CP028415.1, from coordinate 780,912 downwards.
GATGTTGCCTGGTTGGTTCATGTTGAAGACAACCAAGTCAATGTCATTATCCATTGAGAGGGTTGAAGCTGTTGAGTCCATGATACGAAGACCTTTATTGATAACGTCACGGTGGGTCAATTCTTCAAACTTAACAGCTGTCTTGTCCTTCTTAGGATCGGCATTGTAAACACCATCTACCCCATTTTTAGCCATGAGGATGGCATCCGCTTCGATTTCAGCTGCACGAAGGGCTGCTGTTGTATCAGTTGAGAAGTAAGGTGAACCAATTCCAGCACCAAAGATAACGATACGGCCTTTTTCAAGGTGACGAAGGGCACGTCCACGGACATAAGGCTCTGCCACTTGTTGCATAGTAATGGCAGTTTGCACGCGCGTATCAACCCCAACTTGTTGCAATGAATCTGCCATCACAAGAGCATTCATAACAGTCCCAAGCATTCCTGTGTAATCTGCCTGAACGCGGTCCATTCCTGCTTCTGCAGCAGGTTCACCACGCCAGAGATTTCCTCCACCAATAACAAGGGCAATTTCGATACCTAAGCTATGAACTTCTTGAATCTCTTTTGCGATTGTTTGAACTGTTTGGATATCAATCCCTACGCCACGTTCACCGGCAAGGGCTTCACCTGATAACTTGATTAAAATACGTTTATACTTGGGATTCGCCATTTTCACTCTCCTTTTTTTATCCTACCTATTTTATCACAATTTCTAAGATTTTTATAGTATCATGAGCAATTCTTTCAAAAAAATTAGACAGTTAAAAATTCCTCTAAGTCAGAAAGAGCACGCTCTGCAATTTTTTCATAACGAGCCTTCTTATCACGGATACGCTCGCCTTCCAACTCCTTGATGATTCCAAAATTGACATTCATTGGTTGGAAATGTTTGCTGTCCGCATGGGTGATGTAATGAGCCAGACTTCCAATCGCTGTAGTCTCTGGGAAAACAGCCTCGCTTTCTCCCTTGAAGAGACGAGCCGCGTTAATTCCCGCAACTAAGCCTGACGCTGCGGACTCAACATAGCCTTCCACACCCGTCATCTGACCAGCAAAGAAGAGATTTGATTGTTTCTTAGAACGGTAAGTCTGCTCAAGAAGATTTGGTGAATCCATGTAAGAATTGCGGTGCATAACACCATAACGAACAAACTCAGCATTTTCAAGACCTGGAATCATTTGGAAGACACGCTTTTGTTCTCCCCATTTGAGGTGGGTCTGGAAACCGACGATATTATAGAGGCTACCAGCTGCATTGTCCTGACGAAGCTGAACCACCGCATAAGGTGTTTTGAATTCTCCATCGCGAGGTCCTGTGTAATCGTCCGGATACTCGAGACCCACTGGTTTCATAGGACCATAAAGCATAGTTTTAATGCCACGTTTGGCCATGACTTCGATGGGCATACAGCCTTCAAAGTACTTTTCTTTTTCAAAAGAATTGAGCGGTGCTTCTTCCGCATTAACCAAGGCTTCATGGAAATCCATAAATTCTTGCTTGGTCATTGGAGCATTGAGGTAGGCCGCTTCTCCCTTGTCATAACGAGACTTGAGATAGACCTTGCTCATATCAATAGTATTGACGTCGATAATAGGGGCTGCCGCATCGTAGAAATAGAAGCCATCACCGTCATTAAGGGCATGAATCTTTTCAGCCAGAGCATCGCTGGTCAAAGGACCAGTAGCGACAACCGTAATAACATCTGTCGGCAATTCTGTAATTTCATCACGAACCACTTCAATCAAGGGGTGGTTGGCAACTTTTTCAGTCACCATCTGTGAGAAACCATCTCGGTCCACCGCAAGAGCACCACCTGCAGGAACACGTGTAGCCTCAGCAGATTCCAAAATAACAGAACCCAAGCGACGCATTTCTTCCTTGAGGAGACCCACTGCATTTGTCAAAGCATCTCCACGTAGAGAATTGGAACAAACTAACTCAGCAAAATTGTCTGTTTTGTGCTGGGGTGTTGACTTGACACCACGCATTTCATAGAGTTTAACTGGGATACCACGTTCTGCGATTTGGTAGGCTGCTTCAGAACCTGCCAAACCAGCACCGATAACATTGATATAAGATTGAGACACGACACTAATACCTCTTTGGGAGTGTGAAGACAAGATTCACATTGAAAAAGTCCACAGGACTTACTTAGCTCTCGAATTTCTTGGCTCAGGCTGAAAAAGTCCACTGGACTTACTTCGCTTTCGAGTTTCTTGGCTCAGGCTGAAAAAGTCCACTGGACTTTTTCACTCCCACAAATCTTTCTATTTTTTCTTCTACTAGTATAACAAAAAAAGGGAAGAAGGCAAACTTCCCTGTTTAGTCGTTTTATTGATTTTCTTCCCAGTCGTGGTAGGCAGCATAGAGCTGGCTTTTATTCCACTGGTAAAACTTAGCAACTTCCTTAATAGCTTGATTTTTCTTCATGCCTTGCTGGATACGAGCTTGGATTTCTAAGAACAAATCTTCCTCGTCCTTTTCCTCCACATCTTGGCTGGCACCTTCAACGATGAGAAGGCATTCTCCCTTAAGCGGCGTTTCAGCGATGCTTTCCAGCAATTCAGAAATAGTACCTCGTTGGTATTCTTCATAAATCTTTGTCAATTCTCTGACCAAAACGACCGAGCGATCACCGTAGACTTCTAGCATATTTTCTAGCGTATCTGCCACACGATGGGGCGATTCATAGAAAATCTGAGTCTCAGGATAGTCTTTTTTCAAGTCGAAAAATTGCTTCTGCTGACCTGATTTTCTCGGTAAAAAACCATAAAAGATATGTGGCTGTGGTGCTAAACCACTGGCGATCAAGGCAGAAATTCCTGCAGAGGCACCTGGAACAGTGACAACTGCGATTTCTTCCTCAATAGCCGCCTTGACTAAATCATGACCAGGGTCTGAGATGCTAGGCAGACCCGCGTCGGATACCTGAGCAATGCTTTGTCCTGCTTTCAGGAAACCAATCAAATCAGGAATCTTTTCCTTTGCATTGTGCTCATGAAAACTAATCTGCTTGGTAGAAATGTCAAAATGCTTGAGCAATAGACCTGTATTGCGCGTGTCCTCAGCCGCAATCCAGTCCACTTCTTTCAAGGTCTGAATAGCTCGAAAGGTCATATCATCTAGATTGCCAATCGGCGTTGCCACTAGATACAGCTTGCCATAGGGAGACTGCCCCTTAAAACTTTTTTGAATCTGCATGCCTACTCCCTATATAACAACTCGTCACAGAACATACATTCTTCGTCCTGCTCTCGACGTTGTCCATAAAAATCATTACATACGTGAAATCCATCACGGTAAATGCGACGGACACTTTCGCGAACATGCTTGGCTTTTACAGGAGCATCTGCTTCCACCTCACCTAAGCGTTCGCGCAACTTACTATTTTCCAAGCGAAGAGCTGTATTTTCCTCTACCAGGCTCTTGAGATTTTTCTTGATGGCTTCCACATCGGCTAAGGTTACCAATAACTGTTGGGAAAAATCATCCAGCGCGTCAAATAATTCTTTTTTGTCCATAAAACAGCCCTTTCCTTTCTTTATCGTTCATTTTTGAGTTTATATTTCTTTCAAGACCAGATATTCCATGGTATTTTGAAAACTGACATTAGCCTGCCACATTTTTCTAGCTTCTAACAAATCTTGTAAAATCACTCTTACTCTTGCTTGTAGGATATCTTGTCCACAGAGAACTTCAAGAATCCGTAAAACCTGATCCTGTTTTTCCTTGTCATCTGCTAAGTTCGCTAATTTAGCAACCTGCAGATAACTTTCTTTTTCTTAGCTACTAACCAGGTTAGCAGGCGTTCACTTTCATCGACCAAGGTCCAAAAACTTGCCTGATGTGCCAACTTTTCTGCTTCAGCTCGCGATTGACTAAACTGGGCTAAAAGAGTCGCTTTTTTCTTGACCAGACCTGCTTGTTCTAATTGATGGATGAGCTTCTCTTCTTGTTTTTTAAAGTGAAAAATTTGCGTCCGACTTCGAATTGTTGGTAAAATCTTTTCCTCATCGCTGGTCAAGAAGAAAATGTAAACCTCACTCTGGGGTTCTTCGATGACCTTGAGCAGAGAATTAGCCGCGTTAGGATGCATTTTCTCAGCTTGCTCGATAATAAAGACCTGTTGCTGGCTCTCAATCCCTGCTTGAGAAAACTGCCCCACTAATTCTCGAATCCGTTCTGTCTTGATGACCTGATTGACTGGCTTGATTAAAGTAACATCGGGAAATTCTCCCTGTTCAATCAGCTTACAATTTCGGCATTTCTCACATGGTAAAACACCTACTTTATCTGTACAAAAAAGGCTCTTAGCCAAAAACTGCGCCATTTCCAAGCTTCCAAAGAAACCTGAAAAGAGGTAGGCATGATTGAGCTGGTCTTGTTCTAGGATACGGACAAAGCGGTCAAACTGATCTGGCTGCCAAGCCTTTAGTTGATCTTGTTTCATTTAGCCAATCCCATTCTATCAAACAAGACAGCCTTGGTAGTTTCCACAACCTCCTCCAATGGAAGACTCGCATCAATCTTAACAATACGACTTCCTTCTTTGTCTAGAAGAGAAAGGTAACCTTGACGAACTTTTTTGTGCAAGTCCAACCCTTCTAAGTCCAAACGATTGACCTCGCGATTGCTATTAGCAGCAATACGAGCCAGCCCTTCTTCCACCTCGATGTCAAAATAGAGTGTCAAATCGGGTTTGAGGCCATCTGTCGCAAACTGGTTAAGCCAGTCAATGGCTTCAATGTCCAAACCACGACCAAATCCCTGATAGGCAAGAGAACTATCGATGAAGCGGTCCATAATGACCAACTTACCAGCTTCAAGTGCTGGAAGAATTTTTTCCACCAAGTGCTGTCTGCGACTGGCGATATAGAGCAAAAGCTCTGTTTTAGCATCCATCTGAGTATGACTTGGATCTAAAATTACTTCCCGAATCTTCTCCCCAATCAAGACTCCGCCAGGTTCACGGGTCGTCAGCACCTCTACCCCTTTTTCCTCTAAAATTGGTAGCAGAGCCTCTAAAACACTGGTCTTTCCTGCTCCCTCTGGTCCCTCAAGAGAGACTAAAAATCCTTTTGACATGTCTAACTCATTTCTTTTTTACTACTTCTATTCTATCAAAAAAATAGGGGTTTGTGACAATCTTTTTGTCTTCGCATTTCAAACACCATAAAAGAGGCAGATAAAACTACCTCTTATTTACCTAATTCTTGTGTTCGTTTGTAGGCTTGACCAACTGCATCCATGACTGTTCCTCGAAAAGCATGCGCTTCTAGGCTTACTACACCAGCGATAGTCGAACCGCCTGGGCTACAGACTTGGTCTTTCAATACTCCAGGATGTTGCTGACTTTCAAGGACCAATTGCCCAGCTCCTACCACAGTTTGAGCAGCCATTTTCAATGCCGTTTCTCTTGGTAATCCCGTCTGAACGCCCGCATCTGCCAAGGCCTCAATAAAGAGATAGACAAAGGCCGGTCCACAGCCTGCAAGACCTGTCGCCGCATCGATTAAGCCTTCTCCTAGTTCAACCAAGAGACCAGCGTTAGTTAAAAGCTGACAAAAGAGCTCACTGTCCTCAGCCCTGCAATTAGGAGACAATGCATAACTAATCACTCCTTGACCAATAGAAGCAGAGGTATTGGGCATCATACGAACAATTCTGTGCTGACTTGGGATAAGACTTGCTAGTTTTTCTAAAGTCAATCCAGCTGCCATAGAAATCAAAAGAAGACTTTCTCTTTTTTCAAGGATGGTCTGATATTGAGAAAGCAGTTCAGAAAACTGAGCAGGCTTCACTCCTAGAAAAATCACATCTGCTTCTGCAAATATTTCTTCGTTACTGGAAGCCTGACCACCAAAGTTGGCGATGAAAGCATCCACCTTAGCTTGACTACGATTGGCAAGAAGAAGGTCATCACCTGTCTTGACCTGCAAGACAGCCTTGGCCAAGCTAGCACCCATATTCCCCAAACCGATAAATCCAATCTTCATCTCTTACTCCCTTATCTGTCCGTCACCAGTAACCACATACTTGTAGCTGGTCAACTCTTTCAAGCCCATTGGACCACGCGCGTGCAGTTTCTGAGTCGAAATCCCCATCTCGCATCCAAGTCCAAATTGGCCACCATCGGTGAAACGAGTTGAGGCATTAACATAGACAGCTGCAGAGTCTACTTGATCTGTAAAGTAAGCTGCAGCTTCAGCATTTTCCGTCACAATGGCATCCGAATGATGGGTACTGTGGGCTTCAATATGGGCAACCGCTTCTTCTAAACTGCTCACAACCTTAACCGCTAGGACATAGTCTAAAAACTCAGTGTCAAAGTCTTGAGCCTCAGCTGCTTGACCTGAAACAAACTGACTTGCTTTTTCATCCAAGCGGAATTGAATTGGTTCCAACCCAGCTTCTTTTCGATTCTCAACCAGCACTTGCTCCAAGAGAGGAAGGAAGCTTGCTGCCTTGTCTTCATGAACTAGCAATACCTCCATGGCATTACATACAGAAGGACGACTGGTTTTGGCATTGTTGATGATAGACAGAGCCTTGTCTTCATCTGCATCCTTATCCACATAAACATGGACAATCCCAGTCCCAGTCTCGATAACAGGTACAATAGCATTCTCAACCACTGCATTGATCAAACCAGCTCCTCCACGAGGAATGAGAAGATCTAGATAGCCCTTTGCCTTCATCATAGCATAACTGCTTTCTCGGCTGGTATCTTCCACCAGTTGAATCACATCTGGGTGAATAGTAGTCGTTTCCAAGCCCTTCTTCAAGGCTGTGACAATGGCATGGGCTGTCTGATAGGCATCCTTCCCACTACGAAGAACAACCGCATTTCCACTTTTAAGAGCTAAAGCAGCCGCATCAGACGTCACATTTGGACGGCTTTCATAGATAATACCGATAACACCTATAGCCACACGTTTTTTGGTGATAACCAAACCATTTTCAAGATGACTTGTTTCTAAAACTTCACCGATTGGATCTGGTAAAGCAACCACTTCACGAATCCCAGTTGCCATTGCTTCTATACGCCCTGCATCCAAATAAAGACGATCCAGCATCACATCTGAGATTTTACCCTTGGCCTCTTCCATATCGAGGGCATTGGCCGCTAAAATCTCCTCAGTAGCTACTAATAAGTGATTAGCCATGGCTAACAAGGCTTGGTTTTTCACCTCTTCACTAGCTGTGTTGATCGATTTTTTAACAGCCTGTACCTGTTCAAATTGTTCTTGTGTACTTACCATAGTTTACCTCTAAAATTCTGTAAAGAGTAGTTGGATTTCAGGAGTAATGGAAATCCAGTCATCACGGTGAATCAAGACACCCTTGGCTTTTTGAGAACGCAACATATCCTCCAAAGCAGATGCCCCAAATTGCACGCGTCCTTTTCCAAGTGATTTTCCACTTTCCTTGTCAAATACTGTCACGATATCACCGTAAGAAAATGCTCCTTCTGCGTCAACAATACCAGATAAAAGAAGACTCTTTCCATGTTGGGAGAGGGCTTCTGCAGCCCCTTTATCAACCCAAATAGAACCTTGACTCTGAGCATAAAAGGCCAGCCATTGTTTTTGGGTACGAAGTCCCTTCTCTTGAGCAACAAAGTAGGAACCATCCTTGGTCTCCTCAGCTGCCTCAATCATGGCATCTGACTTCAAGGATGAGCAGATATAAACAGGAACTCCTGATTCCGTCGCAATGGTGGCAGCCTTGATTTTGGTTAACATGCCACCTGTACCATTAGACGAACCAGCTCCACCGGCCATATCAATAATCTCACGATTGATGGTCTCGATTCGCTCCAAGCGTTTGGCTGTTGGGTCTGAATTAGGATTTCCAGTATAAAGACCGTCCACATCTGTCAAGAGGACCAAAAGGTCTGCTTGGACCATGGCCGCTACCTGTGCACTCAGAGTATCATTGTCCCCAACCTTGAGCTCATCAATAACGACACTGTCATTCTCATTGATGATAGGAATCGCGCCACGGCTAAGTAAAACCGACAAAGCCTGATGAGCATTTTTATAACGGCGCTTATCCACAAAATCATCCTGGGTCAGCAAGATTTGTGCAGAAACGATTTGGCGCAAGAGAAGATTGGTCGTGTATTCTTCCAACAAAAGGCCTTGCCCTACCGCTGCTGAAGCCTGTTTATCAGCAATCTTAGTCGGACGCTTTTTAAATCCTAAGGCCCCAAAACCAGCAGCAATGGCACCTGACGACACCAAAATCAATTCATGACCAGCCTCGTGCAGCATAGCCAACTGCTGGGTAATAGCCTTTACCTTACTACGTGATAAACTTCCATCCTCATTTGTCAGAGAAGAAGTCCCCACCTTAAAGACAATCCGTTTGTATTTCATAGTCTCACTCCGATTCTTCATATTTATCCATTATAACATGAATGGTAGGAAATAGAAAAGAGTTGATAGGAAAAAGAAGGCCCTAAAACCTTCTTTTTTACTATTGTCCTGATTCCGATTTGTTTGCACTCGTTTCAGAGATTTGTGAAGTTGAAGAAGTCAAATCTTGACTAGATGAAGAACTTGTAACACTTTCGTGTTGACTCGTTTCTTTATTTTCTAGTTCTTTTTTAACTACTTCTTTGGATTCTTTTATTTCCGAATTACTTGTAGTTCTAGTTGTAGAAGATTTCTCGACCGGAATATCCACTAACCAGGCTCCACTTGAATCAACAGTATAGCCTTCTGGTGTCTTACCATTCACAAGTAATTGACCATCTTCTTTCAAGAAGTACCATTTATCCTTGTCTTTGATCCAACCCACAGCTCGTGCACCGTCTACATTGTAGAAGTACCAATCATTTGCCTTTTTAAGCCAACCTTGCTTCATAGCTCCTGAATCTTCTAGATAGTAATAATGACCAGCAACTTCTATCTCACCTGTCTTCATGATACCAGTAGAATCCATATAGTACCAGGTTTCTTTATCTTTTACCCAGCCCGTTTTCATTTCTCCTGATTGGGCAAAATAATACCATTGACTATCAATCTTACGCCATCCGGTTACCATATCCCCATCATTTGATAGATAATAGGTCTGTCCTCCAGTATTCAGCCAACCTGTCTCCATCTGATTTTCTTTATTGAAATAATACCAGCTTCCATTGATTTTCTTCCAATTTTTAGCAGAGGCACCAGAGTCTGTCAAATAGAACCAACGATTGTTCCATTTTTTCCATTGATTCTGTAACAAGATACCCGTTTGGTTGAAGTAATACCATTCACCCTTGATTTCATTCCAACCTACTGCATATTCTCCTGTAGAATCAGGCGCTTGATACCACCAGTTCCCATATGCACTCTTATGCCAACCAGCTTGAAAACTTGGAATCGGTTTGTAGGATGTTGAAATATTGACAAAACCGTCTTTTCGAATATCAAAAACTGTTGCATCATAGTCTTTGCTGGCTGCGTTGATTCTCTCAATTCCTCGTTCTTTGAGCCAATTGACATACTCACTATCAACACCATTTTTCCAAGGTAGACTATCTGAAGTTTGAACAATCAAACTCGGACTCAAATTTTTAATGAAATCCTTGGTATTTGATTTATTGGTATCATAGTGATGATTAAACTTCATCAAATCAACTTTTCCAATGAGAGGACCATACTTGTCTTCTGCTCCGTGAGCATTATCCAAATCTCCCCCAAGGTAAATTTTCTTGCCATTGACTTTCACTACACTAATCAAGGAATTGGAATTATCATCCCAAATTTTCTTTAATTCACCTGATGAATCGGTTTCATTCTCATAGTTATAGAGTTGAATATCCATGTCCCCAAACTGAAAATGAGCATCTCCTTGTGTGATGTTTTGAATAACTGAAACACCTTTTTCTGCAGCAGTCTGTAAAACCTTATCATAGCCATACAGATTATCCCATAGATGAGTTGGTGTTGTAATCCGACTATCAGAGTATTTTTTCATGTAGATACGGCCAACTGGATAGGTTCGCAGTAATTCATCAACATTTCCAATATGATCACTGTGGGTATGGGTCACCAAAATAAAATCAAGTTTTTGGACACCCAATTCCTTTAAATGTCGCGAAACGCGATCTGTTAAAATATGCTTATAAGATGTCTCAATTCCTTCTCTCCATGGATAACGAGAATCACTACCATCTGGAAAATCATAATCTTCTCCTGTATCCACCATGGCAAAATGTCCATTACTTTCAAGAATGATCGCATCACTACCACCTTCCTGAACATTTATAAAGTGGATTTTATTTCCTGAACTTTCTTGAGCTTGAACATTCCCATGAAATGACAAACCTAAAAAAGCGCCTGCAAGTGCTAAACTAGTTAATTTCTTTTTCATTATTGCTTTCTCAATCTCTCCAAGGTTTCCTTAAAAATCTCTGGGATATCTGCTGAAAATTCCAAGGTATCACCTGTTCTCGGATGGGTAAAGCCTAGAGTCTTGGCATGAAGAAATTGTCCATGTCCTTTCAAAGTCTTGCGAGGACCATAGACTTCATCACCAGCGACTGGATGGCCAATATAAGCCATGTGAACACGGATTTGATGAGTGCGTCCTGTCTCCAGCTGCAACTCTACCAAGCTGTAATCACCAAAACGTTCCAAAACGTGGAAACGGGTCACTGCAGGCTTACCTTTAGCAGTCACAGCCTGTTTCTTACGGTCTTTTTCACTACGACCAATCGGAGCTTCAATCACACCACGATCATTAGGCAAATTTCCATGAACAATCGCCCAATATTTGCGGAGAGACTTTTTATCCTTGAGTTCTTGGGCAAGTGCCAAGTGGGTCTCATCATTTTTAGCAATCATGAGAAGGCCTGATGTATCCTTATCAATACGATGAACAATTCCTGGGCGTAGAACCCCATTGATACCCGATAAATCCTTAATATGGTACATAAGGGCATTTACCAGAGTTCCACTAGTATGACCAGCACTCGGATGCACAACCATCCCCTGAGGTTTGTTAACGACGGCCACATCCTCATCTTGGTAGATGATTTCTAGTGGAAGATTCTCAGCTACATACTCTAAAACCTCTGGCTCTGGTACATGGTAAGTGACAATATCACCCTCTTGAACTGTGTATTTAGCTTTCTTGACTTGACCATTAACCAAGACCTGGCCTGATTTGATTTGTTCATTTGCGAGACTGCGTGATAATTCTGTCAAATCCGACAAAGCCTTATCCAAACGCAGACCACCACTTTCAATTTTAATTTCCATTTATTTCCTCTTTTAGCATTGCAATCAATAAAATAATCACTCCAACAGTCAGATAGCTATCTGCCACATTGAAAATTGCAAAATTGATAAAGTCCAAGTGAAACATATCCACAACAAATCCCTGACTGATCCTGTCAATAAAATTTCCAAGTCCACCAGCAATAATCAAGGTCAAACCCAAGACCATCCAGAGTGAGTCCTCCATGTGCTTATGTAGATACCAAATAGCACCTACCACGACAACCAGAGTAATGACAGCGAATAACAACTGCTGATCTTGTAAGATAGAAAAGGCAGCCCCTCTATTTTGCAGGTAGGTCAAGCTAACGAAATTGGGAATCCAAGAGCGCACTTCACCCAGTGGAATCTGTTGGACAATATAGGATTTAACCAACTGATCCAGCGCAATCAAAAGCAGTACAATGACTGCCACTATTCCTCTTTTTTTCATGATTTCCTCTTCTGATTAAAATATTCTTGCATGACTTCTACGAAAAGAGTTCCAGCTTGACTAAGCTCCACTTCCTCACGTTTAACATAAACCATGCGATTATCCAAATTATCCTTGAGACGAATAACTGTGATGCCATTAACACTATCACTATCTAAAAATCCAGAACCTGTCGCATAGGCATCCGTCCGCTCCAAAATACCATTCAAGGTAGCACGGTCTGTCACATTAAACATCTGTGAGCTAGCACTGGTATCGACAAAGTTCTCTGAATAATAAAGGTACTCGTCTTTCTCTTGAGTGAAACGAACCGTTGGTAGATCCGCTAAATCCTCCATGACCAATTCCTCTTTCTGAGCCAAAGGATGCCCCTCACGGAGATAAATATGGGTATGAAAGGGAATCAATTCAATGACCTCAAGGCCTAGCTTTTCAACCCGTTGCATGATCCCCTTTTTATTTTGATTGTTGAGGTAGATAATCCCAATCTCACTATGCCCTTGCGCTACTTCGTCTAAGATTTGAACAGTAGTTGATTCAAAAATACGAAAGTTCTTATAATCAGGATAGCGCTCTGAAAAGGCCGTAATAGTTGGTGGTAAGAAGTCATAGTGCTGACTAGCAATGGAAAATTCATCTTTTTCTTCCTCAGGATTGGCATACTGATTTTGAAAAATATCAAATCCTTTAACCAATTCTTGCGCTTTTTCATAGAATTCCATACCACGACGGGTCAAGAAAGTCCCTGAGCTGGTCCGACGGAAAATCTTAAAGCCCAACTCTTTTTCCAAATCACGAACAGAAATAGACAGACTCGGCTGACTAACATACATCTTTTCAGCAGCTTCACGGAAAGTACCACTATTGGCAATAGCAACAACATAGCGTAATTGTTGAATGTTCATCTTCTACCCCCAACTTCTTTATCTTTTCATTATACCATATTTTAGAAGTTTTCCATCGAAGAAAAATAATGTCACTCATAAAATTCATCTACACTAAGAACGAAAAAATCATGGCTACCAAAACGAAAAAACAGGCTCTCCGAAAACTCGGAAAGCCTTATTTAATGCTACTTCTAGCTTCCTCGCCTTTACATTTCAAGGCTCGGGATAAAAAGGTTCACTGGACCTTTTTATTTAGCGATTGGGTAAACAGAAACCTGCTTTTTATCGCGTCCTTTACGTTCAAAGCGTACTACGCCTTCAACTTTAGCGAACAAAGTATCGTCTCCACCACGTCCAACGTTTACACCTGGGTAGATGTGTGTACCACGTTGACGGTAAAGGATTGATCCACCTGTTACAGTTTGTCCGTCAGCTGCTTTAGCTCCAAGACGTTTTGCTTGTGAATCACGTCCGTTTGATGTAGAACCTCCACCTTTTTTGTGGGCGAAAAGTTGCAAGTTGCTAAGAGTCATTTTTAACATAATGTTTTCCTCCGTGTTAGTTTTCTGTGATAACTCTGGTTTGGACGAACTCTGAAGAGTTCTCCGATAAGTTTGCCATACCTAAGAAAAATGATTCAAAGAATAACTGGGTCATTTCTCTCTGGTGTGAAGGAAGATCTTTTGGTATTTCAACCATCAGATAGCCACCTTCATCTTCGTTTAATTCTAGGATTGGTTCATAGCCTGCAAATTTCTCAATAGAATTGATAAAGTTAATGGCAAGCGTAGAAACCGATGCACACACGACATCTAAGCCGTATTCGCCACTCTCGGCGTGTCCAGTAATTTCCGCACTCCTCAGCTCGCCATCTTCGGCTCTCTCAAAGACTGCTTGTATCATGTGTTCTCCTTAAAATTAAGCGTTAATTGCGTTGATGACAACTTTTGTATATGGTTGACGGTGACCTTGTTTACGGTGGCTACCTTTTTTAGGTTTGTACTTGTAAGTAACAACTTTCTTTTGTTTTCCTTGTTTTTCAACAGTTCCAACTACAGTAGCTCCAGCAACAAGTGGAGTTCCGACAACAGTGTTTTCACCACCAACAAGAACAACTTCGTTAAAAGTAACTTCTTGACCAGCTTCAACGTTCAATTTTTCAACGTAAACTGCTTGACCAACTTCAACTTTAACTTGTTTTCCGCCAGTTTTGATAATTGCGTATGTGCTCATTATGCACCTCCTATGATTTTTATGGGTTTCCCCGATTTTTTTGTGAAGACTCGCCTAGCATCGTGGGACAAACCACTTAAACTTGAATAATCAAGCAACGATGTTCGTGCGGTTGCACAGGAACGTGCATAGTCAACTCTTCAAGTATAGCATATCTCCTATTTTCTTACAAGTAATAACACCTAAAATGAAGCTTTTTCTTTTACTTTTTTCCGCCACGAGGCAAAAAGCATGCTGAGGTAAAAAATGCTCATCATAATAGGAACACCAAGAATGGTCTTTTCATGATAGAAAATCGTCAAATAAGCTGAAAAGACAACGCCAAGGACAAAACTACTAAGCAGGCTAACAAAGATAATCCCTTCACGTAAAAAAGGAGTGTGCTTGGTCCGAAAATAATCTCCAAAAGCCAGCATGGTCCGTTTAATATTCCCTGTCATAAACGCGTTATTATAAGCTATACCTGACACTTCTCCAAAAGCAGTTGTCACCAGGCCCATACAAAAGGCCAAAGGCGGTACTAGATAGATATTATCTACAGTTTGCGGCACAAAACCAATAATGATTGATAAGATTGCCAAAGGAATCAGTGACAGAATGGGCTTTTTCACAATTCTCAATTTTTCCTTATAAACAGTTAATAAAAAGACACCCATCATAAAAGCTAGCAAGGTGAGAACCTTGTCCCTAACATCTGAAACATTATTCTGGATTAATTCTACTGAAAGAAAGACGACATTCCCAGTTTGTCCAGCTACAAGAGTATTCCCTCGCACAATAAAAGTATAGGCGTCTACATATCCTGCACAAAAAGTCAAAAAAAGCGCTAGCCTCTTAGACTGACGTGATATTTTTCTTATAGGTAATAACCTCATTTTCCCTCCCATTTCATTTACTCATCTCATTATTGTACCACTTTATTTGGAAAAGACCTAGTAGCTTATTTGAAATTTTTTCCCCTCTGTTGGATAGTCCCGTCTATCTATGTTATAATGAAAGAAGGATTTGAAATCGGAAAAGGAGTAACTATGCTTAAATTAGGCGTCATCGGAACAGGGGCTATCAGCCACCACTTCATAGAAGCAGCCCATTCCAGTGGAGAATACAAGCTGGTCGCAGTCTATTCTAGAAAACTAGAAACTGCGGCAACCTTTGCTTCTCGCTATCAGAATATCCAACTCTTTGATCAATTAGAGGACTTCTTCAAGAGCTCCTTTGATGTTGTCTATATTGCTAGCCCAAACTCCTTGCATTTTGCTCAGGCAAAAGCTGCATTGTCTGCAGGTAAACATGTCATTCTTGAAAAGCCAGCTGTCACTCAGCCACAAGAATGGCTAGATTTGAGACATACAGCTGAGAAAAATTGCTGTTTTATCTTTGAAGCGGCACGAAATTACCACGAGAAAGCTTTTACTATCATCAAAAACTTTTTAGCAGACAAACAAATTTTGGGAGCAGATTTCAACTATGCCAAGTATTCTTCCAAAATGCCTAACTTGTTGACTGGGGATACACCAAATGTCTTCTCAGACCGTTTTGCTGGTGGAGCTCTTATGGATTTAGGGATTTATCCCCTCTACGCTACCGTTCGTCTCTTTGGAAAAGCTAAGGATACGACCTATCAGGCTCAACAGCTTGACAATAGCATTGACCTAAATGGAGACGGAATTCTCCTCTACCCTGACTTTCAAGTTCATATCAAGGCTGGGAAAAACATCACTTCCAATCTTCCTTGCGAGATTTATACGACAGATGGAACCTTGACCCTCAACACCATTGAGCATGTTCGCTCAGCTATTTTTACCGACCATCAAGGCAATCAAGTCCAACTCCCTATCCGACAGGCTCCTCATACGATGACTGAGGAAATCGCTGCATTTGCACACATGATCCAGCAACCAGATCTGAATCTCTACCAAACTTGGCTGGAAGATGCAAGTTCAGTTCATAAGCTACTATATACTATGCGCCAGACTGCTGGCATTAGATTTGAGGCAGAAAAATGAAAAAAAACTACCGACTGAGTGGCAAGAACTGAGTGACCAACTCGGTTTCCAGGAATTCACCCCCATTCAAACTCAACTATTTGAGCCCCTTCTTGCTGGAGAAAACCTCCTAGGAGTGAGCCCAACAGGAACTGGTAAGACCCTAGCTTACCTCCTACCAAGTCTTCTCAGACTACAAAAGAAAAAGGCCCAACAACTCTTGATTCTAGCACCAAATACAGAACTTGCCGGACAAATTTTTGAAGTGTGTAAAACATGGGCTGAAACTATCGGCTTAACTGCCCAACTCTTCTTATCAGGCTCAAGTCAGAAACGCCAGATTGAACGCCTAAAGAAAGGACCAGAAATTCTGATTGGAACCCCTGGCCGTATCTTTGAACTCATTAAATTGAAAAAAATCAAGATGATGAATGTGGAAACCATCATTCTGGATGAATTCGACCAATTGCTCGATGATTCTCAGATACACTTTGTCGAGAAAATTACTCACTACGCACCTCGTGACCACCAACTCGTCTACATGAGTGCGACGACCAAGTTTGACCAAGAAAAGATTGCGCCTAACACACATACCATTGATCTTTCTGACCAAAAATTGGACAACATCCAACATTTCTATATGCAGGTAGATCAACGTCACCGAGTGGATATGCTACGAAAACTAGCTCATGTTGAAGATTTCCGCAGTCTGGTCTTCTTTAACAGCCTATCAGACCTTGGAAGCGCAGAAGAAAAATTACAATATCGGGATATCTTGGCTGTTTCTCTAGCTAGTGATGTCAATGTCAAATTTAGAAAAGTCATCTTAGAAAAGTTTAAAGACAAGCAACTAACCCTGCTTCTTGCAACAGACCTTCTGGCACGTGGAATTGATATCGATAGCCTAGAATGTGTCGTAAACTTTGATGTTCCTAGAGATAGCGAGACCTACACTCACCGTGCTGGCCGTACTGGCCGTATGGGCAAGGAAGGTTATGTTATCACTCTCGTCACTCATCCAGAAGAAATTAAAAAACTCAAAAAGTTTGCAAGTGTACGAGAAATTGTCCTAAAAAATCAAGAACTCTATATCAAATAAAGCCCCCTTTGCTCTATGCACATCCGGTGTATGGAGCTTTTTTGTGTACAATTCTTCAATTTTATACTCAATGAAAATCAAAGAGCAAACTAGGAAGCTAGCCGCAGGCTGTACTTAAGTACGGCAAGGTGACGCTGACGTGGGTTGAATTTGATTTTCGAAGAGTATTAGTTCAATATCTGAAAAAAAGAACCTCGCAAAGCAAGATTCTTTTAGTGTCTGACTTAAATAATTGTTCTTCTGGGAACTAAATCGAATTAAGCTTCGATTTCTGTAACCATACCTGAACCAACAGTACGTCCACCCTCACGGATAGAGAATGTAGTACCTTGTTCTACGGCGATTGGGTGGATCAACTCAACGTCGATTGTCACGTTATCACCAGGCATTACCATTTCAGTACCTGCTGGAAGTTCGATTGAACCTGTAACGTCAGTAGTACGGAAGTAGAATTGTGGACGGTAGTTGTTGAAGAATGGAGTGTGACGTCCACCTTCTTCTTTAGTAAGGATGTAGACTTCACCTTTGAATTTAGTGTGTGGGTTGATTGAACCTGGTTTAGCAATAACTTGTCCACGTTCGATTTCATCACGTTGAACACCACGAAGAAGGACACCTACGTTATCTCCGGCAAGACCTTCGTCAAGTTGTTTACGGAACATTTCAACACCAGTAACAACTGCTTTTTGAGTTTCTTCTTTGATACCAACGATTTCGATTTCGTCGTTGACTTTAACGATACCACGGTCGATACGTCCTGAAGCAACTGTACCACGTCCAGTGATTGAGAATACGTCTTCGACTGGAAGAAGCAATGGTTTGTCAGTGTCACGTTCTGGTTCTGGGATGTACTCATCAACTGTGTTCATCAATTCCATAACGATGTCTTCGTATTTAGAGTCACCTTCAAGAGCTTTAAGAGCTGAACCTTGGATAACTGGAAGATCGTCACCTGGGAAGTCGTATTCTGACAATAGGTCACGGATTTCCATTTCAACCAATTCAAGCAATTCTTCGTCGTCAACCAAGTCAACTTTGTTCATGAAGACGATAAGGTGTTTAACACCAACCTGACGTGAAAGAAGGATGTGCTCACGAGTTTGTGGCATTGGTCCGTCAGTTGAAGCTACTACAAGGATAGCTCCGTCCATTTGAGCAGCACCAGTGATCATGTTTTTAACGTAGTCCGCGTGTCCTGGAGCGTCGATGTGAGCGTAGTGACGTTTTTCAGTTTCGTACTCAACGTGCGCAGTGTTGATTGTGATACCGCGTTCGCGTTCTTCTGGAGCAGCATCGATAGACGCATAGTCTTTAGGTTGGTTAACTGATGAAGGCAAGCGACGTGCCAAAACAGTTGTGATAGCTGCAGTTAGGGTAGTTTTACCGTGGTCAACGTGTCCGATAGTACCAATGTTAACGTGTGGTTTACTACGATCGTATTTTTCTTTTGCCATTTGAGTAAAAGCCTCCAATAAAATATATTTTATAGATAGACAGTAGGCAATACAGTCTAACTTTCCTTACTATTTTATCAAATTTCAGCTAAATTGCAAGTGTTTTACAAAGTTTTTGTGAATTATTCTTAATCTGCTAATATAAACGACACTTCTACTCCTATCACTTGGCTAAACAAAAAGAAAAATCAGGAATTCCTGACTTTTACTTAGCTAATTCTCTTTCTCGTTCTTTCATTATTTTATGATTTTCATACAAACGTGATAAGAACTTAGAAATTTCTTTTAAGATAGAATAAGTTGGTACAGCGACAATCATACCGATGACACCATAGATATTACTTGATAACAAAAGTAATACTAAAATCGTAATTGGATGAACCTTCATCACTCCACCAACGATTCGAGGGTAAAGGATATTCCCATCTACTTGTTGAATAATCAGCATATAAATAACTGCAATCAGCATTCTATGGGGATCAGTAAAGATATTGGCGATAATCATCGGAATCAAACCAATACTTGGACCTACATAAGGAATGAGATTGGCTAACCCTGAAAAGATGGCGAAGACCAAAGCGTATTTTAAACCAATCACGCTATATCCGATAAAGGCCAAACAACCAATAATAATCGCATCAATTGCGACTCCACTAATATATCGAGCGATTGTAGCATTCAAATTTTTTAAAAGACCTGTAATATGCAACTTATCTCGCTTTAAAACAGTACGTTCAAGCATCGGCAAGAATTTGTGACCATCTAACAAAAAATAAATTAAAAATACAGGGGTCATGATAATAATCAAAACAGTACTAAAGAGCGCTGATAGGACACTTCCAACACTATTCGTTACACTATTTAGGATATTCTGTAGAATATCTACATAGGAGAGATTTAACTGTTGAATAGTCGCTTGAATATCCAAATTTTGAAAGGCTGGATAAGTAGATAAATCCACAATCAAATCTTGTAAACGACTGTAGATAGTCTGGCTAGTCGCAATCAAGCTGGTCAACTGATTGACCAAAATCGGTAAGAGATAGACTACCCCAATAACTAGCCCCCAAACCAAGGCACACAAGGTTAGTAGAATACCAATGATACGGTTAATTTTGAAATACTTTTGTAAAAAATTCACAATAGGATTGGTCAAATAGTATAAAAAACCACCTAAAAGAAAGGGAATCATGATAGTGTTTGCGACACTTACAAAAGGTGTAATAATCGCTCCCATCTCTCTCCATAAATAAAAGATAATGGTTAATAGTAAAATCTCACTGGTCCAAAAAAATAATTTATTCTTACGAAACATGAGGTACCTCCATTCATCTATTTTACCACACTTTCAAAAAAGCTTCTTTCTTATATCATGAAACTGGGAATATTTTTTCTTTATGTTAGAATAAACTTACTATGAAAAAAATAATTTTAACTCTACTAAGTTTATCCGTGATTGGGTCAGCATCGACTGTTGCTGCTCAAGATTTTAATATTGCTGCTAAACATGCCATTGCCGTTGAAGCAAATACTGGTAAAATTCTCTATGAGAAAGATGCAACCCAGCCAGTTGAAATCGCTTCAATCACAAAATTGATTACTGTTTATCTTGTCTATGAAGCCTTGGAAAACGGCAGTATTACACTATCCACTCCGGTAGATATTTCTGATTATCCTTACAAATTAACGACAAATTCTGAAGCGAGTAATGTTCCTATGGAGGCTCGTAATTATACCGTAGAACAACTACTGGAAGCAACCCTAGTATCCAGTGCTAACAGTGCAGCTATTGCGTTAGCTGAGAAAATTGCTGGCTCAGAAAAAGATTTCGTCGATATGATGCGGGCAAAGCTCTTAGAATGGGGAATTCAGGATGCCACTGTTGTCAATACGACAGGCCTTAACAATGAGACACTAGGGGATAATATTTACCCAGGATCTAAAAAAGATGACGAAAATAAGCTCAGTGCTTATGATGTCGCTATCGTTGCTCGCAACCTCATCAAAAAATACCCACAAGTCTTGGAAATCACGAAAAAACCTTCTTCTACTTTTGCTGGAATGACAATCACTTCTACCAACTACATGTTAGAGGGTATGCCTGCTTATCGCGGTGGTTTTGATGGCCTTAAGACAGGAACAACAGACAAAGCTGGAGAATCTTTTGTTGGTACTACTGTCGAAAAAGGGATGAGGGTTATCACAGTTGTTTTGAATGCGGATCATCAAGACAATAATCCTTACGCTCGCTTCACAGCTACTTCTTCACTAATGGATTATATCTCTTCTACATTCACACTTCGCAAAATCGTTCAAAAAGGCGATGCCTATCAAGATAGTAAAGCCCCTGTACAAGATGGAAAAGAAGATACCGTTACTGCCGTTGCCAAAGATGACATCTCTCTAATTGAACGTGTTGGGGGACAATCGTCCCAAACAATTCAATTCACACCTGATTCTAAGGCAATTCCAGCACCACTTGAAGCCGGAACTGTGGTTGGACATTTGACTTATGAAGACAATGATTTGATTGGTCAAGGTTACATCACTACAGAACGTCCTAGTTTTGAAATGGTAGCAGAAAAGAAAGTTGAAAAAGCCTTCTTCTTAAAAGTTTGGTGGAATCAGTTTATCCGCTTCATCAACGAAAAATTATAAAAAAATCGCGATTTTAAACCGCGATTTTTTTGTTACAAGTTCATCTTCAAAATCCTTGATTATGGGTAAATATAAAATCAAATTTTACCCAACTGATCCTTCCATTTCATAGCTAATCAAACGGTTCAGCTCAACTGCATATTCCATTGGAAGCTCTTTTGTAAATGGTTCTACAAATCCCATAACAATCATCTCAGTTGCCTCAGATTCTGACAATCCACGGCTCATGAGGTAATAGAGTTGCTCTTCTGAAATCTTAGATACCTTAGCTTCGTGTTCCAAAGCGACTTGTGAGTTGTGAATTTCATTAAACGGAATGGTATCTGATGCTGACAAGTCATCCATGATAATGGTATCACATTCGATGTGAGAGACAGATTTCTTAGAGTTTTTATTAAAGGTTACTTGTCCACGATAGTCAACCTTTCCTCCACCTTTAGCGATAGATTTAGACACAATAGACGAGCTTGTATGTGGAGCGTTGTGGATCATCTTAGCTCCAGTATCTTGGTGTTGCCCTGCATTAGCAAAGGCAATAGAAAGCATAGTACCACGCGCCCCTTCTCCATCAAGGTAAACAGATGGGTATTTCATAGTAGTCTTTGCACCCAAGTTACCATCAATCCACTCAACAGTGGCATCTTTTTGAGCCTTAGCGCGTTTTGTAACCAAGTTATAGACGTTATCAGACCAGTTTTGGATAGTCGTATAACGCATATAAGCTCCATCCAAGGCAAAGATTTCTACGATGGCAGCATGCAAGCTGTTACTTGAATAAGTTGGTGCTGTACATCCTTCTACATAATGGACACTTGCTCCCTCATCAACGATAATCAAGGTACGTTCAAACTGACCTGTATTCTCGTTGTTGATACGGAAGTAAGTTTGAAGAGGAATATCTACCTTGACCCCTTTTGGTACGTAGATAAAGGTTCCACCAGACCATACTGCTGAGTTGAGGGCAGCCAACTTGTTATCTGTCGGCGGTACCAACTTGGCAAAGTATTGTTTAAACAAGTCTGGGTATTCCTTGAGGGCAGAATCCGTATCTGTAAAGATAATCCCCAATTTCTGGAACTCTTCCTTCATGTTGTGGTAAACCACTTCTGACTCATACTGGGCAGAGGCACCGGCCAGATAGGCACGCTCAGCTTCAGGAATTCCGATACGTTCAAAGGTTTCTTTAATCTTTTCAGGAACGTCATCCCACGAACGAGCTGGTTTATCAGATGGTTTTTGGTAATAAATCAGATCATCAAAATCAATCTCTGACAAGTCTGCTCCCCAAGTTTGCATGGGCATTTTTTTAAAGGTTTCATAAGACTTCAAACGGAATTCTAGCATCCACTCAGGTTCTCCCTTAGCAGCTGATAGTTCACGAATGACATCTTCATTCAATCCTTTTCCTGTCGATAGGACAGGCTCTACATCATCATGGAAACCAAATTTATATTCACCAAGGTCAATTGGTTTTGGTTCTACTCTTTCTTCAGCCATAATATCCTTTCTTTCATTCTTCATTTCTACTGATTCATAAGACAAAAGAAACTTGTCTTACTGATTTTCTTGATTTTCAATTGTTTTCTTCAGGGCGTTCCAAGCTAGGGTTGCACACTTGATTCGTTGAGGGAATTTTGCAACGCCTGATAAGAAAGCTGCATCTCCAAGTTGGTCTTGGCGTTCATCTTTTTGGCCTTGAACCATTTCAGAAAAAATAGTTGCAAGTTCTAAAATTTCTTGTTTGGTTTTTCCTAAAACGGCATCTGTCATCATACTAGCAGAGGCAGTTGAGATGGTACAACCTGAGTTAAGAAAAGCAATATTTTCCAAACGATTCTCTGCATCAAACTTGACAGAGAGATTGATAACATCCCCACAGGTCGGATTGTTGAGACTGATTTGCTCAGCATCTTCTAACTTTCCTTGGTGATGTGGATTTTTCGAATGGTCCGCTACCACTGCCATATAAAGGCTATCTAGTTTAGAAAGTGCCATTGAAAAACTCCTTTGTCTTTTGTAAGGCATCGACTAGCTTGTCGCAATCTGCCTTGGTATTGTAGATATAAAAACTTGCACGAGCTGTAGCTGGAACGTCCAAATACTGGAGCAAGGGTTGAGCGCAATGGTGACCTGCTCGAACAGCCACTCCTTCATAATCCAAAGCAGTCGCAAGATCATGCGGATGAAGGTCACCTAGGTTAAAGGCAATGACACCTGAACGTTGAGCCAAGTTCTGAGAACCGTAAATAGTCAATCCTTCAATCGCCTGCAGTTTTGGATAGACGTATTCAATCAGTTCCTGTTCATGCGCTTCAATCGTATCCATACCAATCCTTTCAAGATAATCTACTGCCGAAGCAAGTCCAATCGCACCTGCCATGTTAGGAGTTCCAGCCTCAAATTTCCAAGGTAATTCCTTCCAACTAGCAGATTGCTCATAGACGAAATCAATCATCTCTCCACCAAACTCAACTGGTGACATTTGTTCCAGATACTTTTCTTTGCCATAAAGAACACCGATACCAGTCGGACCAGCCATCTTGTGACCTGAAAAGGCAAAGAAGTCCACATCCAAGTCCTGGACATCAATCTTCATATGGGGCGTAGATTGTGCTCCATCAACTACCATGATGGCTCCAACTTGGTGAGCCAATTGAGTGATTTCTTTAATCGGATTGACTACACCAAGAACATTTGAGGCGTGAGCAAGGGAGACAAACTTAACTTTATCAGTCAATTTAGCTCGCAAATCATCCATGTCCAAAGCTCCATCCTTGAGATAGACATAGACAAGCTCAGCTCCAGTCTTGCGGCAGGCTTCCTGCCAAGGAATGATGTTGGAATGGTGTTCCATGACAGAAATCAAAACCTGGTCTCCCTCAGTCAAGACTTCCTCAGCATAACGCGCTACCCAGTTAAGACTGGTTGTCGTTCCTCTAGTAAAGAGAACTTCCTTTGTAGAGCCTGCATTGATAAACTTACGAATGGTTTCACGAGCTGCCTCATAAGAAGCTGTCGCCCTTTCTGCCAAGGTATGAACGCCACGATGAACATTGGCATTGTCTTGCTCATAGTATCGGTTAATCGTCTCCAGAACTGCTAGTGGTTTTTGTGTCGTCGCAGCATTATCCAAATAAACCAATGGTTCATCATTAACAATCTGGTCTAAAATTGGAAAATCCTTGCGAATCACTTCTACATCTAACATAGGCTACCCCTTAGCGTTTTGACAATTTTTCTTCGATAGTTGCAATCATTTCATCACGAACTTCCTTGACTGGAATCTCAACGATAACGGAGCCAAGGAAACCACGGACAACCAAACGTTCTGCAGTTGCCTTGTCCAAGCCACGACTCATGAGGTAGTACATGTCTTCTGGATCCACCTGACCGATAGAAGCTGCGTGACCTGCAGTAACGTCATTTTCATCAATCAAAAGAATTGGATTGGCATCTGAACGCGCTTGGTCTGAAAGCATAAGAACACGGCTCTCTTGTTGGGCATCTGCTCCCTTAGCACCCTTGATAATGTGGCCAATACCATTGAAGGTCAAGGTTGCTTTCTCAAGAATAACCCCATGTTGAAGGATATTTCCGATTGAGTTGCAACCATAGTTAGTCACTCGAGTATCAATCCCTTGTACCTGACGGCCACTTGAAAGAGCTACGACTTTAAGGTCGGCATGGCTACCGTTACCAATCAAGTCACTATCAAAGTCAGCAACAACATTTCCTTCGTTCATGACACCAATTGCCCAGTCAATACTTGCATCGTTTCCTAATTTACCACGACGGCTAATGTAAGCAGTGACGTTTTCACCTAGACGGTCAATCGCAGCAAATTTCACTTGAGCTCCAGAACGCGCAATCACTTCTACTGTGATATTAGCAGTTGCTTTGACACTTCCCTCACCGCGTGACTCTAAACGCTCCAGATAACTAATCTTAGAATTTTTACCAGCGATAATCATAATATGCTTGTTAAACGGCACATCACTATCGCTGTCTTGATAGAAAATTCCTTCGATTGGTTCTTTAATCTCAACATTATCAGGAATGTAGAGAACAGCACCACTGTTGAAATAAGCTGTATGGTAGGCTGCCAACTTGTCATCGTCATACTTAACAGATGACATGAAGAATTCCTCAATAAGCTCTGGGATTTCTTCTAAAGCTGAGTGGAAGTCTGTAAAGACAACACCCTGTTCAGCCAACTCAACTGGAGTTTGCTCAAAAACAGTTTGAGTTCCTACTTGCACCAACTTCAAGTGGTTATCTAGTGCAGTGAAATCTGGAACATTTGCTGATGGCTCATTTTCTGTAATCGTTCCATCACCCAGATTCCAACGGTGGAATTTGACACGCTCAATAACTGGTAATTCCAAAGTCTCAATCTTATCAAAAGCTTTTTGACGGAGGTCAGCCAACCAGCTTGGTTCAGCGTGCATTTCTGAAAAAAGTTTAATATTTTCTTTAGTCATTTACTTCTCCTAAAAGATACGAGGGAATTACAATTCTTCCTTGTAGTCGTAGCCAAGTTCTTCAGCTAGTTTTGCGTATCCTTCACGTTCCAAACGCGCAGCCAATTCTGGACCACCTGAAAGGACAACACGACCTTCCATCATCACGTGTACCACATCAGGTGTAATGTAGTTCAAAAGACGTTGGTAGTGAGTGATAATCATAGCACCAAAGCCTTCACCACGCATGGCATTAACACCTTTAGAAACAACTTTAAGAGCGTCAATATCAAGACCAGAGTCAATCTCATCCAAAAGGGCAAAAGTTGGTTCCAACATCAAAAGCTGAAGAATTTCATTTCGTTTTTTCTCACCACCAGAGAAACCTTCGTTGAGGTAACGCTCAGCCATTTCTTCTTTCATGTTGAGCAATTCCATCTTCTCATCTAGCTTAGTGATAAACTCACGAACTGAAATCTTTTCATCATCTTCTTTACCAGCATTCATGGCTGCACGAAGAAACTCAGCATTGGTAATACCAGGAATTTCTGATGGGTATTGCATAGCAAGGAAAAGTCCCATACGCGCACGCTCGTCCACTTCCAACTCAAGGATGTTTACGCCATCAAACAAGACTTCACCTTTGGTAACTTCATAGTTTGGATTTCCCATGATAGCGGCAGAAAGAGTCGATTTACCAGTACCATTTGGTCCCATGATAGCGGCAATTTCTCCTGTTTTCAGGGTCAGGTTAACCCCTTTTAAAATTTCTTTTCCTTCAATCTCAACGTGAAGATCTTTGATCTCTAATACTGACATGATAGTTCCTTTCTTTTTCTGGCCTTTACGGTACTTACTGGAAACATACTTGATTTCCCTAGAAAATACGGTAAAAGGTCAATAAATATACTTTTATAGTATAACAAAAAAAAGCCTAAAAGGCTTTGATTTTGTCTAGAAGCTGAGGACTAGTCTTTTCCTTTTAAATGTTGGTCAATGACATCTACAATCTTGCCCATCAAATAACTAACTCGGAAATTTCTAAAGAGCAAAATGGCCCAAAAGGCTGCCATAATATAACGACCAGTCATCCAGGCTTCATTGAAAAAATAGGTCTCAGCAGCTGTAAACAGCGCGATGATAATAAATTGTTGTCTATTCATAAACTTATTGTATCATGAAATCTTTCTTTAGTCTTCCTCTACCTTCACTTTATCAGCCAAAAATTCAAATCCTTCTGGAATCAGGCTTTCTTCTGCTTCTTTTTCAGTTTGAGAAGATTTGGCTTTAGCTGAAAAGGCTGCACGAACTTCTTTCCATTCCTCCATGGAAATGGCTAAAATCTCAGGTGAAAAACCTGCCGCCTGACTGAGGATATTGCCAAACATGGTGTTGAGATTGTCTCGTTTCATGGTTTGACCAGCATTGAAGTTAGACTCAAAAGCAAGAATGGCATGGTGTTCATTGGCCGCAACTGGTTGAGATCCGACTAGAAGAGCCTTGTCCGGCCCACCTAGACTTTCAATTACTTCTCCCCAGGCATTCTGCAAACGAATCAGATTTTGACGTGCTAAATCAGGATTTTCAACGGCCTCTTGTAGGATCGATTGAACTTTATTGCGATCCACACGATAGATTGTCTTGCCCGTTGCTGGGCGACTAGGAGCTGGATTTGTTGGTTTGGGTACAGTTCCCACATTTGCGAGTTCTTGTTTGAGACGGGCAACTTCCTGTCTCAGCGAATCAATTTCATGTTCAACTGCCCCAGAAAGAGCTGGTTCGGGCTTAATCTCCGCCAAACGGATAGTCATCATCTCAGCATAAATCTTTGGCTGCAAACTAGACTTAATATCTGCTAAACTGACTGTCGCCAAGCGAATCATTTCAAACAAATTTTCTTGAGGAAGAGCTAAATTCTCAACAAAAACTGGACTATGATGAGTATTTTCTCCCCCTGTTTGAACAATTAACAAGTCTCTTAAATAGTGCAAAAGGTCGGTCACAAAACGAGTCATGCTCTTACCATTGTCAAAGAGAAGATTTAAGCACTCTAGGGACTTTGGAACATCCTGTTGAGACAAGGCAGACACATAATCATCCAAGGCTGATAGACTAATGGTGCCAGTAATTTCTTCAGAGATAGCAGTCGTCAGCTCATTTCCCTGTGTCAAACTTAGGGCTTGATCCAAAATAGACAAGGCGTCCCGCATCCCACCTTCAGCCCGTCTGGCAATGATTTCCACAGCCTCTGGTTCAGAACTGATATTTTCTTTTTCTAAAATATAGTGGATATGTTCCTTAATATCCTGTGTCTTAATTGATTTAAATTCAAAACGTTGCACACGGGATAGAATAGTGGCAGGAATCTTGTGCAATTCAGTAGTTGCCAAAATAAAGACCACATTCTGTGTTGGCTCTTCCAGCGTCTTTAGGAGGGCATTAAAAGCTCCTGTAGACAGCATGTGAACCTCATCTATGATGTAAACCTTATAACGGGCAAGACTAGGAGCGTAGGTAGATTTATCACGAATTTCGCGAATTTCATCCACCCCATTATTAGAGGCCGCATCCATTTCAATGACATCTTCTAAACTACCATCTGTCACTGCTTGACAAATATAGCAGTTATTACAAGGTTCACCACCCACTTGATTTGGACAGTTCATAGCTTTGGCAAAAATCTTGGCTACACTGGTTTTTCCTGTTCCCCGTGGACCAGAAAAAAGATAGGCATGACTTATTTTATCTTGCTCTACTGCTTGTTTAAGAGTCTTAGCCACAACTTCCTGTCCAACCAACTGGGAGAAATTTTGACTTCTATATTTTCGATAAAGTGCTTGATACATTAGGCTTTCTCCCCAAACATTGTAAAGTCCCATTCTGTCTTTTCAAGCAAAATAGCGACAAATTGTTCCAAATAATCTCGATCCATAGCATCATAATCATCAATCTCTGAAGAATCCAGATCTAGAACTCCAAGTAATTGACCATTCTTTATCATTGGCATAACAATTTCACTTTTAGCACGACTATCGCAAGAAATATAATTTGGATAGGTTGTTACATCTCCAACAATAACAGTTTCCTGAAAGTGAGCTGCCTCCCCACAAACACCTTTTCCAAGTGCAATACGGATGCAGGAAACACCACCTTGGAAGGGACCTAAAACCAATTCCTTTCCATCGAACAGATAAAAGCCTGCAAATACGGTATTAGGAAAGCGCGATCTTAGAAGAGCACTGGCGTTGGAAAGATTAGCCAAAACATTGGTTTCACCATCCAATAAAAAAGAGAGCTCTTCATTTAACATTTGATAACGTGATTGTTTTTCTGATTCTAACATAGAACTATTATATCAAAAAAGGCTTACAGACAAAAGAAAAATCCCTTGTTTAGTAAACAAAGGATTTTGTGAATTTTCAATTTGATTAAAGTTCGATATCACCAAACAAGTCAGCCATTGAGAATCCTGTTTGTGTTTCTGGAAGTTCGAAATCACGTTTTTCTTGACGTTTTGGACGACGTGGACGAGCAGCACGTTTTTCTTCTTTTTGTCCTTCTTCTTGAGCTGGACGCTCTTCAAGAGCTTTGATAGAAAGTGATACACGCTCTGCATCTGCGTTAACTTCAAGAACTTTAACTTTAACTTCTTGACCAACTTTAAGAGCTTCTTTAGGATTTTCAATACGTTTGTGTGAAATTTGTGATACGTGAACAAGTCCATCGATACCTGGCAATACTTCAACAAATGCACCGAAGTCAGTCAAACGTTTAACTGTTCCTTCAACTACATCACCTTTAGCCAATTTTTGCTCAACGCCATCCCATGGTCCAGGCGTTGTTGCTTTAAGTGAAAGTGATACGCGTCCTTCTTCTTCGTTAAGATCAAGAATTTTCACTTCAATTTCTTCACCAACAGTTACAACTGATTTTGGTGATACGTTACGTTCATGTGACAATTCAGTCAAGTGAACCAATCCGTCAACACCACCAAGGTCGATGAAAGCACCGAAACTTGTGATACGTGCAACTTTACCAGTTACTACATCACCAACAGCCAATTTACCGAATACTTCAGCGCGAGCTGCTGCTGTAGCTGCTTCAACAACTTCACGACGTGAAAGGATGAAGCGGTTTTCTTTAGCGTCAACTTCTTTGATTTTAGCATCAAATTCTTGACCTACAAAACGCTCAGTGTTACGTACGAAACGAGTATCCAACATTGAAGCTGGGATAAATCCACGAACACCTTCAAATTCTACTGAAAGTCCACCTTTAACGGCACGAGTTCCTTTAACAGTAACAACTTCTTCTTCGCGACCAACAAGTTTGTCCCATGCTTTGCGAGCTTCAAGGCGTTTTTTAGATACAAGGTATGTAACTGTATCAGTATCTTTACCAACTACTTGACGAAGTACAAGAACATCCAATACTTCTCCTACTTTAACAAAGTCATTGATATCTGCATCGCGATCGTTTGTCAATTCGCGAAGAGTCAAGACACCTTCAACACCAGTTCCAGAGATTGCAACGTTAGCTTGAGTCGCATCAACTGTCAATACTTCAGCACTAACAACATCACCAGTCTCAACTTGGCTAACGCTATTTAGCAAATCTTCAAATTCGTTCATCTAAAAAATCCTCCAACAATCAAGTTTTTCTTAAACTTGACATACTTATAATTTTTTTCCTAAGCACCCGCAAGGACATGTTTATATCGTTCACGTCTTTCAATTATAAAAATAAAATACCCTAAGATATTTTGCTTTTTATCTTGAACATTACCTAAGAACTGGGGTAGCTGGATTCGAACCAACGCATGAGGGAGTCAAAGTCCCTTGCCTTACCGCTTGGCTATACCCCATTGATGAAATGGAGAGAGAGGGATTCGAACCCCCGAACCCGAAGGAGCGGATTTACAGTCCGCCGCGTTTAGCCTCTTCGCTATCTCTCCTACAATCAACATGGACTATTATATCATGAAAATTTCAAAAAAACAAGACTTATTTTGCTAAATTATAATTTTCAATCAAAATTTCCACAGCTTTTTCCAATTTTTTATAAAAACTATCGACATTCCCATTCTTTATGATGGCAAATTGTCCGTCTAATTCGGCAATTTCTCCGATAACTTTTTTACCGATAGTCAATGTATAACCTTCAAAACTGTCTTTACCAACATTAACTTTGGCATCTGCTACTTGAATTTCGATTTTTTTATCTTTCTTACTCATTTCATACCTCTCTTCACTTTTTCTATTTTACAAGAAAATCCTAAAACTAGCAAGAAAAAACTCTATATCAGGCTTGTCTGACATAGAGTTTTCTGCTTTATTTAATGTGTTTTTCTAGTTCTTTTTGGTACTTACCGTTTGATTCCAATTTTTCTTTTTGCCATTTTTTCAGTGCTTCTTCATATTCTTTTGTTGTAACGATATCTTTTTGCAACTTCATTCCCTTAAAGATATATGGGTCACCCTTAATACCAACTTGTGAGTATGGTTTTGAGAATGGCACTACATTACTTACAACTGGAGAACCACCAGATGAGGCTGTTGGCATCAATAATGAACTATCTGTCAACCAAGCTTGAGCCTTGGCATATTTTTCATAGCGCTCTTCAAGATTCGTAGTTTCTGAATCGGCATCATCCAATAATTTCTTATACTGGTCCAAACCAACCTTAGCTACGACATCCTTGTCTTTTCCTTTAGTGATACCTAGGTGTTTCATAGCAGAACCTGATTTAGGATCCATGATAGTTAAATAAGATGCTGGGTCTTGATAGCTTGGAGCCCATCCTGTACTATTCAAATCATAGTCTTTTTGAGAAGGAACACGCGCTTGAGAAGTGATTGTTTCCTTTTCATTATCTGTCATTTGAAGAACGTCGATGACAACATTTTCAGCACCAAGAGTTGATTCGATTGACTGTTTGAAAGAGTTACTTTGTTGAACGGCGATGGTATCTGTTTGTTCAACTGGAACATCCAAGTGAATTGGGAAAGTTACCCCTTTAGATTCCAAATCTTTCTTAGCTTTGTCAAAGGCTGCTTTAGCCTTGTCAGGGTTGTAGATAGAGTCCTTACCGTCAACTAGCTCAACACCTTTCCATTGGTCACCGTAGTTCACCAACTCTGCTTGAGCGATTTGACCAAAGTTCTTACCACCTGCTTGCACGAAGTTATCTGGAACTAAACTGTTACGAATAATCTTGTCCGCCCCATCTTCACCATTTAACTGAGCAGCATAAGAATGGCGGTTGAAGGCAAAGTTGATAGCCTGACGGAAGTCCTTATTAAGCATAGCTTCTTTAGTAGAAGTCTTTTGCTCTTCACTTGTTTTCGCAGTTTTATTATATGACTGGCGATTTACGTTAAAGGTGAAGTAATAGCTACTTGAGTCCTGTGGACTATAAGTGATTTTATCTCCGTATTGTTCC
Source organism: Streptococcus mitis (assembly GCF_000722765.2). Lineage (NCBI taxonomy): Bacteria > Bacillati > Bacillota > Bacilli > Lactobacillales > Streptococcaceae > Streptococcus > Streptococcus mitis. The sequence goes on along the minus strand of NZ_CP028415.1, from coordinate 748,985 downwards.
AAAGTAGAAGCAAAGTTTGAGCTACTTGGGAAGAGACGAGCTGTCGTATAGGCACCAGAAGAGAAGCTACGAATCAACGATTCCTGATCAGAACCATCGTAGTAAGTCAATTTAATCTTCTCGATTTTTACCTTTTCTTTATCCCAGTAATTTGGGTTTTTCTCGTATTCAATCAACGATTTAGATGTCAAGGTCTTCAAGATATAAGGACCATTGTAGAGAATTCCTGCTGGAGTAACTGCTCCATAATCTTTACCTGATGCTTTCAAAAACTCTTCATTTACAGGCAACATCGTTGCTGTTGTGACTTTAGAGTTCCAGAAGCTTTCTGGTTTGTTTAGGGTATATTCAACTGTGTAATCGTCCAAGGCCTTGACACCAACTGTAGAGAAATCATTGGTCTCACCAGTCATGTAGGCATCCAATCCCTTGATTGAATTTTGGATGAGAGAAACACCGTCTGACTTACCGTCAGCTACGTGTTTCAATCCTGTTACAAAGTCATGGGCTGTTACTTCTGCATATTCTTCACCTTCAGAAGTGTACCATTTAACTCCTTTACGTAGTTTGTAGGTATAAGTCAAACCATCTTTTGACACAGACCAATCTTCAGCCAAGGAAGGAATAACATTTCCGTATTGGTCGTTTTCCATCAAGCCATCAACCACGTTCCCGATGACATCTGTTGTAGATGTACGAGTCGCTATACTATAATCCAAAGATGCCGGATCTACTGCATAGACATATGAAAATGTTGTCGGTGCATCTGCTTCTTTATCAGCTTTTCCACAAGCCACTAATAGAGCTGTTGTGCTCAGGACCACTCCTGCTGTTAAGAGCCACTTTTTCGATTTCATCAAAAATCTCCTTTTGTTTATTTTAATCTACTTTTACAATCCAACCTTCTGGCGCTTCAATATCACCAAACTGAATACCTGTCAATTCATCATAGAGTTTACGAGTCACAGGACCAACTTCTGTTTCACTATAGAATACATGGAAATCATCACCGTGCTGAATTCCACCAATTGGTGAAATAACTGCTGCTGTACCACAGGCACCTGCCTCTACAAAACGGTCAAGGTTATCAATTGGGACATCTCCCTCAATAGGAGTCAAGCCCAAGCGGTGTTCTGCCAAATAAAGCAAAGAATACTTAGTAATAGATGGCAAGATAGATGGGCTCAATGGTGTTACAAATTCATTATCAGCTGTAATTCCAAAGAAGTTAGCTGAACCGACTTCTTCAATCTTTGTATGAGTTGATGGGTCTAGATAGATAACATCTGAGAAGTGACGTGATTTCGCCAATTTCCCTGGCAAGAGACTGGCAGCATAGTTCCCACCAACCTTAGCCGCACCTGTACCATTTGGAGCAGCACGATCGTATTCATCCTGAATCAAGAAGTTGGTTGGAACCAAACCACCTTTAAAGTAATTTCCAACTGGCATGGCAAAGATGGTGAAAATATACTCTTCTGCTGGTTTAACCCCAATAATATCTCCGACACCAATCAAAAGAGGGCGAAGATATAAGGTTCCACCTGTTCCGTATGGTGGTACGTATTCTTCATTCGCACGAACAACTGCCTTACACGCTTCTACAAACATTTCTGTTGGAACTTGTGGCATCAAGAGACGATCACAAGTACGTTGCAGACGTTTAGCATTTTCGTCAGGACGGAACAGTTGAACACTGCCATCCTTAGTACGGTAAGCTTTCAAACCTTCAAAGGCTTGTTGACCATAGTGAAGACTTGGAGAAGACTCTGAAATATGCAAGGTTGCATCTTCTGTAAGTTCTCCTTGATTCCATTGTCCATTTTTAAAATGAGCAATATAGCGATAAGGTAATTTTATATAGGAGAAACCAAGGTTTTCCCAATCAATCGTTACTGTCATATTCCACTCCTTATTCTAAAAACCTATTTCTTTTATTCTACACTATTTTTCTAAAATAGCAAGCATATTTTGTAATTTTCAGAAAATTTCTTCAATAAAAAAGAACCAGCTCTTAGAACTGATTCTTCATTTCACTTATTTAGCTTCTGGAAATACTTCTTTAAGATAAGCGTCAAAAACTTCTTCATCAGAAATAGTATCAGAAATAAAGCTTCCGTTACTAGTTCGTTCTGACAAATTCAAGTCCTGCAATCGGCTTTCATAGATTGTTCCTTTGTTTGATTGAACAAGCAGAGTTTGGTCGTTCTCTTCCATATCTGTACTGAAGAGATCACCAATAAATCCTTGCTCTGCAACTGCTCCTGCTAAGAAGACACGATGCGGTTTATTTTTTAGCTCACGCAAGACTTGTAACCCACGTTTGGCACGGCTGGTTACCGGAATTTCGTCAATAGAAACACGTTTCAAACTTCCACGTTGGGTCAAGAGGTAGAAGGATGAGGTGTTACAGATAAAGGCAGATTGGAGGACATCATCTTCTTTCAAATTCATAGCCTTGACACCTGCAGCCTTAGCACCGACAACTGGAACCTCTTCGATATTGAAACGCAGGGCATAACCATTTTGGCTAATCAAAAGAACATCATCTAGTTTAATCGGAGCCACTGCTACAATCTGGTCCGTATCATCTTTCAACTTGGCATACTTGACAGACTTAGACTTATAGGTTCGCCATGGAGAGAATTCTTTGCGTTCTACGCGTTTGATTTGACCGAGACGAGTAGCTGCAAAATAAGTTGTCGCATCATCAAACTGATCCACGACTTCAGCATAAAGGATTTCTTCGTTAGTTTCAAAGTTTGTAATGGTCTGGCTCAGGTGCTCACCGATATCCTTCCAACGAATATCAGCCAATTCATGAATTGGTCGATAAATAACATTTCCAAGAGTCGTGAACATCAGAAGATTCTGGGTGGTCTTGACAGCTTGTACAAAGATCAAACGGTCATCATCACGTTTACCAATTTCCTCTAGCGTTGAAGCTGCAAAAGAACGTGGACTAGTACGCTTGATATAACCTGCCTTTGTCACGCTGACATAGGTATCTTCCTCGGCGATCAGACTAGCTGTGTCAATCTCGATTGCTTTCGCAGTGTCCTCTAAAGAACTTAAACGTGGAGTCGCAAACTTCTTCTTAACTTCACGAAGTTCTTTCTTCATGAGATTGTACATGGTACGTTCATCACCGATAATAGCCGCAAGCATAGCAATCTTCTCACGAAGTTCTGCTTCTTCTTCCTGCAAGACAACTACGTCTGTATTGGTCAAGCGGTATAGTTGCAAGGTAACAATAGCCTCAGCCTGCTCTTCTGTAAAGTCATAGCTGACCTTGAGATTTTCCTTAGCGTCAGCCTTATTCTCAGAAACACGGATAAGAGCAATGACTTCGTCCAAAATCGAAATCACGCGAATCAGACCTTCGACGATATGGAGACGTTTCTCAGCCTTTTCCTTGTCAAAGCGTGAACGGGCCAGAATCACTTCACGACGGTGGGCGATATAGCTAGACAAGATTGGGACAATCCCAACCTGACGAGGTGTGAAATTGTCAATCGCCACCATGTTGAAGTTGTAATTGATTTGTAGGTCGGTGTACTTAAATAGATAGTTTAGAACAAGCTCGGTATTAGCATCTTTTTTTAGCTCAATAGCGATACGAAGACCGTCACGGTCAGACTCATCACGAACCTCAGCAATACCAGCCACCTTGTTATTGACACGGACATCATCGATTTTCTTAACCAGATTGGCCTTGTTGATTTCATAAGGAATCTCGGTGATAACGATTTGTTCCTTACCACCTTTTAGCTTTTCAATCTCAGTCTTGGAACGAACAACCACGCGCCCTTTCCCAGTTTCATAGGCCTTCTTGATTTCATCACGACCCTGAATGATTCCTCCAGTCGGAAAATCTGGTCCAGGCAAAAATTCCATGAGCTTGTCCACCTTAGCTGTTGGATGGTCAATCATATAAACAGTGGCATCAATGACCTCAGCTAAATTATGGGGTGGAATATCTGTGGCATATCCAGCCGAAATACCAGTCGAACCATTGACTAAAAGGTTTGGAAAGGCTGCTGGTAAGACTGTCGGCTCTTTTTCGGTGTCATCAAAGTTCCAGGCAAAAGGAACGGTCTTCTTCTCGATATCCTGAAGAAGATAGCCAGCAATTTCAGACAGACGTGCCTCAGTATAACGCATAGCCGCAGGCGGATCTCCGTCCATAGAACCGTTATTACCGTGCATTTCGACCAAAATCTCACGGTTTTTCCAGTCCTGTGACATACGAACCATGGCATCATAGATGGAACTGTCACCGTGTGGGTGAAAATTCCCCATGATATTCCCGACAGACTTGGCCGACTTGCGGTAGCTCTTATCAAAGGTATTGCCATCCTTATTCATCGAATAAAGAATACGGCGCTGAACCGGCTTCAAGCCATCACGAATATCTGGCAAAGCCCGGTCTTGAATAATGTATTTGGAATAGCGACCAAAGCGCTCTCCCATAATGTCCTCTAGGGACATGTTTTGAATGTTAGACATATAGGATACAAAGCCCGAAAAATGCAAAGTGAAAATAGAAAATTCTTAAAGCGAGCGATGTTCGCAAGAGAATTTATCCTTTTCACACAGCATTTAAGGCGTGTTCAACTCCTTTCAAAGAATGTAGAGTAGGTTTTTACAGAAAAAGTGTTCATTTAAGATATAAAGGGACGATTTGGCTTGCCAAAAATGTCTGTAGAAAAATAGAAAATCGATGTAGGGCTCGATAAAGTCAAGACGATTTGACTTTTTTCCGAATAAAATTAGTCCCGTGTTTAGTTACTACAAATAATCAAACGACCCTTTCTGTAGTTTAATCTTTTAAATTAAGGTCTTTAGTTAGCGATTAAGAAGTCTCGACTCAGCATACTCAATCATCTTCTCAGCTACTTCTTTATCGTAGTCAAAACCCATCTTTTGAGCAAGGGTCTGAGCCTCTTGGTGGAATAATTTCATCGTAGCAAATAAAGACTGAGTGATTTTGTCACTATTTGAGAAATCAAGTAGACTTGAGAATTCATTCTCTTTCTGAGCAGGCAAATAGTTAAAGATGTACTTATAATTTTTACCGATATCAACTGCTCCCCTATCACTTGCAACCTGCCAAGCCAAGATTTTCAAGAATTCTTGTTGACAAATGCCATAGAGATGGTCCGTCGTATAAATGACTTGTTTGCGACAAATCCCCTTAACCACGTAGGCTGATACCCACCAAAATTCATTGCAGACTTTTTCAAAATCCTTTTCAGTAGCTGAATTTGTCCAGTAACGCTCTATATTTGGTGAATAGGGTTCAAATAAATGCTCTGGATCTTCTAAAACAGTAAATCCGGCCTCACTGTCTACCCACTCTTGAATTTGTTGTTTTGGACAGAGGGTTAGATCAATTCGATTGCCATCTTCAAAGAGCATGAGGTATAGACGACGATGTCCCAACCTAACTTCTTGCTCAAGAATACGTTTGCCAAACTGATCTATCCAAGAAATGTCTCTCGTTAGATTATCTAAATTATCTACGACATAGATAACATCATAGTCTTGAAATTCATCTTTTGGGGCCTTTGGGTTTGTCCGTGAACCAGACATGGCGACAGTTTCTACTTGAATAGTTTTGGCAGTTTGTAAAATCAGATCTAGCATTTCTGTTTCTGTTCTCATGTTGATACCTGCCTTTTTAGTGGAAACTCTTGATTCTGTAGAGGACATGTCTATAAAGTGGACTGTCTGCTGGAACTTTTTCATTATCAAATTCTTTGACAAATTCCATGCTCAGTTTTTGCATGACTTTTTGCGAAAGTTGATTGAGTAAGAATGTAAAAGAGTAAACTTCTGACAAGCCAGCTTGCTGAAAAGCAAAGTCTAGACAGGCTTGGCTGTCTCCTTTCATTCAGATTTTCTAAATCCTGTACCAACAGGCTTAAAACTTATTGACCGATAAAATCCATCTGCTTCAGATATTAATTCAATCCGTGTCAAAGGATATTTTTTGTGGATCTCCTCAATCAGCTGCTGTCCCAGTCCTTTTCTGCGGTGGGATTTATCAATAATTATTTCAGCTAAAAAGGTCGTCATCACTTCATCCGTCAGATAACGGGCAAAGCCAAGAATTTTCTGGTCCTCTTCAAGCACCAAGTAATGAGACAGATTTGTTGAAAATAGAGATGTCACTTTTCCTCTGTAAAAGAAAGCCATTTTTCACTTTGATAAAGGCTATAAATAGCTTGACAATCTTTTCTGCTTGCAGGTCTGATAATCATCTTCTATTCCTCCAAATCTATCAGACTTAATTAACACTCCCCACTGCTTCCGTTACCTTCATAGCAGGTTTGCGTTTTTTGTAGCGGCTGCGGATGGTGTTGAGGTGATCGCGGAGATTGACCACATGAGTTCTTTCAGGATAAGCGTAGGCGTTGATTTCAGTAAAATCCACAAGGAAGTCATAGATTTCTTGTAGTTTTGCACGGACTTCCTTGTTTTGACTAGGTGCCTTGCCTTTTTGCTCAGCCAAGCGCTCCTTATATGCTTTTTCAAACTAAGACTGCGCTTTTGTCAAGGTTTCTATATGAGTTGTCAAATGTAGGGTTGCAAGAGCAGTTTGATAGTCCGTATCTTTTAGCTCCTTGAGTAAATGGTTAATAGCTTCTGTCTCCTTTTCGCAGCTTATACTCGTTAACCAAGCATAATTTTTGAAAAGTTTGCTGAGTTTGTCGTAAGCTTCCTTGCTACCTGCCTCTTTGACACGAGAGAAGGCCTTGACCAAGTCTGTCAAGGTAGAAAGCGCATCATCACGCTCACGATCAGAGGCTTCCAGACTAGCCACCATTTGACTGGCCTTGGAACGGTGTAAACCAACTTGCAAGGTCTCAAGAAGTTTTTCCATATCCCTAAGCTTCGTTACATAAACCTGCTCAGATTTATTGGCTTTTGTAAAAGCCCCTGACTCGTCCTTGCTCTCAGATAGAAGTTAGAAGAATTCGTTGTTTTCTAAATTGCGTACAGTTAAACTCGTGATTCCATATTCTTTTTTCATAAAACTCCTCCTTCAATGATGTATTTTTAATTTTTTGACCTAAAATAATTCAGAACATATCTAAATACTCGTATTTTACTCCAATAACTCAAAACACACATGTGTGTTTTGAGTTATTCCCCCAGACAAGATATTCTTCAGGTGTGATTTCTTGTTTTAGGGGTGGGGAAGGTAATTCTTCGTGTGGGATATTGTTTCAAAATAGTAAAAATCAAGAATACTTCTGTAGATGTATTCCTGTTTCATAAAAATGGAGGCTTGCCGTTTTCTCTGCAAGTGATGCTTCATTTGCTATTGTTTTATACGCTGGAGGAAAATACTGAAGAAGTGAATCTGACTCAAACTTTGTTAAGTCTCCAATATCTTTTAAAATGGGATTGACATTTTTTTCTTGTTCATTTCTATCATAATCACTGTCATAATCTAAGAAATAATTCGATTCGTTTTTGAAATCATTATACATTTTCTCATCAAAAAGACTAATGAATCGATGATAAATAAAATTAAGTTCAAACCAAGCTTTTCTGTAGGGATTACCAAAAATGGTTTGTGCAATCCCTACTGACATAGATTCGTCAAATCCTTGGGATATTAGTACCTGTTTTAAATAACCAAATATGAACCAATCTTTAATTTTAGTTCTTTCAAGAGGGTTATCAAACTCCAAGTCCCAGTTAGGATTATAATCAGGATTTACTATAGTTGGAATTACAAACCTTCCATGTGCCGCTGCATTTCTTATAATTCTTAAATCTGAAAGTACTGTTTTATGTAAAACAATATCTTTGACAAAAGGAGTTAATAAACGTCCCCCTGTAGAAATACTTTCTTTTGAAAAAACATCAAACTTATCAAGTAAAGATTCTAAAGTACTCAAATCCATTTGATCCATTAAATCTTCTAATGGGATTATATCGGAATTAATATAATCAAATTTATCTGAGTAACTTAGATACTTATATCTGTTTTGGGCTCTTTTATATTGTGTTTCCTTAGCATCGTCGGTGGAATTTTTCCAATGCCTAACAACTCTAGCAGCAATTTCATCTCCACCTTCTCTCTGAGTAGCTAATCTACTTAATAAACTTTTGTATGAATTTTCAATCCCTAATATCCATCTTAATATCTTTTCCCTAAATACTTTGTCAATATCGTCAATTTTAACAATGTGTTTTACATCAATTTTTTTTAAATTACCCAAAGTTTTTTCAATAAAAAGACCATTAACAATATAATCTAACATATAGGGTTGAAATCCTATTTTTTTCAAATATTCATATAAAATAGCTTCATCATCTACCAAAACAGAATCATAAAAATTTTTTAACACAGAAGCAGTAAACTGATCAACCACCAAATCAAGCTCTCTGATTTCGTTTTCCATTTGATTTTTGGTTGGTAGTTGAATATTAAACAAATCAAATTTTTCTTTTACTTGTTCCAAATAGGACTTTGATTCCACACGCTTTTCCTGAATTAAATTTCGAGAATCAAACTTTAAGTCACTAGCTTCTCTAATTATCTTATCTCTAAGACTCACTCCCTTTTTTATATTAAACTCTGCCTCTTTGCTATATTCAATGTACTCAATACCATCTATTTCTTTTATCATCTCAGGAGTAAACTGAAATGGAAGCTCCTCACCTTCTTGACCAAAACTATCCGTAGAAATATATCCGTAATTTCTAAATAGCTTGATAATTCTTCCTACACCTTTTTTCTTCTTGTTTTTATTTTTTCCCATTCTAAACCTATACCTTCAATTTCATCAAAACACCATCTCTCCACTCTCTTCCAGCGTAAACTTGACATTGTCTTCAATCCACTTACGGCGTGGTTCAACCTTGTCTCCCATGAGGATATTGACACGACGTTCGGCGCGTGCTAGGTCTTCGATGGTGACACGTATGAGGGTACGGGTTTCTGGATTCATGGTTGTTTCCCAGAGCTGGTCCGCATTCATCTCTCCAAGCCCCTTGTAGCGTTGGAGTGTTGCGCCTTTACCAAACTGCTTGCGGAGTTCTTCTAACTCTCCATCTGTCCAAGCATAGGCCACTTCTTCTTTCTTGCCTTTCCCTTTGGACATCTTGTAAAGAGGTGGAAGGGCAATATAGATATGACCTGCTTCAACTAACGGACGCATGTAACGGTAGAAAAATGTCAAGAGCAAGGTCTGGATATGGGCACCATCTGTATCGGCATCGGTCATGATAATGATTTTGTCATAGTTGGCATCTTCAATAGAGAAGTCTGCTCCCACACCTGCACCAATAGTATAAATCATGGTGTTAATTTCTTCATTTTTGAGAATATCCGCCATCTTGGCCTTGGCTGTATTGATAACCTTACCACGAAGGGGCAAGATTGCCTGGAACTTGCGGTCACGGCCTTGTTTGGCAGAACCACCGGCAGAGTCCCCCTCAACCAGATAGAGTTCATTCTTAGCAGGATTCTTAGACTGGGCTGGGGTCAATTTTCCAGAAAGCAAGCCCTTGTCTTTTTTATTTTTCTTACCATTACGACTCTCATCACGCGCCTTACGTGCCGCTTCACGAGCGTCACGCGCCTTAATAGCCTTGCGAATAAGATTAGAAGCCAATTCTCCATTTTCCATGAGGAAGAAAGTCAACTTATCAGCCACAATTCCATCCACAACTGGACGCGCTAGAGGACTTCCTAGCTTATCCTTTGTCTGGCCTTCAAACTGCAAATGTTCTTCAGGAACTAGTATAGAAAGAACGGCTGCTAGTCCTTCACGATAGTCTGACCCTTCAAGGTTTTTATCTTTTTCCTTGAGAAGACCTGTCTTACGCGCGTAGTCGTTCATAACCTTGGTAATGGCAGACTTAAGTCCAGTCTCATGCGTTCCACCATCCTTGGTGCGAACGTTATTGACAAAGGATAGAATGTTATCTGAGAATCCATCATTGTACTGGAGCGCTACTTCCACTTGAAAACCATTGTCTTCACCTTCAAAGTAAAGAACTGGCGTCAAGGTTTCCTTATCTTCGTTGAGATAAGAAACAAAGTCTTGTACCCCATTCTCATAGTGGAATTCAATCGCTTCGTCTGTTCGTTTATCAGTCAGAGACAAGGTCACATTTTTCAAGAGAAAGGCTGACTCATTGAGGCGTTCTGAAATGGTATTGTACTTGAAATCGATTGTAGAAAAGATCGTCGCATCAGGCATGAAAGTAACCTTGGTACCTGTCTTAGACTTGGGAGCTGTACCGATTTTCTTCAGAGTCGTGACAGGTTTGCCACCATTTTCAAAACGTTGCTTGTAAACTGCGCCATCACGGGTAATTTCAACTTCTAACCAACTAGAAAGGGCATTAACAACAGAAGAACCCACCCCGTGGAGACCACCTGATGTTTTGTAGCCACCTTGACCAAATTTCCCTCCGGCGTGAAGAATGGTAAAGATAACCTCAACTGTTGGGATTCCCATAGCGTGCATACCTGTCGGCATCCCACGTCCATAGTCTTGCACCGTCAAACTGCCGTCTTTGTTTATAGTCACATCAATACGATCGCCAAACCCAGACAGGGCTTCATCGACTGCATTATCGACGATTTCCCAGACGAGGTGGTGGAGTCCTGCTCCATCAGTCGATCCAATATACATCCCTGGACGTTTTCGGACTGCATCCAACCCTTCTAGCACCTGAATGGCGTCATCATTATAATTGTTAATATTGATTTCCTTTTTTGACACAAGGAACCTCCTATTCGTTCATCTTTACTATTCTACAGGTTTTCTAAGGATTTTGCAAAATTTTTCTTTCTCCGCTGTGACAATTTCAGAAGAGATTCTCTGCCTTTCTTTCCCAATTCATGATATAATAGGAGTATGATTACAATAGTTTTATTAATCCTAGCCTATCTGCTGGGTTCGATTCCGTCTGGTCTCTGGATTGGACAAGTTTTCTTTCAAATCAATCTGCGAGAGCATGGTTCTGGTAACACTGGAACGACCAATACCTTCCGCATTTTAGGCAAGAAAGCAGGTATGGCGACCTTTGTGATTGACTTTTTCAAAGGAACCCTAGCAACGCTTCTTCCGATTATGTTTCATCTACAAGGCGTTTCGCCTCTCATCTTTGGACTTTTGGCTGTTATTGGCCATACCTTCCCTATCTTTGCAGGATTTAAGGGAGGCAAGGCTGTCGCAACCAGTGCTGGAGTGGTTTTCGGATTTGCACCTGTCTTCTGTCTCTACCTTGCAGTTGTTTTCTTTGGAACCCTCTATCTTGGTAGTATGATTTCACTATCTAGTGTCACAGCATCTGTCGCGGCTGTCATCGGAGTTCTACTCTTTCCACTTTTTGGTTTTATCCTGAGCAACTATGATCCTCTATTCATCGCTATTATCCTAGCACTTGCTAGTTTGATTATCATTCGTCATAAGGACAACATCACACGCATCAAAAATAAAACTGAAAATTTGGTCCCTTGGGGATTGAACCTAACCAACCAACATCCTAAAAAATAAAACGCCAGTTCTGAATGAACTGACGTTTTTTTGTATGCTTATTTTGATTTGATATAGTTGATACCATCTGCTTTTGGTGCGACTGCTTTTCCAAAAAAGGCTGCCAAGACAAGAATGGTCAAAACATAAGGTGCGATTTGAAGATAAACCGCAGGCACTCCTTGTAGGAACGGCAATTGAGATCCGATAACAGCCAAACTTTGTGAAAGTCCAAAGAAGAGACTAGATAGCATGGCTCCGATTGGATTCCATTTTCCGAAGATCATCGCAGCAAGTGCAATAAATCCAGGTCCAACAATAGTTGTTACCGAGAAGTTAACTGAGATGGATTGAGCATAAATCGCTCCGCCAATTCCACCTAGGAAACCGGAAATAATAACCCCTAAATATCTCATCTTGTAGACATTGATTCCCAAGGTGTCCGCTGCTTGAGGGTGTTCACCGACAGAGCGGAGACGAAGACCAAAGCGAGTCTTGAAGAGGATAAACCAAGCAAGGAATGAGAAGGCAATCGCGATATAACCTAGCAGACTTGTTGACTTGAAGAAGATATCACCAATCACTGGTATATTTGCCAAGACTGGGAAATCAAAGCGTCCAAAAGTCTGACTTAGGTTGTCGGTTTGTCCTTTGTTATAAAGGACTTTCACTAAGAAAACAGCCAAGGCTGGCGCCATCAAGTTCAAAACCGTACCGCTGACAACATGGTCTGCACGGAAATGAACCGTCGCTGCTGCGTGGATGATAGAAAAGATTCCCCCTACCAATCCTGCTACAAGCAAGGATAGCCATGGAGTTGCTGCGCCAAATTGTTCTGCAAATTCAAGGTTAAAGACCACTCCAGAAAAGGCACCCATAACCATAATTCCTTCAAGGCCGACGTTTACCACACCACCACGTTCAGAGAAAACACCACCGATACTTGTAAAGATGAGGGGCGCTGAGTAAATCAGCATAGAAGACACCAAGAGGGTGAGCAAGGTTGTAATAGACATCTTTACTTACCTCCTTTAACTTGTTTTTTCGGTTTGACAAAGCGTTCGATAAGGTAATGAACACTGACAAAGAAGATAATAGACGCTGTTACAATGCTGACAAGCTCAGACGGTACCTGCGCCGCATTCATACCAGGGGCTCCAACTTGGAGAACACCAAATAGGAAGGCTGCAAAGAGAATACCAATTGGTGAATTGGCTGCAAGCAGACTAACTGCCATCCCGTTAAATCCAACAGCCAATGACGCCCCTTGAACATAGACATTCTGGAAGGTTCCAAGCCCTTCTACCGCTCCACCAAGACCTGCCAAGGCACCTGAAATAATCATTGAGAGGATAATCGTTCTTTTGGCAGAAATACCAGCGTATTCTGAAGCATGTGGATTAAGACCAACAGCACGGATTTCAAAACCAAGGGTTGTTTTCTTGAGCATAAACCAAATAACTGCGACAGCAATGAGAGCAAAGAAAATACCAATATTCATCCGCGAGTTACCAGTCAACTCAGCCAACCAAGGTGTCTGGTAGGTTGCATTAGCCCCAACACGAATGGTCGAATCTGTACTTTGCATAAATTCTTTAGGAAAGGCATGAATCAAGGCATTTCCTACATATAAGACAATGTAGTTCATCATGATGGTTACGATAACCTCTGACGTCCCTAGATAGGCTCTAAGAATACCTGGAATCGCTCCGACAATCCCTCCAGCAATCAAGGCAATCACGATGGTTGCTAGAATCATCAAGGGACGGGGCATATCTGGATGCGACAGGGCAAACCAACCGCTGAGAATCCAACCAGCCAAAGCCTGACCAGGAAGTCCGACGTTAAAGAAACCAGCACGACTGGCAACGGCAAAGCCAAGACCAATCAAGACCAAAGGCCCCATGGCACGGAAGATTTCTCCAATACCACGCAGACTACCAAAGGCTGTATAGAACAATTCTTCGTAGCCCCAAATAGCATCATAACCGAAGATCCACATGACAATGGCTCCGAGTAAAATTCCTAGGAAGACAGAAATCAAGGGAACCGAAATTTGTTGTAATTTTTTAGACATCACTCTTCTCCTTTCCCAAGTTTCCACCAGCCATCAAGACACCAAGTTCTTGTTTATTGGTTGTTTCTGGTGATACAATACCTTGAATCTTACCATCGTGGATAACGGCGATTCGGTCTGAGACGTTTAAAATCTCATCTAGTTCAAAGCTGACAACAAGGACAGCCTTGCCATTATCACGCTCTTCAATCAAGCGTTTGTGGATATACTCAATGGCACCGACATCCAACCCACGAGTTGGCTGGCTGACGATAAGGAGATCAGGATCTCGATCAATTTCACGAGCAATAATTGCTTTTTGTTGATTTCCTCCTGAGAGTGCAGCTGCAGGAACAAATTCACTGGCAGCACGAACATCAAACTCTTCCATTAGCTTTTTAGCATAAGAAGTAATATTTGAATAGTTCAAAATTCCATTTTTACTATGTGGTTCTTTGTAATAGGTTTGAAGGGCAATATTTTCAGAAATCATCATTTCCAAAATCAAGCCATCACGGTGACGGTCTTCTGGAACGTGCCCAACACTCAACTCTGTAATCTGACGTGGGTGCAAGCCTACAATTGAATCTCCTTTTAGCTCAATGCTACCAGATTCAACCTTGCGAAGACCTGTAATGGCTTGAATCAGTTCAGACTGACCATTTCCATCAATCCCCGCAATACCAACAATCTCTCCAGCACGAACATCCAAGGACAGATTTTTAACAGCTGGAACACCACGGTTTTCATTGACCACCAAATCTTTGATAGATAAGACCACTTCTTTTGGTTGAGAGGCTTGTTTCTCTGTTTTAAAGGAAACAGAACGTCCCACCATCATTTCTGCCAAATCAGCATTGGTAGCCCCTGCGATTTCGACGGTTTCAATTGATTTCCCACGACGGATAACTGTAACGCGGTCAGAAACTGCGCGAATCTCGTCCAACTTGTGGGTGATCAAAATAATTGATTTTCCTTCTTTGACAAGATTTTTCAAAATAGCCATCAACTCATCAATTTCTGATGGAGTCAAGACAGCCGTTGGTTCATCAAAGATAAGGATATCAGCCCCCCGATAAAGGGTTTTTAAAATTTCTACACGTTGTTGGGCTCCAACTGAGATATCTGCCACCTTAGCAGAAGGATCAACAGCTAAGCCGTAACGTTCAGAAAGAGCCTTAATTTCTTTGCTAGCTCCAGCAATATCTAATACACCATTTTTAGTTAATTCACTTCCTAAAATGATGTTTTCAGCCACTGTGAAGGCTTCTACCAACATAAAGTGCTGGTGAACCATTCCGATTCCCAAGCTAGCCGCTTTAGATGGTGAGTCGAGGTTGACAACTTGACCGTTGACTGCGATTTCACCACTGGTTGGTTCAAGAAGCCCTGCTAACATATTCATGAGCGTGGACTTACCAGCCCCATTTTCTCCTAAAAGTGCATGAATTTCACCTTTTCGTAGGTGAAGGTTGATTTTGTCGTTGGCAACAAATTCACCAAACACCTTGGTAATATCACGCATCTCAATGACATTTTCGTGTGCCATGTGCTCTTCCTTTCAGAGTCTTATTTTATTTCAATAAAACTTGCTAGTTTGTCTAGTAGCAAGCTTTACTGAGACAAAATGACTTTGTCTCAACTCTTAAAAAAGCGGCCGATGGCCGCTTCCTAAGAAATAACTTCCATCCATTATTTTTCAGGAACTTTTACGCTTCCATCAAGGATTTTAGCTTTAGCATCTTCGACAGCTTTTTTACCTTCTTCTGAAAGGTTTGTTACTGCCAAGTCAACCCCTTTATCTTTCAATGAGTAAACGATCACTTGACCGCCAGGGAATTCACCTTTTTCTGCTTTGTTAGCAATATCTTTTACAGTTGTACCAACTTGTTTCAAAGTAGATACAAGAACGAAGTTTGATTCTTTACCATCTTTAGAAGTGTACTTACCTTCTGCTACTTGGTCACGGTCAACACCGATAACCCAAACTTTTTCACTTTCAGAACGGCTTTCATTGAGTGATTTTGCTTCTGCAAAGACACCAGCACCTGTTCCACCTGCTGCTTGATAAACAACGTCTGCACCAGCTGCGTATTGTGCTGCTGCAATTGTTTTACCTTTAGCAGCATCACCAAATGAACCAGCATAGTCAACTTGTACTTTGATAGATGGATCTACTGACTCAACACCAGCTTTAAATCCAGCTGCAAAACGTGAGATAACTTCAGACTCAATACCACCTACAAAACCAACTTGTTTTGTTTTAGTTGTTTTAGCCGCTGCAACACCCGCAAGGTAAGCAGCTTCGTTATCAGCAAATGTTACGCTAGCAACATTCTTTTGATCTTTAATCACATCATCAATCAAGACATAGTTCAAGTCAGAGTGGTCTTTTGCTGCTTCTTCAACCGCATTGTGAAGGGCAAAACCAACACCGAAGATTAGGTTGTAGCTTCCAGCTGCTTGTTGCAAGTTGTTAGCATAGTCAGCTTCACTTGTTGATTGGAAGTAAGTGAAACCTTTATCTTTTGAAAGATTGTGTTCTTTACCCCAGTCTTGCAAACCTTCCCAAGCTGATTGGTTGAATGATTTGTCATCAACACCACCAGTATCAGTGACGATTGCTGCTTTTGTCTTCACATCAGAAGATGAAGCTGCGTTACGAGAAGAGCGGTTACCACATGCAGCAAGTCCAACTGCTGCCACTGCAACTAGACCGAGGCCTAGCCATTGTTTCTTGTTCATTACTGAACCTCCTAAATAAGATGTGCAACGATGTTGCAAGTATGGATTGATTGGCCACAAGGACCGTGCCACTCAGAGAGCGACTCAGACTAGTTTAAGTCTGTAAAAGAGTATGGAAGTAACTCCCCGACCGTCATCTCGACCGTCGATTTATCTTTTGCGACTAAGGTCACTTTTAGATCTTGTTCAAAAAATTCAGCCATCACTTGGCGACAAGCACCACATGGCGAAATTGGCTTTTCAGTCTGTCCATAGACAATTAATTCTGAAAACTCTCTTTGACCTTCAGAAACTGCTTTAAAAATCGCTGTACGCTCTCCACAGTTGGTCAAAGAATAACTAGCATTCTCGATATTGACACCTGTATAAGTGGTACCTTCTTTCGCCACTAAAACAGCTCCGACTGGAAAATGAGAATAGGGCACATAGGCTTTCTTGCTGGTTTCAATTGCTAGTTCAATCAACTCAGTAGTCGCCATCAGCCAATTCTCCTTTTAAAATGGCTACCCCAGCTGACGTTCCGATACGGGTCGCACCTGCTTCCACAAAGGCAAAAGCATCTGCATAAGAACGAGCTCCACCAGCAGCCTTGACTCCCATATCAGGTCCAACTGTTTCACGCATTAATCTAACATCTGCTATCGTAGCACCACCAGTTGAAAAGCCAGTAGATGTTTTGACAAAGTCAGCTCCCGCTTTTTGGGCTAATTGACAAGCCACAACTTTTTCTTGGTTTGTCAGCAGACACGCTTCAATAATGACTTTCACTAACTTGTTCCCACTTGCTTCCACGACTGCGCGAATATCTGACTCAACCAAGGCTAAATTACCTGATTTGAGAGCCCCAACATTGATCACCATATCAATCTCATCTGCACCATTTTGGATAGCTTCTTTGGTTTCAAATGCTTTCACAGCTGAAGTTGTTGCTCCCAAAGGGAAACCTACTACTGTGCAGACCTTGACATCTGTGCCTTCAAGCCCTTTTTTAGCATGTTCAACCCAGGTAGGATTAACGCAAACACTGGCAAAATCATACTCTCTAGCCTCAGACAACAAACAATCAATTTGATTTTCTGTTGCATCTTGTTTTAAAAGCGTATGATCGATATATTTATTTAATTTCATATTCGGATTCTCCTGCGGTTTATGAGATGATTTCTATAATTTCTCGTAAACTTTGCACCCTATCATTTATTTTAACATATTTTTGAAAATCTGTAACTAGCTGAGGAGAAATTTTTCCATTTGTGTATACTTTTGCAACAATTTCTCCCTTTTGAACGGAATCTCCAACTTTCTTTTCAAAAACAATTCCTGTTTCATAGTCCAAAGCATCAGACTTGACTGCACGACCTGCCCCCAGTCTCATGGCATAAAGACCAAATTCCATAGCTGGAAGAGCTGAAATAACACCCGTTTCCTGAGCAGGGATTTCCACCATATGGGCCACATTGACAGGACGATAGAGGTCTTCCAAATCTCCACCTTGGGCTTGGACCATTTCCTCAAACTTAGCCAGTGCTTGGCCATTGTCAAGATGTTGGCGAACTTCTTCAACTGTCTTGTTAACATTTGCAAGGCCAAGCATAATTTGAGCCAATTCACAGATGAAGTGGGTAATATCCTGACGGCCTTGCCCTTGTAAAATCTCCAATGCTTCAAGGATCTCCAGACGATTTCCAATCGCTCGTCCCAAAGGCTGGCTCATATCCGTAATCACTGCTACCGTTCTTCTACCAACAGCCTTACCAAGATCCACCATGGTTTGAGCCAACTCACGCGCCTCATCAACCGTCTTCATGAAGGCACCCTCACCAACAGTCACGTCTAGCAAAATAGCATCCGCACCTGCCGCAATTTTCTTGCTCATCACTGAACTCGCAATCAAAGGAATCGTGTCGACAGTTGCAGTCACATCACGAAGGGCGTAGAGAAGCTTATCCGCTTTGACCAGCTGGTCTGATTGCCCAATGACAGATACACCAATATTCTGAACTTGACGAATAAAATCTTCTTGACTACGTTCTACTTGATAGCCCTTGATAGACTCCAATTTATCAATTGTCCCACCAGTATGGCCGAGACCACGACCACTCATTTTGGCCACAGGAACACCAAAGCTGGCAACAAGGGGAGCCAAAATCAAGGTTACCTTATCACCAACA
The DNA here is from genome assembly GCF_000722765.2 of Streptococcus mitis. Lineage (NCBI taxonomy): Bacteria > Bacillati > Bacillota > Bacilli > Lactobacillales > Streptococcaceae > Streptococcus > Streptococcus mitis. The sequence goes on along the minus strand of NZ_CP028415.1, from coordinate 730,503 downwards.
CCACCCGTAGAATGCTTATCAACCTTAACCCCATCAATAGCTGATAAATCAAACTCTTGCCCTGTCTTGACCATCTTCATAGTTAGGTCAGAGATTTCTCGAGTCGTCATTCCTTTGAAATAAACAGCCATAGCAAAGGCAGACATCTGATAATCAGGAACAGTTCCTGACACATAGCCTTCAACTAGCCATTCAATTTCACTCGAAGTCAGTTCTTGACCGTCTCGTTTTTTTTGGATTAAATCAACTGCTCTCATTCTTTCACACTTCTAAGGATATAGTATCCCTTATCTTTTTTGACAATTTCACAATTACCAAACACATCTTCCATCTTGGACTTGGCACTTGGAGCCCCTTGTTTTTTCTGGATAACGATTGTTAAATCTCCACCAGTTTCCAAAAAATCTTTACTTTTCTCAATGATTTCATGAACCACTTGCTTGCCTGCACGAATAGGAGGATTGGAAATGACATGGTCAAATGTGCCTTCAACTTGTTCATAGATGTTAGACTGGAAAATCGTCGCTACTACTTTATTTCGTTCAGCATTTTGTCGTGCCAAATCCAAGGCACGATTGTTGATGTCGACCATGGTCGCCTGAACTCCATAAGCCTTAGCCAAGGACAAGCCCAGAGGTCCATAACCACAGCCTACATCAAGGACAGTTTCTCCTTGGTTGACCTCAAGACACTTGAGCAATAGTTGACTGCCAAAGTCAATCATTTTCTTGCTAAAAACACCCGCATCCGTCAAAAAGGTCATTTTTTGTCCCAACAATTCCACTCTCAACTCATGAATGTCGTGAGCAGCATCAGGATTTTCTGCATAATACATTTTACTCATGAAACTATTTTACCATAATTTGACTTAAATTGTAAATCGTTTACAAATTGATAATGAAACGAAAAAGACTGAAGAAAGCTAGTCAAGAAGACCTTTTCTTCAATCTCTTTAAACACTTATAAATAATAAGCCATTTAGAACTAGAAATATCATAGTCAGGATAAAACAAAAAGTTTATCATCTATAATCAGGCGCATTTTTATTACTATTGCTTAACCTTCAAATACTTTATCATCAACAGGATTCCCAACAAGATGTTTAGATAAAAGCCTAACTGATACGTTTTTGTCAGGAATTCCAAACTTGTCCAAAGTCGTATCAAATCTTCTAGTGACATGCGGAAGAAATAACCCTCTGTAGCAATCCACAAAATCAAAAATAGATAACTACCAGCAGCAAGCCATTTCGTCCACCGTTTTTTTAGGAAGAAAGCAATCAAGAGCGAACAGATAAAGACAGCTGTTACAATGGCATGTTCCATCAAAAAAGTAAAACCGTAATAGGTTTCCACAAAACGTCTACCATTATCCGCATTCGCTCCTTTTAAAAAAGGTAGTGCAAAACTTAAAATAAAACAGAGTTCCAATAAATAACTTTTTAAGATTTTCATGACACACCTCCTATAAGTTGTGAATACTAAAGCCCCCTTTATAAGCTTATAAATCAGGAGAAGGTAGCTCCTACTTCATCAATAAATTGTTCAACCTCTATCTACCTCTATTATACGATATTGGCTTACTATCATCAAGAAACCGCTTTATTTTTTTAGCTTTTTATGATATGATATACAAAATATCTAGGGGAAAACACATGACCAACGAATTTTTACATTTTGAAAAAATCAGTCGCCAGACTTGGCAATCTTTACATCGAAAAACAACACCTCCTTTGACAGAAGAGGAATTAGAATCCATCAAGAGTTTTAATGACCAGATTAGCTTGCAGGATGTTACCGATGTCTATCTTCCCCTAGCCCATCTCATCCAGATTTACAAACGTACCAAGGATGATTTGGCTTTTTCAAAAGGAATTTTCCTTCAACGCGAAAGTAAATCCCAGCCTTTTATCATTGGGGTTTCTGGGAGTGTTGCCGTTGGAAAATCCACAACTAGTCGCCTACTTCAAATCCTGCTATCCCGTACGCTTACAGATGCTAGAGTTGAGTTGGTAACAACTGACGGCTTTCTCTATCCCAACCAGACCCTGATTGAGCAAGGGATTCTAAATCGCAAGGGATTTCCTGAAAGCTATGATATGGAAGCTCTTCTCAACTTCCTGGATCACATCAAAAATGGACAAGATGTAGATATTCCTGTCTATTCTCATGAAGTCTACGACATCGTCCCTGAGGAAAAGCAAAGCGTTAAAGCTGCTGATTTTGTCATTGTTGAAGGAATAAATGTCTTCCAAAATCCACAAAACGAGCGTCTCTACATTACTGACTTCTTTGACTTTTCCATCTATGTTGATGCTTCAGTTGATGACATCGAGAGTTGGTATCTGGACCGTTTCTTGAAAATGCTGAGCCTAGCCCAAAACGACCCTGATAGCTACTATTATCGTTTTACACAAATGCCGATTGGGGAAGTGGAATCCTTTGCCCATCAGGTCTGGACCAGTATCAATCTCACAAATCTACAAAATTATATTGAACCAACCAGAAATCGTGCAGAAGTGATTCTTCATAAAACAAAGAACCATGAAATCGATGAAATTTACTTAAAAAAATAATTTCCCCTTGTCAAAACGTAAGTTTTCAGATATAATGGTATAGTTAGTAAATATGGAGGTAAGAACATTGGCAAACATTAAATCAGCTATCAAACGCGCTGAATTGAACGTTAAACAAAACGAAAAGAACTCAGCTCAAAAATCAGCTATGCGTACTGCTATCAAAGCTTTCGAAGCAAACCCATCTGAAGAACTTTTCCGTGCTGCTAGCTCAGCTATCGATAAAGCAGAAACTAAAGGTTTGATTCACAAAAACAAAGCAAGTCGCGACAAAGCTCGTCTTTCAGCTAAACTTGCTAAATAAGAAACAGTCCATAGAGGCTGTTTTTTTGTCTCCAAATAGGAAAAGGTAGGAAATGAAAATCGCAATTATCGGATATTCTGGTGCTGGTAAGTCAACTCTAGCCGAAAAGTTGTCTCACTGCTACTCCATCCCAAAACTTCACATGGACACACTCCAATTTCAACCCGATTGGCAAGATAGTGATCGCGAATGGATGCTGACCGAGATGAAAAACTTTCTCACCAAGCATGAATCTTGGGTTATCGATGGTAATTATTCTTGGTGCTATTACGAGGAAAGAATGCAGGAAGCTGACCAAATCATCTTTCTCAACTTTTCTCCATTGACCTGTCTCTTTAGAGCCTTTAAACGGTATCTCACATACCGAGGCAAGGTCAGAGAAAGTATGGCAGCTGGTTGTCAAGAACAATTTAATTGGGAGTTTATTCGATGGATTCTTTGGGATGGACGGACTAAAAATGCTAAGGATAGATACCAATACTTACACAATACTTACCCAGAAAAGATGCATATTCTCCATTCTCAAGCAGAGATTGATTGTTTTTTACGATCTTTAAAAAAATAAACAATATACTAGCATTTCATTAAAATCAGCATGTACTGATTGACTAAAAAAGGAAGTTTTTCATCCAGAAAGTCTTCCTTTTTTCCTTTTATTCAACAATTAAAAATAACTCGAGCAATTTATAAATCAACAATAAAATTCTCCTAGAAATGAAGAGAATCTTGTTCATAGTTTCTGAGTTCGTGATACAAGAAAACTGAAGGAAGTATAGTCCTACTTCTTTCAGTTTTTTATTGTCTCAATTTAGAAAAAACTTCTCCAATCTTACCTTCGATAACTAAATCAGCTTGGCTGTCTTGAGGAGTGCTGGATTTGTTGATAACGACAAGATTTGACCCTGAAAAATAATTGATTAGGCTAGCTGCAGGGTAAACAACTAAGGAAGTTCCACCAATGATCAACAAATCTGCTTGCTGAATGACTCGAGCTGCGCGACTAAATACATCCATATCCAGCGCTTCCTCATAAAGGGTCACGTCAGGTTTGACCACCTTGCCACAATCTAAGCAGTGGGGAACTGGACCTTCAAGTGCCAAAAAGGCAGTCAAATCATAAAAGCGATGACAGCCCAAACAATAATTACGGTCTGCACTACCATGCAGTTTCAAAACTTTCTGAGATCCTGCCATTTCATGGAGACTATCGATATTTTGCGTCACAATCGCCTTTAATTTACCTGTTTTTTCCAACGATGCTAGATAATCATGTGCTAAATTCGGCTTGGCATCAGGATAGAGCAGATACTTTTTGTAGAAATCAAAAAAATCCTCTGGATAGCGCTCAAACATAGTGCGTGAAACCAGTTGCTCGGTAGTAAAATGGCGACCTAGTTTCAGACTATATATACCATCTGAACTACGAAAATCTGGAATGTTAGACTCTGTAGAAACCCCTGCACCACCGAAAAAGACAATTCTCTGACTTTGATCAATAATACCTTGTAATTGTTCAATCTTATCCATTTTGTACTCCTAGGAATTTTCAAGTTAAAAAGTTGAAAGTCTTGACTTCTTGTCAACTTGACTTCCAACTTTATTTGATTATGATTTAGATATTAAACTGACTAGTCTCGGTCCTTTGACACAATTAGGCTTTCTTCAATTTCCTTATTCTTACCTATTTCAGGATTGATTCATTGTTGATAGTTATCATTTTGAGAACAAGAGAAACCATTCTGAATATAGCCTACCTTTAATCTGCAATCAAGGTTTCCAAACCAACCTTCATCATATCTGTGAAGGTATTTTGGCGTTCTTCTGCAGTTGTGTCTTCGTCTGGATTGACCAAGCTATCAGAGATAGTCATAATAGCTAGCGCATCAACATGGTGTTGGGCTGCCAGATAGTAGAGTGCCGCTGCTTCCATTTCCACAGCCTTGACTCCCCATTTACCAAGCTCAATGTTCTTTTCAAAGTAGTTTGAATAAAAGACATCGGAAGACAAAACATTCCCAACATGGGTTGTCATACCGAGTTCTTTGGCAATATGGTAGGCCTTATCTAGCAAATCAAAGCTAGCGATTTGTGGGAAATCGTACTGTGGCCAGTCATTACGGATGATATTTGAGTTGGTTGCAGCTGCCTGCGCCAAAACCAATTCACGAACGTGGACATCTTCATTCAAAGAACCCGCAGTTCCCACACGGATCAATTTTTTCACACCGTAGTCAACAATCAACTCACGCGCATAAATTGAAATCGATGGCATTCCCATCCCAGTTCCCATAACAGATACACGGTGGCCCTTGTAAGTACCAGTGTAACCAAACATGTTACGCACTTCGTTAAAACAAACAGCACCTTCAAGGAAATTCTCCGCAATAAACTTAGCACGAAGAGGATCCCCAGGAAGAAGAATTTTATCAGCAATTTCACCCTGCTGAGCAGCAATATGAATAGACATAGTTAAGATATAAAGGGCGACAGAGAACAAAGTAAAAATAGAAAACTGACGACGCATCGCAGATGCTAGACAGTTTATCTTTTTTACACAGTTCTCCGCCCGTATTCAGTTCAATGAATACAGTTAACCCATCCTTTCTTTTATTGTTATGAAAAGTTTTCCGCTCGTGTTCAAATCAAAACACACGCTCTACCTTTCTTTTTTTATATTTTATATTGAGAAAGATACCAAACCCGTCAAAAAGCAAAGGGAAAATAGGAGTTGGGTGCAGTGAGCGATGCTCGCTAGACCAACTATCTTTTTCCCACTGCTTTTAGGGTGGGTTCAATTCCTTTCTTTCTTAATTTTGATGATATTGAGAAGATTAGAACGGTTTCAATTCAAACCCGAACTCCCCTTCTCTTCTGAGTTTTTAGAAAAGTTTTCCGCTTATGTTCAAATCAGAACACTTTACTCTACCTTTCTTATTTTTGATATTTTGTAAAAACTAGCACAAATTAAAATATCTAGTTTGCCTGTAATTCTAATTTGTAAGCGAATCTAAAAAATTATGCAATTTTGCATTCATTTCAGAATAATCGTTACCACGCAATTCTTCAGGTGATTGAACAAAAGATAATGTTTGATGTTGTTCTATCAATCGTTCTTCACTATCCGCAGCAACCAATAAATCAATCGCTTCTAAATCAAACTCTAAATGCACTTGAAAAGCATAATGTTTAGGGCTAAAGCGAACGATCTGTCGTGGACAACCTTGACTGGTAGCAAGGATTACCGCTTCGTCTGTCAATCCCGGCATATCACCATGCCAGTGACCAACTAAAAGCTCGCTACCAAAATGTTTGAAGTGTTTATCTGCTAGTCCTTGACTAGTCATCCTAATAGGGAATACACCTATTTCTCTTTCGGGACTGTGCTCATATTGCCCCCCATAAGCAACAGAAAGTAATTGCGCTCCTAAGCATACACCTACAATATATTTATCTTCTTCTATTGCTTGTCGAATGAGTCTAATTTCTTCTTTTGGATGATAATAAGGGAAATGTTCTTTATCTTCATCAGGAGATTGAGGACCTCCCATAATGATAAGAAAATCAATATCAGAAACTGTTTGGGGTAAAGCTTCTTCCTTATAAACCTTTGTTATTCCAATGTCATGACCTCTTGATTGAGCCCAAGTTAGATAAGCACCTGGGATTTCAAAACTCTCATGTAGTATAAAATGCACTTTCATTTCTATAGTTTACCTTTCTAAGTGTTTAGAACAGTTTTCCACTCGTGTTCAAATCAAAACACACGCTCTAACTTTCTTTTTACTTTTTTATTTCGTAGCTAAGAAAAATCAGATTCAATCATGACTCCGATAAGCCTACTTCTTCTTTATTTCAAACAGTTATTGATAAATTGACAATAGTTTTTAATATTTTTAGATAAATCCTGGATTAGAAGAAACGGTCGTTCTCTATCTTATTACTCTATTCTTTGACTTCTGACACAGTATGTTAGCCCAAGGAGAACGGTCTAATATTTCTGAAAATTTATAGGCTAAAACAGCCGTTGCTAAGAGATACGGAAGAGAATCTATACCTAGCCCAGTGAAACCTATAACTAATCCAGTTGCAGAAATGGGCGCCCTCAAGGTCACAGACAAAAAGCAAACCGATCCCAAAAGTAGAATGCTTGGCTGGCTATTCCCATTTAGAATCATTCCCAAGAGAGCAGCTCCAGCCATCCCCAAAGCAAAAGATGGCGTAAGAGTACCACCATAGGCCCCTGCCCACAGAATAATAATAACGACTAATGCTTTTAGGATAAACAAGAGGAATACTGTTTGACCATTGCTACCATTCAATACTTCCTGAGCCATCATACGTCCATTTCCAAGTAGATGTGGAAAATAACTTGCCAATCCAGCAAGAAAAAGAAAAGCTGAGGGCAATGTGAGAAGTATTCGTTTATCTTTTATTCTGTTTGAAGACGCTGTCTTACTTAAGCGATCAAAAAGCCAAGCTAGTGGAGTTAAGAAAAGAAGTAATAAGGGAATAATCCATATTTCCTTTAATGACCATGTGATAGCTGGAATCTGGTAGAGAGCCTGATCTGAAATAACCAAGCCTGCTATATAGGTTGAGACATAGGTAGTCAAACCGACTAAGAAAAATCGTTTAATAGATAGAGCAATTCCTAGGGTTTCAAAAACAAAGAAGACACTTGTTAATGGAACCTGATAAACAGCCGCTAAACCAGCACCAGCACCACAAGCAAGGAGAAAGATTTGATCCTTCTTAGAGAGAGAACATATTTTTCCAATTGGTCCTGCAAATAGAGTCCCAATTTCTCGTGGCGCAGCCTCTTTGCCAATAGGGGCTCCCCCTCCAACTGCAATGATCTGCCAAATTGAATGAATTAGCTGTCTTAAAAAATGAAGCTTGTATTGTGAAGTCTCATCCTTCATCTGAGCTTTGATGGAATAAATCTTCGCCCCTTTTTGCAAGAAATACCAGACCAAGGATGAGCCAAGACCCACGATTATTAAACTTAGTCCTATCCGTGAGGAGGAAACTCCATCTGTCAAAAATCCACTATGATGTTCTGACTGACCAAAAGCTAGACTCTCTACCATCTCTAAAAGATAATGGAGAACTATACCAGATAAACCCGAAACTATTCCTTGTAGAATGACTGCTAGGAATAATCTAAAATTATAAGGAATCTTTCGAAAAATACTCCTCAATTCTATTAACATGATTACAATTCAACAAGAATCGCTTTAAGCAAGCCCTTGAAATCACCTTTGACACGTTCGGTTACTTCCACAACTTCTTCGTGGTTGAGTTCTTCTTGGAAACCGGCCGCAAAGTTAGTAATACATGAAATACCCAGAACTTTTAAACCTGAGTGGGCTGCCACGATCACTTCAGGAACCGTAGACATACCAACTGCATCCGCTCCCAGTGTCTTATAAGCACGGATTTCTGCTGGTGTTTCATAAGTTGGACCAGTAACGCCGATATAGACACCTTCATCAAGCTTGATACCAAGTTTTTTAGCCACTTCATGGGCAGTAGCACGGTATTCTGGAGTGTAGGCTTTAGACATATCAGGGAAACGTGGACCAAAGTCATCCAAGTTTTCACCCATCAATGGGTTTTGCCCCGTCATATTGATATGGTCTGAGATAGACATCAAGGTACCAGGACCAAACCCAATACCTCCAGCTGCATTGGTTACAATGACACCTTCACATCCAAGAACTTTCATGACACGAACTGGGAATGTCACTACTTCCAGAGGATTTCCTTCGTAGAAATGAAAACGCCCTTGAAGAGCCAAGACCTTGCGACCTGCAAGTTCACCATATACCAATTTACCAGCGTGACCGACTACTGTTGAACGGCCCCAGTTTGGAATCTCAGCATAGTCTACTACAACTGGATTTTCAATTTCTTCTGCCAATTCTCCCAGTCCTGATCCAAGGATTAGACCGAACTCAGGCGCTTGGATTCCCTTGTCTTTCAGGAAGGCAGCTGTTTCCTTGATTTTATCTAAAAATGTCATTGTGTGTCTCCTTTATTAGTTTTTTAGCATTTGACCGATTTTGTCAAAAGTTTTAGCATTACGAATGGTGATTTGGCGGTAGAAAGGCATCTTGAGCAAGTACTTATGATAGGCAGTTGCATAGTAGGATTCCTTAGAGAATTTCCCCCAAAAAATCCCAAGTCTTCCAAAAAGAACCACTTCATCTTTCAATTCCAAACTTTGAACTGTCTCAATAACTTGAGCCACATTCAAACCCTCAGTGTAAAAAAGAACGTCTTTTCGTGCCAAGTCTTCGTTCCACCAAGCTGGTAGATTCTCCACTTCTGCTTCATAGTCTTCTTGACTCAGTAAAGAAAAGCTCTGAATAAATGGATAATGGATTCCAAAGAAAGTCTCTAACTTTTCAACCAATTGGGCTTTGGGAGCTGCAGAAGTAAAGAAAATATTGCCACTGTTGGTGTAGGTCTCAACCTTTTCCAGTCCCAACTCTGTCAATTCTTGACAAAGCTCCGCCATGACGACCTTATTCTTACCACCAACATTGATGCCTCTAACCAGCAAAGCATAGCGCGTCATCTTACACCAATTTATCTAAGAAACTTTCCCCAATCATGGCAGTTTCAACACCAAAGTTATCGGCAATAGTCGCTGAGATATCTGCAAAATGTCCTACTGGAATGACACCATTTCCTTTAAAGGCAGGGCTATAGGCCAACAATGGAATATATTCACGAGTGTGGTCTGTTCCTGCATACGTTGGGTCATTTCCATGATCCGCAGTAATCAAGAGAAGGTCGTTCTCTCTCATGGCTGCGATAATTTCAGGTAATCGCTCATCGAACTCATGCAAGCAATCACGGTAGCCATGAGCATTACGACGGTGTCCATAAAGGGCATCAAAGTCCACCAAGTTTGTGAAGGAGAATCCTTTTTCAAACTCAGTAAGGCCCATGGTCTTCAATAGTGTATCAATTCCATGACTGTTTGACTTGTTGTGGCCCATGTCATGGTTAATACCAGCACCGTTAAAGATATCGTTGATTTTACCAACAGCATAAGTATCGATACCAGCTTCATTCAATTTATCCAAAACAGTCGGTGCAAATGGAGATACAGCCAAGTCACGACGGTTAGCTGTACGAGTGAAGTTTCCAGGCTTACCTACATAAGGACGAGCAATGATACGTCCTAGAAGGGCTGGGCGCTCAAGGGTAATCGAACGAGCGTATTCACAGATACGGTACAATTCATCCAAAGGAATGATGTCTTCGTGGGCAGCAATCTGCAAAACAGGGTCAGCTGAAGTATAGATAATCAACTCTCCAGTTTCCATTTGACGTGGTCCAAAATCATCGATAACAGCCGTACCTGAGTAAGGTTTGTTGGCTTCACGAATGACCTTTCGTCCTGAGAATTCTTCGATTTTTGTCAAGATTTCTTCTGGGAATCCATTCCAGAAAGTATCGAAAGGTTCTGTAATGTTAAGGCCCATGATTTCCCAGTGTCCAGTCATGGTATCCTTACCAAGAGATACTTCTTCCAATTTTGTTGCATATCCTGTTGGATTGCTTTCAGCTGGAACAGTCTTCAGAGGAGTTTCTCGAGGAATATTTCCTAGACCGATTTTAGCCATGTTTGGCACATTCAAACCAACAGCTTTTGAGATATGCCCCAGTGTGTCAGAAGCACCGTCTGGAACCCCTGCATTAACAAAGTTATTAGCATCTGGTGCAGCACCGATTCCCACGGAATCCAGTACCACCAAGTGAATACGATTAAATTTTGACATAGTCTGTCTCCTTATGTATGTTGATTAGTTTGCTTTTGTTGAAGTTAAAATCTGAACCCCGTCTCGTCCAGCAACGATGACCTTATCCACCATTTGGTTGAATAAGCCGTGCTCCACGACACCAACGACATGGTCCAATTCTTGGCCAAAGGCAATTGGATCCTCGATGACATCCAAGGCAAGGTCAATGATAAAGTTCTGCATATCGGTCACAAAACGTTGGCCGTCTTTTTCACGGAAACTTGGTTTGTAGCCAGCTCGCTCAAAACGACGAAAGACTTGTTCTGCGCCATACTGAACCACTTCTACTGGCAATTTAAAAGCACCCAGTTTCTCGACCAGTTTGCTTTCATCCACTACCCAAATGTAGTCTTTTGAGGGCGTTGCAACAACCTTCTCCATCAAGAGGGCACCACCACCTCCTTTGATTCCATTAAACTGACTATCCACTTCATCCGCCCCGTCGACTGTCACATCGACAAAGTCTACTTGGTCAATAGACCTGAGTGGGATATTAAGCCCTTCAGCCTGTTTACTAGTCACACTAGAAGTCGTTACAGCTGTAATCTGTAACCCTTCTTCCTTGATCCGACGACCGATTTCTTCTACGAAATAGTAGGCAGTAGAACCAGTACCGAGTCCAACTACCATGCCATCCTTGACAAACTCAGCAGCTTTGATACCTGCCATTTTCTTCAGATTTTCCACTCAAACACCTCCATTAAAGAGCTATTTTTATTATAACATGTATCCGTTTTTATTTCATGGATACACTAGAAAAATCCGAACATTTTTATTTTTATGTCTACCTTGTTTGGGTAGTTAGAATCTTAGTTATGAGAACTTGTAGATAAAAACAGGTTCTAGCCAAAAGCAACAACCGTTGATTTTTTATCATAAAGATGATTAAATAGTTAAGTACAGAAAAGGAGAAATAGAATGAACCCATTAGATTTATTTAACCAAGTAAAAGAATTAATCGAAACAAAAGATTTCGAAGCTGCAAAAACATTTGTTGCAGAAAATCAAGACCAACTTGGAGAATACTTCTCTCAAGCTCAGCAGTTGATTTCTGGTTCTGAAGGTCTAGATGGCCTCGTTGGAAAGATTAAAGGATTTTTCTAAAAGATATAAAGGCGCCTGAAACAATCAGGTGCCTTTTTGAGATATTTTTTTCATTTTTTTGGGAAGATAAGAGCTGATTTCCGTCGGCAAGACCACATAATTTTCTTGAGCTAGTTCTTGGGCTATGGCTGAATGAAGATGGGTTGCTACTGCCACACGTTCGTAGAGACTGGACTGTCGAAATTGGCCTGCAAATCCTGCAATCATTCCAGCCAGTGTATCTCCCATACCACCAGTCGCCTGATAGGGACCGCCAACCTGTAACTGGTAAAAATCAGATTGACCAACTTGCCAAATACGAGTAGTTGGACCTTTCTCCACCAAAATTATGCCTTGAGGGAAAGAAGTCAGGGCACTAGATGTTGTATCTTCGTTTTGCTTTTCAATAGCAATACCAGACAGCTTTTCCCATTCTTTTTGGTGGGGAGTTAGGATAAGCTGGTTAGATGGAAACGACAAACTTGTCCTATCAAGAATGGTTAAGGCCCCTCCGTCTACAATCAAAATCTGATTCTTTTTTAAGCTAGCAAAGACCTGTTTTACAAGATTTTCTCCAAAAGTATCGTCTCGTAAACCAGGCCCCAGCAAGACAACTTCTGCCTTCTCCAATTGCTCTTTTAACAATTGCTGGTCTTGAAGAGAAAAGGCCATAGCCTCAGGTAAATGACTGTGCAAAGCTGGGATATTTCCCCTATCTGTTCCAACAGTCACCAAACCAGCTCCACTTTTAACAGCTGCCAAAGCAGCCATGATGATAGCACCACCATAAGGATAAGTCCCACCCAGCAACAGCAAACGACCATAGTCTCCTTTATGACTGGTACGAGAACGTTCAATAATGACTTTTTCTAATAATGCTTGCTCAATCACTCTCATCGTTTTTCCTCAACTATCCTTTATCTGATTGTTTTAAAACAACTTGATAGACTTTCTTAGTCCACTCTTCTAAGTCTTCTCCAGCATAGTCAAGATAATACACCCTATCTTGTATTTTGGTTGGAATAATATTTTCAAATTGGCTCTTATTATGAGTTGGAATAATGCAAATATACAACTCACTTAATAAATTAAGCATGTCCTTAATTTTTACAGCATGGTAACCATCAAAAATATAACCAGGAACTTTAATCAAATCTGTATAGATAAAATGAAAACTTACTCCAGGAATAAACTTGTCTTGTAATTCTTTCTCTGAAGGAGCTCGACCTAATAAACGCTCCATCGCCAATCGATAACCAGAACTTGTATTTGACCACCCTAACATGACATAGTCAAAATAATCTATCGGATCAGATGCAGCATTTCGACTATCCAAAACCAACTCCTCAGCATCTCGCCCAAAGGCTTTCACAGCAGATAAAAGACGACCAGTTTTAAAAATAGAAATCGCTGCATCTATAGTCGTAGTATGACTACAGTAGTCTGAAGTCACTAACCTCTTATGTAGGTCATAAGTCGAGGCTACTCTTTTATCTGTAGGAGTAAATGGTGGCAGAAAGGGATGCTGACAGATGTAATCTAAAATTTCTTTTTTTAAACAAGAATCAGCACACTCAATACTTGTTTGACGTTTATGAAGTTTTTCGTAAGCTATAAATTTAGCAATTTTTTCTAATTCCCACTCTTGAATATTTGGATAATCAATTAGTGCTAAGTAGTATATTCCATCCCATTGTAAACTATATTCCCCATTATAAATTTTTAAAATCATCTAATCACCTCACTCCATTATACAACAAAAAGGAGGCGCATACCTCCTTTTATAAACTTATTTCTAAAATTTAATATTCATTTCTGCCATTTTAGATATAGCTATAGAAAATACACTTTCCTCAGAAAATTTTTCTCTTATTTTCTATCCAATGTCCGGAGTGCTGCTTGATAAGTTTGCTCCATCAGCATAGTAATGGTCATAGGACCGACACCTCCAGGAACTGGCGTAATATGGCTAGCAAGTGGGGCAACTGCCTCATAATCCACATCCCCACAGAGCTTACCATTTTCATCACGATTCATCCCAACGTCAATGACTACCGCACCTGATTTCACAAAATCAGGAGTCACAAATTTGGCACGACCGATTGCTACTACAAGAATATCTGCTTTAGCAGCTACCTTGGCAAGATTATGAGTACGTGAATGGGTCAAAGTCACTGTTGCATTCTTGGCCAAAAGAAGCTGAGCCATGGGTTTTCCAACGATATTGGAACGACCGATGACGACCGCATTTTTACCTTCCAAGTCAATCCCGTATTCATGGAACATTTCCATAATTCCTGCAGGTGTTGATGGAATCATAACTGGATGACCAGACCAGAGACGCCCCATGTTTAAGGGATGGAAACCATCCACATCCTTTTCTGGGTCAATGGCCAACAAAACTGCCTCTTCATCAATATGTTTTGGTAATGGTAACTGGACCAATATCCCATGCCAAGCTGAATCTTGATTGTATTTGGCAATCAAGTCTAACAATTCAGCTTGACTAATGGTATCTGGAACTCGCACAACTTCACTACGAAATCCAGCCGCAAGGGCTGACCTCTCCTTGTTACGAACGTAGACTTGGCTGGCAGGGTTGTTCCCAACCAAAATCACTACCAAACCAGGTACTAGCCCCGTTTCCTCCTTTAATATTTCAGTCTTTTCAGTCAGCTGTCCTTGTAACTTAGCTGCTAGAGCCTTCCCATCAATAATCTGTGTCATATCACTTCTCTTTTCTTTCAAATATCTTCCATTATACCAAAAACTGTTGGTCCCCTCTAACACTTCTTTCCTAGGCTATCCTATAGTTTCAAACTATAAGAAAAAGCTCGAGTCGAGCTTTTCATTAATCTATATTTTATATGTAAAGTTGGCTACAAATAGCTAAACAAAGCTAACTTATAAAACCTTACTCAAGAAGTCTTTAGTCCGTTGTTCTTGGGTTTGTTCAAAAATCTGTTCAGGTGTTCCATCTTCAACAACCACACCGTCTGCCATAAAGATGACACGGTCTGCAACCTCACGGGCAAACCCCATCTCATGTGTTACGATAACCATGGTCATTCCTGACTTGGCTAGGTCTTGCATAACAGCCAGAACTTCTCCAACCATCTCAGGGTCCAGGGCTGAAGTTGGCTCGTCAAAGAGCAAAACATCAGGTTCCATAGCTAAACCACGCGCGATGGCAATCCGCTGTTGCTGGCCACCTGACAAACTCTGTGGGTAAGCGTCTGCCTTATCTGGCAAACCAACTTTTTCTAAAAGCTCTTGGGCTCTCTTCTCAGCAACTTCCTTACTTTCACCTTTGGTCTTGATAGGAGACAAGGTGATATTTTCCATCACAGTCATATTAGGAAAGAGGTTAAATTGTTGGAAAACCATCCCCATCTTCTCACGCATGGCAAACAGGTCATTCTTCTTGTCCGTAATATCGACTCCTTCAAAGATAACCTTCCCCTTGGTCGCTTCTTCCAACAAATTCATAGAGCGAAGCAAGGTAGATTTTCCGCTCCCTGAAGGACCGATGATAACGACAACTTCTCCTCTTTTAATCTCAAGGTTGATGCCCTTCAATACTTCATTCTTGCCAAAGGATTTATGTAAATTTTCGATTTTTATCAAGGTTTCTGCCATTATTTTTTATCTCCTTGTCCCATACGTTTTTCAAAAGCTTTCAAGGCTACTGTCAAAATAGAAGTCATAATCAAGTAATAAAAGGCTGCAAATAAAAGTGGTGTCAGAGGTAGATAGGTTGTTGTAGAAACTGTTGTAGCCCCATTCCATAACTCCATAACACCGATAGCTGATAAAAGGGAACTATCCTTGATAATGGTGATAAATTCGTTTCCCAATGCTGGCAAGATATTTTTGATAGCTTGTGGCAAAATCACATAGCGCATCGCATTTTTAGGACGAATCCCTAAAGAATAAGCTGCCTCTAACTGCCCCTTAGGAACCGCATTTATTCCTGCACGAACAGTCTCAGAAACATAGGCACCACTGTTCATAGAAATAATCAAAATCCCTGGAATCAGACGAGAAAGATCAACACCCAAAATCCCAACCTGAATAGTCGGAGCATTGATATGCATAAGAGCAAAGGCAATCATAATCTGAACCATCATCGGTGTCCCGCGGAAAATCCAAACGTACAAGTTGGCGAGCCAGACAAGAGGTTTAAGTTTTGAACGTTGCCCAAAAGCCAAGACAACACCCAAAATGGTTCCTAAAAAGACTACACAGATAGAAATGAGAACCGTCACGACAGCCCCATAGTTAAAATAAGGTAAATACTTAGGTAAAAAAGAAAAATTCATAGTCACACTGCTTTCTAAAATAGAATACTGTATGATTATAACATAATTTGAATTAAAATTCAAATCTTTTGTCTAATTTATTCAAAAAAACTTTAAGCTGGTAGAATTAGCGAGAAATCTTAGTTTTTTCTAGGCAAGTTTGCCTCCTTTATGGTAAAATAGTAACGATAAGAAATGAAGGAGAATCAAAATGGAATCACATTTGGTTAGAATCATCAACCGCCTTGAAGCAATGGCAAAAGACGGCGGAAATTTAAAACGTAATTTTGAACGCGAAGGAGTTGTTGTTGCAGAAGTTGCATACAGCCACGACGAAGAAAACGGCTCAATCTTTACCCTTCGTGATGTCGAAGCTCGCGAAACTTATACGTTTGACAGCATTGACTTGATTGCAATGGAGATTTACGAACTCCTTTACTAATACAAAACAAGCTGGGATTACACCCTGCATGTCTAACCAAAATCCTTTTTGTCTCACAAATAGGATTTTTTTAGTCCAAATTCACAAAAATTTTCATTGTAACAACTTCTCAAAGCTGCAATCTTTTTACTTGCTTTACACCCCAATCCTGTTATAATGAGAGTATAGAAATTTGACTATTATTGACCTTTGGACAGGTCAGGCTAAAGAAAGAAATGAGGTAGATGTATGCTTTGTCAAAACTGTAAAATCAATGACTCAACAATTCATCTTTATACCAATCTCAATGGAAAGCAAAAACAAATTGACCTCTGTCAAAACTGCTATAAGATTATCAAGACAGATCCTAACAATAGCCTCTTTAAAGGTATGACGGATCTGAATAATCGTGACTTTGATCCCTTTGGTGATTTCTTCAATGACCTAAACAATTTTAGACCTTCTAGCAATACTCCTCCGACTCCTCCAACCCAATCAGGTGGAGGTTACGGTGGAAACGGCGGTTATGGTTCCCAAAATCGTGAATCTGCTCAAACTCCGCCTCCAAGCCAAGAAAAAGGCCTGCTGGAAGAATTTGGTATCAACGTAACTGAAATTGCCCGTCGTGGAGATATTGACCCCGTTATTGGGCGCGACGATGAAATTATCCGTGTTATTGAGATTCTCAATCGCAGAACAAAGAATAATCCTGTTCTTATCGGTGAACCAGGTGTCGGAAAAACTGCCGTTGTCGAAGGTCTAGCTCAGAAAATCGTTGATGGCGATGTTCCACATAAACTCCAAGGTAAACAAGTCATCCGTCTAGATGTAGTTAGCTTGGTTCAAGGAACGGGTATCCGTGGACAATTTGAAGAACGCATGCAAAAACTCATGGAAGAAATTCGAAAACGTGAGGACATCATCCTCTTTATCGATGAAATCCATGAAATTGTCGGTGCTGGTTCTGCAGGCGATGGCAATATGGATGCAGGAAATATCCTCAAGCCCGCCCTTGCTCGTGGGGAACTGCAATTGGTCGGTGCTACTACCCTCAATGAATACCGTATCATTGAAAAGGATGCTGCCTTAGAGCGTCGTATGCAACCTGTTAAGGTCGATGAACCAACAGTGGAGGAAACAATTACTATCCTCAAAGGCATTCAAAAGAAATACGAAGACTACCACCACGTTCAGTATACCGATGCTGCTATCGAAGCAGCTGCAACTCTTTCCAATCGCTACATCCAAGATCGCTTCTTACCAGACAAAGCCATCGACCTCCTGGATGAAGCTGGTTCTAAAATGAACTTGACCTTGAATTTTGTGGATCCTAAAGTAATCGATCAGCGCTTGATTGAGGCTGAAAATCTTAAATCTCAAGCTACACGAGAAGAAGATTTTGAGAAGGCCGCCTACTTCCGTGACCAGATTGCCAAGTATAAGGAAATGCAAAAGAAAAAGGTCACAGACCAGGATACTCCTATCATCAGTGAAAAAACCATTGAGCATATTATCGAGCAGAAAACCAATATCCCTGTTGGTGATTTGAAAGAGAAAGAACAATCTCAACTTATCCATCTAGCAGAAGACCTCAAGTCTCATGTTATTGGACAAGACGATGCTGTCGATAAGATTGCCAAGGCTATTCGCCGGAATCGTGTCGGTCTCGGTACGCCTAACCGTCCAATTGGAAGCTTCCTCTTCGTCGGACCAACTGGCGTCGGTAAGACAGAACTTTCCAAACAACTAGCTATCGAACTCTTTGGTTCTGCTGACAGTATGATTCGCTTTGACATGAGTGAATATATGGAAAAACACAGTGTGGCTAAGTTGGTCGGTGCCCCTCCAGGTTATGTTGGCTATGATGAGGCTGGGCAATTAACTGAAAAAGTTCGCCGCAATCCATATTCTCTTATACTTCTCGATGAAGTAGAGAAAGCCCATCCAGATGTTATGCACATGTTCCTCCAGGTCTTAGACGATGGTCGTTTGACAGATGGGCAAGGACGCACCGTTAGCTTCAAGGATGCCATCATCATCATGACTTCAAATGCAGGTACAGGTAAGGCAGAAGCCAGCGTTGGATTTGGGGCAGCTCGCGAAGGACGTACCAACTCTGTTCTTGGTGAACTCGGTAACTTTTTTAGCCCAGAGTTTATGAACCGTTTTGATGGTATTATCGAATTTAAGGCTCTCAGCAAGGACAACCTCCTTCAGATTGTCGAACTTATGCTTGCAGACGTTAACAAGCGCCTTTCTAGCAACAACATTCATTTAGATGTAACTGAAAAGGTCAAGGAAAAATTGGTTGACCTCGGTTATGATCCAAAAATGGGAGCACGCCCACTTCGTCGTACTATTCAAGACTATATTGAGGACGCAATCACTGACTACTACCTTGAAAATCCAAGCGAAAAAGACCTAAAGGCAGTGATGACTAGCAAGGGCAACATTCAAATCAAATCTGCCAAAAAAGCTGAAGTAAAAACTTCTGAAAAAGAAGTATAAATCCTATAGAAAAGGAGTAGAAAATGAACATTTTCTGCTCTTTTTTACTAGAATAACTATAAATTCTTGACAGCTTGGCCTTTGTCCATTAAGATAATAATAAAGATAATAGATAATGAGGAAAATGAAATGGCAAACCCAACTTTCGGAGAAAAGAAAGCAAATACAGACTATGTTTCACGCTATGGCGTATATGCAGTTATCCCTGATGCAGAACAAAAACAAATTGTTCTTGTTCAAGCACCCAATGGTGCTTGGTTCTTACCAGGTGGCGAAATTGAAGCAGGTGAAAACCATCAGGAAGCCCTAAAACGTGAATTGATTGAAGAGCTCGGCTTCACAGCTGAAATTGGTACCTATTACGGACAAGCTGATGAATATTTCTATTCTCGTCATCGTGACACCTACTACTACAATCCTGCCTACCTCTATGAAGCGACTTCTTTCAAAGAAGTGCAAAAACCACTAGAGGACTTTAATCATATTGCCTGGTTCCCTATTGACGAGGCTATTGAAAATCTCAAACGTGGTAGTCATAAATGGGCCATCCAATCTTGGAAAAAACAGCATAAGATTGACTAAATCAAGCTACTTTATTCAAAAAGTGCTATAATAGAATTAGAAAATCGGAGGAAATGTTATGAAGCTTATCAATACGACAAACTCACACTCGCAACTTGTAAAAAGCCAGCTAGAGAGTACAGATGCAACCCTTGTTGAGGTCTATTCTGCTGGAAATACAGATGTTATTTTTACCCATGCTCCGCTTCACTATGAAATCCTCATCTCAAACAAACACCGTGCTATTCGAGAAACTGAAATCGAAGCCATCCAAGAGTTTTTCTTGAAACGTAAAATTGATAAGGACTCTATTGATGAGGCCAATATCAAAACCCTCTATTCAGAAAAATTAATTGGAATTTCGATTCCAATCAAATAAAAAATTGGAGAGTTTAAAAAGCTTTTTGGACCTTATAGTACAAAACGAGGTTCTAACTTGCTTTTTGGATCATCTCCAATTTTTTATCTTGAGATCTTATCATACAAGATTTTATAGATAATTAAGGAGACAAGCATGGGAGACATCATATATCGAGAGGCAAGAATTGAAGAAAGCGAAAAAATTGGAAAATTATTAGCCAATTCCTTTCTTGACTATCCCTTTTTAACGATTATAACTGATGATTTGAAGAAACCTGACTCCTATCCTGCTTTTGTAGAAACATTGCAAATTCTGCTTACTAGAGTCTATATTAAGAAGGGAAACTGTTTAATTGCGGAACAGGATGGAGACTTACTTGCAGTCGCCCTTTTGCAACAAAAAGATTTCTGTATACTATCCTATCTACGAAATGGAGGAACAAACATTTTTCGCTACATTCGACCACAAAATCTCCTTAAATACTTTGACTTTGTAAAACGTTCCAAAAAACATTTAGAAGAATTTGGAGAGTTTGATTGGTATTTGATGGCCTTAGCTGTCAATACAGCAAGTAAGGGACAGGGAATAGGCAGTACTTTTCTGACACAAGGGATTGAACCTTATGTCAAATCAAAAGGCTGTAAACACTTGGGACTCATAACTAGTACAGCTAGAAATGCCTCATTCTACGAAAAAAACGATTATGTATTACTGGACTATATGGACTTAGAATACGGATTAAAATCAATTGGTAACTGGGTATTTTTAAAAACAATAAATAAATAAAAAGATTTGATGCTGCTTATCACAGAACCAAATCTTTTTATTATGTTAGAAACGAATCGTCTCACGTGTTTTTTCGTATGAAGTGACAAAACGGTTGGTTACACCTGGTTCTGCAACTTCCAAAGCTTGCGAAATCTTATCAAATGAAGCATGATAATCAAATTCTTTTTCAAAAATTTCTAATGATTCATTAAAAGCTTCTTGAATTCGTTCATCAAATGAGCGGTAACGGTTCGAATACTGTAGCAATTGTTCTGTCAACGTTGCATATTGAACAATATTATAGGTTTCTTCTTCAAGTGCTTCCATATCATTGGTTGTAATTTCAAGCATCCGGTTCACAGCTTCGATATTGACCCGAGCTTCTTCTAGTTCAGCCATCAACTCTTCGGTATGGTTACTTGCTGTAAAGAACAACTGTAAGAAATTCTGAGGAATACCTGGAAGATTACGTTTTTCCATATATCTCTTAATTGTGTGAAGACGATTAACATAAACATTTGCCTTCTGGCGAGCATTAATATCATCTTTTTCAATCTGAGCAAGACGTTGACTAACCGAAACTTGTTCATCTTCAATTTCCTTCAAAGTCGCTTGTAAGTTTTCCAAACGATCTTCAAGCAATGAATAAGGCTCAGAATGTTCCTCTTGTTCAGAAGTTAATTCCAATACAGATTCTTCTAAAGATTCTAACTCAGCTTGTAATCTATGAACATGACTAACATCCGTTTCAGATAGTAGGTAATTGTTACTCAATCGTTGAATATCTTCCACTAAAACAGCATTACTATCTTTCATGTGTTTCAAATATGTAGGAAGGGTTGCAACTAAGCCTTCTACTACTTTTTGAGCTGCGATTTCTCGTGTAAAGATATCATAGAGTGCATTGATTTCTTCTTGAACTTGAGTATTTTCATACTCAGCATTATCCAACTCTAATTGTGCAATATTTTCGTGGTTTTTCTTTAAAGCTTCATAAAGCAATTGGAAGCGAGATTCAATATCCGTTTCAGCAAAATGATAATTAGCATCTAAAAGTTTACGGTAACCATCCTCCAAATCTTCCAATTGATCAGGTAGCTCTTTAGATAATGTTTTTTCAATCGCTGGCAGGCGATCAACTATGTGACTCAAAGCCAAGATATGATTTTCAGCATTATCCAAAATCACAGCAGCTTCTACTGGGTCACCTGAAGTGTTCAAAGTAACAAACTGAGAAAACTCTGATTGGATATTTTCCAATTGTTTTTCGATTTCTGATAAACCTTGGCCATATTCTTCAGAATGATCAGCCACTCGGTGTTGCAACTCTTCAAACAAGTCCAAGGTATGAAGAACACGTCCACTATTTTTAGACTCTTGTTTCTCCAAATCTGCCAAAGCATTACGAATTGCCGCAATATCTTCTTCAATCAAGGTAATTTGACTCTCGATTTGGTCGATTTGATGACTTGCCTTGAAAAAACGGAATGAGTTGTTATAGCCTTCTGCTTCAAAAAGATTATTTTCAATATCAGCAAAAGAGTTAAGAGATAGGTCAACCCATTTTTGGTTCCATTCACGGAAAGTCACTTGACTTTGTCCAATTAAATGCATGTTTTTTACAGCTTCAACTTCATCGTTTACTGGAAGATTGTACAGCTCTTCTTTTTTCTCTTCTAAAATTGCTAATTTACTTTCATTGCGTTTTCGTACGTAGATTGCGATAGCATAGGCAATCACTAAGAAAACTGCAACTGCAATTGCAAGATAAAATACTAGTCTACCAGACATATTAAACTCCTTTTTTACTTGAAACAATCGTAATGATTATATCATATTTTTTTGACCAAGGGAACTACTTCTCCCGATTTTTTAGACATCAAGTGTACTATAGACGGCATTTTCTTCGATAAATTCACGACGAGGCTCTACTCGATCCCCCATCAACATATCAAAGATTTTATCTGCCTCAGCTGCGTCATCCACAGAAACTCTAGCCATCAAGCGATGCTCGGGATCCATTGTTGTTTCCCATAACTGATGATCGTCCATTTCACCCAGACCTTTATACCTCTGAATAGTTGGTTTGGCACGACCTTCACTGTGGCGGGCTAAGGCTTCTTGGAGTTTGATTTCTTGGTCTGCTCCTGGCTGGATATATTCTTTAATCTCACTTCCAACCTTGACTCCATAGATTGGTGGTTGGGCAATATAGACATAACCAGCTTCTAGAATTGGTTTCATATAACGATAAATCAAGGTTAAAAGAAGAGTACGAATGTGGGCTCCATCGACATCGGCATCGGTCATCAAAACAAGTTTTTGGTAACGAGCTTTTGAAACATCAAATTCTGCACCAAATCCTGTTCCCATCGCTGTGAAAAGACTACGAATTTCTTCGTTAGCTAGAATCTTATCCATACTTGCCTTTTCAACGTTCAAAATCTTACCGCGAATTGGAAGGATTGCTTGAAATTCACGGTTACGACCAGATTTTGCTGATCCACCAGCTGAGTCTCCTTCGACGATGAAGAGTTCTGTTTCAGTAGGATTGTTAGAAGAACAGTCTGCTAGTTTCCCTGGAAGGTTGGAAATTTCCAAACCAGATTTTTTACGAGTGACTTCACGCGCACGCTTGGCAGCAACACGAGCTTTGGCGGCCAAAATTCCTTTTTCCACAATTCTCTTGGCAATCTGTGGATTTTCCATGAGGAAATCAGAAAAGGCATCGCTGAAGAGACGATTGGTAATCTTGACCACTTCGCTATTTCCCAATTTGGTCTTGGTCTGTCCTTCAAACTGTGGATTTGGGTGTTTAACTGAGATAACTGCAGTTAATCCTTCGCGGACATCTTCCCCTGTTAGATTATCTTCATTATCTTTCAGTAACTTATTTTTACGAGCATAATCGTTGATAACACGAGTCAAGGCTGTACGGAAACCTTGTTCATGCGTTCCACCTTCATGGGTATGAATATTATTGGCGAAACTCATGACATTTTCATGGTAACCCGTTGTGTACTGCATGGCTACTTCGACTGTGATATCATCCATCTCACCATCTGTGTAGATTGGTGTATCAAAGATAACATCCTTGTTCTCGTTGATATATTCAACGTAACTAGCAATCCCACCTTCATAATGATAATGCTTGGTTTGCTCCAAACCTTCACGCTTATCTGTAATGGAGATTTGAAGACCGCGATTTAGAAAGGCCAACTCTTGAATCCGTTTATTTAATTTATCAAAATCAAAGGTTGTTGTTTCCGTAAAGATTTCTGGGTCCGGTGTGAAGTGAACTGTTGTTCCCGTTTTATCCGTATCTCCAACCACCTCAAGGTCTGCAACAACATGACCACGACGGTATTCTTGGTAATGAATCTTACCATTTTTGTGGACATGAACGTCTAATTGAGTTGAAAGGGCATTAACTACTGAGGACCCCACTCCGTGAAGACCACCTGAGACCTTATATCCGCCACCGCCAAACTTTCCTCCAGCGTGAAGAACAGTAAAGACAGTCTCAACGGCAGGTCGACCTGTTTTTTCCTGAATATCGACGGGGATCCCACGTCCATCATCAACAACTGTAATCGAATCATCTGGCTCAATAAAGACTTGAATATGGCTAGCAAATCCTGCCAAGGCCTCATCAATTGAGTTATCAACAATTTCCCAGACTAGATGGTGAAGACCTTCTTTTGAGGTTGACCCGATATACATCCCTGGACGCATACGAACAGCCTCTAAGCCCTCTAAAACTTGAATTTGACTGGCATCATAATCTTGTGCCTGCAGATTTTTGATTTCTTCTGTCATCTTTTTCCTTTTTCTTACATGTCTAATACTTGTCTTAAATTCACGATACTGGTAAACAAGTGGGTAGCTAGTCCTGCAGCTTGCCCGGCTTCGATATCAATTGGTCGATCACCAATAACAAGACCAGAGCTAATCTGATACTTTTCTCTTAAATAAATCATGGACTCAGGATCTGGTTTTCTCTTAAAGCCTGAGTTAGAAGTCACCACTTCTGTAAAATAAGCTGCTATAGAGGTTTTTTCTAAAATTTCCAAGACCTGATCATTACGATGAGATACCAAAAAATGACGGCCACCTTGATTGGAGATATCTTTCAATAAATCAGAAACTCCATCAAACAAAATCGGATGTTCAAGCTCTCTGGCTTCATTTTCCTTGTATTTTTCTAAAAAATTCTCTAAGTTGGGAGCGAATGTCTCAATCGCAAAATCAGTAGAAACCTTTAAAGCCTGATAGACACTGTCATGGTCTTGTGTGATGCCATACAATGCCAATGTTTCAACAAATGCAGCTGTTGAAGTTTCGTAATTATCCAGTAAAGTTCCACCTAAATCCCAGATATAATCGTGATATTTCATACCCTTCATTATAGCATTTTTTTATGAAAAAAGCGATGATTTCCCTGAGTTTTCCACATAAAAAACGAGAGTTTGACTCCCGTTTTACTGATTTTTACCAAAGACATCTCGATAGAGCATTCCTGTTCGTAAAGTCTCTGCATCTCCTCCTAATTGCTCTACCAGCTCGTAGGCAAAGGCAAGGGCTGTCGAGGGACCTCGACTGGTTGTCAATTGACCATCTACCACTACTGTTTCCTTGACGTAGTGACCATCAAAAATTTGCTCTTGAACACCATCATAACAAGTGTACTGCTTGTTTTTCAATAGCCCTGCTTGATTGAGGGCAATTGGCGCAGCACAAATGGCTGCTAGTTTTTTTCCTTCTTGCTCGAAGCTTTGCAACTCTTGAATCAAGGCCTGATTATCGCGCAAATGTGCAGAACCAGGCATGCCGCCAGGAAGAACAACCATATCATAGTCTGATAAATCACCATCAAAGACACGATCTGCTCTGACTTGGATTGCATGCGAACCAGTCACTTGCTCTTCAAACCCAACCATATCACAAGTGATATTTGCCCGACGCAAAACATCCACAACTGTCAAAGCTTCAATTTCTTCAAAGCCCTGAGCCAACATAACTGCTACTTTTACCATGATTTTCTCCTTATTTGATTTGTTTTAATACAACCTTTTTCCGCTTGAATGGGACTTTTCCGCTCTTTTCTTCAGCTAGATTGGTCTGGTAACTCATAGATAAAAGTAAGCCCACACCAATCAGATTACTGATAATAGCCGATCCCCCTTGAGAAATAAAAGGCAAGGGAATCCCCGTCAAAGGAAGCAAGCCCGTCACAGCACCGATATTCTCAAAGATATGGAAGAGTAACATCATAATCAAACCTGTGGAAATATAAGTATAGAACTGGTTATTTGATCTAAGAGTAATCTTCAACATACGGTAAATCAGCATGAGATAAAGGGCGATAACAAGGACAGAGCCAATAAAGCCAAAATCTTCTGCAATGACCGTGAAAATCATATCCGACTCTCGAACTGGAATAAGCAGATTAGAAGCATTAAAACCTTGACCAAATAAGCCACCACTCCCAATTGCAATTTGCCCTTGAGCCTGCTGGTAAGTGGTTGTTTGAGCAAAATCAAAAGGATTAAGCCAAGCCAAAATACGGTTGATTTGGTAGGTCGGCATTCCCAGTTGATGGAGAAAAGCACGACCGTCCTTACTGATAAAGATGGCTAGAAAACCAGCAATTCCTGTTACAGCAGTCACAAATACTGGAATAATAATTTTCCAAGAAACCCCTGATAATAAAACGATTCCTGAGAAAATGGCCACAAAAACCAAAGCCGTCCCCAAGTCACTTTGAAGTGCTAAAAGAACTAGTACTGGAATGGTAAAGAGAATCATCCAAAAAATTAACAAAAAGTCCAATGGAACTGTGCGTCTCCATTCCTTATGTTTTTTTGTAAATTGGACAATCACACGAGCTAGCATGAGAATGTAGGATATCTTCATAAACTCTGACGGTTGGAACAAGGTGATGCCATTTACTGAAATCCAGTTTTTAGCGCCCGTAGATGCAACTAAGCTTGGATTATAAAAGACGATAGGTAAGACCATAAGTCCCAAGCCTAAAATATATAGAAAGGGGGTCACCTTCCAAAGAAACTCTGTATTGAAGAGCATGACGATAAAACCAATCACAAGCCCCAAGGCAATCCAGGCGACCTGCTGCCCTAAAATGGGCAGAATATTATTTGGATAATCATGACTAACAGCTATATAAATAGCCACCACACCAATAACCAGTAGAAAAAATACTGGCAAGAGCAAACTATAATCGACTCTTGAGTCGAGAGAACGTTTCATATATGCTAACCTTATACTTTCATACAATACTATTTATCAAAGTTCATTTAAAAATTTATCAATAGCCTCATCAACTTCGGATTGAGAGACGGTTTTAACAGTCGCTTCTTTTGCTAGAGAAGTCACAATTTGTTTGCCATATCGCTTTCCGACAATTCTCCTATCCAAAATAAGGGTTAAGGAACGTTGGTGTTCGCGTCTCATACTTCTTCCCAAAGCTTGCTTTAAACGAATAATGGCCATTGGCAACTGATAATCATAAAAGGCATTTTTCCCTTCTTGATTCAGTTCCTGATTAATCTTTTTCGTCAAGGACTCTTGAGGATTTTGGAAAGGAAGTCTTGGTACAACTTGAATCACAAAAGGATGACTTGAAAAATCAACTCCCTCCCAAAAACTTGCTGCACCAAGCAGGATTTGTTGTTCACCTTTTTCAAAGCGTTTCTTCAGTTGATGAACATCCCCATTTTTATACTGGGCCAAGTGGCTAACTGGAAGTAAATCCGATACTACTAGAAGCATGTCTTTAGCAGTAAAGAGAACTAAAATCGGTTGCTGGAAAGCTTGAATTTCCACTAGTAAAGCAGCTACCTCTTTGGCGTAAACTTCTAAGGAGGTTTCTGTTACCAAGGGGAAATCTTTGACCAAGATCACTTCTTGATCCTGTTTTCCCCGAGTCTCAATCTTGACAAATTTGGCTTCAGGATAGCCTAAAAGATCTGCCAAAGAAACTCTCTGACTAATCTCAAGAGTAGCCGACACTCCCAAGACTTGACATGAATTAGGTATTAAAGAAGATAGGAGAATACGACCTGATTTTGTAGAAGAAATCTGAATTTTCTTTTGACTCGTTTCAGTTGCTTCAATCCAGTAATATCGGTCAGCTGTAAAATAGCGGACCAGTTCCCCAAAGCCTTCTACCTCTAATTCTGAAAAATACTGATGGAGATTGGCAAGAGAATCTAAGATATTTTTCATAGATTTGCCAGACTGAAATTGTTCTATCAAGTAGAGGCACTCAAAGCGAATACTTTCTAGTATTCGTTGCTGAACCTTATTTTGCTCCTCCAGTAAAGCCTTATCAAGCAAATCGATAATAGACTGGATATCGTAGGTCTCTTGAAGCAGATTTTCTAGGGCCAACAAAACTTTTTGGACTTCATCAATAATCAATAAACGATCACTGACAAATTCAGGATTATCTTCCAGTCTGGTTACAAGATAGGCATGATTGGTCACTAAAAGCTTGCAGGTTTGTGCCCTTTCTTGACTACGTTTCCAAAAATCTTCCGTCACAAATAAGCTTTTAGATGATAAATTCCCATCATGACGAATATCTGTCAGAAAATGTTGGTAACGGTAGAGTTGCCCGATTTCATCCAAATCTCCTGTCTCTGTCTCAGTCAGCCAGATCAAGAGTTGCATTTTAAAGCGTCTAAATAAGCGATTTTCATCATTTTCCTGCAAGGAACGATAAAAGGCATCCAGCTTCAGATAATTTTGAGGCCCCTTTAAACTATAAATATCTATATGGAACACTTCCTTAAGACGTCTACCTTCTTCTTCCATGATTTGATTTTGAAGAATCTTTGTCGGAACGCTAAGAACAATTTGACACTCTTTGGCTTGAGATAAAGCGGGTAAGAGATAGCCATAGGTTTTCCCAATCCCTGTCGGCGCTTGAATTAATGAGACAGGCTCATCTTCCAATAGCAAACCAACCTCTTTAGCAAAACTTTCTTGTTGTTCCCGCACTTCAAGGTTCAACAGAGAAATATTCTTAGAAAAATCTTGGGACAGTTTTCGTGGCTCCAAGGGAGCTCCAGTTTTCTTGAAATATAGCCCTTGAACTTCGACCAAGTCTGGTGAATTCAGGATAGATTGACTGCGAAAAATTTCTTCAATAACCAGGTAGGACTCATATAAGAGAGCATCAGCCATTTCCAGCAAGCGTTCCAAGAGTCCTTTAGGAAGTTGGGCCATCTTTTCCCGTAAAAAAAGGAGTAATTCTGCAGTAGCTTGGGCATCTGAAAGGGCTGTGTGAGCGTGCTTTAGAGGAATTCCTAATTCTCGACACAAAATCGGTAAACTATATTTTTCCAGTTCAGGGAAAAAGACCTGAGCCAATTCGACCGTATCAACACGAGGATTTCTTAGTTCATAGCCTTCAAAAAATAAATTTTCCGCCAAGAGATTGGCATCAAACTGAACATTATGGGCTACAAAAATCCCATCCTTCACCAAGTCAAAGATTTTTCTGGCAACTTGCGAAAAATCAGGTGCTTGCGCCAGACGTTTGTCTGTCAGTCCTGTCAGTTCTTTGATATGAGCATCCAAAGGTTCATGTGGATTGACATCCGACGTATAGTGATCGACGATTTTTCCATCCTCAATCACTACAATTCCCACTTGGATAATTTTAGCCTTACTACCTGTGCTAGTTGCCTCTAAATCCACCACAACATAGCGATTACCAATCGTTTTCATTATAAAAAATTATACCAAAAAAAGGGACATTTGGCACCTGCAAACATGGGATAATTTTTAAACTCAAGAAGGTTACTTTTCTTAAAAATCCCAGCAAACAGAGCATCCTAGCCTACTTATTTTTTTGAAAATATTGGAGAATAAGAAAAATTGAGAGAAGAAATGTTTGCATCTTCCTTCTCTCAACTATCCATTTACTCTATTTAACCATGTCAGGATCGTAATCATAAAATCCTGTATCAAGGAATCGGTTTTTAGGGTGAAGTTTACGAACTTCTTCATCCAGCAAGAAGGCTTGGTCATGGCTAAAGTTGCCCTCTTGAATCAAGCTACTCGCTTGGATAAAGAGTTTTGCAATCTCAACAAAGTTCTGACCAGGTGTGTAGAGCCCTTCTAGTTTCCAGTGAGTGAAACCATGCTCTACCAATTCTGTCAATTTTGTCATCAAATCAAGGTCGTTATTGGCAAAGATGTGGGTTCCATGATTATCTTCAAAGATAGAGTAATGGCTCTCGGGGTCACTTGGCTCTGCCAAGAAAAGATCACGCTTGCGAGTCTTTTCATCATCGATATGCGTGAAGTTATAGTAATTTTGCAAGAGCGGACGCTTAGAATGATGGATGACACTAGCTCCGTAAACCAAAACTTCAGCAGGAATTTCCAAAATCTCTGGCATTTTGAAAAGTTCAGCTGATGGAATTTCACGCGCCAAAACAGCCTCAGATGCGCCAGCCTTTTGTCCCCAGAAGTTGATCTGACGGCTGCTTGTCACCATGGTTGAAGCATCATAGATGGTCTTAAAGGAATAACCATCGCGGTTGACCACATAAAAGACACCTGCATCCCCAATCGTAATGTAATCTGTCTTAATTTCTTCTAAGAAGTCCAGGAAAGGCTTGATACGGTCCATCATATCTTGGTGCATGAGGGCATTGACTGCAACGATCAATTCTTTACCATCATCATGAACCAGCTTAGCAATTTCACGCAATTGGTCATGACTAAAGGTTGTTGGCAGACGAAGGCCAAAATCTTTCTCACCAACATAGATACGGTCCACGCCAGCTTCGAGCAGTTGTTTAACTTGTTCAATACTTTCAGCAGTTGCTGTAATGATAATCTTTTCCATAAGAAAAATTATACCATATTTCTGGAAAATCAGCCATTCTTTGAAAATGAAAAGGGACTTTATTCTTTTTGTAACCTTTCTGTAATAATTCTCTGCTGAAAAAATGATAAAATAGGTATGTACTGTTAAGGAGAGAATAATGCCCGTAAGAAAATTACAATCCTATGAGGTAGACTATCAAGAAGAATTAAGCCATCAGGTTCCTCGCTATCAAGATTATACACCTGAAGCGCAATCTGATACCAATCTCAAGGAAATCCTATTTTTTGTTAATATCGCTGTTTTTTGTATCTGTATTGCTATCTTTAGTTTTATCTTTTTAGCATTAAAATTATCAACTGCTCTTGCCTTTGTCGCAGCAATCGGATCCAGCTTACTTGTTTTAAAAGTTCAACGGTCTATTATCAAACGAAAACGTAGAAGATAAATCCAAAATATCGCCCCAATTGGAGCGATATTTTTATTTTTTCTTTTTAGATGGTGTGTGGATGGCAATCTTCACTTCAAAGATTGTTCCCTTTGGTTTATTATCTTTAACAGTAATGGTTCCTTTTAAAGCATCTACAATTTGCTTGGCTAGGGATAATCCTAAACCAAAACCACCTTTTTGACGAGTTCTAGCCTTGTCCACTCGATAAAAGCGGTCAAAAATTTTCTTCTTATCTTCTGTCGAAATACCGACTCCATTATCAGAAACCAGTAAATACAGATTGCGATCGGTCGCCGAGATAAGAAAATCAATTTCACCATCCTCTTCAGTATACTTAACAGCATTATCAAATAGAATGGTCATCAGTTGTTTCAAAAGGAGCTGATCTGTGACAATCGTTCGATGGATACGATTTTCAAAACGGAAGACACGATCATTTTCCGAAGCAATCATCTCATAGTTTGTGAAAGTTGTATTAAAAAAGCTAGTTGGAACTTCAGCAAGTTCAGGCTTAATCCCATCATCTCTACGAGCCAAATTCAACAAGTTCGTCGTCAAAAACCGCATATTTCGGACTTCTTCCAAACTAGATGCAATACTTTCGCTCACATCCATAATGGTAGCTTCTGGCTTACGGAAAAGGGTCTCTAAGCGATTTTGCAAAACTGCAAGTGGAGTTCGTAACTCATGACTAGCATTTTCCACAAAGGACTGCTGCTTCTGCATGCTCTCAAGCAGAGGACGAACACTGACCCTAGCTAGATAGAGACTGGCAAGCAAAGACAAAATCCAGAAACTTGCCATCACGATCACAATCAATTGCTCATGCTTTTGACTGGCCTGCTCCAACTGACTGGTATTAATCAAGACAGCCGCATACTTGATATTGGTTGAAACCGAACTAATATTCGTTTCCATCAAAATCATGCGATAAATTTCTTCTTGTCCATAGCTATTAAAAACTTGAATCTGATAGATATGGCCTAGTTCTTTTTTCTCTAACTTAATCTTATCCAATCCCAAAAATCGGTTTCCAGAAAGGAGCTGGGTAAAATTCTTATCAAAAAGAATGACTTCTGTGTTGGAACTGACATTGGGTTTCACATCAGTCTTACTAGTATCTGTAGCAGCATTCTCTAAATCTTTAATCTCTTCTGTTGCCCTATTTACAGCAAGCTGAATAACTGCTTGAGGATTTTCACTCAGTCCATGAAGCTTATCATCCACCGAAGTATAAAGACTCGAATGCATGACCTGCAAAATAATCAGAGTCATGGTAGAGAAAATCAGAGTGAAGACACCAAAGTTGCGGATAAAATAACTAAAGTCATCCGCATACCATGTTTTTTTTAGTTTACTGAACATCTTTTAAAATATACCCAACACTGCGCAAGGTTTGCAAGTTCTCTGCAAAAGTGGTTCCTTTTAATTTCTTACGGACTTTAGAAACATAAACTTCGACAACTGAAATCGTTGTGTCACTATCAAATCCCCATAGCCGATCAAAAATCTGAGTCTTAGGCAAAATAACATTTTGATTTTGAAGGAAATAAACCAGTAAGTCGAACTCTTTTCCCAGCAATTCGACAGGAGTATCTTCGACTTTAACGGTATTGGTTGACAAATTAACCACAATATTTCCATAAGTCAAGGTATTTTCATTAAATTTACCTGAACGTTTGAGAAGGGCTTGAATTCGCATTTTGAGTTCTTCTAGGTAGAAAGGTTTAGTCAGATAATCATCTGCTCCCAATTCAAATCCATGTCCCTTGTCATCCAAGCTTTCCTTGGCAGTCATAATCAGAACTGGTGTCGTAATTCCCTTTTCACGCAATTCTTTCAAGACTTGGAAGCCATTTTTTTCAGGTAACATTAAATCGAGCAAAATCAAGTCATAGACGCCACTTTCAGCTTCGTAGAGACCTTCTTCCCCATCAAATACCTGCATGACATCCGCAAAATCGTCTAAAAAGTCAAATACTGAATTTGACAGGCCTAGATCATCCTCAACCAATAAGATTTTTATCATGAGAAACTCCTCCTTATTAAAACCATTATACCAAATTTGCCTTAAAAAAAACTCAACTCTCTGCATTTTACATGAGATAGCTGAGTTTTCTTTTTATTTTAGGCTTATTTATGTATTTCCGTATTGAAGAACGACTGCTTCCACTGCAGCTTTTTCACGGTTAATCAAGTCAACACGCGCTGCAATTTCCTTGATTCCCATACCGATGTTACGGCTAAGAGCAAGGTCAGAAAGTTGCGGTTCAAAGA
The DNA here is from genome assembly GCF_000722765.2 of Streptococcus mitis. Taxonomy (NCBI): domain Bacteria; kingdom Bacillati; phylum Bacillota; class Bacilli; order Lactobacillales; family Streptococcaceae; genus Streptococcus; species Streptococcus mitis. The sequence goes on along the minus strand of NZ_CP028415.1, from coordinate 697,211 downwards.
ATTTCTTGTACTCTGCCAAACGTTGCTGAGTCTTAAATACGTGAGCAGGAAGGATAACAAAACTATCAAAGCTCATATCTCCTCCAAGAGCTGCCTTAATCCAATCCCAGTTTTCACGCGCCCAAGACCAAGCTGTTTCCTGGGTTGCTTGATGAGATAGGAAATGATTATACCAAGCTGACAAGTCTTGTGGTTTAACCACAAATTTGTCTTTCCAAGTTGCAAGAAGGGTTTGAATGTTTTCGGCATCTGTACTGTAGGCAAGAGCTCCTGCCAACTGGCGCTTGAAGACCGCATCCGTCGCATGAGTGTAAAGGTCCAGATAAGTTGCGACCAAATCCTTAGTCTCATGATGTTTCATTTCATTGATGAGAACTTGTGAACGAATGGCTGCTGGGAGTCCTGCAAGACGATCCTTGTGGGCTGCGAAAATTTGGCTAGCAACTTGACTTGCTTCTGCGTCATTTGAACGAATCATCATGGAAATTGTCAATTGACGAACCAATTCATCCTCATCAGATTCACCCTCTTTGGCTTCAAAACCAAGACGGTCATAGTTGTAACGAGCCAGTTTAGCAATAAGAGCTTTAAAGGCTTTTTCTGCCTCTGTTCCTTCATCAATGAAGCGTTCAAGGGCTGTAATAACTTGAGAAACGGCAGCAACAACTAGGTAAGATTCTTCTTGTGCTAATTGATCCACTACTGGAAGCAAGTCAGCATAAGAAATGTGTCCTGCTTCAGCAAGCAAGCGACGTTCTTGGACGATTTGAAGTTTGCTTGTATTATCAAGTTCTACTAATTCTGAAAGAATAGCAGCCAGTAATTCACCTTGATAGTAAGTAATGTAGTGGGCTGTATTTTCAGTGTTGAGACGAAGAGCTCCTTCATTTTCAGCAAGAAGTGCTGCGTAGCCAGGAATTTCGATGCTTGCAGTTTCGAGTGTATCAGGCAAGCCTTTCCAGTTACTATTGAGTGGCACAACCCAGAGACGGTTCTTGTCTTCGTGCTCACCGATAAAGAATTGTTTTTGTGAGATCTTCAAGACATCATTTTCAACTTTGACAGTGAGAACTGGATAACCAGGTTGTTCCAACCAAGAATCCATAAAGGCTGCGACATCACGTCCAGACGCTTGACCAAGAGCATTCCAAAGGTCACGACCAATTGTATTGCTGTATTGATGTTTTTCAAAGTAGGCATGCAAACCTTTGGCAAAATCGGCATCCCCTAGCCAACGACGAAGCATGTGCATGAGGCGACTTCCTTTGGCATAGACGATAGCTCCGTCAAAGAGCGTATTGATTTCATCTGGGTGTTTGACTTCCACATGAACAGACTGAACACCATCAGTAGCATCACGTTTCAAGGCAGACGGAACACCACCTGTTTGGAAATCTTCAAAGATATTCCAGCTTGGTTCAATAGCATCCACACAGACGTATTCCATCATGTTCGCAAAGCTTTCATTGAGCCAGAGGTCATCCCACCATTTCATCGTTACGAGATTACCAAACCATTGGTGAGCCAATTCATGTGCCACAACAAGGGCAACTTGTTGACGGCTAGCAAAGGTTGAGTTTTCATCCACAACCAAGTAAACTTCGCGGTAAGTTACCAGACCCCAGTTTTCCATGGCACCTGATGAAAAATCAGGAAGAGCGATGTGGAGAGATTGTGGAATTGGGTATTTCACTCCGTAATAATCTTCGTAAAACTCAATGGAACGAACAGCGATATCTAGTGAGAAATCAAGGTTAGATAATGGGTGAGCTTTGGTTGAGTAAACACCTACAAGGGTACCGTTTTTAGTTTTAGCCGTCACACCTTGCAAATCACCCGCAACAAAGGCTAACAAGTAAGAAGACATGCGAGGTGTTGTCTCAAACTTCCAGATACCTGTTTCCTTACGGTTTTCCACTTCGATTTCTGGCATGTTAGACAAGGCTAACTCACCTTCTGCTTGGTCAAAACGTAGAGAGAGGTCAAAGGTTGCTTTGGCTTCTGGCTCATCCACACATGGGAAGGCTTCACGAGCAAAATGGCTTTCAAACTGTGTTGACAAGACTTCCTTCTTCACTCCATCAACTGTGTAATAAGAAGGGTAAATCCCTGTCATGTTGTCTGTAATTTTTCCTGAGAAAGCGATAACCACTTCAACTTGACCAGCCTCAGCTAATTCAATATGAAGGGCTTCATTGTCATGGTCAACTGTGAATGTGCGAGCTTCCCCTACAACTTCTACAGAGGCAATCTCCAAGTCTTTTTGGTGAAGGGAAATACGGTCACTCTGTGCTTGACCAGTAATGGTCACCTTCCCAGAAAACGTCTTGGTCTCACGACTCAAGTCTAAAAATAAATCATAATGTTCAGGAACAAATTGCTTAATAAAATGTTCAACTGCTTGCATAGTTTTCTCCTATCTAAGTTTAAGAGCTAGAGCTCTTCTTCAAACAAACTTATTATATCATGTTTTGCTGGAGAAAAAAGGATTGGACGGTGATTTCCAAAACTTTCTTCCGTCTAACAGTCTACAGTGGGTAGACCTTGCAAAATTCTTCTAAAACAACCTTGCTATCAGGCGTAAAAATTAGTCCTACCTCGCTCATCCACTCGGTGAAAACCTCCTCATGAACCTGACGCCAATAGGCCAGAGATTTGTCGCCTTCCCCTTCCTTAAAGGCATGTTCAGCAGAAACTTGATTGAAAGGCTGAACGGAAACCCTTGTAATTTCGACAATACAGACAGCCTGATTTTGACTATCTAAAATGACATCAAAAGTTCCTTCTTGAGGAAGAGACTCGGCTTCTAGTGCATAGAGGTCGTAGGCTGATGCTGTTGCAGTCTTTTCGCCTCTTAAAACCAAATCTGCTAAAAGATCTAGTTCCACTCCAAAAGCCCAAGCATCGATTTCATCTCCAATCGAAGGATTGATTTTCTTGTAGGCATTCCACATTTCTTGCGGTGTCATGGGTGCTCCTTTGTAATTTCTTACTTTCTTCTTTTATATGTTTGAGATGGTCTGGATGGTCAATCTCTAAATTAAAAATCTCTGGAATAGAACTATAGTGGATAATGCATTCGATACCCATCTGATTTGTTTTTTGTATGAAAGAAGTATTCAGATAGCCTGCTACAGCAAAATCAATCTTTTTCATCCTTGCTTTATTCTGCATCCGTCTCAACATATCTAACATAATTGGATTTTCCATATCATGCCATTGACTGTTTCTCACAGTCGCAAAAACAAAAGAAGTCAAATCATTCATTCCAACTACAATCTTTGAAATACCAGCTTCCAGTATGCTGTCTAAGTCAAAATATGCTGACGGCAATTCAATCATTGTGCCTACTTTTCCAGTAAAACCATGCTGACGCAACACTGTAATAGCTTGCTTTAACTGCTCAGCATCATTGACAAAAGGAAAATAACAGATAGATTGGGATTGGTTTGATAAACTTCTGTAACGACATGTGCTTCATCCTGAAATTCATTCGGACACGCCAGCAAACGCCTAGTTCCTCTATAGCCAAACAAGGGATGATTTTCATCAAAATACTCTTTAGTACCCACTAAACAATTGGCTTCTGTATTCGTTAATTCAGAAAAACGATACCAAACTTCTTCATCTGAGTACAGGGAGCAGATAGTCTCTAGATAATCTTTTACAAATTGCTGACAACTTACTAATAGGATGTTTTGATTAAGTTCTCTCAACAAATATTCCCCACGAATCATGCCAACATGATGAAATAGTTGTGGGTAAACTTTTTCATCAAGTTTTTCTCCACTAAGGGCAAGTTGGTTTTTCATAGCCATTCACCTTCCAATTCATGTAAGAAGTCTTGTCCAGTTCTGGAAATCCTAATAATTCATACTTAATCTTCAAGACTAATGGCGATGCATTTTCTTCTGTGATCTCTTGAATATCCATCCAAATATATCCTAGTGAATCATTCGCACCATCAGACACAGCTTCCGAAGTCGTAACTTGAGGTGCACTCTCATTCATTTCAACATCATACAAGGCCATGACATGGTGAACCATAAAATTTTTTAACTCTTCCCTGACGAAAACATCGTAGATTCGAGGATTAGAGTAGCTTCTAACAGTAAATCCCGTCTCTTCCATAACTTCTCTAGTCAGCGTTTCCGTCAGTCCTTCACCAAGTTGCTGACTTCCACCGGGAAGGTCTAACCTATTTTTGTAGGGACCTGCTGTTTTTTGAATACAAAGAAGGTAACCATGTTTATAGCAAACAGCATAGACTCCAAAATGATTTTTGATTTCCATCCAACTCCTCCTACTTCAAAGACCAGCCACCATCTATTGTCAGAATTTGTCCCTGCATGGCAGATGCCTTTCCACTAGCCAAAAAGAGACTGACTTCTGCCACGTCCTCTGGTTCAATCCAGCGCTTGATTGGTGTTTCACTAGCAACCCAATCAGCCAAGCCACCTGGCTCAAAGTCTGCAGCAGTCATAGCTGTCTTGACTGCTCCTGGAGCGATACCAAATACCTGAATACCAGCTTCTGCATAGTCTAGAGCCAACTGCTTGGTGAAGCCAGCCAAGGCGTGCTTCGAAGAAGTATAAGCGTGTCCACCGCCACCTGCTAGGCTAGAAGCAATGGAGCACATATTGATAATGATTCCTTTTTTATTCTCCAGCATTTGTGTCAAATAATAGCGAGTCAACTCAACAGGAGTCATATAGTTGATTTCAAAAACCTCTTGAATGTCCTGCGCCGTTTGTTCCAACAGTGGTTTGTAATCATCCAAAACTCCGGCAGTATTGCACAAAACATCCACCTGAGGACACCAATCAAAAATAGGCTCTAAGTCCAAGGTCAAATCTCTCTGTAAAAAGTAGAAATCACCATCTAAAACTGGATTTTCGCCTTGGTCCACTCCATAAACTTGATAGCCCTTCTCTAAAAAGAGTCGAGCCTGAGCTAGGCCGATCCCTGAACTCACTCCCGTAATCAATACACGCCTAGTCATGAACTTCTACCCAATCTGTCGCCAAAACATCACAAGGTGTCGGGCTCCACATGGAAAAACCTTCTCCTTCGCCAGATACGTTAATCAAAAAATAAGGAGTAACCTCTAGAGCCACACCATTTTGCTCGATAGTGTCAAAAAGTTGGACATAGTTTTCAGCACCTCCCCATCCAGTACGTACATATTTTTTCTTAGCCTTTAACCCAGGCAGAATTTCTTCAAATGTCATGTTTTTCTCCTTTAATATCAATAATTCTCCCCTTCATTATAACAAAAAAACCGCTTTGCAACGGTTTTTTGACTGTGATTTATTTACATCTGCTTCTACTTACGGCAAATTATTCCCTGCAGCAAGATAAATTTCATACCATTCTTTTCTTGTTAAGCTAAAGTTTGTCGCTTGGCTAACTTCTCTCAAATGCTTAGGATTTGTTGTACCTACGACTGCCTGCATTTTTGCTGGATAACGCAATATCCAAGAAATGGCAATAGTTGAAGGGGTTACTCCATATTTAATAGCTAAACGATCAAGTACTTGATTTAAAGCTTGAAATTTCTCATTTCCAACAAAATTCCCTTTAAAATACCCGAATTGTAAGACAGACCATGCTTGAATGACCACATCGTGTAATTTGCAATATTCAAAAATGCTGCCATCTCGCATAGCTGCTTGACTACCTTCCATATTAACATGAAAACCTGATTCTAATCCTGGAGTAAAAGCCGCACTCAATTGTAGCTGATTAACAGCTAACGGCTGCTTGACATCTTTTTTAAGTAACTCCATCATCATAGGATTTTGATTAGAAACTCCAAAATCTCGAACTTTACCTTGTTTATAAAGAAGATCAAAGGCTTCTGCTACTTGGTCAGATTCCATCAAAGCATCTGGTCGATGAAGAAGCAAGCTATCTAGATGATCAATCTTCAATCTTTGCAAAATTCCGTCAACTGATTTTATAATATAGTCCTTAGAAAAATCAAAATAGGTAAATTCTTCAATGCGAATGCCACATTTGGACTGAATCCACATCTCTTTTCTTAAATCTGGACGATTTTTTAGAACAAGACCTAACAGTTCTTCACAACGACCACGACCATATATATCAGCCAAGTCAAAGGCATTGATTCCAACAAAAAGAGCTGTTTCTACAAGCTCTTCAACTTCTTTTACAGACTTATCTTCTATTCTCATCATTCCGAGAACAATTTCTGATAATTCTTTGTCATCTTGACCAAGAGTTATGTATCTCATCAAATTTTTCTCCTTTAATTTCTAACCTTCTTCTCTTCATTATAACAAAAAACCGCTTTGCAACGGCTTTTTGACTATATTTCACTCCATGTTATCTTTTTAAACCCACGGAAAAAGAGAAAGATTCAAATATTATAGAGCCTCTATTTTTACCCAATTACACTACCGTTTGGCACAGCTGGATCAACTGTAAGAAGGGTTAATTGTCCATCATGTTCAGCTGAGAGAATCATCCCTTGACTGACATATTTCTTCATCATTTTACGTGGTTTGAGGTTAGCAACGATTTGAACTTTTTTGCCGACCAATTCTTGTTCGTTTGGATAGTATTTTGCGATTCCTGAAAGAATTTGACGATCTTCTCCATCCCCAGCATCCAAGCGGAATTGAAGCAGCTTATCAGAACCTTCAACTTTAGAAACTTCTTTGACTTCTGCGACACGGATTTCGACCTTGTCAAAGTCTTCAAACTTGATTTCTTCCTTGTTTAGTTTGAGTTCAACTTCATCTGGATTCCATTCTTTTTCGACAGCTGGTTTGTTACCTTCCATTTGTTCCTTGATATAGGCGATTTCTTCTTCCATATCCAGACGTGGGAAGATTGGTGTTCCCTTAGCAACTACAGTCACATCTGCAGGGAAATCAGCCAATTTCAAGTTCTCAAGGCTTGCTACTTCTTCCAAGCCAAGTTGAGTCAAGACCGCGCGACTGGTTTCCATCATAAATGGCTCAATCAAGTGAGCTACAACACGCAGACTGGCTGCCAAATGACTCATGACACTTGCCAATTGATCGCGGAGTGCTTCATCCTTTGCCAAGACCCATGGAGCTGTCTCATCGATGTATTTATTGGTACGAGAGATCAGAGTCCAGACTGCTTCAAGGGCACGTGGGTAGTCAACTGCTTCCATGTGTGTATGGTAGTCAGCAATTGATTCAGCAGCTACTTGAGCAAGAGCATTGTCAAAGTCTGTTACACCTTCTACATAGGCAGGGATTTGACCATCAAAGTACTTGTTAATCATTGAAACCGTACGGTTGAGGAGGTTTCCGAGGTCATTGGCCAATTCATAGTTGATACGTCCTACATAGTCCTCTGGAGTGAAGGTTCCGTCTGAACCAACAGGAAGGCTACGCATGAGATAGTAACGAAGTGGATCTAGTCCAAAACGCTCTATCAACATTTCAGGATAGACAACATTCCCTTTAGATTTAGACATCTTGCCGTCTTTCATGACAAACCAACCATGACCAATCAAACGTTCTGGCAATTTGATATCCAACATCATAAGAAGGATTGGCCAGTAGATTGAGTGAAAACGAAGGATGTCTTTTCCAACCATATGTAAGACTGTTCCGTTCCAGAACTTGTCAAAGTTAGCGTGTTCGTCTTGATCGTAGCCAAGAGCTGTCACATAGTTGAGTAGAGCATCAAACCAAACATAGACAACGTGTTTTGGATTAGATGGCACTGGCACACCCCATGTAAAGGTTGTACGAGAAACTGCCAAATCCTCTAAACCTGGCTCGATGAAGTTGCGAAGCATTTCATTCAGGCGACCATCTGGCGTGATAAATTCAGGATGGGACTTGAAAAATTCGACCAAACGATCTTGGTACTTGCTAAGACGAAGGAAATAAGACTCTTCAGATACCCATTCCACTTCGTGTCCTGACGGAGCGATTCCTCCGGTTACATTTCCAGCTTCGTCACGGAAAACTTCTGCAAGCTGGCTTTCTGTAAAGAATTCCTCATCTGAAACTGAATACCAACCAGAATATTCACCCAAATAGATGTCATCTTGAGCCAGCAAGCGTTCAAAGACTTGTGCGACAACTTTTTCATGGTAGTCATCCGTTGTACGGATAAATTTATCGTATGAGATATCTAGTAATTGCCAGAGTTCTTTGACTCCAACTGCCATCCCATCAACATAAGCTTGAGGTGTGATACCAGCTTCTTCTGCTTTCTGCTGGATTTTCTGACCGTGCTCATCAAGACCTGTCAGATAAAAGACATCGTAACCCATCAGGCGTTTGTAACGGGCTAGGACATCACAGGCAATAGTTGTGTAGGCAGAACCGATATGAAGTTTACCAGATGGATAGTAAATCGGCGTTGTAATATAAAAATTCTTTTCAGACATAATTTTTCCTTTCCAGGCAAATGAAACCTGTTTTTCTAACACTTCATTATATCACATTTTTAAGGATTTTCGATAGGGAAATCTATATAAAAACAAGATAGACGAGTGTCCATCTTGTTTATCTTATTCATAACGAAGGGCTTCAATTGGATCAAGTTTCGATGCCTTGTTGGCTGGCAAAACTCCAAAAATCATACCCACGCTAGCCGAAACTGCAAGACTAAATAGAGCAACTGGGATTGATACTCCTACTTCTATACCAGCTATCAATCCTTGCAAGAGTAGACCAGCTATAGCTGTTAAGCCTGTCGCAATGGTTAAACCAATGACTCCACCAAGCAAGGTCAAAATCATGGATTCAATCAAAAACTGGATTAAAATATTAGCACGTGTTGCACCCAAAGCCTTACGGAGACCAATCTCACGGGTACGCTCTGTCACCGAAACCAGCATGATGTTCATAACACCAGTCCCTCCAACAAAAAGTGAAATTCCTGCAATGGCACTAATAATCGTAGTTATAAAGCCGAACAGTTGTTGTACTTCTTGGAAGGCTGCAGTCGCATCTGCCACCTGATACTCCCCTTGCTGAAGACCAGCAATCTCGGTCAATTTTCTAGCTAATTCTGGTCCCACTGTTGGTGTCAAACTGGTATCATTGACACGGAAGACAATATCAGAAATTTCATCCATATTGAAGTTATTGGCAAGAGAAATATTAGTCGTAATTGGAAGTCCACCAATACCAAATGTCTTGGCAGTCTTGGCCTCATCGCTGGTATAAACACCAATAACACGATAGCTAAAGCCACCAACATCTATAACCTGGTTAACAGCTTCTTGAGCAGATCCAAACAGGCTATTAGCAAGTTCTTGGTCTAGTAAAATGACACTGGCCACATCTTTATAATCCTGAGCTATGAGACTGCGGCCTGCAACAATTTCATTTTCAACTGCCTTCATGTAGGTAATATTCCCACCTGTCAAGCTAGCGCGCTCCACTTTTTTATCTTTATAAGACAGGGTGATATTTGTTGAGTTGGTTACATAATAACTGTCCACCCCCTTCAGTTTAGCCGCCTCCCTGACCCAGGATTCTTGTGGTTTTGGTGGTTCAACATGAACCTCCTCTTCTTTCCCAGAAACTGTCAATGCTGATTGCTTTTGGGTAAAAGAACCATCTTTGCTTTTGATAGGTGAGAAAAAGACATGGATATTCTTCTGTGACTTGGTCATATTTTTATTGATCTGACGAGACATGGAATCTCCCAGAGCCATAATCACAACAACTGATGAAACACCAATGATAATCCCAATCATAGTGAGAAAAGAGCGCATCTTGTGAGCCATGATAGATGAAAAGGCAAATTTCAGATTCTGCATCTTAGTTTTCCTCCTTTTCTAACTGTGCACTATCAGATGAAATAACTCCATCTCGAATGACAATCTGGCGTTTAGCATAAGCAGCGATTTCAGGCTCATGTGTTACCATGATAATGGTTTTTCCTTCTTTATTTAGTTCAACCAAAAGTTGCATGATTTGGTTACCTGTTTTGGTATCCAAGGCTCCTGTCGGTTCGTCCGCTAGGATAATAGAAGGATTGTTTACCAAGGCACGCGCAATAGCCACACGTTGCTTTTGACCACCAGATAATTCAGAAGGCAAATGGTGACTTCGTTCTGTCAATTCAACCTTATCTAGATATTCCTCAGCTAACTTGCGCCGTTTTGAAGCCGAAACTCCTGCATAAATCAAGGGTAATTCTACATTTTGTAGAGCATTGAGTTTGGATAGAAGAAAGAACTGCTGAAAGACAAATCCAATTTGTTGGTTGCGGACCTTGGCTAGTTGTTTTTCACCAAGGCCAGCCACTTCTTGACCTTCAAGATAATACTCTCCACTGGTTGGTGTATCCAACATTCCAATGGTATTCATGAGAGTAGACTTACCAGAACCAGATGGTCCCATGATGGCGACAAATTCACCCTCATTCACTTCTAGGTTGATATTTTTGAGAACCTGCAGTTCTTGGTCACCATTACGGTAACTTCTGCAGATATTTTTTAGACTAATTAGTTGCTTCATCAGCCTTCACCTCTTTTCCTTCCTCTAGAGAAGACGTTGGGTTACTGATGACCTTGACTCCATTTGTCAGACCTGAAGTGATTTCTTGGTTGTCTGCATCAGCATTGCCCAAACCAACTTCCACTTTCTTGGCCTTTTTCTGCTCGTCAAGCACCCAGACATAGTTCTTATCATTTTCAGTCACAATACTTGTTAGAGGAACCAAAATGGCTTTACTCTTGTTCTTCACCTCAACACTTACTGAGAATCCTTGTTTCAAATCACCGATTTCACTTGTAACATCAATGGTATATGGATATTTAGAACCAGAATTACCACCTGCTGCGGCAGTAGCTGCACTTGCTGCTTCGCCATTAGTTTTAGGATAGTCAGAGATATAGCTAATCTTACCTGTCCAACTCTTATCTTGGTAAACTTTAGAAGTAAAGGTTACTTCTTGACCTACAGATAAGTTGGCAAGGTTATATTCAGATAGTTCACCCTTAACTTGCAAGTTTTCATTGCTAACGACATGAACCACCACTTGGCTAGCTCCTGTTGGAGATTTAGAAACATTGTGGTTGACTTCAACCACAGTTCCTTCTAAGGTACTGAGAACCGTCATGGCATCCAACTGACTTTGAGCCTTGCTTAATTGCGCTTCTGCATCTGCACGGGCATCACGAGCATCACCTAGTTGTGCATCAATAGATGACACCGCATTTCCTGAGACTGGAGCTGGAGTTTGCCCTGCAGCTCCTTCGCCTCCTGCTGGCGTTGGCAACTGTGGAGTCGGAGCTGAAGCAGCTTCATTTCGTGCTTGATTGAGTTCATTGATATGACGGTCTGCCTTAGCTACTGCTCGGCTAGCTGAATCATAGGCCGCCTGGGCTTCTGAACTACTGTACTTGACTAAAGCCTGCCCTTCGCTGACCTTATCACCCACAGAAACAAGGATTTCATCTAAATCTCCTTTACTAGCATCAAAATAAACATATTGTTCATTTTTTGCTGTTACTGTCCCTGACAATAAGACAGAAGATGCCACGCTTCCTTCCTTGGCAACAACAAGATGAGTAGGCTCATCTTTTACCGCGGTCTGAGATGGTTGTCTAAAGAGCAAAATCCCCCCAGCACCCAATACAACTACACTGGCAGCACCGATTGCTGCATACAATTGCCACTTTTTAGCTTTATGATTCTTCTTCATAATAAAACTCCTTTTTGATTTAAAGTCCTTAACAATATTATATAAAAATTAGCAAATATAAACAATAACAGTTCAGAACGAAATAATGACATTTCGGGATTTGATTATTGTTCGGAATCTATTTTTTATTACATTGTACTAGTTATATAATACACTTTATTTTTTCTTTTTGCAAGCCTTTTCTTTAATTTTTTTGAACGTAGCAGATTTTTGCAATCAAATCAAAAAAAAGATAGAATATGACTATCAAAAAATGACACTCTACTATTTCAAAGAGTACAAAGGAGTTTTAAATGAGAGAATACGATATCATTGCTATCGGTGGAGGTAGCGGAGGAATTGCTACCATGAACCGTGCTGGTGAACATGGAGCCAAAGCGGCCGTTATTGAGGAAAAGAAATTAGGCGGAACATGTGTCAATGTCGGTTGTGTTCCTAAAAAAATCATGTGGTACGGAGCGCAAATCGCTGAGACTTTCCATCAATTTGGAGAAGACTACGGCTTTAAGACTACTGATCTTAACTTTGACTTTGCAACCCTACGTCGCAATCGTGAAGCTTACATCGATCGCGCTCGTTCTTCTTATGATGGCAGTTTTAAACGCAACGGCGTAGACCTGATTGAAGGCCATGCTGAATTTGTAGATTCTCATACTGTCAGTGTAAATGGTGAACTGATTCGTGCTAAACATATCGTGATTGCTACTGGTGCCCATCCAAGTATTCCAAACATTCCTGGTGCTGAACTAGGTGGCTCTTCTGATGATGTATTTGCTTGGGAAGAATTGCCAGAGTCAGTTGCTATTCTAGGCGCTGGTTATATCGCTGTTGAATTAGCTGGTGTACTCCACACTTTTGGTGTCAAGACAGATCTCTTTGTTCGTCGCGACCGTCCTTTACGTAGTTTTGATTCTTATATCGTTGAAGGTTTGGTCAAGGAAATGGAAAGAACAAACTTACCACTTCACACTCACAAAGTCCCTGTCAAGTTAGAAAAAACTGCTGAGGGCATTACCATTCATTTCGAAGATGGTACTAGTCACACAGCTAGCCAAGTTATCTGGGCTACTGGTCGCCGTCCAAACGTTAAGGACTTGCAACTTGAAAAAGCTGGAGTGACTCTAAACGAACGTGGCTTTATCCAAGTGGATGAATACCAAAATACTGTGGTTGAAGGAATCTACGCTCTAGGTGATGTAACGGGTGAAAAAGAGCTGACTCCAGTTGCTATCAAGGCTGGGCGTACCCTATCTGAACGTCTCTTTAACGGCAAAACAACTGCAAAAATGGACTACTTGACTATTCCAACCGTTGTCTTTTCACACCCTGCTATCGGAACTGTGGGTTTGACAGAAGAACAAGCCATTAAAGAATACGGTCAAGACCAAATCAAGGTTTACAAATCAAGCTTTACTTCTATGTACTCTGCTTGCACTTACAACCGTCAAGAAACTCGTTTCAAATTGATCACAGCTGGTTCTGATGAAAAAGTTGTCGGACTTCATGGAATTGGCTACGGCGTTGATGAAATGATTCAAGGATTTGCTGTTGCTATCAAAATGGGAGCAACCAAGGCAGACTTTGATGCAACCGTAGCGATTCACCCAACTGCATCTGAAGAATTTGTAACCATGCGTTAATCGAAATAAAAGAAGCTGATACAAATGTGTCTGCTTCTTTTTTGATGATTTACAAATCGATGAAAACAACTTACCTAGTCAGCAAAATCGGCCGTTACAGTTTTTGTTACCTTTGTTATAAAAACAGGTTGACAATAATATCAAATTAAGTATAATAGTTACTATACATAAGAAAAGAGGTTAACTATTTTGAAAAAAGCTCACGTTTATGCTATCCCTGCTATTGGGGCTGCTCTCATTGCTGTTTTGGCACAAATCAGTCTTCCAATTGGACCTGTTCCCTTCACTCTGCAAAATTTTGCAATCGGCTTGATTGCTACTGTCTTTAGACCGAGAGAGGCTGTACTTTCTGTTGGACTCTATCTTCTTCTAGGTGCTATCGGTCTTCCTGTCTTTGCAGGAGGTGGAGCTGGATTTCATGCTTTGATTGGTCCTACTGCAGGCTATCTTTGGTTTTATCTTGTTTATTCTGGACTTACCTCTTCTCTAACTAACAGTGATAGTGGTTTTGTCAGAATTTTTCTAGCAAATCTCTTAGGAGATACACTTGTCTTTGTTGGTGGGATCATTGGATTGCATTTCCTAGCTGGAATGCCATTTGAAAAAGCTCTTGCTGTGGGGGTATTTCCCTTTATCATCCCAGATCTTGGTAAAATTATTGCTATTAGTTTTATTAGCCGTCCATTACTTCAACGCCTTAAAAATCAGGCTTACTTTACTAACTAAAAAAGGATATCGAGTTGTCATAACTCAGTATCCTTTTCTTTCATTTTGAAAACTTATACTCTTCGAAAATCAAATTCAAACCACGTCAGCTTCGCCTTGCCGTACTCAAGTACTGCCTACGGCTAGCTTCCTAGTTTGCTCTTTGATTTTCATTGAGTATTAGTTGCCTTTAAAGGCATCCACCATGGTTTGAAATTCTTCATTGGAGAGGGTAATTCCTTTGCCCATTTTAGTATGGTCTGGGCTCCAAGCACGAATATCAAACTTTGCAGGAGCACCATTAAAGCTCACACGGTTGATCTCCTTGGTCCAACCTTTTTCGTTTTCAGAAAGAGTCAACAGGTGCTCTTCAATTTCAAATGTAAATTCTGCCATTTTCTTCTCCTTTTTTAGCTTTCATTAGTTTATTCGTAAAATCTTGTAGATTTTAGGAAAATTTTATATAATATGGTATAAAAGAAGGGAGGCCACTATGAGATATAAATTCCAGCAAGTTCTAGATAAAATACATGACTTTTTAAATGGACATGACCAACCTGACCAGACTGAAAGCAACTCCCTTACAGCTACTATTGAAGAGGCTATCCAGAAACAAACTGCTGTTCACCTTATCTTGTCTGAGACAAGTTTTACAGGTGACATCATCAAATACGATCAGCAGCGCCAGCAAATTATCGTGAAAAATTTTGCTAAAAATGTGACCCGTATTATTCGCATAAGCGATATTCAACGTCTACGATTTGTCCCTTCAACTGTCCAAACAGCCCAAAAAAATAGATTTAAGAAAGAGTGAGATGTAGTTGCTTCATCCCACTCTTTTTTCTTAGCGAATTTGTTCAAAATGTAAATGAACTGCGATATGATCTCCATAACCACTTCTTTCCAAGTCACGTTGTAGACGATAGGAAATGTAGTGTTCTGCTATGGTAATGTAACCTGCACCCAGTAAACGATGTTCAACCATAGACTGAATCATGCTGATGGTAGCACGTTCCACCTTGGCTTCTTCCAAATCCAAAACCACTTTCTTAGTGACTTGTGCAAGGTTTTGACGTAAATCATCTGTCAATACATAGACAGTCTGGGCTGCCTTTAAGATAGCTTGATAAATCTTATCTGGATTAAATTCAGCAATTTCTCCATCACGTTTGATTACTTGCATAGGTATCTCCTTTATTCTTTGTTTTCTTTGATTTCTGCCAGCATTTTTTCTTCTTCTACTGTCAGTTGATAATGTTTAAGCAAATCCGGTCTGCGTTCATAGGTTTTCTTCAAACTCTCATACAATCGCCACTGACGAATCTTTTCATGGTGCCCGCTCATCAATACATCTGGCACGACCATTCCTCGATAATCATAGGGACGCGTGTACTGAGGATATTCAAGAAGGCCTGAAGAAAAACTATCATCTTGGTGGCTAGACTCCTTGCCGATTACTTCTGGAATCAGGCGTACCGTAGCATCAATCATGGTCATAGCCGCCAACTCTCCACCAGTCAAGACATAGTCCCCCAGGGAGATCTCATCTGTCACCAAGGTCTTAATGCGCTCATCATAGCCCTCGTAGTGACCACAGATAAAGATTAGCTCTTCCTCTTGAGCCAAATCCTCAGCATAAGACTGATCAAACTGCTTGCCAGCTGGGTCTAGGAGAATGACGCGCGGATTTTTCTTTTCAATAGCATCAAAGGCATCGAAAATGGGTTGAGCTCGGAGCAACATCCCCTGACCGCCTCCGTAGGGCTCATCATCAACATGGCGGGCCTTTTCAGCATTTTCTCGAAAATTATGATACTGGATATCCAAGAGCCCTTTTTCTCGAGCCTTTCCAACGATTGAGTGCTCCAGTGGAGAAAACATCTCTGGAAAAAGGGTTAAAATATCAATCTTCATCGTCTAACCCTTCTAAGATTTCCACATCGACGCGGTTGTTTGGAATATCAACATTGAGAACCACTGGTGGGATATAAGGCAATAACAAATCACGCTTGCCTTTTCGCTTGACCACCCAGACATCGTTGGCACCTGGTTGCAGGATTTCCTTGATGGTTCCAATCAAATTATCACCCTCATAGACTTCTAAACCGATAATCTCGTGATAGTAAAATTCACCATCTTCTAGGTCATTCAAATCTTTCTCAGCAACCTTGAGACTGTATCCCTTGTACTTTTCGATAGCATTGATATGGTACATATCTTTAAATTTAATAATGTCAAAGTTCTTCTGTTTACGGTGACTAGCAATGGTCACTGTTTGAACAAACTGATTTTTTTCATCAAACAAGGCCAGCTCAGCCCCTTTTTTAAACCGTTCTTCTGCAAAATCTGTCACAGACAAGACTCGCATCTCACCTTGCAATCCCTGCGTATTGACGATTTTCCCAACATTAAAGTAGTTCATCTTGTCTCCTATAGTCTCCTTCTTTCCATCTTATTCTGACAATTCTCGAATAATAGTCGCAATTTTTTCGGATTCAGACCATTGTAAATAATGGTGATTCCCTCCTAAAATGAGTTTAGTATTGGAAGTCCAATATTCTGATTCTCTGTACTCTTTTTCTCTATAAGGCTGACAAAAAATAAATACAGGGGTATAAGCTTCTATCGACAAATTCTCAAAATCTTCCTCAGTAATCTCTCCAGATATCTGAAATCCTGGATCTTGATTTTCCAACTCTGAACCTTTTTCTTGCATTATTTCCCAGATTTCTTTATTAATTTCAGGGCTAAATGTTGCTTGAGTTAAGTTCTTAAAATAAAGTTCAGAACCATACTCGTCAATCAGCCTCATCTGCTCTTCCATTTCTGGATAAGGATTTTCTGAAAAATCAGCAAACATGACTTTTTTAGTTGTCGGTTCCATTGCTACTAAAGCCTGACACTTAATTGGTTTCTTGAGCAATTTACAAGCTAAAATTCCACTCAAACTATGTACACAAAGTATATATTCAGAAATCCCTAATTCTTCAAGTACTTCATAAACCGCATCTACAAGATTATCTAGATTTTTTCCAGCTTGGTCATGAATCGGACTCCTACCTGTGTTCGGAAAATCAATTGTCAAATAACCAATTGTAGGAGGAAGTTTTTCAAGTATAAGTGAAAAATTTTCATAACTTGGTAGTAAACCTGCTCCGTTTAGACAAACTAGCACTTTCTTTTGCTTTTGATAAGTAACAGAGAGATTACCAATTTTTGTAGATACTTCAAACCTCTTCATAAAAAAGACACTCATTCTATATAATGAATTATTAAAAATCCTTATCCTTTATTTTATCACGTTCCAAGGATTTTCACAAGTTAGAGGAAAATACATAGAGGGCCCGCTATAGTCCAAAAAGTGCTAATATTTTCCTCTTTAATGTTAATTTATATTTGAAAGATGAGATATTTACATTCCCGTTATACATATTGCTATAAAATGTATATTCCCCAATTTCACCCTGACTTGTTTTCCATTTCATTCTTAAACTAGGCATATTCTCTGGTAAATTTGTATGAATCAATAAGCATGTATAATTCTTTAAATTTTTAACTGTATGCAGTTTATTATTTACAATCAAACAATCGTTTCTTGAATCATAGTTTAAAGAATAAAATTCTACTATTTCAATATCAACTTCTTTGGGATAAAAAATCAAATGATTAAAAGGTTTGCTACTTATATTATGCGTAAATTCATGAATATAGTGAAAATTTGTATGTAAATATTTAAACTCGAATGGTTTAATTTCCTTGATCTCAATATTATTGATATAAACCTTATTTTGGAAAGTTATCTTTATAATCACAGCAATAAATGTCGCAATTTGTAAAATTCTTAATAGCCAATCAATATACATTGACCAATCTATGTTAAAAACACAATTAATATTCATCCTTTTTTCAGTTTTCTTTCAAAAATCCTTCCAAATCACGTTCATGCTGATATTTTATAGCCGCCTTTTTGTCTTTTTCAAAAATGGTCTTGGTTAGATCTATGTCGTTGATGGCTGCAATTGCGACAGTGTAGTGAATGATATCAGCCAATTCTTTTGCTAGTTCCTCGTTCGAATCTTGAACTCCTTCTTTTCGACCAGAGCGTCCATTTAAAACCTCAGCAACTTCTCCAACTTCTTCTACTAGCTTAATAAAAAGCCCTTCTTCTGTTCTAGATTGTCGGTAATGGTCAAGTAAATATTCCTCTAGTTGTCTAACTGTTAAATCTCTCATTCTTTCTCCTTGCAAAAAAAGCGAGACATTCGTCCCGCCCTTCTTATTTTTCGTCAATAACGATTCTTACTTTTTTGTCTTCAGTTGGGACAGAGTAGACAATCGTTCTTATCGCAGAAATAGTGCGACCCTTACGACCGATTACACGACCCACATCGCTTTGATCAAGATCCAAATGATATTCCAAAAATTCTGGTGTATCTTCAATCTTGATAGTTAAGGCATCTGGTTGTGAAATCAAGGGTTTCACAATCGCAATAATGAGATTTTCAATCGTATCCATCTGTCAACCTACTTTAAACTTATTTTGAGAATTTAGAATCGTGGAATTTTTTCAATACGCCTTCTTTTGAAAGGATGTTACGTACTGTATCTGAAGGTTGAGCTCCATCAGCCAACCATGCAAGAACGCGGTCTTCTTTCAAAGTTACTTGGTTTTCTGCAACAAGTGGGTTGTAAGTTCCAACTGTTTCGATGAAACGTCCGTCACGTGGTGAACGTGAATCTGCTACGTTGATACGGTAGAAAGGTTTTTTCTTAGAACCCATACGAGTCAAACGGATTTTAACTGCCATTTTTAAAGTCTCTTTTCTTATTTTTTATTTCGGTGAAATAGCTGAGCTATTTAGCACATGTTCTATTATAACAGATTTCTGACAGGTGTCAAGAAAAAAACTTGACAGACTATAAAATTCTTAAACCATTTAGAAATTTGTTAGAAGTAGGAAATATATGTTTGAAAGAAGCTATCCGTGAATACTATTTTATACTCTTCGAAAATCAAAGAGCAAACTAGGAAGCTAGCCGCAGGTTGCTCAAAGCACTGCTTTGAGGTTGTAGATAAGACTGACGAAGTCAGTTACATATATCTACGGCAAGGCAAAGCTGACGTAGTTTGAAGAGATTTTCGAAGAGTATTAGAAAAATTTTATAAAGACCATCAAGTCAAACCCTTCATCTCTCCTGAACGTGATTTGGATGCTTGACTTCTAAATCCCAAGCCCGTTCCCAAACGAAATATCAAGGATTTTAAGAACGATATCTACTAATTAATTTATAAAATATGAATTAATAGATTCTAAATAGGGGAATAATTTAGTTCTGTAAAAATTAACTTCTACACCTATAAGGCTTATTCTGACAGAGTTTATAACAGTCTAAGAAAAAAAGTAGAGATTCATACAATATCCAGATTTTTCAAAAATTCTTTATCATCAAATATTGTTAACGAAACTATCCAAATCAAATCCGATGCATTGCTTCAAAGAATTCTTTAGTTGTTTGACTATCGAGGGCTTTTATTAAAAAAATTTTTCAAATAATTGCCACCTTGGCACATAAATTCTTGCTTTCTAAATTTGAATGTGATATATTTATAACATAAAATTTAAGTGTTATATATTTGTAACACAAAAAAGGAGTCTATCATGAAAAAAAGTCAAAAAATGCGTGGCCTCATTGCAATGATTGCCGTAGCTCTCTTTATTGATTTTATTGTTTTATTTGGTTCTAATCTTAGTTGGGGACCCAAGTTAGTTATTACTGGTATTTCAGTGCAATGTCAAATTGTAGCTATTTGGAGCTGGCTACATATGAAACTATGGTCTCATAAAAGTCAGAAAGGTAAGGGAAAGATTATTTTTGACTTGTCTGCTAAGCTTTACACGATACTTGTGTTGGCAGCAAGCATTTTTTATACAGTAGGAATTTGGGTTGCGACCCCTAGCGTAAGTTCTGGTATTAAAGAATGGATTTTGGGAATTATCCTCGTTATTGAAATGATTGGATTTGGTTTTTTCTCTTTAAAAAATGTCAAGGAAACTCCGGACGAACGCTTTTATGCTAATTTAGCAAAGGCAGCTAGCTTGATGTTTGTTTTTATACTAGGCGCACTGATGATCCTACCAGTTATCATTGGGTATATGGGGTCTCTCACTCTTTACATGGGCCAGATATTTATTAGCATAGCTGCCTTGATTTGCATCTTTGCGGTTGTCTATTTTATCTTGGAACGTAGAGGATAAGCATGGCCAAAGAAAGCAAGATTATTACTAATCTCAAATCTGTTCGTGAGTCGACAGGTATGACCCAGCAGGAGTTAGCCGACCGCATCGGCATGCGACGCGAGACAATTCTGCACTTGGAAAATAATCGTTACAATCCTTCTCTGGAGATGGCTCTTAAAATTGCTCAAGTTTTTAATCTAAAAGTAGAAGACCTCTTTGAACTCAGACAGAAAGAGGAAGCATAATTCTTTTCGAGACCTAGTATTAAGTTCATTGATTAATTAGGAATTAAGCCGAAAGAAAAAATCCTTTGAAAATATGCTCTTTTAAAATATAGTAATTCTTTCGAATTAACGTTTACTAATTGTGATGCTTTACGAGCTTTCTTAATACCTGGTTTCCTAAATACTTCGAGTAGACTTATGATATTGATTCCCCTAAACAAGCGACTTTCTTGTTGGCTTCCTCTAAAACTACCTTGTCACTAACATTTGAAATCCACTTCCTTTTAGGGTACAATGGTAGAAATGAATTTTTGAGAGGAACAGAATGAAAAAACTAGCAACCCTTCTTTTACTATCCACTGTAGCTCTAGCTGGGTGTAGCAGCATCCAACGTAGTCTGCGTGGTAATGACTATGTTGATTCCAGTCTGGCTGCTGAAGAAAGTTCTAAAGTAGCTGCCCAATCTGCCAAGGAGTTAAACGATGCTTTAACAAACGAAAACGCCAATTTCCCACAACTATCTAAGGAAGTTGCTGAGGACGAGGCTGAAGTGATTCTACACACAAGTCAAGGAGATATCCGTATCAAACTCTTTCCAAAGCTAGCCCCTCTTGCGGTTGAAAATTTCCTAACTCACGCTAAGGAAGGCTATTACAATGGCGTTACCTTCCACCGAGTGATTGATGGCTTTATGGTTCAGACTGGTGATCCAAAAGGAGACGGTACAGGTGGCGAATCCATCTGGCACGATAAGGACAAGACTAAAGACCATGGAACTGGTTTCAAAAACGAGATTACTCCTTATCTCTATAACATCCGTGGTGCTCTTTCTATGGCTAATACCGGTCAACCAAACACCAATGGCAGCCAATTCTTCATCAACCAAAACTCTACAGATACCTCTGCTAAACTCCCTACAAGCAAGTATCCAAAGAAAATCATCGAAGCCTATAAAGAAGGAGGAAACCCTAGTCTAGATGGCAAACACCCTGTCTTTGGCCAAGTGATTGACGGTATGGATATTGTAGATAAGATTGCTAAAGCCGAAAAAGATGAGAAAGATAAACCAACGACTGCTATTACTATCGACAGCATCGAAGTGGTGAAAGACTATGATTTTAAATCATAAAAACCAAAAAAATACAGTATCCACATTCGGTACTGTATTTCTTTTACTCTCATTCTTAAGTTAAATTATTAAAATCCCAGATTTGGTCCATCCAGCCTTCATAGAAGTCTGGTTCGTGACAGACCATAAGGATAGACCCCTTGTATTCTTTGAGAGCGCGTTTGAGTTCATCCTTGGCATCCACATCCAAATGGTTGGTCGGCTCATCCAACACTAAAACGTTGTTTTCACGATTCATCAAGAGACAGAAACGAACCTTGGCTTGTTCCCCACCTGACAAGACCTGAATTTGGCTTTCAATATGCTTGGTTGTCAAACCACAACGAGCAAGGGCTGCACGAACTTCTGCTTGGTTAAGAGCTGGAAAGGCATTCCAGACAGCTTCAAGAGGAGTTTGGCGATTACCGCCTTCTACTTCCTGTTCAAAATAACCGAGTTCTAGGTAGTCACCACGTTCCACTTCCCCAGCAAT
Source organism: Streptococcus mitis (assembly GCF_000722765.2). Lineage (NCBI taxonomy): Bacteria > Bacillati > Bacillota > Bacilli > Lactobacillales > Streptococcaceae > Streptococcus > Streptococcus mitis. Next base: position 675,123 of record NZ_CP028415.1, on the reverse strand, counting down.
AGGTGGGATAATTCCCAAGAGACTCTTCAAGAGAGTTGTTTTCCCGATACCATTTGCCCCGATAATAGCAACCTTTTGATTACGTTCAAAGGTAAGATTTAAAGGCTTGGTCAGAGGACGATCATAACCAATTTGCAAATCCTTGGCTTGGAAGATAAAGCGCCCTGGCGTACGAGCTGGTTTGAAATCAAAGGATGGTTTTGGTTTCTCACTTTGCAGTTCGATAATATCCATCTTATCCAATTTCTTCTGACGAGACATGGCCATGTTTCGTGTTGCAACACGCGCTTTGTTTCGTGCGACAAAATCTTTAAGGTCTGCAATTTCTTTCTGCTGACGTTCGTAGGCAGCCTCTAGCTGAGATTTCTTCATAGCATAGACTTCTTGGAACTGGTAGTAGTCACCAGAGTAACGCGTCAGCTGTTGATTCTCCACATGGTAGACAATATTGATAACATCATTTAGGAATGGAATATCGTGTGAAATAAGAACAAAGGCATTCTCATAGTTTTGGAGATAGCGCTTGAGCCAGTCAATATGCTCAGCATCCAAGTAGTTGGTCGGCTCGTCCAAAAGCAAGATATCGGGCTTTTCAAGGAGGAGTTTTGCCAAAAGCACCTTGGTTCTTTGTCCACCTGACAAAGAGGTTACATCTGTATCCATGCCAAAGTCCATAACACCAAGGGCACGCGCCACTTCATCAATCTTAGCATCCAAGGTATAGAAATCACGACTCTCCAGACGGTCTTGGAGTTCTCCCACTTCTTCCATGAGAGCATCAACATCCGCTCCATCTTCAGCCATTTCCATATAAAGGTCATTGATTCGGACTTCTGCTTTAAACAGCTCATCAAAAGCTGTACGGAGAACATCACGCACCGACTGCCCTTCAGCAAGGACGGAGTGCTGATCCAAGTAACCAGCGGTTACATATTTGGACCACTCAACCTTCCCTTCATCTGGCAGCATTTTACCAGTCACGATGCTCATAAAGGTTGATTTCCCTTCACCATTAGCACCGACCAGACCGATATGTTCCCCCTTTAGGAGACGGAAGGACACATCTTCAAAAATTGCACGGTCACCAAAACCGTGACTCAGATTTTTAACTTCTAAAATACTCATTTTAATTCCTTATCTTGTTTTTATGTAATCGTTTATAAAGGAGCCAAGCCAGATAGCCACCCAAGGTATTGGTCCACAAATCATCAATTTCAAAGACGCGATTAAAATCAAAGAAAAAGTCCAAGACTAACTGCGTACACTCAATTCCAAGACTCAATAGAAAACTGAAAAAATCACTTTTCTTGTTTTCCGCAAGTTTGGATGGAGATAAAGGAGTTGAAACACCAAAGGAAAAAGTAAGAAGACATTGAGGATATTTTGTAGAAAAAGCCAACATAATTGTCCAATGTCATTCACTTCACCTAGTTTCCAGAAAGAATTGAAAGGAGTCAAAAGAAAAACCAGGCGTCCAAGATGCTGAATACCTGGAGTTTCCACCCCCACGGGAGAATGTTCTTGAGGAGTAAAGCAAAAGTAAACGATACAAATACTATAGAAAATGACTCCCCAGACCAAAACATGATTATAAGTCTTCTTCATCATTAAGGATTGACTGCTGCGACTGCTTTCTGGCGGTCACGTTTCATTGTATTAGAACGCAATTGTCCACAAGCTGCATCAATATCTGTACCATGCTCTTGACGAACCACACAGTTGACCCCTTTTTTCTTAAGCGTATCATAGAAAGCCAACACGCGCTCTTTGGGACTACGGCTATATTGGTCATGCTCACTAACCGGGTTATAAGGAATCAAGTTTACATAAGACAATTTCTTGATGTTCTTGAGCAATTCAGCCAATTCCAAGGCTTGTTCTACACCATCATTGACTTCATTGAGCATGATATACTCAAAGGTCACACGACGATTGGTTGTTTCGATATAGTACTCAATAGCAGCAAAGAGTTTTTCAATCGGAAAGGCACGGTTAATCTTCATGATACTTGAGCGTAATTCATTATTGGGTGCGTGAAGGGAAACGGCAAGATTGACCTGAACTCCTTCATTAGCAAAATCACGAATTTTATGGGCCAAACCTGAGGTTGAAACCGTAATGTGACGAGCACCGATAGCCATTCCCTTGTCATCGTTGATAGTACGGATGAAATTCAAGACATTGTTATAGTTATCAAAGGGCTCACCGATTCCCATGACAACGATATGGCTGACGCGTTCATCCTGACCACGCTCATCAAAGTATTTCTGAACCAACATGATCTGCGCTACGATTTCACCGTTATTGAGGTCACGTTGTTTTTTAATCAAACCAGAAGCACAGAAGGTACAACCGATATTACAGCCGACCTGAGTGGTCACACAGACTGACAAACCATAGTGTTGACGCATAAGTACTGTCTCAATCAACATACCATCAGGCAACTCAAAAAGATATTTAACTGTCCCATCAGCAGACTCTTGAACGATACGTTGTTTCAAGGGATTGACCACAAACTGGTCATTAAGCTTAGCAATCAAATCCTTGGAAAGGTTAGTCATTTCTTCAAATGACTGGACACGTTTACGGTAGAGCCATTCCCAAATTTGGTCTGCACGGAATTTCTTTTCTCCCTGCTCCAAAACCCATTCCTGCATGGTTTGACGTGTTAAACTATAAATTGACGGTTTCATTTCTTCTCCTTATTCTCTACTCACTTCTGACGAATGACAAAATGACGTTGTCCCTTGTCCTCTTTCTGAGAATGCTGGTCTTTCTGACGACGTCTATTTTTCTTATCTGCATTCGATTTTCGTTTATTTTGAGCCGGTTTCTTTCCTTTTCTAGAAGGCTGTTCTTCTTCCTTCTTACGCATTTTCTTGTCAAATGATGCGCGCTTAGGGGCTTCATTTTCTAGGACAAAATAGGCACAACCATAACTACAATACTCTAAAAGATAGTCTTGTAAACGACTGATTTTTTCAAGTTTTTCTTCTGTTCGATCATCCTTATAAAAACCTCGTAGGCGAAGCTGTTCATTACTCCAGTCCCCCACGATATAATCAAACTTGGTTAAGACTTCTGAAAAACGCTGATTAAAAGCCGTCACATCAAAGGCATCCTTGATATTTTCCACCAAGGAAAAAGCTATCCCTTCCGTTTCAACCTTGTCCCCGTGTAAATGGAACTCAGGTCCAGGAAACTTGTTATAGTTGTATAATTCAGGTGCAATTTCTTTTCGCATAGATATCCTTTTTTCACGATTACTTAATACTTTATTCTACCATAATTTCTAGCAGTTAGCACGTTTCTCATAAAAATGAAAAAAGTCTGACGATTTTGTCAGACCAAAATAATATAACCTTAAAAAGAGAAGAACAATTCTTCCCTCCAACTATCATTATTTAGCAGCTGCGTACAATTCATCTACTTTGTTCCAGTTGATTACTGAGAAGAAAGCTTTGATGTAGTCAGGACGCACGTTGCGGTATTTTACGTAGTAAGCATGTTCCCAAACGTCCAAGCCCAAGATTGGTTTTTTGCCTTCTGAGATTGGTGTGTCTTGGTTTGCTGTTGAAGTCACTTCAAGCTTCCCTTCTTTGTTGACAACCAACCATGCCCATCCTGAACCGAAACGAGTTGTTGCGGCTGCAGTGAAGGCTGCTTGGAATTCTTCAAATGAACCAAATGTTGCATCGATTGCTGCTGCAAGTTCTGCTGATGGAGCTGTTTTCTCAGGAGTCATCAATTCCCAGAAAAGAGCGTGGTTCAAGTGTCCACCACCATTGTTGATAAGTGCTTGACGGATATCAGCTGGAATAGATTCTACATCAGCAAGCAAGGCTTCAAGATCTTCACCGATTTCAGGGTGTTTTTCAAGAGCTGCATTGGCATTGTTGACATAAGTTTGATGGTGTTTGTCATGGTGCAAGTGCATTGTTTCCGCATCGATGTATGGTTCCAAAGCGTCGTATGCATATGGAAGATCTGGTAAGATAATAGCCATCTGTAATACCTCTTTTTCTTTCTATATGAAAATGATAACGCAAACATTCACTTTTTTCAAGTTTTTTGCTTATAGATAAGGAAATCACTGAGATACTTTCTAATAATACAATTCGAAAATCTCTTCAAACCGCGTCAACGTCGCCTTGCCGTACGTATGATTACTGACTTCGTCAGTTCTATCCACAACCTCAAAACAGTGTTTTGAGCTGACTTCGTCAGTCTTATCTACAACCTCAAAGCAGTGCTTTGAGCAACCTGCGGCTAGTTTCCTAGTTTGCTCTTTGATTTTCATTGAGTATAAAATAAGCAAATCAGCAAGAAACCCACGACAAAATAATATTGACGCGGGTTGTAGTTTCAAAAAAATGTCAATTGACCTGACTAGCAATCTGTAAGAGTGCCTTTTCAAAAAGGAAACTCTTTTCATAAAGACCTGTTTTAATCTGATAGTCTGTCTCAATCAAATAAGAAATAGCTTGCTTCAAAAAGCTCAAGGAAAGTCCTCGCGCATCTCTCAGCGCAAACTTAATCTGATAGGGATTGGGATTGCGTCCGAGAAAACTACCTAAACTACTTGCAATCTGCGATTCTGTTTGCCCAGACTCCGCCAAAATTTTCACCTGAGTAAAAGTCCGAAATTGTCCCAGCATGACTGCAATCAACTTGATTTCATCTTCTCCTTGCAAGGTCAAGTCTCTAACCAAATCGCGCGCCTGGTCCATCTTTTTAGTCAGAATAAACTGAGTTAAATCAAAAATATTGTCCTGCAAGGTCTTGGGAATTGCGTTAACAATATCCTCTTCCTCGATAACAGAGTCTTCCTTATAGGACTGTAAAAAGAGCAGATTTTTCTGGATTTCGCTAAATTGAAAACCAGACTTGATGAGGAGATTTTCAAAAGAATGATTGGCAAACTGCAGACCTTGTTTCTGACTCCACTTTTGGAAATACTGACGCAATTCTTGTTCTTTGGCTTCTACTGCATCAAAGACCTTGGCATCACGCTTCAGTAATTTAACCAACCGCCTTTTGCTATCCATTTTTCCTTCTGCAAAGATTAACAACTTGGTTGTTGGTGAAGGATTATCAAGGTATGCCTCAAATGACTTGAGCTCATCATCTGTCAAAAAGCGCTTCTTGGCTGTTGTGATATCGACAAAATGATCCAATATCACGATTTTTTCATCCGCAAAGAAAGGAAGACTGACCAACTCCAGTTCCACATCCTTGTAAACTGCTTCTTTCATATCAAAGTAGGCAAAGTTGAGGTCGGCAGAATCATAACCAATCTGTTTCAACACTTGACTCTTCATCACTTCAAACTGACCCTGGTCTAGCCCTGTAAATAGGCTCAGACTCGGTAAATTTGATAAAGTCAACTTCTGGCTTTCTTCAATAGCTAGCATCTTCTCTCCTTTCTTCTGATTTTTTGGTTCATTTAATCAATATAGTGCAATTTCCCACGGAAATCTTCTAGACTCTCGTACCCTTTTTCCGCCATGATTGCTTTCAGTTCATTGGTAATACGGTCAAAAGCACCGACGCCTTCTTTATGAAGGGTGGTTCCCACCTGTACCATACTGGCACCACAGAGGATGTGTTCAAAGGCATCACGACCAGTCAGAACTCCACCTGTTCCGATGATTTGGATTTGAGGATTGAGACGTTGGTAGAAGGCATGAACATTAGCTAAAGCAGTCGGTTTGATATACTCCCCACCAATGCCCCCAAAACCATTTTTAGGACGAATTACGACCGACTCGTCTTCTATATAAAGGCCGTTTCCGATAGAATTAACACAGTTGACAAACTTGAGTGGGTACTTGTTGAAAATAGCTGCCGCTTGGTCAAAGTGAACAATGTCAAAATATGGTGGCAATTTAATTCCAAGAGGTTTGGTGAAGTAGGCAAACACCTCTGCCAAAATCCGGTCTGTTGTCTCAAAATCATAGGCAATCTGAGGTTTACCTGGAACATTTGGACAGGATAGGTTTAGCTCAGTCAGACCACAAAAATCACTCTCTTGGACTTTTTTCAAGATAGTATGGGTTTCCTCTGGAGACATTCCAACTAGAGATAGGAAGAAAGTTCGGTTTGGCTCTTTTTCCTGCAAGTCCAAAAGATAGTCCAAATAATAGTCTAAGCCCTTATTTGGCAAGCCCATAGAGTTGATAGAACCAAGGGGAACATCTTGATAGCGTGGCTCAGGATTTCCCTGACGAAAGTCCAAGGTCGCTGTCTTGGTCACAAAAGTTCCTGCCGCTGAGTTTTTAACCCCTTCTAACTCCTCTATCGTCATACAAGCCACACCTGCTGCATTCATCAAACAATTGTCAAACTCAAAACCAGCAATTTGTGTTTTCGTTGATACCATGATTCTGATCCTCCAGATTCCTTTTATTGCTAATATTATACCATATTTTCACAATTTCTTTTTGAGAAAGATATTTACAAGAAAAAGGTTCGTATTTTATAAATTAAAGAGAAATCTGGAACTGAATTGATAGAATTTTTAGAAAATTTTTGTTTTTCTCTTTACAGTTAAAAAAATTTCTGCTATAATGACTCATGTAATAAAATATGACAACAAAAGGAGAACGATATGACATCTGCTAAAGAATATATCCAAAGCGTGTTTGAAACTGTAAAAGCTCGTAACGGGCACGAGGCTGAATTCCTCCAAGCTGTTGAAGAATTTTTCAACACTTTGGAACCTGTATTTGAAAAACACCCTGAGTACATTGAAGAAAATATCTTGGCACGTATCACTGAGCCAGAACGCGTGATTTCTTTCCGTGTTCCTTGGGTTGACCGTGATGGAAACATTCAAGTAAACCGTGGTTACCGTGTTCAATTCAACTCAGCTGTTGGGCCATATAAAGGCGGACTTCGTTTCCACCCAACTGTAAACCAAGGGATCTTGAAATTCCTCGGATTCGAACAAATCTTCAAAAATGTCTTGACTGGACTTCCTATCGGTGGAGGTAAAGGTGGATCAGACTTCGATCCTAAAGGTAAAACAGATGCTGAAGTGATGCGCTTCTGCCAAAGCTTCATGACTGAATTGCAAAAACACATCGGACCATCACTTGACGTACCTGCTGGTGATATCGGTGTAGGTGGACGCGAAATTGGTTACCTTTACGGTCAATACAAACGTCTTAACCAATTTGATGCTGGTGTCTTGACTGGTAAACCTCTTGGTTTTGGTGGTAGCTTGATTCGTCCAGAAGCAACTGGTTACGGTTTGGTTTACTACACTGAAGAAATGCTTAAAGCTAACGGCAACAGCTTCGCTGGTAAGAAAGTGGTCATTTCAGGTTCTGGTAACGTTGCTCAATACGCTCTTCAAAAAGCGACTGAACTTGGTGCAACTGTTATCTCTGTATCTGATTCAAATGGTTATGTCATCGATGAAAATGGTATCGACTTCGATCTTTTGGTTGATGTTAAAGAAAAACGTCGCGCTCGTTTGACTGAGTATGCAGCTGAGAAAGCAACTGCTACTTATCATGAAGGTTCTGTATGGACTTACGCTGGAAACTATGACATCGCTCTTCCATGTGCGACTCAAAACGAAATCAACGGTGAAGCAGCTAAACGTTTGGTTGCTCAAGGCGTGATCTGTGTATCTGAAGGTGCCAACATGCCAAGCGACCTTGATGCCATCAAAGTCTACAAAGAAAATGGTATCTTCTACGGACCTGCCAAAGCTGCCAACGCTGGTGGTGTAGCCGTTTCAGCTCTTGAAATGAGCCAAAATAGCCTTCGCCTCTCATGGACTCGTGAAGAAGTTGATGGACGTCTCAAAGACATCATGACAAACATCTTCAATACAGCTAAAACAACTGCTGAAACATACGGTCTTGATAAAGACTACCTTGCAGGAGCTAACATTGCTGCCTTTGAAAATGTAGCAAACGCTATGATTGCCCAAGGTATTGTTTAAGACTCATTTGCTTAATCCTCAATCGCTATGATTGGGGATTTTTAAGTTGAGTTAAACAGTTGGAAAATTACTTACTCGCCCCCTTTTTTGCCCCTTCTTGAACAAAAAGAAAAACCGCTACTCCTAAGAATAGCGGTTTAATCATGTTTTTAAGCTACTAATGTAGTTGCTCTATTATTTAAGAGTAACTGAAGCTCCAGCTTCTTCCAATTTAGCTTTGATTTCTTCAGCTTCTGCAGTTGCAACGCCTTCTTTAACAAGTGCTGGTGCACCGTCAACAAGTTCTTTAGCTTCTTTAAGACCAAGACCTGTGATTTCACGTACAACTTTGATAACGCCAACTTTTTTGTCGCCTGCAGATGTCAATTCAACGTCGAATGAATCTTTAGCAGCACCAGCGTCAGCAGCACCAGCTGCAGCAACAGCTACAGGAGCAGCTGCAGTTACACCAAATTCTTCTTCGATAGCTTTTACAAGGTCGTTCAATTCAAGGATTGAAGCTTCTTTAATTTCAGCAATAATGTTTTCAATGTTCAATGCCATTGTTATTTCCTCCAAATATGTTTTAAATTTATAATAGATTTTCGTAGCTAGGCTACGCTGCGTAGCTTAAGATTAAGCTGCGTCTTCTTTGTTGTCTGCAACCGCTTTGACTGCAAGAGCAACGTTGCGCACTGGCGCTTGAAGTACAGAAAGGAGCATAGAAAGAAGTCCTTCGCGGTTTGGAAGAGTTGCAAGAGCAAGAATCTCTTCTTTAGATGCGACAGCGCCTTCGATTGCACCACCTTTGATTTCAAGTGCTTCAGCGTTTTTAGAAAAGTCGTTCAAGATTTTCGCTGGTGCGATAACATCTTCGTTAGAAAATGCTACTGCAGATGGTCCAACAAATACAGATGCAAGATCTTCAAGACCAGCTTTTTCAGCTGCACGACGCAAGATTGAGTTTTTAATCACTTTATACTCAACTTCGCTTCCACGAAGCTCACGACGAAGAACTGTATCTTGCTCAACTGTCAAACCACGAGCGTCTACAACGACGATAGATGCAGCAGCTTTCATTTTTTCAGCTACTACGTCAACTAGTTCCGCTTTTTTAGCAATAATTGCTTCACTCATTAGTGTGTTCACCTCCGTTATTATTTTGCTTGGGGAATTTTTTCAAAAGAAAAACGCGCCCAAACCTAGACACGAAAGTACAATACGCTTCTTTTTACATGATACGTTTTGTCCTCGGTAGGATCCTTATGAGTCGAGCTCCCCTACTGTCTTAGGCAGTTTTTTCAAACCGTATATAAGTATAGCATAGTCAAAAAAAGAATGCAAGATTTTTACAAACTTTTTTTAAAATTTTTCGTTATTTTTCTTTTAAAGTTCTACTGTTAAGACTTGACCTTGCTTAACTACTTGTTCTCCGGCAATATAGACATCATCTACATCACTGGACTTGACAGCATAGACCAGGTGAGAGAGCATATTTTCTTGGGGTTGAAGATGGATTTTCCCTTGTGGTTGGATGACCAGAAAATCTGCTTGCTTGCCGACTTCCAGACTTCCTATCTGTTCGTCCATTCCAAGAACCTTAGCCCCTTCTATCGTTAGAGCTTTGAGAGCAGTTTCGATAGGAAATTGGCTGGCATCCCCACTTTTCATCTTCTGAAGAAGGGCTGCAGTCCGTCCTTCCTCAAACATGTCTAAATTATTATTAGAAGCAACCGAGTCAGTCGCAATACCGACTGCTACTCCTACTTTTTGCAGTTGGATGATGGGAGCAATCCCTGAAGCCAGTTTGAGGTTACTGATAGGATTGTGGGCAATAGCCACTTGAGAGGTTGTCAAGCGTTCAATTTCTCGTTCGTTTAATTCTACCCCGTGAGCAAAGACAGACGGATGATCTAAGTAACCCAATTCTTCTAGAAAGGCGAGGGGGCGTTTGCCGTATCGTTTCAGGATAATTCCTGACTCCTCCTTGGTCTCCGCCACATGGATATGGAGAGGAATATTTAGCTCTTTTGCCATGTCTAAACTCGCTTGTAGCAAGTCTTGATTACAGCTGTAAGGAGAATGAGGGGCTACCATCACCTTGAAATTTGGATTTTTATATCCAATAATTTCCTCAATGATTGCTCGAGTTTTACTTATCGTCTCAGCAGTTGTTTCTGCCTTTGAAGAAAAGAGGGTCGGTGAAAAATAACAACGCATCTTAGAATCTTTCACTTCCTGATAAATACGTTCAATATCCACACCATTGGGATTATACATATCGTTAAAGGTTGTTGTACCTGACTGGAGCATCTCTGTCAGAGCTTCTTTAACCGCCTTAGTAGTCATGTCGGGAGTAAATCCTGCTTCTGCAGGCCAGATATAGTCATTGAGCCATTCATGGAGATTGCTGTCATCCCGAATTCCTCGCAAGCCAGTCATAGCAGAATGAGTATGACAATTGACCAATCCAGGCATAATCCAGGCTCCCTGATAGTCTATAATCTGCTCAGCTTGCTCTAAAATCTCTGACTTCTCTTGACCAACATAGACGATTTGAGAATCCTTAACTGCTAAGATTCCATCTAGATAAACATGGAAATCTTGATCACAAGTCACGATATTTACATGCTGATAGACTTTCATTCTAGGCTCCTTTTCTATATGACAATTTACAGTGAATAATTTTTCTAGCTATTGTAACAAAAAAGTCACCCGAAGGCAACTTTTTTATCTATAAGAGTTCGAAATTAGAATGACTTATTCAGAGCTAAAAGCTGTAGCTTGCTGCATTTGGTAATACTTGCCCTTTCGAGCTATGAGTTCCTGATGATTGCCATACTCCACGATGTCACCATCCACCAAGACAAGGATTAAATCTGCATCCTGAATGGTTGACAAGCGGTGGGCGATGATAAAACTTGTGCGCCCCTTCATGAGTTTAGCAAAGGCCTCCTGAACTAGCACTTCTGTCCGTGTATCGATGGAAGAGGTTGCTTCGTCTAAGATAAGAATCTTAGGGATAGCTAGAAAGACTCGGGCGATGGTCAAGAGTTGGGCTTGACCGACAGAGAGAGATTCTCCCGCATTTTCCAACTTGGTATCATAGCCTTGAGGTAGCTGTTGGATGAAAAAATCTGCATTGGCTGCTTTTGCAGCAGCAATCACTTGCTCCCGACTGGAATCAGGATTTCCAAAGGCAATATTATCATGAATAGTTCCTTGCTTGAGCCAGGTTTCTTGGAGCACCATGCCAAACTGCTGTCTCAATGACGCTCGGGTATAGTTGTAAATGGAACGACCGTCCAGCAAGATATCTCCTGAGTTAATAGGGTAAAAACGCATGAGGAGATTGATAAGAGTTGATTTTCCAGCACCTGTCGGACCAACAATAGCAACCTTGCTACCAGCTGGAATATCAATAGATAAATCCTTAATCAAAATCTTTTCAGGATGGTAGCCAAAAGAAACCTGTTTAAAGGAAATAGCTCCCTTAACTTGGTCACTAGTCAACTCTTCCTTACCTGTTTCAGCCACCTCAGGACTATCTAAGACTCCATAAACACGTTCTGCACAAGCCAAGGCACTTTGCAACTCAGCTAGCACTGAAGAAATATCATTAAAAGGCTTGGTGTACTGTTGAACATAGTTCAAAAAAGTCACTAAGCGTCCAATGGTCAAGGTAGAGCCTATCATGATACGATAAGCTCCCACTCCAGCTAGAAGGGCATAAATAAGCGCATTGACAAAGCGAGTCGAAGGATTGACCGTTGAAGAATAAAAGATAGCTGACTGTGAATAACCTGCATAGTTGGCATTCGCCTCGTGCAGTCTTTGGATAAAATCTTCTTGAGCATTGAAGGACTGGATAATGGTCTGCTGGCTCAACGATTCTTCAATCAACTGAGTCTGAATTCCCCTAGTCTCTGTTTGCTTTTGGAAGAGATGATAAGATCTCTTGGCAATAAAGCGTGAAATTACCATAGACAGTGGCGTCAACAGCAAGACCAAGAGAGTCATGAGGAGATGAATTTGAAGCATGGCAAGAATACTAACTAAAATCATCAAGACGCCAATGAAAAATTGGTTAAAAATCATGGTCAAGCCAGCTGCCAACTGTTCTATGTCCGTGGTTACACGACTGACCATCTCCCCACTGCCTTGCCGATCGACAAAAGCAATCGATAAACGATGGAGCTTATGGATGATTCGCTCTCGCAAATCTTTAGTATAAGAAAAGATTAGGCGATTATAGAGGAGAGGATTGACCCACTGCACAAGGGTATTTCCTATAACCACCAAGATCATTTGAATGAAAATATGCCAAAAAACTGGTGAAGAATCAACCACTAGGACTTGGTCAATGACCTGTCCGATTAAGATTGGTAGGTAAATCGATAAACCAACCTGGGCAATAGTTCCTAGAAAGGCTAGAAAAAGAAGGAAGGGATGACTTGCTAAATCTTTGGCCAAACGTGTGAATGTTTGATTTGCAGTTTGTCGTCTCATGCTAGTCCTCCTTTCCATGTTGGGATGCATTGATTTCTCGATAGACTTGACTGGATTTCATCAAGTCCTCGTGCTTGCCGATAGCTAGGAGCTCCCCTTTTTCCAAGAGGAGAATCTTGTCTGCCATCTGAAGCGTCGAAGTCCGTTGAGAAATCAAGATTAAACTTGTATTTGGCAGATTTTCTCGAATAGCTTTCAAGAGCTTGGACTCAGTGATAGTGTCCAGTGCTGAGGTCGCATCATCTAGGATGAGAAACGGAGTCTGGCGCAAAACTGCTCGTGCGATGGACAGCCTTTGTTTTTGACCGCCCGAGAAATTTCGTCCTCCTGCTTCAACTAGGGCATCTAAGAGACCTTCCTTATCACTGACAAAATCCTTGGCTTGCGCAATTTCCAAGGCCTGCCATAGTTCTTGGTCAGTTACTTCTTGATGTAAACCTAGAGTCAAGTTGGAACGAATGGTTCCTTTAAAAAGTTCGACCTTTTGAGGAACATAGGCAATCCAAGATCGCCATTGCTCAAGATTACGAGGACTAGATCCATCGCGATAAAGGTCGATGCTCCCCTTGTCTGCTGGATAAAGACCAAGTAGGACTTGCACTAAGCTTGATTTACCAGAACCTGTTCCCCCAATGATACCAAGGATTTGCCCTTGCTTCATATCAAAGGAAATATCTCTCAGAGAAGGCTGGCCCGCATCAGGATAGGTAAAGGTCAGCTCTTGGACTTGTAAAACCTGATCACTGGTAGCTTGCTTTTGTTCTAATTCTGAATGGATGTCTTCTGGAGCTTCGGCAAAGACTTCCTCAATTCGCTTAGCTGAGATATAGGACTGGTTGAGAGAATTTATCAGCATAGCTAGCTTGACCAATTCCACCAAAATCTGTAAGAGATAGTTGATAAGGGCAATGAGAGCACCTTGACTTAGCAATCCTCCTTGAATAGAAATATAGCCTTGCCAGATAATAATAAGGAGGGTTCCATTAACAATCAGATAGGTCAGAGGTGTTAATAAACTAGACCAGAAACCTGTCTTTTCTTGTAATCTAGCATAGACTTGGTTAAGGGTTTGAAAAATTTGTAACTCTCGTTTTTCTTGACCAAAAGCACGAATAACCCGCATCCCTTGTAATTGCTGGCGTGTTCCCTGAACTAGTTGGTCCGTTTTCTTTCTAAGACTACTGTAGAGAGGATTAACCAGTCGAGAAAGGCCTACAATGACGATGGTCAAAATGACAACCATGACCAAGAACCAGAGAGTCAGCTCAGCTGAGATTCGATAAGCCATAAAAATGGCACCAAAAACGATAATGGGCGCTCGCAAAAAGAGACGTAGGAATTGATTGATACCAGTCTGAATCTGGTAGGTATCCGAAGTCAAGCGAGTCACCAAACTAGAAGTTGTCAGACGGTCTCTGCTGTCCTTAGGCAAGGAAAGAATATGGCGATAAAGATCGTTTGTCAATTCCTTAGCAAAACCTACCGCTGCCTTGGCTGAGTAAAACTGGGCTATCAAGGCCACTACAACACCAATTACTGCAAAGATAAGGAGCAAACCAATCTGCATCCAGAGATGACCTTGATTTTTCTGGGGCAAGGATTGGTCAACAATCCCAGCAATCACCATAGGAACTAAGAGATCAAACACAGCTTCAAGTAGCTTGAACAAAGGTGCTAAAATCGATTCCTTAATGTAGGGTTTAGAGTAAGATAATAGGTGTTTCATAAATCCCTTCTATTCGTATTCTGGAAATAAAGAAAGTGGGAAGTGCCCACCCTCTCTGTTTTATTTGTTTAAGTAAGGCAGTAGATAGCCATATCCTGCTTCTTCCATCTCATCTTTGGCCACAAAGCGCAAGGAAGCAGAATTGATACAATAACGGAGGCCACCAAACTCACGCGGTCCATCTGTGAAAACATGGCCCAAGTGAGCATTCCCCGACCGAGAACGAACCTCAATTCGCTCCATTCCATGGCTGAGATCCTTGTAATAGTGAATCAACTCCTTGGAAATCGGACGGCTAAAACTTGGCCATCCACAACCTGAGGCAAACTTATCCTTGGCAAAAAAGAGTGGCTCACCTGTCGTAATATCTACATAAATCCCTTCTTCAAAGGTTTGATCATAGGCATTGGTAAATGGAGCCTCTGTAGCAGCTTCTTGGGTGACACGATAGGACTCTTCAGTTAAGCTTTCCTTTAACACCTCTTGGCTAGGCTTTTCATAGTTAGAGGCATCAATCAATGGCTTCTCAGCATCGGTCACATCGATATGACAGTAACCTGAAGGATTTTTCTTAAGATAGTCTTGGTGGTAATCTTCAGCTAAGATATAGTGGCGAAGTTTCTCCACCTCTACTGCAATCTTTCGACCAAGCATGCGCTCCTGCTCCTGCACCACTGTGTAGATAGCTGGCAGGTCTGCTTCATCCTGGTAATATATACCGGTCCGATACTGACGTCCACGGTCATTCCCTTGTTGATTGACTGATAATGGATCAATAACACGGAAATAATAAAGCAAAATTTCTCTGAGTGACACTGCTTTCTCATCGTAAATCACTTGAACTGTTTCTGCATGGTCTGTTTCCTTGAGCAGCTGGTAATTGGTCGTTTCGACTTGTCCATTAGCATAGCCAACACTGGTTGCTAGCACTCCAGAAATGCGTGAAAAATATTCCTCTAGGCCCCAAAAACAACCACCTGCTAGATAAATTTCTGCCATCTTTATTTCTCCTTTATCAAGTTTTTAACTAATACTCTTCGAAAATCTCTTCAAACCACGTCACCTTACATCTGCAACCTCAAAACACTGTTTTGAGCAGCCTGTGGCTAGCTTCCTAGTTTGCTCTTTGATTTTCATTAAGTATAAACTTCTTTTCAAAAAAAGGATAGGAAGCCCTCTGGTCGAGAGTTTCCCCATCCTATCTTCTATTCTTTATTTTGCTTGGACACGGACACCTTGCGTATCAACTTTCAAGTCATGCAGTTTTCCTTTGAAGGGTTGTTTTTCCAATTCTGCCTTAATCGTTGGCATCTTATCATGAGAAGCCAAGACCATAACTGTCGGTCCAGCGCCAGAGAGGTAGGTTGCATAGGCACCATTCTCTTTGGCTACTTGCTTGATCGTAGCAAATTCTCTCACCAAGTCCTGACGATAGCGCTCGTGGAAAAGGTCTCCCTCGATTGCTTGCCCAGCGGTTACCATGTCTCCTGCCAACAAGGACGCAACCGCCACATTGGCGATAGAACTAGCTGCAACAGCTTCCTTGTAAGACAATTTCTTAGGCAAGACACCACGGCTGTCTCGAGTACGCAATTCATAGTTTGGAATGTAGGCTAGGAAATCACACTCTGGGAAGTCTGCTACGATAGCAGAAACTTGTCCATCAACAGAGCTCGCAACAACGAGATTACCATAAATAGCAGGAGCCACATTGTCAGGATGTCCTTCAATCTTGGTCGCCAACTGCAATTTTTCATGATCAGACAAGTTGAGATTTCCCAGTTGGTTGGCTAGTTCAATCCCAGCAACAATAACAGAACTGGAAGAACCCAAACCACGCGCCAAGGGAACATCACTAGTCATTTTCAAACGTCTTGGTTGTATATCTGGTACAATTTGCAATGCAATTTTGAGCAAGAGATTGCGCTCGTCATGTGGTATCCATTTGCCAATCTGGTGTTCAATCAACCACTCATCTCGTTCTTCACAGACCTCTATTTGAAGATACTTGGTTACAGCTACACCGACCGAGTCAAAACCTGGCCCGATATTGGCACTGGTTGCAGGTACAATAATCTTCATCTTATTCTCCTAGCACCTTGAAGGTATTCAAGAGGTCGAATTCTGAAACCTTCTTCAATTCAGCTGAGACATTTTCAAGCTGGGCTTTATTAATCTTGTGTGTGATGATCACCACACGCGCCTTATCCCCTTCTTTTCCATCTTGGAGGATTTGCTTAAAGGAAATATCTTGGGCATTGAAGATTTCAGCCAACTTCAAGACCTGACCTTTTGAGTCTGGAGCCAAGATTGAGAAGTAGTAGTTTGCTTTAACATCCTCAGGATTTGCCAAGACCAAGTCACGGCTGTATTCGTTGAAGTCTTTGCCAATGGTACCATCATTCAAACGACGAACGATACGGACAATATCTGCTACAACACTTGTTGCAGTTGGTTTTTGACCAGCACCTGGTCCGTAGTACATAGACTCACCAATACCGATAGATTCTACAAAGACAGCGTTCATTACGCCATTCACACTGGCAAGTGGATGCGCTTTAGGAAGGAAGGTTGGAGTCACTTCTGCAGCAATACCTGAAGGAGTTTCCTCGATTGAACCAACCAATTTCACTACATAGCCAAGTTCTTGAGCTACAGCTACGTCTTCTGGTGTGATGTTGCGGATTCCTTTGTGGGCTACATCGTCAAATGCAACCTTCATGCCAAAGGCAAATTGGCTCAAAATAACCATCTTGTAGGCTGCATCAATTCCATCTACGTCATTTGTCGGGTCGCTTTCTGCAAATCCAAGTCTTTGTGCTTCCGCAAGAGCATCATCGTAAGACCAGCCTTCTTCCACCATTTTGGTCATCATGAAGTTAGAAGTTCCGTTGACTACTCCAAGCACGCGCGTGATTTTATCTGAAGCCAAGGAATTTGCCAAGGTACGAAGAATTGGAATCCCACCAGCTACTGCTGCTTCGTAGTATAGTGCTACCTTGTTAGCTTGAGCGATTTCTAACAATTCTGCACCATGGACAGCCAAAAGGTCCTTGTTAGCAGTAACAACGTGTTTGCCAGCTTCCAAGGCACGAGTGATAAAAGTCTTAGCAGGTTCGATACGCCCCATCAATTCCACTACGATCGTAATGTCTTGATCTGATAAAATATCATCTACATTGGTTACAAAGTTAAAGTCATTCCCTGCTGCAAGCAAGCGATTCTTTTCATCTTCATCCTTGACCAACACCTTAGCGACTTCAATCTCTGAATGTGCTGATTGATTGATTTTTTCTCCATTTTCCTTTAGGAGGAAAGGCACACCACTTGCAACGGTACCAAATCCTAGTAAAGCAATTTTAACTGTCATGTTTGTCTCCTCGAAATTTTCTAATATAGCCATTATAACAGAATTTTGTGAAAATTCCTATCATAGTAAATCACTATTTCAGTATAAAAAGAAAAACGAATCAGACGATTCGCTCTCCTTAAAATCTAAAAATAGCTTTCCAGAAATGATTATCCAATCTTTTTCAGATTAAGCACTGCATCGTGATTGATCAAGACTTGACCATACTCCTGCAAGACTGAACGACTAATATCACTATCGTCTGCAAACTCGCGCATACGGGCCAAAAGCCACGCTGGATATGGACTTGGATGATTTTCAATATCCACTAAAATGGTCAAATAATAGCGCTCGTTCATTTTGTAGAGTTCAGAAGTTTCCATCTCAAAAGTCACTGTCTTAGCAAAAGACACCAAGTCAGCCAACTTAGCAAAAGAAAGGATGTAGTAGATGTAAGGCTCTTTCTTGCTCTCAGCTTCTTGTTCAGCCTGCTCCTGCTCTTCTTCCTTAGCTTCAACTTGCTCTAGAGATTGAATGGCTTCGATATCATCCTTAGTTTTGTCCGCGATGCTTTTTTCCAAGGTTTTGATAAATTCATCTGGTGACATTTGGGCTAGTTCTTCCATATCTGGCAAATCCGATAAGTCTTCAAAATCTAGATTTTGGTCAATCTTTGATTTGGTTACAAAGACATCGACCTTATCAGGTTTTGGAGTCACACGGAAGCTCAACATACCTGTATCTAGAAAGCTATCAGGCATCTCTAACTCATCCAAGATAGCATAAAAGAACTCTTCTGTTTTTTCTTGAGGAACGAGAAAGTCAGCAATCTCCATGCCACGATCCATTAAATCCTCTAAAGACATCGTGATTTTCAAAGTTGTATCACTAATTTGTTTCATTTTCATTGCTAATAACCTCATACTTTCAGTTCTATCTATTATACTAGATTTTTACGATTTTATCAAAAGAAGGCTCCTCTGTCGGGATAGATTTTCCA
Organism: Streptococcus mitis; assembly: GCF_000722765.2. NCBI lineage: Bacteria > Bacillati > Bacillota > Bacilli > Lactobacillales > Streptococcaceae > Streptococcus > Streptococcus mitis. Next base: position 656,603 of record NZ_CP028415.1, on the reverse strand, counting down.
TAGGGTAACTTCTGTAGAAGACTCTAATACTCTTTGAAAATCTCTTCAAACCACGTCAGCTTTATCTACAACCTCAAAGCGGTGCTTTGAGCAACCTGCGGCTAGCTTCCTAGTTTGCTTTTTGATTTTCATTGAGTATAATAGAAAATTTCTGCAAACAAATAGAAAAAGCCTCCAAAATCGGCTCTTAGCCAACTTTGAAGACCTAATACATCAGAAAGCTTATAGTTTAAAGGTTGCTACACCGAGGATAGAACGATTTAAGTTTCGAAGAATTTGAAGACTTTGCTCAAATTTCTTATAACGAGTCACTCCGTATTCTTCAACAAGAAGAACTGTATCTCTTTCTAAAAGAGATGGTACATCTTGTAAATCTACAAAATGCATTCCTTTTAAAGCCTCTTGATTTTGTTTTAATTTATCTAGAATAGCTTTATTTGAGCTAACGATAGTCAATTCTTGTCCAGCCTTTTTGTATGATAGAATATCTGCTAGATTAGCAATTGTTGTAATCTCTGTTACAAAATCAATTTGATATTGAGAAAAATCACCTGCTCTATTGATTGTTGGGTTAAAGAGATAAATCAATACATTTCCCATTACAACCAAAATCACACAAACTACTCCAATAACAGCTAAACGAAGAATCAGATTCTTGACGTTTAATCCAAGCGCTGTCTCACCATTTGCATTCAATTCTTTAGAGTTGATGGTTTCCAATTTTTCAATTTTTACATTTGCATAAGTGTGTTTAAATTTCTCAATCAATCCATCAATTTTTCGCTCCAACAAGTCATTAGCATCTTTACTTGGTGTCAAAATTTTCACACCAACCCCTGCATCGTCAATCATATAGTAGACGGTCAATTTTTTCCACCAATAGTCACTTGTAGAATTTTTCAAGGTTGTTTCTGTCGTATCTAATTCACTGGCAATTTTTTTCAACTCACTAGGCTCTACATCATTGAAAAGATAAGCTCCATTCAAATTCCCATCAATCAATTTTCCGTAGAAATCACTATAACCACCAATTTGATGATTCAAAATCGTTTTGGCTGAATCTTCTGGAGGGGTGATTTTATAGCTGATATAAGTTGAATAACTTGTTGTGTCTTTGACAGTATTTTTATTCTTAACTGCTTTAATTGTAAATGGTACAGCAATGAGAGCAAATAAAGCGATGAGAGCTAGAATATTTGCTTTTCGTTTTTTATAAAGATTTGCAAACAAATCAGCTACTGAATAATGTTCAAACATGATTTTTTTCTCCTTTGTTTAGTAGATACTGGTTCTCTTTTGTAAGCATTTTTGCTACGAATAGAATCACAAGAACAATTCCCCAGAATTGCATTGTAAATAAATTGAAGAAACTTTCTGAAAAGCTACTTCTTGGCATAAAGAATAGATTATTCAAGATGAGTAGGGACAGGGCAAATAGGATTGTTCTTGAACGATAGGCCACTTGCAGCATGGCTATGAATAACATACCTAGTAAGAGACTAAGTAGAAAGACTCCTATCATACCATAGTCGGTATACAACTCCATAATATAGCTACTTCCGATACCATGTCCTTTCAAGTATTCCTTGTTCAAGACAAGATAGGATAGATTATGGGCATAACTATTACTATCAATAGCTAGTTCCACACTATTGGTTGTATGTTCAAAGGCTTTTCCTCCGAAAATAGCCCCCAAACTTCCTCTTGCAAAATAATCAATAACAGGACCAAAAGTAAAATTGCGTAAATCTCGGTAAGGGAGGCTACTGTTAAATAGAAATCCTCGAGCCAAAACACCAAAACTGGTTCCTTGTTTATAGATAAAGTCAAGCAGGATATCCCAGAAACCTGTATGGGAAACCTGGACATTATCCCGTACATAATTGAGTATTCCCATCGCTAACATGAGAATAGGAGAACCTACAAAAATCGCTAACTTTTCTTTAAATCCAATCCATTTTCCTTTTTCTGTTTGCTCCCGCATAAAGTAATAAACAAAAGCAAATAAAATACTTAAAATAAAGGGATTGCGTGTCCCGATTGCCAAATGAATAGTATTAGCTACAATAAAGGAGACAAGCACTGCTGTTGCCTGCAATTTCTTTGGCTTGGTTGCCAAATACATACACATTGCATAGACCGTAAATGTTGATAAGATATAGGTAAAATAAGGCAGTTTACTTTCAAAGTTTGCATAGTAGGCATAGTAGGAAGTCTGCAAGCGATACAGGAGCCGTTCAAATAACCGAATGAAATAGAAAGGATAGGTTAGAAGAAAAACTCCTAGCGATACAAAGCGCAACCGCTTGATGTAAACATCTTTTAGAGAACTTCCTATCTTGGGTACTTGTATTTTCTTTCTAGCTATAAAATAGCGAGCTAGGAGCCCCCCTGTGGTCAATCCCAATATCGAAACCATGACGACTATAAAGGCAAAGCGATAGGCTATGGGATGATAGGTATCCAAAGCACCATCCCTAAAGTAATCAATGGTCGGCCTTGATACCAGAAATACAAAAATAGTTAAAAAGAAAATAAAATGGATTAAGTAATACTTGATATCATTCCAACAAGCGATTAAGCTACTAACCAGTAAGAACAATAAAGTAGAAAGCAAGCTAACATTGTTATTATTAAACAGATACACAATTCCACTTACTAGCGTCAAGGCATAACTGACTATGGTCAAACTAAATAATAATCGTTTTCCATCAATCACTTGCTCACCCCCGTTCTAATGTAATTTTTTAGATTTTTCAATATTTTTTAGTAATAAGAATCGGTATAAGGAAATATTTATGAATAGAGCCAAAGCACCAATTCTTCTCCCCTTACGGAAAATTGGATTCCTAGCAATAGTAAAGGCATGGCCTTTTAAAAAACGATGAATCTGAGAATAGGCTTCAAACTGTTTATACTGATCATCTAGCAACATCTTATCCAGAATAAAGAAGTGGGCATAGGCCAATCTGAAAAAAGCAACCTCTTTCAAATCCGGATAGTTTTTCACAACTTCATTGTAAAACTTTTGGTAGATATCAATATAGGCTAAATCCTTCTCTGCATAGGATTTAGTCGTAATACTATCCCCTCTATGGAAATAGTAATAATAGGGTTTGGTATTAACCACATACTTCTTAGCCAACTTGATCAAATCAAAATGGTAATAAGCATCTTCATAAATCAATCCCTTTGGAAAGGATAAGGCAGTTGCAATCTCTCTTTTGATTAGCTTATTGCAGATCGTTCCAGGTATTTTTTCACCTATGAGATATTCCTTTAGAAATGTTTGGGAATCACAGACAAAATAGTCATCCTGATTGGCTGATTGTGGACTTTCATCATTAGCATAGACATTCATGACACCACAGCTCGAAACATCCGCATCTTCTTGAATTAATTGCTCATATAAGCTCTGAATCATTTCTGGATGGATATAATCATCTGAGTCAATAAAAATCAGATAATCTCCGTTAGCCTGCTTCATTCCATCGTTTCGTGCTTGCGACAAACCTTCATTCTTTTTATGAAGCACTGACACCCTATCATCTTGTTCAGCGATTGAATCACACAAGCGACCACTTTCATCCGTTGCTCCATCATCAACAAGAATGATTTCCAGATTCTGATAGGTCTGCTTCTGAATGGAAGCTATCGATTTTTCTAGGTACTGTGCCACATTATAGACTGGCACAATCACACTGATTAATGCAGTTTCCATGCTACTCCTCTAATAGTTTTTCTACTTGTTCGATTTGTTTGGCAATTGTGAATTGTTGAATGAATTGGCTAGCCTCATTGACATCGAAGTTTGAGGCAGAGGTCATGTAGTTCGTAATTGCCTGAGCTGCCTCTTGATTGTTCTCAATGATTTGTCCAAATCGTCCTTCTTGGGATAATTCCTCAGCCCCTCCAACATCCGTAGAGACAAAAGGAAGTCCCAGACTCAAGGCCTCAACATACACTCCAGGAAAACCTTCTTGTTTAGACATAGACAAGAGAACTTTCGTCTGAGATAAATACTGATAAGGATTTTTTTGATAACCAAGGAAATGCACATAGTCTTCAATCTCATACTCTTTGACGCGTTTTTTCAGTTCCTCTTCCATATCCCCAGCCCCGATAAAATAGAGATGATAGTTTTTTCCCTCTTGGTGTAATAATCGTATCACTTCCACCACACGGTCAGAACCCTTATTTTCCTCAATCCGTCCGATGGTACAGATACTTTGAGGTGAAATCTCGATATCGATCTTCTCTTGAGATTTTTCTAGAATACTCTGAAAATCATATCCATTGTAGACCGTCTGTAATTTCGAAGCATAATCTGGATAGACTTCCTTGATAGAATTACTGGTCTTTTTTGAAATTCCTACAATGGTATCCGCAGCATCCAACTGGCGTCTATGTGATTCTCTTTTGGAGCTATCCTTAAGAAATTCTTCGATACTTCCATGAATCCAAGAGATTTTCTTGACTTCTTTTCTTTTAGAGAACAAAAGTGGAGGATTCATAATGGTAAAGGAAACTTCAACATCATAGTCATCTTTCACAAGCAAACGACGGGTCAGTCTTGGAAAATAAATTCTCATCCTCCACAAAAGAGCTCGTAACCATCTAGCTTGGCGATAATCCTGAAGGGATTTTAAAATGCCTACATGCTTGGGAACAGATTCGTATCCCTTATCAAAATGTTCCATTTCAAGAATATCAATATCATACTTTTCTGGATCTAGATTTGAAACAATGGTAGATAGAATCTTCTCTGCTCCACCCCCGAGAGAAAAAGACCACATAAAAAATAAGATTTTTTTCTTAGCCACCATATTCTCCCTTGTATTCTGTATAAGACTTATCCATATCAGCGATGACAGCATCATGATGTGGTAACTGCTTGTCTGCTGGTGGAGGTGTCATGTAATCCCCAAAAGCAGTGCTGAGATAGGCATCATAGCCGACTGGAACGGGCATCTCAGTTCCTTCAAATGGCAAGAAAAGATTATCTTCAAAAGATTCGATTAGGTACTTGTTTCTCATGTAACCAGGACCCGAGCATAATTCCGTGATTCCATCGCTCTCAGCTAGACTGTACTTGGTCATTTCTTGTTCAGCTTTTTTCCAAATGCGATAACGGAGCGATTTTGGCGTCAAACCGAGTAAAATACGGCTTCCCCACTTCATAAGTGCACCATGTTTTTCTGGAATAGTTTGCGCACAAAAAAGAGAATAAATCAAGGCCCAACGAACCTGTTTTTTCCGCTCAGCTGAATTTTTAGGATAATAATCCAGAGGCAAAACATCCAAGGCCAGACCATGTGGCAATTCTAAATCCTGCTGATAAGGTTTGATACAGGTCGTTTCCTTGTCACGAATGGTAATAAAAAGATTGCGGTCGACAAAATCCTTGTTACTCTTCGACAAGAAATAACGCTCATCTGCATAACGAGGCCATAATTCTGCTAATTTCTCATAATCTTTACGGGGCATAAAAAAATCTAAATCATCATCCCAAGGAATAAAACCCTTGTTTCGAAGGGCACCAATAGCACCTCCACCACAAAGATAACAAAGCAAATCATGTTCTTTACAAAAGGCCACAAAATATTCAGCCATCTCCAGACTACGAGCCTGAATTGCTTTTAAATCAGTCATATTGTTCATTATTCTTTCTATCGTATCGTTTCATTATACCACAAATAGGGGGTGAAAATCTATTGAAGACTGTAAAAAATCAAAGCCTGACTGCTAGATACATAGCCTTCAAACTTTGATTTTTCTGTCTTAACTTATCTCATTCCCATTTGAGCGAGCTTGGTTTGATATTTATTTTGGTCTACTAAGAGTGCCTGTCCTCCATAGACATCATAGGCATCGACCCAATCACCTAGTTCTGGAACTGTTAATCTCTCAATGCCATTTTGCGCTCCATCTAGGAAAGATAAACCATTGGTTAATAAGAAACTATAAGGAACATTCGTAGAGGTCATCCCAAAGACCTTACCAAGTGCTTCTGATCCAGTAAAGAGTTTGGTTGGATCCTTGAGTTGCTGCAGAACAGCTGTCAACACTTGCTGTTGTCTCTTGGTACGACCGTAATCACCTTCATCATCATCACGGAAGCGAGCATAGTTGAGCAAGGTTGAACCGTTCATCTGCTGTTTTCCGACTTTGATCGTCTGGGTTGGAGACTCCGTTTCCGTAGCATGTAAATCATCTCCCACCGTAGCTTCTGTTAAAGGTTGACCTTCTAAGGTTGAGAATTTGGCATCAATTGTCACCCCATCAGGGAACAGAGTGTCAATAGCGGTTGCGAAGGCCTGGAAATCAACCAAGGCATAGTACTTAATGTCCAAGTCAAAATTATCTTTCAATACTTGGCGAACCATTTCTGCCCCTTTTTGGCCTTCTTGTTCCCCTAGTTCATAGGCCACATTCAACTTATTATCTGACTGCTTTCTACCGTTAATGACTTGGCTATAACCGTCTATATAAACCAAATTGTCACGCATAAAGCTGACCAGTTTGATTTTTTTATCTGAGCCACCAACGTTTAGAACCATAATCGAGTCCGTTCTCGTCTCAGCACTATTTTGGCCAATCCGTCCATCCGTTCCCATAATCAAAATATTGACCCCATCCTTGGTATCTTGACCATGAAAGACTTCTACTTGAGCTGCCTTAGCATTGGCAGGTTTGGTTGGGTCCGCATTTGAATACCCTTTTAGGAACATAAAAATCATGCCAAAACCAACACAGGCTAGAAGAGCAAGCAAGCCTGCAAAAATGCGCCCCCAACGAATCTTACGTTTTTTGGACTTAACCTTTGGAAGAGAATGGCTTTTCTGGTATTTTTTTGAACGACTACGGTTTCCATAGGATGGAAGAGAATACTGATTGACTGGCTCCATGAAAGACTCTTCCATATCATGATTTTCATTATGAATTTCATTATGAATTTCTGGTGAAGCGTCACTACCGCCAGCCATATTTAACTTACCTTGCAGGTAAGCAAACTCTTTTTTCTCTCGCTCATTGAGGTAATGAATGTTCTTAAAAAGATAGTCATAACGCAACTGCTCGTGGTGGCTTAAGGGATTTTCTTTACTCATCTTCTCTCCTTTCCGTGGTCTGATATTGGATAAATAGGATAGGCGCCCAGTACTTTATACTGGATTCCAATCGCTTCTAATTCTTTTTGGGCAAAGTTAACCAAATCCTTATCGGCATAATCAACATCGATAATGAAAAAGTATTCACCCAGTGCTGTCTTGAGTGGACGACTTTCAATTTTTGTCAGGTCAATTCCCCGCCAAGCAAAGGTCGATAGGGCCTTATAAAGTGCACCTGGAAGATTGTCTGGTAAAGTCAAGGCCAAACTCATTTTCTCAGTTTGTGCTTGCAAGGGAATGGCTGCACCTTCAGCTCCCAAAACCCAGAAACGTGTGAAATTAGCTTCCATTTCTTGAATATCTTCAGCAATCAGTTCTAAGCTATATTCTTCAGCAGAACTTCTAGGTGCAATGGCTGCATAAGGCTGGTCAGGATGTTCGGAAATAAAGCGGGCCGCATAAGCTGTACTAGCTGTCACCTCAATTTGAGCATCTGGATACTGTTCATCGATGAATTTCTTTCCTTGAGCCAAAGCCTGAGGATGAGAAAAAATCTTTTCAATCTTAGTGTGACCTGGAACCACCATCAACTGCTGATGAATAGGCTGAACGATTTCTGCTACAGCTTGGATGCGAGCCTGATGAAAAAGGTAATCCAAGGTTTCATGTACACTACCCTCAATAGAATTTTCAACTGGCACCACAGAATAGTCCACCAAGCCTTGCTCATAGGCCTTGATGACATCTGTAATATTGGCAAAGGCCTGCAATTCCTCATGAGGAAAAGCTGTCTGCACAACGTGGTGTGAAAATGATCCCTTGGGACCTAGATAAGCAATTTTCATCTCAGTTCCTCTATAATTTCCTCTGGGCTTAGCTTGGTCACATCCAAAATCCGACTGGCTACTTCCTCATACCAAGCCTGTCTTTCTTGGAAAATAGCTGCAAGTTCTTCCTTGCTATTATTTAGAAAAAGCGGACGCTGATTGTCCTTATCAGCTGTGATACGTTGGTAGAGGGTTTCAAAATCTGCTTTCAGGTAGATGTTATCTGTATTAGTCTTAAGTAAGTCACGATTTCTCTGAGAAATAACCACTCCTCCACCAGTTGACACGACTTGGTCTCTTTGTAGTAAATCAGCTAGGACTTCTGACTCTACCTGACGAAAGGCCACTTCGCCCTTTTCAGCGAAAAAATTCGCAATGGACATACCTAGGCGCTTCTCAATCAGAGCATCCATATCAAGGTAATTAGGGTCCAAGCCTCTTGCAATAGTCGATTTTCCAGCCCCCATAAAGCCTAGTAATACCTTAGCCATGAATCAAGCTCTCCAAATCATCAAAGAAGCTAGGATAGCTGGTATTGATAGCTTCAGCACGATCAAGATACACCTCGCCATCTGCAACCAAGAGGGCTGCAATGGCCGTCATCATACCAATACGGTGGTCACCAAAAGTATTGACTCTAGCACCGTGAAGGGCTGATTTTCCTTTGATAATCATTCCATCTGCCGTCGGAGTAATATCTGCTCCCATGCTATTTAAAGCGTCTGCCACAACCTGAATGCGGTCTGTTTCCTTAACCTTGAGCTCCTCAGCATTTTTGATAACTGTCACACCCTTGGCTTGAGTCGCAAGCAGAGCGATAACTGGCAATTCATCAATCAAGCGTGGAATCAAAGCGCCACCAATCTCTGTTCCTTTCAAGTCAGAAGACTCAACAGTCAAAGTAGCAGATTTAGCGACTGGGTCAATTTCAGTAACTTCTAATTTTCCACCCATGGCGCGAATGACATCAATGATACCAGTACGCGTTTCGTTTATGCCCACATTTTTAAGCACCACACGAGAATTTGGAACAATCAAACCTGCGACTAGCCAAAAGGCTGCACTGGAAATATCTCCTGGAACAACCACCTTTTGTCCTGTCAATTTTTGCGGTCCTTGGACTGTGATTTTCTTGCCATCCACACTTAAATGACCACCAAATTGTTGCAGCATATCTTCAGTATGATTACGGGTGCACTCTTTTTCGATAATTACAGACTCTCCCTGGGCCTGCAAGGCTGCAAACATCAAGGCTGACTTGACTTGGGCAGAGGCAATTGGCAACTCATAATGAATAGGTCTTAGGTTTTTCGTCCCTTTTAAATGAAGGGGAGGAAGGTCTCGCTCAGTTTGCCCTGAAATACTAACGCCCATTTTTTTCAGTGGAATAGTCACACGGTCCATAGGTCGTTTGGAAAGACTATCATCGCCAAACATTTCTACTTCAAAGTCTGCACCAGCAAGAACACCTGAAATCAGGCGAATCGAGGTGCCAGAATTTCCCATATCAAGGGCATTTTGCGGCGCTTTTAAGCCATCCTTGCCTACACCTTGAATGGTAATAACTCCATCTTTATCCTCAATCTCAACACCAAGGTCACGAAAAACCTGCATGGTCGAAAGAACGTCTTCACCTCGCAGAATATCATAAACCTTGGTCTCACCCTCAGCCAAACTTCCAAAGATAATAGAACGGTGACTGATAGACTTGTCACCTGGAACTCGGATACTGCCGTGTAAGTGGCGAATGTTTGTTTTTAGTTTCATACTGGACCTCATACTTGCAATACTTTTACTTATTTTATCATAAAAAGCCAGAAATTCCTTAAAAATTCCTGACTTTATGATAGTTATTTTCTTATTTTAGCAATTCTTTTTCATTTTCAATTTACCAACTATCTGAAGAACCACCACCATCAAATCCACCGCCACCCCAATCATCTGAAGACCAAGATGAACTAGAACTACCAGAATCATATAAATCTGATCTACCATAAGAACTTGACTGTACTCTTTGTGAAGCATAGTAGCTTTTTGTGAGCTCGGAAGTCCAAGAAGCATTCCTCACAAAATCTTTATCGTTTGGATAGAGTTTCCCCTTCCCATTATAAGAGTATTGAGAGCGATTAAGCCTATCTAGGTGCTTTCTTTCAACTTCTGCGTAGTATTCTTCTATAAGTAATGTAGTCCAAGTGTCATTAGGTAGAAAACCTTTTGAGTCTGGATAGAGTTTGTTATATCCTTCGTACTGATATTGAGACCTAATTAAACGCTTATTTTTTTTATAGTCAGATTTACGTTCTTCAGTCCACGTATCATTAGGTACAAAGTCAGGAAAATCTGGATACAGCTTACCTTTTCCCTCGTACTCATACTTAGAAAAGCGGCATCTTTTTAAGTACTTGATCCACGTTGCTAAACTTAGTAAAAGAAAGAACAACAGATAGAACAATATCGGAAACGGAATGTAATCGAAGTACTTACTAAAGCCTTCATTATTTTTTAATGATTTTTCATAGCTTTTTTGAAGTCGATTATTTTCCTTCTTGTTTATGATTTCAGCTTTTCTAGACTCCGCTTTAGAAATACCTACTAGAATTTTGTTAAGGGCATCAGTATATTTCCCTTCTTTCATGTATGGCTTAGAATCATTTAATAAGGAATTAGCCATAGAGTCAGTAAGCCAAATTGCTGCTTCGTTGGATGTTTCAATACGAAACTTTCTATCCTTTATAGCAATAGCAATTAAAATTCCACTGTTGGAATCTTGTTTCCCAACTTTCCATTTGCGTGCAACCTCATTGGCTACCTCTTCGATACTGGAACCGTCCAGAGTATCTACAATGTAAATACCTACTTGGGTTTCACTTCCAGAATTCATACTCTCTAACGTTTCTGCAACACTAGTGGTTAAATAACCGTTAGGATCGTAAATACCATTTAAAGGACGATCTGGAACAGCTATATTAGCCACAACAAGAGGCATAAAAAAGAATAAAGGGGTAATTAAGAGTAAAAGTAACTTTTTCATAGGAGATACCCCACAAGACTAATCAGTTAAATTGACTTTAGGGACAACCTTTGCATCTTTCTCTGCTTCAATTAACTCAGCTCTTTGGAAACCAAACAAACTAGCTATCACACTAGTAGGAAAACGTCTAATGGTCTTATTATATTCTGTTGCAGTATCGTTATAATCTTTACGAGCGACAAACAAACGATTTTCAGTTCCCTCAAGCTCTGAAATTAGAGAAGACACTTGTGTATCAGCTTTTAACTCAGGATAATTTTCTTGAACAACTAGCAATCTAGAAATGGCAGAAGTTAATTCGCTCTCCCCTTCATTTTTTGTTTCTGTATTTCCTGAGCCAATCTTAGAACGAGCATCCGCAATCTTTGTAAAGATGTCTTCTTCGTGCTTCATATATCCTTTTACAGAATTTACAACATTTGGAATTAAGTCAGCCCTACGTTGAAGTGCCACTTCAATCTTCGAGTTAGCCTGTTTCACAGATTCATCTTTGCTCACAAGACTATTGTACGAACCTGCCAACACTATAATACTGATGAAGATAATTCCTACAGGAACTCCTATTAGAGCAATTAATTTTTTTGACATATTTTTTCCTATTTTCTATTGTTCATCATTTATCTACTATTTATCGATAATAAAAATTTCATTCTCTCTCATAATTTTTTGTATTTATTATCTCATCAACAATTTCTAACTTACCAATTGAAGTTGAAAATAACAGTTATAAGCTTTCAAATTCGTTTTGTATTATAGTTATGATTTTCAATAGCCTATTTAATTTGTTTTGTATTTTGTTTATTAGTAAAGACATTCATTCCCACAATTATTAAACAGGCCATTCTAATAGCTCTAGCTTATACAGTAGTTACCAATGATAAACATACATATAAAAAATACCTATAAAAAATGAACAAAATAATGTTCTTATTTTAGCAATTCTGAAACTGGTTCAAAAACAATTTTTTCAATGTCAGAAAGGTAAATTGCCAATTGTTGTTGCTTGGTAAAGAATTCTGACAAGAGGATATTTCCTTGAATCTGTTTACCAAAGCCTTCCATTTTCGCTTGAAAGGATGCGTCTGGCATTTGACCTGTATGTGCTAGTCTTTGAATTTCCTCTTGGAAGGCAACATATTCTGTAAAAATTTTGCTTGCCTCAGCATCTGCTGAAATAGCATCTTTAGCTGCTTTAACAGCCTTGTATTCTGGTAATTCGCGTAGACCGCGACTAAGTTCGTTTGCACTATCGTAAATATTTGACATGATTTTCTCCTTATTTGATAACGACTGTGTAGTCGGTATTTTCTGTTATTAGCTGCTCGGCTCGTTCCAAGTCTTGAGCATTTTTAAATGAAATTTGTAGAATCCCGTGAATATCTTCACGGTTTTCCTCATTGATATGAATATTAACCAAGGAAGTTCCACGTAGCAATTCCAAGATTCGTAAAATAACATCTTCTTCATCGGGAACGTCAACATAGAGATCATAAGAGCTATCCACACCACCACGCTTATGGATTTCCATGGCCTGACGTTGCTCACGCGCTTGGTTGAAAAAGTTCCAGATTTGCTCTTCATCTCCCTTGCTGATGGCTTGTCCAACCTCATCTAAACGTTCCTTGAAATCCTCAATGCGGTCTAGAATAGTCTCACGATTGGACAAGAGAATGGACGTCCACATACCTGGCTCGCTTTCCGCAATCCGAGTCATATCTCGAAAACCACCTGCCGCAAAGCGCCTTGCCATCTCATGTTCTTGAGCATAGACCGCGGTCTGTTCCATGAGACTAGAAGCCAGAATATGAGGAAAATGGCTAATCTGAGAAGTGACACGATCATGCTCCTTGGCATCAATCTCGATAAAACGAGCGTGAAGACCTGAAAGCAAATCCTTCATTTCCTCAAGCGTGTCAGGACTTGTCAGGCTCGAAGGTGTAAAGATATAATAGGCATTTTCAAAAAGATTGACATCCGCAGAAGCAGCCCCTGTCTTGTGACTACCAGCCATAGGATGGGCTCCGACGAAGCGAACAGGTTTGCCAGCCAAATATTGCTCCGCCGCATCCACAATAGCTGACTTGGTCGAACCAGCATCTGAAATAATCACGCCTTCTTTCAAGTCCAAGTTAGCCAACTCCTTAATGAAATCAATGGTTTGCTTGATTGGCAAGCTGAGGACGATGATATCTGCCAAAGGAGCAAAACTGGCAAAATCATCTGTTGCACGGTCAATCATGCCTTCTTTCAAGGCGATATCTCTCGAAGCTTGACTGCGATTATAACCTAAAATTTCATAATCTGGATGATCGCGTTTGATACCAAGGGCCATAGAGGCACCAATCAATCCAAGGCCCGCGATATAGACTGTTTTTGCCATAGGAACTCCTTAATAGTTCTTTGTATATTCTCGATGTTTGGCTACCGCTTCTTTTAATTCCTCTAGATTGTCTGATGAGAATTTTTCGAGGATTTCTTGTGCCAGAACCGTTGCCACAACAGCTTCCATAACTACACCTGCAGCTGGAAGAGCAGTCGGATCACTTCTTTCAACTGTTGCCTTGTAGGGTTCATGGGTTTCGATATCCACACTCATAAGAGGTTTATAAAGAGTAGGAATAGGTTTCATGACGCCACGAACAACAATAGGTTGCCCATTAGTCATACCACCTTCAAAGCCGCCCAGATTGTTGGTACGGCGGGTATAACCGTCTTCTTCAGACCAGAGAATTTCATCCATGACTTGGCTGCCTTTACGATAACCAGCTTCAAAGCCAAGACCAAATTCCACCCCTTTAAAGGCATTGATAGAGACAACTGCTTGGGCCAATCTCGCATCCAATTTTCTATCCCATTGGACATAGGAACCAAGACCAACTGGAACACCTCCAACGACTGTTTCCACAACCCCACCGATGGTATCACCGTCACGCTTGATTTGGTCAATATAGTCCTTGATTTCTTGTTCTCTTTCTTGGTTGACAATAGAAACTTCAGACTGGGCAGCTCTTTCCTTAATCTCAGCAACTGTGAGATTCTCAGGAACATCGATTTCCTTGCCACCAAAGACTACGACATGGTTGGCAATCTCCATATCTAGCTCAGCCAAGAGGCGTTTGGCTACTGCCCCAACTGCCACCCGCATAGTGGTTTCACGGGCAGATGAACGCTCCAAAGAATTTCTTAAATCATCAAAACGGTACTTGATACCCCCAACCAAATCGGCATGACCTGGGCGAGGATGGGTGATTTTTCGTTTGCTTTTAAGGCGCTCTTCAATGTCCTCCGCAGACATGATATCCAGCCATTTTTGGTGGTCCTTATTGATGACATCCATAGTAATAGGAGCCCCTGTCGTCTTCCCATGGCGAACACCCGAAGTAAAGACAACTTGGTCGCTTTCAATCTTCATACGACCACCGCGGCCGTAGCCACCCTGACGACGTTTCAAATCCTCATTGATGTCCTCTGCTGTCAAAGGAAGTCCAGCTGGAATTCCCTCAATGATAGCCGTCAGACGGGGGCCGTGTGATTCTCCTGCAGTTAAATATCTCATACACTCTCCTTATTTTACCAAGTAGTCTTTCATCTCTTCCAGAGAAACTGAGTGAATAGTCGCTGAACCGAGCTCTGGCACCAAGACCAATTTCAAGGTATTGCCACGCGCTTTCTTGTCATGAGTCAAAGCCTGATAAAGCTTATCAACATCCCAGTTTTCATAGTCAACAGGTAGTCCAAATTTCTGACACATCTCTGTGATAGATTGAGTAATGCCAGCTGGCATGAGACCTTTTTCCTCAGCAACTTTGGAAATCTGTACCATACCCATAGCCACAGCTTCTCCATGCATGACTTTCCCATAACCAGCTGTTGCTTCAATAGCATGACCAATAGTGTGCCCAAAATTGAGGTAAAGGCGGACACCATTGTCCAATTCATCCTCAACCACCATCTTGCGCTTGACCTGACAAGAATGTTCAATCAAGGTCTCTGCATGTTCCAGAATGCCCTCTACAGAACCATCCAGCTCCGTCAAAATTTTCCACAGTTCTGGATCCTCAATCAAGCCATACTTGATGACCTCACCCATTCCTTCAATCAACTCTCTCTTTCCAAGTGTTTCAAGGACAAGTGGATCAATCAGAACCCCATCTGGTTGGGCAAAGGTACCCACCATATTTTTAGCAAATGGAGTATTGACGCCTGTCTTTCCACCGATAGAAGAATCCACTTGGGCTGTCAAACTAGTCGGAATCTGAACAAAATGAATACCCCGCATATAGGTAGAGGCTACAAAACCAGCCAGGTCCCCAACGACACCGCCACCAAGAGCCACGATTCCATCGCTACGTGTCAGACCTTGCTTGACTAAAAATTCATAGACTTTCTGGACAGTAGTTAAATTCTTTCTTTCTTCGCCTTCTAAAAAGTCAAAAACTGCTACCTGAAAACCAGCATCTTCTAGGCTGAGCTTGACCTTCTCTGCATAAAGAGAAGCTACATGGTTATCTGTCACAATGACTACCTTTTGTGGTTGCCAGAGTTCTCGCAACCATTGACCAGCCTGAGCCAGACAACCTTTTTCAATCTGAATATCATAAGGATGATGAGGAATATCGATTCTGATTTTCATAGGAGAATCTCCCTTTCTTTATTGGTATTTTTCTGTTAAGGACTGCCAAATCTCTTCTGTTGGCATTTCCTTGCCTGTCCAGAGTTGAAAAGCTTCTGCAGCTTGATAGAGCAACATTCCCAGACCGTTGACCGCTGGATTGCCCTGCCTCCTAGCCCATTTCAAAAATGGTGTTTCAAAGGGTTGGTAAATGATATCTGCTACTAAAAGAGTTTCTGGTAGGACAATGTTTTCAGGAACTGGAGATGATTGACCATCCATCCCTACACTTGTCGCATTGACAAGTAAATCCGACTCGGCAATCCTTGCTTGCAGTTCAGAAACATCTTCTAAAGCATACAAGTCCACCTTAAAGCCTGTCTGCTCCTGTAACTTGTCTAGGTAAGGTCTTGTTTTTTCCATAGAAACGGAACGAACAAAGACCGAAATCTGACTGACTCCGTCCAAAATAGCCTGTGCCAAGATAGACTTAGCCGCACCACCTGCACCCAGCAGGGTCATCTTTTTACCTGAAATTGTAAAAGAAGGCAAGCTCTTAAAAAATCCCTTGCCATCTGTATTATATCCAATTAAATTGCCATTCTCACTGACAACCGTATTAACCGCACCAATCAAGCGTGCTTCATCGCTCAGTCCATCCAAATAAGGGATCACCTGCTCCTTATAGGGCATAGAAAGGTTAATTCCAAACATCTGGTAGCGACGAATATTGGCCACTGTTTCTGCCAAGTCACCCGCTTCAATCTCCCAAGCCACGTAAGCACCATTGGTAGCTGTCGCCTCAAAGGCCCTATTGTGGATAAAGGGGGAAATAGAATGCTTAATAGGATTGGCAACAACGGCAGCTAAACGTGTATAGCCATCAAGCTTCATCCAAAATCTCCCGAATTTTTTTCATGTTAGCTAAGGAAATCTGACCTGGGGCACTAGCCTCATCCAGACTGGCAAAGGACCAGCTCGAACCCGTCACATCCGCAGTGATACGAGAGACCTTGCCCACCTTACCCATAGAAATGGTCACATATTCCTGTTCAGGATTGAGGGTTTTAAAGCCTCGTGTATAGTTCATCAAGTCTAGCACATCCTGCTCCGTGTGAGCCATCACCGCAACCTTGACAAGTTTTGGATTTAAGCTCGTCAACTCTGACAAGATTTCCATCATATTTTCAGGTGTTTCTTGGAAATTGTGGTAACTCAAAACGAGATTTGGGAAGTCCAGCATTTCTTCAAAAACATCCTTGTAGCTATAGTACTCAAAATCAATATAGTCTGGTTGATAGAGTTGCGCCACTTCCTTGATTAGATGGATATATTCTTCTGGAGAAAGGTCGATTTCTCCCCCCTCAGAGCGAGTTCGTAGCGTGAAAACCAACTCACGACCTGCGAATTTTTCAAAAATAGCTGGAGCCACCTGCAAAATCACTTCTTTAGGCAGATAGTCGGCACGCCATTCAATGATGTCGGCATCCAGGTACCTCGTGGCGTCCAGAGCCTGAGCCTCCTCTAAACTTCTTGGCATTACTGAAACGATTAATTTCATTTACTAACCTTCATACTAATCACCTTGAGGTAATTACTACTTTCATCTTTTTTATTATAGGCGAAATCTGCTGGAAGACCGTATTTATTTAAAATCTGGTAACTTCTTCCTGCAAAGCCTTTATCAATTTGTTCTGTAAATTTCTGGCGGGATACATTGGCAGCATTGGTGCTGGCAATAATAATCCCTTCCGGATTTAAAATCTCAAGACTCTGGGAAATCAACTTGTGATAATCCTTGGCCACAGAGAACGTTTGTTTTTTATTCCGAGCAAAGCTAGGAGGATCTAGGACAATCACATCGTAAGTCAAGCCTTTTCGCTTAGCATACTTGAAATACTCAAAAACATCCATGACTATAAAACGATGGTCGTCTGTGCTGATTCCATTTGCCTGAAAATGCGCTTGAGACAATTCTCGTGAACGTTTAGCTAGGTCAACCGAAGTAGTCTGACTTGCTCCTCCCATGGCCGCAACCACTGAAAAGGCTGCTGTGTAGGAAAACATATTGAGCAAAGATTTGCCCATAGCCAATCCATCAACTAGACTACCACGAACCTCGTGCTGGTCTAGGAAAATCCCTGTCATCAAGCCATCGTTCATAAAGACTTGATACAAGACACCATTTTCTAAAACAGTGAAAAAGTCAGGTGCTTCTTGACCATAGACATGGGCAGATTCATAGTCCAAACCCTTAAAACGGATCTTCTCATAGGCTCCTAAAATCTCAGGAAAAACCTGTCTAAAAGCTTCTGAGATAACCTTGCGAATCTGATAAACATAAGAGTTATACCAAGAAAAGACAGCATAGTCGCCATAAAGGTCCACTGTCAGACCGCCAAAACCATCTCCCTCTTGGTTGAAGAGACGAAAGGCAGTTGTCAAATCATCTTGATAGTAGGCTTCTCTCTTTTCTTTAGCTTGTCTAAACAGCGTTTCAAAGAAAGCTTGATTAAAGGTCACCTTGTCTGTGCTCACAAACCAGCCCAAGCCCTTGTTTTGCTGAGAAAGGTAAGCAGTCCCAAGAAAGGCGCCTTCTTGACGATAGACTTCTACTTCCTGATCCTTAAGATTGACATTCTCAAGGTCGCTAGCTTCTAGTAAAACTAGTCCTTTAGCGAGCTTCTTTTCAACCCTTTTGCTGACTCTTATTCTATTCATAGTCACTATTATAGCAAATTTTGTGACAATTCTCAAAAAAGAAGCTACCCTTGCTTTTTTACTCTAGTTTTAAAAAATGGTATACTAATACTAATAAAAACTTAGGAAGTAATTGTGTGAGAATCAATTTTAACAAAATCCAAAAAGCCATCGGTACCAGACTGGGTTTTGTCCTAACCCATTTAATCCTCTATTGGCTCAAAACCTTATTAGCCTATACCGTTGACTTCAATTTAGATATTCAATTGGGCAAGCTGCAAGGAAATTACCTTGCCTTTATCGCCTTTTTCAACCCCCTTCCTTTGGGACTCCTCCTGCTGGCTCTAGCCCTCTATGCTCGCTCAACCAAGGTCTTTTACAGTCTTAGCATAGCTATTTATAGTCTTTTATTCATTTGGCTCTATTCTAATGTCTTTTACTATCGAGAATTTAGTGACTTTATCACGGCTAATACCATGAAAGTGGTCAGCAAGGTATCTGTTGGTACTGCGGAACTAGAATTACTGCGTCTTTGGGATTTTGTCTATTTTATGGATTTCCCATTGCTAGCTTTCCTTTTCTATAAAAAATTCATCCATTTGGATAGGAGACCTTTCAAATTCCGCTCGAGTGTTGCCATCACTGCTCTCTCAGCCCTGCTCTTTTCAGCTAATCTTTTCTTGGCTGAAATCGAGCGTCCCGATCTCCTATCGCGAGGATTTTCCAATTATTATATTGTCCGTGCCCTCAGTTTGCCAGCCTTTTTAGGTTATAGTGCCAACCAATCATACAGCGCCAACAAAGAACGTGCTAAGGCTTCTGAGACTGACCTTCAACCCATTACAGACTATATTCAAGAACATTCTGCTAAGCCCAATCCAGACTATTTTGGATTAGCCAAAGGGAAAAATGTGATTTATCTTCACTTGGAGAGTTTCCAGCAATTCCTGCTTGACTATAAACTCAACATAGATGGAACTGAGCATGAAGTCACTCCCTTCCTTAATTCCCTCTACCATTCGCAAGCAACCCTAGCCTTTTCGAATATCTTTAACCAAGTTAAGGCTGGTAAGACGTCAGATGCAGAAACCATGCTAGAAACCGGTTTGTTTGGACTTGACCAAGGCTCTTTCATGGTCAACTATGGAGGTAACAATACCCAGCAAGCCGCTCCTTTTATCCTATCGAAAAATGGCTACCAATCAAGTGCAGTCTTTCACGGTAATATCGGGACCTTCTGGAATCGAAATACAACCTATAAACAGTGGGGCTACCAATACTTCTTTGATGCTTCCTACTTCACCAAGCAAGACAGTAGCAATTCTTTCCAATATGGTTTAAATGATAAAATCATGATGAAAGATTCTATCCAATATCTGGAGCACTTGCAACAGCCTTTTTATGCCAAGTATATCACGGTGTCCAATCACTATCCCTATGCCAGCAATCTGACGGGCGATGAGCTTGGTTTCCCCTTGGCCAAAACCAAAGATGAAACAATCAATGGCTACTTCCAAACAGCCAACTATCTGGACAGTGCTATCAAGGCTTTCTTTGACTATCTCAAAGAAAGTGGCCTCTATGAAAATTCTATCATCGTCATCTACGGAGACCATTATGGAATTTCCAATTCCCGCAATCCTGACTTGGCACCCTTGATTGGCAAGACTTCTGAGAACTGGTCGAATTACGATAATGCCATGTTGCAACGAGTGCCTTTTATGGTGTTCATGCCTGGATATGAAAAGGGGCAAATCATCAATACCTATGGTGGACAAATCGATATCTTACCGACTCTCGAACACCTCCTCGGTATTGATTCCAATTCCTTCCTTCAAGTAGGACAAGACCTCCTATCACCAGACCATCAAGAAATCGTTGCCTTTCGGACTGCCAATTCCTTCGTCACACCTAAATACACCAGTTATGACGGACGAACCTACTACACTGAAAGTGATCTTGAAATCAGCAATCTTGATGAACAAGCTCAGACTGAACTGGAAAGCGTTCGTCAGGCAGCCAGTCAACAACTGAAAATCAGCGACCAAATTCAAACTGGTGATTTAATACGTTTTTACCAAGCAGATCATCTTGGAACAGTTGATACTGAAACTATTTCTTACCTCAATTCCTTACCGATTCTGCAAAAGATTGAGCAGGAAAAAGGTAGTCAATCAACTAGTCTCTTTAGCCAACGACAAGGTAAAACCAGTACTGATCTTTTCAAAGCACCAAGTTATCAAGAACTACACCCCGAGTCTGCCGAAACCGAATCAAAATCACAATAAAAAGGAATTAGGCAATAACCCAATTTCAAGAGAAAATGGAGTCAATCTTCCCATAAATAAAACGCATAATATCAAGTTTTTATACACCTGGTATTATGCGTTTTCCTGATTTTAAAGCCTTTTGCTGAGTCTATTATTACAAACTAAATATACTATCAATAAATAATATTATAGAAGCAACAATAATTAAAATTTCACCTATTTGAATAATTCTATTTCGAAATCTAAATATATTTTCTACCAAAAATACTTGGATCACACACATTATAGGAATTAAATTTTTTGAAATTGAGAAGTATCCAAACAAATAAACTATAAACATCAATAATAGAACTATATTATATTTCTTATTCATAACATTCCCTCTTTATTTTTTGATTACCAATCTTAATAATTTACAACAACATTATAACAAACTACGAAATCCTTGTTAACAAATATTGTCATTTTTTCAAATTTTTTGTGATTCTAATGTGATAAACTACTTCGGTATTGATTATAGATGACTTTTCGTCTATACTTAGGGGTGAACACAATGTGATAGAACAGTGCCACTTTGTGTGCGATAAACTATGAGCCTTTTGTGCCATATTTTTCTCCTTTCGCTTTACAATTGGCTTGAACACCTTTATTGTATCTCGTTCGGAGTTCTTTTGGTATAACCTTCAACGCGCACCCGTATAGCGAGTGGTTTATTTGTCTCGCACCTAACGGAGCGAGTTGGACTAATAGTCACACAATAAAAGATGCTCTTCCGTCTTGGAGGAGCATTTCTTTTTATAAAATTTGTCAAGTAAGCGACCAACTAGCTCATCTTTTTTCTATTTCTGCCAATATGCGTGACAGGTAGTAATGATAGCTAAATATAGCAAGACCAAGCAGGAGGATAAGAGCTCCTACTCCCAAGCTGATGGCAAGGACAGGAGAAAGAGACTGAAGCAAGAATATGCTCACCATAGCTGAAATCAACAAGATAGCACTATAAATAAAAATCAGAACCATTGTGACTATGCCATTTGAACGATTCACCAGGTCCGTAATGCTACTCCAATTGGTTGACAGATTTTTCACATCCTTAAAATAATGGTGGCAAGAAAGGATGACACTGGCAAGGAGCCATGCCACAAGAAGGTAAATCATCGAAAGGATGGGCAATCCTAAATAAAGAGAAAGACCAAGTAAAGTCACGATAGGTAAAAAGGACTGGACAGCAAAGATAATCCAAAATTTCACTTTAACATAACGAGCAAAGTCAAAGGGTAAACTCTTCAGAAAATCAATATTTTCCCTCTCCAAGGATAAGGCAATTGAAGGAAGGCTGGTGATATTGTTATTGACAACTGCTATAAACATTCCTATAAAAAACAAGGGTAACCAGTATGGAGGATGAACGTCTGGAACTAACTGAGAATCTCGGATTTTGGAAATCACACCGAACATCATGAGATAGGGAAGAAAGGTACTTGTAAAAAGCACTGTAATCACGCCAGTCCCCTGTCCCAAGAGGGTGAGGTTGTAGCGCAAAACCATCCGGAAAAAGCCCTTTTTAGTAGTTGAGATCCTCTCCTTACTGCGACGTTCTTTTTTGACCTTCTCCTCACTATTAAGCAGGATCACGTCATAAAAACGAGGAAGGACCTTCTTTTTGGTCAGATAAAGCAAGAAGAGAGTTAGTCCTATCCAAGCGAGCAGACCCACTAAGGCTTCTGTCGAAAAAGGAGCCACTGCTATTTTGTAAAAGATATGAAGAGGATAAAGGAGAAATGGAATGTCTCTAACTTTGTCAACAATACTTCCAGAAGTCGACTGTAGAAAGAAGACAAATATTAAAGGTATGAGAACTCCTATCCCAATCATCACATTGGCAAAAATAGACTGATACTTTCTAAAAAGCGCAGTTTGAGCCAAGAAATGCACTGCCACTACCATTACTAAAGCCAAAGAGACAAATAATAAGACCAAGGACAGCAGCATCAAAGGCAAACCCAGCCAAAGAGAAGGAGCTAGCCTAATATAGAGGACTAGAAAATAAGCTGGGATTGGTACAATTCCAGTTAGAGCTGGCAAAAGGACAGACAGTCCTTTAGCGATTATAATCTCTGATTCTTTAAAGGCATAGGGCCTATACAATGCCAAGTCCTTACTCTCATAAAAGACATTGTAAAAGGCAGTGAAAGAAGTTGAAAAGGCAATCACTAGAAAAATAGCAACCATGAAACTAAAATGAACAGGCCTTTCCTCAAAAGGAAAACGAAAGGCTATATTACTAAAAAAGATAAGTAATAAAAGACTGGAAAAAATGTAAGAACTGAGGACTCTAGCGGAAACATTTACTTTTTTTCCAGGATTTTTAGCTTGCTTCTTTCGTAGGTTAGCCAGATTAGCTTC
This sequence comes from Streptococcus mitis, assembly GCF_000722765.2. Lineage (NCBI taxonomy): Bacteria > Bacillati > Bacillota > Bacilli > Lactobacillales > Streptococcaceae > Streptococcus > Streptococcus mitis. The sequence goes on along the minus strand of NZ_CP028415.1, from coordinate 633,648 downwards.
TTGAGATGAATAGAGGATATTGATATCCACTAATTTTTTAATGACTTTGAGACGCATCTGAAACCTCCTCTTTTCTACCAGCAAGACTTAGGTAGATACTCTCCAAAGACTGGTCTGGGTGGTCTTTTCTCAAGTCCTCTACACTACCACAATAAATCAAATGCCCCTTTTTCAAAATGGCAATCCGATCACAGACTTGCTCGGCCACCTCTAGAACATGGGTTGAAAACAAGACTGTCTTGCCTTTTTGTGCATGCTCCTTCATCATTTGCTTCAAATCAAAGGCAGCCTGGGGATCCAAACCAGTCAAGGGTTCGTCCAAGACCCAAATATCAGGATCAGACAAGAGTGCTCCGATGACAAAGACTTTCTGACGCATTCCGTGAGAAAGAGTTTCAATAACCTGATAGCGGTTTTCAGCAAAATCAAAAACACTCAATAGCCTAGCTAGACTAGCATCCAAGTCAGAGCTAGTCAGATCATAGGATGAAGCAATCAATTCCCAAAATTCATTGGCTGTTAAGCGTAAAAATAAGTCAGGCGAGTCTGCTACATAGCCAATCTTTCGTTTAATAGCCAAGCGATTTTCCGATAACTCCTGACCGTCTACCAAAATACGACCACTGCTAGGTGAAATAATACTGACTAAGGATTTTATGGTGGTCGATTTCCCAGCACCATTATGGCCAATCAAGCCCATAATCTCCCCATTTTCAATCTGCAAATTGAGATTGCTCAAGGCCTCTTTATCACCATACAACTTACTAACATTTTGAAATTCAATCATGAGAAATCTCCTCTCTTTATCTATGTAATTTACTATAATTATAGCGCTTTCATTTTAAAAATCAACATTTTATATAAAATAGTCAAAAACTTATTATTCAGTTTTACGCAAACGTTTGAGCTAACCGATACTTTATGATAGAATAAAGAACAAGATTGACAAGTAAGAGGAAACATCATGCAAAATCAAACACTCATGCAATACTTTGAATGGTATCTGCCCCACGACGGCCAGCACTGGACGCGTCTAGCTGAAGATGCTCAACACCTAGCTGATCTCGGTATCAGCCATGTCTGGATGCCACCAGCCTTCAAGGCCACCAATGAAAAAGACGTAGGTTATGGGGTCTATGACCTATTTGACCTTGGTGAGTTCAACCAAAAAGGAACTGTCCGCACCAAGTATGGTTTTAAAGAAGACTATCTTCAAGCCATTCAAGCTCTAAAAGCACAGGGAATTCAACCCATGGCCGATGTGGTGCTCAATCACAAGGCTGCTGCTGATCACATGGAAGCCTTTCAGGTTATCGAAGTGGATCCAGTTGACCGTACAGTTGAACTGGGAGAACCCTTCACCATCAATGGCTGGACTAGCTTTACCTTCGATGGTCGCCAAGATACCTACAATGACTTCCACTGGCACTGGTACCACTTCACCGGTACAGACTATGATGCCAAACGCCGCAAGTCTGGGATTTATCTCATCCAAGGGGACAACAAGGGTTGGGCTAACGAGGAATTGGTCGATAATGAAAACGGTAACTATGACTACCTCATGTATGCCGACCTAGACTTTAAACATCCTGAAGTCATCCAAAATATCTATGACTGGGCTGACTGGTTCATGGAAACGACTGGTGTAGCTGGTTTCCGTTTGGATGCCGTTAAACACATTGACTCTTTCTTCATGCGCAATTTTATCCGTGATATGAAGGAAAAATACGGTGAGGATTTCTATGTTTTTGGTGAATTCTGGAATCCTGACAAGGAAGCCAATCTAGACTATCTTGAAAAAACGGAAGAACGTTTTGACCTTGTCGATGTTCGTCTCCACCAGAATCTCTTTGAAGCCAGTCAAGCTGGCGCAAACTATGACCTTCGTGGTATTTTCACAGATAGCTTGGTTGAACTCAAACCTGACAAGGCGGTGACTTTTGTCGACAACCATGATACTCAACGTGGTCAGGCTCTTGAATCTACTGTTGAAGAATGGTTCAAACCAGCAGCCTATGCCCTCATTCTATTACGCCAAGATGGCCTTCCATGTGTCTTTTACGGTGACTACTATGGGATTTCAGGGCAGTATGCTCAACAAGATTTCAAAGAAGTCCTTGACCGCCTCCTAGCCATCCGAAAAGATTTGGCCTATGGAGAACAAAATGACTACTTTGATGATGCTAACTGTATCGGTTGGGTACGTTCAGGTGCTGAAGATCAATTCCCAATCGCAGTCTTGATTTCAAATGACCAAGAAAACAGCAAATCAATGTTTGTCGGCCAAGAATGGGCTAACCAAACCTTTGTAGATTTACTTGAAAACCACCAAGCTCAAGTTACAATCGATGAGGAAGGTTATGGACAATTCCCTGTCTCAGCTGCTTCGGTAAGTGTCTGGGCAGCCAATACAATCTAATACTCTTCGAAAATCAAATTCAAACCGCGTCAACGTCGCCTTGCCGTACTCAAGTACAGCCTGCGGCTAGTTTCCTAGTTTGCTCTTTGATTTTCATTGAGTATAATAGCAAATAATAACCAAGCCAGATCCAATCGGATTTGGCTTTTTTGTATTCACAAAAAGACCTACCCAAATGGATAGATCGTTATTGTCTTATAATTTACCTGCTACTGCATCCAACAATTCTTGGATCTTAGCTTGGTTGCTTCCTCCTGCCATGGCCATGTCTGGTTTACCACCACCACGTCCATCGACGATTGGTGCCAATTCTTTGACAAGGTTTCCTGCATGAAGGTCTTTTGTCTTGCTTGCTACAAGAACATTGACTTTGTCACCGATAGCGGCAACTAGGACAAGAAGATCAGAGTAGTCTTTTTGTTTCCAGTTATCCGCAAAAGTACGAAGGGCACCAGCATCAGATACAGACACTTGACTAGCAATGTAACGGTGACCATTGACTTCCTTCACATCCTTGAAGATATCGCCTGCGGCTGCAGCTGCGGCTTTTTCTTTCAATTCAGCATTTTCTTTTTGAAGTTGACGAAGTTGTTCTTGAAGTCCTTCTACCTTGTGAGGTACTTCCTTGACTTGAGGTGCTTTCAATGTTGCTGCGACTGCTTTAAGAGCATCTTCTTGTTCACGGTAGGCTTCAAAGGCTTCCTTACCAGTCACTGCCAAGATACGGCGAGTTCCTGATCCGATCCCTTCTTCTTTGACAATCTTGAAAAGACCAATTTCAGAAGTGTTGCCAACGTGGGTACCACCACAAAGTTCGATAGAGTAGTCACCGATAGTAACAACACGGACTTCTTTGCCGTATTTCTCACCAAAGAGGGCCATAGCTCCCATTTCTTTAGCAGTGTCAATATCCGTTTCAACTGTCTTCACTTCAAGAGCTTCCCAGATTTTCTCGTTGACTTGCTGTTCAATGGCACGCAATTCTTCAGCAGTCACAGCTTGGAAATGGGTAAAGTCAAATCGAAGGAATTCAACTTCGTTAAGAGATCCTGCTTGTGTTGCATGGTTTCCAAGGATATTATGAAGTGCAGCGTGAAGCAAGTGAGTCGCAGTGTGGTTTTTCATAACACGGTGACGACGATTTGTATCAATTGCCAAGGTATATTCTTGGTTCAAAACAAGCGGTGCAAGAACTTCAACTGTATGAAGGGCTTGTCCATTCGGAGCTTTTTGAACATTTGTCACAGTAGCCACAAGGTTTCCTGCAGCATCCAAGATTTGACCGTGGTCAGCTACTTGTCCACCCATTTCAGCGTAGAATGGAGTCTCTGCAAAGATCAGAGAGGCAGTTCCTTCTGAAACAGCTTCTACTTCTGCATTGTCAGCCACGATAGCCACCAATTTAGAAGACAATTGGCTAGCATTGTAGTTGAAGACACTTTCTACAGTGATGTTTTGAAGGGTTTCATTTTGCATACCCATTGAACCACCCTTGACAGCTGACGCACGCGCACGTTCTTGCTGTTCTTTCATGGCTGCTTCAAAACCTTCACGGTCTACAGTCATGCCAGCTTCTTCAGCGATTTCTTCTGTCAATTCAACTGGGAATCCATAAGTGTCATAAAGTTTAAATACATCTGAACCAGCAATGACAGATTGACCTTTTTCTTTCAAGTCAGCTACAATGCCTTGGGCAAAGTGTTGACCTGAGTGAAGGGTACGAGCAAATGATTCTTCTTCGCTCTTAACGATTTTTTCGATAAAGTCACGTTTTTCAAGCACTTCTGGGTAGTAGCTTTCCATGATTTTTCCAACAGTTGGAACCAATTTGTAAAGGAAAGGCTCGTTGATTCCCAATTTTTGACCATGCATAGAAGCACGACGGAGAAGACGACGAAGGACGTAACCACGACCTTCATTTCCAGGAAGGGCACCATCACCGATGGCAAATGACAAAGAACGAATGTGGTCAGCGATAACCTTAAAGCTCATGTTGTCGCCATCTTGGTCATAGACCTTACCAGACAATTTCTCCACTTCACGAATGATTGGCATGAAGAGGTCTGTTTCAAAGTTGGTCTTAGCCCCTTGGATAACGGCCACCAAACGCTCCAAACCAGCGCCCGTATCAATGTTCTTGTGTGGCAATTCCTTGTATTCGCTACGAGGAACAGCAGGGTCTGCGTTAAATTGTGACAAAACGATGTTCCAGATTTCGATATAACGGTCGTTTTCGATATCTTCTGCAAGCAGGCGAATGCCGATATTTTCTGGGTCAAAAGCTTCTCCACGGTCAAAGAAAATCTCAGTATCTGGTCCAGAAGGCCCAGCACCAATTTCCCAGAAGTTGTCCTCAATTGGAATCAAGTGACTTGGATCCACTCCCACTTCAATCCAGCGGTTGTAAGAATCTTTATCATCTGGATAGTAGGTCATGTAAAGTTTTTCAGCTGGGAAGTCAAACCACTCAGGGCTTGTCAAAAGCTCATAAGCCCAAGTGATAGCTTCATCACGGAAGTAATCTCCGATAGAGAAGTTCCCCAACATTTCAAACATAGTATGGTGACGTGCAGTCTTCCCTACGTTTTCGATGTCGTTGGTACGGATAGCCTTTTGGGCATTGGTAATACGTGGATTTTCAGGAATGATGGTCCCATCAAAGTATTTCTTAAGGGTTGCTACCCCAGAGTTGATCCACAAAAGAGTTGGGTCATTTACAGGAACCAGGCTCACTGATGGTTCTACAGAGTGACCTTTGGTCGCCCAGAAATCAAGCCACATTTGGCGTACTTGTGCACTAGATAGTTGTTTCATATTGTCTCCTTATTTACTTGTTTAATGTGATTGGCTTTCCAGCATTTCCACATAGTCAATCGCGACACAGAGGGAAATGACTAGATCTGCATAAGCGTCCTCCAGAACCGTTACATTATAGGTAGAGGTCAGATGGAAGAGTTCCTTCTTAATTTCCGCAATCAGCTGATCGCGATCATCCAGCAATTTGAAATTCAAATCCCAGATATTGCCCTCGATACGAAGACCTAGATTATCAAACTCATACTTATCTCGCCAGAAGGTCAACTTCTTACGAATGACAAAACTTGATCCATCCCGAAGCTGAATCTCAAAACGAGGAAGCAAGGTCAAGATTTCTTTACTGATCTGACTGACCTGTTCACCATTAGCATCATAAATGGTAAAAGTTTTGGGAATCTTAAAAAATGATCCCTCTACCTGATAGGCGATTTCTCCCCTGTCATCCTTGATAGCGAAACGTTCGCCTCCAAGACGAAACTTTTGTTTGACAAGAAATGTTTTCATCAACACCTCCAAAAATCAAAAGACAAGCTCATATCACGAAGGGCGAAAAACCGCGGTACCACCTTCATTCAATGAACTTGTCATTCTCTTATTCTTATGCAATTGTATGATTGAGTAGCATGATTTCCTAGCTTAGATGGCTCGCAGCACCGCCACTTCTCTGGACTAAGACAAGTGAAAATCAATTCTCAACTTTCTTATTATAACGTTTTTTTAAGTCTGCGTCAACTGGAAATGATACCCATTTAATAACCCATTTCCTACATCTCAGATTACTTTTTCAGAACATATTTTTTCTTACTACTATCACTCTTTTTATCCCAACTTTTATTCCAAAGTTTTGAATTGTTAAAGATAGCTTCGAAAATATTTACAAATATAAAGAACCCTATCACCAAATGTATGGAATCAGTTGTTAGGTATTGTCGATCCAAACCATCCTTTAGAGAGAATAGTATAACAGTTTGCTGAACAGTCAAAAAGGCTGGCCAATAAAATTTTTTGAAAAAAGTAGATATTTTCATTATTTATTACCGCTTTCTGTAAGGTTAAACTTAGTATACTACTGAGAAAGAAAATAAGCAACTATCATAGAAAAAGATACCGTTACGAAAATTGCCTTTTATTTTTTAAAAAACGAACCAGCTTGACTGATTCGTTTCGTGACTGCTAACTCTACTTCCGATACATTTTAAACTGTAGGAAGAGGTCGCTATATTTGCCTGTCCATTTATGGTCAAATTTCTCATAAACTTCTAGGTGTTTCATAGTTTCAGCGTCTGGATAGAAGGCCTTGTCTTCTTTTTTCTCCTCTGGGAGTAATTCCTTAGCTGGTAGGTTTGGTGTTGAATAGCCAACATACTCCGCATTTTTGAGAGCATTTTCGGGTTTCAACATAAAATTGATAAAAGCATAGGCTGCATCTTGGTTTTTGACTGTTTTGGGAATAACCATATTGTCAAACCAAAGGTTGCTGGCCTCTGTCGGTACCACATAGCGTAGATTTTCATTTTTTTCTAGCATTTGGCTGGCTTCACCAGAGAAGGTCACGCCGATAGCAGCATTGTTCTGGATCATGTAGCCCTTCATCTCGTCGGCCACAATAGCCTTTATATTTGGAGTCAGCTTGTAAAGCTTGTCCACTGTCTCTTCCAACTGCTGGGTATCCTTGGAGTTGAGGCTGTAGCCCAGCGAGTTGAGCCCGAGTCCCAGTACCTCACGCGCCCCATCAAAGAGCATGATAGAGTTTTTATACTCTGGCTTCCAAAGGTCGTCCCAATGCTCAGGTGCTTCGTCTACCATGGTTTCATTGTAGACAATTCCCAGTGTTCCCCAGAAGTAAGGGATGGAGAATTTATTTCCTGGGTCAAAGGACTGGTTGAGAAACTCTGGTCCTATATTTTCAAGACCTTCAAGTTTTGAATAATCAAGCGGAACCAAGAGATCTTCGTCCTTCATCTTGTTAATCATGTATTCACTAGGAATGGCAATATCGTAGGTCGTTCCACCCTGCTTGATCTTGGTATACATGGCTTCGTTGGAATCAAAGGTCTCATACTGGACTTGGATTCCTGTTTCTTCCGTGAACTGCTCCAAGAGTTCTGGATCGATATAGTCTCCCCAGTTGTAGATAACCAGTTTTTGACTATCTCGGCTATTGATTTTACTATCGAGATGAGTCGCAATTCCCCACAAGACCAGAATAATGGCTGCAATTCCTGCTAAAAATGAATAGAGTTTTTTCATGCTTGCTCCTCCTTCTCACGTGAGATAAAGTAATATCCAACAACTAAGATAATACTAAAGAGAAAGACAAGGGCAGACAGGGCATTGATTTCTAGCGAAATCCCCTTACGAGCACGAGAGTAAATCTCGACTGACAGGGTTGAAAAGCCATTTCCCGTTACAAAGAAGGTCACAGCAAAGTCATCTAGAGAATAGGTGAAGGCCATGAAATAACCTGCAATGATAGACGGAGTTAGGTAAGGAAGCATGATTTCCTTGAACATCTGAAATTGACTGGCACCAAGGTCATAGGCCGCATGAATCATATCGCCATTCATTTCCTTAAGACGTGGCAAGACCATCAAGACCACGATAGGAATGGAGAAGGCCACGTGACTAGATAGAACCGTCAAAAAGCCAAGTGAAAACTTGAGTTGGGTAAAGAGAATCAAGAAGCTGGCACCAATCATAACATCAGGCGCAACCATGAGGATATTATTGAGTGAAAGAAAGGCTTCTTGGTATTTCTTACGAGACTGGTAAATGTAAATAGCACCGAAAGTCCCAATAATGGTCGCTATCAAGGCTGATAGGAAGGCCAAGAAAAAGGTCTGAGTCACAATCAACATAAGACGACTATCGCCAAACATGGTTTTAAAATGGCTCAAGCTAAAGCCTGTAAAGCTATTCATGTCGTTACCTGCATTAAAGGCATAGCCAATTAAGTAAAAAATCGGCAGGTAGAGGACAAGAAAGACCAGTCCCAGATAAAGGTTGGCAAATTTTTTCATCGTTCTCTCCTTTCCTTGGTCACCCACATGGTGATGAACATGGTCAGGATGAGAATTACACCAATGGTTGAACCCATACCGTAGTTGTCATTGGTTAGAAAATTCTGTTCAATAGCCGTCCCCAAGGTGATAACGCGGTTCCCACCAATCAAACGGGTCAGCATGAAGAGACTCAAACTTGGGATAAAGACAGATTGGACCCCACTTCGCACGCCGTTCATAGACAGAGGGAAAATGACATGGCGGAAAGTCTCCCACTTGGTCGCACCGAGGTCGTAACTGGCATTGATGAGATTGTTGTCCATATCGTCCAAGACATTGAAAATGGGCAAAATCATAAAGGGAAGCTCGATGTAGCTTGCGACAAAGATAAATGAGAAATCGGTAAAGAGCAACTGTTGCGAACCGATTCCGATAAATTCCAAAAACTGGTTAATAGAGCCATTTTGACCAAAAATCCCGATAAAAGCATAAGCTTTAAGGAGCAAATTGATCCAAGTTGGCAGGATAATCAGCATGAGCCAGAGTTGACGGTGCTTGAGACGAGTCAAAAAGAGGGCTGTCGGATAGCTGATAAGCAAGGTCACAAAGGTCACAATTCCTGCATAAAGCACTGAGTTGAAGCTCATTTTTAGGTAGGTCAAGTTTTGTGACGCAAAGTAAGATTTATAGTTTTCTAAACTAAACTGGCCTTCGATGTTGAAAAAGGATTGTCCAAAAATCAAGACCAAGGGTGCCAGGACAAAGAGGGCAATCCAAAGCATGTAGGGCACTACAAAGAGTTTAGAGCTTGTTTTCTTCATCTCTTTCCTCCTCGATTGCATTGATCAGACCTGCTTCTTGCTCTTCGATTTCCACATATTCTTCGATACGAGCATCGAACTCTTCTTCTGTTTCGTTGAGACGCATGATGTGGATGTCTTCTGGTTCAAAGTCCAGACCGATTTCCTCACCCACGATGGCCTTACGAGTCGAGTGAATCATCCATTCATTTCCAAGTTCATCGTAAGCGATAATCTCATAGTGAACCCCACGGAAGAGCTGGGTATCAACCTTAACTTGGAGCTTGCCTTCTTCAGGCAGGGTAATACGCAAGTCCTCTGGACGAATAACGATTTCAACAGGCTCATTTGGCTTCATCCCCCCATCGACTGCTTCGAAGCGTTTGCCGTTAAACTCAACCAAGTAGTCCTCAATCATGGTACCTGGCAAGATATTTGACTCACCGATAAAGGTGGCAACAAAGTGGTTGATCGGCTCATCGTAGATGTCCACAGGAGTTCCAGACTGGACAATCTCACCATCATTCATAACGAAAATCCAGTCACTCATGGCAAGTGCTTCTTCCTGATCGTGAGTGACAAAAACAAAGGTAATACCCAATCGTTGTTGCAGTTCACGCAGTTCGTACTGCATGTCTGTTCTTAATTTCAAGTCCAACGCTGACAAAGGCTCGTCCAACAAAACCACACGGGGTTGGTTGATGATGGCACGGGCAATAGCCACACGCTGACGTTGTCCTCCAGAAAGTTTACGAATGGAACGTTTTTCATACCCTTCCAACTGAACCATCTTGAGAACTTCCGCTACGCGTTTCTCGATTTCTTTCTTGTCAATCTTGCGCAAGCGGAGCGGAAAGGCAACATTTTCAAACACATTCATATGTGGAAACAAGGCATAGGATTGGAAGACCGTATGGACGTCTCGCTTGTTGGTTGGGATGTCATTGATGCGGACACCGTCCAGTAAAATATCTCCTGTCGTCGCATCCAGTAAACCTGCAATAATGTTTAGGATGGTTGATTTCCCTGAACCAGATGCGCCTAGAAGGGTATAGAATTTCCCTTCTTCCAACTCAAAGTTGATGTCTTTGAGAACCTTGGTGTTGCTGTCTTCAAAAACTTTAGAGACGTTTTTGAATTCAATAATTGGTTTTTTCAATTGTCATTTATTCCTTCTTTTTCATAGATTAACAGATCAGGGCTCTGTCAGGCCGCTACCACCTCGTGTAGGAGATTGAACTGCCTACATTCTTCTGCACTGACGATAGGCTTTCACCCCCTTTCCATGACATAGCAGCAGCTTTTCAACTACAGCTTCCTACTTACTTTCACCTAAAATACGGACTTCTCTCTCAAGAGTAACGCCAGAGTGTTCCTTGACTTTTTCAATCACAGACTCAATCAAGTCTTCGTAGTCTTTGGCCGTTCCATCAGCAACATTAATCATAAAACCTGCGTGTTTTTCTGAGACTTCTACTCCACCAATACGATAGCCTTTCAAGCCAGCTTCTGAAATTAACTGACCTGCAAAATGCCCTACTGGACGCTTAAATACTGAACCACAAGATGGGTATTCTAAAGGTTGCTTGAGTTCACGGAGATGCGTCAAGCGATCCATTTCTTGCTTGATAACCTGATGGTTTCCTGGAGCAAGGGAAAATTTAGCTGACAAGACAATTGCACCAGACTCCTGAATGGCTGAATGGCGGTAACCAAAAGCCAAATCTTTGGCAGACAGGGTCTCGATTTCTCCATCCTTGGTCAAGACCTTACAAGACTGTAAGATATGGGCAATCTCGCCACCATAGGCACCCGCATTCATAAAGACAGCACCACCGACACTTCCAGGAATGCCACAAGCAAACTCAAAACCAGTCAAACTATGACGAAGGGCAATGCGAGTTGTCTCAATCAAGTTAGCACCAGCTTCTGCTTCAATAGTATAGCCATCAACGGAAACGTTATTAAGCTTGTCACACAAGATGACAAATCCACGAATACCTCCATCACGAACGATGATGTTACTAGCATTTCCAAGAACCATCCAAGGAATATTTTCTTGATTGGCAAATTTAACAACGCGAGCCAACTCAAAACGATTTCGTGGAAAGACCAGATAATCAGCCTCTCCACCTACTTTTGTATAACTATAGCTATGCAAGGGTTCCTTGAAACGGATATCAATCCCTTCTAAGATTTCAAGTATTTTTTCTTTTACTGACATGACACTCTTCCTTTTACAAAATTCATTCCATTATACCATTTTTAAGACCATTTGACGACCCTAAAAAAATCTTGGGCTTATTTTAAACAAAAAAAGAGGTTTCCCCCTTTTCTTATGATTTTTTGCAAAAGATGGCCTTGGTTCCATAGGCGACTAGAACAAGTTCAATTGCTAGGACAACTTCAACCAAGACTGGACTTGTAATCCATCCTACTTGAGCTAGAGATGGTACCAGGTCAAAGAAGGCATGTAGTCCATAGGCCGCTAGGAGATAAATCCATTTCTTCTGGCGAACAGCTTGGTAAACCCAAACAGTCAAGAGTAATTGGAAACCTAGCGCCAAGATTCTCTCAAAACCAAGCAAATAAATCTGCCAGACTGATAGCGACTGAATCGTTTTCAACATATTTTCAGACAGCAATTGCATAACCTGTGGATTTTGCGTTTGAACTGCTGAGAGAACGATGTAGAGATTAATCAAACTAGTAAGACCTAGGAAAATCAACTCCAAGCCACCATGCCCCAATCCATAAGCCAAGGCATCTGCCTTTTCCAAACTTCTCTTTTTCTCCAACCATTTGAAGAAAATAAGACGAGCAGTTTCCTCAAAAAATGCTGCCATGACTAGGCCATAGATGATATAGAGAAGTGGATGATCCTGCAAGAGGGCAATACTACCGTCTTTTTGAGGATGCAAAACTAAGATATGCACCAGTTTTTCTAAAATCTGTGAAGAGACAAAGAAAGCAACAGCCCCCAAGCCCAAGACAGCTAGATTAATCTGGTATTTCTTTTTGGCATACCAAATGCTCCCAAACAGAAAAGCTAGCAACAGCACCATGGTAATGATAATATGAATGGTCATTTTCTTCTCCTATTCCGCCTTTTCAATATCTTTTTTCATCTCGTCAACATTGAACTTAGCAAACAAGTATTGACGGTCTTGGACTGGGAAACGTTGGTCCAACTGATCAACAGCTCCCACCTCGATAATGCCTTCCTTGATGACAAAGTCCATGACATGACCACCGAAGGTCAAATCATCTGAGATGAAGTGCAGATGATAGCCTGCCACACTGACCCCATGGAAAATCTCTGGCGTCCAGAAACCAACGATGGTTCCCGCCACATTGTCGCGACTATATTCCGGTTGATGGGTTGCGACCTCAGCAAACTTGGTATCTGGTGTCGACTTGGGAATCATGCGCACATGCATATGAGAAAATTCCCCACGAATCTTGATAGAGCGGAAAAGATTTTCCCCATCATAATAAGACTCGATTCGCTCTTCCAATTCCTTGTCTGTCATCTCAAAGCGCTGGCGGAAAATGACCTCTGCCTGATGCGGTACTACTGCTGCATAAGGAATAAGGGCATCTGGTGATACTTCCACAATTTCTGGCTGATCTCCTGAGCCTTTGGCCTGGTAGGCCTTGCCATCCAATACAATCAATTCCCCATCAATAGAATCCAAGGTTCCCAAACCAAGGTCACCATGCTCTAGCAATTCTCCTACTGTCATGGTACCACCATAAAGGCCTGCCATCAAGGCTCCAAGGGTATTGTATTGAAATAATTTCACTGGTTCCTGCACGTTCTTATCCATTCACTTTCTTATCTGTTATTCTATAAATCATACTCCTAAGTATACCACATTTGGCCTTAGATGTGAACGAGAGAAACACCCTAGACATTGCCAAGAAAGAAAAAAAAGGGTACAATGTAACAAAATCAAGGGAGGTCTGGAATGAAGAAACAAAGCAAGTACCAAGAGGTTGTTTCCTATCTGAAAAATGGTATCGAGTCTGGACGCTTTCCAACGGGTAGCCGACTGCCTTCTATCCGTCAACTGAGCCTTGACTTTCACTGTAGCAAGGATACTGTCCAACGAGCCCTGTTGGAATTACGGCACGAACAATATCTCTATGCCAAGCCCCAGAGTGGTTACTATGTCCTAGAACAAGGGCAACACCAGGACCTAGAAATCGAGGTTACCGATGAACACGCCAGTGCCTATGACGATTTCCGACTCTGTGTCAATGAAACCCTGATTGGCCGGGAAAACTACCTCTTCAACTACTATGATAACCAAGAAGGATTAGAAGACTTAAGACAATCCATTCATAAACTCCTCTTTGACCAAGCTCTCTACTGCAAGGCTGATCAACTGGTACTGACTTCTGGAACTCAACAAGCCTTGTTTATCCTCTCTCAAATATCCTTTCCTAGCCAAGCAAAGGAAATCTTGGTGGAACAGCCTACCTACCATCGGATGAATCGCCTCTTGATTGCTCAAGGTCTGGACTATCAAACGATCGAACGAGGCATTGATGGGATTGACTTGGAGGAACTGGAAGGCCACTTCAAAACAGGACAAATTAAGTTTTTCTATACCATTCCTCGTTTTCACTATCCTCTGGGACATTCCTATTCAGAGCAGGACAAACGGGCTATTCTTGACTTAGCTGCCAAGTATGGAGTCTATATCGTAGAGGACGACTATCTGGGGGATTTGGACTCTAAAAAGGGCCAGACCTTCCACTATCTAGATACAGAGGAGCGCGTCATTTACATAAAGTCCTTCTCAACCAGCCTCTTTCCAGCCCTGCGGATTACAGCACTCATCCTTCCAAATGCTATCAAAGAAGCCTTTGTGGCCTACAAAAATATCCTAGATTACGACAGCAACCTCATCATGCAAAAGGCCCTGTCACTCTATATTGATAGTCAACTGTTTGAGAAAAACCGGCTAGCTCGCTTGTCCAATCAGGAATACTACCAAAAACAAATCGAGGAAAGACTAGCTAACACTCCTTGTCCCCTTCCTCATTTTCCCCTACACGATGGTATATTGCTTGATCTCAGACGATACCCTAAAATTTCCAGTCTCAAACACAGCCAACTAGGCTTGGATTTCTTTGAAGAGGCTTACTTGTGTGCCTGTCCTTATCAATTTGCCAAGGTGTCCTTAGACAATCTGGAAAAGGTTTTAAACTATTTAAAAGCAGAATTGGATTGACTTCCAACTCTGCTTTTTTCTTATACTCTTCGAAAATCTCTTCAAACCACGTCAGCGTCGCCTTAGCGTAGATGTATGTAACTGACTTCGTCAGTCTTATCTACAACCTCAAAGCAGTGCTTTGAGCAACCTGCGGCTAGCTTCCTAGTTTGCTCTTTGATTTTCATTGAGTATTATTCTTCAACTTCTGTTAAGGTTGCCGCTTTTTCAAGATATTTTTGGTAGGTACCGTCATCCTTGAGTTTTTGGATGACCTTGTCCACCACTTCTTTCAAATCAGCACTATTTTTTCTAAGGGCAACTGCATTAGCTTCGCCGTCCTTCATCTTCAAGCTGACAGTTGCGACAGCTAGGTCGGCGTTTTTAGCAGCATAGCTAAGGGCAACAGGCTCATCCATGTGAACAGCATCTACTTTTCCAGCCTGTAATTCATTAACAGCTTCACCCATATTAGCTAGGGAAGTCAATTGAGCTTTTGGCAATTGTTCCTTGACCATTGCTTCTGGAACGGTTCCTTTTTGGGCTGCAATATTAGCACTTTCAAGGCTAGTTAAATCCTTGTACTTTTCTACATCAGACTTACGAACCAAGAAACTAATCTTGTTTTCATAGTAAGGGATTGAAAAATCAAAGACTTCTTTTCTCTCGTCAGTAGCGCTAATTCCCGCAACCGCTAGGTCAGACTTACCAGTTTGAAGACTAGTCAAGACATTATCAAAACTCATGCTTGAGATTTCCAATTTCACCCCAAGTTCATCAGCGATAGCCTGAGCCATATCAATATCCGCACCGACTACCTGGTTTTTTCCGTCAACTAAGGATTGGAATTCAAAAGGTGCATAGTCAGGACTAGTCGCCACAACTAACTTCCCCTTTTGCTTAATGGCCTCAACAGCTGACTGAGAACCATTCGAACCCGACTGGCAAGCCACTAAGAAGAAACTTGCAAGAAAGCTACATAAAACAAATATCCATTTTTTTGATTTCATAAATAAACAACCTCTCTGTTAATTTTGTATAATTATAACGCTATCCAAGTTGCTTGTCAAGTATTTTTCTTACATTTTCATAAAATATATTTACTAAAAAATAGAAATACAGTGGTTAGTTTATCTATCTATTGGGAACTTATTTTCAAAAAAATCATTTATCATATCTTGATGCTGCTGGTTTACAATTGCAATATTTTGTATGTCACTATGATCAAAAAATCCTAATTCTAAAGTTTCATCACTTGTAAAAAAATTTGTAGAGATAGAAGTTTCAGATGAAACTAAATACAAGATTGTAAGAACTTGAGCCTCATCACCATTCGGATAACTGTCTGAATATTTTGTATAAACATTTAAGAGTTTTTCCACCCTCACTTCGACTCCTGTTTCTTCATAAAACTCTCGCACTAAAGCTTCTAAAGCCGATTCTCCTAATTCAAGAGCACCACCTGGTAATCCCCACGTTCCTTTATCTGCTCGTTTTTGTAATAAAATTTTTCCTGATTGACTTAATATTCCACAGGTAAAATTTAAAATAATTTTATCTTTTCCAACTTTTTTTCTGATATTCTGTATGTAGTTCATTATTCACCTCTGACAAAGTAAACTATCTATACAATGAAAGCTTACTGTATTAAAAAGTAAGCTTTCACAATAATTTTATCCTTTGAATACTTTATAGTTCGACAATCTTACCTGTTTCAAAGTAAACAACCCATTCACAGATATTTTTGGCATAGTCTCCAATACGTTCCAAGAAGGCAATCACTTGGAAATAATCACGACCTGTAACAATGGAATCAGGATTTTTCTTGATTTCTTCTGTAGCCAAGTCACGAATGCTATCAAAGTAATGGTTGATTTTTTCATCCATAGCTGCTACTTCATAGGCCTGATCTACTGAACCATTCAGATAGAGTTCAAGGGCTGCTTCAACGAAATTCTTGACATCGCGACCCATTCTCTTGATTTCTTCTTCAACAGCTGGAATACGTTGCTCCCCCTTCATACGAATTGCCGCCTTTGCAATGGAAACAGCATGATCCCCCATACGTTCCAAGTCAGATACAGCCTTCAAGACTGTTAGAACAGTACGCAAATCTTGAGAAACTGGTTGTTGAAGGGCAATCATTTCAAATGATTTTTTCTCCAATTTCACTTCGTATTCGTTTACTTCTGCATCGTCTTCGATAACTTCTTTGGCCAAATCACGGTCATGCGTAACAAAGGCACGCACTGTCCGATTGATTTGGGATAGAACTTCTTGTCCCATAGCATAGAACTGGTTGTGCAATTTCTCTAAATCTTCCTCAAATTGAGAACGTAACATCATTTATCTCCTTATCCAAATTTTCCTGAAATATAATCTTCTGTTTCCTTGTGTTGTGGGTTGAGGAACATCTTCTTGGTATCGTTAAACTCGATTAAATCTCCATCTAGGAAAAATCCTGTCTTGTCAGAGATACGAGAGGCTTGTTGCATGGAACGCGTAACCAAGAGCATGGTGTATTTATCTTTTAGACCATACAAGGTTTCCTCAATCTTACCAGCCGAGATAGGGTCCAAGGCTGAAGTCGGTTCATCCAAGAGGATGATTTTAGGACTGGTTGCCAAGACACGAGCAACGCAGACACGTTGCTGTTGTCCACCTGAAAGCCCGATAGCTGAATCATGCAGGCGATCCTTGACCTCATCCCAGATAGAAGCTCGTTGTAGGGCTTTTTCAACTGCTTCATCCAGAACCTGCTTATCCTTAACTCCATTGATACGAAGCCCATAGACAACATTTTCGTAGATAGACATAGGGAAGGGGTTTGGTTGTTGGAAAACCATACCGATTTCCTTCCGCAATTCAACTGTATCTGTACGCGGACTGTAGATGTTGTGACCGTTGTAAACCACCGAACCAGTTGTGGTTACCTCTGGATTGAGATCCCCCATACGGTTGATAGCCTTGAGAAGAGTTGACTTCCCTGATCCAGATGGACCAATCAAGGCTGTAATTTCCTTAGGTTGGAAAGATAGGGAAACACTATTCAAGGCCTTTTTTTGATTGTAGTAAACGGACAGGTCTGACACCTGTAAAATCGCTTCTGTCATACTGTTTCCTTTCTATCCAAAGTGTCCTGTTACGTAGTCATTGGTTGACTGTAGTTTGGCATTTTGGAAAATATTAGAGGTCTTATCGTACTCGATCAAGTCACCCAAGTAGAAAAATCCTGTGTAGTCACTAGCACGCGCAGCCTGCTGCATACTGTGGGTCACGATGATAATGGTAAAATCCTTCTTCAACTCCAGCATGGTTTCTTCCAGCTGAGCTGTCGCAATCGGATCCAAGGCAGACGCAGGCTCATCCATCAAGAGGATATCTGGTTTGACCGAAATAGCACGAGCGATACAGAGACGTTGCTGCTGACCACCTGATAGGGTCAAGGCTGACTTGTGCAAATCGTCTTTGACCTGGTCCCAAAGGGCAGCTTGACGAAGAGAGGTTTCTACAATTTCATCCAAGACTTGCTTGTCCTTAACCCCTGCACGTTCATGGGCAAAAGTGATGTTGCGGTAGATAGACTTAGCAAAGGGATTTGGTCGTTGGAAGACCATCCCGATATGCTTGCGCATTTCATAAACGTTGATTTCTGGACGGTTAACATCAATCCCTTGGTAGAGGATTTGACCTGTGACCTTGGCAATATCAATGGTATCATTCATACGATTGAGACTGCGGAGGTAGGTTGATTTCCCTGAACCAGAAGGGCCAATTAAGGCTGTAATTTTATTCTTTTCAAATTGCATATCGATGCCCTTAATAGATTCATTTTTACCGTAGTAAACATGTAAATCCTTAGTAGAGAGGGCCACTTTCTCTTCAGGAAAGGTGATGATATGCTTTTCATCCCAATTATATTTTGACATGGCTTCTCCTTTAGGCAGCGGTTAATTTCTTATGTAGGTAGCTTCCGAGTTTACGGGCTCCAAAGTTAAAGATGAGGATAAAGATGAGGAGCACGGCTGCAGAACCTGCTGATACAATGGTTCCATCTGGAATGGTACCTTCACTATTGACTTTCCAGATGTGGACAGCCAAGGTTTCTGCTTGACGGAAGATAGAGATTGGGCTGGTCACACTGAGAATATTCCAGTTAGACCAGTCAAGGGCTGGAGCGGATTGTCCTGCTGTATAGATAAGAGCCGCAGCCTCACCAAAGATACGACCAGAGGCCAAGACAACCCCCGTCACAATACCTGGTAGGGCTTCTGGAATGACCACATGGACCACTGTCTCCCAGCGAGAAATTCCAAGGGCTAAACCAGCCTCACGTTGCGTATGGTGAACGTGTTTCAAGCTGTCCTCAACATTACGAGTCATCTGAGGCAGGTTAAAGACCGTCAAGGCCAAGGCACCTGAAATGATTGAAAATCCATACTCAAACTGAACTACAAAGATCAAGTAACCAAAGAGACCCACAACCACTGATGGCAGTGAAGACAAGATTTCAATACAGGTTCTGACAAAATTGGTCACAGGACCTTTTTTAGCATATTCAGCTAGGAAAATCCCAGCTCCCATTGACAAGGGCACAGAGATAATCAAGGTAATGACCAAAAGGAAGAAGGAATTATAGAGCTGAATTCCAATCCCTCCGCCTGCTTGGTAAGAAGATGATTTGCCAGTCAAGAAAGACCAAGAGATGTGGGGCAAACCACGAACCAAGATATAGAGAATCAAGGATGCCAAGATGGCAACGATAATTCCTGCAATTGAGTAGAGGACAGCTGTTGCAATTTTATCTAATTTCTTAGCGTGCATAGTTTTTCTTTCCTCTTTCTTTCGTAATCAATTTAATCACACTGTTGAAGGCCAAACTCATCAAAAGCAAGACTAAGGCCAGTGACCAGAGAACGTTATTGTCAACGGTTCCCATAACGGTATTTCCGATACCCATGGTCAAAACAGAGGTCAAGGTCGCAGCAGGTGTTGTCAATGAAGTTGGGACAACGGCTGAGTTTCCGACTACCATCTGAATGGCCAAAGCCTCACCAAAGGCACGCGCCATCCCAAAGACCACTGCTGTGAAAATCCCTGAACGCGCTGCCTTCAAAGTCACTCGCCAGATAGTTTGCCAACGAGTGGCCCCCATAGCCAAACTAGCTTCGCGGTAGTGACGAGGTACCGCACGCAAGCTATCGGTTGTCATAAAGGTTACCGTCGGTAATATCATGACAAAGAGAACGAAAATCCCTGACAAAATTCCAAATCCAGTTCCACCAAAGACACTGCGAACAAAGGGAACTACGACCTGCAAACCGATAAATCCATACACGACTGAAGGAATCCCGACCAGCAATTCAATAGCTGGTTGCAAGATTCTAGCACCTTTTGGTGAGACTTCGGTCATAAAGACTGCCGCACCAATGGCAAAAGGAGTTGCGATAAGAGCTGATAGGATTGTGACAATAAAGGAACCCAAAATCATGGGAAGGGCACCAAATTGTTTACCTGAAGGATTCCAAGTTTGGCCAAAAAGGAAATCAAAGATATTAACTCCATTGATAAAGAAGGTCGACAAGCCTTTTTGAGCTACAAAAATCAAAATCATAGCCACAATGATGACAATCAAAGACAGACAGGCAAAGGTCAAGCCTTTTCCAAGTTTCTCTAAACGAGAGTTCTTTGAGGGAGAAAGTAATTTTTTAGCTAATTCTTCTTGATTCATTAGTGACTCCCTTCTAGTGCTGTCACCGTTCCTACAGCATCTTTTTCAACCTTCATTTCCTTGACAGAAATATAGCCCATCCCCTTAACGATTCCACTTTGCGCTTCATCAGAGAGGACAAAGTTGAGAAATTCTGCCACCAATTCATTTGGTTGACCTAGGGTGTACATGTGTTCATAAGACCACAAAGGCCAGTTATTACTTGTAACATTTTCTGCAATCGGCTCATAGCCATTCAACTTCATACGTTTAACTGAATCATCCACATAGGCAAAGGCTAGGTAAGAAATGGCTCCTGGTGTCTGGGAAACAATGTTTTTGACCATCCCATTTGAATCCTGTTCTTGACTCTGCACGGCAGATTGACCATCCATGACAACACTATCAAAGGTTGCACGCGAACCAGAACTTGCCGCGCGGTTGATAATGGAAATGGTTAGGTCTTTCCCACCGACTTCTTTCCAGTTGGTCACTTGACCTGTGAAGATGCTACGGAGTTGTTCAGTTGTCAGATTTTCAACATCAACTTCTTTGTTTACAATGACTGCCAAGCCCGCTACGGCTACCTTATGGTCCACTAGAGCGGATGCGTTAATACCGTCTTTTTCCTCGGCAAATACGTCTGAATTTCCTACATCAACGGCTCCAGATTGAACCTGAGACAGACCTGTACCAGATCCTCCACCTTGGACGTTGACTGTTTTTCCAACGTGCATAGAGCCAAATTCATCTGCTGCTGCTTCAACCAAGGGCTGAAGAGCAGTTGAGCCAACAGCTGTCATAGATTCTCCACGATCAATCCAGCTAGCACATCCCGCCAAAGAGCCTGCTAGCAAAAGAGCCGCAAGGGATAGAGCGAGTTTTTTCCTTTTTTTCACTGTTTTTCTCCTTGAAAATAATGGTGAATGCTGTGAATTTTTTCAACTATTTATTTATGTTTTTCTTTTGAAAATTGGGAGCCAACTGAAGTTCTTTGCTTAGTTTTACTAGTCATTTGCTCAGTTACCTTGCCCACCATTTTTGACTTAAAATGAAAGATAATTTGAAAAAAATCCATACTTCCACTATAACATAGACAAGCTACTTTGACTAGCATTTTCACTTGAATCTGAGGCCTTTTGGAAAATAATTTTTCAAAACATTTCCCGTCACCTTAGCAAAGCCCAACCCATTTCCTTGAACCAAAACTTGGTACCAACCATTTGGCAGACTTTCTGCCAGCTGAACAGTTTCTCCAGCGGCATACTTTACAAACGCTTCTTGGTCAATTTCAACCGACTGCTTGACCTGACTCGGTTTCAAGGCTAGGCCAAGAGCGAAACTAGGTTCAAAGCGTTTCTTCTTAAAGGTACCCAGATGCAAACCATTGCGAGCAATCTTGAGTTTCCCTAAATCTGGCAAAAGTTCTGGCAGGAGATAGAGTTGGTCACCAAAAGTCTGCAAGATTCCCCTTAGATTGACCTGCAAATGTTTTTGGGCAAATTCCTGCCACAAGGCAACTTGTTCTCGACTGAGATTGCTCTTACTTGCCTTAAATTTAAGAGCTGGATTGTCACCTTTAAATTGTAAATGCGCGACAAACTGACCCTCTCCCTTAAAATGATGAGGGTACATCCGAGCCGTTTCTGGCAGATCAATACCAGCTACCATTCCATTGATATGTTCAACTGGCAACAAGTCAAAATCATACTCTTCCAGCAACCACTTGACAATCTCTTCGTTTTCCTCTGGTGCCCAGGTACAGGTCGAATAAACCAAGCGACCACCTTCAGCTAGCATGGTTACTGCATCTTCCAGAATTTCTCTTTGCAAGTTAGCGCATTGACTCGGATAATCTAAGCTCCAATAGTCCATAGCATCTGGTTGCTTACGAAACATTCCTTCACCAGAGCAAGGGGCATCAAGAACGATTAAGTCAAAATAGCCTTTGAAGACCTTAGCCAAACGATCAGTAGATTCATTGGTCACCACGACATTCGTCGCTCCAAAGCGCTCCATGTTTTCTACTAAAATCTTAGCCCGTTTGCTTGAAATTTCATTGGAAACAAGGAGACCCTCCCCTGCTAGATAGGCTGCCAGCTGAGTTGATTTTCCACCCGGTGCAGCAGCCAAATCCAAGACTTTCATACCAGGACTGGGCAGGGCTACCTGAGCAACCATCTGGGCAGCGGGTTCTTGCGAATAAACCAAACCAGTAGCATGCTCAGGCGATTTCCCTGAAACCTTCCCGTAGTGGCCCCAAGGAGTTTGAGGAATGGCATCAGGAAAAGAAACTGGCGCTTCTTTTAAAGGATTGACCCGAAAGGCCGAAACCGCTTCCTCCTCAAAAGAGGCAAGAAAATCTCTTGCCTCATCTCCTAGTATCTCTTCATATTTTTTAACAAATCCTTCTGGAAATTGCATCTAAGTTCTTTTCCTTTCGTAAATATAGGACTGAATTTCCTCCTGCATCTCAAGAGGTAACATCATGACCGGTTGTCTAGTTTGAAAATCAAGAGGTTGACCAGAAAGGGTCACAACACGATAGCCCAGACTTTCCCCTAAAATACTAGCCGCAGCATAATCCCATGGTTGCAGATAGGTGACATAGGTCAACAAACGCCCTGATAAAATCTTGGCAAAACTAATGGCCGCACTCCCATAGACACGAACACCGAGGACCGCACGAGCCAAATCAGCCAGTCCCCATTCATTGGTTTCCAGCATCCCACTATTTCCTGCAATGAGAAAATCTCCAAGGGGTTTTGCTTTAAAGGGAGCTAGGGGATGATCATTTCTACAAACTGGAAACTTACCACCACCGTGATAACAATCCCCCTTGACTACATCATAAATCAGGCCAAACTGGCCCTGACCATTTTCAAAATAAGCCATCATGACAGCAAAATCTTCCTGCTGGGCGACAAAGTTATTAGTACCATCAATCGGATCAATAACCCAAACCTTGCCCTCTTGAACCGAAGCTCTCAGACAACCTTCTTCAGCACAAATCTTATCCTCAGGATAACAGGACAAAATCTCACTAACCAAGAGTTCCTGAACTTCCTTGTCCAGTCTGGTCACCAAATCTGTTGGAGAGGACTTGGTTTCAACACACAAGTCTTCCTGCATATGGTCAAGAATGTACTGACCTGCTTTCTTAACAAGCTCTTTAGCAAATTCAAATTTACTTTCCAAGAGAAATCTTCCCTTCCCCTTTTTCCTTGGCAGCCTGAACTGCTCGATAAAGCGAATAGCCACTCACTGTTTCAAATTCTCGTCCCAAACGTTTCTCCTCACTCTTGCTTGGCACGACCGCTTTGAATCCCTTATAAGAGTCCAGTAACTTTTTAGCCTCTACCTTGTCTTCATAAGCAGCTTCAACATCATTAAAAAAAGAAAGCACTGAAGCAAGTTCTTCAGTGCTCCACGACAAATCTAGTGGGTAACTATACTGTTTGTTCATTAACTAATACCAGCTCTCATTCTTGCTTCTTTTAGTTCTTGCTTACGATAACTACGAGAGAGAAAAGCACGAATCTCATCTTCATTAAAACCGATTTGCATGCGCTTGGCATCAATAATAATTGGACGACGCAAAAGACTAGGATACTGCTCAATCAAATGAAGCAATTCCGATACCGAAATACTCTCTACATCAATATTCAATTTTTGAAAAATTTTTGAACGAGTTGAAATGATGTCATCAGTACCATTTTCGGTCAAGGAAAGGATGTGTTGCAATTCTTTTCTTGTTAAAGGGCTGGTCATGATATTGTGTTCCACAAAAGGTACCTTATGTTTCTCTAACCAGGCCTTAGCCTTACGACATGATGTACAACTCGGTGATAGAAATAGTGTAATCATGCTTTTCTCTTCTTATCTATACTTTACTACTTCTATTATACAAAAAAATAAAGCGCTTGACTAGGGATTTTTAGAAAAAAAAGCCTATTTTTTCAAGAAAAATAGACTGTTTGCGAACGACTGACTCTGTTTGGATTTGATTAATTCATTCTTAGGGACTTATATAGGGAAGTATTGGACAAACAAAAAAGAACGCCACAATCTTGCGACATTCTTTTGATTTTGAACAACTCTTCTAATCTCGGTAGTAATAATCTTCAGCCCTGTCTGATTTCCCAAATTCTTCATAGAACAGGCGATCTTTGGATGAATCTGACGCACCATGGGCAGTTCCTGCTGGTATAAAGAGTACAGGCGTTGTTGCTCGTCTTCCAATCTCAAATCGCTTTCCAACGGCTCCTTCCTGGTTCTTGGACAAAAAGATTCGTTCATATTTATTGACTAAGCCAGAATCGTGAATAATCAAGTTTTTAGGTTTTGAACCAGTTGTCGACCAACTACCTGCTACCAGAGACATTTCATCCTTTTGAGGATGTTGAACATATGGATTGCCCACTACAGGTTCGCGACTTGAACTCTGACTTGTTTCCTGATCAGTAGCATTTTGAGAGCTTGTATTATCAAAAGTTGTTACGCCATCTGATTTTCTGTAGAAAAACTTATCTGATGGAATAATTGGCTTGTTTGAGAAAGCTATCCGATCCTTACTGCTATCTGACCGACCACCATGAGGGTCGCTTGGTGAATTAGCCGGATAAACAAGGACACTCTCTTCTGTTCTTTCAACAATCAGTACAGGTATATCTATTGTCTCAGATCCTATCTGCAAGCGATCTCCGTTACTCATACTGCCATCTGGTTTGATAGTGATTTCTTCACCCGCAGCATTAACCCATGTATCTGCTATTAGATGCAGATTTCCATTCAAGATTTCTGGTTCCTTAAATGGACGTCTCGTAGCAATCATATTGGTAGGGTAACGATTTGTTTTAGGATCTATAATATCCGCTTGCAGTATAAAACCAGTTTTACCTTCTACATCAATTTGGTACCAAATATGACCTCTATCTTTTCTCTCCCCAGCAACCGAATTAGAAGCGGTTATTCTTTGATTCTTGCTGAGTTCCGTAATCACTTCTGAATCATAGAGAGGTTCCTTACGTACCGTAGCCTTATCGGCAGTGACTTTCAATTCCATAGGTTGCTCCAGCTTGTAAAGATAGACTGTTGGTTTGTCTTCTTTACCATCTGTCAAGATGAGATAACCGTTAGGGTCCTTGTAGCCATAAAAAGTATAAGACTGATCTTTATAGTCGGTTTCGATGCGGTCAATCTCTTCCTGAGATATAGAAAGCGATACCTCAACTTCAGGTAGGACTGTTGTTTTAGAGTATGACTTTCCAACGACATAGGTTTTGTCTAGCTCGTAATCAATAGTCGTGACCTTCGTGTCCCCTACATACTTTTTAATCGTAAATTGACCTTTCATTATTCCACCACGATCACGGCCATGCAACATCTCTTTTCCATCTCTTACAATAATGGCCTGACCATTATAACCAAGATCAATGGTTCCAAATAAGGGCATCTCACCTGATAAATGTTCAATCGTTCCAAAAGAACGATACCACTCATCAAAATTGTCCTTTTCAAGAGAATTCGCAATATCAATCTGATCCATTACCTCTGAAGAGGATTCCTCCTTCTTTCCACAAGCACCTAAAAAAAGCAAGGCAACTAGGAAAACGATACTATATCGTAAATACTTTTTCATCTTTTTCAAACCTTCTCAATGATTCCTTTCTGATTGTATCCATTTTTTATCCACCAAATAATAGCCAAATAAGACCCATCCAAAGATGTAGACAATATAACCTAAACCAGGACGACCATGTTGAAAGTCAAAATAGCATAGTTGGTAAGTGTAGACACTGTTTTATTCATTGTAGCAAGTAAATTAAAACAATACAAGAATGATGATAGTAGCATGATTATAATAAAAATTGTCACATATATTTTTTATTTCAAACATAGAGAAATCCTTTTAAGATACTTTCCTAAAAGGATTCCTTTTCTCATACAGATTATACTCTCTTGGATTTATTTCAGCCAGTAACTTACTAGCGAATCCATTTACCTGAGCCATCTACACGGTAACCATCTGGTGTACGTTCATTAACAGCCATCTTACCGTTAGCTTTAAGATAGTAATCGCCTACCCAAGTATTGCGGGCATAACTTCCTTCTACCGTTAAGTAGTAATAGGCTCCATAATTTCTGTCATAAATCCACTCGCTCTTGGCCATTTTACCATTCGATTTGAGATAGTAATTTCCAATCCAAGCATTTCGAGCATAGCTTCCATTCGATGTTAAATAGTAATATGATTTGTAGTATTTATCATAGATCCACTCGCTCTGAGCCATTTTACCATCAGATTTGAGGTAATAATTCCCAATCCATGAGTTTTTTACATATCCTGATTGAGCTAATATATAGTACCAGGCCCCATAATTTTTATCGTAAATCCACTCTTGCTGTGCCATTAAACCACCAGGTTTAAAGTAGAAATTCCCAAACCATTTATTTTCAACCAAGTTACCATCCGAATCTACATAATATACTCCTCTTCTATCAGAACTGCGAATATATTCGTTTCTTGCTTTAACTCCATTTTTATAGTATGAATTACCGAACCAGCCATTTTTTGCCTGTTCGATATGAGTACCTGTTCCAACCATTTTATGGTCTTGGATGGTAACAATCTCAGTGTGACCATAATAACGATAGTAACCATACGGAGGCTGTTTCCAATCTCTCAAAACAATTCGATACTCGCCATCCGCAAAAGCATTCAAATTAGCCTGATTCATATCATATTCCCTTGTCACGCTTGGTTGACTAGGTGTAAAAATAGCATCAGCTAATCCAGGGAACTTTTCAGTCACTTGAGTTTTAACATTAAATAAGAAGAAGGGAATAGAAACCTCATTCATTCCTTCCGGGAAGGTATCAATACTAGCTGTAATCTTTAATTTTCCCGAACTTGTATCTTGACTCAAATTCATCTGTACTTTTAAATTCTTAACTTTAGAAGGATCATAGTCGGATTTAGCAATGTTAGGAGTGTCAGCCATTACTTCCTGAACGTTAACGAGAGCTGTAGAGCCTACGACTAAAATAGACAAGGCCGAGACTAATACTGTTTTCATTTTCATCATAAATTACCATCATCTCCTACTAACGAATCCATTTACCTGAACCATCTACTCGATAGCCATCTGGAGTTCGTTCACTAACGGCCATCTTACCATTAGATTTAAGGTAATAATCACCAATCCAAGCATTACGTGCATAACTACCTTCACCTGTTAGGTAATAGTATGCTCTATAATTTCTGTCATAAATCCATTCGCTCTTGGCCATTTTACCATTTGCTTTGAGGTAATAGTTACCGACCCAAGAACTACGAGCATAGCTACCTTCACCAGTCAAATAGTAATAGGCTCCATAGTTTTTATCATATACCCACTCATTTTGTGCCATGTAACCGCCAGATTTGAGGTAGTAATTGCCCACCCAAGCATTTTGAACATAGTTACCCGCAGCATCGATATAGAAGTAAGACTTATATTGGTAATCATAGATCCACTTGCTGTAGACCTTGTTGCCATTTTGGTAGTAAGAGCTACCTGACCAGCCATTTTTTCCAGAAGCTGTGCTGCTAGTAGTAGAATGTGTTTGAGCTTGAGAGCTTTGAGACTGGGCTGTAGCTTGTCTTCGTCCACCGATGCTGATAATTTTATGATCTTTAATTGTCACAATTTCAGACTGTCCGTAGTAACGGTGTTCATAGCGAGGAGCACCTTCTGTATCCTCTAATGTATCAGAATACACAATCCAATAATCTCCATCTGCTAAAGATATCAAATTATCATTATTCCAATAAAACTCTCTTGAAACTGACAATTCATAAGAAGTGAACGACATATTTGGTAGAATATATTGATGAAGTTCACCAGTGTTAACATTTTTAAAAAAACCAAAAACACTACTAATAGAATTACTGTATACTCCTCTAGGTAAACTATCAATCGTAGCCGTGATATCTAATTTCTCTAATGTAGGATGCTGTTTTAGTGTAATTTTCACATCATGTTTTTTAATCCCCACGATATCACTCGAATCTGCATGAACAACCTGTGATGAGAAGGGCAGGTTTCCTTCTGTATCAAGAACTGTAGTAGCTCCTAGTGCTGCTACCGCTAAACTAGCAAACAAAACTGGTTTGAATTTCATAGACAAACTCCTTTAAATATTATTCCCCTATACTATAGCATACTTTTCCTACTAGTGAAGAAAAACGACGAAAAAAATAGTTTTTTGCCGAAATCCCTTACAAAACTTCTCAATATCGTATCTTTTTGTTGTTTTTTTCTTATCTAGTTGAAATAGTGTATAATAAAGTAAAATCACAAGGAGATTAGTAAAATGGAAATAAACTTTGGTTCAGTTATCAAACAAATCCGAGAGGAGAGAGGCTTTACTCTAAAAGAAGCCGCTGGTACTGCTATTAGTCCCAACAACCTCAGTAAATTTGAAAAAGGCATCACAACCGTCAAGGTTGACACCTACTTCAAAATCCTAGAAAATCTCAAAATCCATGATGCCCATGATGTTATAATGTTGTTTATGCGTTATCAGTATCAGGATCCTTCACTTTCCGAAGCTATAAAAACTGGGCTCACAACACAAACTAAGATTCTAGAATTGATTCAAATATTAGAATCTGATACCTATTGCACTGATCATGCCTATATCCAATCTTTAGGCATGTTTAGAAATAGGGAGAATTTGTTGAAAGAAGATTGGACTATCCTCAATCGGGCTAAGACTGCCTTATTTCATCTAAACTACTGGCTTCCAAAGGATTACACCTTATTTGCACTTTTAGTTAAATATTTTGACTTTCCTACAGAAACACTTCAACAAATTGCAAAAACAGCTCTTGCTTTGCTAAAAGAAACATTTGTTGATTTCAAACAAAAACGAGATCTTCTATTGACACTCTCAGACATCATCCGAACCTATTCTCGAAATGGGCATTACCAACTTGCCCAAAATTTAGTGGACAAAATTGATGTATATAGAATTAATGAATTACATCCCCTAAAAGTAGTATTGCAAGAAGCATTTCTTTTCATTAAAATGCAAGAATGTTATAATTTGCTCAGACAAGATAAGAAGGAGGGAATAGAACTGGCAACTCAGATTTTAGCCTATCTGGACAGTCTGAATGGTCTTTTCCTGGACCAAACTATTTCTCAATTGAGAGACCTCTTCTATCAACAAGTCAAAATGCTCAATAAAACTGGAATTGATTGGCCATAAACTCTGGGCTGAGTTGCTACTGGCAGGTAGAGGCAGATTCGATAAACAGGGAAGAAGTTAGAAAAACAGCCGATATAGCTGCAGTTAGGAACCAACTGTGACTATATCGGCTGTTTTTATTGATGAAGCTTCATCCAAATTTTCACTTCCTAGAACTTTTCAGATAAAGATAGCCAAAAAAGCTTTCATAGAGGGCAAAAAAGAGGAGGAAGGCATGGAGGAAAAAGGTCTCTGGCAAAATCAGAATAACTGGATCCTTGGCTGGGTCAAAAAGCCAAGTATCATCTCCCACAAATAGAATTTGATGGAAAAGAGTAAAGAATTGGTCAAAACCAATCAAAACTCCCCCAAGACCAATCAACACAGGCAAGACTACTAAAGCTAGGAGACTTTTACAAAAGAGAGGCAAAAAGCCCTTTTTTACAATCCTATTGACAAAGAAATAGAAACTTGGCAGTGTCACTAGGGCTACTAGTTGAACAAAGTGAAAGAGATTCTTGACCACTGCAAAGTGGTGCAGACCAGCTGCTGACGAACGAAAATCAGGCATCTTCAAGACCTGACTAAAAGGATTGGTCAGATAATTCATCAAGATATGAAAGTTGTATTGAATGGTTTCTGGTTTTAGATAAACTCGATTTGTTAAGTTCAGCCACTTGATTTCCAGCGGATAAAAAATCCAAGCCAAATAAATGGTCAAAAGAATTGAGAGGGAGAGGAGAAAGAGCATAGAGCCCCAAAAGGTCAGTTTAGTTTTCATCAAAATCCCACTCCGCAAGGCTAGAAACCACATGAGTCGGTGCGATTGGCAGGTCTGCTACTTCTTCTGCCTTGGTAAAACCTGTCGTCACCAAGAGCGTTGGAATGCCATTATCAATCCCAGCTCGAATATCAGTCAAGTAATTGTCCCCAACCATGATTAATTCTTCACGTTCCAAACCTAAGTGCTCAACCGCCTTATCCATAATGATGGCATTTGGTTTCCCAATATAAACAGGCTTCACTCGTGTTGCCACTTCAAGAAGGGTAATCAGTGAACCAGCACCAGGCAAAAGACCGCGTTCTGTCGGGATATTGAGGTCAGGGTTGGTTCCGATAAAGTGAGCACCCTTTTGAATCGCAAGAGTTGCTGTGGCAAATTTTTCATAGTCAACTTGCCAGTCCAGGCCTACTACCACATAGGCCGGATTTTCCTTATCTTCGACATAACCAGCCGCCTTGATGGCTTCCTTAAGCCCTGCTTCTCCGATGACATAGACGGTCTTTTCAAGCCCCAAGTCGTTCATATAGTCGATAGTCGCCAAAGTCGCTGTGTAGACAGTCGATAGGGGCGTATCGATATTAAAATTCTGAGCCAACATCTCCTGAACACTCTTAGGAGTACGGGTTGTATTATTTGTTACAAAGAGGTAGGGAATATCACGCTTTTGCAATTCATGGACAAAAGCTTCTCCTGCTGGGATTCTGTCTTTCCCCTTATAAATGGTTCCGTCTAAATCAATTAAATAGCCTTTATATTTCATCTATTTCTCCCTAATCCTTTTTTATTTCTTGCCAAGTGATGATAGCTTGGGCATTGGTAGCCCCGTCACTTGCAATCTCATGCTTGCTTTCCAGTCCAGACCGTTCAACAGCCGATGTGATCACCCCACCTGGTCGAACTTCCTTGACATACTTGAGATTGATTTTCTTGGGAATATACTGGGTCAAAAAGTCCGCTCCCATAACCTCAAAAATCCAGTCCAAGTATTTACTGTTATTGACATGGCCATTCATATCTAAATCATAAAAACGGACATGGTAATCCTTACTGATTGGCTCTTCCAAAGGTTCATACTTTGGCCCACGGATAAGTTTTTTATCAAACTCAGACTGGTAAGGAGCCACAATCTCAGGTTCGACAGCATGGACTTTTCGACTATCTCGATCCATGAGAACAAAGGTCGCCAACATGCGAATGATTTCTTGACCTGATTCATCATAGATAGTGAAACGGCGATAGCAAAAGAGTCGATTATAGCTCAGGGCTTCCGTTTCGATAGTGATTTCTTCTGCAAAACGAGGCAAACGAACCACCTCGATATCATAGTCTGTGATAATCCAGACCAGATTATGCTCTTCTAAAATAGTCTTATCACTCACTCCCAGTTCAATAGACTGCATCCCTGAAACTTGAAGGGATAGCAATATCACATCTGGAAGTTTGATATGACCGTTCATATCAGCCATATCAAAAGGAATTTTCATTTTCATTTGATAAGTTAAGCCCATCATCCTACTCCAAAATAAATCGTTCTGCTACGGTGTCTCCTAAAAAGAGACCTCTTTTTGTCATGCGAACTCGGTCACCCTCTATTTGCATGAGACCTTGTTGAACCAAGTCCTTGACAACTTCTCCATAAAGTCCATCAAAAGACCGTCCAAATTTTTCCTCAAACCGCGCCATAGAGACCCCTGATTTCTTGCGGAGGCCTAGGAACATTTCTTCTTCCATTTGCTCCTTTTGACTCAGGTGCTCTTCTGTGATGCGAGCATTGCCTTCCTCAACTGCATTGAGATAATGACGAATGGGACCATGATTCTTATAGCGCACTCCATCTACATAACCAGATGCCCCAGCACCGATGCCATAGTATTCAGCATTGTCCCAGTACATGAGATTGTGGCGACTTTCAAAACCGGGTTTGGAGAAATTAGAAATCTCATAATGCTCAAAACCAGCTCGCTCCAGCTCTGCGATGATGTACTCAAACATCTCAGCCTCAAGTTCCTCCTTAGGCAGAGGCAATTTCCCTCGTCGCATACGGTTCATAAAGACCGTATGATTTTCCAAAATCAAACTATACAAACTCATATGGGGAATATCCAGCCCAATGGCCTTAGCCACATTATCCTTAACTTGCTCCATAGTCTGACCAGGCAGTGCATAAATCAAGTCAATAGAGATATTGTCAAAACCAGCCAGTTTCAGGCGGTCGATATTTTCATAAATGTCCTTCTCCAAATGACTGCGC
Source organism: Streptococcus mitis (assembly GCF_000722765.2). Classification (NCBI taxonomy): domain Bacteria; kingdom Bacillati; phylum Bacillota; class Bacilli; order Lactobacillales; family Streptococcaceae; genus Streptococcus; species Streptococcus mitis. Next base: position 601,406 of record NZ_CP028415.1, on the reverse strand, counting down.
CCAATCTTTTTCAGCATTTTGTTATCAAAAGTTTGCACACCTAGCGAAACACGATTGACAGCCGAGTTTTTCAAAACAGCTATCTTATCTTCATCCAAGTCGCCTGGATTGGCTTCAATAGTCAACTCTTCTAAGGCAGACAAGTCCAAGTTTTTAGTCAAGCCATCCAATAACACCTCCAGTTGCGAAGCTGACAAAGCTGTCGGCGTTCCACCACCGATATAGAGGGTTCGCAACTTTTGAATATCATAAGAACGAAACTCTTCTAACAGATGCTCTAAATAGCTATCAACTGGCTGATTTTTGATAAAAACCTTTGAAAAGTCACAATAATAACAAATCTGGGTACAAAATGGGATGTGCACATAGGCTGACGTTGGTTTTCTCTGCATAGTACTTATTATACCACAAAGACAGGCTAGGAGAAAAAAATCACCATCCCCAGATACATAGTCCGTCCAGAGATGGTGATGGTTTATTCTTCTGTTATGTCAATAACAATCTCTTCTGATTCATCAAGAGTTTTGGCCTTTTCTTGCCATTGCTCCTTGAGATTATTAAATCGATCTTTTGATGCTTCTGTCGCTTGACGAGCACATGATTTGGCTTGAGCAAGGACACTGTCCATAGTGATTTCACCTGACTCAACCTGTTCTTTGGTTTTCAGAACAAAATCTGTAGCCTGCTCCTTGACTTCTGTCAGTTTTTCACAGACCTGCTCCTTGGCATACTCAGGATCTTCTCTCAAATCATCTAGAAAATCTTGAGCCTGACTGCAAACTTGTTTACCCTTGTCGCTTGTTAAAAACAAGGCAAGAGCTGCACCTGAAACGGTTCCTAAAAGGATTGAGGATAGTTTACCCATAAGAATTCTCCTTTTTTATTTTTTGAAAAATTTACTTGCAAGACGAAGAGCTGACAAACTTGCACCAGTCTTAATAGTTTTTGAACCAGCCGATGAAGCTTTCTTACTCAAGACACGCGCATGGTCATTGAGGTCGGAAACAGATAGAGATAAATCTGCAACAGCACTAAATAGTGGATCAATCGTTGCCACCTTGACATTGATATCATCTGCCAAGACATTGACCTTAGCCAGCAATTCATTGGTATGATGCAAGGTCACATCCACATCTGAAGTTAAGGTTTTAATCGTCTTCTCTGTTTCATCGATAACACGTCCAAGCTTTTGTACAGTAATGATTAGATAGACTAAAAAGACAATCAAAGCTAGGGCAACAAGAATATATGCAACTTCTAACATTTAGTTTTCCTCCTCTGAAATATAGTAAGGGGCCTTCTTTCGATTTTGATATAGAATGATAAAAATACCCAGTCCGATAAGGACAACTGATAGCCATTGAGACACTCGAAGACCAAAGAACATGAGGCTATCTGTTCGCATGCCTTCAATAACCATACGACCGAAACCATACCAAATCAAGTAGAAAGCAGTGATATGACCTCGTCTAAGGCTCTTCCATTTTCGTCTGAATATCAAAATCAAAGCAAATCCAAGTAGATTCCATAGAGACTCATAAAGGAAGGTCGGTTGACGGTAACTTCCCTCAATATACATCTGGTCGCGGATAAAGCCAGGTAGATAATCCAAATTATCCACCGCTGCACCATAAGCTTCTTGGTTAAAGAAATTACCCCAGCGCCCCAAACTTTGGGCAATCATGACGCTAGGCGCAGCAATGTCTAGAAAATCCCAAGTATTGATGAGTTTACGATCAGCAAAGATGTAGAGCACAAGGGCACCAGTTATCAAACCACCATAAATGGCCAAACCACCATTCCAAATGGCAAAAATCTCTCCCAAGTTCTGACTATAGTAATCAAAACGGAAAATAACATAGTAGAGACGAGCTCCTAAAATAGCCAAGGGAAAGGCTATCAAGATAAAATCTAAAATATCGTCTGGTATGATCTTCTTTCTAGGTGCTTCTTTCATGGTCAAATAAACCGCAAGAATCAAGCCTGTCACAATACACAATGCATACCAACGAATGGCTAGAGGGCCTAGATGAATAGCAATTGGATCAAGCATTAGGCACCTCGTTTTGAGCAATGAGATTGGTCAAGCGTTCTTCGAACAAACGCGTCGCATCAAAGCCCATTTCCTTGGCACGATAATTCATGGCAGCAGCCTCAATCACGACAGAGATATTACGACCTGTTTTAACTGGAATACGAATACGAGGAATAGATACGCCAGAAATTTCAAGTTCCTCTGCATTGTTTCCAAGACGATCAAAGGTCTTATGTGTATCATAGTTTTCCAAGTAAACAGCCAGCTGGACTTGTGAAGAATCCTTGACGGCACTCGCACCGTAGAGGCTCATAACATCGATAATCCCAACCCCACGAATTTCAATCAGATGTCTCAAAATTTCAGCCGGTTCACCCCAAAGAGTAATCTCGTCCTTGGCAAAGATATCGACCCGGTCATCAGCTACCAAACGGTGACCACGTTTGACAAGCTCTAGACCTGTCTCACTCTTACCTATGCCACTATCGCCCTGAATCAAGACACCCATACCATAGATATCCATCAAGACACCGTGCACACTGGTCCGTTCTGCTAAACGTGAATCCAGATAACTAGATAACTCCCCAGATAAACGACTGGTTGCCGTACGGCTGGTTAAAATGGCAATCTTACATTCTCTGGCTGCCTTTAGCATCTCCTCTGGAACCACCAAACCACGAGCAACAATGACCGCAGGTGTCTCAGGTAGAAACATTTTTTTCAATACTTGGTAACGGTTGTGAGAGGACATCGAAACGAGATAGGACCACTCCTTCATTCCCAAGAGCTGGATTCGCTCAGGCGTATAATAGTCAAAATAGCCCGTCATTTCAAGACCAGGTCGCGTAATATCCGCTGTATTGATTTCCTTTTCAAGCAATTCTGGTTCGCCATAGACAATGTCTAGTCTAAGCTTTTCAATCACTTCTTTTACTAAAACCGACATCATTTCCTCCTTCAAATAAGTTCTTCTCTCTATTATATCAAATTGTAGGAGGATATTTGAGATTTTTGCAGGCTTTGGAGTATTTATTTAAAAGAAAAAGACTAGATTTCTCTAGCCTTTCATTTCTAATTAGAATTTTTTACGTTTACGAGCTGCTTCTGATTTACGTTTACGTTTTACAGAAGGTTTTTCATAGAATTCACGTTTGCGTGTTTCTTGAAGAGTACCAGCTTTAGTAACCGCACGTTTGAAACGACGAAGTGCGTCGTCAAGAGATTCATTCTTACGTACTACTGTTTTAGACATTTTTTTCACTCCCTTCAAGTTCAAGATCTATTCTATTCTACACGTAAAAGGAATAATTGTCAAGAAAAAACTGCCATAAACTTATATTATCTTCAATTTTAATCTTGTTTAATCTTGTTAAAATTGATTAACATTTATAGATGGAAATGATATAATAGTGGCACATATTGATTAGCAAAAATTAGTATTATTTAGAAGTGAGTCTATAACATGAAAAGAATCATAAAAATTTACCCTGTGGTCAGTATTTTAGTTGTAATTTGTTTATTGCTAGGAATTCTTACTACCTTTTGGGGAAGTGTAATGTATGACTTATTTGCATTTCATTCAAAGCCAATTTATTGTTGGCAATACTTTAGTGGTACATTTATACATGGAAGTAAAGAAGCACCAGTATGGTTTATATGGTTTCATTTAGTTTTAAATACTTTAATGTTACTTCCTTTTGGTGGGCTATTGGAGTATAAAAGGGGATCAAAATATGTATTTTTCGTTTTTATTACTTCTATGGTAATATCTTCAATAGTATTCCATCTATTAACACAGAATCAAGACATTCAAGCATCGGGTATCTCTGCTATTGGCTATGCTTTTGTAACGGGTGGGGTGATGAGTATGTTTAGTATATGGAAAAATTTCAATTTAGGATTAAAACTATTTTATATCCTTCTAATCGTTCTATCTCTCACCATGCTTCTACCAAGTATAACAGGCTGGATTTCAACCTTTCTTCACATGTCAGGAATTGCCAGTTATATCATGGTTTCCAGCATCAACAACTATCGACTGTCTTAATAAAAATCGTATAGTATCATAAAAAATAGTCAATACGATTATATCACAGTTTACAGACATTTAATAATTTTCTATTGGATACCTTTTTATGAGAAATATCGACAACTGTTACGGGAATTTACAGAAAAATTTCTTTTAGCAGGATAGTGAACATTTGAAGTAAAAAACCACTCACTCCAAAGAGCAAGTGAACTGCACCCCAAAAGTTAGACATAAAAATCTAACTTTTAGGGTGTTTTTATTATGAAATTAACTTATGAAGATAAAGTTCAAATATATGAATTAAGAAAGAAAGGAGAGAGCTTTAGACAACTTTCAAATCAATTTGGGATAAACATTTCTAATCTTCAGTACATGATTAAATTGATTGATCGTTATGGAATAGAAATCGTCAAAAAAGGAAAGAATTGTTACTATTCTCCTGAACTAAAACAAGAGATCATTGATAAAGTTCTTCTTGAGGGGCATTCACAAATTAGGGCGTCTCTGGATTATGCTCTTCCAAGTAGTGGATTACTTTCGAATTGGCTGGCACAATATAAGAAAAACGGGTATACTATTGTTGAGAAAACAAGAGGGAGACCACCTAAAATGGGACGTAAGCCAAAGAAGAGATTTGAAGATATGACAGAATTAGAACGTCTTCAAGCAGAAAATGAGTACTTGAGAGCGGAGAATGCCATTCTAAAAAAGTTGAGAGAACTCCGATTGAGGGACGAAAAGGAGCAAGAAGAAAAACGGAAATTGTTCAAGGACTGGTAACAGAGTTTTCTTTAGATATCCTTCTAAAGATTATTAAGCTTGCCCGTTCAACCTATTATTACCACTTAAAACAGCTGGATCAAAGCGATAAAGATTATGATATTAAAGCTGAAATTCAGTCAATTTATACTGAGCATAAAGGAAATTACGGCTATCGTCGCATGACTCTAGAATTACGAAATCGTGGCTTCGTAGTGAACCATAAGAAGGTGCAGCGTCTGATGAAAGTAATTGGTTTAACGGCTCGAATTCGCCGTAAACGGAAGTATTCTTCCTACCAAGGAGAGGTTGGCAAGAAAGCAGATAATCTTATTCAACGTCAATTTGAAGCAACCAAACCAATGCAAAAGTGCTACACAGATGTGACAGAATTTGCCATTCCAGCAAGTAGCCAAAAGCTTTATTTATCACCAGTTTTAGATGGCTTTAACAGCGAAATTATCTCCTACAATCTTTCTACTTCGCCGAACTTAGTACAAATAAAAGCTATGCTAGAACAAGCCTTTACAGAGAATCATTACGAAAATACAATTCTCCATAGTGACCAAGGATGGCAATATCAACACGATTTCTATCATCATTTTTTAAAGAATAAGGGAATCCAACCATCTATGTCACGTAAGGGAAATAGCCCAGATAACGGTATGATGGAATCTTTCTTTGGCATTCTTAAGTCTGAAATATTTTATGGTTATGAGAATACGTTTCAGTCACTTGAACACTTGGAACAAGCTATTGTAGACTATATTGATTACTACAACAATAAACGAATTAAGGTAAAACTAAAAGGACTTAGCCCTGTACAATACAGAACTAAATCCTTTGCTTAAATTAATTGTCTAACTTTTTGGGGTCAGTACAAAGTGGTTTTTATACTTTTTATTTTTCAAGTAAACTGAGCGCTTCAGCATCTGCAATAATCGTCACATCAGGGTGATTTTGGAGGCTACTTGCTGGGAGATTCTCAGTCACTGGGCCAGACACTGTTCCGGCAATAGCTTCTGCTTTTGATGCACCGTATGCAAAGAGAAGGATTGATTTGGCATCCAAAATGTTTTTAATCCCCATTGAGATGGCTTGTGTTGGAACATCTTCAATCTTGTCAAAGAAGCGAGCATTAGCTTCGATAGTAGACTGGTCAAGCTCCACAAGATGTGTTTGACTGTCAAATGGAGTACCAGGTTCATTAAATCCGATATGTCCATTGCGACCGATTCCCAAGATTTGGAGGTCAACTGGATGGTCAGCCAAAATTTGGTTGTAGCGTTCAACTTCAGCTTCAGCATTGTCCTTAACTCCACGAGGTAAGAAACTTTCTTTAAATGGTTTTTGGTTGAACAAGTTTTCTTGCATGAAGTAACGGTAAGACTGTGGATTGTCTCCATCAAGTCCTACATACTCATCAAGGTTGACACTGGTTAGATTTGAAAAATCAAGGTCACTCTCAACAATTTCCTTGTAAAATTCAAGTGGGCTACTTCCTGTCGCGAGTCCTAGTGTTTGAGCTCCATTGGCCAATTTTTCCTTCAAAATCTCAAAAGCAACTTTTCCACCTTCGATTTGGTTTTCAACTTTAATAACTTTCATCTTTTTATCCTCCGTTTCAATCTATATTTATTATATGGTATAGACCAATTTTTGTCAAGTGAAAACGATTTAATTTCTAAAAAAAGAGCGACTATACTTGAAACATGTTATAATGGATAAGATTAGAACTTAGAAAGAATGAACAAATATATGAATACAGCTGATTTTGATTTCCACTTGCCTGAGGAATTGATTGCCCAAACGCCCCTTGAAAAACGAGATGCCTCTAAACTCCTCATTGTCAACCGTGAGACGGGAGAAATGCAGGATAAACACTTCCACTCTATTATTGATATGCTGGAACCAGGTGATGCCCTTGTTATGAACGACACCCGCGTTCTCCCTGCCCGCCTCTATGGTCAAAAAGAGGAAACAGGGGGACATGTGGAACTTCTCCTCCTCAAAAACACTAGTGGAGATGAGTGGGAGGTTCTGGCTAAACCTGCCAAACGCCTCAAGGTCGGGACTCGTGTTAGCTTTGGTGATGGCCGTCTCAGAGCTGTTGTTACGGAAGAATTGACTCACGGGGGCCGCATTGTCCGCTTTGAATACCAAGGAATTTTCCTAGAAGTTTTAGAAAGTCTGGGAGAAATGCCATTACCACCTTATATCCATGAAAAACTGGATGACCGTGAACGCTATCAAACCGTTTACGCTAAGGAAAGTGGTTCTGCTGCAGCACCAACTGCTGGATTGCACTTCACCAAAGAATTGCTGGCAGAAATCCAAGCTAAGGGTGTTCATCTAGTCTATTTGACTCTTCATGTCGGACTCGGAACCTTTAGACCTGTTTCAGTTGACAATCTGGACGAACACGAAATGCACTCAGAATTCTACCAGCTTTCTGAGGAGGCTGCTAGCACCCTTCGCTCTGTCAAGAAAAATGGAAGCCGTGTCATCGCTGTCGGAACCACTTCTATCCGCACCTTAGAGACTATTGGTTCTAAGTTTGATGGGCAAATCCAAGCAGATTCTGGCTGGACCAATATCTTTATCAAACCTGGCTATGAATGGAAGGTTGTGGATGCCTTCTCAACCAACTTCCACCTGCCAAAATCAACTCTGGTCATGTTGGTTTCTGCCTTTGCCGGCCGTGAATTGGTCTTAGATGCCTACCACCATGCCATTCAAGAACACTACCGCTTCTTTAGTTTTGGCGATGCCATGTTTATCTATTAATTTATATAATCAAAAAACGCATATTATCAGGCATTAAAACCTTGATAGTATGCGTTTTGTAATGAATTAAAAATTCGTTAGTCTTTTCTAAAATTCAGATCTTTCAAACTCTGCACACTGGCATTAATCACCGCGCCGACAATCAAAATCTTAGCAATGAGAATAAACCAGAACATCATGACCACCACGACGACGGAACTGAAAAAACGGACGTCCACTAGGTGATTGACATAATTGTTAACATAGACTGAAAAGATATTGAGCAGTAAGACCAGGGTCAACAAGACAAAGGCACTACCTGGCAATACAGAGCGAATCCTTCGCACCTTAACATTGGGTAGAAAATAGTAGAGCATGACTAGGATGGCAAAAATCAAGGCATAGACCAAAGGGCCTGTTAGGTCTTGCAGATAATCAAAGAGAGGACTATCCGATTTCCAATAGCTTTTGACAAGGTTGAGGAGCATGCGACCAAAGACACTGAGAAAGAGAGCTAAGGCAAAGAGAATCTGCAAGCCAAAACTGACAAACAAACTCATGAGCTGATGGGAAATCATCCCACGATTTTTAGCTACTCCGTAAGCTTTATTAAAGGCTTTCTGTAGGAAATTCATGGATTTTGAAAAGGTCCAGAGGGCTGACAAAACCGCAAAACTCAATAAGCCCGTTGACGGTTGGGTCAGCACTTCTGTAATAATCTTTGCGACTACATCATACATGCTTTCCGGCAAGAATTCATTGACAACCTTTAAAAAATTAGAAACTGGAATCCGAAAATAAGGGAGGATATTGACCACCACCAAAAGTAGGGGGAAAATCGAAATCAACCAATAGTAGGCTACTGCGACACTGGTCAATTCACTATCTGATGCTTGATAATAATGTAAAAAAGCTTTTAATAAGGGCTTGTCTATCAGCTCTTTCCACCACTTCTTCATGTCACACTCCTTCACTTACAATCTTGATTAATTTCTTCTTACCAATTCCATCATATCATAAGGCAGGGTATTGGCAGCTTCCTTCAAGGAATAGTTCTCTAGGTTATTTACATTTTGTCGTAACTTCTTGGCATACTTGGTCGTAATCAATCGTTTTTCTTCATATTCGAAAATCAACTTGCGCTCCAGATAATAGCCTCTCAGCATTTCATCGATATTGTTGGGCTTGACACGATTGATAACCCGTTCGACAAAGGCACCACTAGTGATAATAGCTGTTTCTCGGAGACGTGAATCCTGCATGAAGCTGATTAAAGAACTCTTATAAACCCCTTTAAGATTCTCCAGACTTTCGATAATCATCTCTGTATTTTCTAGATAGAGCTCTGCAATTTGATCATAGTCAAGGGCTCTGAGTTTCTGTGATTCTTCATTTTTCCAACTGCGGAAGGTCTTGCCAAGAGTAAAGACTTCGTGAAGGAGAAAACGTAAAATCCGCAAGGAAACAAGGAAATAATAGGTCAATCGTGACGCAAACTTGCGATTGATACCTTGTTCCATGTTTTTCAAATAACGTTGGTAGACTCGATAGGCACGCTCACTCATCTTGTCCTCTTCATAAGCCTGTTCTAAACCATCACTTTCAATACTGAGGATGAGAAGTTTTAAGGCCTCCCAGTCTTCTTGAGCCCCCTTATTTTCTTGACTCAGGATGAGATTTTCAATACGTCCATGATAATTGTCAATAGCCGCATAGAGGGGAAGTTTATTTTTTGTGTCTTCCAACTCTTTTTCCAACTCTAGCGTCACTTCATTTAAAATGGCGATATGCATGAGATAATCCTTGCTTTCTTCCTGTTCATCAGAAAGATGAGGCAAGACCAAGAGACCTGTTAAAAAACTTACAAGCGTCACACCTGCGACGAGGAAAAGCAAGAGAGGATACTCCTGCTCTAGATTACTTGGTATCAGAAGAATCGTAGCAATCGACACCGTTCCCTTGACACCTGAGAAGGTCAAAAGAAGCATGTCCTTCATATACTTATTTAGCTTCTTCTTGAGACGTCTAGTCCTATAGGCATAATAGCCATAAATCATGACAAAACGAATAGCAAAGAGGACAAAGGTGAGGGCGACAAGAGATAGCAATAAAAGTAAGGGATTATAGATTGGATTGGCCAAGATAGGTTCTGCTATCATTTCCAGCTCCATCCCTAAAATCACAAAGACAGAACCGTTCAGCATAAAGTTTACTGTATGCCAGACCGTCTCAGTCACCGTATCCACTTGGGCTTCGAGGAGCGTAATTTTCTTAAATCGGCTTGCCTTTAAAATGCCAGCAACCACAACAGCAATAATTCCTGAAACATGGACTTCTTCTGCTAGGAAGAAAGTCACCAGAGGCAAACTCAATTCTAATAAAAGCTCGCTAGCAATATCTGTTGCTCTCACACTTAGCAAGAAGGTGTGGAGGAAACGGTTGGTCATGGCTGTTAAAAAGCCAATTAAAAAACCGCCTAGAATTGAAAAGATGAGCGAACTACTAGCTTGCCCAAGGGAAAAGGCTCCAGTTTTCCAGGCTGTCAAGGCCACCTGAAAGGCAACCAAACCAGATGCATCATTCAAGAGTCCTTCACCCTTAAGGATATTGGACACGCGCTTAGGAAAACTAAACCGCTCCGAAAGAGAAGCAAAAGCTACCAAATCCGTAGGCCCAAGGGCTGCCCCAACAGACAAGCAAGCTGCCAAGGGAAGGCTGAACCAAAGAAGATGGGCCAAGCCACCCAAACTCAGAGTCGAGATGAAAATCACTGGAAATATGAGATAAACAATGATTCGCCAGTGTTTTAAAATAGCTGTAATGTCCGCTTCTTCCGACTCTCTGAAAAGTAAGGGCCCGATAACCAGGGCCAAAAACAACTCCGTATTGAGGTGAAAGTCGGTATTGGGTAAAAAGAGACCAATCACAATTCCCAAAAGAATTTGCACCAAAGGGAGAGGCAAAAAGGGCAGGAGCTTATTGGTTGTACTTGAGACAATCAAGACCAGTAAAAATAGGATGAGGTAAATCAGTAATTCCACGCACGTCCTCCTTAATCTTTTTTACAACAGGATTCAAATATCTCCTTCTGCTCTTTGATTTTTTGGTCAATCTTGGAACAATCCTTGTGCTCAATTTTTCTCTGACACCGTTCCATTTCAAGAGCAACTAATTTTTTCTTGATTTTAAGCATTTTTTTGCTCATATGCGCTTGGTCTAACACACCCACCGCTCGTTCGTGGTGGGTTGATTCAACAAAATTCTGGCGCATGGCATCCAGCTTTTCACGTAGGTATTGTTTATCCATGTCTATATCTCTCTAATTTTTCAATCATTACTAAAAATGGTGGGTTGTTGACTTGGTTTAAAGTTCGGTAAATAGCAGCTGTGTACTCTTGTTGGTTCAACTGGCTAACAAAATCCAAGACAGCGTCCCTCTCGAGGTCGCCTCCTTCATGACCATAGTAGATCATGATAGCAATCCGTCCACCTTTGACAAGCAAATGACACAGTTTTTCTAATGCTTCAATCGTTGTCTGAGGTTGGGTGATGACAGACTTATCAGCTGATGGCAAATAACCCAGATTAAAAATTCCTGCCTTAGCTTCTGTCACAAACTGGTCTAGTGTCTCATGGCCTTGTAAAATCAATAAGGCATTGTCCAATCCAGCCTGCTCCAACCGTTGCTGAGTTTTCATCAATGCTTGCTCTTGGATATCAAAGGCAAAGACTTGCTTAGCTAGCTTGGCTAGAAAAAGCGTATCATGCCCATTACCCATGGTCGCATCCACTACGATATCCTCTTTTGTCACTACCTCAGCTAAAAAATCATGTGCCATCTCAAGTGGTCTTTTCATTTTCAAACTCCTGTTTTACAGCCTTGCATCCTTGAACGCTTCCACGACGTCGCATCTCCATCTCAATGCTGTTGAGGACTTCCCATTTATTGAGGCTCCACATAGGCCCAATCAGCATATCTCTAGGTGCATCTCCTGTGATTCTATGGATGACAATATGCTTGGGAATGATCTCCAATTGGTCACAGATGACCTTGACATATTTATCCTGACTCATCAATTGTAAACGTCCTTCGTGGTAATCTCGTTGCATACGAGTATTTGTCATAAGATGGAGCAAATGCAGTTTAATCCCTTGAATATCATTATCGGTGACACAGCGGCGGACATTTTCAATCATCATCTCATGGGTTTCACCAGGCAAGCCATTAATAAGATGGGAAACAATCTCAATCTTGGGATACTTTCTCAAACGCTTGACCGTTTCCACGTACAACTCATAGGAATGGGCACGGTTAATCAGATCAGAGGTTGTTTCATAAGTGGTCTGCAAGCCCAATTCTACCGTCACATGCATGCGCTCCGACAACTCGGCCAAATACTCGATAGTTTCGTCTGGTAAACAGTCTGGCCGCGTTCCGATATTGATTCCTACTACACCTGGCTCATTGATAGCCTGCTCATAGCGCTCTCGAATGACTTCCACCTTCTCATGGGTGTTGGTAAAATTTTGAAAATAAACCAGATACTTCTGAACATCCGGCCACTTACGGTGCATAAAGTCAATTTCCTTATAAAATTGCTCACGGATAGGCGCGTCCGGTGCTACGATAGCATCTCCAGAACCTGAAACCGTACAAAAAGTACAGCCTCCATGAGCCACAGTCCCATCACGATTAGGACAGTCAAACCCCGCATCAATAGGGACTTTAAAGGTCTTTTCTCCAAATAGTTTTCGATAATAATCATTCAAGGTATTATAAGATTTCATAACTTTCATTATAACAGAAAACATCTACAATCTCAAAAGCCTGACTTTCCTATAAATTCCTCTGTTTCTCGTTTCCTTTAGCGATTTTTTATGATACAATATGGATATGATTTTAATGAAATTAGCATCTATTTTATTATTGATACTGACCTTAGTAGTCTGCATTATCATAACCAAACTTTTTAGATTAAAAAAACTAGGACGAAACTTTGCGGATTTGGCTTTTCCATTCTTGGTATTTGAGTATTACCTGATTACTGCTAAAACCTTTACCCATAATTTCCTCCCTAGACTGGGCCTAGCCCTCTCACTCTTAGCCATTATTCTCGTCTTTTTCTTCCTTCTGAAAAAACGCAGTTTTTACTATCCTAAATTCATCAAATTCTTCTGGCGTGCAGGATTCTTATTAACCCTTGTCATGTATATCGAGATGATTGTTGAATTGATGGCTCAGAAATAAAAAATTAAATCGAAAACACCTCAATCAAACGAAATACAATGATTGAAGTGTTTTTCTTTATATCTTTTTTCAATAATTCTTATTTTCCTTCTTTATCAGGAAAGAGGTAACCAATACCTACACAAGCTAGTACACCTGCTCCAATTACCAAGCTACTTGGAATTGGCAAAAGGTCCAAAATTGCATTCGCAATAATAAAGGCAATAATCAAACACATCAGACTAGCCTTGTAATCCTTTTTCAAAAGATTCTCTAGAGTGAAAAAGAGGAACAGCCCTACCGGAATCAATGACCAGAGGTTGACATTTAAACTTGGCCAACCTACAGAACCAAAATACACTACTATCGCTGCTGCTACTAAAAATACAAGCCCTAATAACTTTTTCATTTGTTTATCTCCAATTTCTTTTTTAGGAACTTGAGTTAACTGGTATCGATGCCTCACGTACCTTACAAAAATCATTATAGCAGAGGTCAGTTTCAAGAACAAGCTCTTTTGTCTATCTGGTCTCTATCTCGGTCTAAGCGGCTTAATAGTTAAGAAAAAAGAAACCCAGTAGAATGAGTTTCTTCATTTTGCCGATTGCAGGGATTGAACCTGTGACCTAGGCTTTACGAGTGCCTTGCTCTACCAACTGAGCTAAATCGGCTATTCCACTTACAGTATAGCACTCTGAGGATAGATGTCAAGGAATTTTCATCTCTATTAGAAAAAGCCTGTCCTAAGACAAGGCTTTGATAGTATTCAACTTAAGAACCTGCACTTTCGTAGGCATCTAAGCCCCTATCCCAAAGTTTAAGGGAAATGACAAAGAAAGCCAGAGAAATCAACATCAAACCTCCGATGTTAAAGATTACATCCTTGTCCTGCAAGAAATAGCTGGCAGGATAGTAGGCCGTAAAAGCAAAAGGCACGATAAAGCTAATCAACCAACGAAGAGCTGAATTGTAAATCGAAATCGGATACTTGGCAAAATCATTGAACATATAGAAAATATAAATCATGGCGCCCGACTGCTTGGTCCAAAAAGCGATACTAGCTGTCGCGATTTTCAAGGAAGTATAAATCAAGGTCGCAAAAGGAATACAAACTAGGAAAAGCAGGAATTTTGGAAGCGTCCAAGCAATGCTGGTCACTGTTGTTCCCAATAAAATACCACCGACCAAGAGCTCGCCCAAGGCATCAATCTGAAAGGTCTCAACGAGTATATGGAAGAGCGGATTGATAGGACGAGTCAGATACTTGTCAAACTCACCTTTTCTCACCAAGCGTTGCCCTAACGCCCAGAGATTATCAAAAAAGAGATGGTCCAGTCCCTTGGGAATCAAGGAAAAACCATAGATAAAGGCAATTTCTTGAAAAGTCCAACCTTCTAGCGAGGGGATATGCTGAAAGATGACATTGAGAAACAAGAGGTTCAAGCCTTGGGTCAAAAAAACTCCCAGCACACCAACTACAAAATCCACCTTGTATTCCATGATTTGCTTGATATATTGTCTGATAAAAATCAGATGCATACGCTGATATTTTTTCATACTAACCTCCCTGAATGGTAATGAATGACTGGACTCGTTTCCAAATCAACTGAGACAAGCCCACCATCACTAAGAGCCAGAAAAACTGCAAACCGAGCGCCTGAAGAATCTGATTGGCATCATATTTCCCAACGATAATCATGACCGGAGTGTAAATCAAGGATGAAAAAGGCAGGAAGGACAGAATATCTGCAACAACCTTTGGAAAGAAAGCCAAGGGAATTAAACTCCCAGACATAAAGGCCACTATGGAAGTCTTGAGTAGATTGGAACCCCATAGATTTTTAAACACAAAGGCAGAAAATCCAAAGCAGATATTAAAGAAAAAGTTAATCAGATAGGCCAGCGTTAAGCTAAAAAGATAAAGGACAGTTAATCCCAGCACTTCTACCATCCCTTGCCCAGATAAGATTTTCATCAAAACAATGACACTTAAAAATGGAAGTCCAACAGAAATAAAAATCAACCACTTGGACCCAAGCTCAGTAAAGAGGTAAGAAGCCGCAAAATGCACTGGTCTCAACAAGCGCATGATAATGGAACCATCCTTGACCTCCTCCCCAATCATAAAGGAAGAATCTGACCTAGTAAGAAGATTGGTCACAAAACTCATGATGATGTAGAGGGTGATATCTGCCATACTGAAGCCCTGAATCAAAGACTCTTGTGAAGAATCAAAGACAGCCTTCCAGAGATAAAAGGCCACAAAAGCACCCATAACATCGCCGATCCGATAGAGAATAAAGTTGACTCGATAGGTAATCAATTCCTGAACACCTGCATTGATAAAGGGTTTATAACGTCTCCACAATTTGACCATCTTAGAGCTCCTTTCGGTAAAAGCGACGGATAATATCCTCAATATCCGTATCTACCATCTTCAAATCGCGGATTTCAAAATCAGACAGGGTTTGCTTGATAATGTCAGCTGACTGGTAGCGAGAACTATCGAATTCAATGTTGAGACTATTTCCTTGTCTATCAATGATCATATCAGGCAAACCCTCGTAGTGAGAAACGAGATGACTTTGACCTGGTAGCAGTTCAAAGGAGAGTGTCTTCATCTTACCAAAGGTTTCCTTGAGTTGGCTCACCGTTCCATCAAAAATCTCCTGCCCCTTGTCAATCATAAAAATCCGATCACAAAGTTGCTCAATATCACTCAAGTCGTGAGTGGTCAAGAGAATAGTAGTCTCTTCCTCCTGATTGATCTGGGTAATAGCCCGACGAATGTTATCCTTGACCGAAACGTCCAAACCAATGGTCGGCTCATCTAAAAAGAGAACCTTGGGATTGTGGAGCAAGGAAGCCGCAATATCCGCCCGCATCCTTTGACCCAGTGAAAGAGTGCGCACGGGATCTTTGATAAAATCCTTCAAATCCAAGACTTCATTCAAAAAGTCCATGCGCTTATGGAAGAGCGAATCTGGCACATCGTAAATCTCTTTCAAGACCGTGTAGGTCTCTTGCAGAGCCAAATCCCACCATAGCTGGGTGCGTTGTCCAAAAACTACGCCAATATCCTTGACATAATCTTGACGATTATCCTGTGGAATCTTGCCGTTAATCCGACAACAACCAGATGTCGGCTTTAAAATTCCTGTCAACATTTTGATGGTTGTCGACTTCCCAGCACCATTGGCTCCGATAAATCCTAAAATTTGTCCTTTTGGAACCTCAAAGGTCAAATCCTTGACCGCTTCAAAGGTCTGCTTTTCAGGATGAATAAAGGAGCGCAAAGCTCCCTTCAATCCCGGTTCCTTAACAGTCTTCACAAAATTTTTCTGAAGATGTTCCACTTCTATCATTGCCATATTGATCTCCCTATGTAAGGAATAGTAACATTGTCTTTTGACTACAAGTATTCTAAATCCTTACTTTCTATACCTTTTACGTTTTATTATTACAGAAGGCTTTATACCAACCTATTATAGTCCAATAAAAACCAGAATGCAAGCGTTTGCCTAAAATTTGTGAAATTGAAAATTTTTCTCATAAAATGATAGTTTAAATCCAATATTCTGGTTTAATAGTTTCCTTAAAACGCCAAAAAACCCACCCAATGGGCAGGTTAGTATTAAAAATGATTTCATCTCAAATATTCAATTTAATCAACACATTCTCCATTTTCATTAACTCTATACCCGTCTATGGTAGTATTAACTGCGAGTTCTCCTGAAGAATATGAATAATACCATATTTCGCCAACTTGGTACCAACCTGTTACCATTGATCCGTCCTCATTTAAATAATACCATTTTCCTGAATCTTGAATCCAACCTGTCGCCATAGCTCCATTATCTTTCAAGTAATACCAGACATCATTATACTTAAACCAACCTGTTACCAGGGCTCCATCTTCACTTAGATAGTACCAATGTTCATTATCTTGAATCCACCCCCTTGCTAAAGAACCGCTATTATTTAGATAGTACCAAGCGCCATCATTTTGTATCCATCCTGATTCCGATGAATCTTGAATATCATTTATTACTTGAACAGCCTCAATAATATCCTTCAATTCAACTCGTTTTCTATCTTTTATGACAGATTTAACTTTTTCCTCAACAAACTCTTTCGCATAAGTTCGGCTATTTTCTTTTCTCTGGAACATATCCTTCAATAAACCTTCTAATTGTTCATTAAAGACATCTTCTTGAATTTTATTAAACTCTTTTTGAGATAGCGAAATAACCATCACAATATCAATAAACTCTTCTTTTAATTGAGCAAACATTTCCACACGATCATCTTCTATGAACTGATCTGCAATTGCTTTTGCTCCTATTCCTCCTGCAATTCCTCCTATAATCGCACCTGCAAATGCTCCTATTGGTCCAGCAATTGCACCACCAACTGCACCTGCACCAGCTCCTGCCATCATACCGCCCCCAGCAACTGCTACATTTTTTAATAACTGCTGGGAAGAAATTCTTCCAACAAGAGTTTCAAAAATATCTGGACCCATAATAATAGCGAACGATATCACTGGCGCAGCTCGTCTTGCAACCACTTCAGCTGTAATTTTTTTTCCAAAATAATCATTAATTTGTTTTGTAAATATTTTTGCAAATTGCTGTGACGCAACATAGATACTAGTTCCCATAGCTAGGGTTCGTAATCCTGCTTTACCAGCCATTAGAGCTGCATCTTTGGTTTCTGCACCCGACCATTTAGCCTGAGAAAAGACAATAACAAAGCTTATACCTACACCTGGTAATGAATTAATAGCTCCATCAATTGCATCAAATTTAATAGAGGTCAAATTACCTCCTTTAGCTATCAATTTTGCTTCATTATAGGTAATATGACCTTTTCTGATGATATTTTTTGCCTCAGCTGGATTATTAACTCCTTCAACTTTACCTTGTCTAATTTTTTCTTCAAATAACTCTACTGCTTTATCATATTGATCTTTAGGAACTTCCAATTGCATTCCATTATACTTATACATCCCTCCATCGTTTTTAGATTCAAAAGCTGCATTTACAGTACCTCTAGCATTGTTATAGTACTTAGTTTGAATTTTTTGATTTCCAACCATTCTATCCGCACCATTTTTTGCATTATCTTGACCTGTTTGTCTTACATGGTGGAATGGATATTTAATCTTATCCATTAGATTATTTGCAAACTCAGCTGCATGTCCATGGCCTGAAGGAGCGCTAACCATTGCATTTATTTGAGCTTTATGTAATCTATCACCAACACTTAATAAAATCCAAGAAACAACTCCTATTTCAGTTCCTCTTCTAAAGGTAGTTGAATTAACATTCTTTTTACCAATTTTTAATAACTGTGTGTTTAAATTTTCAGCTTGTACATCATTTGTATAACCAGAGGCAATCAATTCATTCAATTCTCTAACAACATAATTCAAACTATTCGTGACATTCAAACGCTTAATAATCCCATATGGATAGTAAAATGCTAACTGATCATTATCATCTACCTCTACTTTCCATAAATTTGAAAATGGGAAAAATTGTACATTACATCTGTCTTGATCCTTGATTTGCATTTTTTCGAAAATTCCATACTGGGTCAAGAGTAAACCATATTCTTTGAAATCTTCTTCCTTTACACTTCTAACCGGAGAATAACCAAAATATTCAAATTCAGTATTAGAGAATTCATTATAAAATTCTTTTTCTGACTCAATGAACCACTTAGCCCGTCCATAAGGTACTGACTCACCATAATAATCAAATCCATTCTGTGCAATAGACCTAAAAGTTCGTCTAACACTAGCCTCACTGTGAGTATGAACCTCTTTAATTTTTCTTTTCCATAAAAAATACTGAAAAAAACTTACGATATTATCTTTCATCTCTAACCTAAACTCTAATAATTCTAATATACTAAAACTAGCTAGTAACTTTATTAAGTTTTAAAACTATATATTACCACATATTAAAAAACTTGATATTTACCTTTAAGCTAAATTAATTATATCAAAGGCATAATACAAAGTCCATATCATTTATTTTATTTTTCACACACCAAAAAACCCACCCAATGGGCAGGTTTCATCTGTATTGTTAAGCTAGATTAAGCTTTACCTTCTGAACCGAATACGTCGATACGTTCTTCAACTGATGCTTGGATAGCTTTTACACCGTCAGCCAAGAATTTACGTGGGTCGAAGAGTTTTTTCTTGTCGTATTCTGCTTCGTTTGCTTCGTAATCACGAGCAAATTTACGAGTTGCGTTAGCGAATGCGATTTGGCATTCAGTGTTAACGTTAACTTTCGCAACACCAAGTTTGATAGCTGCTTGGATTTGCTCATCAGGAATACCTGATCCACCGTGCAATACGATTGGGAAGCCTGGAAGAGCTTCTGTCAATTTTTGCAAGTGGTCAAGGTCAAGACCTTCCCAGTTAGCTGGGTAAGGACCGTGGATGTTACCGATACCAGCTGCCAAGAAGTCAATACCAGTTGCAACCATTGCTTTAGCGTCTTCGATTGGAGCCAATTCACCTTTACCGATGATTCCGTCTTCTTCACCACCGATAGTACCAACTTCAGCTTCTACTGAGATACCTTTAGCGTGTGCTTTTTCAACAACGTCTTTAGCCAATTTAAGGTTTTCTTCAACTGGAAGGTGTGAACCGTCAAACATGATTGAAGTGTAACCAACTTCGATACACTCAAGTGCATCTTCGTAGTGACCGTGGTCAAGGTGGATAGCTACTGGTACAGTGATACCCATTGATTCAACAAGGTTAGCGATCAAGTTGCGAGCAACTTTGTAACCACCCATGTATTTAGCAGCACCCATTGAAGTTTGGATCAAAACTGGAGCTTTTTTAGCTTCTGCTGCGCGCAAGATAGCTTGAGTCCACTCAAGGTTGTTTGTGTTAAATCCACCAACTGCATAACCGTTGTCACGAGCTGCTTGGACAAATTTTTCTGCTGAAACGATTGCCATTTTATCAGGCCTCCTGTATATTTTTATGGGTCATCCCATTTACATTGTTCATTTTATCACTTTTTGACAAAAAAATCTAGTTTTTCCCGCAGTTTCGATTGAATTTCTTCTAGCTTCATCTATGTAAACCCTTTCTCTCCCTAGTCTTGGACAACTTTTGGAAAAGCTATAAAGAAGGTCAAACGATTCTCCTCCATCTCAAAACGATAAGCTAATTTTTCATGTTCTAATAGACTCTTGACCACAAAGAGCCCCATCCCAGACCCTTTGGCCTTGCGACTAGCATTATCAGAAAAAGACTGGGCCAGTTTTTCTTGTTCTTCTGGACTGCAGCTATTTTCTATAAAAAGTTCCCCTTCTCTTTCTCCAATGCGAACTAAGCCATCTGGAACAGAGTGCTTAATAGCATTACTGATAAGGTTAGACAGAATCAACTTCATGACAGATGGGTTTAGATAAGCCTGTTGATGAGTCAAACTATTGTCTATCTGGAGCTCTCTATCCTTGGCTAGCAAGGCATAATCCTTGACTAAACTTTGCGTCATCTGGTGTAGGTCAATTTGTTCCCTATCATCTCGCAATTCCTGCACAGACGAGAGGGAAAGTATCTGCAGAACGTGGTGATTAAGCTCATCTACAATCCCCAAGGCAACTCCCAGATAGCGGTCTCTGTCCTTATAACGCCCGACATTTTCTTTCATGTTTTCGATCAGGATTTTCAAACTGGCCAGCGGTGTTTTCAATTCATGAGAAGCTCCTCGTAGGAATTCGACCTTCATCTTTTCCAGCTGGAGAATGGCTTCATTCTTGTCATGCAAGTCCGCAATAACAGTCAAAAGATGCTGGTAAAGGCTATTGATTTGTTCCTTGAGATCACCAATCTCATCCTTAGAATCCACGCGCAATCGCACTTGGGAATCCAAATCCATCATCCGTCGGGTCACCCGCTTGATTTCCAAAATAGGGGCCACAATGGTCCGAGCATAGATGTAGGCTACCAAAAGAGAAATCAGAAAGGATGCCAACAAGGTATAGGGAAGAAACTGGAGACTGATTTGCTCTGCTTCCTTTTGTAAATCCATGGAAGCTAGAAACTGGAGAGTCATGGTACCACCGTCCTGCGTTGTCACCTCGCGCTCCTCAATAAAGAGAGAGGTTGTCTGGCGGTATGTATCAAAAGGAAGACTGTCCTTGACTTCTAACTTGTCCTCGGTCATCTCGCCCTTAACGGCCCCCTTGATATCACTAGTCTGGGAATACAAGTTTAAGACTTGCTCGATACTTTGCCTATCTTTCCCTTCTAGGGACTGGGCAATGGCTGTCGCTTTCTGGCCAATGGTTTCCTGACGATGACTCAGATAAGTCGAAGGAAAGAGAAAATAAATGGCTAAGTGAAGGCAAATTACCAGAGCACTAAAAATCGAGAAGGTATAGATAAATATCTTTTTAAATAAACCTGTTCGTTTCATTTTCGCTCCAATTTATAACCAACATTGCGCACAGTGAGGATGCAGTCCAAGTCTAGCTTTTTCCGCAATTCCTTGATATAGACATCGATGACACGGTCAAAGGGGACCTCATCTGTCGCCTTCCAGACCGCATCGATAATCTGAGAACGAGTCAAGGCTCGTCCTTCATTTTTAACCAAATAATCAAGAATTTCCAACTCTTTGGCATTGATAGCCACTTCTTGACCTGCTAGGCTGGCACTGTAGCTCTCAAAATCCACCCTGGCAGCCTTATAAGAGAAGATTCGTCCTGTATCGTAGTAGCGCTTGAAAATCGCGTCTACCCTCACTTTTAAGAGGGATAGAGAAAAAGGCTTTTCCAGATAGCCATCTGCCAGAGAAGCAAAAGCACTCATCTTGTATTCCTCATCCTGAAAGGCGGTCAACATCAGGACAGGAACCTGACTGGTTTTACGAATCTCCGCTAGCACTTCCAGACCATTGAGCTTAGGCATCTGGATATCCAGTAAAACCAAGGCTACTTCATAGCTGGAAAATTTTTCTAAAGCTTCTTGCCCATCTGCCGCCTCAATGGTTTCATAACCACAATCCGTCAAATAATCACTGACCCCCTCACGGATCATCTCTTCATCTTCTACAATTAAAATTTTCATAGAAAAAACGTTTCACATTCCTTTAAATTTCTTGTAAATTATATCAGTTTCATCCTGAAAGAAAGAGGCCTTATCAAGATGAAATAGATAAAAATGCTACCTATATTATACCCCATTTAGGGGAGAATAGGTAGCAAGTTTGTTATTCACTATCCAGCAGAAGCTCTTTTGGTTGTTTTCTAAGGAGAGTGCTTGAAGCAAGCGCCATAACAAGAACCACTAGAACCAAGGCAAGGACAAAGACGATGATAAAGTCTGATGTCTGAATAGAAATATCTAGGCTCGACAAGGTCTTGCTAAAGCCGTCTACTTCTGCACCACCACCAAGATTAGAGGCTTGAGCCGCCTTGCTAGCCTGTTTGGCAACACCTGAAGTCACATTAGCAAGAACAGAATTTCCTATTGCACGCGCTGTGTAGTTGGCTAGGAAGTAAGCAGAAATAAGAGCAGGGATGGCAATCAAGATGGATTCGGTGATGAATTGACCCAAGATACTTGCCTGCTTGAGACCGATAGAGAGGAGGATTCCCACTTCCTTGCGACGAGCATTGATCCAAAGGCTGAGCAAGAGAGCAAGAAGAAGGACTGAGAAGCTCAAGCTACCCCAGAAGAGGAGGTTGGCCATCTTGTACATACCAGAGATAGATTGCTCAAGAGCTGGGTAGTTAGAGGAGCTCTTCACAAGTGTGTAGCTCTTCCAGTTGATACCGCTGATGCCATTCAACTCTTTCATAACATCATCCAAGTTCTTGTCCGCTGTTACAAAGAAGGTTGCGTCCCCATAAATAGCTGTGTCTTCTGTATAACCATATAGTTTAGCAGCTGTATGGATGTCTGTGATGGCTGTATTTTCATAGAGTTCTTGTGAGTAGGTTACTGCTGACTTATTATGACCATCAAAGAGTCCCTTGATTGTCACTTCGACTGTTTCCTTGGCACCTTTTTCATTGTCTGCATCGTAGACATTAGAGTCTAGTTTGACCTTGTCCCCTACTTTCCAGCCGTGTTTGGCTGCCAAGTCCTTGTGCAGGAGGATCTTGTCCTTGTCGTCGTTTGTTAAGTGCTCTCCTTCAACCAATTTATAAGAACCAGAGACAAACTTGTCTTCTTTAGAGGAGTCATTGACACCTGTAATCATCAAGCTACTTCCAAAATGTTTGGCACGGTCAGGTGTCAGATTTTTCTTGGTATCTGGAGTTTCAATAAGTTCATAGCCAGTCAAATCCCCGATAGCGTTGATGCGTTTAACATAAGACTCGATGGCCTTGTTTTCGGTGATTTTTTTGATATCTTCACCCTTGATATTCCCAGCACCACGAGGCGTTCCTTGATTGACGCGACGATTGATTTGCATGGAGAAGCTATTGGTGATATTTTTAAAGGTTTCTTGAGAAGCCTTGGCAGTAGCTCCCTTGATCGACAAGCCGACCAAACTCAAGCTTGCCATGAGGAGAATAATCAGGAAGATAATAATCGATTTGAAAAACTTCCTTGTAACATAGGCAAATGCGTTGTGTAACATATATTCCCTTTCTAGAATTTGTTCTATTTTATAGTTCTAACAGAAAAAGCTCATATTATTTCGTCGTATTGCGAGTTTCAGTTAGTTTCTTATCTTTCAACTCAAGTGTAATATCTGACGCTTGTGCCACTTCTTTGCTATGGGTTACGACAATGACACATTTACCTGTTTTCTGGGCAAGTGATTTGAGCAGTTCGACAATATCTCCAGCAGTTTTAGGATCCAGATTTCCTGTTGGTTCATCTGCTAGAATTACTGGAGCTTCTGATACCAAACTACGAGCAATGGCAACACGTTGTTGTTGACCACCTGATAACTGGAGAACATTCCGCTTGATCTGACTTTCATCCAAACCAAGCTCAAGAAGTGTATCCTTGCTTGCCTTTTTGTTGACCAAGCGGATATTTTCCAGTGGAGAAAGATAATCTATCAAGTTATAATTTTGAAAGACCAGGGAAATATGGTGCATGCGATGGTAGGAATAACCCTTCTTACGAATGTCCTCTCCTTGAAAAAGGATAGAACCTTCAACAGGACTATCTAGACCAGCAAGTAGGGACAAGAGTGTGGATTTTCCTGCTCCTGATTCCCCAATAATACTGTAAAATTTCCCGGGTTCAAAATTATAATTGATCTGATATAGGACTGCTTCAGCAGTGTTCTTATAACGGTAGGTAAGGTCTTGTAATTGTAATAAAGTCATGATTTCTCCTTCTTAACTAATAGATGATAAAATTTCTTTCGGCGATTTTCTAAATAAGAATAGGAAACAAAGGGCTACAGATAAGCAACTAAGCAGAACTAGAAAAACATAGGATTCTGCAAAAGATAGGATGCTGGTTGATAGACTGCTTGCTTTGGCTAGTGTATCTTGTAAGCTTGTCTGATCTCCACTTGCTAGTAGAGTTTGGAGTGGGTAAGTTGTGATGGCGTTTCCTGCAGCAAATGCTGGAAGCAAAGCTCCGAGAGATACCAAAACTACCTCTAAACAGAATTGTAGGAAAATCGAGCTCTTGCCTTTTCCAAGTGCCAGTAAAATTCCCACTTCGTAGACCCTTTCTCTCAACCAGAGAGACAAAACAAGAATTAAGGCCCCAGCTCCTGCTATCAACATCCCATAAAGGAAGATGGTTAGGAAGGTTTGGAAGGTAGCAACCGAGTCTTTGATTTGTTCAAAAGCCTTGTTTTCTTTCTCAACTTGATAACCGTTATTTTCCAAAGCCAAGTTTTCCACCTGCTTCAAGAGTCCGTCCATTTCCTTAGGATTTTCTACATAGAAGCGTGCTGCACTGACTTGAGCTTCACTATTTTCCAAAAGGCTTTGGCTACTTTCATAGTCTGTAAAAACCTGGTTTTCACTGAAGTCAGAAGACAAGCCTGTAAATTTCTCTTGTTTTTTACCAGAAAAGATGCCGACAATCTCAAACTCCACTGTTTGCCCTTTGCCAGCTTCTGACTGACCAGCATCTAAGGCAATCTTGTCATGAAGGGAAAGACTATTCTTCTTAGCCAACTCTTCGTGGATGATGATTTTCTTTGAATCCCCTTTTTGAAGATGTCGCCCTTCTTTTAAGTTGAAAGCCGAGCTGGTAAAGGTGACATCCTTAGATGAATCTTCAAGAGCTGTTAAGCTAACCAAATTCTTATCCGCAGCGGACAAATCATCACGTTCCACGCTCTGCTCGCCACTCACTGCTTCCTTGTCTTTTAGTTTTGCGACCGTCTCGAGTTCAGGAGAAACATTTTCCAGTCCCTTAATCTTGCTTACAGATGCTAGGTCTGACAACTTGAATGTCTGACCATTTTCTATCTTCTTAATAGAAAAAGAGGTATTGAGTGATTTGTAAAGATTGGTTTCAACTGTTTTGTTGGACTTCATCAGAGTCAGACAGGCTGAAATTCCAGCCAATAGGACCAATAAAATCAGAAATAAAATAAAACTTCTCAGTCGTTTTCTGCTGACATAAGCCCAAGCTCTTTGGATCGGATTCATTTGTCACCTCCATATTTGTAAGACTATTATAAAATCCAAATATGAAATGTTTATGAAATACAAAAAAACTTTTTGATTTATTTTTTGAAAAAATAAAGAAAGCTAACAACTGCTAATTTTCCTCATATTAGAACACATTTCACCAATCAAAAAGCGACACTATTCTATAAATGATAGTTCTTGATGTCAATACCTTCCGATATCCAAAACGCCTCCTCTAGTCTTCTTTAGAAAAACAAAGGCTCTATAATATTTGTAGTGGGTAAATCCCCTATGGATATTATGGAGCCTGCTTTTTCACTTTCAGAATAAAGAGCCTGACAAATTTTCGGACTCATTGAGGACAATCTAAAGCAAGTTCATCCTCTTTTTCAGACTGGATTTAAAACTTTCCTCAAGGATAAAGAGAAAATTGTCAACGCTCTTCAGTTACCTTATTCCAACGCAAAATTGAAAGCGACTAATAATCTCATCAAACTTATCAAACTGAATGCATTTGGTTTTCGGAACTTTAAAAACTTCAAAAAAAGATTTTCATCGCTCTGAATATCAAAAAAGAAAGGACGAAATTCGTCCTTTCTAGATCTTAGCTTTTCTCAACCCACTAAAGTTGACAAAGAGCCAAAAAGACACTTACATCCTAAAGAGAATGGTAAATGTCTTTTACTTTTTAAAGCCTAGTTTTCTTAAGTTTAGAAATTCCCAATACAGCAGACAATCCAATCAACCCTAACCAAGTTAATGAAGAGCTATCTTTAGTTCCTGTATTTGGTAGCATAGCTTTTTCCTCTTGAGGTGCTACTACTTCTTGTTTTGGTTCTAAGCGAGGAGTTTCAGCAACTGGCTTCAACTCTTCCTTCACTCTTGATTCTTCCACTTTAGAGAAGTCGGCAGGAATAATAGTGACGTCTTCTTTCGGTTTTGGCTTAGGTTTTGGTTTTTCAACTGGTCTTGGATCAGACATCTCTTCCATTGGAATAACTGGGATATCCAACTCAGGAACCTCTAAAACTGGCGGTTTAATTGGGTTCACGCCACCGTTAAATTCAGGAATTTCTACTACAGGAGGGGCAAGTGGAACAACTCCACCTGTAAATTCCGGAGTTTCAACATAATAATGGTTAACTGTAGCTGTTCCTTCAGCAACAACCTTATAAGCTCGAACTACTGAAAGAACTTCTTTAGGAGTGTAGGTGATTGAAGAAGTTGTTTCAGTTCTTTCAGCGTTTGCTTCTTTTGTAGAAGAATCACTTAACACGATAGATTTTTTATCTTTGGAAATAGTTACTTTTCCATTTGTCCAGTAATTATCAACTTCAATGTCATCATCATAAACTATAGTCTCAGTGACTTTTTCACCAGCAGATCCCCCAAAATATCTTTGATAACTAAAATTTAAATTACCTGTAAGTAGTAAAGGGTTGCTAGAATCATAAGTTAACTCCCCTTCATAACTTACATTAGCTTCGGGATCTAAAGTTTTATCATGAATGGAACCTTCTAATTTTGAAGACAAACCGTTCAAAACATTTCTAGTGTTTTTAATCTTATCTCTTAATTCGTCTAACTTGCTTTTATCTTGATGATAAAAGACTAGTTCCTTATTTACTAAGCCAAATTTAATACCATTATTCCTTACAAAATTAGCAGTTTCTTCGATATAAGTACTTACCTTGCCAGCCTCTTTTCTTAAATTTCTTCGATAATCATTACTTCCAAAAGTAGATTTCTCAAACATATTTGCAATGTCTAAATAAAGCGAATTAATATCTCTTAAATGGTCAGATAAGGTTGATTTTTCAGGAGCTAAATGTGTTTCACTATCAACAGGATGAACATTAAAAGTCTGACTAATCTTATTTACATTACGAAGAGGGATCGTTTTAATTTTAATTTTATCGTTTGTGTCAAATTTCAAAAAAGCGCCATCTTCAAGCAATTCTTCAGTATCGTCTCCAGTTCCTAACTCATAATCACTTGAAGAATCTTTAAATTTAGTTCCAGATGAAATTATTCCATCAGATGAAACTGTTCCAATCGCATAATTGATGATAGTTCCATCAGATAACAAACGTTCACCTTTTACGGTCGCATATCCTGTATCGGGAGGAATCGGTTCTGTTTCAATTCTATTAATTTCAATCTTTTTAATGTGTTTTTTAGCATTTGACCCTACTGCGTAAGTATCTTTATCAAGAACAAGAATTGAATCTCCACTTTTAAGAGTTACATTTTCTTTTGTAAAATCTTTTGCAGTAGACAAACCATTCTTCCATGTTGCTACAGCTACGTCCTGATTTGCAACACTGTCAGCAACCACATATTTACCGTATTGACCATCTGCAGTTTCTTCAACAATATAAACCTTACCAGTCAGCTTAGTGTAATCAACTTCCCCAGCTTTATTTTGCAATCCCTCTGGAGATACAGCAGCTTCAATATTATTGAACTTAGTCTTATCATAATTAAAGCTATTAGTTCCTTCTAGCTCTGAACGAACATATTCATAAGTTTTACCGTTTGCTTTAATTTGTTTTTCTTTGCCTGTTGCATCTGATAAAGAACTACCTGTTTTTTCTACAACAGATTCACGATAGTTCTTACCGTCCGTATCGTAAGCAAGTCCTTTTTTATCATAAGGAGTCGTTACAGTCCCAGAACCAAGCTGAACCTTTTCTGATTTCAAAACAGATCCATCAGAATCTAACTTGTAATTTACAGTAGCTTCTGCTTTTAAGTTTAATACGTCTGCACCATCAGACTCTCCAACGCTTTTATTTGCTTTTGTTGGTTCAGCAACATCTTTATCTAATATTGCATCTACTTTTACGACATTAGAGGGGTTCTCATCATCTCTAAATGTAGCTGATGATGCAGACGAAACCTTCGCTGTGTCACTAACCAAAGTTGCTGAGCTGTTATTGCTAGATACAACGTCAGCCTGAACAGCATTTGCTCCAACAGACAAACCAATCCCTACAGCTAAAACAGTCGCACCAATTAATTTAGAATCAGTACGTCCGTTCTTATACTTACGAAAAGAAAATTTTTCTTTTTGCTCTTTTTTAAACATAATGAAACCAGTCCTTAAATTTTATAATTTATTACATTATATCATAAAAATTAAAGCAATAGAAACAATCGTGAAATAAAAATTGGGAACTATATACCAGTTTACATCAACCTCAATATGTAGTGTTTCGACAATATCAAAAAAAGGACGAATTTCGTCCTTTCTAGATCTTAGGTTTTCTCAACCCACTAAAGTTGACAAAGAGCCAAACAAAAGAGCTAGCCTAAGCTAACTCTTATCCTATGCGGAGAGAGGGACTTGAACCCTCACGACCTAAAGCGGTCACAGGATCCTTAGTCCTGCGCGTCTGCCAATTCCGCCATCCCCGCGTCGATTACTTTACTAGTATATCAACTTTTAGGATGCTTGTCAACACTTTTTTTCAATTTTTTTCATTTCATCTACCAAATTACTCTGAAATTTCATTTAGATTTTCATCTACTAACTTAGCTCCGAGTGTATTTTTGAAATGATCTAGGGCAAATTGATGATTTTCAGGCCAGATGGAAGCAACAGCTGGTTTAACAATCTCGATATCATATCCTAGATTATAGGCATCTATAGCTGTATGCAAGACACAGATATCCGTCAAGACACCTGTTAAGATAACAGTAGACACTCTCCGCTCTCTCAAACGGATATCCAGGTCAGTCCCTGAAAAAGCTGAGTAATGGCGTTTATCCATCCAAAAGACACGACTGTCTGAACCATGCTCTTGATAAAAGGTTCCCAAATCTCCGTATAAATTCCGTCCACTAGTCCCAATCAAATTGTGAGGAGGAAACAGCTTGCTTTCTGGATGGAAACAATCGTTTTCTTCATGAGCATCTATTGTAAAGAAGATGTAATCTCCTCGTTCAAAAGCTAATCGAGTTACCTTGCTGATGGCATCCGAAATTGCCTGAGCTGGAGCACCTGCTGTCAATTTTCCACTATCAGCAACAAAATCTTCTGTATAATCAATCGAAATTAAAGCCTTAGTCATTAGTAATCTCTTTTCTTCACTTCTTCAAAAATATCTGAAATCAAGACCTTAAGATAGGTTCCCTTCATTCCAAGTGAGCGACTTTCAATAATCCCTGCAGACTCAAGTTTACGTAGGGCATTTACAATCACAGAGCGAGTAATTCCGATACGATCTGCAATCACTGACGCAGTCAACTGCCCTTCATTTCCATTTAATTCCCCTAAAATGGCTGAAACAGCACGAAGTTCGGAGTAAGACAGAGTATTAACCGCCATGGTAACAGCAGTACGGCGACGGATATTTTTCTCATCTTCTTCACGTTGGAAATTAAGGAGTTGAATCCCAACCACGGTACTGGCAATCTCAACAAGGATCAAGTCCTCATCTTCGAATTTTTTATCATTGCGCCAAATAATCAAAGAGCCAAGGCGAATCCCTGATACATGAATCGGTGCAATAGTCGTCAAACCATCTGGAAAGTCGGCACGACTTTCCACAGGAAAAATACTTAAATCATGATCAACTGTCAGATTGGCTTCTGTATCGTAGATCATGTTCGCACCTTGAATGTAGTCATCTGGGAAAATCTTAGTTTGGAAGAATTGCTCTACACGATCTGTATTGGTTTTGTAACGCATGAAATAACCAAGGAGACGTCCCTTGCTATTGACGATACAGGCGTTACAGTCAATAATATCTGCCAATTGACGGGTAATCGCATTGTAGGGAAGTTCTTCCTGCAACTGCTCCTCTGAGCGCTTCAGGATAGAAGTAATTTTTCTAGTTTTTTCTAATAAATGTGCCATTTTTCACCTCGAATTTAATCGCTATCATTATAACATAAACAGCTTGAATTTTCAATTATTATCTGAAAATTGCTTATTTAATTGCAATTAAAAAAACAAGAATATTTTTAATTAAATTGCTTCTTTTCTATTGACAAGCCCCATATTTTTGTGTATTATAATATTACAAGAAGATAATATATATATTATTTATCTTTCTTTTCCATTCGGTCTCCTTATATAAAAAAGCGATTCATTTTGAACCGCTTTTTCTTATTTATCGCCCTTGTTACGAATCACAAAGCCTGTTTGCTTTTCACTTGAAGTATTGCGTGGTTTTTTATTATCCTTACGGTAACGTTTTTCCTTATCAAAACGATCATTGCCACGACTTCCTTTTTTGAAATCATCACGACGACCATTGCCACGGCGATCACGGTCTCGACGGTCGTCCCCACGACGGCCTCCACGACCTCCCTTAGCTTTACCACCGAAGCCATTACCTGATGGTTTAAATGGCAGTGGTTTTTCACGTGCAATCTCCACTTCAGGAAGGCTATCTGGGTCTTGGACTGTCAGACTCAAGATATACATTGCCAATTCTTCTGGAGTAAATTCGGCAGCTAGCTTACGAGCATCCTTACCAAATTTCTCAAAGTTGGCACGGATAGTCTCATCTGCAAAATCACGTTCGATTTTCTTGAGAGCTACGTGTTTTTTTGCTTGGAAGGCTTCTTCTGCACTTGCAGGTTTGAGTCCTTTCATGCGTTTCTTAGTCAAGTTCTCAATGATTTGGAGGTAGCCCATTTCATTTGGTGATACGAAAGTAATAGACTGACCTGACTTACCAGCACGACCTGTACGACCGATACGGTGAACATAACTTTCAGGATCTTGTGGAATATCGTAGTTATAGACATGGGTCACACCTGAAATATCCAAGCCACGCGCTGCAACGTCTGTCGCAACCAAAACATCGAGATTTCCGTTTTTGAAGTCACGAAGGACACGAAGACGTTTGTTTTGGTCTAGGTCTCCATGAATTCCTTCTGCACGGAAACCACGGATTTTAAGTCCACGAGTCAATTCATCTACACGACGTTTGGTACGACCAAATACGATAGCAAGCTCAGGCTGTTCCACATCCATAAGACGAGTCATGGTATCAAATTTTTCTTGTTCTTTGACTCGGATATAGTATTGGTCAACCAATTCTGTTGTCAATTCCTTAGCCGCAATCTTGACATGCTCAGGCTCTTTCATAAACTGAACACCGATACGTTTGATGGCATCTGGCATAGTTGCTGAGAAAAGCAAAGTTTGACGGTTTTCAGGGACACGGGAGATGATAGCTTCAATGTCTTCAAGGAAGCCCATGTTGAGCATTTCATCCGCTTCGTCAAGGATAAGAGTTTCAATATCTTGTAATTTCAAGGCCTTGCGTTTAATCAAGTCCAAGAGGCGACCTGGAGTTCCCACCACGATATGGGCACCAGATTTAAGAGCCTTAATTTGTTTTTCAATGCTTGATCCGCCATATACTGAGCGAACTTTGACTCCCTTACTACGACCAAAGCGGAAGAGTTCTTCTTGACTTTGGACAGCTAGTTCACGAGTTGGAGCGATGACCAAGGCTTGGATAGTCGCTTCTTCTGTACGAATTTTTTCAAGAGTTGGCAAGCCAAAGGCTGCAGTTTTTCCTGTACCAGTCTGAGCTTGACCGATAACGTCCTTGCCTTCAAGGGCCAAGGGAATAGTTTGTTCTTGGATCGGACTGGCTTCTACAAAACCAGCTTTTTCAATCTCTGCTAGCAAATCAGCAGACAAGTTTAATTCATTAAATTTCACGTTATTCTTCTTTCTAAAGGTGGTGCGAAGCCACCCTATAGGGCTTAGTTTATACTTTTCTTTTTATGACGTATTTTCATATACTGGATATAAAATCGTGTTGCTTCTTTTCCACAAAAGAAAAGTACTGTTTTCTTTGCAACCTATCTAGTATAACACAAGAACAGAGCAAAAGATAGCCCAATCCATCGATAAACTCATGTAAACGATTTTTCTGATAAAATAAGGCTATAATTTCCACTATTTCATAAACTTTTTTAAAGCGTAGCAGAATTGTGCAAAAGTTTTTTTCTTGTGCTAGAATGAAAATCGAATAGGAGGAACTCTAAATGTTAACTTATGATTTAATCGTTATCGGATTTGGTAAAGCTGGTAAAACACTAGCAGGTAAATTGGCTTCAGCTGGCAAAAAAGTTGCCCTCGTTGAACGTAGCAAAGCTATGTACGGTGGAACTTGTATCAACATCGGTTGTATCCCAACTAAAACTTTGCTAGTTGCTGCTGAGAAAGACTTGTCTTTTGAAGAAGTGATTGCTACCAAAAACACTATCACTGGTCGCCTAAACGGTAAAAACTATGCTACTGTTGCTGGTACAGGCGTAGATATCTTTGATGCGGAAGCTCACTTCCTTTCAAATAAAGTCATCGAAATCCAAGCTGGTGATGAAAAGAAAGAACTGACCGCTGAAACAATCGTCATCAACACTGGTGCTGTTTCAAACGTCTTGCCAATCCCTGG
Organism: Streptococcus mitis; assembly: GCF_000722765.2. Taxonomy (NCBI): domain Bacteria; kingdom Bacillati; phylum Bacillota; class Bacilli; order Lactobacillales; family Streptococcaceae; genus Streptococcus; species Streptococcus mitis. Next base: position 568,551 of record NZ_CP028415.1, on the reverse strand, counting down.
ACTGGCTACAAGCAAAAACGTCTTTGACTCAACAGGTATCCAAAACTTGGACAAATTACCTGAAAAACTTGGAGTCCTTGGTGGTGGAAATATCGGTCTTGAATTTGCAGGCCTTTACAACAAACTTGGAAGCAAGGTTACAGTCCTAGATGCCTTGGATACTTTCCTACCTCGTGCAGAACCTTCCATCGCAGCTCTTGCTAAGCAATACATGGAAGAAGACGGTATTGAATTGCTTCAAAACATCCGTACTACTGAAATTAAAAATGACGGTGAACAAGTGCTTGTCGTAACAGAAAATGAAACTTACCGTTTTGATGCCCTTCTCTACGCGACAGGACGCAAACCAAATGTAGAACCACTTCAACTTGAAAATACAGATATTGAACTAACTGAACGTGGCGCTATTAAAGTAGACAAACATTGTCAAACAAACGTTCCTGGTGTCTTTGCAGTTGGAGATGTCAACGGTGGCCTTCAATTTACTTACATTTCACTTGATGACTTCCGTGTTGTATACAGCTACCTTGCTGGAGATGGCAGCTACACACTTGAAGACCGTCTCAATGTACCAAATACTATGTTCATCACACCTGCCCTTTCACAAGTTGGTTTGACTGAAAGCCAAGCAGCTGATTTGAAACTTCCATACGCTGTTAAGGAAATCCCTGTTGCAGCAATGCCTCGTGGTCACGTAAACGGAGACCTTCGAGGAGCTTTCAAAGCTGTGGTTAATACTGAAACAAAAGAAATTCTTGGAGCAAGCATCTTCTCAGAAGGTTCTCAAGAAATCATCAACATCATCACTGTTGCTATGGACAACAAGATTCCTTACACTTACTTCACAAAACAAATCTTCACTCACCCAACCTTAGCTGAGAATTTGAATGACTTGTTTGCGATTTAAGTTGAGTTTAATCGTATCGAACAGCCCTCTTGGGGCTGTTTTTACTTCTGCGGAACCTCAAATCTGTCTTTTCCTTCTTTTATGATATAATAGAAACATGAAATTAAAAACTACTTTGGGCCTTCTTGCTGGGCGTTCTTCCCACTTCGTTTTAAGCCGTCTTGGCCGTGGAAGTACGCTCCCAGGAAAACTCGCCCTTCAATTTGATAAAGATATTTTACAACACCTAGCTAAGAACTACGAGATTGTCGTGGTCACTGGAACCAACGGGAAAACCTTGACAACTGCCCTCACTGTCGGCATTTTAAAAGAGGTTTATGGTCAAGTTCTGACCAACCCAAGCGGTGCCAACATGATTACAGGGATCGCAACGACCTTCTTAACTGCCAAATCGTCTAAAACTGGTAAAAATATTGCCGTTCTAGAAATCGATGAAGCCAGTCTATCTCGTATCTGTGACTATATCCAGCCAAGCTTATTTGTTATCACCAATATCTTCCGTGACCAGATGGACCGCTATGGTGAGATTTACACAACTTACAAGATGATTTTGGATGCTATTCGTAAGGTGCCTACTGCCACTGTTCTTCTTAATGGAGACAGTCCGCTTTTCTACAAGCCAGCTATCCCAAATCCCGTACAGTATTTTGGTTTTGACTTGGAGAAAGGCCCCGCCCAACTGGCTCACTACAATACAGAAGGGATTCTCTGTCCTGACTGTCAAGGTATCCTCAAATACGAGCACAATACCTATGCAAACTTGGGTGCCTATATCTGTGAAGGTTGCGAATGTAAACGTCCTGAATTAGACTATCGCTTGACAGAACTGGTTGAGTTAACCAACAATCGCTCTCGCTTTGTCATTGACGGACAAGAATACGGTATTCAAATCGGTGGTCTCTACAATATCTACAACGCCCTAGCTGCGGTTGCTATCGCCCGTTTCCTTGGTGCAGATTCGCAACTCATCAAGCAGGGATTTGATAAGAGCCGTGCTGTCTTTGGACGCCAAGAAACCTTCCATATTGGTAATAAGGAATGTACCCTCGTCTTGATTAAAAATCCAGTCGGTGCGACCCAAGCTATCGAGATGATTAAACTAGCACCTTATCCATTTAGTCTATCTGTTCTTCTTAATGCCAACTATGCTGATGGAATTGATACTAGCTGGATCTGGGATGCTGATTTTGAACAAATTACTGACATGGACATTCCTGAAATCAATGCTGGCGGTGTTCGCCATTCTGAAATCGCTCGTCGTCTACGAGTAACTGGCTATCCAGCTGATAAAATTACTGAGACAAGTAATCTGGAACAAGTTCTTAAAACCATTGAAAACCAAGACTGCAAGCATGCCTATATCTTGGCTACCTATACTGCTATGCTTGAATTCCGCGAACTGCTGGCTAGTCGTCAGATTGTTAGAAAGGAGATGAACTAATGGTTTATACTTCACTTTCCTCAAAAGCTGGAAATTACCCCTATCAGCTCAACATTGCCCACCTCTACGGTAACCTCATGAATACCTATGGGGACAATGGAAACATCCTCATGCTCAAGTATGTGGCTGAAAAACTGGGAGCCCATGTGACCATTGACATCGTTTCACTTCATGATGATTTTGATGAAAATTACTACGACATTGTCTTTTTCGGTGGCGGTCAAGACTTTGAACAAAGTATTATTGCAGACGATCTACCTGCTAAAAAAGAAAGCATTGATAACTACATCCAAAACGACGGTGTAGTTCTCGCTATCTGTGGTGGTTTCCAACTATTGGGTCAATATTATGTTGAAGCTTCAGGCAAACGCATCGAAGGACTAGGGGTCATGGGCCACTACACGCTCAACCAGACCAATAACCGTTTTATCGGGGACATCAAGATTCATAATGAAGATTTCGATGAAACCTACTATGGTTTTGAAAATCATCAGGGCCGTACCTTCCTCTCAAATGACCAAAAACCACTAGGACAGGTTGTCTATGGAAATGGAAACAACGAAGAAAAAGTCGGCGAAGGGGTTCATTATAAGAATGTCTTTGGTTCTTACTTCCACGGCCCTATCCTCTCTCGTAATGCCAATCTAGCTTATCGCCTAGTCACTACTGCCCTTAAGAAGAAATATGGTCAGGACATTCAACTCCCTGCTTATGAGGACATTCTCAGCCAAGAAATCGCTGAGGAATACAGCGACGTCAAAAGCAAAGCTGACTTTTCTTAAACAAAGTGAAACTATATCAAAGAACTCCGTTATCTTGTCGGAGTTCTTTTTGTCTTTTCTTTTACCCTTCTCCCTTGCATTTTCTCTCATTTTTTGCCAAAATAGAGGGGTAGAAAGAAGGTAGCATATGTCTAAATTACAACAAATCGTAACATATCTTGAATCAGAAAAACTAGACGTCGCTGTCGTATCTGACCCCGTCACAATCAATTACCTCACTGGCTTTTACAGTGATCCCCATGAACGCCAAATGTTCCTTTTTGTCCTAGCGGATCAGGAACCCCTCCTCTTTGTCCCAGCCCTTGAGGTTGAGCGTGCAAGCAGCACTGTTTCCTTCCCAGTTGTGGGCTATGTGGATTCTGAAAATCCATGGCAAAAAATGAAACATGCTCTTCCACAACTTGACTTCAAACGTGTTGCTGTTGAGTTTGACAATCTCATCTTGACCAAATATCATGGTTTAAAAACTGTTTTTGAAACTGCTGAGTTTGAAAACCTCACTCCTCGTATCCAACGCATGCGCCTCATCAAATCAGCTGATGAAGTGCAAAAAATGATGGTTGCAGGTCTCTATGCGGACAAGGCAGTTAAGGTTGGTTTTGATAATATTTCTCTTGATAAGACAGAGACAGATATCATCGCTCAAATTGACTTTGCTATGAAGCGTGAAGGTTATGAAATGAGCTTTGACACCATGGTCTTGACTGGTGATAATGCTGCAAATCCACACGGTATTCCAGCAGCTAATAAGGTTGAAAATGATGCTCTTCTCCTCTTTGACCTCGGTGTTCTGGTCAACGGCTATGCTTCAGATATGACTCGTACAGTCGCTGTTGGTAAACCAGACCAATTCAAGAAAGACATTTATAACTTGACTCTTGAAGCTCAACAAGCTGCTCTTGACTTTATCAAACCAGGTGTGACTGCCCATGAAGTGGATCGTGCTGCTCGTGAGGTCATCGAAAAAGCTGGTTACGGCGAGTACTTCAACCACCGTCTCGGTCACGGTATCGGTATGGATGTCCACGAATTCCCATCCATCATGGAAGGAAACGACATGGTCATCGAAGAAGGCATGTGCTTCTCTGTTGAACCAGGTATCTATATCCCTGGTAAAGTCGGTGTTCGTATTGAAGACTGCGGTGTTGTTACCAAGGATGGCTTTGACCTCTTTACAAGCACCAGCAAAGACTTGCTTTATTTTGATTAATATTCATCTAATACTCAATGAAAATCAAAGAGCAAACTAGGAAACTAGCCGCAGGTTGCTCAAAACAATGTTTTGAGGTTGTAGATAAGACTGATGAAGTCAGCTCAAAACACTGTTTTGAGGTTGTGGATAGAACTGACGAAGTCAGTAACCATATCTACGGCAAGGCGACGTTGACGCGGTTTGAAGAGATTTTCGAAGAGTATAAAATCTTCCCACAATAAAACGCATAGTATCAAGGTTTCAAGACCTGATACTATGCGTTTTTCTTATTTGAAAGACTTTTGACTCAGCCTCTTTATACTAGTGCAAATTAGGAAGCTAGCCGCAGGTTGCTCAAAACACTGTTTTGAGGTTGTGAATAGAACTGACGAAGTCAGTAACCATATCTACGGCAAGGTGAAGCTGACCTGGTTTGAAGAGATTTTCAAAGAGTATTACTTAATCTTCTTGATACTTTGACTAAGAATAAATCCTACAATCATCCCTACCATATTTTGCATGAAATTCGGTAGGATTTCTGGTAGGGCTGCAGCCCAGCCATTCATTAAAGTTGAACCTAGGGCGTAGCCCCCAACCATAACAATAGTTGCCAAAACGAGACCTAACCACTGAGTTTTTCCTTTAAATCCTGCGAAAAATCCCTGCAAGCCATGGTTGACCAAGCTAAATAACATCCACTGAGGATAGCCTGATAAGAGGTCAATCAAGAAACCTGCTAGTCCTCCGACTACAGCCCCTTCACGACTACCAAAGTAGAAGGCCGCGAAGAAGACACCCGCATCTAAAAGAGTTAGAATGCCTGTCGGTGTTGGAATTTTTAAGAAATAGCCTAGAACCACAGAAAGAGCGGTTAATAGGGATACAAGGGCGATTTTAGTTGTTTTGGTTTGCTTCATATTGTCTTACTCCATACTGATCTGCTTGTGTAATAGCACGAAAAACGAAAGCCTTAGAACTTTCTACTGCTGGTAAAAGTTCATCACCTTTAACCAAGTGACTGGCAATGCTAGAGGCAAAGGTACAACCTGCGCCAGCATTTTGTCCTTGGATAACGGGATTTTCTAGGACTGTAAAGGTCTGTCCGTCATAAAAGACATCTACAGCCTTGTCCTGACTAAGGCGATTGCCTCCCTTGATAATGACTGCTGGCGCTCCTAAGTCATTTAATTTCTGAGCTGCAGCCTTCATGTCTTCCAAGGTTTTGATTTCCTGACCAGCCAATAATTCTGCTTCAGGAAGATTAGGCGTAATCACACTGACATAAGGGAAAAAGCGAATCAACTCTTGGCAGAGTTCACTAACTGCTACGTCGTGTGTTTCCTTGCAGACCAAGACAGGGTCCAATACCACAGGAACTCCTGGGCGTTGCTTGATAAAGTCCAAGGCCTTCTCAGCCACACTGACAGTTGGTAGAAGACCAATCTTAATACCTGCAAATTCCACATCACGCAAGCTATCTAATTCATGTTGAAAAATGGTATCGTCAGTTGGAAAGACTTCAAAGCCTTTTTCTGTCAAGGCTGTCAAGCAAGTCACTGCTACAAAGCCATGCAAGCCGTTCAAGGTATAAGTAGCCAAATCAGCGGACAAACCACCACCACTAAAAATATCATTTCCTGAAAGTGCTAAAATACGATTATTCTTCATAACGAATCTCCTTTAAATATAAACCATTTGGTGCTGCAGTGGGACCTGCAAGCTGCCTGTCCTTTTTCTCCAAGATGAGGTCAATCTGCTCTACTGGCATACGCTTGTTGCCGATTTTGAGCAGTGTCCCCACCATATTGCGAATCTGCTTATACAAGAAACCATTTCCTGAAAAGGTAAAAGTCAAAAACTGGCCCGTCTTATCGACTGTTAAACTAGCTTCTGTAATGGTACGAACCTTATCCTCCACACTAGTCCCAGAGGCTGTAAAACCTGTAAAATCATGTGTTCCCTCTAGCTTCTTGATTGCAATCTGCATCCGTTCCACATCAAGCGGATAAGGAAAGTGGGTGGCATAGTGACGGCGCATAGGATTTTTGGGACGTCCTCTATCCACGATAAACTCATAGGTCTTGCTATGCTTGGCATAACGGCAATGAAAATCATCCGCCACAAGCTCAATCGAAATCACATCAATATCTTCAGGAGACTGGGTGTCCAAAGCAAAACGGAGCTTCTCCTCATCCATCTGATAAGGTAGATCAAAATGAAGCACCTGTCCCAGAGCATGAACCCCACTATCTGTCCTACCAGCACCGTGAACAGTAATGGCTTGCCCTTTATTGAGTCTCGTCAAGGTTTTTTCAATTTCTTCCTGAACACTACGCGCATGGGGCTGGCGCTGAAAACCAGCAAAGGCGTAACCATCATAGGAAATAGTTGCTTTATATCTCGTCATAACTTCTATTTTATCAAGAAAATAGTCTGTAAACAAGATTCTAAAACAACTATTGTCTGGGTACAAAATTCACAAAAAGAAAAACTTAGGAAACCAATCCTAAGCTCTCTTTTGAAGTAGGTACATGACAAAGATAGAGGTTACAATCAACCACCCTCCTAAGATACTAAAGACCAACATTCCATTGTGAGTTAGTAAGCCAATTGCACCTAGAACGAATGGAGTCGTAAAGGCTCCAAAACTACAGCCTAATACAGCAAATGAAGTTGCTTGATTGAGGAGTTTAGCTGGAATTCGTTCAGAGACCAGTTGAAAGACCGTCGTCAAGGCTACACTGTAGGCAAAGCCAGCCAGAATACTTCCTGCCACTACCACCCACAAGGATGGAGACAAGGCAATCACAATTTGCCCTAGGCCAAAGGTAATACCGGACCATAGGAGCAGTTTCTCTTTAAAGATAGAAATCAAGAAAGAGAAACTCACCCCAGCCACAATCCCGATTAACTGCATGACACTAAGAACAAAACTAGATAACTGAGCATCTCCCAGTCCTCTTTCCACCATCAAACTTGGAATACGAATGGTAATAGCCGTGTTGGTACAAACTACAACTGCCGCTTCGATAGCTAGGATAAAAATCAAGCCTTTCATTTCTCGAGTTAAGCGACTTACTTCCTTCGCTTTTTTCTTGACTTCTTTCTTTTCCTTTCCATAAGGGACAAAGAGCAGATAAAGGGTCAGTACCAAAAATCCAGCACTATAGGCTAGGAAGGTAGCTGTCCAACCGAAGGCCAACAATTGGCCGACTGCCAAGGTAATGAGAGAAGCCCCAACAACCTCTGCAGAACCGCGTAGCCCTAACATCTGAATTCGCGTTTTTCCTTGATAGCGTTCACTGATAATGGAAATGGCCTTGGCATTGATCATCCCAACTCCCAAGCCAAAAAGAATCCGTGTTCCAAAGACAAAGGGATAGGCTTGATACCAAAAGGGAGCCGTTCCACTTAGTGATAAAATCAGCAATCCCAAACTGATCTGTAAGCGCTCAGGAAATATTTTTTCTAAGAAACCATTTAATAATAACATAATCATGATTCCAAAGGATGGCAAGCTCGCCAAGAGCTCAATTTGTTCCTTAGGATAGCCTTGATAATAGTCAAACATGGCTGGCAGGGCACTCGAGATGGAAAAGGAGGTAATCAAAACGAGGGAGAGAGCCAAAATACTGGCCCGTTCTAAAAATTGTTTCATGAAATCTCTTTCTATATTTCTCTTAATCTTCTACTTTTTTGATAGTTATCAAACAAGCAAGAAAAGAAGAAGCCTCTTTGGTGTATAGACTCCTTCTTAAACTTGAAAATGAATCCCTTGTATCTTAGGATGACTTTCTCTTGATTTGCTTGATAAAGTAGAAGATAAATCCTGCCACCATATAGGCAACAAAGATAATCAGACACCACTTGAACACGACATCCCACCCCTTGTTCACATTCAAAAAGAAGTAAGGGAAGGGACTGACCTTAGAATTAGGAACATCAAGTTTCAGTACCAAGCCATTAAAAAGAGCAAAAATCATATACAGCAAGGGTAAAATCGTCCACACAATTGGATCCCAAATCTTGTATTGACCCTGTTTGTCAAAAAAGAGGGTATCTGCTAAAAACCAGAGGGGAACGATATAGTGGCAAAGGAAATTTTCTAGGGTATAGAAATTAGTCGCTATGGGTGCCAAGAGGAAATGGTAAATCACACAGGTAATCATGATACTCATAGTGACCCCACCTTTTAAGCGCAAGAGACTTGGCCTTTGCCAGTTTTCACCTAAACGGCTCATAACCTTTAGGAGATAGAGCGTAAAAATCGCTACTAAGAGATTGGACAGAACCGTGTAATAGAGAAGCATCCCAAATCCACCATGCTTGGCGATTTCAAGATAAACTCCCGTAAAAGCCGCTAGAAACAAGAAGATACGGCTATAAAATACAAGTTTATAATTCTTTGACATGCTTAAATTTTCTTCACAAACTCTGATTTGAGTTTCATGGCACCAAAGCCATCAATTTTACAGTCGATATTGTGGTCGCCTTCTACGATGCGGATATTTTTCACGCGCGTCCCTTGTTTCAAATCTTTTGGCGCACCTTTTACTTTCAAATCCTTGATGAGGGTTATAGTATCACCGTCAGCCAATTTATTCCCGTTGGCATCGATAGCAACAAGGCCCTCTTCTACATCTGCAACTTCAGCAGGATTCCACTCATGAGCACACTCTGGGCAAACCAGTAGGGCACCGTCTTCGTAGACATACTCTGAGTTACATTTTGGGCAATTTGGTAAGTTGTTCATGGTTTCTCCTTATCATCATTCACTATTCTTTGAAAATCAAAATTTCTCGAACAGCAACTATTATACCCTAAAATCAGCATTTTGACAAATATAGAAAAAAACCGATATCAATCTATCGGCTTTTCTATATCTACATTCTTTTTTCAGCTTCTGCTTTGATTTTTTCAACTACTTCCTGAATGTTCAAGCCAGTTGTATCAAGATAGACAGCGTCCTCTGCTTGTTTGAGAGGCGAAGTCTCACGATGACTATCCTTGTAGTCACGCGCAGCAATTTCCTCTTTTAGGGTTTCAAGGTCTGTTTCAATTCCCTTGGCAATATTTTCCTTGTAACGACGCTCTGCTCTTTCATCAACAGAAGCTACTAGAAAAATTTTCAGTTCTGCTTGTGGCAATACAACAGTTCCAATATCGCGACCGTCCATGACAATCCCACCTTGCTGGGCAATCTCTTGTTGAAGAGAAACTAGTTTCTCACGTACTTCAGGAATTGCCGCAATAGCAGAAACATGATTGGTCACTTGATTTTCACGAATAGGATGGGTAATATCCACATCTCCTACAAAGACAAGCTGTTCTCCAGTTTCTGAACGCCCAAAGCTGATTGGATGCTGGTCCAATAAGGCTAAAAGTTCCTCAATCTCTTCCACTCCTAACTGGTGTTTCAGAGCCATATAGGTCGCCGCACGATACATGGCACCTGTATCTAGATAGGTATACCCAAAATCTTTAGCAATAATCTTAGCAACCGTACTCTTACCGCTTGAAGCTGGACCATCGATAGCAATTTGAATCGTCTTCATTTATGACTCCTATCTAGTCTTAATCACATCTCCAGGATTTGCAAACCAAGATCCTGTAGCCATATGTCCAGGATTCAAAGCCTCTAATTGAGCAATCGAGATTCCTGCACGAGCGGCAATAGCTGCTTCTCCTTCTCCAGCCATAACTTTTGTAGTCCCTTCTGGATCAGTTGGATGTTCTGAACTACTGGATGACTCTTCTACCTTCTCCTCTGAACTAGAAGATGCCTGCTCTGAACTACTACTAGAAGTGGAAGAAACTTGCTCTACTTTTGTATCTGAATCGTGAAAATCTTTCAAGGCTGCTGTGCGATTACTCCCACCTGACGAAAGATAGATCAGAACAATAATCATCACGATTACAATCACAAAGAAAATACTTGCTAGAATAGTCAAGATACGATTAGCCAGCACTCCTCCACCTTGTTCTCTCTTACGACGTTCTGATCTTGTTTCTTCTTGATTCTCATAAATATCTTCTTGCCACGGTTCTTTTGCCATACCTTACTCCTTGTTTTTTTTACTTTTCTTATTACAATATAAATATGAAAATCACACTTATACCTGAACGCTGCATCGCCTGTGGGCTTTGCCAAACTTATTCTGAATTATTTGATTACCACGATAATGGAATCGTGCGTTTTTACGATGACCCTGACCAACTAGAAAAAGAAATCTCTCCTAGTCAGGACGTTGTAGAAGCTGTTAGAAACTGTCCGACACATGCCTTGATTAAAGATTAACTCTAATATCGACAAGAACGTTCCACTCCTTCTAGTTTAGCATATTTCCATGCAAAATTATAGTCTTTTCTCTTTATTTTTTTCTGTAAAATCAGGAAGGTCACTTTTTTCTTTGACGAGATAAAGTGGTCTTTTTTTAGTCTCTAGATAAATCTTACTAATATACTTGCCAAGAATCCCAATGGTCAAGAGTTGAATCCCACCAAGGAAGAGAATAACAGCCATCAGAGATGTCCAACCTGATGTCGAATTGCCCAAAATGAGGGTCCGAACCACAACAAAAAAGGTCATTAGTAGAGAAATAAAACAAGATAGGAGACCTGCCACAAAGGCGATAATCAAGGGAAAATCTGAAAAGTTAACAATCCCTTCAATAGAGTAGAAAAAGAGTTGCCTAAAACTCCAACTGGTCTTGCCAGCCTGCCTTTCGACATTTGGATAGTCCAGATAGTGGGTTTTAAAGCCGACCCAGGTAAAGAGTCCCTTCGAAAAACGATTGGACTCAGTCAAGCTTAAAATAGCATCGACTACAGACCGTCTCATCATGCGAAAATCACGGACACCTGACGGCAGGGCTACTGGACTAATTTTTTTCATGAAGCCATAAAAGAGATCAGCACAGAAACTGCGAAAGAAGGGTTCTCCCTCCCGACTAGTTCTCCGTGTTCCTACACAGTCTAAATCTGCATTCTGGTCTAGTAAGGCTTTCATCTCAAGCAACATACTAGGAGGATCCTGGAGGTCTGCATCCATTACCACCACTAGGTCTCCTGTCGCATATTGCAAGCCTGCATAGAGAGCAGCTTCTTTGCCAAAATTTCGCGAGAAAGAAATATAATGAACTGCCGGATTTTGCTCCCGATAGGTCTTTAAGAGTTCCAAGGTCCCATCGCTCGATCCATCATCGACAAAGACATACTCGATTTCCGATTCCAAATCTGGAAGTAAAGCTTCCAAAGCCTGATAAAAAAGAGGAAGTACTTCCTCTTCGTTTAAACAGGGGACAATGATTGACATCACCATCTTAGTCTTCAAATCCATTTGGATGCTTGCTTTGCCAACGCCATGCGTCTTCACACATTTGGGTGATGTCTAATTCTGCTTCCCAGCCCAGTTCTGCTTTGGCTTTTGCAGGATCTGAATAGCAGGCAGCAATATCCCCTGGGCGACGGTCTACAATGCGGTAAGGAATTGGACGTCCCACTGCTTTTTCCATGTTTTGGATAATTTCAAGAACTGAGTAGCCTTTACCTGTTCCAAGGTTATAAACGTTTAGACCTGAACCTTTTTGGATTTTTTTCAGAGCTGCAACGTGACCTTTGGCCAAATCAACAACATGGATATAATCGCGAACACCAGTTCCGTCTTCCGTATCGTAATCGTCTCCAAACACTTGCACTTGCTCTAATTTTCCAACGGCTACTTGAGTCACATATGGCAAGAGATTGTTTGGAATACCGTTTGGATTTTCTCCCAAATCACCACTCTCATGCGCTCCGATTGGGTTGAAATAACGAAGCAAGACCACATTCCATTCTGAATCTGCCTTGTAGATATCTGTCAAAATTTCCTCAAGCATAAGCTTAGTGCGGCCATATGGGTTGGTCACTGAAAGTGGGAAATCTTCCAAGATGGGTACTGTGTGCGGATCCCCGTAAACTGTCGCAGAAGAACTGAAAATGATGTTTTTACAATTGTTTTCTTCCATAACTTTCAAAAGGCTAACAGTTCCAGCAATATTGTTGTCATAGTAGGCAAGAGGAATACGGGTAGATTCACCGACAGCCTTCAAACCAGCAAAGTGAATAACTCCTGTTGGTTCTTCTTGTTTGAAAATGTCTCTGAGGGTATCTGTATCACGGATATCTGCCTCATAAAAGGGAATGTCAACTCCTGTGATTCTTTCAACAACTTCTATACTTTTTCTATTACTATTCACAAGGTTATCCACCACAACAACTTGATGACCTGCTTGGATTAACTCAATAACAGTGTGGGTTCCGATAAAACCAGCTCCACCCGTTACCAAAATCTTTTCTTGCATCTTCTTTCCTCGATTCTCGGATTATTTTTTCTTATTTTACCATTTTTGATAGGGAATGTCATTTGCCATCCTAGAGGGTAGGATAAAATTTCAGTAAAATTCTTATTCGCTTTTTACTCGTTTGACATAGTTCTCAATTGGGTAGTTTTCAGGTTCCAAGGTCAACTCCTTTTCTTGGATCAGTTGAGCTAGATGGTAACCAATGATAGGACCAGTTGTGAGGCCTGATGAACCTAGTCCACTAGCAGCATAAACACCTGCCAATTCAGGCACCTGCCCAAAGAAAGGTGAGAAATCACTGGTATAGGCACGGATTCCCACACGCTCAGCTCTTGAAGTCGCCACTGCCAAGACTGGGTAGTGAGGCAAGGCTGCCTCCTCCATTTTCTGGAGCAAGGTTTCATCCACGGTCAAGTCAAATCCCATGTCATTTTCATGAGTAGCGCCTAGGGATAATTTCCCACCTGCAAAAGGAATCAAATCCCACTCCCCTTCTGGCATAACAACAGGGTAAGCTTCCATGTCTTTGGCAAGTTGATAATCTCGGAGCTGTCCTTTTTGAGGACGGACATCCACAGCATAACCCAAGGGTTCTAACAAGTCCCCCAACCAAGCACCTGTCGCTAAAATAACCTGTTCAAAAACGCGGTCTCCAATCTGGTAGCCTGCTGATAAAGGATTTAGACCCACCTCTTCTCTCACCACTTCAACCTTACTAGCTTTTAGTAAACGAGTGACCAAGAGCTGGCCATCTACTCTCGCTCCACCAGAAGCATAGAGCAAGCGATCAAATCCCTGCAAGCCAGGGAATAATTCATTAGCTGATGCTTGGTCCAGAATGGCTAATTGCCCTATCAAAGGAGATTCTTCTCTACGCTGGAGGGCTAGTTGATAGAGTTCTTCCAACTTAGTTTCATCCTTTTTCAGGAGAAAGACTCCCGAACGCTGGTAAAAGTCGATTTCTTGTCCTGACTTCTCTAAATCAGCTAATAAATCCACATAAAAGTCAGCCCCCAAGCGCGCCATTTTGTACCAGGCCTTATTGCGGCGTTTGGAAAACCAAGGGCTGATAATTCCTGCTGCGGCCTTGGTAGCTTGACCTTGTCCATGGTCAAAAACGGTCACCTCTAGGTCACTTTCTTGCGAGAGGTAGTAGGCAGCTGTTGCACCTACAATCCCTGCTCCAATAATAGCAACTTTTTTCATTGTTTTCACTTTCTAACTAGATATGGTGGAAAGGATTGGTCGATGCTTGACTAGGTACAATATCGATTGTCCAGCCTTTTTCAGCTTTCCATTGAGTAAGGAGTGCAGAAATTTTTTCCACAAAAAGCACTTCTATATAGTGACCTGGGTCCAATGCTAGCAAACCATCAGACAGCATATCCTGAGCAATATGGTAATAGATATCACCAGTGATATAGACATCTGCCCCCTTTGCTAAAGCATCCTTATAGAAAGACTGCCCGCTTCCACCACAAATTGCTACTCTTGAAATAGATTTCTGCAAATCATTCTCTTGATAATGCACCATTCGAAGGCTATCTAGACCAAAGATTTGCTTGACATGTTGGGCCAATTCCCCAAAAGTCTGAGGCTGAACATTCCCAATACGTCCAATCCCACGTTCAGGGCCAGTTTCCTGCAGATAAGTCGTTTCCTCGATACCTAGCATCTGACAGAACCAATCATTGAGACCATTTTCAACGATGTCAATATTGGTATGGCTGACATAAACTGCGATGTCATGCTTGATGAGATCAATGTAAATCTGATTTTGCGGACGGCTGGCTACCAAGTCCTTGATAGGACGAAAGATAGGCGCGTGCTTGACGATAATCAAATCCACACCCTTTTCAATAGCCTCTGCCACCGTCTCTTCACGAATGTCGAGAGCCACCATGACTCTTTGGATATCCTTGTCTAAAGTGCCGATTTGCAGACCACGACTGTCTCCCTCTATAGAAAATTCCTGAGGACAAAAGGCTTCATAACGTTTAATGACTTCACTTGCTAACATGGAGAACCTCCTTGATGGCTTGAATTTTATCTACTAGAACTTGACGTTCTTCCAGATTTTTGTCTGGGATTTGTCCGAGGGCAAATTCTAGCTTATCTGCTTCTTTTTGCCATTTTTGGACAAAGACTGGGCTGACTTCTTTGGACAAGAAGGAACCAAAGCGGACATCACTGGCTGATAACTTCATTTGTCCTGCTTCCACCACCAAAATCTCGTAAAACTTGCCAGCTTCTTCTAAAATGCTTTCAGCTACAATCTGAAATCCGTTCTCTTGTAGCCAAATACGCAAGTCGTCTTCACGATTATTAGGCTGGAGGATCAAACGCTCTACATTAGCCAGCTTGTCCAAGCCTTCTTCTAAAATCCTAGCAATCAAACGGCCACCCATACCAGCAATGGTAATGACAGACACTTGGTCTGCCTCTTCAAATGCTGCCAAGCCATTGGCTAAACGAACCTGGATTTTCTCCTTTAGGTCGTGAGCCTCAACATTTTTGACCGCAGACTGGTAGGGACCTTCCACCACCTCACCTGCAATGGCGCTTTTGATTTGGCCTCTCTCCACCAACTCGATAGGCAGATAAGCATGGTCACTCCCCACATCTAGTAAAATGGCTCCCTGTGGCACAAAAGAAGCCACTAATTCTAATCTCTTTGAAATCATCTTCTCTCTCTTTCCAAAACTCTATTACCTCTTATTATACCACATTTCAGCTGGCAATCTTGTACCTAAAAAGACCGCAATCCACAGATTGCAGCCTTTCTTTATTTTCTGGCTTGATAGCGACTAGTCAGGATGAAAATCACGGTAAAGACCAACATCATGACACCATAAACAGGTAATGTTTGTCCTGTTAAGGTTGAAATTTCAAGCAGTTTTTGAATTCTTGGGAAGAGAGCTGTGGCTAGGAAGCCTCCTACTGACCAAACAATCAAGAGGACACGCCATAGGGTAAATGGCATGCAGGCTCTAAATACAGATAAGAAACCAATTGACCCCAAGAGATAATAGAGTAGAGTTGAAATTTCTAACTCAGACCAACCTTGGCTACTTCCAAATATTTTCACAAAAAGAACGCTGAACACTACCATGAGAGCACTTGGTAGAGCACGAAGCATGGATCTTCTGAGGAAGTTTGGCTCGACAGGTTTGATATTTCGCTCAAAAGTCAGAACGAATGGTGGGAACCCTTCCACGAACTGGTCAATCATGGTAATCTGGATCGGAATGAAGGGGAAAATCAATATCCACTCAGACCGACCTAGTAAAGCACTGGCGATACAGATAACTGCGAGCAAGAATGAGTAGATGGTCTTTATCAAGAAAATCGGTGCAATGTGGGCAATATTATTCACCACACGACGACCTTCAAAAAGAATCTCAGGAACATCATTAAAATCAGAGTTCAAGAGAACCAGATTGGCAATCTGACGAGTCGCAGGATCTCCCTCCGCCATTACGATGGAACAATCCGCCTCACGAAGGGCCAGAATATCATTAACTCCATCCCCTGTCATAGCCGTTGTATGCCCTGCTTTTTTCAGTGTTTGGATGATGAGTTTCTTTTGATGAGGGGAAACACGTCCGAAAATAGCTGTCTCCTCAGCCATAGCAACCAATTCCTCATCCGTGATTTTCGAGCAATCTACATAACTGTCATAGTCCGCAAAACCAGCCTTCTGGGCAATACTAGACACCGTAACTGGATTGTCACCAGAGATAATCTTGAGTCCTACTTCCTGAGAACGGAGATAGTCCAGCGTCTCTGCTGCTCCCTCCCGAATGGGGTCCAAGATTTCCAGCAAAGCCAGAGCCTGAATATCAGATGGTTTCTGTGGTTTGTGATGGTCTAATTTCTCCTGACTAAGAGCTAAGACCAAGACACGTGACCCTCTCTCCAAGGCCTCTCTGGCTTCAGGGATTTCAGAGTCCAACAACATCTCAGGCGCCCCTAAGAAAACTGTCCCCAGACCTTCCAATTCCATAGCTCCCCACTTGCGGTCGCTTGAGAAGGGAAGATTCGAAATCATAGGATAAGTAACTTCTCCCACAAAACGCTGGCGAATGGCTTGAGCTGTTGGATTTTTATCCTCACTATGGGCCATATAGCTGGCCAAGATGCTAGCAAGTACTGATTCTCCATACTCTTCGGTCAAAGGAAGGACAGCTTCCACCTGCATCTTTCCTTGGGTGATGGTACCCGTCTTGTCCAGACAGAGCATGTCCACGCGCGCCAAGGTCTCAACAGAGTACATCTCCTGCACCAAGACCTTTTTCAAGCCCAACTTAATCACCGCAGTCAAAAGCGAAGTAATGGTCAAAAGGGCAATTCCCTTGGGCAACATCCCCAAAAGGGCTGTCGACGAATTTACAACGGACGACTTAAGAGGCAAGCCTTTTAGGATCAAGGCTTCTAGCAGGAGAGCTAGACCAAAGGGAATGATAATCTTTCCAGTAAAACCTGCTAACTTGTCCAGCGATTTCATGATACGAGAGTTGATTGGTTTAACGGTCTTAGCTTCCAGCATGAGTTTGGCAGCATAGTTGTCTGCACCGACATGGTGAACTTGAGCTAAAACTGACCCACTGGCCAAGAAACTTCCTGACAAAAGCAAGGCATCCACTTCCTTTTGCACCAAATCACTCTCACCAGTCAACATGGCTTCATTGACTTCCGCAAAGCCTTCCAAAACCAAGGCATCACTGGGAATCTGCTCTCCAGCCGACAGGCGAATGACATCTCCTAACACCAATTCTTCAGGATTCAGAGCAACTTCCTGGCCATCACGAATAGTCTTGACCTTTTCCTTGGTCATGAGATTGAGCTTGTCCACCATGTGCTTAGCCCGCAGCTCGGTCACAATTCCAGAAAAAGCGTTAAAGCAGATAACGGCAAAGAAGACCAGATTGCTCCAAGCCTGCACAAAGGCAAGGGCCAAAGCAATGGCAAAGTTTAAAGCGTTAAAAAGGGTAAAGACATTTCGTTTGATGATTTGCCAAGTGCTAGTACTGGCCGATGCAGTAAAATCATTGACAAAGCCCTTAGCCTGTCTTTCCTTAACTTCTATTTGGGTTAATCCCATAATCTTATTTTTATCCATAAATTCTATCATATCATTTTTTCTAAAAGAATTCTAATCTCATCCCAAATATGGACCTGGTCAAGGGAAAAGTTTGCCAGCCCTCCTTTGATAAGGTATAATAATAAGAAAATAATCGAAGGAGATCGCATGTTTTATACTTATTTACGTGGATTGGTTGTATTGCTCCTATGGTCCATCAATGGCAATGCCCACTATCATAATACTGATAAAATTCCTACTCAAGATGAAAATTATATTCTGGTTGCCCCTCACCGTACCTGGTGGGATCCTGTTTACATGGCCTTTGCGACCAAACCAAAACAATTTATCTTTATGGCAAAAAAAGAACTCTTTACCAACCGTATCTTTGGTTGGTGGATTCGTATGTGTGGTGCCTTTCCTATTGACCGTGAAAATCCTAGTGCTTCTGCCATCAAATATCCTATCAATGTTCTCAAAAAAAGTGACCGCTCTCTCATCATGTTTCCAAGCGGGAGCCGTCACTCAAACGATGTCAAGGGTGGCGTAGCCCTGATTGCCAAAATGGCCAAGGTCCGTATCATGCCGGTTACCTACACCGGTCCCATGACTTTGAAGGGATTAGTTAGCCGTGAGCGTGTCGATATGAACTTTGGAAATCCAATCGATATCTCAGATATCAAGAAAATGAATGATGAAGGCATTGAAACAGTCGCCAATCGTATCCAAGCAGAATTTCAACGTCTGGACGACGAAACGAAACAATGGCACAATGATAAAAAACCAAACCCACTCTGGTGGTTTATCCGCATCCCTGCCCTCATCCTTGCGATTATCCTCGCTATCCTAACCATCATCTTTAGCTTTATCGCAAGCTTCATATGGAATCCAGATAAAAAGAGAGAAAACCTTGGTTAAATAAATACAACAATCCCTTGGCAAAAGCCAAGGGATAAATCTTTTATTCGATTTTCCATTTTTGGGCCAACCAGCCAGAAAAGGCCAGAAAGCGTTCAGCTACTTGTTCATGGTGTCCATAAGGATCAAAGACAAACTGACCGTTCGGATAGCATTTCTGAAGACTGGTATGGATTTTCTCAGCATAGACTGGTGCTTGAGCTAATCGATTAGTATGGTGTGCTCCTTCTGTTTGACCATTCTGTAAATACAGCAAACAGTCCAAATTTTTCACATTTTCTTCCTTGCAGTAAGTCACAAAATCAGGATACCAAAAGGAACCGCAAATCGAAAAGACACAGGAAACCTTGTCAAAGCTGAAAAGACTGTAGACTGCCGCCAAACCACCTAGTGAGTAGCCTCCATAAGCAAGGCGAGTTTCGTCCAGGCGATAAAGTGACTGCAACTTGTCTAAAAGACCTCCAAATAAATGATCATGATAGACCTTGACCTGACCTCCAAAATCTGGAGCTCCATCTCTCAGAGCTGATGTCGCCCAGGGAGTGTAGTCGTCTAAGCGATTTTTAGAGGCCAAGCCCACTAAAATCACAGATTCAGAAAGAGACGATAGAAAGCCCAAGTTTCCATCATTCAATAAAATAGCCGGATAGGTTTGATTGGGATCATAGGTTGAAGGCAGGCTGACCTGGACTTGGATTCCTTCCCAATCAAACTCATTATTTATTGATAAAGTCATTGATTTTCTCAAGGGAATCAATCACTGCTGGACCGTAATCCATCAACTCATCGTAAGAGATAGTCATGATTTTTTGATTCTTAATAGCAGGAACACCTTCTAAAACAGCATTTGCCTTCATCAACTCTACTGCTTTTTCATCCAATTTTTTATTGCGGTCGCTGGTCACATAGATAATCAACTCAGGATCCATTGACACGAGATTTTCCAAGGTCAAGCCTGATGTCCCCGTAGCAACGTTGGTATAACCAAGTTGGTTCAGCAAACTTTCTTGCAAAGCAGACTTGTAGGCACCGAAGGTTTCATCATTATAAGCAACCATAATCAAAGCCTTTTTCTTTTCACCTTGACTTGCTGGATTTGCTTTCTTAACAGCGTCAATTTTAGCTTGTAATTGGGCTGCGTATTCATTGGCCTTGTCCTGAACATTGAAAATCATTCCAATATTTTTGACATCTTCTACAATATTCCCCAAATCTTGCTGAATCGTTGAGAGAGAAGCTTTTTGCGTATAGACTGGGATTTTATTTTCATTCCAAGTGCTAACTGTCCCCAAGGATTTTTCAGAAAACATCATGTTTCGACCCATCACAGCGTCTGGTTCATAAGAAAGAACTGTCTCTTGTGAGACTGTTTTTTTATCGCCGATTTGAGGAATAGTCGCAATCGCGTCCTTATATTTATCTGTTACAGCATTGTCAGGGTTGAGCATGCCAGCAAGTTTATCCTTCAACCCCAACTCCAATAAGATTTCAGTAGTTGAAAGATTGTTGGTGATCACTTTTTCAGGTGCCTTGTCAAAAACTTGTTCAACTTCAGTTCCTTTTGCATCATAGGTTTTGACCGTTAGCGGATAAGTCGTCTCTGTACTGGCCTTTTGACTTGTTTCTGCGCTTGATTGTGTCGTAGCTTTTTCTGTAGTAGTGTTGCCACAAGCTGCCATGGTTAGGGTAGCTACTGTTACCAGTAAAATACTGAGTGTTTTTTTCATCTTGTTTTCCTTTTCATTCTTATAAATAGTAAATCATGGCTTGCTGATCCTCAGTCCAAGTAACCTGACTTTGAACTCCGTATACAGTTTGCAATGACTCAGGGGTGATGGTCTCCTTTGGAGTCCCTTGGTAAAGGATTTCTCCCTCTTTCATTAGATAGAGATAATCCGAATAGCGACAAGCAAGTTGAATATCATGCAGGACAGCTAGAACATTGACCTTGAGCTCCTTCACAATGGCCAACAAGTCTAGCTGATACTTGATATCCAGGTGATTGGTTGGTTCGTCCAGTAGCAAGAGAGTCGGTTCTTGCGCCAAGGCGCGGGCTAGTAAGACTCGCTGTTTCTCTCCCCCTGACAGAGACGAATAGAGACGAGTTTTCTTCTCGAGCATATCCACCTTAACGAGGGCATCTTGAACGAGTGTAAAATCCCTTTCCCTTTCCTTCTGTAAAAAAGAGAGGTGGGGAGTTCTTCCCAGCAAGACGATTTCCTCAACTGTACAATCAAACTGCAGCTGGTTAAACTGGGTCACAACTGCCATTTGCTTGGCTGTTTCTTTGAGCGTCCATTGTTCCAGAGGCTTTCCATCTAGGCTTATCAAGCCTTTGTCCACCTTTTCCTGACGATAAAGGAGTTTAAGTAGACTGGTTTTCCCGCTTCCATTTGGTCCTAATATCGTGTGAAATTGATTCCCCTCAACCTTAAGAGAGACTCCTTTGAGGATTTTCTTCTCTCCCAGTCCAAAGTGGACATCCTGACAAATCAAGTCCATATCAGCCCCTCACCTCCCTTCGCCTACCTCCAACAATGTAAATAAAGAAGGGAGCACCTACCAAGGCCGTGAAAATACCAATCGGCAACTCAGCATTTGGAATAGTGACACGAGAGAGTACATCTGCCCAGATGACAAAGAGGGCACCCAGTATGGTCGCAACAGGAAAAAGTCTCTTATAATTCGTTCCTACTAACCCTCGAGCTAAGTGAGGAGTAATCAGACCGACAAATCCAATAATCCCACAGGTTGCCACTAAGACTGCTGTCAGCACAGCCACCATTGTCACATAAAGATACCAATAAAAGCGTAAAGGAATTCCCAAAGTTAAAGCAGCCTCATCTCCCATCATCATGGCATTAAAAACACGATACTGGGTAGCGAAAAATAGAAAGGCCATTCCCACTACTATAGTTGGCAGGACTAAGTCAGACCAGGTAGTCCCAGCGAGCGAACCCATTGTCCAAAACTTAATGGTCATCACACTGTCCGCATTAGCCCCAACTGAGATAATAAAGTTTGAAAAGGCCAGAAAGAGAGCGTTGACCACCGTTCCCGATAAAATCAGACTGGAAGTTGTCATCCTTCCCTGCATAGAGGCAATGATGAGGACAGCAATTGTTGCTAAAATAGCTCCAAGAAAAGCTCCAAGGCTAATCATCACTTTTAAACCAAGAATGATGCTCAAGGTTGCACCTAGAGTTGCACCCGCAGAGATTCCTAAGACATAAGGCTCTGCGATGGGATTGTTCACTGTAGACTGCATCACGCTACCACACATAGAAAGGCCTGCTCCTACTATCAGACCTAACAATACTCGAGGGAATCTCATATTCCATACAATGGCAAGAGTAGACTTGGAAACCTCTCCTATCTCAAGAGGAAATCCCAACCTGCTCAAAATAATCCGATAGGTATCTCCTAGTTCAATCGCAACGGATCCCATTGAAACTGCTAGAAAGAGAGAAATCCCTAAAATACTTAGCAAAATAACTAAAAGTAACACAAATTGCTGGTCTTGTCGGCTTCCAGAAAATTTGGAAAGCATGCAAACCTCCTTTGATAGAATCTTAAAAATTTAGAAAAATCTCATAAAAAGTATACCATATTTTCAACTGTGTAACAAGATGAGAACAAATGAATATAGTTGGTTTTGCAGCGCTAGGAACCGTAACCAAAGATAATACTTGAGCATATCAAGGTAAGGTGACAACAAAAAAAGCCCTCTGAAGTCAGAGAGCTGATTTGAGATTGGGATAAAATCCATACAAAAAAGCTATCCAATTTAGAGTAGCTTCATTATCAAGATATGCTCAATTGAACACGGCTTAAGCAAGCAGATAAAAACAAAAAGCCCTCTAAAAATCAGAGAGCTCCAGTCTTGCTGGATAAACCGTTTATAGACTAGCGACGAGGCGAAGGTTGTACAAAATTTTTAGTGAAACAAAAAAATCTCCCCGAAGGGAGAATATCTGGTTTATTTTACCTTACAGTGCTAGGAACCGTAACCGAAGATTATACTTGAGTATATCGAGGTAAGGTGACAACGCAATGTAAGTGGAAAATAAAGCAGATTAGCGACGAAGTCCTAGAGAGTTGATCAACTCACGGTAACGGTTAACGTCGTTTTTACGCAAGTATGCAAGCAAGTTACGACGGCGACCGATTTTTTTCATCAATCCACGGTAAGTAGCGTGGTCTTTTTTGTGTTGTTTGATGTGTTCGTTAAGGTGGTTGATTTCCCAAGTAAGGACAGCAACTTGAACCTCTACTGAACCTGTATCACCTTCGTGACGTGCATATTGTGCGATGATTTCATTTTTTTTCTCTTTTGAGATTGCCATGATGTTTCTCCTTTTTATTTGGCTTCATCCGAGTGACAGGTTGGCATGCCTGTAACCAAGAAGAAGTTATTTGTCTTTACGACAATCCCTATTCTACCAATAACTAACTTCTTTGTCAACAGATTTACTTTCTTGTTTTAAACATGCTATAATAATTATAGCAAGAAATCTAAGTTATCTGTTTTTAAACGAGGTGATTAGCATGCCTAGATTCTATTCCCATCTCCCCTACTATCTGGTCATCTTTTTCTTTTATTGGCCACTTTATGAGTTGTTCTTGCTAGTTGTTTCTGACCCCCTTTTGCTCAAGAGTCTCTACGTAAATAATATTCTCTTCTTTACACCTCTGGTAATCTTGATTATATCGCTACTTTATAGCTACCGTGTCCGTTTCTCACTTTGGTGGTTAATTGGTAACGGACTGCTCTTTTGCTTTACTATCATAACCTTTGGTGAATTTATCTGGTTTTACTTTTTAGCCTATGAAACCTTGGCTCTGATGGGTCTGGCTTCCGGTATTGGTATCAAGCATATTCTACAAAAAATGAAAAACAAAAAACTTTCACAAAATCCTTGAAAAATCTCACAATCATGCTATAATAATCCATAGAGACAAGTCACTTAGTCCCTTTCTACTAGAGAGTGCGTGGTTGCTGGAAACGCATAGAGAGCCTAAACTGATACTACTCTTGACTTTTTTATGAAAACATAAAACGGTGGCCACGTTAGAGCCAATCAGAGGTGTCCCTCTTTTTTGAGGAACATAAATGAAGGTGGAACCACGTTGCGACGTCCTTTTGAGGATGTCGCTCTTTGTTTTTCTAGCTTTCACAGTCCTCTGTCTCTGTTTTCAGAATAGGGTTAACACATTCGTCAATAATATAAGTAAGGAGAACATCATGATTAACATTACTTTCCCAGATGGCGCTGTTCGTGAATTCGAATCTGGCGTTACTACTTTTGAAATAGCCCAATCTATCAGCAATTCCCTAGCTAAAAAAGCTCTTGCTGGTAAATTTAACGGCAAACTCATCGACACTACTCGTGCTATCACTGAAGATGGAAGCATCGAAATTGTGACACCTGACCACGAAGATGCCCTTCCAATCTTGCGTCACTCAGCCGCTCACTTGTTTGCCCAAGCAGCTCGTCGTCTTTTCCCAGACATTCACTTGGGTGTTGGTCCAGCCATCGAGGACGGCTTCTACTACGATACTGACAACACAGCTGGTCAAATCTCTAACGAAGACCTTCCTCGCATCGAAGAAGAAATGCAAAAAATTGTCAAAGAAAACTTCCCATCAATTCGTGAAGAAGTGACTAAAGACGAGGCACGTGAAATCTTTAAAAACGACCCTTACAAGTTGGAATTGATTGAAGAACACTCTGAAGACGAAGGTGGTTTGACTATCTATCGTCAAGGTGAGTATGTAGACCTTTGCCGTGGCCCTCACGTCCCATCAACAGGCCGTATCCAAATCTTCCACCTTCTCCATGTAGCTGGTGCTTACTGGCGTGGAAATAGTGATAACGCTATGATGCAACGTATCTATGGTACAGCTTGGTTTGACAAAAAAGACTTGAAAAACTACCTCCAAATGCGTGAAGAAGCTAAGGAACGTGACCACCGTAAACTTGGTAAAGAGCTTGACCTCTTCATGATTTCTCAAGAAGTTGGTCAAGGACTTCCATTCTGGTTGCCAAATGGTGACTATCCGTCGTGAGTTAGAACGCTATATCGTTGACAAAGAGTTGGCTTCAGGCTACCAACACGTATACACTCCACCACTTGCTTCTGTTGAACTTTACAAGACTTCTGGTCACTGGGATCATTACCAAGAAGACATGTTCCCAACTATGGACATGGGTGACGGGGAAGAATTTGTCCTTCGTCCAATGAACTGTCCGCACCACATCCAAGTCTTCAAACACCATGTTCACTCTTACCGTGAGTTGCCAATCCGTATCGCTGAAATCGGTATGATGCACCGCTACGAAAAATCTGGTTCCCTGACTGGTCTTCAACGTGTACGTGAAATGTCACTCAACGATGGTCACCTCTTTGTGACTCCAGAACAAATCCAAGAAGAATTCCAACGTGCTCTTCAGTTGATTATCGATGTTTATGAAGACTTCAACTTGACTGAATATCGCTTCCGCCTCTCTCTTCGTGACCCTCAAGATACTCACAAGTACTTTGACAACGATGAGATGTGGGAAAATGCTCAAACCATGCTTCGTGCAGCCCTTGATGAAATGGGCGTGGACTACTTTGAAGCCGAAGGTGAAGCAGCCTTCTACGGACCAAAATTGGATATTCAAGTTAAGACCGCTCTTGGAAAAGAAGAAACTCTTTCTACTATCCAACTTGACTTCTTGCTTCCAGAACGCTTCGACCTTAAATACATCGGAGCTGATGGTGAAGAGCACCGTCCAGTTATGATCCACCGTGGAGTTATCTCAACTATGGAACGCTTCACAGCTATCTTGATTGAGAACTACAAGGGTGCCTTCCCAACATGGCTTGCACCACACCAAGTAACCCTCATCCCAGTATCTAACGAAAAACACGTAGACTACGCATGGGAAGTAGCTAAGAAACTCCGTGACCGTGGTGTCCGTGCAGACGTAGATGAGCGCAATGAAAAAATGCAGTTCAAGATCCGTGCTTCACAAACAAGCAAGATTCCTTACCAATTGATCGTTGGAGACAAGGAAATGGAAGACGGAACTGTTAACGTTCGTCGCTATGGCCAAAAAGAAACACAAACTGTCTCAGTAGATGACTTTGTTCAAGCTATCCTAGCTGATATCGCCAACAAATCACGCGTTGAGAAATAAGAGATAAAATCCTAGCTAGCTAAAAAGCAACAACTGAAACAGCTGTTGCTTTTTATATTTTTACTCAATGAAAATCAAAAAGCAAACTAGGAAGCTAGCCGCAAGCTGTACTTGAGTACGGTAAGGCGACGCTGACGTGGTTTGAATTTGATTTTCGAAGAGTATTATTTAATCCGAGCTAGTAGTGATTGACCAAACCACCACACAAGATTTGCTTTCATGAGTTAGATAAGGTCAATATCTTCAATCCTTGTCTGCTTCATTTTCTTTTACGAGATCTTTTTGTGAATCCTTTTCAGAGAGTTTTTGATTGATATACTTGTTAATGGTTTCATAAAATTCCTTGGTCGTATCACTGTCTAATTTTGTCGAATTATGGACTTGATTGACTTTCAATTGAACAGATTGAATACCGTAAGAGGCTTGTTTTTGGTGGAGCGTTTCTAATTCTTCTTCTGAAATCGGATCTCCAACAACCGTCAAGACCAATTCATTGTTCCTTGACTTGTAGACTTGATTAATGACCGTGTGATTGGCGAACTCTTTTCCTACAAACTGTTTGATTCCTTCTTTTCGCGCTTGATCTATCGTCAGAGTGACTGCTGAATAACTAGCTGGAAGAATCAATAATACAATCAAGGATATCAACCCAATTCTCATTTTAATGTTGAGCTCTTTAAATGAACTTAAGGGAGATTTTCTCATTAAAATTCTTGTTCCAACAATGTTGGTTAGCATGATAAAAACACAGTTGATCAAGAAAAGATAGAGAGCTCCAAATAAAAATCGTACATTTCCATTAGCTAAACCGTAACCTGCAGTACAGATAGGTGGCATCAGAGCTGTTGCAATGGCTACTCCTGGCACGATATTGTTTGCTTCTTTTTTCCTTGAACCAATTACGCCTGCTATCCCACCAGCAATAGCAATGAGCACATCCCAAATGGTTGGAGAGGTTCGTGCAATCAATTCGCTACTTTCATAAGATAAGGGAGAAATCCAGAAATACAGAGCCGAGACAAGCAAACTGACCAATACTTGAGTAAATAAAACCTCTAGAGATTGCTTGATTAAACGCGTATCAAAAATAGCTAAACCAAATCCGAGTCCAACAATCGGTGTCATAAGAGGGGAAATCAGCATAGCTCCAATAATGACAGCTGTTGAATTCATATTTAGGCCGATAGAGGCAATAAAAATCGCACACATCAAAATCCCTATATCTCTTAATCGAACATGAAGATCATCATATAATTTCTCACGGTATTCACGTGTTGAATAGTTTCCGGTCATTGGTTACTCCTTTTACTTCATATAATCTTGTTTCTGCATGGATGATGGTAGAGAAGTTTCTGTCCAATCTTACATATTTTTCTTCCCATCTGTTATTCTTTTGAAAATGATCCTTTAAGTATCCGTCAGTCCATCCTTAACATTATATCAAAAATTTTATAGTCTTTCTCTGACGAAACCTATCAATTGAATAGATAGAGGAAGCAAGAAATTTTAGATTCCTTATTATAAAAAGAAAAACGGTATCTCCTGAACCTTGATACTATGCGTTTTATTCTTTATAATTTAGCTATTTCAAAATTACAAGTTCTCCATTCTTAATTTCCCAAACTTGGTCAAACTTACTTAATAATTCGTTTTGGCGATGTAAAGTAACAATGACGGCACTTGGTAGTTCCAGAACTCTTTCCAATTCCATTTTAAACTGATTAGTATCCAAGGCAGAGAAAGGTTCGTCTAGGATAAGCAATGGATTTTTACGATTTTTCTCACGATTTAAATACATTCGTTGTTGCTGACCACCTGACAGGGATTGTGGTGGAATTTTTTCAAAATCTTCTTCTCTGAATTTTTCATTGAAACTATTGAATAGCGTTACATTATTTTCATAACTCGAAATAAATGTATGTTCTTGTTGCAGAATCATACCGAATCTTCCCCAAAGATGGTCCAAAACAAGCCCATCTAGCACAATTTGTCCTTCAAAATCTTCATCTGTTCCATTTAAAATGTTGAGAAGACTACTTTTTCCAGACCCATTCTTACCAATAAGCGCAATTTTATCCCCTTTTTGAATCGTAGCGGAAGTAATTATCAATTTTGATTCTCCCAGTTGTTTGGAAATGTTTTTCAAAGTAATCGTATCAAAAGAATGTTGAGGTGCTTGAACTGAAACGGGTCTCCCAACAATGTTTTGAAAACTCTTGATTACAGGCTTTACAGACTCTAACATTTGTAAATCATAAAGGATTTCCTGTATTGGTTCAGAAAAAGCATTAATATATCCGAAACTCGCCACCACCTCAGGAATACCGAGTTGCTGGTGAGATAGAGAGTAGGCTAAATAAATAAACAGAACAAGACTAATGAATTCAAAAGAAACACCTGTCAATAAGATGCCTGTAATTTTTGTCAAACCATACTTAAAATACTTATCCTGCAAATTCTTTAGAGAACTCTTTTGTTGATTCAAAAAATGCGACATAGTTAGTTTATTTACCAAATGATGTCCCATGAGCAAATCCTCCAAAGTTCGATAGTAATCTCCTTGTTTTTTCAAGTAAACCTGTCTACGATTAGCGGTCAACTTCCCAACGATTTTAGGAATTTGAATACTAATTCCAGTGGAAAAGATTAAAATCAGTGATACAATAGGATTAATTGTTCTGCTAATAATGAAAGCGTAAATGATGATACGTAAAATTTGTTTGATAAAACTCATCAATGGAGGAAGGTAATCCTTTTCCAACGAATCTAGGTCATTAGATTGATAGGAAATATACTCTGCTACTGTTTTCTGCTTGAAATCGTGGTGACTGAGTCCCAGAAGTGAACGAAACCACTCATTTTTCAAAGTAGTCGAAAAGATAATCCCCTGCTTCCAATCAAGTATCATTTGGATATAGTTACAACTCAAATAGCCTGCCACTGACATAGAGTAACCATATAGAGCTACTTGATAATCCCCTTTGATTAATGCCTGCGTGAAATACGGTAACAAAGCTGTGCAGATATTCGATACTACACCAAAAAGAAAATTAAAGAAGAGATACCATCTAATAGTTTTAAGATATGGTAGCATATACGATACTCCTTGCTAATGCGTTTTTTACATATCGCAGAACAATCTCTACTATTCCCTATTTCAGATAGTGCGATACTCGGACATTGAGTGCAATAATTGTAAATCACACAAGTACTGCCGTTTTTACTATCATTCAAAATATAATTTGCTATTTTGTAAAATATAGGTCTATCCCATGTTTCTTTGATAGATGTAAAATGAATATTTCTAATACTTCTATTGAAAGTAAGCTTTTTCAGTTTTTCTAACGATTTAGGCTATTTCGTGACACACCCACAATCCGTGAAAATCTGGTTATATCAGATTATGTGATTTTCGTAAGAATTTTATATTGTCTCCAATCATGGCAGTCTCCTTTTACTTGATAAAACTATTATAACATTTAGAAATTAAAAACTGGTTCAAAATCAATAGAATGTGTGTATTCGATACATTCAATAAATTCTTGGAAACAGTTCTACACCAGTTACACAAATCTATATACACCTATCTCATTCAAAATAAAAAGAAAGCTGCAGTTCTTTTAATCCTGTATCAACGATTCATTCTGAAATCGAATAGGAGACATTTCCCAAGTCTACAATTCACTTCATCTCAAATTAATTTTTGTAATTCACCCTTAGATTATAGATTTTATACTCAACAAAAGTATAAAGCATACAAAACTTCACTTTGAACCAGTATTTATACTATATTCTGTATTAAAAATTCTATTATTGGTTTTGTAAAAAACAGTCTTCAAATATCCTGAAATATAGCAAAAAGAGATTGGGTAAAAACTCATTGTCTCTGCTCACTCAAGGACTAGGTTCACTTGAGCAAACTGAATCCGCACTATCGTTCCTTTTCCAACCTCAGACTCAATACGAATCTGGTGACCCAATTCTTCAGAAATTTTCTTAGATAGGTAAAGTCCAAGTCCAGATGACTGTTGGGTTAGGCGTCCATTATATCCTGAGAAACCACGTTCAAAGACTCGGAGGACATCACTGTTTTTTATCCCGATTCCTGTATCCTTTATACAGAGTTCCTGGCCTTCCATATAAATCTCCAGACCACCTTCCTTGGTGTACTTGAGACTATTTGAGATAATTTGTTCAATGACCACTAGCAGCCACTTTTTATCCGTCACGATTTCTTTATCAAGGTCATGTAGATTGACATTTAGGCCTTTTTGAATAAAGAAAAGAGCATATTTACGAATTATTTCCTTGACCAAGTCCTCAATTTGAACCTGCTTTAAGACCAAATCATCATGAAAACTTTCTAAACGCAGGTATTGTAAGACTAGATTGGTATAGGAGTCAATCTTGAAAATTTCCTGTTCTAATTGCTGCTTCAGTTGGCGGTCGGCTACTTCTGCAACTAAGAGTTGACTGGCTGCAATGGGGGTCTTTATCTGATGGACCCACAAGGTATAGTAATCCAGCAAATCCGTCAGTTTTCTTTCTGCGTCTGACCTCTGCTGATAGAGTTCCATCTCACGCGCTTCTAATTTTTCTGCTAAAGCTATTTCCAAAGGAGATTTGGCTTCCCTCTCACCGTAGAGAAGTTCCTGACGATAGACCTGCATTTCTACCAATATGTCCCAAGTGAAAAATAAGATGGTTACAAAGCAACACAAGAGGAAAAAGTAGAGAAAGTAAATTCCCAAACTGGCAAATAAAAACTGAAAGAGTAAGACCAGAAACGTCAAAGAAATCAGATAGACAAACAGACGACTACGGGAATGCAGATAGGCTAGAAAAAATTGTTTCCAATCAAGCATGCTTCAGTCCGTACCCTATCCCTTTCTTGGTCTCGATAAATCCTACCAAGCCCTGCTCTTCCAATTTTTTACGCAAACGAGCCACATTGACAGAGAGGGTATTATCATCAATGAAAAAGTCACTGTTCCAAAGTTCCCGCATGAGGTCATCACGCGCTACAATATTGCCCGCATGCTCAAACAAAACGCGTAAAATCTGGAATTCATTCTTAGTCAAATTCAAGACTTGCCCTTGATAATGTAAATCCATTGATTTGGTATTGAGGATAACACCAGCATATTCCAGTAAACTCTCGTCACGCCCAAACTCATAGGAACGACGCAACAAGCCCTGAACCTTGGCTAAAAGAACCTGCTGGTCAAAAGGCTTGGTCACAAAGTCATCCGCCCCCATATTGATTGCCATGACAATATCCATAGCCTGGTCTCTCGAAGACAGAAACATGATAGGCACCTTGGAAATCTTGCGAATTTCCTGACACCAGTGATAGCCGTTAAAAAAGGGCAATCCAATATCCATGAGGACCAGATGAGGCTCCGACTGAACAAATAGACTCAAAACTTCCATAAAGTCTTCTACCAGAACCACTTCAAATCCCCATTCAGAGAGCATTTTCCCGACCTGTTGACGAATGACCTGATCATCTTCTACTAATAAAATCTTGTGCATCTGATTCTCCTTTTCTATTATTATAACAGATTTTTCCATGCTAGAAGATCTGAAACTGATACTCAATGAAAATCAAAGAGCAAACTAGGAAACTAGCCGTAGGCTGTACTTGAGTACGGCAAGGCGACGTTGACGTGGTTTGAATTTGATTTTCGAAGAGTATGAATTTGAAATAGCTTGTTTTTAGATAACAAAGTGAGGCAACCCTACTAGCTAATTTGAGGGAAATTTGATAAGATAAAGAAAAGAAAGGAGCTCTTATGGTCAATATTTTTGATTATCTGAAAGATGTCGCTTACGATTCCTTTTACGACCTTCCTTTGAATGAATTAGATATTCTAGCCTTAACAGAAACCACCTACCTCTCCTTTGATAATCTGGTCTCTACAGTTCCTCAGCGACTTTTAGACCTGGTACCTCAGGTTCCAAGGGAGCCTAACATGTTGACCAGCAAAAATCGTCTCCAGCTATTGGATGAGCTATCTCAACACAAGCGCTTCAAAAATTGCAAACTCTCCCATTTTATCAATGACATTGATCCTGAATTGCAAAAACAGTTTGCGGCTATGACCTACCGCCTCACTCTCGATACCTATCTGATTGTCTTTCGTGGGACAGATGATAGTATCATTGGCTGGAAGGAAGATTTCCACCTGACCTATATGAAGGAAATTCCTGCTCAAAAGCACGCTCTCCGCTATTTAAAGAACTTTTTTGCCCAACATCCTAAGCAAAAGGTCATTCTGGCTGGGCATTCCAAGGGAGGCAATCTAGCCATCTATGCGGCTAGTCAAATTGAGAAAAGTTTACAAAATCAAATCACAGCAGTTTATACCTTTGATGCGCCT
This sequence comes from Streptococcus mitis, assembly GCF_000722765.2. NCBI lineage: Bacteria > Bacillati > Bacillota > Bacilli > Lactobacillales > Streptococcaceae > Streptococcus > Streptococcus mitis. The sequence continues at coordinate 536,316 of NZ_CP028415.1, read as the reverse complement.
GGTCTCCACAAAGAACTGACACAAACCGAGGGCTATCAAAGGATAATGGATAGAACCAAGGTCTTCATCCCACAAGGGTCTATTATCGGTATGATGATGGAAATTCCTAACCACCAAATCATCGTGCACAGTACTGCCTTGGGTGGTATCGCCCAGCACGATACCTTTAGTTGGCAGATTGAGGACAAGCACTTCGTCCAACTGGATAAAACCAACAGTGATAGCCAACAAATTGACATAACCTTCAAAGAATGGGTGGCCACAGTCCCTGATGAGGAACTCCAGCTCTATTTCGACCTCTTCTTTGGCACCATTCTAGATGCTGGGATTAGCTCCATCAATGACCTGTCTTCCTTAAAAGCTATCGAACACATTCGTCATCTATTCGTCCAAGTTCAATTCCTCACTCCAGAAGAAAGGGAAACTATGGGACGTCTTACCCAATTATTAATTGATACCCGTTACCAAGCCTGGAAGAATAGATAGTAGCTTTCAAAAATCAAATGTATATAAAACAAAAGACCTAGAACACAGACTTTCATGTGCATTCTAAGTCTTTTTTAATAAAATCTAACTACCAAATAACCCCTTTATAGGCTAACAAAATGATAACTAACAGCAGGACATATAAGGCAAGGAAGAGCCATTTCATCTTGACACAGAGCGCTACGTACTCCCGAATAAAAGCAGATGGTATGTAGTAGCCTGCCGTCCTACATCCGAGGCCATCTCCCTTCATATTTAACTTACGCGCATAGGTACTGGTACGAAAAACATGATAGTCATTTGTAACAAAGAGGAATTGAGGTTTGGCTACCAGTTCCTCACCAAGTTTCTTAGAAAAGAGAAGGTTCTCGTAGGTAGTCCTTGATTGATCTTCCAGAATAATCGCATCTTGGGGAACATCTGTCTCTTCAAGAAGATAGTTTGTAATGGCCTGCGCTTCAGAAATCTTCTCATCTCCTCCTTGACCACCACTGGAAATGATTTTGATATGAGGATTCTTAGACTTGTGATAAGCTTCCACTGCCTTATCAATTCTTCTCTTCAGCAAAGGTGTTACCTTTTCTCCGTCTAACAAACCTGCACCATGAATGATAATAAAATCATAATGCTTCTTCTTAGGAATAAAGAGATATAAGATAGAGTACAGAATAAAAGCCACAAAAGCAAAACCAAAAATAAAGTAAGAATAAGCAATAAATGCAAATAAAATATTTAGAAAGTGATTGGTGTAAAATAATTCATGTCGTCCTCCCAATCGAAATGACATCAAAGCAAAAAATAGCAAAATGACTATTCCAAGGAGCATGGAGAGATAATTAGCCTTTGAACGTCCCTCTCGCTTCAACAAAATGACCCCATTATAGATTAGAAAGATGCCACTTAGAAAAAGCAAAAAAGGAAGTAAAATAAAGGGAAATATAAAAAAAGCGAAATGAATCTTCTCATACCCATTTTGATAAAAAAGGTAGCCTAGATAAAAATAACTGGAAATGAGGGATAATAAGAATAATACTGGATTCCACAAACTTCTATTATCCTTCCAAAATGACACTATAAATGCTAATACAATTCCTATAACGAGATACATTTCTTCCTCCTTTTATGAGTTCATTCTATCATAATTATCCAAAGAAAAAAAGAGGGCATCTACCCCTCTTACTCCTTCATCTGACTCTCTGCATCGGCCACGACTTGTTCTAGACTGGTCTGACCAAGCTCTGCCTCCATAGCTAACTGAATTCTCTCCAATTTTTGATCCAAAACATCATGAATATGAGATCCGACTGGGCAATTTGGATTTGGATTGTCATGGAAACTGAAGAGTTGACCTGTCTTACCAAGACACTCAACCGCCTGATAAACATCTAATAGACTAATGTCTTTGAGATCCTTAACAATCTCTGTTCCACCCGTTCCGCGCGCTACTGAAATCAGCTCTGCCTTCTTCAACTGGGACAAGGTCTTTCTGATAATAACAGGATTGACCCCGACACTAGCAGCCAGAAAATCACTGGTCACCTTGTTTTCCTGCCCCTTGAGAGCGATAATTATCAGCATATGAGTCGCAATGGTAAATCTACTTGGAATTTGCATCCTCTTCTCCTTTTTACGAGGCTACCCTGCCTCTACTCTTCTTTTTCTATTATTATACCCTTTTTAGTTGTAATGTCAATCATTACCACCTTTTAACCAGGCATCTAATTCCCTATCATAGCCCTCTTTCTGGGCCAGTTCTCTCAAAAATTCCTGATGATGAGTATGGTGGATACCATTGACCAGACTTTCATAATAAACCTCAAAATAGGGAAGTTTAAGATCTTTAGCCAACTGCAATTCAGCTGCCACATCGTAGTCTACCCGTCGGAAGTCCATATCTACCAAGCCCTTGTCATCAAACTCTAAAATCATATACTGGGCCCGCAAGTCCTTCCGCAACTGGGCATCTAGAAAGAAAGGCTGGCCAATTGAACCCGGATTGACAATCAATTGCCCACCAGTCCCGTAACGAAGCAACTGCTGGTGAATATGACCATAAACAGCAATATCACAAGGCGGATTGGTCACCAAGCGGTCAAAATCCTCTTGCGCTCCAGTATGAATCAACTCTCTCCCCCAGTTCTTATCAGGAAGATGGTGGCTAATTCCTACCGTCAAAGTCCCAAACTGACGATGAATCCGGAGTGGTTGACTGTGGAGCAGTTCAATTTCTTCTATGGAAATTTCCTCTAAAACATACTGGCACTGGCGTAAGAGATAGCGTTGACTGGGACGAGTACTATCCAATTCCTTACGGACACCATGCCACAGACTGTCTTCCCAGTTTCCCAAAACTCTAGCCGTAATCGGTAGTTGATCCAACAAGTCCAAAATCCTTCTACGCCCTGTTCCTGGCATGAGAATGTCTCCCAAAAGCCAGTATTCATCCACTCCTAGCTCCCGAGCATCTGCCAAAACTGCCTCTAAAGCAGTGGTATTGCCATGAATATCTGAAAGAAGAGCTATTTTCGTCATATCCATCTCCTCGTTTTTTCTCTTGCAATAAGTATAACATAAAAAGTCACAGCTAGAGAAATCTAGCTTTTTTTGATATACTAGATAAAGATATTAGACAAGAGGAAACGAATGACCCCGAATAAAGAAGATTATCTAAAGTGTATTTATGAAATTGGCATAGACCTGCATAAAATTACCAACAAGGAAATTGCTGCCCGCATGCAAGTCTCTCCCCCTGCTGTAACTGAAATGATTAAACGGATGAAGAGCGAAAACCTCATCCTCAAGGACAAGGAATGTGGCTATCTACTGACTGACCTCGGCCTCAAACTAGTCTCTGAGCTCTATCGTAAACACCGCTTGATTGAAGTTTTTCTAGTTCATCATTTAGACTATACTAGTGACCAGATTCATGAAGAAGCTGAGGTATTGGAACATACTGTCTCTGAGCTATTCGTGGAGAGACTAGAAAAATTACTTGGATTCCCCAAGACCTGCCCTCACGGAGGAACTATTCCTGCCAAGGGAGAACTCTTAGTTGAAATCAATAACCTACCACTAGCTGATATCAAAGAGAGTGGATCCTACCGTCTAACTCGGGTGCACGATAGTTTTGACATTCTCCATTATCTGGACAAGCACTCACTTCACATCGGTGATTCGCTCCAAGTCAAGCAGTTTGATGGCTTCAGCAATACCTTCACTATCCTTAGTAAAGACGAGGACTTACAAGTAAGTATGGACATTGCAAAACAACTCTATGTCGAGAAAATCAACTAATTTCTCAAGTCCCCTACCAACCCTGAAAATCAAATTTTCAGGGTTTTATTTCTATCATTTGATTTTACTTTCATTTAGTTGTAGAATGTTTGTAAAAAACAAGAAAGATAGTTTAACATATGAAGAAATCACTAAAAATTTTTGCGACATCCAAATGGTTTGACCTCTTTGGAGTTGCTCTGGTCGTTGGGATTGCAATTGCATCTGGTTACCTCAACTCCCGTCTCGACAAATTCGTAGACTGGGGCCCATGGACAGCTCTTGTTCCCTTTGGATTGATTTCCGTAACCAACGTTGGGATTTCCATGTTATCCACTCGTTTCACGGGGAAATTAAGCAAATGGGGAAATTACTTTGGTATTGTTAATACCATTTTGTCCGGTGCTATTGATTATATCCTTGGAAATAAGGCGGCCATCATTACCTATCCCGTCACCTTCCTCATTTATACCTTTGCTATAAAGAAATGGGAAGCTTCGAAAGAAGGTAGACCCAACCAAATGAGCCAAAAACAGCTAAAATTGGCGGCCATCATCATTTCCATCATCGCCTTCCTCTTTGCCTTTGTGACAAACTTTATCGGCTATGGAGGAAAGATGAATCTCCTTGCCTACGTAACAACTATTGCCTTTGCACTGTCCCTCATTGCCAATGCTTTGAACGCATTGAAACTAACAACTCAGTGGGGCTTTTGGTTGATTTATAATTTCGTTCAGTTGACAAAGGCTGGCATTCAAGGAAACTTTGCCAATATCGGAAAATACATCTTTTATATCCTCAATGCAATCGGAGCTTTATTTGTCTGGAACGATGAAGAAGTGGAATAATAAGAAGGAAATCAAATAAAGAAATCTAACAGAATCTCCTTACTAAAATTTTTTATCATTTTACTTGTAACTCCCATTCTTTTGGAGTAGAATGAAGATAGGTAAAAGAGGGAGGTTTTGTCATGAAAAAACTCTTTAGAATCCATTTTGTAGCAATTGCAGTCATCGATTTGCTACTATTTGCATTTTTTATCACTAGACCCGAGACATCTTTGGAGTGGCTCTTGCTCTCTGGTTTTATTTTCCTCCTTGCTCAAGGACTCCTGCTATTTCGCTTGGTCAATCGACTCAAAAAACATTTCTCTGAGATTTATCCTCAAATCAATAAAAAGATTCGCTTCTACTATTTAGGGGTTCTCTCCATTGATTTTCTATTTTTTGTCCTTTTAATCTTCGTTAGTTCTCAGCGTTCTCCCTCTCTTATGCCAATCATCACTGCTTGTCATTCTACTTTATATTATAGGACGGCGGACTACCTAAGAGAAAACTATCCAGATTTTTACAACAAACACATCTCTTTATGGGAGTGTCTCTAAGGAGAAGGAGGTTTTAGCATGAAAAAAATCATCTTCATCAAAACCATTGAGCTCCTTGTCATTGATGGAATTATGCTGGCATTTTTGACATTTAAAGGGGGGCTTACTTGGGACTGGATTTTGATGTATAGCAGTTGGCTTATTTTCTTTCATCCTGTGCTATTGACCTATCTGTCCAACCAGCTTTGTGACCACTTTAGTCACCTCTATTCCCAGATTAGACCGAGATTCTGGCGTTTTACCTTACAAATCCTTCTATGGGATAGCCTGATCATTCTCTCCTTGATATGTTTAAGGGGTATGCCACTTTTCCTTCAGGGAACTCTCCTCATCCTAGGACACCTCATCCCCTCCTACCTCACCTGCCAAAGCCTGAAAAGAGACTTCCCCCAAGCCTATCAAGAATCGATTTCATTTTGGAGTATTTTATGATAGATGAGAAAAACCAAGCCGGCTGGGCTTGGTCTTTCTTATCTATTTTTCGTATCAAGGATAATGGTAACTGGTCCGTCATTGACCAGCTCAACCTGCATATCCGCTCCAAAGATACCTGTATGAACGGGCACTTCTTGCGCTAGTTTTTGATTGAAAGCGTCATAAAAATCTGATGCCATATCAGGCTTGGCTGCACCTGTAAAGGCTGGACGATTGCCTTTCTTGGTATCCGCAAAGAGGGTAAACTGTGAAATAGAAAGGATTTCTCCTTCAATATCTTTGACAGACAGGTTCATCTTGCCTTCTTCGTCTGAAAAAATCCGCATATTGACAAGCTTTCTCACAGCATAGTCCAAATCTTCCTCTTGGTCCTCTGGTCCAACACCCACCAGCAATAAGAGCCCCTGATTGATTTTTCCCTGAACCTGACCTTCGATACTCACTTGGGCTTTTTTAACCCGTTGGATAATGATTTTCATAATAGCCTTTCTAGTAAGAGCTAGGACAATTAGCCGTTGGTCCGTTTAACAGAGTAAACTTCTGGCACACTCTTAATCTTGTCCACAACCGTAGTCAGCGTCGAGAGATTCGCAATACCAAAAGACACATGGATATTGGCAAATTTCATATCCTTGGTTGGTTGAGCATTGACCGTTGAAATATTCTTGGTTGTATTTGAAAGAACTTGCAGTACATCATTCAACAGTCCTGTACGGTTGAGGCCGTAGATATCGATATGAGCCATATACTCCTTATTTGAGCTAGAGTACTGGTCTTCCCATTCCACATCAAGGAGACGTTGCTCGTAGTTTTCTTGGGCGCGCAGGTTCATACAGTCCACACGGTGAATAGCCACACCACGACCCTTGGTAATGTAGCCAACAATATCATCACCAGGCACGGGATTACAGCACTTGGCAATCCGCACTAGGAGACCTGAGGCTCCTTCAATGACCACACCACCCTCATGCTTAACCTTGAGGGTTTCTTTGTTTTCAACCTTGACCTCTCCACCTTTGACAAGTTCTTCTGCTTCAGCCTTGGCCTTGGCACGTTCTTCTTCACGACGTTCCTTTTCAGTCAGACGGTTAAAGACAGTAATAGCACCGATTTCTCCAAAACCAATGGCCGCAAAGAGGGATTCTTCTGTCTTGTAGCTGGTCTTTTGAAGAACTTGGTCCATGTGGCGCTTGTCCATAAATTTATTGGCTACATAGCCATTTTCTTGGAACTGGGCCATCAGCATTTCACGACCCTTGTTGACAGACAATTCCTTATCTTGGTTTTTAAAGAACTGACGAATCTTGTTACGAGCCTTGCTGGTCTTGACCATGTTGAGCCAGTCACGACTCGGTCCAAAGGAGTTGGGGTTGGTGACAATTTCAACCTGATCCCCTGTCTTGAGCTTGGTTGTCAGTGGAACCATGCGACCATTGACCTTGGCACCAGTCGCTTTTTCTCCGACTTTTGTATGAATTTCGTAGGCAAAGTCAATCGGTCCTGAATCTTTGGGAAGTGAACGGACAGCTCCATCTGGGGTAAAGACGTAAATCTCCTCAGCCAGATAGTTTTCCTTAACTGAATCCACAAATTCCTTGGCATCATCAGCCTGATCTTGGAGCTCCATCATCTCCTTGATCCAGTTCATCCCAATAGCCGATTCCTTGCTGTTAACCTGCCCCTTAACACCTTTCTTATAAGCCCAGTGAGCCGCAACCCCGTACTCAGCCACCTCGTGCATGGCTTTAGTTCGAATCTGGAATTCAATCGGCCCTTTTGGCCCATAAACTGTCGTATGGATAGACTGGTAACCATTGGCCTTGCGGTTGGCGATATAGTCTTTGAAACGACCAGGCATGGGTTTCCAAAGTTCATGCACATAACCCAACATGGCATAAACATCACTTTGGGTATCTAAAATACAGCGAATAGCAATCAGGTCATAGATTTCCTCAAACCGTTTTCTCTTATCCTGCATTTTGCGGAAAATCGAGTAAATATGCTTGGGACGACCGTAAATCTTCCCTTTCAAGTGACGTTCTGTCGTATATTCCTCTAATTTTGTGACCACCTCATCCACCAAGGCTTCACGCTCTCTACGCTTTTCCTTCATCATATGGGTAATCTTGTAAAACTCCGTTGGATTAAGATAACGGAAAGATAGGTCTTCCAATTCCCATTTAACGCTAGAAATCCCCAAACGGTGGGCAAGCGGGGCATAGATTTCCATAGTTTCTTTGGAAATACGCTCCTGCTTGTCTTTTCGAAGATGTTTCAGGGTCCGCATATTGTGCAAGCGGTCAGACAGTTTGACCAAGATAACACGGATGTCCTCAGACATGGCCATGAGCATCTTGCGATGATTTTCTGCCAACTGCTCTTCGTGAGACTTGTATTTAACTTTACCAAGCTTGGTAACCCCATCTACGATTACCCGCACATCCGGACCAAACTCTCTTTCCAAATCATCCAGGGTCGCTTCTGTATCTTCTACCACGTCATGCAAGAAACCACAAGCTACCGTTACAGCATCTAGCTTAAGTTTGGCTAAAATCCCTGCTACTTGGATAGGGTGAATGATATAAGGCTCTCCTGATTTGCGATACTGGCCACTGTGGCATTCCACCGCATAGACCAAGGCCTTATGGACAAAAGCAACATCTTCTTTTGATAAATATTTTTGCGTTAGAGCGACAACCTCATCGCCTGTTAAATTCACTTCTTTTGGCATCTCTACTCTCCAATTCTTCCTACCATTTTATCACTTTTTTAAGAATATGAAAACTAGAAAAAGAGGATTCCACCCAAAAGAAAAACCAGTTACCTATCTAGGACAGGTAACTAGTTTTGTTCTTATATTCTCAATAGATAGGAAGTAATTTCTACTAATGCATGTTTATAAAAAGACTTTAACTTCTAGTATCATTTTCAACAGATTTTAAAAACTTACTTGCCAAGTATGCAAAGAGAACTGAAAATGCAATCAGAATTATCCATCCAACTAGAAAATTAATTAGTACATCTTCAGTATGAAAGTCTCTAGTTTGAATACTTCCACTCCCCCCCTGTATGGAAATATTAGCCAATTCTAAAAGTCCATCATAACCATATCTACTCACTGTAAGAAAAGAGAAAAATTTTAAAACACCATCCAAAGGAAGATTACCTGAAAATAGGAATTGTAATAAAATCACAAAGGGCATAACGGTCATAGCCTGTTCAACATTCTTGACAATTGATGAAACGAATAGACCTAAAGCATCAGCAGAATAAATCGTTAAAAATATGGTTAGAAAATAAGAAATAAAGCGTAAAATATCATTATTAAATGTAGTTGGAAACTCTGCTATATCACTACCATAGAACAAAAACAGGATACTTGAAAAAATGACAGCTTGAATCAAGGAAATAATTCCTTGGAATAGCATATGAGCAAACATATAAGATGATAAGTTCATCCCTCCACGATACTCATGCTTAATAATATCCCTCTCGCGACAAATCAAGGTAATAGAATTAAACATTCCAATCCAGATACAAGCACAAACAATAATAAACGAGGTCTTACCTATCCTCCCATTTTCAAGACCTGCACTACCAGAAACTATACATGTAATGAGGGCAATTATTGCTGTACTGACAAATGCATACCAGCCATTTGAATTTAAGAAATTGCGTTTAAATTTCCCTAAATAGATTAACACCTGTTCTTTATTCGATACGTAATTCATCTTAATCTCCTCTATAATCTTTATATTTTTTAATGTAGTCATCTGGAGTCGCTTCTACTTCAGATACCACAAGTTCCAATTGGTTTACATTGAAAAAACTCAAAGTCTCTTCTACAGAACCGTAAAAAGCTAATTTACCACAAGATTCTTCTTCACTTTTAGCCAGAACTAAGACCTTATCAAACAACTCAGGCGTTCTATCAGGACTATGAGAAATAATAAAAACAATCTTATTGTCATCAGCTATATTTCTAAGACTAGACATGATAGAACGAGCATTGCTACCATCTACACCTGAATCTGGTTCATCCAAGACAAATAAAACAGGATCTGCAATATACTCCGTTGCAATACTTAGTCTCTTCTTTTCCCCGCCACTAAGCTCTGATACTAAAGAATCTCTTTTCTTTGTCAATTTCACGGTCTCTAAAACCCTTGAAATTTTATCTTCCAATAAAGACTTGTCTTTAGTAAAATCCCTAACTAGTTTCATCTCAGCAGCATTTTTCAATGTCATATAGACACTGTCTTTTTCACGATGCAAACTAAATTGAGGAACATTCGCAATCATTCTTTTAACCTTATCGAATTGATTATAAATATTGATATTTCCTAACAAGATTTCAGCATCTGCTTTTTCAATTCCCATTATTGCATTGATGAGTGTTGTTTTTCCTGCACCAGATCCACCTAAAATGAGTACGATTTCCCCAGAAGACACTGAAAAATCAATATCCGAAAGCAACAGCTTTTCTCCAGCCAAACGTTTTCGAATTGAAACAGATAAGCTTGTATCATCTGAAATACTATTGATATTTTCAGCAATACTTTTCGCTTGCTCTTCAGTTAATTCATTTTGAAAAATTAATTGATTACCGTAGACAAGGAATAATCTGTGATGAATGGATACTAAATCATAGTTTTTTAAACGAATTTTATCCTGAGGAATGCTGTTATTTAAAATTACTTGATCGTCATTTGGCATAAGATAGAGAATTTCATCATCAAAGACTTCAAAACTATCACCAATTTTATCAGCAATTTGAAGAGTAATTTCTTCCTGCTGCCATTCAACACCCTTTTGATTCATGAGACTAAATATATAAATAGTCTCACCCTGTCTAAGCGTATCTCTATTCGTTAGATAGTGTTTTTTCCCAACTTCAATTTTTACATTGTTGACATAGATATCTTCTGATTCACTTTGTAAGTAGTAACCAAGATAATCCTTTTGTATAGAACTATTTTGAAGAGCATTTACAATTTCATCAAGTTCCTTTATTTCAACGCCATCTTTTGTAATTACAAAGGTAAAGAAGGACAAGGTATTATCTGAAACTTCCTCACCCTTATCGATTTTTTCAGAAATACTATCCTTTATTTTTTCGCTAACCTGCTTAAAGCTAGATGGCATTTTAAAATGCGCATTTTTTTCCTTTTGATTGTAGTCACTCCTGCTGTCATCAAGATAGCGTAGTTCTACTTTTGGTTTTGAATTATCAACATATTCTCCACAAAAAGCACAAAATTTCCAACCTACTCCTATCTTTTTAGAACAACTTGGACAGACTATTTTTACAGTATAATCTTTCATTTTTAACTCTTCTTCACTGCTTTACCACAATTGATGCAAAACTCAAAACTTCTTGCTAAACTTTCTCCACAATTTGGACAAGAAATCAAATCTTGGTCATCCATGTCAATCGATTTTTGAATACTAATTTGTTCTTTAAATAACTCTTTTATCTCAGCAATTTCTGAAGAATAGAGAGAATTTTCCTTTATTTCTTCTAAATTTTCTTCAACAAATTTAATTCCAATTAATCTATATAAGTCATTAATTTTATTTTGTCGCAATTGGATTTCTTTCCTCTTACGGTTATTTTCAACATTTTGCTTTCCTTCTGAAATGACATTACTTGTCGTTTCTTTCACGATTCTAGCACTATCTCTTAATTGATCTAAAAAAGCCATAACTTCTCCTCGTACTTACTTGAGCAAGTCTTTATTTTCTCATTTTTAGTATAACATATAACCTTACATTCTTAAAATTCCAACAGAAACTTACCTTATTATTTTCCTCTATTATAGCATACTTCTGATTTCCTTTTAAAAATCTTCCCAATTTTCCTTATCTTCTCTATCTTTTTTAAAATAAGGTTTGATATTTTGGTAATTTTCTAACCTTTTTAGTGTATAATGGTAATATAAACAGTTTTTTTACGATAATTACTGAATTTTCATTTTTCTAGAAAGGCAAATCATATGAAATTACACAAAAGACTGACACTTTTAGCCTTGGCTGTTCTTGGCTTATCCAGCCAAGTCGTTTTGGCTGATGACACAAGTCATTCCACTACTACTCCTATAACTAGTGCAACAAGCAATTCTACAAATACTTCTGCTAACAGTTCTCAAGCTAGTACAGAAACTTCGTCAAGTATAGCTAGTTCGAGTGAGCAAGAAAGCAAACCTTCTCTTTCTAGTGAAACCAAACCCAATCAACCTACACAAACTGGCTGGGTAAAAGAAGGGAACAAGTGGACTTTTTATAGTCAAACTGGGGTTAAATTTACAGACACCCTCTATGATGGTTATTTCTTTGATAGTCATGGCTACTTGCTTGAAAACAGCTGGTACCAGATGGGAAATAATTGGTACTATATCAATGGTTCAGGTAAATATTTATCCAACCAATGGAGCCAAATCAATGGCAAGTGGTATGCTTTTGATGGCTACGGTAGAATGTTGGCCAATGTCTGGAAAGGCGATTACTACCTCAAATCCAGCGGTGCCATGGCAGATAAGGAATGGGTCTACGACCAAAGCTACTCTAGTTGGTTTTACCTAAAATCTGGCGGACGCTATGCCCAAAAACAATGGATTGGTTCCTACTATCTTAAATCTGGTGGCTACATGGCCCACAAGGAATGGATTTATGACCCAGACTATCAAGCTTGGTACTATCTTAAGGACGATGGTGTGTATGTCACAGGTACCTATGCTGTGGATGGTAAAAACCAGCTCTTCCAAGAGAATGGAAAATGGGTTCGTGAATTAGCGCAAGGTTTTCAAAAAGGACAATACTCTAAAACCATCTTTCTCGATCCAGGACACGGTGGTAAGGACCGCGGGGCTTATTACTATGGCATAGCTGAGAAAGAATTGAACCTACAAGTTTATCGTAAGCTACGTAAACGACTAGAAGGACTCGGCTATACCGTTCTCACCTCTCGAGATAGTGACATAGACGTTGATTTTATTACCGAGCGTTCTCGTATGGTTAACAAGACCAATGCTGACTTTTTCATCAGCCTTCATTTCAATGCAAAAGGGAATGATACAACCGTTAATCTGGGTATCCAGACTTATTCTTACAAGGATGAACCTGGTTTCCCTAGCAAGATTAACAAGGATTGGCACAACAATCCTGAACGGATGAGTGAAAGTAATCGTCTCGCAGCTGATATCCATTCTTCACTGCTAGCAGAGACTGGGGCTAGGGATGCTGGCCTCTTACAAGCTACCTTTGCTGTTCTCCGTGAAACAGCTAAACCAGCTGTTTTGCTAGAGATGGGATATATGGATAATCCAGAAGAAAACCAAAAAATCCGCAGTAGTTACTATCAAGATAAACTAGTTGAAGGGATTATCAAGGGAATCCAAAAATATTATGCTGGAAATTAAAACAGTCTAAGCCTCGAACTCATTCGGGGCTTATTTTTTCTTATCCAAACCATATCCTTCTTTCTAGAACTATTTCCTTTTTATGCTTATTCTCCCCAACTGTGCTATACTTAATTTAGTACATTCTTTGAGATTGGAGCTAATATGAAAATCCATAAAACCGTGAATCCTGTTGCCTATGAAAACACCTATTACCTAGAAGGTGAAAAACACCTCATCGTCGTCGATCCTGGCAGCCATTGGGAAGCCATTCGCAAGACCATAGAGAACATCAACAAACCGATCTGCGCTATTCTCCTGACCCACGCCCATTATGACCATATCATGAGTCTGGACTTGGTGCGAGAGACTTTTGGCAATCCTCCTGTCTATATCGCAGAGAGCGAAGCCAGCTGGCTCTATACTCCTGTCGATAATCTCTCTGGGCTTCCACGCCACGATGATATGGAAGACGTGGTCGCAAAACCTGCAGAACACACTTTTATCTTTCACGAAGAATACCAACTAGAGGAATTTCGTTTCACCGTCTTGCCAACACCAGGTCACTCTATCGGTGGTGTTTCTATCGTCTTTCCACAAGCTCACCTAGTCTTGACAGGTGATGCCCTATTCCGAGAAACAATCGGACGAACAGATCTTCCAACTGGTAGCATGGAGCAACTCCTTCATAGTATCCAGACCCAACTCTTCACTCTACCAAACTATGATGTCTATCCAGGGCATGGTCCAGCTACTACTATCGCTCACGAAAAAACTTTCAATCCTTTTTTCTAACAAGATGGTGACAATGACTATCGCATTTTAAGTACATTATCCAGCAGTCTTTCCACTATAAAAGGCATCCTATCAAGGTTTTCACACCTGATTGGATGCCTTTTTCTGATGACTAGATTTTTTGCCTTACCAAATAATCACGCGCTCTTCTGGTGAACGCCACATACCATCTCCTTCTTTGACATCATAGGTTGTAAAGAAATCATCGAAGTTTGGTACTTGTACATTGACACGGAGTTTGGCTGGCGCGTGCACATCGACGCTAGCCAAAAGTTTCATAAATTCTGGGCGACCTTTCATGCGCCAGATACGACCGAAGTTGTAGAAGAATTCTTCTGCCGAGAAGTCTGGTTCTCTCTTAGCTGCTTCAAGCGCTGCAGCGATTCCTCCTAAGTCAGCCACGTTTTCTGACACAGTCAATTTACCATTGATTGTTGCTCCATAAGAATCTTGTCCATCAAACTGGTCAATAACTTTTTGTGTTTTTTCCTTAAAGGCAGCATAGTCGCTCTCTGTCCACCAATCCTTGAGGCTACCATTTTCATCAAAGGAAGCTCCGTTGGTATCAAATGCGTGGGAAATTTCATGGGCAATAACTGCACCAATACCCCCGTAGTTAGCAGAAGATGACTGATGCAAGTCATAGAAAGGCGCCTGTAAAATAGCTGCTGGGAAGACAATCAGATTCTTCTGTGGATTGTAGTAGGCATTAACCATATGAGCAGGCATGCCCCATTCTTTGTAGTCTACAGGTTGGTTCCACTTGCTCCAACTGTGCTTGATTTCCACACGCGCAAAGGCTAGAGCATTGTCAAAAAGGCTAGCCGTTTCATTTACTACTTTGTCCTTATAACGTTCTGGCAATTCTTCTGGGTAACCGATATAAGGCTTGATGACATTGAGTTTGACGATGGCCTTGTCACGAGTTTCTGGAGTCAGCCAGTCATTCTTAGCCAAGCGTTCCTTATAGACATCAATCATGGTTGCCACTTTTTTCTCCACGTCTGCCTTGGCCTCTGGAGAGAATTTTTCATGGGCATACCAGAGACCCAAGGCTTGTTTGAAAGGACCTTGTGCTAGCTGGTAGGCTGCCTTGACCTTGTCTTTGGCTTCTGGAACACCTGAAAGCGCACGACTGTAGGCACCTGACAAGACACGGATTTCTTCTGTTAAATAGCTAGTTGAGAGATTGACAACACTCAAAATCAAGGTTGCCTTGAGGAGAGGCCAGGCCTCTTCACTATAGAATTGGTCTGCTGCTTGCCAGAAACGTTCCTCATCTACGATAACCTTGTCTGGCACTTGTCCAAGAACGGTTTGGAAGAAGTCATCCAGAGGTAGTGCAGGTGCGAATTTCTTGAAATCTTCGTAAGCATATGGGTGGTAGAGTTTAGCATATTCTGAACTTTCTTCATTAGAGAGCACTACTGCCGCAATTCGGCGGTCCAATTCTAGTCTTTTCTCTAGCAAGTCTTCAATTTCTTCATCAGAGAAATCATAAGCCTTGAGGAGATTTGCGCTGCTTTCTTTCCAAAGAGTCAAGAGCTCTTCGCGCTGAGGATGGTCTTCTGCATAGTAGGTCGTATCTGGCAGGATTGTGCTTGGAGCACTGGCCCATAAAACGTTGATTCTAGCATCCATAAAGTCTGGAGATACACCAAAAGGAAGGAAGTTTGGTTTGCCAGCAAGCTCAAACTCTGCTAGTTTAGCTGCAAAATCCTCAAAAGTCTCCAATTCTTGGAATTCTTTAAGGAGTGGTAAGACAGGTGTGATACCGTCAGCTTCTCTCTTGTCAAAATCACGAACTAGGTGATGGTATTTGACAAAGTTTTCCAAGATAGCATCCTCAGGCACCTCTTCACCTGCCAACCACTTGTCTGTTGTCGCCAACATCAAATCTTCAATTTCCTGGTCTAAATCAACAAAACCTCCTGTTTGAGACTTATCTGCTGGGATTTCAGCTGTCTTTTGCCATTCTCCATTGATAGCATCATAAAAATCGTCTTGATAACGTGTCATCTTGTTCTCGCTTTCATTTTTTAAGTTATTGCTAGCTTAACAAAAATTGCTGGGGAATGCAATTAAAATACAAGATTAAAAGAACTTAAATATTTTACTGTTAATATTTTAATTTTTTGAAAAATTAACTTGACTTAATTTTATTTTTAAGGTATATTAATAAACAGGAGGTATACAAGTGTATGATACGTATCGAAAACCTAAGTGTCTCTTATAAAGAAACGTTGGCACTTAAGGATATTTCACTGGTGCTCCAAGGACCAACGATTACCGGAATCATTGGTCCGAACGGCGCTGGAAAATCAACATTACTAAAAGGTATGCTGGGAATTATCCCACATCAAGGTCAAGCATTTCTCGATGACAAGGAAGTTAAAAAATCCTTACACCGAATTGCCTATGTCGAACAAAAAATCAATATCGACTACAACTTTCCCATCAAGGTCAAGGAATGCGTCTCGCTAGGACTCTTTCCCTCTATCCCTCTCTTTCGCAGTTTAAACGCTAAACATTGGAAAAAAGTAGAGGAAGCCCTTGAAATCGTCGGCCTAGCTGACTACGCTGAACGGCAAATCAGTCAACTGTCTGGAGGTCAGTTCCAGAGGGTCTTGATTGCCAGATGTTTGGTGCAGGAAGCCGACTATATCCTCTTGGATGAACCCTTTGTTGGGATTGACTCTGTCAGTGAGGAAATCATCATGAATACGCTGAGAGATTTGAAAAAAGCTGGTAAGACGGTTCTCATCGTTCACCACGACCTCAGCAAGGTTTCCCACTACTTCGATCAAGTCTTACTTGTCAATCGAGAAGTGATTGCCTTTGGTCCAACCAAAGAAACCTTTACCGAAGCCAATCTCAAAGAAGCTTACGGTAATCGACTCTTTTTCAATGGAGGTGACCTATGATTGCAGAATTTATCGATGGATTGCAAAAATTCCATTTCCTACAAAATGCCTTGATAACAGCTATTGTCGTCGGGGTCGTAGCTGGAGCTGTGGGATGTTTCATCATCCTACGCGGGATGTCACTCATGGGAGATGCCATTTCACATGCTGTCTTGCCAGGTGTAGCCCTCTCCTTCATCTTGGGCGTTGACTTCTTTATCGGAGCCATTGTCTTTGGATTGCTAGCTGCTATCATCATTACCTACATCAAGGGGAACTCGATTATCAAAAGCGATACCGCCATCGGCATTACCTTTTCTTCTTTCTTAGCCCTCGGTATCATCTTGATTAGTGTCGCTAAAAGTTCAACTGACCTTTTCCATATCCTTTTTGGTAATATTCTAGCCGTCCAAGATACGGATATGTTTATCACTATGGGCGTAGGGGCGGTCATTCTCTTGTTAATCTGGATTTTCTTCAAGCAACTCTTGATAACTTCCTTTGATGAACTCTTGGCCAAAGCCATGGGAATGCCTGTCAATTTCTATCACTACCTCCTCATGATACTCCTGACTCTCGTGTCTGTGACAGCCATGCAAAGTGTTGGAACTATCCTGATTGTAGCCATGCTGATTACCCCAGCTGCAACTGCTTATCTGTATGCTAATAGCCTGAAAAGTATGATTTTCCTTTCCTCAACCTTTGGAGCTACAGCTTCAGTTTTGGGACTCTTTATTGGCTATAGTTTAAACTTAGCAGCTGGTTCTAGCATCGTACTTACAGCTGCTAGCTTCTTCTTAATCAGTTTCTTTATCTCTCCTAAACAACGATATTTGAAACTGAAAAATAAACATTTGTTAAAATAAGGGGCAAAACCCCAATAAATTGGAGGATCTAATGAAAAAATTAGGTACATTACTCGTTCTCTTTCTTTCCGTTATTGCTCTTGTAGCATGTGCTAGCGGAAAAAAAGATGCAGCTTCTGGTCAAAAACTAAAAGTTGTTGCTACAAACTCAATCATCGCTGATATTACTAAAAATATTGCTGGTGACAAGATTGATCTTCACAGTATCGTTCCGATTGGACAAGACCCACACGAATACGAACCACTCCCTGAAGATGTTAAGAAAACTTCTGAGGCTGACCTCATTTTCTATAACGGTATCAACCTTGAAACAGGTGGCAATGCCTGGTTTAGCAAATTGGTAGAAAATGCCAAGAAGACTGAAAACAAAGACTACTTTGCAGTCAGTGAAGGTGTTGATGTTATCTACCTTGAAGGAAAAAATGAAAAAGGTAAAGAAGACCCACACGCTTGGCTTAACCTTGAAAATGGAATTATCTTTGCTAAAAATATCGCCAAACAATTGAGCGCTAAAGATCCTAACAACAAGGAATTCTATGAAAAAAATCTCAAAGAATATACTGATAAGTTAGACAAACTTGATAAAGAAAGTAAGGATAAATTTAATAACATCCCTGCTGAAAAGAAACTCATTGTAACCAGCGAAGGAGCATTCAAATACTTCTCTAAAGCCTATGGTGTCCCAAGTGCCTACATCTGGGAAATCAATACTGAAGAAGAAGGAACACCTGAACAAATCAAGACCTTGGTTGAAAAACTTCGCCAAACAAAAGTTCCATCACTCTTTGTAGAATCAAGTGTAGATGACCGTCCAATGAAGACTGTCTCACAAGATACAAATATCCCAATCTACGCACAAATCTTTACTGACTCTATCGCAGAACAAGGTAAAGAAGGCGACAGCTACTACAACATGATGAAATACAACCTTGACAAGATTGCTGAAGGATTGGCAAAATAAGCCTCTAAAAACGTCATTCTCACATGAGCTGGCGTTTTTTCTATGCCCATATTTCCAGTCAAATCATTGGAAAATTCTGACCGTTTCAGCTAAAATGGAAGAAAAAAGATTGGAGTATCCTATGGTAACTTTTCTCGGAAATCCTGTGAGCTTTACAGGTAAACAACTACAAGTCGGCGACAAGGCGCTCGATTTTTCTCTTACTACAACAGACCTTTCTAAAAAATCTCTGGCTGATTTTGATGGCAAGAAAAAAGTCTTGAGTGTCGTTCCTTCTATCGATACAGGTATCTGCTCAACTCAAACGCGTCGCTTTAATGAAGAACTGGCTGGACTGGACAACACGGTCGTATTGACTGTTTCCATGGACCTACCTTTTGCTCAAAAACGTTGGTGTGGTGCTGAAGGTATTGAAAATGCCATCATGCTCTCAGACTATTTCGACCATTCCTTTGGGCGTGACTATGCACTTTTAATCAATGAGTGGCACCTATTGGCACGCGCGGTCTTTGTCCTCGATACTGACAATACTATTCGCTACGTTGAATACGTGGACAATATCAACTCTGAACCAAACTTCGAAGCCGCAATTGCAGCTGCTAAAGCCCTATAGAAAAATCCTCTGTCACAAAGAGTTCCCTACTCTTTGAAACGGAGGATTTTTGTTTACGAGTAAATACAAGGTCAATCAGCTAAAAATAACTACCTTATACTCTTCGAAAATCTCTTTAAACCACGTCAGCTTTATCTGCAACCTCAAAGCGGTGCTTTGAGCAACTTACGGCTTGCTTCCTAGTTTGCTCTTTGATTTTCATTGAGTATTACTCTACAGATTTCAAGGCTTCAAGCATATCAACCTTTCTCAGATGGTAATTGACAAAGAAACCAAGCAAGGTCAAAATGATACTTACTGCTGCCACTGGGATTACATAGACTTCCCAGCCTACCTGCGGATAAAAGAGAATAGTCGCAGGCGAAATCATTTGAATCAAAAATTGGTGTAAATAGAAACCAGATACCAAACCAAGTACGATTCCCACAAGGGACAGCACAATCGTCTCACGGTAAATGTAGAGAGTGACTTCATTATTATGAAAACCGAGAACCTTGATAGTGGAGAGTTCACGTATTCTCTCAGCCACGTTGATATTGGTCAGATTGTAGAGGATAACAATAGCCAACAGAACCGATACGATGACCAAGATGGTCATGGTCTGATTAAGTGAGCTAGCGACGGAGTCAAAGAGTCGAATGGCTGAAGCATTCTGGACAACACTGGACACGGCAGATTGATTCATAAGTAAGCCTGCCTGCCTTTCGATACTAGTCGCACTAGAATCCTTTAGCGAGACCAGATAAGTATTAGCTTGCGGCACCTGTCCGTAAATTTGCTCATAGCTAGCCTGACTCATATAAATAAAGTGACCAACGTAGTTCTCAGTAATGGCAGCGACCTTTAGCTCCTTACCTTCAATTTCTAGAGTTTGCCCAACCTTGACACCTGCCAACTGGGCTAGTTTAGCTGTAATAACGACGCCATCTTTTAATGTCAGCTCTTGCTGATGATGTTGCAGATGAATAAAGGGCGTCAAATCCTCCTTATCTGTCATCATAAGAGTAACAGTCTGAAGACCAGCCTTGCCTTTAAAATCCTTGTCTAGCGTCTTAGAATAAATTTTCTGGTAGGCTTTAATGTCCTGCCCTTTCAACACTTCTTCTAGATTTGCCTTGTCCTGATTGGTCGCACTAAGATTTTCAGAGACAATCATCTGATACTGTTGGATTTGTTGAAACTGTCTAGACGGAACTCCTGCTACAGAGGATTGGATTCCCAAACCTGCAAAGAGCAGGGTTACAGAACCTGCCACACCAAAGATCGTCATCAACATCCGCTGCTTATAACGGAAGATATTGCGGGCTGTTACCTTATGAGTAAAACTGAGACGGCGCCAGATAAAACGGATGCGCTCCAGTAAGATTTTAGCTCCTTTAACAGGAGGTTTAGGCAGTAAAAGCTGGGCTGCTTCATCATGAAGTTCCCTACGAGCTACCAAGTAGGCTGGTAACACACTCGCCACCCAACTCAAACCAAGAGCCAGTAAGCTATAGGTCCAATAGAACTGAATCTGGGTTTCTCCCACCACCATGCCTTTTGTAATGACACTTGAAATCACACCGGCTAGTAAATAATGGCCAAGTATGCTACCTAGAGCTGTTCCTACAGTCCCAGCTACTAGACCATAAAGGAGAAACTTGGCAATAATATCCTTGCTACGATAGCCCAAGGCCTTAAAAATCCCTGCATGTGTTCGCTCTTCATCCACAAAACGAGTCATGGTTGTAAAGGTCACCATAGCCGCTACGGCATAAAGCACTACAGGAAAGATATTGCCCACTGCCCGAATACTGGCTGAAGCATTACTGTACATGAGGTAGCCTTGACCGCCAGGCATGGTTTGCCTATTATAGACTTGATACCTTGGCTCCGCCAAATCATCCAAGACTCGCTGATGTTTTTCTAATTTTTCCTTTTCTTGGACTAGATTTTGTTCAGCGTGCTTTAGTTTGTCCTCTTCCTTGCTCAATTCCTGCTTAGCTTGGGTAAGTTGAGCACTGGCCTGCTCTCTCTGATCTTGAGGAAGCAAGGCTAGTTGACTTTCCTGATCCTGTAAACGAGCTTGAGCAGCTGCTAAACGACGCTTGCCTTCCTGCAAATTAGTCTCAGCCTTGTCAAGGGTCTCTTGACCTTTGTCTAGAGACTCTTGCCCTTCTTTTTTCAAGAGTTGCAGACGTGCCTTGCCATTATCTGATAAAACTTGTTCAAGATCTTCCTGATGTTGCTTGGATTTCTCTTCATAAGCTACTGAAAAAGCATTTAAACCTGCTAAATCTTGATATTTCAAACGAGCTATATTGTAGACTTTCTGATCAAACTGACTAGGTAAAATCACTCCATAGGCTGTCAGAGTCCCACTTCCACTTCCTGCGTAGCCCATATCTCGCTGGGAGAGGATTTCAGCTGAATCCACAAAACCAGTAATGGTATAAGTATGGTCTTTTAAAGAGGAATGACCCTCTTCTTTTTCTTTAAAGCTAATCTCCTGTCCCACGCTGTATTGGCCTTGCAAATGAGTGGCCAAGGCGATTTCCTTGTCTGACTGAGGAAGTCGTCCCTCTCTTAGCTGAAAGGTTGAAATTCGCTCTGGTTTGGAGTACAGCCGAATGGCATCCTGCCCATTCTCCATAGTCACATCTGTCAAATAGCCAAACTCAACCTCTGCGCCCTCTATCTGTTCTAGTTCTTCTTGATCTGCTTGATCCAAACCATAGTTAGACATAACTGCCAAATCCAAGGTTTGAGCAGTTGTTAAATAGGCATTAGCTGTCGCCTCCATGTTGGGACTAGTCACTTTGAGGCCTACTAAGGCTAGAGACCCTAACATCATCAAGGTTAAGATGGATAAAAAACGCCCCTTGGAGCCTGTGAAGGACTGAATTAAGTCCTTCCAATAGGTTTTTCGCTTGATCATGCTAGTACTCCAAACTGTCGATATCCTGAGGATGCTTGTTGATCACCACATACTTGACACTGGCATCGTGCATATGAATCACGCGATCAGCAATGGGTGCCAAAGCTCCATTGTGAGTCACGATAATCACTGTTGCCCCTTTTTGACGAGACATATCTTGGAGGATTTTCAAAACCTGCTTGCCCGTCTGATAATCCAAGGCGCCTGTCGGTTCGTCACAAAGGAGAATTTTAGGATTTTTGGCTACTGCGCGTGCAATGGAGACTCGCTGTTGCTCCCCTCCAGAAAGCTGGGCTGGAAAGTTATTGAGACGATGAGCCAAACCTACATCTGTCAAGACCTGTTCAGGATTCAAGGCATCTGTCACAATTTCTGAAGCCAACTCCACATTTTCCTTAGCGGTCAGATTGGACACTAGATTATAAAACTGAAAAACAAAACCAACATCATTTCTACGGTAATTGGTTCTCTGGTGGGAACTATAGTCTGCAATATTGACCCCATCAATCCAGATTTCCCCTTCATCATTGGTATCCATTCCCCCAAGAAGGTTAAGAACCGTTGACTTGCCTGCACCAGACGCACCTAGAATGATAACCAATTCACCCTTTTCAATCTCAAAATTCACATCACGATTGGCCACGATCTCCGTGTCCCCAACCTGATAACGCTTGTAACAGTGTTTCATCTCAATATAAGCCATCAGACCCACCCTCTCTCAAACAAATTACTTCATACTACCATTATAACGCTTTTTCAACTAGTTGGAAACCAGAAGCAGATACAAAAAATCCTAGGAATTCCTAGGATTTCTGTCTATAAATTATTTTCCAAGGTAGTATTCAGAAACTACGTTCAATTTTTCGTCGAATTCGAATACCAATGGTGGGAAGTTAGGGATTTCCACGTCCATGATTTCGTCGTCTGACAAACCTTTGATGTGTTTTACAAGGGCACGGATTGAGTTACCGTGAGCTCCTACGAATACGTTTTTACCATCTTTAAGAGCTGGAGCGATTTTATCTTCCCAGAATGGTAGGGCACGTTCCAAAGTCACTTTCAAGTTTTCAGCATCTGGAATAACTGAATCGTCAAGTGAAGCGTAACGACGGTCAGTGTGAGCTGAGTGCTCATCATCACGATCCATGTTTGGA
This sequence comes from Streptococcus mitis, assembly GCF_000722765.2. NCBI lineage: Bacteria > Bacillati > Bacillota > Bacilli > Lactobacillales > Streptococcaceae > Streptococcus > Streptococcus mitis. Next base: position 513,132 of record NZ_CP028415.1, on the reverse strand, counting down.
GGCAATACATCGTATGAGCGACGCCAGATGTGAACTTGCTCATCACCAAATTGTTCAGCAGCTTCAGCTTTGTTTTTACCAGTCAAACCACCGTAGTGACGTTCGTTCAAGCGCCATGATTTTTCAACTGGAACCCACAATTGGTCAGAAGCTTCAAGAGCCAAGTTCGTTGTTTTAATCGCACGTTTCAATACTGAAGTGTAAGCTTGGTCAAATTCGATACCAGCTTCTTTGATCAATTTACCAGCGTCAATCGCTTGTTGTGTACCTTTTTCAGACAAATCAACATCAGCCCAACCAGTGAAAAGGTTAGCTTTGTTCCATTCAGACTCACCGTGGCGAGCAAAAACCAATTTTACCATTAGATGGATTCTCCTTTAAATTTTCCGAGGTTTTCCCTCGTTTATCTATTCTATTTTACACAATTTTTCACAAAAAAGCTAGTCAAAACCAAAAAGGAAAGGACTGTTTGACAATCCTTTTCCTTCTTAGTATTATGCAACAATCTTATTTCGCTTCAAATCCTTCTGCTACTGCGGCCGCAAAGTTTTCTTCTACGATGCTTGCACAGTGGTCACAGATGACTGCCTGGTAGCTGCGTTCTGCTGTTGTTGGGTCAATACGACGGCAACGGTCACATACTTGGCCTGCAGCACGTTCAACTGTGAAGGCTACATCTTCGAAGCTAACGGCAGCTTCTGGAGCTGGTCCTTCTGCGATGGTCAAGTCTGACACGATCAAAAGTTGAGCCACATTGCTGTTTACTGCTTCGAGTAGAGTTTTCACAACTTCGTTTGGATAAACTGTCAAGTGTGCTTCAAGTGATTTCCCGATAACTTTGGCATTACGAGCTTCTTCCAAGGCTTTTTGAGCTTGTCCACGGAAGTCCATGAAGGCAGCCCATGTGTCCAAGATTTCTTCTTGATTAGCAAAAGTTTCTGCTTCTGGCAATTCTGACAATTGAACGAAGTCTTCAGCTTCAAACTCAAGATATGACCAGATTTCCTCTGCTGTGTGAGGAAGGATTGGAGTCAAGAGTTTGGTGATTTTCACAAGAATGTCATAGAAGACAGTCTGCATTTGACGGCGTTCCAGTGATTTGGCACCTTCGATGTAAACAACGTCCTTAGCAAAATCAAGGTAGAAGGCTGACAAATCAACGTTGATAAAGTTCACCAAGGCCTTGTAGATTGTCAAGAATTCAAAGTTTGCATAAGCATCACGAATGGTCTTAACAAGCTGGTTAAAGCGAATCGTCATGTACTTATCAACTGAACGAAGTTCTTCGTAAGCTACTGCATCCACAGCTGGGTTAAAGTCAGATGTATTGGCAATCAAGAAACGAAGGGTATTACGGATCTTACGGTAAGTTTCAGAGACTTGGCTCAAGATATCCATAGAGATACGTACGTCATTGCTTGAGTCAACACTTGTTACCCAGAGACGCAAGATTTCAGCACCAAATTGTTTTTCAACATCGCTTGGAGCAATGGTATTTCCAAGAGATTTAGACATCTTCTCACCTTTACCATCAAGGGCAAAACCTTGTGACAAGATTTGTTTGTAAGGTGCTACACCATGGTTGGCAACAGATGTGATGAGTGATGAGTTGAACCAACCACGGTATTGGTCAGAACCTTCTAGGTAAAGGTCTGCTGGGTAAGTCAACTCAGGACGGTTTACTACAACCCCATTCCATGATGAACCTGAGTCAAACCAAACGTCCATGATATCTGTTTCTTTCTTGAACTCCCCATTTGGAGAACCTGGATGAGTAAATCCTTCTGGCAAAAGGTCCTTAGCATCACGTTCCCACCAAATACTTGAACCATGTTCCTCAAAGAGTTGAGCCACGTGTTCAATCGTTTCAGCAGTCATGATCGCTGTGCCGTCTTCTGCGTAGAAGATTGGAAGAGGAACACCCCAAGCACGTTGACGAGAGATAACCCAGTCGCCACGGTCACGAATCATGTTGTAAAGACGGACTTTACCCCATTCTGAGTGGAATTTCACTTTTTCAATTTCGTCCAAGATTTCTTGGCGGAATTTAGAAACTGAGGCAAACCATTGTGGAACTGCACGCCAGATAATTGGTTTCTTAGTACGCCAGTCAAATGGGTACGAGTGAGAGATTTCTTCTTGGGCAAGAAGGAGGTTACCAAGTTTTTCAATAACAGTTGGAACTACCTTTTCATAGAATTGACCTTCAAACTCAGGACCAGCATTCTTCATCATGATACCACGTTCGTCAACAGTCACTGCGACTTCAAGACCATTAGCAATACCAACATTGTAGTCGTCCTCACCAAAACCAGGGGCTGTATGGACAATACCAGTACCAGAGTCTGTCGTAACGTGGTCACCAAGAATAACCAATTCATCTACAGCTGTATCCCATGGATGTTCTGTTACGATGTGGTTCAATTCTTGACCACGGTAAGTTGCCAAAACTTGAACATCAGCCCAACCAAATTTCTCAGACAAGCTAGTCAATAATTCTGCAGCAACGACAAACTTACGAGCTTCACCAGCAGGTTGAACCAAGACGTAATCAATATCCACTCCAACCGTCAAACCACGAGAAGCTGTGATAGTAAATGGAGTAGTTGTCCAAACAACGATATAAGTATCTGTATCTAGAACACCTTTGCCATCCTTTACCTTGTTGGCATAGTAAAGGGAAGTTGAAACCAAGTCATGGTATTCAATCTCTGCTTCAGCAAGAGCTGACTCAGATGACCAAGACCAGTAAACTGGTTTTGCACCACGGTAGATATAACCTTTATTAGCCATCTCACCGAAGACACGGATTTGGGCTGCTTCATAATCAGGAGTCAACGTCACATATGGATTTTCCCAGTCACCAGAAACACCCAAACGTTTAAAGTCTTCACGTTGCTTATCTACTTGAGAAAGAGCGTATTCACGGCAAAGTTTCAAGTACTCAACCAAGTCCATTTCTTTGCGTTTAACACCTTGTTTTGCCAAAACTTGCTCGATTGGCAGACCATGAGTATCCCAACCTGGGATAAATGGTGCGTAAAAACCTGACATAGATTTTGAACGAACAATGATATCTTTTGAAATCTTGTTCATAGCATGTCCAACGTGGATATTTCCGTTTGCGTATGGAGGGCCATCATGCAAGGTGAAATGAGGTTTTCCTTGGTTCAATTCTTGACGACGTTGGTAAAGTTTTGCATCTTCCCATTCCTTTTGCCAAACTGGCTCTTTGGTAGGAAGTCCTGCACGCATTGGGAAAGCTGTTTTCCCAAGGTTAAGGGTATCTTTGAGTTTCATGGTATCTCCTTTATAAATAATAACAAATTAAAAACCACGACTGCCAAAAAGGACGAAAATCGTGGTACCACCTTTATTCGGAAAAAGATTTTGTCTTTCTCCCTCTTATCCCGTAACGTGGGGAACGTCAAATCTTACTCCATTCAGACTTGAGTTTTTGAGAGGATAATCTTATCATTAGGGAATGCAGGACTCACACCATCTCCTGCTCGCTGGAAATATAAGGATAAGATATTGTTCTCAGATTATTTCTTATAAAATTGTAACAGATTCTTGCGGTGCCGCAAAACCTGGTTCTGAGCTTACAGCTTCAGTAGCTGGTGTTGGTCCTGGATAATGGCTTGGAGCTACTTCTGGCTCTTCATACATTGGACCAACTGGATGAGCTGAACTTTCTTCAACAACCGGAGCTGGTGAAACCACTTGTTCCTGCTCAGCTCTTGCTTCGGCTTCTGCAAGTTCCTTATTAGCCGCTTCGATACGCGCTTGCAACTCTGCCATTTCCTCGGGAGAAAACTGGCGAGTAATATCAATTGGTTCTTCCTCTGGATGTTGTTGCAAGACAGAGTCACCTAAGACTTCGCTGACCACTTCTTTGAAGGCCTCATCACTTGTCTGAAGATAAGTCGCTGTTGGGCGAAGAATATCTTCCCAATCTGAAGATTCGACAATTGCTAACTGGCTCTCAATTGTAGATTTAAGACGTTGATGGAAGACACGACTCTTGTTCTTCAATTCTTCTGTTTCAACAGCAACTTTCTTAGCATTATCCGTTGCTTGACGAAGAATTTCATTTGCCTTGTACTTAGCTTCTTCCAACAAACGTTGGGCATCTTGCTCTGCTTGTTGGATAATATTGTTTGAACGTTCCGTTGCAGCTTGTTTTACTCGCTCTGCTGTATCTTGTGCAATCAATACAGATTGACTCAATGAATCTTTCATCTCATCAAAGTAAGACAAACGCTCTTCCAAACTCTTAATATGTAAATCCTTATCATGATTAGAGCGAACCAAATCTTCATAATCACGGACTACAATATCTAAAAATTCATCTACTTCTTCTTGATCAAACCCTCTGAAGCGTGTGCTAAAAGTTTTATCTTTGATTTCTAACGATGTAATTGGCATATTTTTCCTCACTTACTTAATAACAATTGGACCGTTAATTTCTTTTTATCTTTTTTTGTTTGCCCATTATCTCTAACGAGTTTCAATCGACCAAATTTCCTAACACTAATCAAATCACCAACTTGAACTGCATAATCTGATTTTTCAACTAAATGGTAATTCACTTGGACTGCCTGTTTTTCAATTAACTGACTTGCCTGATTTCTAGACAGCTTGAAGACACCTGCTAGAAAAACATCTAATCTAGAACTAGCAATACAAATATCTAATTCTTGATAATCTTCTACTGTAGCAATTTTCTCAGTAAAATCCCGTTCTTCTAGACGAACCGGTAAACGAGCAATTTTCGTAATGCCGTCTTGAAAAAGGAGCATAAACTGTCGATTAATGATAATCTGTGCTCTCTCTTCATTGACTAAGATATCACCAAATAGCTTCCTATCGATTCCTAGCTGATTTAAAACAGTCCCTAATATTTTTGCATGCGTTAAGCGTTCAAACTTATTAGGATAGACAATTTCTTGCAAGGATAGCTCAAAATCAGAGAAATCCGGCTCAAAATAATCAGGATACAGGAGTACCCGTACATATTCAGTTTCAAGAAACTGCCGACTGCTCATGTAGGAGATGCCGTTGGTTGATGCTAGAACCTTTAAAATCTTTTCTTGATGGGGATTTACAAAGGGTGTTAAAAAAGGAGAATAAGAATCTTCTACCTTTTTTATCCATTCTACTCCCTTATCAATAAAAGACGAATCATTCTTAGAAAAGTGTTGATAAATCATCTTGTTCATAGAAAGATTACTAAAAGTCGAATCAACTGCTCCCCTAGGAAGTGAACTAGTAATACCGCAATCCAGACAGACAAGTCAAGACCTGCAATCTGGAGGGGTAAACGTTGCAAGGGAGCGATTATCGGTTTCACTAAACTAATAATCAAGCGTCCAAGACGTGATTCATAAGCATTGGGAAACCAAGACATCAGAGCAAAAATAATTAAAATCAGTGAATAGATATCCACTGCATTTTGAACAAAACGAATGAGAAAGATCATTATCTCACTCTCGTACGTTTCATATCAAAGCCAAATTCACCATTTTGTGATTCATCTGGGATTTTGATGTCTTCAATATTGACAACCACATCAACTGGTGTCAGCAGGTACATGGTAGATGCTACCTTTTTCATGTTACCAGCTAAAACGTGGCGCGCCCCATCCAGATAGTCCAAACAACGACGAGCTTGAACTTCTGTCATATATTGAAAATCAATCAAAATACTTTCGTTACCAGCTAATAAATCAACAATATCTGTGGCATCTTCGTATTTACGTGGATAACGAACATCAATTGTCACCTTATCAGTAGAACGTTGACTTTGCATAGCCAACTCTTGTTGACGGGCATGAAGACGAGTGATGTTTTTATCTTTAGATAGCGTGCTACCAGCTTGTTGAGGCAACTCTTGAACAGAAGGGACTGGAGTCACAATCGGCTCTTCAGCTTTAGGCTGATATGCAGTACCAACATCTTCTCCATCTTCTGTAAAATAATCTATAAATTTATCAAATCTATCTTTTAAAGACATATTTCTTTCCTACTTAAAAAATGCTGTACCAATTCTGACAAATGTTGAGCCAAATTCAATCGCTTCCTTGTAGTCACGACTCATACCCATACTCAAGTCCGTCATTGGCATATTGGGAATTTGTTTTTCTCTAATTTCTAGTTGCAAATCCTGCGTAGCTTTAAAAATCTCTTTCAACTCATCACTACTAGCTTCAAAAGGAGCCATGGTCATCAAGCCGACATATTCAATTTTATCTAAGGTGGCCAATTCTGGCAAGAGCTCTAATAGTTCTTCCCTTGAAAAACCATGTTTGCTCTCTTCCCTTGAGATATTTACTTGTAAGAAACACTTAACAACTCGGTCACTTCTTTTTTGAATTTCCTCTGCTAGCTTTAATGAATCCAAAGCGTGGAAATAATCAACATACTGAATGACATCTTTGACCTTGCGTCTTTGCAAGGTTCCAATCAAATGCCAGGTAATATTTCTATCTTTTAAAGCTTCATATTTCTCAAGAAACTTATCCACACGATTTTCACCAATATGATGCACACCTAGCGGAAGCAAAGCCTCCGCTGTCGGTACGTCTACATATTTTGTAACAGCAACAACCGAAACAGAATTGGCTTCTCTTCCTGACTGCTGACTTGCATCTTTTATTTGTTGAAAAACACGTTCTGTATTTTCTTTCAAATTCATTTACTTAACGATTTTTGAAAAATGGAGGAGTGTCTAATTCATCCTCATCATGTAAAGATGGTGCTTCGAAACGTTCAACTGGTGATACAACTGAATCAGTCGGACGAACAATTGTCTCACGACGCAAGTCCCAATCACCAAATGCTGAAGTTTGAGAAGTTTCTGGACGGCGAGGTGCTGGACTTGGAATTTCTGCAGTTTCAGCCATATCAAACTGACGATTATGATTGTGTGCATGACTAGGACTTACTTGTTCATGACGAACAGCTTGTCTTGGTGCATGTCCCACAACTTTTTCAACACGATCTTGACGAACACCAGTTGCAACGACTGTAACACGGATTTCATCTTTCATGTTTTCATCGATTGATGTTCCAAGCCAGATGTTCACTCCTTGGCCAGCTGCTTGGTTGACAATTTCTGAAGCTTCTTCTGCTTCAATCAAAGTCAAGTCAAGTCCACCAGTAACGTTGACGATGACATCCTCTGCACCATCAATCGTTGTTTCAAGAAGTGGTGAGTAGATTGCTTTACGAGCTGCTTCTACCACACGTTCTTCTCCACTACCAATACCAATACCCATTAGGGCGTTCCCTTTATTTGCCATAACTGTTTTCACATCGGCAAAGTCAAGATTAATCAAACCAGGGTTTGTGATCAAATCCGTAATCCCTTGAACACCTTGGCGAAGTACGTTATCTGCTTCGCTAAGAGCTTCAAGAAGTGGCGTTTTCTTATCAACAATTTCAAGCAAGTTGTTGTTTGAAATAATCAATAGAGTATCTACATGTTCGCGAAGTTGATTGATTCCTTCAACAGCAAATTGTCCACGTTTGCTTCCTTCAAAACCAAAAGGACGTGTCACAACACCAACTGTAAGAGCACCTAGATCTTTAGCAATGCGGGCAATAACAGGAGCTGCACCAGTACCTGAGCCACCCCCCATACCTGCAGTAATGAAGACCATATCTGCTCCAGTAATAGCTTGAGTCAAGGCTTCTTCGCTTTCTTCAGCAGCCTTTTGACCAATTTCAGGTCGACCGCCAGCACCCAAACCACGAGTCAATTTAGGGCCTAACTGAATTACTGTCTCAGCTTTTGTACTACTCAAAGCTTGTACATCTGTGTTTGCTGCGATAAATTCTACGCCTGCAACACCTTCGTCAACCATGCGGTTAATGGCGTTACCACCACCTCCACCAACACCGATTACTTTAATAACTGCACCTTGAGCTGCTGCTGTATCAAATGAAAATGTCATAGTTTATTTTTCCTCTTTTATTCATCAAACATGCTTCCGATTAAGCCACGGAAACGATCTGCGATTTTTGGTTTATTTTGAGAAGATACTTTATCTTCTTTCGGAGCAACTACGTTCGTAGAAGCTGATTGCTCTACCTCAGTATTTTGAACTGGTTGAATAGGGGTCGGTTGTGCTACCTGCGTAACACGTTGAATCATCCCACCAAAATTAATGGGTTGGTGACGCAAAGTATCTTCACCCTTGACTGCTCTTTGTGCCAATAAATGCACTTCAGTCAATTGACCAGCAAATTCAGACAAGCTAATCACATGAGCAAAGGCAGGGTTACGAATTCCAACTTGATTTGGAACGTAAAGTTTGACACCAACACCAAAGACTTCCTGTGCAAGTTCTACAATACCTGGTAAAATAGCATTTCCACCAATCAGAACAATCCCACCTGGAAGATCCAACAAATGTCTTCTTTCCAACTCTTGTTTGATTTGTTCAAAAATGTGTTTAATGCGAGCTGAAATAATCTCTGCTAGGTAGCTTTCTGTAACTTCTACAGGCTCTACTTCACCAATCACTTCAACTTGGAAGGTTTCATTGCTAGCAAGTGATGGGTAGGCTTCACCATAGTTCAATTTCAATCCTTCAGCTAGTTTTTGTGAAGTCTTCAAGACTTTAGAGATATCTTTTGTGACATAATCTCCACCTTCTTGAAGAATATTTGTAAACTGGAGTTCTTGGTTACGGATTGTAGCAACAGTTGTTTGACCTGCTCCCATATCAATCACAGTAGCTCCAAATTCACGCTCTCCTTCGTTCAAGACTGAACGAACCAAAGCCAATGGTGAAATAATAATATTTTCAACTTGAACACCTGAGCGCTCAACTGTCTTGCGTAAATTGTGAAGAATAGTACGGGGACCTGTGTAAAGCAAACCACGCATTTCAAGACGAACCCCCATCATACCACGTGGGTCACGAATACCTTGGAAACCATCTACGATAAATTCTTCTGGAATAAAAGTAATGACTTCACGATCTGGTGTCATACTCTTTGTCAAGGCTGATTTAACAACATTTTCAACATCTTGATCTGTAATTTCTTTTGTATCAGATGTAACTGGAATCATACCTTGAGTTGGTTCTACTTGCAAAAGATTTCCAGGCAAACCAACATTTACTGATTTGATTGAAATGCCAGCTTTCTCTTCTGCTTGGGAAATAGCTGACTTGATAGCAGTTGCTGCTGCTTCAATATCAACGATAATCCCATCCTTTACACCTTTACTCTTGGCATTACTTACACCAATTACATTAAGTTCACCATTTCTAAGCTCGGCAACCAATACTTTAATCGAATTAGTTCCGATATCTAAGCCTGTAAAAAAACCATCTCTAGCCATTACATCGCATCCTCTCTCTTCCAAGTTTCAAACTTCTATTCAATATAGCTAAAATAGGGCATAGCTATTCACAGAATATTATAACACAAAAAATCCAATCGTGCTTAGTTTTTCCTAAATTTACTTACCATTTTTTCACATTCGCTCATCAAATTTTTTTATTTTCCAAACAAGTTATAAAAAATCAGATTTATGAAAAAAAGAAAGCTCATTTCTAAGCTTTCTTTGCAATCATTTTTTCTGCTTCTTGTTCTAAAAATAGTTCCAAGATTTTCTTTGTTAACGTAATCGCTGCTGATAAGGCCAGGGAAACGATTAAATAATTAGCTACTAAGCCATGATCTCCAACCAATGGTGGTTTTGTCAAGAATCCGTAATCTCCGCCTGTTACTAAATTGACCACAAAAATCAAGGCATTTAGTGCAAAAGTCATGAGAAAAATTCCCTTCACATCCAGCAATCGCGCGTTATACTGTCTCAATAGATAAACTAGAGAGTTCCCCAAGAGAGCTAAGTGGCCAAAGATAAAGGATAAAATGGCAATATGTGGGAATGGATAAGGATCTGGCACTGGATAAACAAAGGCTGCTAATGTCCCAAATGTTCCTAGTAATGCAAAATACTGCCGATATTTGGACTGACCAGGAAGCAAAAGCACCACAAACATAGCCATACGGCAATGGTAAAAGGGTAAGCTTTCTGACAATGGCATATGATTAACCCCGTACCATCCATAAAGAAGGATTAACTGAACGGCCTGCAAGATTTGGAAAAATCGTTGGTAACCCTTCTTTTCACGATAACGATAGGCTGTATAAAAGGTCAAGGCCAAGAGTGTAAATATACTGACATACCAAAAAAGGTCAAATTTGGGTGGCTCTGTTGCTTGGGTCGTAAAGAAAATATCCCATAAATTCATCTAGTCTTCCTCATGATTCAAAATTTTCCTGCATTTTATTATACCATGCTATTTGTCAAAAATGGATTTAGAAATACGTAAATGTTTGACAAAATCACTTAGCTTCATTTTCTAAACTTTCTACTAACTTGGCTAGATTCATAGAGTTGGAGCCTTTGAGCAGGATTTGATCATGGACTCCAAGGCTTTCTTTGACCTGCTTGACTAGGTCTTCAAATTGGTCTTGGTCTTCTGTTTTCTTGAAGTAGTAAACGTGGCCGATTGGGAACATTTGACTAGCCAATTGGGCTAATTCAGCAATGTCTTCTCCATAGAAAATAACGGTATCCAGCACATCTGGCGAGAGGCTCAAAATCATCTGGTTATGGAGCTGAACAGACTGGTCACCGAGTTCCTTCATGTCCGCTAAGACAGCGATTTTTTTGCCACCTTCGTTGGCTGGAATAGCCGAAAAAGTCTCTAAAATCAGCTTCATAGCAGTTGGATTGGCATTGTAAACATCTGATAGAATATCTGCACCATTGGCTGCTTTCTTCCACTCAGTACGGTTACGCGTCAATTCAAGATTTTGGAAGGCCTGACGAATTTGCTCCTCTGAAACTCCTTCTTGCAGGGCAACATAGGATGCAATCATGGCATTAGTAGAATTGTACTTACCAGTCACTGGCAAATCAAGGGCTTGTTCCAAGAAATTAGCCTTAAAGGTCAGACTGTCCTTGCGCTCAATCAAGTCTGTGATTTCCAGCTCTGCTCCTTGCCCAAAACGAACCACCTTTTTATCAGCTGGCAAGTAGTCCTCTACAATAGAGTCAGCCGGTGCCAAAAGCAAAGAACCCGATGCCATACCATCTGCAATTTGCATTTTTCCTTTAGCAATTTCTGAACGGTCTTTGAAAAAGGCCAAATGGGCTTCTCCAACCAAGGTCACGATGGCTGTTTTTGGATGAGCCAATTCTGACAAGAGATGAATATCTCCCAAGTGATCCTGTCCCATCTCCAAGACCAACTTTTCTGTTCCTTCAGGCATGTGGAGAACTGTGTAGGGAAGGCCAATCTCGTTATTGTAGTTTCCTTGTGTTTTGTAGGTCTTGTAGGTTGTTGATAGCAAGTGAGCTAACATATCCTTGGTCGTCGTCTTGCCATTTGAACCTGTGACAGCAAAGACATCGACTCCCGTTTTTTCTATATAGTAGGCTGCGAGGGTTTGAAAGGCAGTCAAGACATTATCTACTAGAATATAGGGATGATTTGCAACCTCTTTCTCAGACAGGGTTACAGCAGCGCCATTTTCAAAAGCTGTTTCGATAAAGTCATGACCGTCACGCGCACCTTTGAGGGGGACAAATAAATCCCCTGCCGCAATCAAACGACTGTCAAACTCAGCTTTCTCTAACTGGGCGTCCTCAAAGATGCTGATATCATTTTTAGCTCCTACAACTTGGGCCACTTCATGGATGGTTAATTTCATTTCTACTCCTTTAAAAAGGGTCGAAGCTCGAGAACTCTAATCACCTTGCAGTGATGGTTCTGGCTCCTACCCTCTCTTTCATTTTATAGCAAATGCGCTTCGTGCTTGTCAAAACTTTCTTTAGCAAGATCAACCAAATGCTCGATTAGGTCTGGGTAGCTGATTCCCATATTGTCCCAAAGTAGTGGATACATAGACCACTGGGTGAAACCTGGCATGGTATTGAGCTCGTTTAGGAAAATCTCTCCCTTGTCTGTATAGAAGAAATCGCAACGAGAGAGACCGAGGCCACCAATGGCACGGAAGGCTGTTTCTGCATTCTGACGCATGACAGCTACCACATCATCACTGATTTTAGCTGGGATATCCATGGTAATCTTGTTGTCAATATACTTGGCATCGTAGTCATAGAAGGCAACATCCTTGACAACTTCTCCTGGCAACGTGCTCTTGACATCGTAGTTGCCCAAGAGACCAACCTCGATTTCACGGGCATTTACCCCTTGCTCTACCAAGACACGGCTGTCATATTGGAAGGCAAGTTTCAAGGCTTGACGAAGTTCCTCTTGATTTTCAGACTTAGAAATACCGACACTTGACCCCATGTTTGATGGTTTTGTGAAGACTGGATAAGTCAATTTTTCTTCAACTTCGGCAATTTTAGCAGTCACATCATCACCTTCGACAATGGCCACATAAGGAACTTGAGCAATCCCGACAGATTCTAAGACACGCTTAGTGGTGATTTTATCCATAGCAAGACTAGATGACAAGATATTACAACCAACGTAAGGCATTTTCAAAACTTCCAAGAATCCTTGAACTGAGCCATCCTCTCCCATCGGACCGTGAAGGACTGGGAAGACTACTGCACCATCTTCGTAGATAGCACTTGGTGCAACTTGCTTATCCCAATCAATGGTCTCATTTGTCATGAGACGGTCTTCTTGACCTGGGGTCTGACTAAATTCCTGTGTTTTGATAAAGTCACCTGACTGGCTAATGAAGAAAGTCTTGACTGTGAAACGATCGTAGTTGACCGCACGCATGACACTTTCAGCTGAAAGGACAGAGACTTCACGCTCTGCACTACGTCCACCGTATAAAAGAATAATCGTTTGTTTCATATTATCTGTTCCAATTCTAATAGAATACTCATTCTTTAGTATATCATATTTGCTTCTTTTTTGAAACTTGAACCTGATACTGGTCTTCAATAAATCTAAAAAGAGACCGATAAAACAACTGTCGGTCTCCTCGATTTTTTAAATAAATGAATGGAGTGTGTTCATTTGTCTCCACTTACAACTCTGTCCGATTTTCAATGGCTCGTAAGAGTGTAACTTCATCCGCATACTCAATGTCCGCTCCCACAGCTAGACCTCGTGCTAGACGCGTAACCTTGATACCAGCTGGCTTGAGCAAGCGTGAAAGATACATGGATGTCGCTTCACCATCTGCTGTAGCATTGGTCGCCACAATCACTTCTGAAACTTCACTATCCATCAGACGAGTCATGAGGCTCTTGAGATTGATATCATCTGGACTGATACCATTCATGGGAGAAATGAGTCCATGTAAAACATGATAGAGTCCATGGTATTCTTGGATATTCTCCATGGCTGCCACATCGCGACTATCCTCTAACACCAAAATTGTCGTCTGGTCACGAGTCGGATCGGTACAGATAGAGCACGGATCGTCATCAGTCAGGCGACCGCAGATGGAACAGTAGGTCAGCTCTCTCTTAGCAGAAAGGAGATTTTTAGCAAATTCATTGACATCGTCATCAGACATCCCAATCGTATAAAAGGCCAGACGTGTAGCCGTCTTAATCCCGATACCCGGTAACTTAGAATAACTGTCAATTAGCTTAGCAATAGGTGTTGGATAAAGCATATGTTCCTTTCTAATTCATTGGATGATGTTGGTTATAGAGGTTGATAATATCGCGCGCAATGGAAGGTCCGACACCATTTGTAAGGTTGGTGTTATGAGGGAAGACAACAGCTACAGCGATTTGAGGATTATCTGATGGTGCATAGGCCACAGCATTGGTATTGTTAGCTTCTTGACCACCCTCAACATAACTTTCGGCAGTACCTGTTTTACCACTAATGGAAACTGCTGCTCCATTTGAAAAGGCACGACCGGTTGTCAAAGCACTCCCTCCGTGAGAAACTTGATAAAAACCTTGTTGGAGGATGGAAACATCAGACTCAGAAATATTAATTTTATTCATTTCCTTGGTTTCAACAGATTGGATTAAGTCCCCTAAGCCTCCTTGTTCATTGTTTCCATAAATCCCCTCGACAATGTGAGGTGCAATCCTAACACCGTTGTTGGCAATAGTTCCAACGTACTGGGCCAATTGCAGTGGGGTGTAGTTATCAAACTGACCAAATGCATTGGTAATGTAATTAGCGAAATTATACTCTTTTGGTATAAAACCAGTTGACTCATCTGGAAGGTCAATGCCTGTTGAGGCTCCAAGACCATATTCCGCAAATGTCGAACGAAGTTTCCCCATAGCGGATTCTAAATTGTTAGTTAAAACAAACATATTGGGTTGATAGGTCTGACCCATAATGCCCAAAGCCGTTTGAACCATATAGGTATTAGAAGAATACTCCAAGGCTTCCACCGCTGTAATCGGGAATGAACCGTAGGCCTGAGTGTACCAAGAATTAATCGGAGCTGAACCTTGGAAGACAATCGGTTGGTCTGTCAAGGTCTGGTTCCCTGACAAGACTCCATTTTCCCAACCTGAGCTGATGGTCGCTGCCTTGACAACAGAACCCGGGACAAAGACATCGGTTACTGTTCCCAAGGAATCAGGTGTTAAATCTCCCGTTTTCAAGTCATGTTTGAGTCCTGACATAGACAAAACCGCACCTGTTTTTGGGTTTAGAGCAACTGCATACACACCTTCCGAATACTTGGCCCCTCCATTTCCTAGCTCGGAATTGAAGTAACTCTTAAGCAGATTGTCCACGCTATCTTGGAAGGACAAATCAATAGTCAGTTTAATATTGTTTCCTTTGGTACCATCTTCGATATTTTCGACACTTTCCATGTTGCCGTACTTATCTAGATGGATTTCTTTCACCGAGCGTTTCCCTTGCAAGGTTTCTTCATATTGTTTTTCTAGATAAGAGGTTCCAACACGGTCGTTTAGAGAATAACCTTTTTTGATATAAGCCTCTGCTTCTTCAGCTGGAAGACCAGCTTTTTCACTAGATACACTACCTACTATAGAAGAAAGTGAGGTATCTAGAACCTTTCGATCCCATGAAGTTGAAATACTGATACCAGGTAAATTCTTAGAAGCCGAAGCAATTAATGCAATCTGTGTATCTGTCAAGGAATCTGTCGCAATGGTTCCTGTCGCAAAATTTTCAACTGCATTGAGTTGGCTAAAAAGATAAATTTCTTTCTTTTCGTCATCCGAGTAGGACAATTGACTTGGATCGATACTTTCAACAGTATTATTGTAAAGTTCGGATTCAGATAATTGATTGCCATCAGAATCAAGGCGCTTATCACTTGGTAAACTTTCCACTGCTTTCTTATAAACATCTTGATCTGCTAGATAATAGTCCGCCAACTGTCGGTCAGTCAATGTTGGAGAAGAAACTCCCACATAAGCCAACAACTTCTTAGCTGTTTCTTTTAAATCTGCAGCCGTCATTTTGTTGTTTCGAGTAAAGGAAACAACTTGTTTCACAGTATTTTCAACTAAGGGCTTGCCGCTGGCATCATAAATTTCTCCCCGAGCCGAACTAGTGGTCACCTTTGTTTTACTAGCCGATGCTAATTTTGTCTCATAAAAATCCTTGTTCAAAACCTGCATATAAAGCAGGCGACCAATAATAGCCATAAAAAGCAAAATAACAATTAAAAACAATAAATTAAGCCGAATCGGAATCGAATGGCTATCAAATTTTCTCATACAAATCAGTCTCATTTCTATTTAAAATCTTACTCTTCATTGTACCACAATTTGAGAAGAAAATTATGGAAAAGGAAAAAGCTTTTTTCCCTTTTTACGGGAAAATACGATTTTATTTATCTATCTCTATATTATATGATATAATGAATGTAAAAGTTCGATGACCCGGTCTTTTTCCAATACGACTCATTTAAAGGAGCCTTCCCTATGGACAAACCAGATATAACAACCCTCATTGATTCCCACTTCGAAGAAATGACAGACCTAGAGCAAGAAATTGCTCGCTATTTTTTGCAAACTGAGACAATCGAGGATGATTTATCTTCTCAGCAGGTCACTCAAAAATTACATATCTCTCAAGCCGCACTGACCCGCTTTGCTAAAAAGTGTGGTTTTACAGGTTATCGAGAATTTATTTTCCAATACCAACACCAAGCAGATAATCAAGCTAGCCAACATCCCGACCACAGCCCCCTGACAAAACGAGTTCTTAGAAGCTACAATCACATGCGGGAACAAACACAGGACTTGATTGACGAAAAACAACTTGAACGAATCGCCCAGTTAATCGAAGATGCTGATCGTGTCTACTTCTTTGGAACAGGTAGTTCTGGCCTTGTCGCTCGTGAAATGAAATTGCGCTTTATGCGTCTAGGTGTGGTCTGCGAGGCCTTGACTGATCAAGACGGCTTTGCTTGGACAACCAGTATTATGGATGAAAATTGTCTCGTACTCGGTTTCTCACTTTCTGGCACAACACCTTCTATTTTAGATAGTCTATTAGACGCTAAGGAGATGGGGGCAAAGACTGTACTCTTTACAAGTGTTCCCAATAAAGATAGTCAGACCTATACAGAAACCGTTCTTGTTGCTAGCCACAGTCAGCCTTCCTACATTCAACGTATATCTGCTCAACTTCCTATGCTCTTCTTTATCGATTTGATTTATGCCTATTTTTTGGAAATCAATCGTGAAAGCAAGGAGAAAATCTTTAATAGCTATTGGGAAAATAAGAAACTCAATGGCTATCGTAGACAAAAACGTGTAAGAAAATCCTAGTTTGGCTGAGCCAAACTAGGATTTTTATTCATCACTAAACATACATCTTCTAGATTATGAATTAGTCATATCTCGACTTAGTCTTGAATAATTTCATGTAATCACTTTTTGAAGGAAGTAAATAAGCAAGTCTGACGGTATCCTCAACAATTGTATATAATACAATATAATCCTTACTCAAGGCCAATCCTCGCGTTTGGTAGCGAGGGTCTAATTTCTTACCAAATTTTTCATCGGCATCAAATCCAGCTTGGGGGAAAATTTCTAGACGATTAATATCTTTTCTGATACTCGCCACTTTTCGTCTCGCAGACTCTACAGAACCGATTTCCTCTGCTATATACTGATATATTTTATCCAAACTATCAATCACTCTAGGAGAATACAAAATCCTATATTTTTTATAATCCATAGCGTGTCACAACATCCTCATCTGTCAAGTAATTCCCAGCCTCAATCTTAGCATAACTTTCTTGAACTTCTGCTTGTAATTGTCTAAATAAATACTCCTTCTCCAATTCCTCTTCACTAAGTAAATCTACTTCATTTGTTACGGCAACATTCTTTAAAAATAATCTAAGTGCCGATGAAAGAGAGAGATTTTTTTCTTTTAACACTTCCATGGCATCATTTACTAATTCTCTATTAGCTTGGAAGGTCACAACTTTACTTGAATTTGCTATAGCCATTTTATATAATTCCTTTATGTATTTTATTTATTGTATCATAATTATAAAGAAAGTCAAGGGAACTTGATTAGAAAATCCTAGTTTGGTTAAACCAAACTAGGATTGTTTTGTTTTAAAATGATAATAAGCACCCAACATACCTGCTGTATTTTGATGATGGGCGAATTCTAATCGTGTTTTTTCAGCTAGGCTTGGCACCAAGGCATCTTTCAAAGCTGTACGGATCTTGGGTTTGAGGATAGCCTCTTGTCCCATGATACCGCCACCGAGAATGACTACTTCTGGATTGACCACATAGCAAATATTAGCCAGACCTTTCCCAAGGTAATCTACCATGCGGTCAATACCAGCCATACAGATTTTGTTTCCTTCAGTGGCTTCCTTAAAGATGCGTCGGCCATTCCACTGATCAACATCTTCTCCATGTGCTTCAGCTACATATTTCACTAAAGCTGTTGTAGAAGCCAAATCTTGGAACGCTCCATCCTGCATATGCATATAACCCACTTCACAGGCTGAATTGCTAAATCCATGGAAGACTTTCCCATCCATAATCAAACAACCACCGATACCGGTTCCAATAGTCAGGCAAAGGGTGACACTCGCTCCCTTACCTGAACCAGATACCGCTTCAGCAAGACCTGCACAGTTGACATCATTTTCAATTTCACAAGGAATCGCAAAGCTAGTCTCGATTTCCTTCTTGAATTGGGTGCCTGCATAATTAGGAATCTGAGGCCCAGCATAGAAAATTTCACCCTTGTCAGGATCTACCATCCCTGCAGAAGAAATAGCAACACCTGCTACTGGACCTTTTTCTAAATAGCTGGCTACGATATCTTTGGTCTTTTGTAAGATATGAGGTCCACCTTTATGCGCCTCTGTTGGCATTTCATGCGATTCAACAAGTTGGCCTTCTTGGTCAATCAAACCATATTTGATATTGGTTCCACCGATATCAATTGCAACGTAGTGTGTCATAAATACCTCCTTATAGATTAGAGGAAGCGCTCCTTAGTTTCGCGAATCAAGGCTGCAGCTGCTTCTACAACTGGGCGATCTTCTTCAGTCACGGGTGTCAATGGTGAACGAACAGAACCAATGTTCAAGCCTTCATTGATCTTCAAGACTTCCTTAATCACACCGTACATATTTCCATGTGCAGCAGTCAATTTACCAATGATTGCATTGATAGCATATTGCAATTCACGCGCTGTTTCCAAGTCTTTACCCGCAATCAACTGATTGAGTTTCAAGAAGAGTTCTGGCATCGCACCATAAGTACCACCGATACCAGCTTTTGCTCCCATAAGGCGGCCACCTAGGAACTGTTCATCTGGACCGTTAAAGACGATATGGTCTTCCCCACCAAGGCTGACAAAGGTTTGGATATCTTGGACTGGCATAGAAGAGTTCTTAACACCGATAACACGAGGATTTTTCAACATTTCTGTGTAAAGGCTTGGAGTCAAAGCAACACCTGCCAGTTGAGGAATGTTATAAATCACGTAGTCTGTATTTGGAGCTGCAGAACTAATATCGTTCCAGTATTTGGCAACTGAGTATTCTGGCAAGCGGAAGTAAATTGGTGGAATTGTTGCAATGGCATCTACACCCAAGCTTTCTGCGTGGCGAGCCAGTTCCATACTATCCTTGGTATTGTTGCAAGCAACATGGGCAATAATAGTCAACTTACCTTTGGCAACTGCCATGACTTCTTCCAAGATTAACTTGCGGTCTTCAACACTTTGGTAGATACATTCACCAGAAGAACCATTGACATAAAGACCTTGAACACCTTTATCAATGAAGTATTGAACCAAGGCACGCGTACGCTCTGGACTTACTTCTCCTTGATCATCATAACATGCGTAGAAGGCTGGAATGACACCTTCGTATTTTTTTAAATCTGACATAGATTTTCTCCTAAGATTTCTTTTTTTCTGCTAAAAGCAGGATTTATTCTTTACGTGTTTAGTATACACCTTGTAAAAAACGCTTTCAACATCTTGTGTATACTTAGATTTTAGTTTCGATATGAATTTTGAAATGTTTATGGCTTGAAAGTAGTTTCAGAAACAAGCCATCCTATTGGTATTTTGCGAAAATTTTCTCCATCAATCCAGTCTGGAGAAATACCAAGAGCCCAAACCCAAAAAGCAGGAAGGCTGAGCCACCTAAAAGTAAACTGAAGGCGGACAGATAAAGAACCATCACAATGAGAAAGAGAATAACTAACATGAGGAAGAACCAAGGAAAGTTAAAACTTGCCAAGATAAGTCCTTTTTGTAGCACTTCTTTCCAAGTCAAATCATATCGCGCAGCTATGGGATAGCTAGCCAACATCACGATAGTGAGGAAGATAAGAACGCCTAGACAAATAGCTTTTACCATTTGGAAAGGCATAGCTGTCTGCCCCCAGAAGAGATAGAGGTCTAGAAGGCTTAATAAGATGATACCCAACTCAAGCAGACCTAACTGAAGACCCAGCTTCAGATTTTGCTTGAAAGCTCTTAGATAGATTTTAAAGACAGGCACACGTCTGCTCTTCTTAATCTCAAACATAGTCTCGTAGAGACTAATTTTAGCCACTCCAATCGTCACGATGGGCAAACAAGAGACGACAAAAAGAAGATTGGCTGTCACGATATCCAAGACCTTCTCACTAAAACGCATGAGAAAGTTATCTGTATCAAATGCTGCCTTGATAAGGCTTACTCCTTTTTGTGCCATGTTTGCTCCTCCTGATTTTTTAATCAATCAAAATTTTAAAGAGATATTTGCGAACCTTCTTTTCCATCCCTGCGTAGCCATTTGGCTGATGTGGTTCTCCTGGGAAGAAAATCGCAAAATTGTGATAACCCAACAAGAGTGGGTAGTGTTCATGACAATGCACAAAGCCAATGTCACTCGCTTCGTCGAATGCTACTGCTTCATCTTTGATACGTGAACCGTGACTCGAATATTCATGTCCTTCTACCAGCAAATGCAAGTCTGCATAGTTCTTATGATGTTCAAACTGGTCATTTTCAGCTTGATTGAGGACATTTTCTTGAACAACTAGAAAGACTTTATCTCCATCAATCTCATACTTTCCTAGTTCAAATGAATCTTTACGGTGTTGGTAGAGATAGTCAATGGCCTTGTCTAGATTGGGATGAATCCCTTTGTAAAAGGTAATATTTTTCAAATCGTCAAAAATCATACTGTTTCCTTCGTTTCTGATAGTTAACTAAAATCGTAAATTAAGTTTATAAGTGTCTGACAAAATCTCTAAGGTAAGCAAATACCCAACATTTTGTAGACACTTATAACATCTATATTTCCATAGCATGCCAAGACCACTTCCGCAATCTTGACACACTAGTTTACTTTTCTTAACCTTTGACCGCTCCCATAGTAATACCTTGTGTGAAGGATTTTTGGAAGACTAAGAAGACTGTTACGATTGGCACGGCTGCAAGAGCTGCACCTGCCATAATCAAACCATAGTTGGTTGCCATTTCGGCCTGCATGGTCGCAACCCCAAGTGAGATGGTCAAGTTTTGACGTGAAGTCAACATAACCAACTGCATGAAGTAGTCGTTCCAGGTATTGATGAAGGTGAAGATTGCAAGGGCTGCAAATCCTGGTTTCACAATCGGGAAGGCTACGCTCCAGAAGGTACGAATCTCACCACAACCATCAATTTTAGCTGATTCAAGCAACTCTGTAGGGATATTTTCACTGAATTGTTTCATGAGGAAGACACCAAACGGCCATCCAATCAAAGGCAAGATAACTGCCCAAAGAGTGTCATGAATTCCCATGAAGTTGACGATACGTACCAATGGTACAAGGACAACTTGTTTTGGAAGCGCCATAGCAGCGATAAAGATAGCAAATAGAATGCGTTGACCATAGAAACGTTTTTTAGCCAATACATAACCTGCTAGAGATGAAGTCGCACAGACTAAGAACATAGTTACCAATGAGATAAATACTGAGTTCCACATCCATTGCATAGCAGGGTTTTGTACCATGAGCTGTTGGAAGTTTTCCATGGTTGGCATTTTAGGGAACCACTGAGGAGGAATAACGATTGTATCAGGTTGTGATTTGAATGCCCCTGTCAAAATCCAGTAGAATGGAAAGATGAACAGCACAGTCAACAAGAGCAAAATGATTGTTGAAATAACAGTAAAGGCTGTTAATGGTTTTTTTTCTGTAGATTGCATAGCTGTCTCCTTTCTTTAGTATTCTACGTCGTTTCCGAGTGCTTTAAATTGAACAAAGCTTACGATAGCAATCATGACTGCCAAGAAGACACCAATTGTGTTGGCATAACCATATTCTGTCAATTGGAAGGCTTTTTCGTACAGGTAGTACATCAAGGTACTTGTTGAGTAGTTTGGCCCACCAGATGTCAAAAGCTGAATCAAGGCGAAAACTTGGAATGAGTTGATTGTTGTGATGATTGCGATATAAAGAGTTGTTGGAAGAAGGCTTGGCCATTTAATCTTCCAGAAAACTTGAAATTCAGTTGCACCGTCTACACGAGCCGCTTCAACCAGTGAATTGTCAATATTCCCCATAGCAGCTATATAAAGGATGATTGGTTGACCAACTGAAGTTGTCAAGAGGATAATCATAATTGCCAGCAATGCCCAGTGTTTGTCTCCCAGCCATGAAATATTTTGAGTAATAATATGACTTGATTTAAGCACAAAGTTCAAGATACCTGATAGTGGGTCATAAATCCATTTCCATACAACCGTTACGGCAACACTACCTGTTACGACAGGAAGGAAAAAGACAAAACGGTAGAAGGATCTGGCAATAGCATTTTGATGGTAGGTTTGCGACGCCACAAAGAGCGAAAAGAGAACAACAATCGGTACAGATCCAACAACCAAAATAACTGTGTTAATCAGAGATTTTGTAAAGACAGGATCTTTAAACATACGGATATAGTTATCTAAGCCCACAAATTCAAAACTAGTCATAGAGTAGTTAAAGAAACTTGTGATGAATCCCATAATCATTGGTACTAAAACGAAGACAATGAAGAAGAATAAAACTGGCGCTAGGAAAGCATAAGAAATAATAGTTTCTCTCATACGAATTTTATTAACTTTCACTGTAGGCACCTCTCTTTCCTTTTCTTTTTTATTGATAATCTCCTAAGAGAATGATGATTTACCTTTTAAATAAAAGCCCCCTTTTCTTACACAAGTGTGCAAAGGGAAAAGGGGCTACAAAATCTGTTTAGGGTTTATTGTTTAGTAGCTTTTTTGATAGTTTCGTTTGCTTTTTCAGTAAATGCTTTCAATGCATCAGCTGGTTTTTGATCGCCATTTGACACTGATTGCAACATTGGGAACCATAGAGTTCTCATTTCTGCAAAACCATCAATTGTATTGTAGTATGGTGAGTAGTACTTAGTCCAAGCACCGATTGTTTCCATACGTTTGTCATCATAGAGTTTACCAAATGATGTACGAACTGGGAATGCTCCTGTACGAACAACATCTTTTGGACCCCATTCTTTATCATCAGCGATGAATTGAACAAATTTCTTAGAAGCAGCAACTTTCTTGTCGTCCTTGTTGTTGAATACTGCAAATCCATTTACAAGGTATTCAAGAGCTGGTTTACCAGAATCAGATGGGAATGGTACTTCTACTACTTCTACTTTACTTGCTTCCAAGAGTTTACCTTGGATACCATTTTGAGCTGGTGCCCAAAGGATTGTGTAAGATGTTTGACCGTTAGCAAAGTTTTGGATGTCTGCTCCACCATCAAATTGTGAACCATTGTTCAACAAACCATCTTTAATCCAGCTAGCTGCTTTTTCAAGACCTTTAACAAATTTAGGATCATCAGTTGTATACTTAGTAACATCTTTATCTGTTACAGAAGCTCCGTAAAGGTTTGCTACAAAGGCACGTGTTCCTTGGTCTCCCCCTTGACCTGAACTGAACAATGAACCTGGTGTATAGCCTTTATCTTTGAGTGCTTTCAATACTTTTTCAAAGTCGTCTGTTGTCCAGCCTTCTTTTACAAGATTCGCAACTCCAGCTTCTTCCAACATTTTCTTGTTCATAGCCATGTAGAATGGTGCTGAACTGATTGGATACATATAAGCTTTATCGCCAGCTTTACTTGCTTTTACAATGTTCTCATTGTTGACGTCTTTAACAAAGTCATCTGTGAAGAGGTCGTTCAACTCAGCCAATTTACCATTTTTACCGTATTGAATGATACGTCCTGGTGCATCAAAAAGTACGTCTGGAGCTGTTCCTGCTTCGATAGCTGTTGTGATTTTTTCAGGACCTGACTTGAAGTCGATGGTTTCCAATTTCACTTTTACATCTGGATTTGCTTTTTCAAAAGCTTCGATGATTGATTTTTCATATGTTCCAACACCGTCACCAGTTTTTTCTTGTGTGAAGACTGGGAATGCCCACCAAGTGATTTCTGTTTTTCCGCTATCGCTACCAGATTTTCCAGCATCTTTACTTCCGCCAGAATTACCACATGCAGCAAGGCCAAGAACCGCAGCACCCGCAAGTACTGTACAAGCTAGTTTTCTAAATTTCATTTGTATTCTCCTAATTGATAAGCGTATCCATATTGGATAATGAGTAAGATTGCATTTGTATACGTTTTCATTTTATCCGACGCATCCACCACTCTCCTCTGTTTTGAGATTGTGTTATTTAAGACCAGCAACGAAGCGTTCTGTGATCTCTTTTGGTCTAGTAATAGCGCCACCAACAACAATGCCTCTTACTCCATATCCTAGGATTTGTTTGGCTTGTTCTGGTGTATGAATTTTTCCTTCTGCAATGACATCCACGCCAGCATCACAGAGTTTTTTGATTAATTCAAAATCGGGACCATCCACTTTAGGACTGTAAGATGTATATCCTGATAAGGTTGTTCCGACAAAGTCAATTCCTGCTTCAACAGCTGCTATGCCTTCTTCGAAAGTACTAGTATCAGCCATCAAGAGCTGGTTAGGATATTTTTCCTTAACCTGACGAATGAACTCTTGAATCTCCAAACCATCGTAGCGTTCACGCTTGGTACAATCCAGAGCAATCACCTCGATGTCGAGTTCTGCCAATTCATCAACTTCTTTCATAGTAGCCGTGATGAAGGGTTCTTGCGGTGGATAATCTCGTTTTATTATCCCAATGATTGGAAGTTTTGTGACCTCCTTGATTTCCTTGATATCGCGAACACTGTTTGCTCGGATACCGACTGCTCCACCTTGCTCAGCCGCTTTGACCAGCAAGGGAATCACTCCTCCCGCTTCTGTATAAAGCGGTTCGTGAGGAAGGGCCTGACAAGAAACGATGATTCCATCTTTGATTTGTTCAATCAAGGCTTCTTTACTAATCTGTGGCATCCTCTTTCCTCCTTTTCTTTGTTCTTATGGGTTCATTATATATTATTTTTAAAGCGCTTTCAATACTTTGTGGTAGAATAGATTTCAGTTTCAAAAGTATTTTATAGAACAGCCGTTTCTGAAAGTAGTTTCAGAGAGTCATCTATATTAAATCATTTTTACTGAACTATAAAAAGAGAGCTACTAGGCTCTCTCATTCATCACTTCACATATTTAAAAGGAATCTCACTGCCGCAGAGCCAGTTGTAGACTTGGTCATTAACAAAGACATTCATGGCTTCGTGAGAATACTCAGGCATGATGCGATAGGCCTTATCACAGGTGAGACGGTTGTAAATCGCAAACTGGGTAATAGGGTAGCAAACATCGTCGTCCAAGCCCGTAATCATCTTAACCTCACCCTTGATACGATGGGCAAGATTTTTCACATCGATATAGGCCAGGGTCGCCATGATATCTTCCTCAGTTTCATGGAAAGGATCATGAAACTTGAAATAACGGAAGAGTTCGTCGTAAGCCTCGCTAGTATTCCCAATCTCAAGCACTCGTCTGAAGTCTGACAAGAAGGGATAGATGGTAACTGTTTTCTGAATCCGTGGATTGAGTGCTGCCGCAACCAAGGCTAGAGCACCACCTTGAGAAGCACCATAGCTAGAAAGTCTTTCCTCATCTACCTGAGGCAGACTGGCCATAATCTCAATCAACTGGTAAATATCCAGATAAACATCCTTATAAAAGAGATGATCCCGACCTTCCACAGCACCACGGATGATATGCCCCTTAACTGTATTTCCTAAAGGAGAACGCAAACCGTCTTGCGAATAACCTGACTGCCCCCGCACATCCATGGAAACAACACCGTAACCAGCCACAGTATAGGCCAGCATATCAGCCCAGTCCCAGCCACGTCCCTTATAACCATGGAAATGGAAGATTAGCGGAACCTTCTCCTCACTCTTTGGAAGAACGACGCGTGCATAAACCTTGCCTTCATTGGTTCCTTCAAAGGTTAACTCATAGCACTTGACCTGAGGAATGTGGAAATTTCTTTCCTCCAACTGGTAGACTGGAAGAGTGGAAACTTTTTTCACTTCCTCATCCCAGAAAGCATCAAAGTCTTCTGGAACCTCATCCCTTCCTTTATAGGTCTTGATTTCTTCTAACAAAGCTGGATTTTTCATAGCATGCTCCCTTTATTTTATAATCGCTACCACAACTGTAGCATATCTAGAAAAGCAATGCAAGAAAGAAGGGTAATACTCTTCGAAAATCTCTTCAAACCACGTCAACGTCGCCTTGGATTATATATGTAACTGACTTCGTCAGTCTTATCTACAACCTCAAAGCAGTGTTTTGAGCAGCCTGCGGCTAGTTTCCTAGTTTGCTCTTTGATTTTCATTGAGTATAAATAGATAGAAATTTTTGATTCTCCTCCCTCAAACCTATCGTCTGAAAGTCTAATAAATTGAATCTAGAATAGTCCGAATTACCTTCTAAAGTATTTTTAGAAATTAATGTGAATGGTCCAGTTGATTCGTCTACAGCTTATCTCGATATACTATAGTTTCAATGGGGATTGAATTGAGAATCATCTATCAGAAAGTGAGGCAACATCATGAAATCTATCAATACGCAAATGTTACAGACAGAACGTTTGATTTTGAGAAGATTTGTGGAGAGTGATGCGGAAGCCATGTTTCAGAATTGGGCTTTATCTGCTGAGAATTTGACCTATTTCATTCGGGATCCCCATACGAATCTTGAGGTGATTCGAAACTCGATTTGTAATTGGGTTGGCTCCTATACCAATCCCAGCTATTACAAATAGGCCATTTGTCTCAAAGAAAACCCAGAGCAAGTGATAGGGGATATCAGCATCGTTAAGATAGATGAGACCAATTCGAGTTGTGAAATTGGCTATGTTTTAGGAAAAAACTATTGGGGTCGTGGTCTTATGACAGAGGCCTTAAAAGCTGTTTTGACTTTTGTTTTACTCAAGTAGGCTTTCAAAAGGTTAGGGCTCGATATGCCAGTCTCAACCCAGCTTCAGGTCATGTGATGGAAAAGGCTGGAATGTCCTATCTAAAGACTGTTTCAAATAGGGTGGAGAGAAAAGTCTATATTACGGATGTCATTTGTTATCAGATAAACGGGGAAGACAGATAAGCTTAAAATTTATTACTTATCCGCTGTTTTTTTATTTACTATTTCATTTATCCTCTCCTTTCCGAATAAATAGATAGTAACAGAGAATCTAGTAAACCTAGATTTAAAACTATGGTATAATGAAAGGAGAAGAAATATGACTGTACGTCATCCGGGCATCAGCCCGACCAATGATTTGGTTGCTAAGAAGATTTTTAGCAATCCAGAAATCACTTGTCAATTTATTCGCGATATGCTGGACTTACCAGCCAAAAATGTGACCATTTTAGAGGGAAGTAATATTCATGTCTTGCCTTCCCTGCCGTACTCAGCGCAGGATTTCTATACCAGTATAGATGTTTTAGCTGAACTAGATAATGGGACACAGGTTATCATTGAGATTCAGGTGCATCATCAGAATTTTTTCATTAATCGCCTGTGGGCTTACTTGTGTAGTCAGGTCAATCAAAATCTAGAACAAATTCGCCAGCAAGAAGGAAACACTCACCAGAGTTACAAACACATTGCACCTGTTTATGCGATAGCTATTGTGGATAGCAATTATTTCTCAGATGACTTGGCTTTTCATAGTTTTAGCATGCGAGAGGATACGACAGGTGAGGTCTTAACAATTACAAACAACGGTCAGGAAAACCATCTGGTCAAGATGGCATTCTTGGAATTAAAAAAATATAGAGAAACCAGCAAAGACAAAGTTCGTAAACCATGGTTGGAGTTTTTCGGGAATAAACCCTTTACCCAACAACCCGAGCGAGCCATCAGCCAAGCAGACCAACTGCTGGACTACAAGAGCTGGTCCGAGGAGGACAGGAAAATGTTTAGTCAACTACGTATGAGAGAAGAACAAGCCTTGTTAGCACAGGACTATGCCTTGGAACGAGCCGAAGAAAAAGGATTGGAGCGTGGGAAAGTTGAAGGAAGAGTCTTTGCTTTCCTAGATATGGTTCGTCAAGGTCTTCTGACTTCGGAGGTTGCGAGTCAGCAACTGGGTATGTCAGTAGCAGAGTTTGAAGCGCTATTGAAGAACCATTATAAATAAGACCTAACAAATACAGAGAAACCAGCAAAGACGAGGTTCGCAAGCCCTGGTTGGAGTTTTTTGGGAATAAACCCTTTACCCAACAACCCGAGCGAGTCATCAGTCAAGCAGACCAACTGCTGGACTACAAGAGCTGGTCCGAGGAGGACAGGAAAATGTTTAGTCAACTACGTATGAGAGAAGAACAAGCCTTGTTAGCACAGGACTATGCCTTGGAAACTGCTAGGGCAGAGGGGCTGGAACAAGGTATTGAACAAGGTTTAGAACGTGGAAAAATCTTTACCTTTCTAGATTTAGTACGCCAACATGTTCTAACTTCCGAATTTGCGAGTGAACAATTGGGTATGACCGTCGCTGAGTTTGAGGCATTGTTGTAAGACCAGCACTAATAGTCAAGATGGCGTTCTTGGAACTTAAAAAATACAGAGAAACCAGCAAAGACAAGGTTCGTAAACCGTGGTTGGAGTTTTTCTGGAATAAACCCTTTACCCAGCAACCCGAGCGAGCCATCAGCCAGGCAGACCAACTGCTGGACTAATGGGATGCTTTGAGAAGGAGTTTTTGTAAATCATTAAATCAATGACAGATTTTTCCGTGATAGATGGAAGAATCTGTTTTTTAGTTATGGTAGATGTGAGCTCTGAAACAGTAAGATATAGTGTATTGAAATAAGATGTGCACAAATAAATTAGGAAAGTCAAATTAATTTCTAGAAATGTTTTAGAATCCACGGTTTACTATTTCAGATTCAATAAATTGTAGTTTTAGAAACAAAAAAAGAGCATTTTGCTCTTTCTTCCTTCTATTTCTATTAGTTTTTTGCTTCTTTCTTTTGGAAAGTGGTTTGGTAATTTACTTTAATCGTTACTGTCATATGAGAGTCCTCGTTTCTTTTTGATGACTCTAGTATAAAGGGCAAACCTGAAAGCTAGCTTAATACTCTTCGAAAATCAAATTCAAACCACGTCAACGTCGCCTTACCGTACTCAAGTACAGCTTGCGGCTAGCTTCCTAGTTTGCTCTTTGATTTTCATTGAGTATAAGATTTCCTTAGAGAAAGCTTAATCTAGATGTTCTTTCTTTTCCAGATGAAGGGCAATCATCCGCCACTCTGGATCCTCTTGCCATCCTTCTATCGAACTAATGTAGCTAGCAACCTTTCTTGCTTCTTCTAAAATCGGAAAATCTTCGATAATATCAGCTACTTGGAACTCTGGAAGACCTGACTGTCTGGTTCCAAAAATCTCACCAGAACCCCTCATTTTCAAATCTTCCTCCGCAAGGACAAATCCATTGGTCGTTTCTGTCATGATGCGCATGCGGTCTTTCCCAGAATCCGTCTTAGGATTGGCAACGAGAACTGCATAAGACTGCTTGTCTCCCCGACCGACACGACCTCTGAGCTGGTGAAGCTGGCTGAGACCGAAGCGATCGGCATCCATGATAATCATGACGGTCGCATTGGGAACATTGACCCCGACCTCGATAACCGTCGTCGAAACCAGAATATCCGTTTTTCTCTCTTTGAACTCCTGCATAATCTGGTCTTTTTCATCACTCTTCATCTTACCATGTAAAAGAGCCACCTCTGCCTTACCTGCAAAATGAGCCGTCAACTCCTCTGATAAAGCAATAGCATTTTTCAGATCCAGAGCTTCTGATTCTTCAATCAAGGGAGAGATGACATAGGCTTGAGAACCTTTTTGAATTTCCCCCTCTAACCAAGTCAAGACCTGAGGTAGTTGCTCATGCTTGATCCAACGTGTCACAATAGGCTTACGTCCTGCTGGCATCTGGTCAATAATGGAAACATCCATATCGCCAAAGGCTGTGATCGCCAAGGTCCGTGGAATGGGAGTCGCCGTCATCATGAGAACGTCAGGATTGTCGCCTTTTTCTCTCAGAACACGCCTTTGCCCTACACCAAAACGGTGCTGCTCATCGATGATAATCAAACCAAGGCGATTATAATCCACCCCATCCTGAATCAGAGCGTGGGTTCCGATAATCAAATCAGCCTCACCCTTGGCAATAGTCTCCAAGACTTCTCTCTTTTCTGCAGCTTTCAAGGATCCTGTCAAAAGAGCCAGTTGCAAGTCTGGAAAGAGGTCCTGTAAACTCTCAAAATGTTGCTCTGCAAGAATTTCTGTCGGTACCATGAGGGCTGCTTGGTAGCCAGCCGTCACTGCCGCATACATAGCCAAGCCAGCGACTACCGTTTTCCCGCTCCCCACATCCCCTTGCAAAAGACGATTCATGTGGTGGTCGGACTTCATGTCGGTCAAAATTTCCTGCAAACTCTTTTCCTGAGCTGGGGTCAGGGCAAAAGGCAAGCTTTCCTTGACTGCTGTCACTTTTTCCTGAGACCAGTTCAAAACCAGACCGCTGCCCTGAACTCTATTTTCAGACTTAAGCATCTGCAATTGCATTTGGAAATAAAAGAGTTCTTCAAACTTGATACGGCGAAGGGCCTGCTTGTATTCTGCCAGATCCTTAGGAAAATGCATAGCTCGAACCGCCTGACAACGGGACATAAGTTTGTATTTGTCTAGTAAAGACTGGGGAAGATTTTCCTCAATCAAAAGGTCCAACCCTTGATCAAAGGCTGTCTTGATAACCTTAACCAGACTGGCCTGACTAATTCCCTGAGCCAATCGATAGACAGGTTGGAGGTCATCTTCCACCTGAGCTAGGACCTTCATCCCAGTCAAACTGGCCTTAGCACGGTCCCATTTCCCAAAGACAGCAAGAGTTGCTCCCAACTCTATCTTATCAGCTAGATAAGGCTGGTTAAAGAAATTCACCGCAAAAACGACTTCTCCCTGCTTAAGACTAAAGCGCAGGCGATTGCGCTTGAAACCATAATACTGGACACTGGCAGGAGTCACGACTTGACCAGAAAGAACCGCCTTCTCACCGTCTTCTAGCTCCAGCACCTGCTTAGTCTTGAAATCTTCGTAACGGAAAGGAAAGTAGAGCAAGAGATCTTGCAAGTTTTCAATTCCTAGTTTGGCGTATTTCTCTGCTGACTTTGGTCCCACACCAGGTAAGACATGCAAGGGTTGATGTAGATTCATGCTCCACTCCTTTCTTTTTTAATCATATTCTCTCGGAATGCGGTCGCTGAGAAGACAAACCACTTCATAGTTAATGGTTCCACGGTAGGTCGCTACCTGAGTAGCAGTGATTTCCTTGCACCCGTTAGAACCAATGAGGGTGACTTTTGTTCCCAGCGGATAAAGCTTAGGCAGACGAATGGTAATTTGGTCCATAGAAACTCGCCCAACGATTGGGCAAGCTTGCCCATCTACCAAGACGGAGAAATTCTGCATGTCTCGTGTCCAACCATCCGCATAGCCAATTGGTACCGTCGCGATGACTTGCTCGCTATCTGCCTGATAGGTAGCTCCGTAGCCCATACAAGCTCCAGTTGAAACTGTCTTAACATGAACCAGAGCAGACTCCAAGGTCAAAGCTGGTTTCAAGTCATAGGGTAAGTCCAAAACCTCTCCACTTGGATTGAGACCATACATAGCATCTCCCATACGGATCGCATTAAAAATAGTCTCTGCATGCCAAAGAGTTGTTGCAGAATTGCTAGCATGAACCAAGTCTGGAAGACCTTTCATACTGGCCAAAATAGTTTTAAACCGTTCTAACTGGGCATTAAAGTAGTCATCTGATTCCTCGTCTGCAGTAGCAAAGTGGGTAAAAATCCCTTCAACACGAGCACCATGTTGTTGGAGCAAATCTTGAGCCTGCTCAGCCTCACGAGCCTCTCGAAAACCAATCCGTCCCATTCCTGAATCAATCTTGAGATGGACTGTCAATCCAGTTAGGTCCGCTTCCCTATCTAAGAGCTCTTGAATCCACTCCAGTCCAGCCACTGTCAAGGTGATGTCGTATTCTTTAGCAAGAGAAACAGCTTCGATTTCAGAAACTCCTAAAATGAGGATTTTCTTGCTGAGTCCAGCTTGTCTGAGTTCAATAGCTTCATCGATATTGGAAACACAAAAGCCATCAACATCATCTTGAATCGCCGTCGCAACAGCAACAGCCCCATGCCCATAGGCATTAGCCTTGACTACGGCAAATTTGAGCGTTCCTTGAGGGATATGAGCCCCCATTTGCTGAATATTGTGTCGAATAGCTCCCAGATGAATCAGAGCCTTGGTTGGTCTATGTGGACTAGCTTTCATGATTTTCCTCCAAAATGACACTGGCTGTCACAAACTGATCGGTATGGCTGATAGACAGCCAAATCTTTCCTGAAAATGGTGACTGACTAAAATAAGGCGCCCCACGTTCATTGTTCAAGACTTCCAAATCCTGAAAACCGAGCTTGCCAATACCCGTTCCTATAGCCTTGGAAAAGGCCTCCTTAGCCGACCAGCGACCAGCCAAATATTCGATTTGCCTGCGCCCTTTAAGACTAGTGAAGCGCTCCATTTCCTTAGCGGTCAGCACGCGCTTAGCAAAGCCTTCATGTCGTGTAACTGCGCTTTCTATCGAAGCTAATTCTTCGATGTCAATTCCGTGTCCAACTATCATTCTCATCAAAAGGAGTTGAGATCTCCCAACTCCATCCTTTTCACTTATTTTGTCAAGGTAGCATAGATTTCTTCTACCAAGGCCTCTGTATTTTCCCAACCTAGGCAAGGGTCGGTAATGGAGCAACCAAAGACCTCTGGTTGATTTTGACGACCATCTGCTAGGTAAGATTCAATCATAAATCCTCGAACCGTCTTTTTGATTTTCTCATTCCAATCACGATTTTGCAAGGTCTGGCGAACAATTCGAATCTGCTCCATATATTGCTTGCCCGAGTTATCATGGTTGGTATCGATGAGGATAAAGGGATTTTCAAGTCCCATGGCTTCATAGCGTTCAATGGCATTTAGCAGGGTTTCATAGTAAAAGTTAGGCTCATTTTTCCCATATTCATTAACTGCGCCACGAAGGATGACATGGGCCAAGGGATTTCCTGAAGTCTCAACTTCTTGGCCATGAAAGAGGAAGGTTTGTTTGTTTTGAGCAGCATAGATACCGTTAAACATGACTCCAAGATTTCCTGAGGTTGGATTTTTCATCCCTACTGGTGCATCAATTCCTGAAGCCACAAAGCGGTGCTCTTGGTCTTCCACAGAACGAGCCCCAACAGCATGGTAGCTGACCAAGTCATCCACCAAGACCAGATTTGACGGATAAAGCATCTCATCTGCCGTTGTCAAACCAGTCTCTGTAATCACGCGGTAGTGCAACTGGCGCACAGCCTGCAAGCCGTTAATCAGACTTGGAGCCTTAGACGTATCAGGTTGGTGAACCAAGCCCTTATAACCGTCTCCGTTGGTGCGAGGTTTAGCTGTATAAACACGCATAACCATGAAAATCTTGTCCGCCACCTTCTTTTGCAAGGCTGATAAACGGCGGGCATATTCCAAGACAGCCTCTTCATTATCAGAAGAGCAAGGACCAATCACCAAGAGGATACGGTCATCTTCCCCTGAAATGATGTCTGCCAATTCTCTATCACGGCGCTCCTTTAGTCGCAAGGCTTCCGCAGACAATTGGGTTTCTGCCTTGATTGCTTCAATATCGATTTCTTGACCTTTTTCAATAAATGCCATCTTATTCTCCTAGCGTTTGGTAGATTTCTCTGACGAGGACTTCCGTATTTTCCCAGCCAAGACAAGGGTCTGTGATAGACTTGCCAAATACTTCTGGTTCGTTTTGACGGCCGTCTTCTAGATAAGACTCAATCATAAAACCACGAACGTACTGCTTGATTTTTTCATTCCAATCACGGTTAATCAAGGTCTGGCGGACAATTCGAATCTGGTCCATATATTGCTTGCCAGAATTGTCATGATTGGTGTCCACAATGATAAATGGATTTTCCAAGCCCATTTTCTCATACTGAGCAATGGTATCCATCAAATTATCATAGTAGTAGTTAGGAATATTCTTACCATACTCATTAATTGCTCCACGAAGAATGGCATGCGAAAGCGGGTTCCCAGTTGTTTCCACTTCTTTTCCTAGGAAAAGGAAACTTTGTTTGTTTTGAGCAGCATAAATCCCATTAAACATAACATTGAGATTTCCAGAGGTTGGATTTTTAAAACCAGTCGCGAAATCTGCCCCACTGGCCACAAAGCGGTGTTGCTGATCTTCAACCGAACGAGCACCAACTGCCATGTAAGAAATCAAATCATCCACAAGCGGAAGATTTTCAGGATAAAGCATTTCATCAGCAGTAGTCATACCTGTTTCCGTGATGACACGATAATGAAGATGGCGAACGGCTTTGATTCCATTTATAAGACTAGGCGCTTCTGTCGCGTTAGGTTGGTGAATCAAGCCCTTATAGCCATCTCCGTTGGTACGAGGTTTGGCAGTGTAAACGCGCATAACCATAAAGATACGGTCTGCCACTTCTTCTTGCAAAGCTGCCAAACGTTTAGCGTACTCAAGGACAGCTTCTTCATTGTCAGATGAGCATGGCCCGATTACCAAGAGAATCCGCTGGTCTTCTCCACGTATAATGGCTTCTAGCTCTTGATCGCGCTGTGATTTTCTCTCTAAAGCTTGGCCTTCTAATTTTGATAAGGCACGAACTTCTTCAATATTAATTTTAGGACTTTTTGCTGTAAATACCATAACTCATCTCCTTATAAGGCAAACGGATACCAAGTAAAAATTTATACTCTTCGAAAATCAAATTCAAACCACGTCAGCTTCCCCTTGCCGTACTCAAGTACAGGCTTCGGGTCGCTTCCTAGTTTGCTCTTTGATTTTCATTGAGTATTACTTTTCACAAGGTATCCGCCTCTAAACTATCTCATTTTATTGTCTTTTGCCGTGACAGTTTTTAAACTTCTTACCAGAACCACATGGGCAAAGTTCATTCCGTCCAATCTGGCTCAAATCCAGATTTTCAGGTATATTTGCTTGGTGGGCAGCGATATTACGAGTCGCTGTTGTACTGATATGGTGTTCTGCTTGTGGTCTTTCTTGTTCATGAATTTGGGCTTTCATCATCAAGCGTGTCACATCAAACTCAATCGAACCAATCATGTCATTAAACATACGGAAACCTTCTGCCTGATACTCAACAACAGGGTTGTTCTGAGCATAGCCACGAAGTCCAACCGCGTTACGCAATTGATCAAGGGCATCGATATGATCTGTCCACTTGTTATCTACCACTCGTAGAATCAAAACTTTTTGGAATTCTTTAACTGCGTCTTCATCGCGTAGTTTTGAAACCTGACTATCGTAAACCTGCAAGGCACGTTGGAAGAGCTCTTCCTTGATGGCCTTATCAGACAAGCCTGACAAGTCTTCCATCGTAATAGAATCTTCTGGAAGCAAGTTATACTTAGCAAAATTCAAAATTGCTTCGAGTTTTTCATCTTGTTTTGCACGCGCATGACCATCAACGACACGACCAATCGTGCGTTTGATCATAGCCTGAATTTCAGGTGCCAAATCACGATCTGCAGTGATGACGTCGTAACGTTGAGCGTAGATAATTTCACGTTGTTCACGCATGACGTCATCGTATTGAAGGACTTGTTTACGGGTATCGTAGTTATTTCCTTCGACACGTTTTTGCGCTGCTTCAACCTGACGTGTCAACATACGAGACTCAATGGCCTCTTCAGACATATTCAAGCGTTCAAAGATTCCCTTCAAGCGTTCAGAACCAAAACGTTTCATCAAGTCATCTTCAAGAGATAGGTAGAATTGTGACTCACCTGGGTCTCCTTGACGACCTGAACGTCCACGAAGCTGATTATCGATACGACGGCTTTCATGTCGTTCTGTACCAATCACACAAAGTCCACCTAATTCGCGAACCCCTTCCCCAAGCTTGATGTCGGTACCACGACCAGCCATGTTGGTTGCGATGGTAACAGCACCACGTTGACCAGCATTCATGATGATTTGGGCTTCTTTATAGTGGTTTTTGGCATTCAAGACTTCGTGAGGAACACCAGCTGCGACCAATTTTTTAGAAATGTAGTCACTGGTTTCAACTGCAACTGTACCAACCAAGACAGGTTGACCTTTTTGGTAACGAGTCTTAACGTCTTCGACAACCGCCTTAAACTTAGCCTCAATACTTGCATAAAGAAGGTCTGAGTGGTCAATACGTTGAACAGGACGGTTTGTTGGGATTGGAATAACACGAATGTTGTAAATTTCACGGAATTCTTCTTCCTCAGTCTTACCTGTACCCGTCATACCAGACAATTTCTTGTACATACGGAAGAGATTTTGGTAAGTGATTGAGGCAGATGTCTTGGTTTCATCCTGAATTGGCACACCTTCTTTAGCTTCAATGGCTTGGTGCAATCCATCAGAATAACGACGACCTTCCATAGTACGACCTGTAAATTGGTCAACAATCAAAATTTCTTGTTCTTCGCTCACCACATAGTCAATATCGAGAAGCATGATGTAGTTAGCACGAAGGGCGTTATCGATAAAGTGAGTCAGAGCTACGTTTTCGATGTCATAGAGGTTTTCAAGTTTGAAGTAGCTTTCAGCCTTGTCAATCCCTGAATCAGACAAACCAATAGTCTTAGACTGCACATCGATGATGTAGTCGTCTTTGTCCAAAGATTTTACATAGTGGTCTGCCATGTGGTAGAGCTGACTGGTTTCAACTGCGTTAGCACCTGATACGATCAAAGGTGTACGGGCCTCATCAATCAAGATTGAGTCAACCTCATCGACCAAGGCATAGTTAAGCGGACGTTGTACCATGTTTTCAGCACGAACGACCATGTTATCACGAAGGTAGTCAAATCCGATTTCTGAGTTGGTTGAGTAAGTAATATCACACTCATAGGCTTCTTTTTTCTCCATTGGAGATTTGGCAGCCAAGTTAATCCCTACTGACAAGCCAAGCCATGAGTACAATTCACCCATCTCAGTCGCGTCACGTTCGGACAGGTATTCGTTAACCGTAACTACGTGAACCCCTTTACCTGAAAGGGCATTGAGGTATACGGGCATGGTCGCAGTCAAGGTTTTCCCTTCCCCTGTACGCATCTCTGGCACGTCACCATGGTGAAGAACGATTCCTCCCATGACCTGAACCTTATATGGGAAGAGTCCTAGGACACGTTTGGCACCTTCACGGACAACCGCAAATGCTTCATAAAGCAATGAATCCAGTGATTCTCCATTTTGATAACGTTCTTTAAATTCGACTGTTTTTGCTTTTAGTTGGTCATCAGTCAAAGCAGCCATTTGGTCTTCGTATTTGAAAACCTTGTCAGCCATCTTTTCCAGACGACGGATTTCTCCTTTATCATTTTCGATAATTGTTTTTAAAATATTAGCCATGTTTTTCCTTACTTTAAATTCCGAATATTTTAGAATGTTCTTTTAATTTTAGCACAATTACTGATTATTTTCAAGGAAGAATCCCCATTTTGAAAAGGAAAAAGAGGCTAGTTTCCAAGCTAACCTCTCAGACTTTTATGATACTTTAATTGCCAAAAATCGGCAAAATCGCAAATAGGATAAATAGATTAATCCAAAGAGAAAAACAGCAGATCAATCCAAAAACAAAGAGACTGACTTTCTTGGACAGCAAGGCCATCAAAATAGACAGAATACCAAAAACTAGCAAGACTTTCTGTATGCTGAAGAGGTCAATCTTTCCCCCCAGAATCGGACTGCCCCAAGGAAGAAAGAAGAACGCAAGCCAGATTAGCAGAACTAAACCAATATAAACCTTGGAATAGCGTGTAATAAATGATTTTAGACGTGTCATAAGCTACCTCCTATCAATAAAAACCATATAAATCAATGCCTTCCACCTTTTGACTTCCCTAGTTCTCGTCTCAAGCGAAACATGTTTTTGAAAAAGATATAGGTTAACCAGTCACTGCCTAGAGATAAGACTATCAAAAGCAACCAAACACCCCAATCACTATCATCTGATACATAATCTAGAACAAAAGTGAAAAATAAGAATGAAAAAATTGTCATATCCATGCTAAACAGAGCTAAAAGGGAAATATAAATCCAGTAAAAATAGTATAAGATGGGGAAAATTTTACTGTTTCTGTCAGCATTGTCTATCCAATAGAAAAAATATAAACAAGGAAATAAGAGTATCAAATGAAACCAATTAAAGGACAGTTTCATCATCGACACCTCCTCTTTGAAATTGTTTTCTTTAGTTTCGTTCTATTAAATGTTCTTACCAATATAAATCAATGCCTTCCACCTTTAGACTTCCCTAGCTCCCGTCTCAAACGAAGCATTTTTTTGAAACAGAAATAAGTTAACCTATTCAGACCAATAGCTAGCAGAATAAAAAGAAACCAAATGCCCCATAACTTGATATCTGTCACATTTCTCAAGACGATATTGAAAAACAGAACTGAAATAACTGTCCAAGCAAGGCTAAAAAGAGCATAGAGGGGGATGTAAATCCAGTAAAAATAGTAAAAAAATGGGAAAAATTTACTATCTCTATTATCCTTTTCAATCCAGCTGAAAAAGTAAAACCAGGGAAATAGGATTATCAATTTAAACAAATGTTTCATCACCAGCCCCCCTCTATTTGATAGCGTTTTCTTCACTTTCATTCTATCAAAAAAATCTGGAAATGTCATTCCAGATTCTACTTTTTTATTTACGTTTTCTTGCTATGAGATGGATTGGAGTACCCTCAAAAACAAAGGCCTTGCGGATTTGATTTTCCAAGAAACGCAGGTAAGAAAAGTGCATGAGTTCTTCTTCGTTGACAAAGATAACAAAGGTTGGTGGTTTGGTTGCCACTTGGGTCGCATAGAAAATCTTGAGGCGTTTTCCTTTGTCTGTCGGTGTTGGGTTAATGGCAATAGCATCCATAATCACATCGTTCAAGACAGCTGATGGAATACGTGTGTTTTGACTTTCGCTGATTTGCTTAATCATCTCAGGAAGTTTGTGGAGACGTTGCTTGGTCAAAGCGGATACAAAGATAATCGGTGCGTAAGGTAGATATTGGAACTGCTCACGGATATCTTCTTCCCAGTTTTTCATAGTGTGGTTATCTTTTTCAAGCGTATCCCACTTGTTGACCACGATAATCATCCCTTTACCAGCTTCATGGGCAAATCCTGCGATACGTTTATCGTATTCACGAATGCCTTCTTCCGCATTGATGACCATCAAGACCACATCTGAACGGTCAATAGCACGCATGGCACGCATGACAGAGTATTTCTCGGTATTTTCATAAACCTTACCAGACTTACGCATACCAGCCGTATCAATCATGGTAAACTCTTGGCCATCTGTATCTGTAAAGTGGGTATCAATGGCGTCACGCGTTGTTCCAGCAACAGGACTAGCAATGACACGGTCTTCTCCCAAGATAGCGTTAATCAAGCTTGATTTTCCAACGTTGGGACGACCAATCAAGCTAAACTTAATGACATCCGGGTTTTCTTCTTCATATTCATTTGGAAGATTTTCTACAATAGCGTCTAGCACATCCCCTGTACCGATACCATGGACAGAGGAGATTGGCAGTGGTTCACCCAAACCGAGGGCATAGAAATCATAGATATCATTTCGCATTTCAGGGTTGTCCACCTTGTTGACTGCGAGGATAACTGGTTTGTGGGTCTTATAAAGCTTACGGGCTACGTATTCGTCCGCATCGGTAATTCCTTCCTTACCAGACACGACAAAGACGATCACATCAGCTTCTTCCATGGCAATTTCTGCCTGGTGCTTGATTTGTTCCATGAAAGGAGCATCGACATCATCGATTCCTCCTGTATCAATCATGCTAAAGGAACGATTGAGCCACTCACCCGTTGCATAGATACGGTCACGTGTCACTCCTTCGACATCTTCTACAATGGAGATTCGCTCACCAGCGATCCGATTAAATAGGGTTGATTTCCCAACATTGGGACGTCCTACAATGGCAATAGTTGGTAGGGCCATAATTTCTCACTTTCTACAATAACTTCTTCTGTTCAAGATTTTTTCTAGTTGAGCTTGGTTCAGCTTGACCAAACTGTTCTGCTAGGCGCTGACTCCAGCTTGTGGTCGCACGCGCTCCAGCATAGTCAGCCTGCACACGGTCATAAGCTTGGATTGCCTCAGTTGGTTGCTCTTGGTATTCTTCCTCAAACACTACTTGATTCAATGGCAAGCGAGGTTTGACTTCATGTTCTTCATTTGGTATTCCTAGTGCCATCCCAAAGACAGGATAAGTGTAGTCAGGCAGGTTAAAAAGCTCTGCCACTTCTTCTGACTTGTATCGAACTAAACCGATAATCACACCACCATAGCCCAAGCTTTCAGCTGCCAGCAGGGCATTTTGACCAGCAAGAGCTGCATCGACTGAACTGATCAAGAGACCTTCTACACCTTGGGGTTGGAAGGTGTCGGTATGAAGTTGGGCTCCCTTTTCTGCTCGGTTCAAGTCTCCGACAAAGAGAAGGAAAACAGCTGACTGGCGAATGGCTTCTTGAGACACCAATTCATA
Organism: Streptococcus mitis; assembly: GCF_000722765.2. Classification (NCBI taxonomy): domain Bacteria; kingdom Bacillati; phylum Bacillota; class Bacilli; order Lactobacillales; family Streptococcaceae; genus Streptococcus; species Streptococcus mitis. The sequence continues at coordinate 472,573 of NZ_CP028415.1, read as the reverse complement.
CAAGGCATCTTTCTTTTCTTGACTTCGTACCACAATCACAGAGTAGGATTGGAAATTCTTCCAAGACGAGGCCATCTGGGCTGCTGTCAGGATTTCAGTCAAGTCTTCCTGAGGAAGGGCTTGCTCTTTAAACCTGCGCACTGAAGTATGAGCCTTCATTAATTTGATTGTTTCTGTCATCGACGGTTTACTCCTTCTAAACGAGTCTCCTCAGCCAAATAACGGATGCGTTCCATGACCCGTCTGGCTTCCCAGATTTCGTCAGGTCCTTGTTTCACTTTAGCAAAATGCTTCTCCAAATCTTCAAAGTCGAAGTTGGATGTGAAAAAGGTCGGTAAATTTTCCTGCATCCGATATTGGAGAATGACCTGCAGGATTTCATCCCGCACCCAAGCTGTTGATTGCTCGGCACCAATATCATCTAAAATCAGGACTTCAGACAGCTTAATCTCATCCACCAAGGTCTTGACATTGCCATCACTGATAGCATTTTTGACATCGATGACAAAACTAGGATAGTGGAGGAGAGTGGATGAAACACCACGTTTTTCTGATAAATCATGGGCTAAGGCAGCCACCATGAAACTTTTACCCACACCAAAGTCTCCATATAGGTAAAGACCTTTTCGAATAGCTGGATATTGCTCCACGAAGGCTAATAGCTTTTCAAAAACTGGCAAGCGCCCCAAATCATCCAAGTCTACTTGAGCTAAACTAGCTTTCCTGAGACTGGCTGGCAGATTGATTAACTTGAGACGATTCTTAATCGCCGCTTCTTTTTCAGCCGCGATTAGTTCAGGAGTTTCTTCATAAGAAACGTCTGCATAGCCATGATTCATAACCAAAATTGGCTTGTAGCCTTTGGCAATATAATCCATATCACCACGAAGAAACTTGTCTCTCTCAGTGATGTATTGATTAAACTTGGAGATACTGCGATTCAATTCCTCTGGAGTAAGGGATTCTTGCTGGATAAAGGCCGCAACATCAGGGTCCTTCATGATTTTCTGGGCCAAATCTTGATAATGAAAACGGCTAGGTTGACGTTTGAGTACGTCTCCGACACTTTCCATCTAATCTCCTCCTTTTTCTAATCGAGCTAATAGTTCTTGTTTCTTACGTTCTAGTTCCAGACGAGTTTCCTCGCTGGTTTCATTTTTATAATCTGGATTGCTCCACTTGGGTACATTGGACTTGGTAGGACTCGGTTTACTAGTCTTTTGAGCCTGGCTCTTCTGCCCACGCTCACGGATTCGCAGGACTGCTTCTTCTGCCGAATGAATCTTTTGATAGGCATAGTCATTGGCTACCTTCATGGCATATTTCTCATTGATGTTTGCTGAATCCACCTTATTAAAGGTTAACAAGAGAATGATATTGATGACTTCGTCCAGCAAGCCCAAGCCAGCCATCTGTTGCAAGAGGTCTCTTTCTGTTTGGGTAATGGTTCCCTTGCGTGTTTGCTTGATTTCTGCCAAGAACTGCAGGGCAGCTTTACTTTTAGCTTCTTTAATTATGGTCGCTTCCTTAGGACTAAAGTCAGAGGAAGTCGGTTTTTGAGCGATTTTTTCCCGCATGCGTTTGGTTGAAATAACCTGGGAAACAGCTGTTGACTTGGCCAATTGATAGGTTTCAAACCAAGTCCATTTCTTCTCCTCGGCGATGGCAAAGAGGTTTAAGACATCGGACTGCTCATCCGCAAAGCGAAGCCCATCTCTAGCCATAAGCTGACGAAAATGATCCAAGTCAAAATCGTTGGCCACTTTCTTCTTGAGACCAAGGTCTTCTTGACTTCCCAGCTCTGCCAAGTCCGGAAAGACTTGATTGAGTGAAACAGGTCTTTCTTCTCCCTCAGCATTCTCAACTTTCAAATCCTCCACAGCTGCATCACCAATCTTCTTCTCCAAAAGTCTGCGATAAACAGGATGTTCCAAGAAATCCTGACTTGAAAGAGGAGCATGGAGGGCTAGCTGATAAACATCCCCCTTTTGATAGAGGGTTAAGAGATTAAAAGCAGATAGGATTTTCAGGGATTTTATCAGTCTATCCATCCCAAAGTTGAGATGATTGAGGATACTTGAAAAAAGATATTCTTTTCTACCATTATCCCAAAAACTAATCGTATAAAGATAAAGGCTCAGTGCCTCCTGACCGATAATCGGGAGGTAGCACTGTACCAGAGATGAGGTATCTTGCGACACCCGATTATTCTTTAGATAAGAAAAACGGTCAATTGGCTTCATTTATCTTTCCTTTTTCTTTTTAGAGGACTGGGTGATTTGTTGGAGCAAACTCTCTAACTCACTCACATCCTTAAAGCTACGATAGACACTGGCAAAACGTACATAGGTAATCTCGTCCAATTCAGCCAACTCCTCCATGACGAGTGAACCAATGTCCTCACTTTGAATTTCATTTTCATTTCGACCACGGAGTTTCTGTTCGATACGATTGACTACCATGTTGATTTCATCACTTGACACAGGACGTTTCTGGGCTGAGCGGATAATTCCATTAAAGATTTTATCTCTAGAGAATTGTTCCCGTGTGCCATCTTTTTTAACAACCACTAAGGTTCTTTCTTCTACCCGTTCGTAGGTTGTAAAACGGTGTTGGCATTCATCGCACTCACGTCTTCTACGAATGGTGTTCCCTTCTTCTGCTTGGCGACTATCGATAACACTTGACTTGGTAGCCCCACATTTTGGACAACGCATCCTTTCCCTCCTTATCGTTTTCTTTTCATTATACCATTTTTTAAGCGATTCCCAAAACAATTCTTCTTTTTGCTTGACAAGTTTTTTGTTTTGTTGTATTATTTAATTAAGACAAAAGGATAAAAGAAAGGAGACCAAGATGTCCTGGACATTTGACAACAAAAAACCCATTTATTTACAGATTATGGAGAAAATCAAGCTTCAGATTGTTTCCCATACACTGGAACCCAATCAACAACTTCCAACAGTAAGAGAGTTAGCTAGCGAGGCAGGGGTCAATCCAAACACCATCCAAAGAGCCTTGTCAGACCTTGAACGAGAAGGATTTGTCTACAGCAAGCGCACAACTGGACGATTTGTGACTGAGGATAAGAAGCTAATCGCCCAATCACGCAAACAATTATCAGAAGAAGAATTGGGACACTTCGTTTCCTCCATGACCCATTTTGGCTATGAAAAAGAAGAACTACCAAGCGTAGTCGGAGATTATATTAAAGGAGTTTAAGCCTATGTCATTACTAGCATTTGAAAATGTATCCAAATCATATGGAGCAACCCCAGTCCTTGAAAATGTTTCTCTTGATATCCCAGCTGGAAAAATTGTCGGTCTTCTTGGGCCAAACGGCTCAGGGAAAACAACCCTGATTAAACTAATCAACGGCCTCTTACAACCAGATCAGGGACGTGTCTTGATCAACGATATGGACCCAAGCCCAGCAACCAAGGCCATCGTGGCTTATTTGCCGGATACGACCTATCTCAATGAGCAAATGAAGGTCAAAGAGGCCCTAACCTACTTCAAGACCTTCTATAAAGATTTCAATCTGGAACGCGCCCATCATCTACTTGCAGACCTGGGTATTGATGAAAATAGTCGTCTCAAGAAATTATCAAAAGGGAACAAGGAAAAGGTACAACTGATTTTGGTTATGAGCCGTGATGCTCGTCTCTACGTTTTAGACGAACCCATTGGTGGGGTGGACCCAGCAGCCCGTGAGTATATCCTCAATACCATTATCAACAACTACTCCCCAACTTCTACCGTTTTGATTTCTACCCACTTGATTTCTGATATCGAGCCAATCTTGGATGAAATTGTCTTCCTCAAAGACGGAAAAGTCGTCCGTCAGGGTAATGTAGATGATATTCGCTATGAGTCTGGTGAATCCATTGACCAGCTCTTCCGTCAGGAATTTAAGGCCTAAGCAAAGGAGATTATTATGTTTTGGAATTTAGTTCGCTACGAATTTAAAAATGTTAACAAGTGGTATTTAGCCCTTTACGCTGCCGTGCTCATCCTTTCTGCCCTTATCGGAATACAGGCACAATCCTTAATCAAACTACCTGAAAAAAATCTATCTGTTCTACTTGTTTTTCTAGCTACTGTCTTTGGTGGTTTAATGGTTACACTTGTGATTTCAACTATCTTCTTGATTATTAAACGATTCAAAGGAAGTGTCTATGACCGACAAGGCTATCTGACTTTAACCTTGCCAGTTTCTGAACACCATATCATCACTGCTAAATTAGTCGGTGCCTTTATTTGGTCTATTGTCAGCACCGCTGTACTAGCTCTAAGTGCTTTTATTGTTCTGACTCTAACGGCTCCAGATTGGTTTGCAACTTCTGACTTGATTCCATTTATAGGAACACACCTTCCTCAACTCTCTCTTATGGGGGTATCTTTCCTACTAAATACCATTTCTGGAATCCTCTGCATCTACTTGGCTATTTCCATTGGACAGCTTTTCAATGAATACCGTACTGCACTGTCAATTGTAGCCTACATTGGTATCCAAATTGTCGTTGGCTTCATTGAACTCTTCTATCGTTCTAACCCTGGTTTCTACTTCCCATCAACCACAGGAGGGGCTGATCAGTTCCAGATGGGCATTATCATGACTATTCTGGAAGAAGTTATTCTTATAGCCATCTACTATCTAGGAACTTATCACATTTTGAAAAACAAGGTTAATTTGCAATAATCTTAGAGTCTAGCGACAATAACTCGCTAGACTTTTTTCGTTCTCAGGATTTACATTTTTATATGAAGTATTTGAGATAAAGGAGTATAATGACTTTAAAACTAATTACATGTATATCGATAAGGAGGGCAACTCTTTATGCTGAGAAGATTTGTTACTAAAAAGCACCTTGTACTTTACTTCTTTTCTATTGCCATTACTTGGCTGGAAGCAATTATCACACCAGTCCTTGTTCAAAATATTGTTGCTAGTTTTAGCAATCAAGAGCTAGGCCTTCTTTGGAAAGTATTGATTCTAGGAATCCTTGGTAATCTTATCCTCTTACTAGGCTTGGCTGGAAAACGCTATTACTACGCTCGTTTGATTACTGACTTCAAATATGGAATCAAGAGTGCTATTTTCAAGCGATTTTTAAACAGTTATGAGATTGATGAAAAGGATATTTTGTCTGACCTAGAAAACGACGTCAAGCAACTAGAAGAAAGCTATATTGAACCAACGGTCATCATCATTTCTTCCCTTGGCTTCACAACTGTGTCCATTCTCTATGCCCTATGGACCAATTTTTACCTGGGCTTGATTTTCATCCTCTTCTACTCCTTTCCTGTCCTCTGCAGTGCTATCGGATCAAAGCGTTTGGACTCACTTTCTGAAAAGCGGTCAACTGTTAACCAAAGCTACTTAGCAAGCTTGACAAATTTTATTGGTGGTAGCCAACAAATTCGCCATTATCAGGGGCAAGACTACTTTTTTGCTCGCTATCAAAAACAATTACAAACCAGTCTAGATGCCGAAATCAACTATGAAAAACAACGAACTTTAAACAGTCTCTTGATCAATAGCATCGATGCCTTTTGTTCTGTCACACCAATCGTCATCGGTGGCTTTATGACCTACTATAATTATTTAGATGCGGCGAGTTTTGTGGCCATCTATCTAGTTTCACATAATATCGGCTATCAATTCCAAGAGTTGGCTTACTTTACCAACACCCGAAAAGCGACTCGAACTCTTCTCAACAAATACCAAAAACTTTTGGGTCAGTCTGACTCCATCTCGCCTAGAAGCATAGAGAACATTTTTCCTATCCAACTTAACAGCATCTCCCTAGAAAAAGATGGGAATATCCTCTTATCTCCGATTTCCATACACATCAAGCAAGGAGAAAAAATTGCCATTATCGGGGAAAGTGGCTCTGGTAAGACAACCCTGCTCAATATCATTCATGGAGAAGAGACACCGACAAGTGGACAGATTAGCTTTGCTGGTCAAAAGCTATCACGTCAAGAAATCACGGGCATTAGTTCCTATATCCTCCAAGATAGCCATTACTTTGACACACTATCTCTGGAAGACAATATCCTTCTAGGACTGGATAAAAAAGAAGAAACTTTAACTCACATCCTCAAAAAAACAGGATTAGAACATTTGGAAAATAGAACGCTCAGCAATGATAGTCTATCTGGTGGCGAGAAACAACGCCTAGAAATCGCTCGCGCCCTCTACCATGATAGCCAACTCATCTTAGCAGATGAAATTAAGGCCAATCTTGACTCGGAAAATAGCAGAAAAATTAGCGACTTGCTCTTCTCCCTACCTCAAACAGTCATTGAAGTCATTCACCACTACACAGAAGAAGACTTAAAACACTATGACCAAGTCATTCATTTAAGCATAGAAAAGTAATAGTCTATAACATACGATTTTAAAAAGCAAGGAATCCGAATTCCTTGCTTTTTAACTCAATATCAAACTGGCCACAATAGGGCTGACAAAGACATAGAGAATACCGGTAACACCGATAGCCAAACCACCCATAGCTCCTGCTACAGAGCCGTATCGGAAGGCTGTTCCCGTTCCAACTGCATGGCCTGTTCCTCCAAGGGAAAGACCAACAGCTACTGGGTCGTCAATTCTCAACCACTTCAAAAGGGTTGGGCCGATCACACTGGTTAAAATCCCAGTCGCCACTACAACCACCAAGGTCACAGTCGTCAAACCTTGCAATTTTTCTGTGATTCCCACTGCCATGGCGGTTGTTACTGACTTGGGAAAGAGAGAAATGGCTAGGAAAAAGTCCATGCCAAATATTTTCGCCACCAAGGCTGTGAAAGAGGTATTGACAACTACTGCTAACAGACTACCAAAGAGAATACTCCGTGCATGGTGCTTCATCAGGTGAAAACTCTTGTAAAGCGGAATCCCTAGAGCAACAGTCGATGGGACAATCAAATTGTTCAGATAAACCCCACCTTGGTAGTAATCTTGGTAAGAAATACCCGTCACTTTTAGAAAGATGATAATGAAAACAGCTGACAAAAGCAAGGGCGTTGTCAAAGGATGGGGAAACCGTCTGTAAATCAGCATTCCTACTAGATAAGCTAGGATAGACAGGGCAAGCCCAAACAGGGGATTGGAAACAAATTCACTCATTTGGCATCTCCTTTCTCATAATCTCCCTCAAACCGTCGTTTGATAAACTGAACCACCAAGGCTATGAGGATAATATTGATGACTGCTGCAAAAAAGACAATCAAAACAATTGGAAAAAGATAGGGAGCAATCACATCAAACTTTTCCATGATTCCCACTGCTGGCGGCAAAAAGAGAATGGTCATATTGGCCAGCAAGAAATTCCCCACCATATTGACATGCCTAGTTCTCAGCCACTTGAATTGCAGGGCGAGAAAGAGAATAATCAAACCGATAATACTGCCTGGGATGGGCAAATGAAAGAAACTGGAAATCCCCTCTCCGATTAGAGAAATCACAAAGAGAATCATTAATTGAACATATAATTTCATCCTAAAACTCCACGAAATAGACTTCTTGCATACCAGTTTACTCTTTTTTCAGAAAATTTCAAGGAAATGCACAAGAGATAATGAAAATTAGAGAAGAAAGGGGATACAGACAATTAAAGACTAGTAAAAACAGGTATGATTTAGGATAAAATCTTCCAGTGTCTTTCTTGCCAGCTTTCTTGAAAAGTAGTATAATTATTGCATGCGCAATCATCTTGTGATACAAAGACTGTCCGTGAATGGACTTTCTTCTATTTATAACTCTAAAAAGAAAGGAGATACTATGACCTATTTGGAAAAATGGTTTGACTTCAATCGGCGTCAGAAAGAAATTGAAAGTCTCTTGGAAGAGACTATTGCCCAGCACAGCGAGCAAAGTCTGACCTTGAAAGAGTTCTATCTGCTCTACTATCTGGACTTGGCACAAGAAAAATCTCTACGCCAGATTGACCTGCCAGATAAACTTCATCTGAGTCCGAGCGCTGTTTCTCGGATGGTGGCTCGCTTGGAAGCCAAAAATTGCGGTCTACTTAGTCGCATGTGTTGTGATCAAGATAGACGTTCTAGCTTTATCTGCCTGACAAGTGATGGGCAAAAGACACTGGCCGCTCTACAGAAGGCTGTCGAAGAAAGCTTGGAAACTGGTTTGGATTTCTTGATTTAAGATGATTTTAGAAAAAAGTTGCGTGCGCAATCATTTTTCTTGACATTCTCTTTTACAAGGAGTAAAATAAAGTCATCATTAAACAAAGGAGTTTTTAAAATGATTGAAATTACCTATCTAGATGCCAGCAAGAACGAAAGAACTGTAACTTTCGAATCTTATGAAGACTTTGATCGTTCACAACAAGCTTGCCTTATCGGCGTCGCAGACTACTACCCTGTCCAAAAATTAACTTACAAGGGTCATGATTTGGACTACCATGGGACTTATGGAGATATCTTCTTCTATCTCAAGAAACAAGATTTAAGCCAATATAACTAAAAAAGGAGAAATACAATGGCAAAAGCAATTACAGACGCAACATTCGAACAAGAAACTAAAGACGGTTTGGTCTTGGTAGACTTCTGGGCAACTTGGTGTGGTCCATGTCGTATGCAAGGTCCAATCTTGGACAAATTGTCTGAAGAACTTTCAGAAGATGTTTTGAAAATCGTTAAAATGGACGTTGATGAAAATCCAAACACAGCTCGTGCTTTTGGTATCATGTCTATCCCAACCCTTCTCTTCAAAAAAGACGGCCAAGTTGTCAAACAAGTTGCAGGTGTTCATACTGCAGAACAAATCAAGGCCATCGTTGCTGAATTGAGCTAATCATACTAGAGACCAAGTACTTGCTTTGGTCTCTTTTTTCTTGCCCTTTGCCATTTTTCAAAAAATATGCTAGACTATAGGTAGAATACTACGATGTTTGGGACATGCCATCGCTAAAAAAAACCTTGACTTGGTATTTTTTAGCTCCCTCAAGGGAGCTTTTTGCGTGCTCTGAACATTCCCCATTTTGGAAGGAGTACTATGAAACGTCAATCTGCCTTGGTCGTCTTTAGCGGCGGTCAAGATTCTACAACCTGCCTCTTTTGGGCTAAAGAACACTATAAAACGGTCGAAGCCGTTACCTTTGCCTACGGCCAACGTCATCATCTCGAAATTCAAGTTGCTAGAGAAATCGCCAAGGAACAGGGGATTCGTCATCATATCCTAGATATGTCTCTGCTGGGACAAATCACTGAAAATGCCTTGACCTCTGATATGGAGATTGAGCAAAAAGAGGGAGAGGTTCCCAATACCTTCGTTGACGGTCGCAACCACCTCTTTCTATCCTTTGCGGCAGTTCTTGCTAAGCAACGGGGCATTACAGATATCGTGACAGGTGTCTGCGAGACAGACTTCTCAGGCTACCCCGATTGTCGGGATGTCTTTGTCAAATCCCTTAATGTTACCCTCAACCTTGCCATGGATTACGACTTTGTTATCCAAACACCTCTCATGTGGCTAGACAAGGCTGAAACTTGGGAATTAGCCGACCAACTCGGTGCCTTTGACTATGTTCGTGAAAAGACCTTAACCTGCTACAACGGGATTATCGGAAGTGGCTGTGGAGATTGCCCAGCCTGCCACCTACGTCAACATGGTCTAGATGTTTATCTCTCACAGAAAGGAGAGGCCTAATGTTTTTTGCACCCAAAGAAATCAAACAGGAAACCGGGGAGTCTCTTGTCTACAATCCTCACAGAACCTTGGTATCAAAAGAGTTTACCTTCGATGCTGCCCACCACCTCTTTCACTATGAGGGAAAATGCAAATCCCTGCACGGCCACACTTATCATCTGCAGATTGCTGTCAGTGGTTTTTTAGATGAACGGGGCATGACCTACGATTTTGGAGACATCAAAGCGATCTACAAGAACTACTTAGAACCTCACTTGGATCATCGCTATCTCAATGAAACCCTACCTTATATGAACACGACTGCCGAAAATATGGTTTACTGGATTTTCCAAACTATGAGTCAAGAGTTGCCAGACGAACGTGGTCTCCGTTTGGAATACGTTCGCCTCTATGAAACTCCGACTTCCTTTGCGGAGTTTAGACGGGAGTGGTTAGATGACTAGGGAACGTGTCCTCAAACTACCAGTTTTGGAAATTTTTGGTCCAACCTTTCAAGGCGAAGGCCGTGCTATCGGGCAGAAAACCATGTTTGTCCGCACTGCTGGTTGCGACTACCACTGCGACTGGTGCGATTCTGCCTTTACCTGGGATGGCTCTGAAAAGCCAACTCGTATGACAGCTGACGAAGTCATTGCTGCCTTGGATAAATTAGGGAGCTACGACTATGTCACCCTGTCTGGGGGGAATCCTGCTATCCTAGCAGCCAACATGGCTGAACTCGTCACTAAACTCAAGGAACGTGGTGTCACTCTGGCTGTTGAAACTCAAGGCTCTCGCTGGCAAAATTGGTTGAAAGACATCGACCAGGTCACTCTGAGTCCCAAACCTCCTTCATCCAAAATGGAAGTCAACTTTGAGACCTTGGACTTTATCGTTTCCCAACTGGATCCAGACAAGGTCACCTTTAAAATCCCTATCTTTGATGATGCGGATTTAGCCTTTGCCAAAGACATTCAAGAACGCTACCAACCAGATGTTCTCTTCTTATCTGCAGGAAATCCTGAGCCCAAGGCTACGGGTAATATTGTCCAAGACCAACTGGACCGTCTCAAAGAACTCTGGGAACGCATCGCTGCCGACGATAGCTGGGGCAATGTCCGCGTCCTTCCTCAACTGCATACCCTCCTCTACGATAACAAACGTGGTGTTTAATATTAGAAAGAAAAAATCATGTCACAACAAGAAGAAATGAAAAACCTAAGCCTCCTCGGCAACAAAGAAACCAACTACATTTTCGAGTATCAACCAGAAGTCCTGGAATCCTTTGACAATCGTCATGTGGAAAATGACTATTTCATCAAATTTAACTGTCCTGAATTTACCTCACTTTGCCCTATTACCGCTCAGCCAGACTTTGCAACTATCTATATTTCCTACATCCCTGACAAGCTCTGTGTTGAGTCAAAATCTCTCAAACTCTACCTCTTTAGCTACCGAAATCACGGAGATTTCCACGAAAACTGTATCAACACCATCGGGAAAGACTTGGTCAACTTGCTAGATCCTCGCTATTTAGAAGTCTGGGGAAAATTCACTCCGCGCGGTGGCATCTCAATTGACCCCTACTACAACTACGGTAAGCCAGGAACTAAGTATGAAGGCTTGGCAGAACAACGCCTCTTCCAACACGACCTTTATCCAGAGAAAATTGACAACCGTTAAACTCATACTCAATGAAAATTAAAAAGCAAACTAGGAAGCTAGCCGCAGGTTGCTTAAAGCACTGCTTTGAGGTTATAGATAATACTGACGAAGTCAGCTCAAAACACTGTTTTGAGGTTGCACGAAGTCAGTAACATACATACGGCAAGGTTAAGCTGACGTGATTTGAAGAGATTTTCGAAGAGTATCATACGAAAAAGCCCTGTTCTTCAAAATGAGGAGCAAGGCTTTTTGAGTTTCAATTATTCTTCTGTTCCAAGGAAGTTTTTTGCAACGAGGGCTGCAAGAACCCCACCAACGATTGGCGCAAGGATGAAAATCCAAACTTGTTGAAGAGCTGCGCCACCTACCAAAACAGCTGGTGCCAAGCTACGAGCTGGGTTTACTGAAAGTCCAGTAATGTTCAATCCGACAAGAATCATCGCCATCAAGGACAAACCAATTACCAAACCAGCAATCGCGCCATTGCCCTTGCTTACTGATGTCACAGTCATGATAACCAAGACAAACAAGAAGGTTGCGATGACTTCAAACAAGAAACCACCCAAGACAGTGACACCGTTTGCCAAGGCATTTTCACCAAGACTAGCAGTAGACATGCCTGAGTTAGACAAGAGGAAGAATACCGCAGCTGACGCAAGGAAAGCTCCAACTACTTGTCCAAGGATGTAGTTTACAAGCTCTGAAGATGATAAACGTTTGTTTACAAACATAGCGATCGAAACCGCTGGGTTCAAGTGAGCACCTGAAATAGTTCCGATTGAGTAGGCTGCAACCACGATTGCCAGACCAAAGGCAAAAGCAATTCCAAGATGACCAAGACCTTCAAGACCATTTCCAAAAACAACAGCTCCTGTTCCGACGAACACAAGCATAAAAGTACCGATTAATTCAGCAACAAATTTTTTCATTTTCTTTCTCCTTTTTTCAAAAACTAGGTACTAGTCTATCAAAAGAGGGAAAGGGTTTCAAGAAAATTGTTTGGAAATTTTCAGGATAAAATTCTCTAAAAACGGTAGTGTTTAGTTGAAACATTTTTTCTAAAGGTATATAATGTCAATATAGTTCTAATAAATTATTTATTCCCTCATTTGAACTAATTTTTACAACTTTGCTGTTCTTTTATGAACGTTTGAATGGTATCGTGGATACCAAGGAGGAATCATATGTCTAAAGTTGCTATTGTCACAGGTGCAGGTCAAGGAATCGGTTTTGCAATCGCAAAACGATTGGTTCAAGATGGCTTTAAGGTGGGAGTCTTAGACTACAATCCCGAAACAGCTGAAAAAGCTGTTGCCGAATTATCAGCTGAAAATGCCTTTGCTGTCGTGGCTGATGTTTCGAAACAGGCAGAAGTTGCACAAGCATTTCAAAAGGTTGTTGACCATTTTGGTGATTTGAATGTTGTCATAAATAACGCTGGTGTTGCTCCAACTACTCCTCTTGATACAATTACTGAGGAACAATTTACACGTACTTTCGGAATCAATGTTGGTGGTGTCATTTGGGGTTCACAAGCTGCACAAGCGCAATTTAAAGCACTTGGCCACGGAGGTAAAATTATCAACGCAACCTCTCAAGCCGGGGTAGTCGGTAATCCAAATCTAACTGTTTATGGTGGAACCAAATTTGCTGTTCGTGGAATTACGCAAACATTAGCACGTGATTTAGCAGACTCAGGCATCACTGTTAACGCCTACGCACCAGGTATTGTGAAAACACCAATGATGTACGACATCGCTCATGAAGTTGGTAAAAATGCAGGAAAAGATGACGAATGGGGTATGCAGACATTTGCAAAAGATATTACCCTAAAACGTCTATCTGAACCAGAAGATGTGGCTGCTGCTGTCAGCTTCCTTGCAGGACCAGATTCAAACTACATTACAGGACAAACCATTATCGTTGATGGTGGTATGCAATTCCATTAAAATACACAAAAAGAGGTTGGAAAATGATTCAACCTCTTTTATTAGTTTTCATTATTAGTTAGGAGGATACAATAGAAACTCTTTCAATAAGTAATATTAGCTTATCCCTAGTATTGAAAAGACTGGATAGCTTCTTTCAAGTCATCTTGTAAACTATTTCTCTGGTCAAGTTGGACATAGACTTCCAACAGACAGGATCTGAAGTTGGAAAATTTATAAAAATCTTCCCTTTCTTCTATCGGAAAGTCAACAGCTTTTATCCAAGAAGCTACTTGCTCTTGCTCCAACTTCCCTTGTAAAATAGGTTCATAGATCACTCTTGCTAAACGCCAATCCTCATCATCTGTAAAGCGAATCGAAATTCTTTTAAATAGTTGGCCAAGTATATCAAATACTTCATGAACTCTGTTTTTAGGAAAGTTTGGATGACAAACCACCTCTGTCAGTAAATCGGCTCCATGTGCAAAAGCATGAACCCAACCATATCGACTTGAAAAACCCCTTGTATCCTTTTCTTTTGAAAGATAATACAAACCTTGATTTAAAAGGACATTACGAATTCCTGCATTTAATCCCTGATAAAAAATCGATTGCTGGTTGGCATCTGCAGACAAGAGATTTGCATAAACAAGTGCTCTAAAAGAACGTTCAAGGGTTGACAGGCCTACCTTATCAATCTCTTTATCTAACCCTCCATCAGATGAAATTTCCTCAGCAATGAAATGAAATTGTTCCTGTGTAAATAGCTCTTTCTGAATCCCTCTAGCAAAGCTTGTAAAAACAAGGTCATCGCGAATTTCTGGAGAAGAATCTCCCAAATGATCAAGCAACCACTGGATTTCTTCCTGGTTATAACTTGGTTTTTCTTCTGCTATTTTTCTACGTAACTTTTGATACATGGTCAATACCTCTACATTTCTAGCAGCTGTTCAAAAAACCAGCCTTAAATGACTTAATATTGAATTCTCAATTAAACACAATCTGATATACAATGAAGTAAATAACTATCAATATCAACTCTACAGCAAGTTTAAATTTAACATCACGACCTTCAACGGCGTGTTTGAAAATAGCTACAGCTAAAACAAATAGAATGACGCTTAACAAGCTCATAAACATCATTCTAGAACAAGCTCTCTATTCCCCTACTCTCCCAACTGGGCACTGTAGGTGATAATCTGGTCAACCGTGTCTGACAAGAATTGAATGGTATCACGGAGTGGTTTGTCTGTTGAAATATCAGCACCGATAATCATGGCTGACTCAAGTGGTGTCTTGCTACCACCTGATTTGAGGAGATTGAGCCAGTCTTCAGCTCCAGTTTCTGAGTTTTTAAGATGGAGGTAACCAGCTGTCGAGATGACTAGTCCTGCTGAGTAGGTGTAGCTATACAAGCCCATGTAGTAGTGAGCTTGGCGCATCCAAGTCAAAGCTGCATCATCGTCGATTTCAATGGCATCTCCCCAGAAATCCGTCAAGACTTCCTTCATAATACTATTGAGTTTGCTTGCTCCGAAGGTCTCCCCTTCTTCAATCAATGTATACACCTTACGCTGGAAGGCTGCTTCCAAGAGGTGAGTAATAAAGTTATGGAAGTAGGTGTCTGTCAAGCGGTGAGCCAGAGCAAAGCGTTTTTGACGAGGGTCGTCAGACTGGTGCTCCAAGTAATCACTTAAAAGTAACTCATTGAAGGTTGACGGTGCTTCGACATAGTAGGTAGACATGTGGGCATTGAAGTAGCTCTGGTGATTGTCCGAAAAGATGAATTGACCAGAATGCCCAATCTCATGAATCAAGGTATAGACATCACTCAAACGGCCTGTCCAACTCATAAGGACATATGGGTGCACGCGATATGGATCCGCCGCATAACCACCAGAATCTTTGCCACTATTAGCAGCAAAGTCCACCCAGCGTTCTTCTTGGTAACGAGCAACTTCCTGACAATATTCCTGCCCCAAAGGTTCTACCGACTTCATGACCAAATCATAGGCATCATCAATAGTCACTTCAGGATTGAGTGCACTATCCAAGTCCAATTTCCAGTCTGCAAAGGTCATCTTTTCAAGACCATTTACCTTGGCAACATGCTTGAGGTATCTCTGAGCAACTGGCGCAAAATCCTTCATGATGAGGTCAATCTGACGGTCAAACATGGTACGGTCTACTTCCTGCTCAGCTAAAAGATAATCAAAAACTGAGTCATAGCCCTTCATATCCGCCAAGAGTTTTTCAGACTTGACTTGGGCTAAATAGGCTGCGGCAGCCGTATTTTGGTGCTTACGAAGTCCCTCTGAGAAGGAACGGAAGGATTTCTCACGAACCTCTGCGTCCTCGTGGTTTTGGTAGAAATTCTCATAGGTAACAAAACTGTTTTTGTAGGTCTTGCCATGAGCTTCAAAGTCAGCCATTTCAAAGTCACCAGCTCGCATCTTAGTGTAAATATCCTGTGGACTGTAGAAAACTTCACCGAGATTGGTCAAGGCCTTCTCCACATCTGCTCCAAGGTAGTGGGCTTTTTTGATTTTGGCCTGACGAATAGCTGCCGTCAAGTGGGGAAGTTCCCCCAAACGGTCCAAGACTTTCTCATCAGCTTCCACCAAAGCATCGTCAAAAAAGGTCAAGGCTACACTGGCATCTGTTTCAAATTCCATACCAGCTTGGGCAATATTGGCAAATTCGTCATTGCTATAGTCTGTCGTCTGAGGCATAAAGCCATAGTTACCAATATGGCTCATCTGAATGTAGATTTGTTCCAATTCCGCAAAGGCCTTCTCAAAATCTTCAAAAGTATGAAGATTTCCCTTGTAATCACGGCTAAATTGATTGATGTCTTCGCGAGCCTTCTCGATTGCACGCAAGAAATCCTCACGGTCTTGATATAGGGCTGTTAAATCCCAAAGTTCCTTCTCTGGAAATTCTGAACGGTGTTTTTGTTCCATTTTCTTCCTCTTATTTCTCTAATTCTAATAAAACACTAAGGGCTGATAAGGCGTAAAGTGGCGCTGTTTCTGCTCGCAAAATGCGAGGACCAAGTCCTGCTAAGACTGCTCCCTTAGCTTCGAAACTTTCAATTTCTGTAGGTGACAGGCCACCTTCTGGGCCAAAGATAAAGAGCAATTTAGCTCCTTTTTCAATGCCACTAACTACTTGTAAAAGTGCAGCGGCTTCACCTTCTTTGGCCGACTCTTCATAGGCCACTACGATACGGTCAAACTGGTCAAGTTGGGCTAGAAAGTCTGCTTTCCTTTCAAAAAGCTGAATACTTGGAACGATATTACGCTTGCTTTGTTCTGCTGCTCCAAGGGCAATTTTTTCTAGTTTTTCAACCTTTTTACCCAATTTCTTGCCATCCCACTTGGCTACCGACCAATCAGCAGGAAAGGCCCAAATCTGGCTGGCACCCAGTTCGGTTACTTTTTGAGCGATAAACTCCAGCTTGTCTCCCTTAGGAAAGCCGGATGCGATGGTCACTTGGACTGGTAGTTCCACATTGTCAGCTAACTCTTCAACCAACTCAAACTGACGATTTTCAACATCCAAGACGCGCGCCAAACGTTTAATGCCATCATCAAAGACCAAAGTAACCTCATCATCTTCTTTCAAGCGCATAACCTGAAACATATGCTTGCTGGTTTCCTTGTCCTCGATGGTGACAGGAGAGATAGCACTGCCTTTGACAAAATACTGTTGCATGCTAGCCTCCAATCACACCGGAAATATCCTTGGTTTTCTTAAAGACACAGGCATTCCATTCCCCTTGAATCATGTGAGTTTCGAGGAAAAATCCAGCTGACTCAGCCGACTCGCGCACCATGTCCCACTTGTCCTTGATAATGCCACTCATGATGAGGTAGCCTTCATCCTTGACCAAGCGATAAGCATCCTCTGTCAGATGAATGAGGATATCCGCCAAAATATTAGCCACAATCACATCTGCTTCAATCTCCACGCCTGTAAGCAAATCTCCAGCCGCTACATGGATATTTTCCATGCCAGGGTTGAGCTCAATATTTTCCTGAGCAACACGAACTGCCACATCATCTAGGTCGTAGGCGAAAATTTCCTTAGCACCCAGAAGCGAGCTTGCAATAGAGAGAACCCCTGAACCAGTCCCCACATCCAGCACCGTTTCGCCACCACGAAGGACCTGCTCCAAGGCAAAGAGGCTCATCTTAGTCGTTGGATGGGTCCCCGTACCAAAAGCCATACCTGGATCCAGATTGATAATCTTTTCTCCCGCAGTCGCCTCATAGTCTGTCCAAGACGGCACGATAGTCAAGTCATGAGTAATTCGAGCTGGCTCATAGTATTTCTTCCAGTTGTCTGCCCAGTCTTCCTCAGCCAAGGCAGTCGTCCCCATCTTGACCTCACCCAAATCCATAAAATCTATCAATTCTGCTAAACGAGCCTGTAAGTCTGCCTCAACCACTGCCACATCCACCGTATCAGGATAATAGGCTGTCACAACTATTTCTTCTTGCTGCTCGACCTCTGGGAAAATCTCGCCAAAGCGGTCAACATTTCCCACATAGTCCATGCTGTCTTCAATCGCAACACCTTGCGCTCCCAGCTCAATCAGGAGATTGGAAACCAACTCCTCTCCCTCACGCTTGACTGTAACTTTTAACTCTTGCCATGTTTCCATAATTAAGATACCAAGCCCGTAAAACACAAAGCCAAAATAGGAACTTCTCTGAAGACGCTTGTGTCTAAGAGAAGTTTATCTTTTTGGCACAGTGCTTAGGGCGGGTTCAGTTTAGAAATCTAACCGAACCATCCTTTCTAATCACTTACTTTTAAATAATCTTTTACTCTCTCTTGCAACTGAGGTACAACTTGACTGGAACTAAGAAACTCCTCAACATTCATTAACTGATAACCCTGTCCCTCATCTCCAAAGACGATACTGTCAAACTGGGCCTGTGTCAACAGACCGATTAGAAATACAGATTGTTTATCCGCAAAAAGCATACTTGGATAAACCTTCGCCCAAAGTAGACAATCCTCAGTCAAATGAATTCCCAGTTCTTCATAAACTTCACGCGCCACACATTCAAAAGGACTTTCATCCCCCTCTCGCCCACCACCGGGCAGTTCCCACATATTAGGCCAGGGAATGCTTGCCTTATCATCACGCAAGATGACCAGTAGCTTATCACCACAAAATAAGGCAATCTTGCAACCTTGGAAATCAGTAAGTTCTATTTCCATGCTAGACTCCTAATACCTCGGATAAGGGTAAAATTCTCCCTCTTCCAAGCCTGCTTTTCCTTCTTCAAAGACTTCTTGGTTCCATTCCATGACAAATTCTTCTGCTTCTGGGTCTTCCAAAAAGTTCATGAGGGCATCTAGTCCAACCTCTGCAGTATCTTTGAGAAATAGCGCAAAATAAGCTAAGAATTCACGAGAAAATCCTTTTTTAGGCAGGTAAGGGATGACAGTCAAATAGTCTTCTGCATTGACTGTTGATTTAGCAGGATTGTAGAAAAGAACTGCTTCTTCAAAGAGAATGTCATCTGACGAAACCTCTCCGTCTTCATCCACCATCTCCACGCCTGCAGCGTTTTGCGCTTCTAACAAAAAACTCACTTCAACTGCGTGGTTACGCTTGTCCCAACTAATCTCAAAGTCAAAGGGAAAGTTCTTCTCCAACTCTTCCTCTAAAACATCTAAAAATCCGTATGTTGCCATTTTGTCCTCTTTCTATGCGACTCTTTAATCGCCCCGATTGCTCGGAAATATGCTAAAATAGATACTACCATCTTACCACATATACATCAGAAAATCTACGTTAGAAAGGACTGCTATGCCAGACAATCTCGCGCTTCGTATGCGCCCTAAAACCATCGACCAGGTCATTGGTCAGGAGCATCTGGTCGGACCTGGAAAAATCATCCGTCGCATGGTGGAAGCCAATCGCTTGTCCTCCATGATTCTCTACGGACCTCCAGGAATCGGCAAGACCAGTATTGCCTCTGCCATCGCTGGGACTACAAAGTATGCCTTTCGAACCTTCAATGCGACAGTTGATAGTAAAAAGCGACTGCAAGAAATCGCGGAAGAGGCTAAATTCTCTGGTGGTCTCGTCCTATTGCTAGACGAGATTCATAGACTAGATAAAACCAAGCAAGACTTCCTCTTGCCTCTCTTGGAAAGTGGTCTGATCATCATGATTGGCGCTACGACTGAAAATCCTTTCTTTTCTGTCACTCCTGCCATTCGTAGCCGTGTTCAGATTTTTGAGTTGGAACCTCTGTCTAACCAAGACGTCAAAGAGGCTCTTCAGATAGCTCTAAGTAACCCTGAGCGTGGTTTTGATTTTCCAGTAGAACTAGATGAGGATGCGCTGGATTTCATCTCAACTTCTACAAACGGAGACCTACGTTCTGCCTTCAACTCACTGGATTTGGCTGTTCTCTCTACCCCTGAGAATGACAAGGGCATCCGCTATATCACCCTCGACATCATGGAAAATAGCCTGCAGCGGAGCTACATTACCATGGACAAGGATGGAGACGGTCACTATGACGTTCTATCTGCCCTACAAAAGTCTATCCGTGGCTCAGATGTTGATGCTAGTCTTCACTATGCTGCCCGCTTGATTGAGGCTGGGGACCTGCCTAGTCTCGCGCGTCGCTTGACCGTTATCGCCTATGAAGATATCGGCTTGGCCAATCCTGAAGCTCAGATTCATACTGTGACTGCTCTGGATGCTGCCCAAAAGATTGGCTTCCCCGAAGCTCGCATTCTCATTGCCAATGTCGTGATTGATTTGGCCCTTTCTCCAAAATCCAACTCAGCCTATGTAGCTATGGATAAGGCACTTGCCGACCTCAAAACATCAGGGCACTTGCCCATTCCGAGACACCTGCGTGATGGCCACTACAGCGGAAGCAAGGAACTGGGGAATGCCCAAGACTACCTCTATCCACACAACTATCCTGGAAATTGGGTCAAGCAAGACTATCTGCCAGAAAAAATTCGCAGTCATCACTATTTTCAAGCAGAAGACACTGGTAAATATGAACGGGCTTTGGCTCAAAGAAAGGAAGCTATCGACCGTTTGCGAAAAATCTGAAATCCTTTTCAAAAAATTGCACTTTCCTCTTGATTTTTTTTGAAAAAGTGGTATCATATAAACATAGAAACGCTGTGGTGTACGACTTCACACTTAAGTGTTGACCGACTATTTTTTGTATTATTAGGGAAACAAAAGTCTTCTAACAGCATGTAGGCCGTCTCACACGGAAACAGCTTCAGTTAGAGCGAGTTGCCCACCTGCTTAATTGCGCGGGTTCAATACAAACCGTGAAGTTTCGGCACCAATACAGCTTTTTTCTTTGCCTCCTTAGCTCAGCTGGCAGAGCAGCGGACTCTTAATCCGTGGGTCACAGGTTCGATCCCTGTAGGGGGCATCTAATACAACAGGAAAAGCCTTGGAATAAAGGCTTTTTTGCTTATTTGTTCTACTTTTGTTCTACCAACGAATACTCACTTAAAAGGTTTCGAATAATCTGATGTTCTTCTTTCTTCTCTTTCAAAAGATGACCATACGTTTCTGTTACCTGTTTTATATTTTTATGGCCCATCACATGAGCAACTACCCAGATATCAATTCCTTTTGCAAGCAACATACTAGCATAAGTATGTCTAATACCCGTAGCTGTTAAATTATATGGAGAAATATCTAATTTTTTTAGTAGCGATTGTAAACTTTGATTTACTGCATTATTACTAGGAACTCCATACACAACATCATAGAAAAGGAAATTTTCTTATTAGATTGCATTGAAAAAGCAACTAATGGACTAGCTAGTATGAATGAATTTAACATTAAATTTGGAAAAACTTATGATAAATTTGTTTTACTAGATTGGTTATTCAATAACGCTAAGAAAGAATTGAATGGTGAAGATATATCTGAATTTATTTATAGTCAGACTAAAACAGGGCATGGTATAAAGAAAGAAACTAAAAACTAAATTAGCAAATTTAAAAAAGCCAAGTTCAAAAATACTTGGCTTAATTTATTTGTTTTAATATATCTCGGAGAGCTTTTATAGTAGGTTCTCTTTTTTCTGTTGGTAGATTTCTAATATCTTCAATGAGTTGTGAAAATTCTCCGCTTTGATTTTGATTTTCAATATCAAAAAAAGTATTCATATCAACTTCAAGCGCTTGTATGATTTTTTCAATAGTCTCAAGCTTAACGTTTAACTGTTTATTCTCTAACCTATATATATAGTTAAAACCCAAATCAGCTTTTTCTGCTAGATATTCTTGTGTCATTCCGCTTTTCAGTCTTAGAAGTCTGATTTGTTTTGCAACAAATTCTCTTAAATTTATTTTTTCAGTCATGATAGTACCTCATAACTATCATACAAGTTTATCCCATTGAATAAATCATTATCAAAAGACTGAAATAGTTACAAAAATAATATTTAAAAGACTGTAAAGTGTGGTATAATATTATTTATAAAACAGTCTTTTAAGACATAAAGGAGTTTATATGATAGAATCAAACACACAAGGTCACGGAACCATCAAGAAATTGCGTACTGGTGCAGTCGTTTCTACTTTAGCACTTACAGCTTTTGGGGTATCTACTGGGGTATCAGCTAACGAAACTGAAGTAGCCGTTAACGAACCTGCAACTAGGGTAGTTGCTAAGGACGATGTTAAACCTAAAGTTTCTACCCAACAAGACGTTGACAAGGCTAAGGCTGAATCTGATAAGGCTAGTCAGGATGTAGCTAAGCAAAAAGAAGTTGTTTCAACTACTGAAGCAAACATTGCCAATGTAGAAAAGACTATCGCTGATACTACTAAGAAAACAGAAGAAGCTAAGTCTGTTACACCTGAAAAGGTAGCTGAGGCTAAGGCAGATGCTGAAAAGAAAGCTAATGAGCTTGCTACGGCTGAAAAAACTGTAGCTGACGCTGATAAGTCTGTTTCTACTACGGCTGAGAAGGTTGCTGACCAAACTAAGGTAGTATCAAATGCTGAGAAAACTGCCACTGCTACAGCTAATAAGGTAGCTGACGCTCAGAAGAAAGTAGATTCTCTTTCATCTACTACTGATGTTGCTCCCCTTGAAAAAAAGGTAGCTACGCTTACTAACAAAGTCAAGACTGACACTCAAGCCGTATCGACTGCTCAGACTAACCTTGACAATGCTAAAAAGGCTCAATCTAACAAAGAACAAGCTGTCAAAGACTCCCAAACTAGGGTATCTAGCGCTGAAGCCCAGCTATCTCAAGCTACTACAGCCCTTGCTAATGCTAAAGCTGACCAGTCTAACAAAGATAAGGCAGTCACTACAGCTAAATCAGCCCTAGAAGTAGCTAAACAGGGTGTTACTGAAACAACTACATCTTCTGAAACAATGTACGATATTCCTAAGGCAACTTACTCTCCAGCTCTTTCACAAGGGTATATTGATGCAATCAAGGCTCTTGCCAACGGTGCAGGTACTACAGATGCAGTAGACACTGCAGTTTATGAAGTTCCTTATGCTGACCCTAAATACGGTGCAACTGCCGACTCTCTTAACGATTTCAACTCTACAGGTACACGTTATTACAAAGGTCAGTACATCCCTTACGGTGCAGAAGACACAGATGCAACAGAAATTGCTGACTTCCAACACTTAACTAAAGACCAACAAATCCGATTGACTACCTATGCAGCGTCAATTGTCAACGAATTGCGTGCTAAGTTTGGTACTAAACCTGTTACAGTAGGTGATAGTTCTCTTAAATTGGCTGAAGCCTTTAACAACAACGCAAATGGCTATGTTGCAGGTAATAGTGGTGAATACAATCCACTAAACAACCAAACCCTTAGCTTGTCTGATAAGCTAAACATGGCTAAGAAAACTGCAAATACGACTGGTTCTGCTTTAGCAGTTCGTACTTCAAGTATCCCTCATTTCCTTGGTCTTGGTGAGAACCTTACAACTATGGCTCGCATCAAGCAAGTATTATACTCAGGTATCGTTAATACCTTGATGGGTGGGGAGTCTAATACAGGTAGTGAAGACCGTTTCAGTGGTGCACTTTCTCTTCTTGGATTGCGTGATGCTGATAAGACTATCCTTGGAGTGGGTATCGGTGCTATGATTAGCCAACTTAATAAAGGCTATGAAGCATCTATCACATTGTCAGCCCCTCAATCAACTACTGCAACTACTAAGAAAGTAGATGAAAAAGCAGTTAAATCTGCTCAAAAAGCCTACAACGAAGCAGTCAAAGCCTCTCAAGAATCTAAAACAGCCGTCAAATCAGCACAAACTACCTACACTAATGCAGAAACAGCTCTTGCTAATGCTCGTACTAACTTATCTAACGTAGTAGGTAACAAGATTGATGTTCCAGCTCTTGAAAAGGCTCTTGCTGATGCTAAAGATAAACTAGCACAAGACACTAAAGCATTACAAACTGCTAAGGAATCGCTTGCTCTAGCTAAATCAAACGCTACTGACAAAGCTAAGGCTCTTGCTGATGCTAAGTCAGCTCTTGAAACTGCTAAGGCTGAACAATCAACTGCCAACCAATCCCTTGCAACTGCCAAAGGTGAATTGGAAGTCCTTACTAAAGCCCACGATGTAGCAGTCTTGGCTCGTAAGTCAGCTGGTCAAGACCTTGCTCGCAAACGTGAAGCGTCTAAAGAGGCTAGTGACATCTACACAGTTCTTGAACTTGCCCTTACTAAGCGTGATGAAGTCCTTAAGGCTTTGGACAAAGAGCTTACTGATGCTAATGCTAAACTTGGTGTACTTCGTGCTGAGTTGAAGACTGCTAAGGACGAGTTGGCTCGTCTTGAGGGTATCGCTGAAGCTAAGGCTCGTGGGTATGAGAACTTTAAGCAACTCAAAGCTGACCATGACGCATACCTTGCTGAACAACAACGCTTGCAAGCTTTGAAAGACAAGAAGGATGCTATTGTGCAGTCAGGTGGAGAGGTTAAACCTGTCCTTGATGCTGACGGTAAAGTGGTTGATGTTGTAGATGCCAAGGCTCAAAATAAGGCTGTAGTTGCAACAGTAGGAACTAAAGGAGATAAAACATATCAAGCGCCTGCAAAAGCTACAAATGTTAAAGCAGAACCTAAGAAACAACTTCCAAATACAGGAGAAAAGCATACTAATACTGCTACTCTTGCGATTATCACAGCTTTATCTTCTATCGGTCTTGTATACCGTAAACGCAAAAAATCACAATAAAAAATAAATCTCCTTACTAACGTAGGGAGATTTTGTGATAAAGAAGAAAAATAATAATCTGTTCTACTTTTGTTCTACCTTTTATTTTTACATACGATTTAGAGAGTGGCAAAACCTTGATTTATCAATATTTTTGTTACTCATTTTTACTTATTTTAACTCCAAATCGACTGTAAGGGGCATCTAAATACAACAGGAAAAGCCTTGGTTACAAGGCTTTTTTCGTATCTTCTACAAAAAAAGCAAGAGTTTTAGAGGACTATGAATCTAGATGTACATTTTGCTTAAATGATTGAAGGTCTTTTCTTAACAAAAACACCCCAAAAATTAGATTTTTTCTATCTAACTTTTGAGGTACAGTTCAAAACGAGAAATAGCATTTTTATTTTAGGTTACTCATCTAATCGAATAAACATCATTGCGTTAAGCAAAGAGATGAGAGCGACTGTATTGACATTATTGGAATAGATCAGTCTCTTATTTTCAATAGGAGGAATAATAAAATTAGAAATAATGATATCGTAAGGTGAATCTTTTAGAGACTCAAGTGATAACTCTAATTCACTCCAAACTTCCAGTTCAAAATTGTTGCTGCAATAATAAGAAAGTGTTTCTGCTACTGATTTTGCATGATACTGATCAAAATTGCTCATGACTAAAACCTTTAATTTGGGTTGATTTTGTAAAAGATTTAGAACTAAGTGTTTGCTATGGGTGATAAAAGTATAGGATAAATGATTGACTTTCATCGAATTACAATCCATATCCAAAGCCTCTAGATAATGTTCAATTCCTTCCTTCACCTCCGAAACAAATCGAGGAAAAATATTTTGAAAGTTCTTGATTGTATTGCCTTTTTGATCAAAAAGGATAAACTCTGTAGATAATTCCTGACGATGCAGATGTGCCGTATTATGTAGATGCCAGATTAGATTGTCCTTATTGTCTATTTGAAGATTATACTCTCTTGATACCTGATCAACTAACTCTCCCAATAATCGATATGATTTTTTTACATAACTGTCTGTTTTGGCATAGTTCAGAAATACTTCTTCGTCTATGAAAAACATTTTTTGAAAATAGGATACAAACAGTTGACCTATCACTTCTTTATTCAGAAAGATGTGATATTCAGAATCAAAGCTCGCTACAATGTCTTCGATTCCTTCTGCCTGCATGAAAGATTCTAACAATTGATTGTTAAAAGAATTTTTCTCAACTTCCAAGAAATGACTAAACTTTATTCGATATAAATTCGTAACGAGGAGCAACTTTAGCATTCTTTGAGTTGCGAAATTGACAGGAAATGCTGTTTCTTTATAGACTAGTGCTAACAGCTTACACAAAGGTTCTACTGAAAAATCTTCAAAAGGCCATTCAAGGAAATAATATTTCTCTGAAAAATACTGAGCAAAAAAATAACGGATATCAATCTCATTTCCTGTGATTCGAACTGGATTAAGGCTGATTTCAAAACGATATTGTTTCTTAATAATTTTATTAATATGACTGATGATACGGTAAAGAGAGGAGAAACTGATATAAAATTCTTTACAAATACTCTCAGCTTGACAACCTTCATTAAAGAAGATAAATTCTAAAATCGAAAAATGAGTTGAACGCTTAAAGAAATGATGGTAAACCATTTCAATATCACTATCATCGGTATTAATAATGCGTATACCATTAGTAGAAGAATGAAAAATCAAGTCAGGAAAAGCAGATTTAACATGGGATAGATCATCTTTGACTGCACGTTCTGTACAATTTAGTAACTCTGCTAGTTCAGAACGATGAAACCAACGTTTATGTTCAAATAATAATTCTAATAATTCTAATTGCCTATGACTTTTTTTAGATAATAAATCTCTCATGAATGTCTTTCTCTCTTTATAAATTATCGGATTAAACCTCTTGCAATTATACCACAAAGAATAGGTAGAACATGCTGTAACGACTTTTACTAAGATCCTTTATTTCGTATAATAACACTACGGGAGCAATATATAAACAATTTTCTTATTTTACCGTCTATTGAGGGCGTGAATACAGAATCAAATTCAAGTCGAAAGAGTATATTTTTAATTTTAAAAATTATATAATAGCAACAATCAAAGAATTTGATTTTTTGATATTAAAATTATATAACAATCAAAATAATTGATTTTTTGTATTAAAATTATATAATAGAAATAATCAAAGAAATTGATTTATTTTTTGATATTAAAATAAAAAAGGAGGGTAAGCAATGTTGTGGTCAATCATTGCTGGAGGTCTGATTGGACTTGTAGCAGGTAGAATCACTAAAAAAGGTAGTTCTATGGGAATCGTCGCAAATGTATTCGCTGGTTTAATCGGGTCATCTGTAGGACAATCCCTTTTAGGTAGTTGGGGCCCATCCATCGCTGGAATGGCTTTGATCCCATCTATTGCAGGAGCAGCAATTGTTGTTACTGTAGTATCATTCTTTACAGGTAAAAAATAATTACTTGTAGAATAAACTATTTTTAAATAGATTAGACGGGTAAAAAATAGTTTAAATGTTAAATCGAAAGGATTGTATATGTCAAAAGCAAAGAAAATATGTTTCATTATTTTCTGTATTTTAATCTTGACAATTTTCCTTCCTGTTTTGATAGATTATCATCAAGTTAGTGATCTAGGCATTCAGCTATTTAGCTGGAGACAGAATCATTTCGTTGAATTTTATCTCTCTAGATATATATTCTGGGGGATAGTGGCTCTATCAACTTTAGTTTTGTTATCGATGTTAGTTGTGTTGTTTTATCCTAAACGTTATTTGGAAATTCAACTTGAAACTAAAAACGATACATTAAAATTAAAGAATTCGGCAATTGAAGGTTTTGTTAGAAGTTTGGTGAGTGATCATGGATTGATCAAGAACCCAACTGTTCATGTAAATTTACGAAAAAATAAATGTTTCGTTCATGTAGAAGGTAAAATTCTTCCTTCGGACAACATCGCTGACAGATGCCAAATAATTCAAAGTGAAATAACTAATGGATTGAAGCAGTTTTTTGGTATTGAGCGTCAGGTTAAACTAGAAGTTCTAGTAAAAGACTACCAGCCTAAACCAAAACCCCAAAACAAAAAGACTGTTAGTCGTGTGAAGTAAGGAAGTAAAAAATGGAATGGCTTAAACAATATCGATATCCAATTATCGCTGGTCTCATAGGCGTATTTCTCGCTTGTTTGATTGTCTCCTTTGGCTTCTTCAAAACAATATTTGTATTGATTTTAGGAGCACTGGGAGTTGCAGCTGGATTCTATATCGAAAAAAACTATATAGATAAATAAAAAAATAAAAATTACTAATTTAATTAAAGGAGTTTCATATGTCAAACGAAAAAAACACAAACACTAACGTAGAAAAGAAAGATGCTACTGTTGTAGCTCACGAAATCAAAGGGGAACTTACTTACGAAGATAAAGTTATCCAAAAAATCATTGGTCTGTCACTAGAAAACGTTTCAGGTCTTTTGGGAATCGACGGTGGTTTCTTCTCAAATCTTAAAGAAAAAATCGTTAACAGTGATGACGTAACAAGTGGTGTTAACGTAGAAGTTGGTAAAACACAAGTTGCAGTTGACTTAAACGTTATTGTTGAGTACCAAAAAAATGTTCCAGCTTTATATTCAGAAATCAGAGAAATCGTATCTTCAGAAGTTGCTAAAATGACTGACTTGGAAGTTGTTGAAATCAACGTAAACGTTGTCGACATCAAAACTAAAGAACAACATAAAGCAGATTCAGTAAGCCTTCAAGATCGCGTATCTGACGTTGCTGAATCAACAGGAGAATTCGCTTCAGAACAATTCGAAAAAGCTAAATCTAGTCTTGGATCTGGTTTCTCAACTGTTCAAGAAAAAGTTAGCGAAGGTGTAGAAGCTGTTAAAGGTGCAGCAACTGGTGTAGTATCTCACGAAAACACTCGTGTAAACTAAGATAAAATAAATATAACAGGAGAAATTATCATGTCAGTAGAAGAAAAATTAAATCAAGCTAAAGGTTCTATTAAAGAAGGTGTTGGGAAAGCCATCGGTGATGAAAAATTAGAAAAAGAAGGAACAGCAGAAAAAGTTGTTTCTAAAGTAAAAGAAGTTGCTGAAGATGCCAAAGACGCTGTAGAAGGCGCTATCGAAGGTGTTAAAAACATGTTGAGTGGCGACAATAAATAAGGCTAAAAGTTACTTTATCTTTTTAGTAACATTAGTCAAGATGATTCTCAGAAAACAAAAAGCTAGAGATTTCCAATTGCGGAACTCTAGCTTTTTAATTTCGCCTCTTTCTCTTATTATATTTCAGCAGGTTGTTGACCGTGAGTACGAATCCCATGTCAATTCTTACTTTACACTTACCTCTCAGATGACATCTCTTATAACCCAAACAAACCTTTATCTGCCCAAAGACAGATTTCATATCAATCTTACGTTTAGCGAAAATTTGTCTACCCTTGGAAGATAAAAGTGCCTGATATTCTTTAGTTTTTAAACACTGGTAACGTTCATTCATATACAGTCCCTTTTGAGGGGCTGATTCAGGTTCATCATCGCAGTCAAGATTGATTTCAAGTATTTTTACTTTCTATCTCCTCTTTTTCATAATATATTTCCTTTCAGGTGCTTCAACCATTTGAACGATTTCAAATCCTTCTTTTTGGTAAAGATTCTGAGCTCTTTGATTTGCCTCGTAGACATTTAGAGAAATAGTATCTATGTCTTCATTTTCAAAGGTCAAACTAACAAATTTCCTTAAAGCCTGGCTACCTAAGCCTTGCCCCTGTTTCTGGGGGTTGATAAAAAATCTTCCAATATGAAGATTACTGTCTTCTAGCCTGATTTTCTGGATAAGCCCGACAAACTCTTGTCCTTCAAAGATTGAAGAGATTCCTTCCAACTCTTGCAAGACTTGAATTGTCAAGGGAAAAGGAATCATTGTTCCCATCCATTGTTCTTGAAATGATTTGCCAAGGGAGTTGGACCATTGGCATACGAGCTGAGCATTTTCTGCGCTCACATTTTCTTCAAAATGAATTGTCATCTATTTCCTCACCATCTTATCTATGTTTCTCCATTATACTACTTCTCCTATTTTTTACGAATAGATAAGTATGATTGATTTTTATTTTTTCTTGTCGGGAGCATTCTCGCTTCCTTTCTTGGTTTGGTCATTGACCGTTTTCCAGAGCAATCCATTATCAGTCCAGCTAGTCACTGCGATTCCTGTCAGACTCCCTTGCGTCCCTTAGATTTGATTCCGATTCTCTCACAGGTGCTCAATCGCTTTCGCTGTCGCTACTGCAAGGCTCCTTATCCTGTCTGGTATGCCCTTTTTGAACTAAGCTTAGGACTCATATTTCTGCTTTACTTTTGGGAATTACTTTCCTTGAGTCAAGTCATCCTAATCACTGCTGGTTTGACCTTGGGCATCTACGACTTTCGCCATCAGGAATATCCCTTACTGGTCTGGATGACTTTCCACCTAATCCTAATGGCCGGCTCCGGTTGGAATCTAGTCATGGTCTTCTTCCTTGTCCTTGGAATTTTGGCTCATTTTATTGATATCCGCATGGGCGCAGGGGATTTTCTCTTTTTAGCTTCTTGTTCTCTTATCTTTAGTGCGACAGAGTTGTTGATCTTGATTCAGTTTGCTTCTGCAACAGGAATTCTAGCCTTTCTCCTGCAAAAGAAAAAGGAAAGACTTCCTTTCGTGCCTTTCCTCTTACTCGCTGCTTGTGTGATTATTTTTGGTAAGCTACTGCTTGTTTGATAAAGTCCTCAATCGGCTCTCCTTCATGGAGAGCTTTTACGATTTTTGAACCAACGATAACACCATCTGATACCGCATTAAAGCGTTCTACATCGGCTTGACTAGATACGCCAAAACCTGTCAAGACTGGGATATCAGCCACTTGATGCAATTGTGCCAAGTGCTTGTCCAAGTCTGCACGGTAATTGCCTGATTTTCCTGTCACCCCATTGATGGCAACGGCATAGACGAATCCCTCCGCCCCATCAATCAACTCTTTCTGACGCTCAATTCCTGTCGTCAAACTAACTAGAGGAATCAAAGCAATGTCTGTATCTGCCAAAAATGGTTCTACAAAGTTGGCATGCTCATGAGGCAGGTCAGGAATAATCAAACCCTTAACCGCTGTATCAGCCAAATCTTTGACAAAGTTCTCCACACCGTACTGAAAGAGGGGGTTGAAGTAGGTCATGATGACCAGCGGAACCTCTGTTTGAATAGTTTTCAAGGTTTCAACCAAAGACTGGGTAGAGGTCCCGTGGGCTAAACTGCGCAAGCCAGCTTCTTCGATAACAGGTCCATCTGCGACAGGATCTGAAAAGGGAATGCCCAATTCAATAGCTGAAACACCCAAATCTTCTAAAAAATGGATTGTTTCAGCTAGACCATCCAAACCTTTCTCGTGGTCACCAGCCATGATATAGGGAACGAAAATTCCTTTTCCAGCTGCTTTAATAGCATTTAATTTTTCTGTTAGTGTCTTAGGCATGAGCTTCTCCCTTCTTTGCTGCATCTGCTTCCAAGCGGTCTTTGACTTGAACCACATCCTTGTCCCCACGACCTGATAGACAGACTATCATGGCTTTGTCTGGTCCAAGTTCTTTGGCCAATTTCACCGCAAAGGCGATAGCATGGCTAGATTCCAAGGCTGGGATAATCCCTTCCACACGAGACAAGAGTTGGAATCCTTCCAAGGCTTCCTCGTCTGTCACAGGAACATAGCTGGCACGTTTGATATCGTGATAGTGAGAATGTTCTGGACCGATACCAGGATAGTCCAAACCTGCTGAGATAGAGAAGGCTTCAAGAATTTGACCATGGGCATCTTGGAGCACATCCATGAGGGAACCGTGAAGGACACCCGGACGACCCTTAGTCAAAGTCGCTGCGTGATGCTCTGTATCCACACCAAGTCCTGCTGCTTCAGCCCCATACATAGCTACAGACTCATCTTCTACAAAGGGATGGAAGAGCCCTATAGCATTAGAACCACCACCAACACAGGCTACTAGGGCATCTGGCAGATCTTGACCTGTCATATCGCGATACTGTTGTTTAGCTTCTCGACCAATGACACTTTGGAAATCACGAACAATTTCTGGGAATGGATGAGGTCCCAAGGCAGAACCAAGGATATAGTGGGTATCATCGATATTTGCTACCCATGAACGAAGGGCTGCATTGACCGCATCCTTGAGCACGCGTGAACCATCTGTCACTGCCTCAACCTTAGCTCCCAAAAGCTCCATACGGAACACATTGAGGGCTTGGCGTTTGACATCTTCCTCACCCATATAGATAGTACATTCCATGTTAAAGAGGGCTGCAGCAGTTGCAGTTGCCACACCGTGCTGGCCAGCACCCGTTTCTGCGATAATTTTCTTTTTACCCATGCGTTTGGCAAGCAAAACTTGTCCTAAGGCATTGTTAATCTTGTGGGCCCCTGTATGGTTAAGGTCTTCACGTTTGAGATAAATCTTGGCTCCGCCAATATGCTGAGTCAAATTTTTTGCATAGTAAAGAGGAGTTTCACGCCCCACATACTGGCGTAAGAGCTGGTTTAATTCCTCTTGGAAACTTGGATCTGCCTGACTTTCACGGTAGGCCTTTTCCAACTCCAAAACTGCTGTCATCAATGTTTCTGGGACGAAACGTCCACCGAATTTTCCGTAAAATCCATCTTTATTTGGTTCTTGATATGCCATTCTTTACCCTCTCTATAAATCTTCTAATCTTTTCATGATCTTTTTGTCCATCTGTCTCCACTCCGCTCGATACATCTACTGCATAGGGAGTAAAGTGTTGAATTGCTTTTACTACATTGTCTTCATTAAGCCCACCTGCGATAAAGAAAGGCTGAGTTAGTCCAATCGTATCCAGTTGAGCCCAGTCAAAGGTCTGGCCACTCCCAGCCACAGGGGCATCAAAGAGTAGATAGTCTGCCTGAGAATTGGGGACATGTCCCTCTCCATCCACCTGCACAGCCTGAATACTGGCACAAGGCAAATTCTCAAATAAATCATCTGCCACCTGACGGTGAACTTGAACCAAGTCCAAACCAACTTTTTCAATCACTTCTAGCAGTTCTTCCCGACTTGGTGAAACAAATACACCAACCTTTTTCACATCTGCAGGAATAAGTTTTGCCAGCTCAGCAGCCTGATCCAAGGTCACCTGTCTTTTACTAGGTGCAAAGACAAAACCGATGTAGTCGGCTCCTTCTGAAACGGCTGTTTCCACCGCTTCTTTAGTAGATAATCCGCAAATTTTAACCTTTGTCAATCTGCAACTCCTTGATTCTCTGGGCTACATCTTCTGCCTGCATGAGAGCTGTCCCTACTAAAATTCCGTTAAAGTATGGTGCTACTCGTTCCGCATCCTGCCCTGTGAAAATAGCAGATTCAGAAATGTAATAGCGCCCTTCTTCAAAGTGCTGAGCCAAGTCTACACTGGTCTGCAAGTCGACTTCAAAGGTGGTCAAGTTGCGGTTATTGACCCCGATAATTTGAGCACCAAGGCGGTGAGCTACCTCTAGTTCAGCTAAATTGTGAGTTTCCACTAAAACTTCCAGACCAAGCTCTGTCGCATAGTCAAAAAGTTCCTTGAGGCGTTCTTCGGACAAGGCTGCCACGATGAGCAAGATAACTGTTGCACCTGCATTGCGAGCTCGGATGATTTGTTTTTCATCGATAATAAAGTCCTTGTTAAGCGTCGGAATCTGTACCTGACTGGAAATATCCCGCAGATAATCCAAATGCCCTTTAAAGAAAACTTCATCTGTCAGAACAGAAATCATCACTGCTCCGTTTTCTTCATAAGTCTGGGCCTGTTGCACAATATCCACATCTAGATTGATATCTCCCAAACTAGGACTAGCTTTCTTGACCTCAGCGATTACCTGTAAACGGTCTTGGTGTTGTTTTAGATAGTCAGCCAAGCGATAGGTCTGGCGCAGAGGCTGGATTTGCTCCAGCTCCATCTGCTCAACCTCACGCGCCTTCTGCTCCAAAATTCGTGCTAAAAATTCCTGACTCATTTTTGGTACTCCTGTAACAGTCTGAGTTTTTCAAGGGCCTTGCCACTAGCAATCACTTGACGAGCTAAGGCAACTCCATCCTTGATGCTATCAACCTTACCATTAGCATAGAAACCAAGACCAGCATTTAAAACTGTCGTTTCCAAGAATGGACTTGGTTCATTTTTAAGAACGCTGAGCAAAATTTCTGCATTTTCCTGAGCATTGCCACCACGGATATCTTCGATAGCGTAGCGTTCCATTCCCAAATCCTCTGGAGTAAAGCTTGACAAGGTGATTTCGCCATTTTCCAGAAGAGCAATCTTGGTTGTTCCATTCAAGCCAGCTTCATCCAGTCCTTCTGGCCCAGCAACCACGATAGCACGTTTGCGACCCATATTTTTCAAAACCTGAGCTGTACTTTCTAGAAGTTCTGGACGACTAATTCCAAGAAGCTGTGTTTCCAAGGCCATTGGGTGAATCAGTGGACCAGTCAAGTTCATAATCGTTGGAATTCCCAATTCCAAACGAGCTGGCATGATGTATTTCATGGCTGGGTGCATATTTTTAGCAAAGAGAAAGACGATTCCAGTTTTATCAAAAACCTTACCTAGTTCAGCTGGTTTGAGATCAAGATTGATACCCAAGGCTTCGAGAACATCTGCAGAGCCAGATTTAGAAGAAATCGAACGGTTACCATGCTTGGCCATATGAACTCCGCCACCAGCCAAGACGAAGGCTGCAGTTGTAGAGATGTTAAAGCTGAAGGACTTATCCCCACCTGTACCACAGTTGTCCATGGCATCATGGATTTCAGTTGGAATGTGTTGAGCATGGCCTCTCATGACTTGTGCAATGGCTGTGCGCTCTTCAGGTGTTTCCCCCTTCATCTTAAGAGCCAAAAGGAGAGAAGCAATCTGCGCCTCCGTTACACGCCCAGTGACGATGCGCTCTATGACATCCGTCATTTCCACACCTGATAAATTTTCAAATTTTGCTAGTTTTTCAATAATCTCTTTCATCCTAGTTTCCTCACTTTACAACCTTCTCGATAAAATTCCGAATAGAAGACAAGCCGTCTGGCGTTCCGATACTCTCTGGATGGTATTGGAAGCCATAAATCGGTAGGTTTTTATGTTGAATTCCCATGATAGCTTGATCATCAGTCGAGCGAGCTGTCACTTCAAAGTCTTCTGGCATTTCTTCAATCAAAATACTGTGGTAACGCATGACTGCACGGCCATCCTCGATGCCTTGATACAAAACAGATGGCGCTTCAAAGCTGATATTGCTCTGTTTCCCATGCATGACTTTGGGAGCCAAGCCCAACTTACCGCCAAAGACTTCTGCGATAGCTTGGTGACCCAAACAAATCCCAAGAATTGGCTTCTTGCCAGCAAAGTCACGAATCATGTCTTCCATCTTTCCAGCATCAACTGGCCAACCAGGACCAGGAGAAAAGACCAGACCATCTGCTTTTTCAGCTTCTTCATACAGCTTGGGATCATCATTTCTCAAGACCTGCACTTCTGCAAAATTCCCAATGTATTGGGCCAAGTTATAGGTAAAAGAATCATAGTTATCAATCAATAAAATCATGTTCTTAGTTCTCCAATTCTAGTCATAGATTTAGCTTTGTTAATGGTTTCTTGGTATTCGTTTTGGGCGATGGAGTCGTAGACAATCCCTGCCCCAGCCTGCACATAAGCTGTTTGATTTTTGAGAATCATCGTTCGGATGGCAATGGCGAAATCCATATCACCCGTCGCAGACAAGTAGCCGATTGCTCCTGCATATACGCCCCGTTTTTCTGTTTCCAGTTCATAGATGCGTCTCATGGCTCGAATCTTTGGTGCTCCTGACACTGTTCCAGCTGGAAGTGTTGCTTTCAAGGCATCCATGGCAGTGAGTTCTGGAAGCAAACGCCCCTTGACCACACTGGTCAAATGCATGACATAACGGAAAAGCTCCACTTCCATATACTTGGTGACTTGGACACTGGCCGTTTCAGAGATGCGACCAATATCATTACGACCCAAGTCTACTAACATCCGATGCTCTGCTGTTTCCTTCTCATCCGAAAGCAGATCTGTCGCCAAAGCCTTGTCTTCTTCATCCGTAGCTCCTCTTGGTCGCGTACCTGCAATCGGATTGGTTGTTACGATGCCATTTTTGACAGAAACCAAACTTTCAGGACTGGCACCGATGATTTGATAATCACCAAAGTCATAGAAATAAAGGTAATTAGATGGATTGGTCACGCGAAGATTTCTGTAGAAGTCAAATGGATTTCCAGTAACTTCTGCTGAGAAGCGCTGACTGAGTACACATTGGAACATATCGCCATTACGAATCAAGTCACGAGCTGTTTCCACCATTTCCTCAAACTTCTGAGGAGCGATATGGGGTTTGAAGTCTAACGGAGATAGATCCAAGTCTTCAAATTCATTTGGATCAGGAATGCGTAATTCCTCAAGCACTTG
Organism: Streptococcus mitis; assembly: GCF_000722765.2. Lineage (NCBI taxonomy): Bacteria > Bacillati > Bacillota > Bacilli > Lactobacillales > Streptococcaceae > Streptococcus > Streptococcus mitis. The sequence goes on along the minus strand of NZ_CP028415.1, from coordinate 436,530 downwards.
GTTCAAGGCTTTTTCCAAGTCTTCTTGACTACGCTCACTATAGAGAGCATCCTCGATAACATGAATTTTTTCCTTCTTATGGTCAAAGACCATGTAGCTCTCATAGACGAAGAAATGCATGTCTGGCGTCCCAATGATATCTTGAGGAATTTGACCAATTTTTTCATAAAGCGAAATCATATCGTAACTAACAAAACCAATTGCCCCACCACCAAAAGGGAGATCTGAATTATGCTGGCTCTTATGAGTCACTTGATAAAGGAAATCCAAGGGATCCCGATCAATCACTTTTCCATTTTGATAGAGGATTCCATTTTCAAACTTAATTTCAAAAACAGGATTATAGGCTAAGATAGAAAAACGAGCTGTTTCCTTGTCTCTCGGAATACTCTCTAAGATAACCTTGTGTTGCCCCTTTAGGCGCATATAAGCCAAGATTGGTGATAAGACATCTCCATGAATGATTCGTTCCATTGTAATTTCCCTTTCAGTTCTACTTCTAGTTCGTGGCGACTGTATGAAAAATCCCCACGCAAAATAACTTGCGTGAGGACGAAATTCGCGGTGCCACCTCAATTATAGGATTTCTCCTATCTCTCATTCCTGTCTTAGAAAGATTCTGTAACAGGTTGTGCGATAAAGGGCACTCCCTTGAGAATTATGTTTTCTTCTCTCGTTTCAGATGGACCCAACCTTACAGCTTTCTCTGCTTGTTTCCAGCAACCACAAGCTCTCTGTGAGAGAAAAGACTGTAATTTTTCCATCTATTGTTTTTTAGCTTCTAGGTAGTCTGCAATCGCAGCTACGTCCTTGTCTCCACGACCAGAGACATTGATGATAAGATTTTCATCTCGGTACACTTTTACTAGCTTCTTTCCTTGACAGTTGGAATCTTTCAACTTTCTATCGCTATCATGTTACGAAAAAAGCCCACACACAGAATATACTTCCGTGTGAGGGCGTTGGTAACGCGGTGCCACCTCAATTATAAAGGGACTATTTCCCTTTACATCTCTGCCTTGTCTAACAACAAGTTGCACTGTAAGGTGTGCACACCGAATTTTCATTGTTTCAAATTCATTTTTAAAATCAGCCCACTTTCACTACTTCCAACCACCTGTTCACAATCACTACAGGCTCCCTGAAGATTAAAAATAGTTACTTTTCTGATTTGTTGAACTTATTTTAATACTTTGTTTTTTCTTTGTCAAGACTTTTTTACGATTTTTTTGATAAAGTTAGCACTTTTTCAGAAACTGTTTTGAAAGTCTCAATGATATAGTCCACTTCTTCATCACTTAATTTAGTGTGAAGAGGGAGCGTAATTTCATTTTCAAAGAAGGCATAAGCCTTAGGATAGTTCGTCATATCAAAGCCAAGATTCTTATAGGCTGTCAAGAGCGGAAGTGGTTTGTAGTGTACATTACTTGCAATTCCTGCTTTAGCTAATTCTTGGATGATGAGGTTGCGTTCTTCTAAGCTCGCTTCTTCTACATGGGTGATGTAGAGGTGACGTGAAGATTCGACAGTATCAGTCTTGTGTGCCAATGGATGGATGCGAGAACCTGCAAAACCACGATCATAGCGGTCCACGATGTCCTTACGACGTTGCAACAAACTTGGATAGCGGTCCAATTGTACCAAACCAAGTGAAGCCATGATATCGGTCATGTTGCACTTGTAGGCTGGTGTGACGATATCGTATTCCCATGACCCCAGTTGCATCTTGGCAAGGGCATCCTTAGTTTGCCCGTGAAGGGAAAGAATTTGGAATTCCTTGTACATCTCTTCGTCATCAATCGCTGGATTGGCTTTCCAAGTGGCACTTCCACCTTCTGCCGTTGTAAAGTTCTTAACCGCATGGAATGAGAAGGAAGTAAAGTCAGCGATAGAACCAGCTGGTTGTCCTTTATAAGTAGATCCCAAAGCATGGGCACTATCAGAGACAATCACGATACGGTTAAAGGCTTTTTGCCACTTGCTTGACGCAGTAAAGAGGTCACGTTTCTTTTCCACAACTTGGAACAAACGGTCGTAGTCGCAAACAATCCCTGCAAGCTCAACCGGAATAATCACTTTAGTCTTTTCAGTGATAGCTTGTTCAAGCAAGTCATAGTCCATTTCAAACGTATCTGCTTGGATATCCACCATGACAGGGGTTGCTCCTACGTGCGTGATGACACTACATGAAGCTGTATAGGTCATGGCTGGAACGATGACTTCATCACCAGGCCCCACTTCCAAGACGCGCAAAATCAACTCCAGAGCGGCAGTCGCAGAGTTGAGGCAGACAGTCTTAGGCGTCTGTGTGTATTGAGACAAGCGACGCTCCAGTTCTTTTGTCTTAGGACCTGTTGTGATCCAACCAGAACGAAGGGTGTCTGCTACTTCAGCAATTTCTGCCTCTGTAATATCGGGTGGTGAAAATGGAATATTGTAATTTGGCATTTATTTGCTCCTTTTATTTGTACTCATTTTCTCATGACTACTTTATTTTAACACTTCAAACACGGTTTGAAACATGATTTTGATGTCTCCAAGGAAACTAAACTCTCGGAGATAGGCGAGGTTATAGCGCATCTTTTCAGGAAGGACGTGTTCGACATAGGCTTGGTCAACCGACAGACCTTTCTCCGTCATTTGACTGATGATAGTGTCCTCATCCTTGTAGTTGATGCTGGCTGGAGAGGTAATTCCTGCTGGCAAAAGCAAGGTCGCCATCATTTCAGGGCTATACTGCTCTGTGTAACGAGGCACTTCAGGACGCGTCCCTACAAAGGACATCTCACCTTTAAGGACATTGACCAACTGAGGCAGTTCATCCAAACGGACACGGCGGATGAAATTGCCAACCTTGGTAATGCGGCTATCGTTAGCAGAAGTCACCAGACTGCCTTTTTTGTCCGCATCCGTCACCATGGTACGGAACTTCCAAATCTTGAAAGATCGATTGTACTGGGTCACGCGCTCTTGCTTGTAAATCACTGGCCCCTTGCTATCCAACTTGATCCAAATGCTCAAAATCAGAAAGATGGGAGAGGTCAGAACCAGTACAACCAAGGCCAAAACCCAGTCCAAACAACGCTTGAAAATCAGCGAACCCTTCCTTTTAGAGACAAGCTGGTAGTAAGACTCAACCTCGCTTGATTTCATTTCCACGGGCAAGTCTTCCCATTTCAGCATGCTGTTTCTCCTTTGTTTTTATTATACTATTTGTCAACATTTTTCATTATACCACAAAATGGAAAAGGCGGTGAAAGAAATCTGTAATTTGAAGGATTTCCTTCTTATGCTCAATGAAAATCAAAGAGTATTAAGACATGGCCCCTGCCTGCAAGCTATACATCTTGTGATAGGTTCCTCCCAAGGCCAAGAGTTCCTCATGGGTTCCACTCTCGATAATGCGCCCCTTGTCCAAAACATAGATACAGTTGGCGTCTTGGATGGTAGAAAGACGATGGGCGATGGCAATGGTTGTTCGTCCCTGTCGCATCTTAGCTAGTGAAGCTTGAACCAAACTTTCTGTTTCAGAGTCAATATTGGCTGTCGCTTCATCCAAAATCAGGATTTTAGGCTGACTGGCGACTGTTCTAGCAAAAGCAAGAAGCTGACGCTGTCCAGTTGAAAAACTCGAACCACGCTCGGAAACAGGTGCATCATATCCCTGAGGAAGTTCTTGAATAAAGGAATCTGCATCGACAAAAGTAGCTGCGTCCTTTACCTGCTCATCACTGATCTCTTGGTACATGGCGATGTTGGACTTGATGGTTCCATGATAGATGAAGGGATCCTGCAAGACCAGACCAATGTTTTTTCTCAACTCTTCCTGACTGTAGTTCCTGATATCCACACCATCCAAGAGAACTCGCCCTGATTGAAATTCATAAAAGCGCATGAGGACATTGATAATAGACGATTTCCCAGAACCTGTATGACCCACAAAGGCAATGGTTTCACCCTTGTTAACCGAAAAGGAAATGTCATCCAGAATCGAATGTTTTCCATCATAAGAGAAACATACATGTTCAAAACGAATATTGCCTTCTTTGACTTTAGCCTGCCCATCTTCTTGAAGGGGCTCATAGGTTCTCTCATCAATCAAGGCAAAAACACGACCTGCAGAAACCATAGACGTTTGAAGGGTTGAAAAGTTTTGAGTTACCTCAATCAGAGGATCAAAGAGACGATTGATGTACTGGATAAAGGCATACATGGTTCCTGCTGTTATTCCCAGATAAAGTCCACGATAGCCAAAATAGGCCATTAAAACTGCATATCCTAGGAGTTTCAGCAAACTCATGGCAGGGCGCAAAAAGAGGGCATCCAAGGCTACAGAACGGTTGGCGTAGATCAAGTGTTCTTGGTTGATTTCATCAAACTCTGACTGTAGGCGCTTCTCTTGATTAAAGGCCTGGATAATCCTGATTCCTTCGATATTTTCAGCCAGCTTGCTATTAATATCTGACAAGAGACTTCTGGTTTTTTCGATAATCTTGACGGATTTTTTCCGATAGAGATTGACCAAAAGGAAAATCAAGGGGAGAAAGAGCAAGACTAAAGCAGTCAAACGGAAATCCAACACTAACATGGTATAAAGGGTTGTCAGAAAAATGAAAACTGCTGAAATAAAGCTGGATAAAATCCCCGAAAACATATCACTGATAGTCTCGGTGTCATTTGTCAAACGAGAGACGATAGAGCCTGCTGGCGTCTTGTCAAAATAAGACATGCCCAGCTTTTCCATATTGGCAAAGGCATCCCGACGAATATCCCTAACAATACTGTAAGACACGCGCGCAAAGAGAAGATTGCCGACATACTGGACCAGAGTTTGTAGGATATAAAGGCCATAGTAGGCCAGCAAAACGGTCACAGCGAGTTGGTTGAGATTGCTGAGATACTGGTCGATAAAGTGGGAGGCCACAAGGGGAATGACACTTTTAATGATCGTCGTCGCTAGTAGAAAACTGAGTGCCAAAAAGGTAAGGAGTCCATAAGGTTTGAGATAAGACATCAAGCGCTTCAATACAGTCCATTGTTCTTTCTTATTCTGCATCTTCTTCTCCCTTCATTTCCAGCTGCTGAGACTGGTAGGTTTGGGCATACCAGCCATCCAAAGCTAGCAAGTCTTCGTGTCTGCCTCGTTCGATGATTTGCCCATTTTGCAGGACTAAAATCAAATCTGCATGGACAACTGCACTGAGGCGATGAGCCGTAATAATGGTTGTCTTGTCCTTTCGCGTCTCCTTGAGGTTGTCGATAATCGCATACTCTGTCTTGGCATCCACGGCCGACAAAGAATCATCCAAAATCAAGATATCAGGGTCTAAAATCATAGCCCGACTCATGGCCAGACGCTGCTTTTGACCTCCAGAAAGACTGACTCCCTTTTCACCAATCAAGGTATCAAATCCTTGAGGCATGGCTACAATATCTTGGTAAACTTGGGCTAGCTTCGTCGCTTCCTCGACCGCTGAGAGGGGCAAGTTAGGATTACCAAAGCGGATATTGTCTAAAATCGAAGTCGCAAAGAGAAACTGGTCCTGAGGGACATAGCCCATGAGACTGCGAAGGTCTGTCAGACGATAGTCACGAATATCGTGACCGTTTAGATAAATGGCTCCCTTATCCACATCGTATTCACGCAAGAGGAGTTTAATCAAGGACGTTTTTCCAGAACCTGTCTGCCCAACCAAGCCCAGAGTTTGCCCTTTTTCCAAACGAAAGTGAACATCCGTCAGTGTTTCCTCATTTTCAAAGGCAAAGCTATCAATGGCATACTGCAAGCGCCCGTTTTCAATTCCATCTAAAGGAAACTCAGGGTCTTGTACAGGTGATTCCTGAGACAAAAGATCCTCAATCCGCTGATAGGACACCTTCCCTCGCTGAGTAATATTAAAGAGGAAACCAATAGCCATAAGAGGCCAAACCAGCATATCCAAGTAGCTGATAAAGGTAACCAGATTTCCAACCGTAATCTGCCCCTCCTGAACCATCAAGGAACCGACCAAAAGGGTTAAAACATAGGAGGAACCAACAAACAAGAGAACCATAGGGTCAAAGAGACTATCGTATTTCATGGTTTGCAGGTTCTTCTGGAAGGTCAATTCATTGACTGCCTGAAAGGACTTCAACTCGTCCGCCTGGTAACCGAAAGACTTGGTCACTTTGATACCTGATACAGACTCCTGCACCTTGTTATTGAGTTCAGAAAAGGCAGCTTGTGATTCGCCAAAGGCCTTGTGGGTCTTTCTCCCTAGACGACTGGTCGCATAAGCCATGAAAGGCAGGGGCAGAATGGCAACTAGGGTCATCTGCCATGAGATGCTGAAAAGCATGGTCAGCAAGGTCACCAGCGCCGTGATAGAGGCATCCACCGCAGACATAACACCGCCTCCTGCGAGACGAGTTAAGGCATTGATATCATTGGTTGCGTGTGCCATCAGGTCCCCCGTCCGATAAGTTTGATAAAAAGCTGGAGACATTTTTGTGAAATGCTCAAATAAGCGAGAGCGCATAATCTGTCCCAAACGGTAGGAAGTCCCGAGGATATACATCCGCCAAACATAGCGCAAATAGTACATTCCAAAGGCCGCAAGCAACAAATAAAATAGGGCAAGAAGGAGGTCCTGCTGGGTTAATTGCCCCGATGTGATGGCATCAATGACCCTCCCCATAACCATTGGGGGAATGAGGTTGAGGACGGAAACCAAGACCAGAGCCACAATCCCGACTAAATAACGGCGTTTTTCTAACTTGAAAAACCACCAAAGTTTTTGAATAATGGACATAACATCCCTTTCTGATTGCAAATAGAAACCTGAGGCCAAGACCCCAGGTTTTTCTTATTCATAGGTTACGACTGTGACCGCACCCTTGTCATACTCAGCGATAAAGATATTGGCTACATTGTCATGTCCTTGTTTGCTGAGATTATCAAGCAGCCACTCTTCGCTACGGCCAATCGTTTCCAAGACATCGACTTGGATCACACCGTCAGTCACAACTGGATACTTAGGATTTTCATCTCCTATTTGGACCACGATGAGTTGGCCATTTTGCTCCTGCACAGCGCGTTTGACCTGTTTCATCTGGAAAATCCCTTGGCTACGAAGTTTGAGAGCAACTTCTGCTGCAGACAAACCAACTGAACGACAGGCTTCTGGGTCAATCTGCCCATTTTTGATAAGGAGAGTTGGTTTTCCATCAATCAAGCGTTTGACAAAACGAACATTGTTATTGAGCCACTTGAGGGTCAAGACCAAAATCGTCCACATCATCAAAATCACTGCGTACTGCAGAATGCTGATTGAACTATTGTAAATCACCCCACCGATGATACCACCAAGAACATAGTTCTGAATTTGGTCTGTAGCAGAGTTAGGTGCTAGATTCCCCTTTCCTGTCACATTAATAACAAAAACAAGAGAGAAAAGACCCAAGGCCAGTTTGATTAAAATTTCCATATAATTGAGTGTCATTTGTTTACCTCCACCAATTCAATAGCGTCTGTTTGATGCAATTCTAATTTCTCTAAAAGATACTTGTCTGGTTGGCTCCCGTTCATGGCACGATAGAAATTTGAACCTACCTTGATAAGTGCTCCATCAGTGGCTGCAGAAGTATTGACATAAACTTCTGATTTATCCACTCCCAAGTCTTTGGAAACAACCTCTATGAAATGAAGGGAAGTTTGAAATTGGTTGTTAGAGGCTTGATTGGTCTGGTATTTTGAGATTGTCACCAAAAGCATGGCCACCAAGGTCAAGGCCAAAATCATGACCAATTCCCGAAACTTAGTCCCCTTTTTATCTCGATAGGCTTTAAAAGCAAAAAATCCTGTGATAGCTAGGAGCACAATCCCAAAGCCAATCATCATTCCATTTTGCTGACTGATTTGGCTAAGTACATAGTCATATGAGTAAAATTTCATTTATTTTCACTCCCTTTCATAAAATCATTCTTCATTATAAACTAAAGAGAGTGATTTTTCAAGCCATACGTTGGGGAAATAGACTTATCAGACCAACTTCTCTAACTAATGACTCAAATACCTGTTTCAAGATTCTAATTTTGATAATTGATAGGAATAGACACTAGGAATTATCACTACAAAGAAAAGTGTCAAGAAGAATACCCAGTAAACATATAGTTGCACAAAGGAATTTAGAAACAATAACAATCCTCCTAATACCCAAATTTTTCCAGCTAGACGATGCGTTTTTCTCCAGTTTTCATCATTCTCCAAGGTCCACGGTAGTCGAATACCGATTATATAATTTCGGTGTGTTTTTGGTAGATAATTTCCAATTATGATCATCATGACTCCCATAAAAATCTGAGCTAGTAGCCCACTCATCATGGAATAACCCAAAGATTCTCCGAAGATAGAAATCATTAATAGACAAGATACAAAAGGAATAATCCAGTAAATCAAAAGTTGTATTTTTGAACTGATATTGCTAGATTTAGGATCCTTAATCATTATAAATAGAAGCAACCAATGCATCAAAAGCATGAGAGTCGGTAATCCAAAGATAGCAGACATTTTATGATTGTAGCCATCCGCTTGACCCAGTAGATTAAAATGAGTGGGTATCTCCTCTGGTAATTGATCCCAGAAAACAGAACCTACAAGGGAAGGTAGTAGGATGAGAATGCTCGTAAATAATACCAATTTCTTATTGATTTTTATCTTCATCAAAATGATCTCCTTTCAGATCTGCTAACCAAACCATTATATCCTCTAAAACCGATGTGTTTAACTCATAATAAATAAAGTTTTTTTCTTTCATTTCATGAATCAAATCCGCTGCTTTCAAAATCGTGAGATGGTGTGAAATCGTTGCACTTGTCAACTCGAATTGACTGGCAATTTCTCCTGCAGATAATCTACCTGCTTTGAGTAAATTTAAAATCTCTCTCCTAACTGGATGAGATAAGGCTTTAAAACTATTTGCAAAACTCATAATGACTCCTTTCCCTTTGTAATATTAGTAGGGCTAGGACTAAGCAAGGTAAAACTGATAGCATTCCGGTCGGTGATGGGCCTAAAATCAAGAGGCTTGAAACTTTTTCTCCTGGTAATTGAAAGAGTAACCCAAGACCTGCAGTTGCATTGATTGCCCCATGAAATAGGGCAGAAGCCCAGATAGAACCTGTCTTTTCCAACAACCAGCTCAACAATATTCCTAGGCTAAAACAAAATAGAAACATAGCAACAACTCCCAAAACGGGATAAGCAAAATAAGTAAGACCATAATTATATCCTTGCAAATTGATTGGTAGATGCCAAAGACTCCAAATGAGACCAAGCAAGACATGAGTCTGGACTCTTGAAAAGCGTCCTCTTAGAGCTGGGTAAAGATAGCCACGCCAACCAATTTCCTCTCCCAATGCAAAGAAACTATTAAGAAAAGGAGCGTAGGTCAAACTAGCTAGGATTTGAATCAAGACCAAAGAAGATAAGGGAATGGTTGATTGAGAGACACCTTTTTCTTGTAAGATGGCTTGAATAGATTCAAAACCAAGGCTGAAATTGCTAGGAAATACAAGAAAATAAAGTCCCGCTCCTAAAAAACTGATGACTGCTGGTAACCAGATAGCTAGTAAGTAAAAGCGCCAGTTGCTCTTGAGATTCACGACTAATTTAGATTTGATTCCACTAGGTTGATTCGTGATTTTCCCCAAAATAAAGACTGCAAGCGCAGGCATCCACATGGCTACAATACTAGCAAGCTGACTCCATGGAGAATTTAGACCAACACCACTTAGCCATAGTGTCAACCATACTATCCAAGCAAGGGCATAAGACAAGACAACAAAAAGAAGGATTGTTCTCTTATTTGACATATATGTAACTCCACTTTCTATTTAGATGTTTTTCTAAATAACATTATACACCTTTCTATTCTAAACACAAGAACTATTTAGATTTTTTTCTAAATAGTTTAGGGAATTTTTATTTTCTCAGGATAAAGTCTAAAGAGTGATTTTTCAAACCATACGTTGGGGAAATAGACCTTTTTTTGGTATAATAAAATCTATAATCTGAATGAAAAAGGTAACTTTATGAAACTTATCTCATGGAATATTGATTCCCTCAATGCTGCCCTAACTAGTGACTCAGCTCGTGCAAAATTGTCCCAAGAAGTCCTACAAACCTTGGTCGCTGAAAATGCTGATATCATTGCTATCCAAGAAACCAAGCTTTCTGCCAAGGGGCCTACAAAGAAACACTTAGAAATTTTAGAAGAACTCTTCCCAGGCTACGAAAACACGTGGCGCTCTTCCCAAGAGCCTGCCCGTAAAGGCTATGCTGGAACCATGTTCCTTTATAAGAAAGAACTCACACCCACTGTCACTTTTCCAGAAATCGGTGCCCCGTCTACCATGGACCTGGAAGGCCGTATCATCACTCTAGAATTTGATGAATTTTTCGTAACCCAAGTTTATACACCAAACGCTGGCGACGGTCTCAAACGCTTGGAAGAACGCCAGGTCTGGGATGTCAAATATGCGGAGTACTTGGCTGAACTAGACAAAGAAAAACCAGTCCTTGCTACAGGTGATTACAACGTTGCCCACAATGAAATCGACCTTGCAAATCCTGCTAGCAACCGCCGTTCACCAGGATTTACCGATGAGGAACGTGCTGGATTTACCAACCTTTTAGCAACTGGATTTACCGATACCTTCCGCCACATTCACGGCGATGTTCCGGAACGCTACACTTGGTGGGCACAGCGCAGCAAGACTTCTAAAATCAACAATACAGGCTGGAGAATCGACTACTGGCTCACAAGTAACCGCATCGCTGACAAGGTGACCAAGTCCGATATGATCGACTCAGGAGCTCGCCAAGACCATACACCGATTGTCTTGGAGATTGAACTCTAAGGAGAAAGCTAATGGACTATCAAGCTGTCATCCCCGAATTTGTGGTATCCAACATCGAAAAGTCGCGCTACTTCTACTGCGACTTGCTAGGCTTCTCTGTCGAATACGAACGCCCCGAGGAGAAATTTCTCTTCCTCTCCCTTGAAGACTGCCAACTCATGTTAGAAGAAGGCGACGCAGAAGAATTAGCTCAGCTGACTTATCCTTTCGGGCGTGGTGTCAATATTTCCTTTGGCATTGAGGATGTTCCTCAGCTCCACCAAAAACTGCTGGAAGCTGACTATCCCATCCATCGTCCCCTGACAAAAAGAGAATTTCGAGTGGGAGATAGCTTTATTTACCCTCATGAATTTGCGATTTTGGATCCTGATGGCTATTTTTTAAGATTTAGCGAGTAGAATAATAACGATTGGGAAAAAGTCTTTAAAGTTAGAAAAAGGCATATTGTCAAGTCTTGAAAAATCTTGATAATATGCCCTTTTATGATGGAAAACCTTCTAAATGTTAGCCAATAAGTTGTTTTTTGCCCATTTTTATTATATTTGTTCGCTTTTTAAAGCAAAACACTAACAAAATATTTGATTTCTAAAGTTATTTAGTGTAAAATAAAAACATTGGCTCCAGCCTATTTAAAATTAAATATCGTTTTACTTGTTTATGTCGTGAATTGGCACGATGTTTCTACAAGGTGCCGGAACACCTAACAATAAGTAAGTTAGCTTGGAGGTATGGTCGTTTTTGCCACGCCTATTTTGGGGACTTACTTAGAGATTAAGTAAGTCCTTTTTGAATATTTTTAATATTTCCCTTAATTAGTGCGGACGGGAGGTGAAATTATCCTGTGAATAATTTCAGGAATTCAGGGAATTTCATCCCTAATTTTTGAGCCAAAAGTCTCAAAAATCCCGTCATAGACAATAACAAGATTATTGTCTATGATACCACTACAACGGGAAATATTTGATAAGACTCGCTTCGCTCGTACTAGTTTTATCAAATATATAGTACTAGCAAACTGGATCACTATAGAAATATTTAACCAACAAGTAAACTGGCTTTTAGACTTTAGGAGGTCTTATGAAATTATTAGAAGAGCGCATCCTCAAGGATGGGCATATCTTGGGTGATAGCATCCTCAAAGTGGATTCCTTTTTAACCCACCAAGTTGACTTTAGCCTAATGAGAGAAATTGGTAAGGTTTTTGCGGAAAAATTTGCTTCTGCTGGTATTACCAAGGTCGTAACCATTGAAGCGTCGGGTATTGCACCAGCCGTTTTTACAGCCGAAGCCTTAAACGTTCCCATGATTTTCGCTAAAAAAGCTAAAAACATCACTATGAACGAAGGCATCTTAACTGCCCAAGTTTACTCCTTTACCAAGCAAGTGACCAGCACCGTTTCTATCGCTGGAAAATTCCTCTCACCAGAGGACAAGGTCTTGATTATCGACGATTTCCTTGCTAATGGTCAAGCTGCTAAAGGCTTGATTCAAATCATCGAACAGGCTGGAGCAACAGTCGAAGCTATCGGTATTGTGATTGAAAAATCCTTCCAAGATGGCCGTGATTTGCTTGAAAAAGCAGGCTATCCTGTCCTATCACTCGCTCGTTTGGATCGTTTTGAAAATGGTCAAGTCGTATTTAAGGAGGCAGATCTCTAATGCAAACTCAAGAAAAACATTCGCAAGCAGCCGTTCTTGGCTTGCAACACTTACTAGCTATGTACTCAGGATCCATCCTGGTTCCCATCATGATTGCGACAGCCCTTGGCTATTCAGCTGAGCAGTTGACCTACCTGATTTCTACAGATATCTTCATGTGTGGGGTGGCAACCTTCCTTCAACTCCAACTCAACAAATACTTTGGAATTGGACTACCAGTCGTTCTTGGAGTTGCCTTCCAATCCGTCGCTCCCTTGATTATGATTGGACAAAGCCATGGTAGTGGCGCTATGTTTGGTGCCCTTATCGCATCAGGGATTTACGTGGTTCTTGTTTCAGGCATCTTCTCAAAAGTGGCCAATCTCTTCCCATCTATCGTAACAGGTTCTGTAATTACCACGATTGGTTTAACCTTGATTCCTGTCGCTATTGGAAATATGGGAAATAACGTTCCAGAGCCAACTGGTCAAAGTCTCTTGCTTGCAGCTATCACTGTTCTGATTATCCTCTTGATTAACATCTTTACCAAAGGATTTATCAAGTCTATCTCTATTTTGATTGGTTTGGTTGTTGGAACTGCCATTGCTGCTAGCATGGGCTTGGTTGACTTCTCTCCTGTTGCAGCAGCACCACTTGTCCACGTCCCAACTCCCCTCTACTTTGGGATGCCAACCTTTGAAATCTCATCTATTGTCATGATGTGTATCATCGCAACGGTGTCTATGGTTGAGTCGACTGGTGTTTACCTAGCCTTGTCTGATATCACGAAAGACCCAATCGACAGCACACGCCTTCGCAACGGTTACCGCGCAGAAGGTTTGGCCGTACTTCTCGGAGGAATCTTTAACACCTTCCCTTACACAGGATTTTCACAAAACGTTGGTTTGGTTAAATTATCAGGCATCAAGAAACGCCTGCCAATCTACTATGCAGCTGGGTTCCTGGTTCTCCTTGGACTTCTTCCTAAGTTTGGTGCCCTTGCCCAAATCATTCCGAGCCCTGTCCTCGGTGGTGCCATGCTGGTAATGTTTGGTTTTGTGTCTATTCAAGGGATGCAAATCCTCGCCCGTGTTGACTTTGCCAACAATGAACATAACTTCCTTATCGCAGCAGTCTCCATCGCTGCAGGTGTCGGACTCAATAACAGTAATCTCTTTGTCAGCATGCCAACAGCCTTCCAAATGTTCTTCTCAAACGGAATCGTCGTAGCTAGCCTACTTGCTATTGTCCTCAATGCCGTATTAAATCGGAAAAAGAAATAAGAAATAAGAAAAAGAGGTGTGAGCCTCTTTTTTGTTTCTCTATATACTTACCTGTCTGTCTTCTGACCTCTGGCCTGTGACAAACATGGTAAAGGTTGCTTTGCAGACGTTTCTTCCTTCTTGATTGGTGATATCGACATCTACTACACAAGTTGTGCGACCTTGATGGACGCATTCTCCTTTAATGGTCAATACATCGTCGAGTTTTCCTGCTTTGAGGTAGTTGATAGAAGATTGGAGTGTCACTCCATCAAGCCCCAGCGAGATAACCACCAAACCACTGATTTGGTCGCAAAGGGTAAAGAGATAGCCACCATGGGCATTGCCATAGTAGTTGAGAGACGAGTCCACTACTTTGGTCGTCACCACAACGTGACCATCTCTCATTTGTTCAATTTCGTAATTTTCAAAGGCAGATATAGCGTCAAAATGAAAGTCTTTCATCGTTTCCTCCTGATATTTCAAACGACACTATGATACTACTTTTTATAGGACTGTGCAAGGAGAAAGCTCCTAGTCTGGCAAAATTCCGACCTGCTCCACAAAGCGCATAAAGGCTGCCTGTCCTTGTTCTGTCTGCTTGTAGACTCCTGCGTCCTCAAGCACACGCGCAAAGATAGCACCAACAGAGTCCTTGACGATTTCAAGGGCTTTTTCTTTATCTGTTAGGGCTGGATATTGGGCTCTAAGTTGGTCTGCCCATTCCTGATGATAATCGGAAACTGTAACAGCTTCTCCCACGAGATATCTAGCGACTTGCTCCACTTCTTCTTTCAGACGTGGTGGCAAGATTGCCAAGCCCATGACCTCAATCAAGCCGATATTTTCCTTCTTGATATGTTGGACATCCTTGTGAGGATGATAGATGCCATCAGGATGTTCTGCAGAAATCTGATTGTCCCTCAAGACCAAGTCCAACTCAAATTGTCCATTACGTTTACGAGCAATTGGTGTGATGGTGTGATGCAGTGTCTCGTCTGTCTCTGCCAAAATCTGCACTGCAGAATCTGAATACTGACGCCATTCCTGCAAAATCTTGTCAGCTAAGTTGATCAAATCTTCTTTGGAATCCGAAGTCAAACGCAATACTGACATTGGCCATTTGACAATGCCAGCCTTGACCTGCTCAAAACCAGCAAATAGGAAGGTCTTTTGCAGAGGAGACAATTCCATAGGAAATACGTGACGGCCTCCCTGATAGTGATCATGAGTCAGAATAGAGCCTCCCACGATTGGCAGGTCGGCATTAGAGCCTGCAAAATATCCTGGAAACTGCTCTACGATAGCAAGCAGACGTTCAAAGCTCTGACGACTAATGGCCATGGGACGATGCTGGCCATCTAAGAAAATACAATGCTCATTAAAGTAAGCATAGGGCGAATACTGGAAGCCCCACTCCTGACCAGCCATTTCAAAACGGATAATACGGTGGTTGCTGCGAGCTGGGTGGTTAACTCGACCATGGTAGCCCTCATTCTCTAGACAAAGCTGACACTGGGGATAATTGCTAGCTTGCACCAACTTGGCTGCCGCAATCTCTTTGGGATCCTTTTCAGGCTTAGAGAGGTTGATGGTAATTTCAAGTTCACCGTAATCAGACAGAACACGATAAGCGATATTTTTAGCAATGGCCTTGAGTTTAATGTAGTCATTCTTCTGACTGAGTTGGTAGAAATCCGCTATCGCTTGCTCAGGAGACTGGGCGTAGGTTGCCCAAAAGTCACGATTGACCTGACTCGGACAAGGGGTCACCAAGTCCATCAATTCAGCACCAAGGATTTCACGCGCAGTCTGACTATCCTCAATCGTCTCTAATCGAACGGCTTCCTCAACCAGCTGGTCCTTGAGATCAATCAATTTATCCAGATTGGTCTCAACTTCCAAAACACCGTCTCCCACTCGTGCCAAGACACGATTGGTCAGGTAGATTCGATCCATTTCCTGAAATGAACTTTCAGAAATGACATGTGTTACAAATTTATCTACTAAGGTCACTATAGAGCCTCCTTTTGACTAGTCAAGGACGCGAGTGCCACCTGCAACTTCAGCGATATAGAAGCTTGGAGCGTAGCCAACTACTTCCTCGTAGTGTTTGCCTACAGCTTCCTTAAAGGCCTCAACAGTGTCTTTTTGCACCAAGGCAATGGCACATCCGCCAAAACCTGCCCCTGTCATACGAGCACCGAGAACACCTTCTTGTGCCCAAGCTGTATGAACAAGAGTATCCAATTCCAAACCAGTTACTTCATAGTCATGTTCCAGAGAAACATGAGATGCATTCATCAAACGACCAAATGTTTCCAAATCTCCTGCTTGGAGGGCTGCTTGAGCTTTAAGGGTACGTTGGTTTTCAAGCACAGCATGACGAGCACGTTTTAAACGATTTTCATCTTTAATCAGATATCTATATTGGTCAAAGGCCCACTCATCCAATTCACCCAAGGTCTGAATATCTAAAGCTGCTTGCAATTCTTCCACTGCTTTTTCACATTCAGCACGGCGTTCATTATATTTAGAATCCGCCAATTCACGGCGTTTGTTAGTGTTCATGATAACAACGACATTGTCCTTCAAATCAAGTGGTACCAAATCATACTCTAAGGTGTTAGTATCAAGGTAAATAGCACGTTGGTCAGCTCCCATACCAATAGCAAATTGGTCCATGATACCAGAGTTGACTCCGATAAAGTTGTTTTCTGTTTGTTTTCCGATTTTAACCAAATCGAGACGCTCTAATTTTAAATCAAAGAGATGCTCTGCCACGACTCCTGTCAAGAGTTCCAAGGATGCTGAAGAAGACAAGCCAGCACCATTTGGGATATTCCCATAAACATAAAAATCAAAACCTTTGTCAATCACGTGCCCAGCTTCTTGCAAGAAATGAAGAACTCCTTTTGGATAATTGGTCCAGTTGTGCTCTTTTTCAAATTTGAGGTCAGCTAGAGGCACTTCGATAATGCCCTTTTCCTCAAAGTTAGCTGAGTAGAAACGTAAAATTTGGTCGTCACGCTTACGAGCTGCACCGTAAGTTCCTAAGGAAATAGCAGCAGGAAAAACGTGCCCACCGTTGTAGTCTGTGTGCTCACCAATCAAATTGATACGACCTGGTGAAAAGAATGTTTGGTCTGCTTCTTGACCAAAAACAGCAAGAAAGTCTTTACGAAGTACTTCTGTAGTAAGATGTTGTGTCATATGAATTCTCCTTTGACTGTCCGTTAAGTCACCTTAACGTGTAATCGTTTTCTTCTATTGTATCCAAGGGATTTTCCAAGGTCAATCCTTTTTACTAAAATTTTACTAAAGTATCAGTAAAATACAGAAAAATATGATATACTAATCTAATCAAGGAGGATTTATGGCTACCTTAAAAGACATTGCACAGCTAGCCTCTGTCTCTATCGCGACCGTATCCCGTGTCCTCAACCGCGACCAGAGCCTATCTGTTACAGAAGAAACGAGACATCGTATTTTAACCGTTGCTGAAGAGCTGGGCTACACTAAGCATCTCAAGACAGGCGAGTCCCACAAGCCCAAGCAAAAGATTGCCATTATCCAATGGGTCAGCGAACAAGGGGAGCTAGACGATCTCTACTACTACCAGATTCGCCTAGGCATCGAAAAAAGAGCCCAAGAACTGGACTATGATATCTTGCGCTATTTTAATGACCATCCTTTTACATTAAGCGAGGAAGTAATTGGGATTCTCTGCATCGGAAAATTTAGCCGAGCTCAGATTTCTGCCTTTGAAGAATACCAAAAGCCTCTTGTATTTTTAGACAGCGATACCCTCTCGCTGGGACATACCTGCATTATCACGGACTTTTACACTGCCATGAAACAGGTTGTCGATTATTTCCTCAGTCAAGGGTTGAATCGCATTGGGATTCTAACAGGTCTTGAGGAAACAACTGACCAAGAAGAAATCATTGAGGATAAGCGGTTGGAGAATTTTAAAAACTACAGTCAAGCAAAAGGAATCTATCATGATGAACTGGTCTTTCAAGGGAGCTTTACTGCCCAGTCTGGCTATAACTTGATGAAGGAGGCCATTCAGAACTTAGGAGACCAACTCCCGCCAGCCTTTTTCGCAGCCAGCGATAGTTTAGCCATCGGTGCCCTCCGTGCCCTCCAAGAAGCTGGAATCAGCCTACCAGACCGCGTCAGCCTCATTTCCTTTAACGACACTAGTCTGACCAAACAAGTTTATCCTCCCCTTTCTAGTATCACGGTTTATACTGAGGAAATGGGCCGAGCAGGCATGGATATTCTTAATAAGGAAGTCCTCCACGGTCGCAAAATCCCTAGCCTAACCATGCTGGGAACCAGACTGACATTGAGAGAAAGTACAAGGAATGATTAAGATATTAAATAAGCTAGGCAAAAAGTCTCTAAAAGCAAAAAGCGCATAGTGTCAAATGTTTAGAAACCTTGATACTATGCGTTTTTGTGTGAAGATTTACTTCATTCTCTCTTGAAATTGAGTTTTGTCCCAGCCTCTTTTTCTAGTGTTGATGCCCGTGGTGCTGCTCTAAAGCTGTTACCTTTCGCTTATGTTGCGCATGATTGCTTTGACTGGTGTCCACTTCGATAGTAATATTCTGCACACCTCTTTCTTCTAAGAGCTGACGTACTTGATTCTTTGTTTCCGTCATCTGCTCCCAATCTTCTAAACAGAGATGGACAATGGCATTTTTTTCCAAACCATCCATAGTCCAGAGATTAAGCTGATTAAGACTGGCCACATTGTCCAATCGCTCCAGGCCATTCTTTACTTGCTCAATATCAAGACCTTCTGGCACAGCATCCAAGAAAATCTTGAGCGTAGACCAAAAACGTGGAAGGGCTTTTGAAAGAATAAAGAAAGAAATGACAAGGGACAAAAGTGGGTCTAGGATATACCAGTTCGTGAACCGAAGAACAATCGCCATCAGAATCACAGCCAGCCACCCTAGGGTATCTTCCAGAAAATGCAGACTCAGAATAGACTCATTCTTTGTCTTTCCCTTACCAACCACTAGACTCGCTAACACATTAATAGTAATCGCAATAATTCCTAACCAGAGAATCCCCTCATCATTGACTGGTTGCGGATTTAAAATCTTCGTGACATTTTCCAAAATGACTAGAACTGATCCTGTCATGAGTATTATCGCTGTTACCAAGGCTCCTAGCAGACTAAACCGCTTATAGCCCAAGGTGTACTGATTATCTTCTTCACGATTAGAGATGGTTTCTAGAAAAGCTGATATTCCAATTGCAATCGCATCTCCCAAGTCATGCACAGAGTCAGCAAGAACAGCGCTAGAACCAAATATTCCACCTGCAATAAACTCGACAATGGCATAAGTCAAATTTAAGAAAAAGGCCACCCAAACAGCATATTTTGTCTTCATATTTCTCATTCCTTTGTTATAATAGATTCATGAACATCTTGTTCATTATCATTATCCACTAAAACTCAAAGAAAGGATAGAAGCAAAGCGTCAGCTTTATTCAGTTCTGAACAATTTGCCTCAAGTGTCCATATGACTAAGATTGACCGCCGTATCAGTAAAACAAAAAAAGCTATCTATCAAGCTTTTCTACAACTTTTGAATGCTAAGGGCTACGAGGCCACTACTGTTCAGGATATCATTGATCTCGCAGATGTGGGACGTTCCACCTTTTACTGTCACTATGAAAGCAAAGAGCTACTTCTAGATGAGCTCTGTCGTTACCTCTTCCATCATCTCTTTGAAAGAGAGCAAGCCATTTCAACCGAAGATTACCTTGCCCACCTCTTTCTACATTTTCAGAAAAATCAAGACCATATCACTAGTTTACTATTCTCCAAAAATGACTACTTCCTCCGCCAACTCCAGAGAGAGTTGGAACACCACGTCTACCCCATGCTGGTTGATGATTTGAAAGAAGCACACCCAAGTCTGCCTGCTTCTTATCTCCAACACTTAGTTGTAACCAACTTTATCGAAACATTGACCTGGTGGCTCAAAAAAGGTCAAGACTTCACAAATCAGGAAGTTGTCCAGTTTTATCTAGACCTTCTCATTTCTAAAGACTAAATACAGACTAGAGCTCAGTCGCCTTATGCCCAGGCTACTGAGTTTTTATTTTTTCGACAATAAAAAAAGCCCAGACAACATTGTCTGAGCAGTTTTCTATATGGTCGTTTAACAAAGTTGAGTTTGATATTTTCAAACTATTTCTTCAACAAACCTTCTTCTTGTAGAAACTCCTTGGCTACTTGCTCTGCTGACTTGCCTTCAACACCGACTTGGTAGTTGAGCTGGCTCATCTGGCTTTCAGTAATTTTACCAGCCAATTTATTGAGAACTGTTTCCAACTCTGGATGTTTCTTGAGAAGAGCTTCTTTCATGAGTGGAGCCCCTTGGTAAGGTGGGAAGAGTTGCTTGTCATCTTCCAAGACCTGCAAATCATAACGCGCCAACTCTGCATCGGTTGAATAGGCGTCCGTGATTTGAATATCGCCTGACTGAATTGCCTGATAGCGAAGAGCTGGCTCCATAGTCGCTACATTGAGATTGAGACCGTACATTGATTGCAAGCCCTTATTGCCATCTTCACGGTCATTAAACTCGAGAGTAAAACCTGCCTTCAACTGCCCTTCCACTTTTTTCAAGTCCGAAATGGTCTTCAAGCCATATTCTTGAGCAATCTTTTTCGGAACAGCTACAGCATAGGTATTTTGATAAGACATGGGTTTGAGATAGGCTAGGTGATCCTGTTTGGCAATGCCATCACGCGCTACCTGATAAACCTGCTCTGGCTCATGACTCACTTTAGGTGATGGCTGAAGTAAACTTTCAGTCACCGTTCCTGTAAATTCTGGATAGATGTCAATATCGCCTTTTTTCAAAGCTTCATAAAGAAAGCTTGTTTTCCCAAAATTTGGTTTAACAGTCGCAGTCATACTGGTATTTTCTTCAATTAGCAACTTATACATATTGGCCAAAATTTCTGGTTCTGGACCCAATTTCCCAGCAATAACCAAGTTTTCTTTCTCTTTTTGAGCCAAAAGGGCTGGACTATAAGATAGACCAAGTAATATTGTCACCAAGGCAAAACCAGAGAAAATCGTCCGCAATTTTGCCTTTTCCATCACTTTTAGTAGGAAGTTAAAGGCAATGGCCAGCACTGCAGAAGAAAGGGCCCCAATCAAAATCAGACTAGCATTATTACGATCAATTCCCAAAAGGATAAAGGAACCCAGTCCCCCTGCCCCAATCAAAGCCGCTAAAGTTGCCGTACCGATAATTAGGACCGCCGCAGTTCGAATCCCAGACATGATAACAGGCATGGCAAGTGGAATTTCAAACTTCTTGAGACGCTCCCATCTGGTCATCCCAAAGGCAATACCAGCCTCTTGCAGACTCGGATCAATTCCCTTGAGTCCAGTGATGGTATTTTGCAAAATCGGAAAAATCGCATAGATCACTAGAGCTGTCAATGCAGGCAAAGTCCCAATTCCCATCAAGGGGATAAAGAGCCCCAACAAGGCCAGAGATGGGATGGTCTGGAAAATCCCTGCAATCTGCAAAACCCAATCTGCCAACTTCTCATGATAGCGAAGATAAACAGCCAAAGGAATCGCGATAAAAATAGCTAGTAACAGGGTCAAAAGTGACAACTGCAAATGTTGAGATAGAGCTGTCAACCAATCACTAAAACGATCCTGAAAAGTTGCAATTAAATTAGTCATGAACACTACCTCCAAACAAGTCTGCTACAAAGTCTGTTGCAGGGACTTTTAAAATGGTCTCAGGATTCGCCACCTGACGAATCTCTCCATCCTGCAAAACAGCAATACGGTCCGCCAACTTCAAGGCCTCATCCGTATCATGGGTTACAAAAATCGTTGTCATCCCAAATTCTTTATGCAATTCTTTCGTCAGAATCTGCAACTGTTTTCTTGAAATAGCATCCAAGGCTGAAAAAGGCTCATCCATGAGGAGAATCTTAGGCTGACCAATCATAGCCCGTACAATTCCAACACGCTGTTGCTCCCCACCAGACAATTCACTCGGAAGTCGATGCCCATACTCAGCTACTGGCAAGCCAACCTTGGCCAAAAGCTCTTCTGTTTTCTGAGCAATTTCTTCCTTAGTCCAGCCCTTCATCTCAGGAATCAGGGCAATATTTTCCGCAACCGTTAGATTAGGAAAGAGAGCAATGGCCTGTAAAACATAACCAGTAGAAAGACGAAGTTCACGCTCATCATAGTCTTTGATGCGCTTGCCATCCATATAAATATTTCCATCAGTTGGTTCCAAAAGACGGTTAATCATCTTGATCATGGTCGTCTTACCGGACCCAGATGGCCCAACTAAAACCATAAACTCCCCATTCTCAATCCGTAAATTGACATCTCTTAAAACATCTTTTTCTGTGTAGCGCAAGGCTACATTTTTGTATTCAATCATTCTGTATCCTCAATTTAAAACTTCCCTCGATTGGTCAAGTCTTCTACCTTAGGCATGACTTCCTTATTGTCCCAATGTTCCACAATTTTCCCGTTTTCTAGACGGAAGATATCGTACTGGGCATAGGCAACTCCACCAATCTGAGTCTAACCATAGCTAACCACGTAATTCCCTTGTCCTAAGAGTTGGAAAACAAAGTCAAAAGTGGTCTTTACTTATAAACAGCTAATTTACTCCATTTTAAACCTCATTTTCCTCCTCTTTCAGATTAGCCAAAATTCTTTCTTGAAAGGCTTCAAACTGACGAATTTCTTCCTCTGAAAATCCTTTGTAAAAGATCGTATCCAATTTCTGACTGACACGATGCCCCACTTCTTTCTGAGACTGCCCCAACTCTGTTAAAACTAAATACTTCTTACGCTTATCCTCTCCACATGGACTAATAGTTACAAGATTTTGTTCCTCTAGCTTTTTAATCATCGTCGTCAGCGTATTATTAGCAAGTCCAGTCGCCAAAGCAATATCTGTCGCAGTTGCGCAGCCAGTTTCACTATTCCATAAAACCGCTAAAATCTTGCCCTGTTCACTACGATAAAGAGCTTCAGGATCTTGGCTCAGTAACTTTTGAAAAATCCGCCCATTCAACAAACGAATATGATGGGCTACCAAATGACTATCTTTCATAACACCTCCAATTTATTTCGATATCGAAAAGAATAAAATAATTGTAACACTCATCATTCTAACTGTCAACTATTTCGATTTAGAAATAATTTTTTCCAGTAAAAAAATCTCCCACCCAAAGTAGAAGATTTCAATCTTATACAACTTAATCCGTCATGTCCGATACCAACGTTCGATGCTCCAATGGAATACTGCACATAACTAGCAAGAAAATGAAACCTGACTGAATCCAGAAGAGAGCCAAGTCAAAGATTCCATGCACAGCAACCACTGTAAGGAAAGACAGATAAAGACCGATAATCGGACGTTTCCCCGACTCCTGACTCATATCCATCATCAAGCGAACAGGAGCCACAGAAGACAAAACTAATAAAATAGTCCCCACAATTCCGTAACTCAGAATCGTATCAATATAAAGACTGTGAGCATGTTCATGATAAGGAGCATTTATCCGAGGATAAGAGTGCATGTAGGTCAATGGCCCCTCACCCCAAAAAGGATTTTGCTTAAACAAGGCCATCCCAGCATCCCAGATAGAAATTCGTTCTTCCATAGAAGAGTCTAAAGTTCCCATCCGAACTCCCAAATCACTGGAAAAGAGGAAGCTCAAGCCAATCGCAAAGACTCCAATACTAAGCCAAAAGGCCTTCCAGTTTTTAATGGTCGTAAAGAGATAAATAATGGCTCCAGCGATAATAGCAGGAAAGGCAGTTCGATTTTGCGTAAAGTTCAATCCAAAGAGATTCACAAAGCCTGCAAACACACAGAATACTTTCAACCAATTCAACTTGGTCGTTGTAAACAGATAGAAGGCAATCATGATACAGAAACAACAAATAATTCCATAATAATTAGGATTAAAGAAGGTCACTTCTGCACGATTCTGATGCCATACCTGCATATTGGGTGAAAGAAAAGCATAGTTAAATTTCTTTACAATTTGGAAATGTTCTAAACTCGCAAAAGCAGCTGATAAGACGCTACCAAACAAGACGAGCTGCAAAATCAATCGAAAGAATTTATGTGATAAAATCGACTGATAGTGCAAAAAGAAAACAGTAAATAGAAACATTCCTACTGAAGCCACAACTCCCATCCAATTTTGTGCAAAAATGGATATTACAGTACTATAGCCAAGAAAAAGAAGCAGCATCGGATGCTCTCCCATTTTCTGAAGAATACTTTTCATATCTCCTGTAAAAATCAAACTGATAATATATAAACAGAATACAACTACAAAAAGATAAAAGGGTAAAAAGATACTCAGGATAATTCCCAATAAAATCAGCTCTTTACTAGACAACCCTTTCAGCTTTTCAATAAAGCCTATTGATTTCAAAATGAATCCTTTCTCTCCAAATCAGTTGATTCAGATAATAGTAAGCTACCCTTTATTGTACCACTTTTTTAGCAATTTGAAAACAAAGGAAACGATTCCTAGGTAAAAAAGGGAGCAAAAATACTGAGATTTCAAAACTCAATCTTAATGATTGCATTTTCTCTAAGAAAATCATGCCGTAAATAGTAGGCATATGTTAAAATAGTAGTAATAAAATATAGATTAGGCACAACTATCCCAACTAGATTCAAATCATATACTATTCTTAAAGAAAGGCAACACTATGAAATCCTACCAAGCTGTCTACCAAATCCTATCTAAAGAAACCGACTATATCAGCGGAGAAAAAATTGCAGAAGAACTATCCCTCAGCCGAACATCAATTTGGAAAGCCATCAAGCGACTAGAACAAGAAGGCATTGAAATTGATAGTATCAAAAACAAAGGCTATAAACTGGTGAATGGAGACCTTATTCTTCCAGAACTTCTAGAAGAAAATCTTCCAATTAAAGTCAGTTTTAAACCCAAAACAAAGTCAACACAACTCGATGCAAAAGAAGCAATTGATTTAGGAAATGAAGCAAACACCCTCTATATAGCTTCCTATCAAACAGCAGGGCGAGGCCGTTTTCAACGTTCCTTCTACTCACCACAAGGTGGTATTTATATGACACTCCATCTTAAACCAAATCTCGCCTATGACAAATTACCATCCTACACACTACTTGTAGCTGGAGCTGTCTACAAAGCCATTAAGAACCTAACTTTAATAGATGTCGACATAAAATGGGTCAATGATATCTACCTAAACAATCATAAAATTGGAGGAATCCTCACTGAAGCAATGACCTCTGTAGAAACAAGTCTAGTCACAGATATCATTATTGGAGTAGGAATCAACTTCACTATCAATGATTTTCCACAAGAATTAAAAGAAAAAGCTGCTAGCTTATTTAAAGCTCCAGCACCTATTACCAGAAATGAATTAATTATAGAGATCTGGCGTGCTTTCTTCGAAACACCAGCAGAAGAGCTATTATACCTATACAAAAAACAGTCCTTCGTTCTAGGAAAAGAAGTGACTTTTACACTAGATCAAAAAGACCACAAAGGACTTGCTAAAGACATCTCTGAAGGTGGTAAACTTTTAGTTCAATGTGATAACGGAAAAGAAATCTGGCTCAATAGCGGAGAAATTTCACTCAAGAGTTGGAAGTAAAATAATACAATTATAAAATAACTCCAGATGAGTAATTCAATTAAGTTCTACACATCTGAAGTTTTTATTCTACTATTCTTAAAAATACAAAAAAAGAGTTATAAACTCTCAATAAAACGGAGAATAAGGGATTCGAACCCTTGCGCCAGTTACCCGACCTAACGATTTAGCAAACCGTCCTCTTCAGCCTCTTGAGTAATTCTCCTATTAATGGGCACGAGTGGACTCGAACCACCGACCTCACGCTTATCAGGCGTGCGCTCTAACCACCTGAGCTACGCGCCCAAGTTAAAAACTTGGTAATGTAATTTGAACAAAGTTCAAAGCGGGTGACGAGAATCGAACTCGCGACAACAGCTTGGAAGGCTGTAGTTTTACCACTAAACTACACCCGCATAAATATTATAAATAAAAATGGCGCGAGACGGAATCGAACCGCCGACACATGGAGCTTCAATCCATTGCTCTACCAACTGAGCTACCGAGCCTTATTGCGGGAGCAGGATTTGAACCTACGACCTTCGGGTTATGAGCCCGACGAGCTACCGAGCTGCTCCATCCCGCGTTAATACAAAAGGAGGATGTGGGATTCGAACCCACGCACGCTTTTACACGCCTGACGGTTTTCAAGACCGTTCCCTTCAGCCGGACTTGGGTAATCCTCCATACTATTCAAATGGACCTTGTAGGACTTGAACCTACGACCACTCGGTTATGAGCCGAGAGCTCTAACCAGCTGAGCTAAAGGTCCAACAAGATCATTATAGCGGCGAAGGGGATCGAACCCCCGACCTCCCGGGTATGAACCGGACGCTCTAGCCAGCTGAGCTACACCGCCATATATCGGGAAGACAGGATTCGAACCTGCGACACCTTGGTCCCAAACCAAGTACTCTACCAAGCTGAGCTACTTCCCGAGTTAAATAGAAAAATGCACCCTAGAGGAGTCGAACCTCTAACCGCCTGATTCGTAGTCAGGTACTCTATCCAGTTGAGCTAAGGGTGCTCATTAGTTTATGCCGAGGACCGGAATCGAACCGGTACGATCGTTACCAATCGCAGGATTTTAAGTCCTGTGCGTCTGCCAGTTCCGCCACCCCGGCCTCTCTAAGCGAACGACGGGATTCGAACCCGCGACCCCCACCTTGGCAAGGTGGTGTTCTACCACTGAACTACGTTCGCACTGTTTTCTTCTATCTAAAAATGCCGGCTACATGACTTGAACACGCGACCCTCTGATTACAAATCAGATGCTCTACCAACTGAGCTAAGCCGGCTCATTTATTATATCTCAATGCGGGTTAAGGGACTTGAACCCCCACGCCGTTAAGCGCCAGATCCTAAATCTGGTGCGTCTGCCAATTCCGCCAAACCCGCATATATGACCCGTACTGGGCTCGAACCAGTGACCCATTGATTAAAAGTCAATTGCTCTACCAACTGAGCTAACGAGTCTAAAATAACTTCCGTTATCTTAAACGGTCCCGACGGGAATCGAACCCGCGATCTTCGCCGTGACAGGGCGACGTGATAACCGCTACACTACGGGACCTATGGGAGTTAACGGGATCGAACCGCTGACCCTCTGCTTGTAAGGCAGATGCTCTCCCAGCTGAGCTAAACTCCCTAGAGCTAAGCGACTTCCATATCTCACAGGGGGCAACCCCCAACTACTTCCGGCGTTCTAGGGCTTAACTTCTGTGTTCGGCATGGGTACAGGTGTATCTCCTAGGCTATCGTCACTTAACTCTGAGTAATACCTACTCAAAATTGAATATCTATTCAAATCAAGAAAACCGTTCGCTTTCATATTCTCAGTTACTTTGGATAAGTCCTCGAGCTATTAGTATTAGTCCGCTACATGTGTCGCCACACTTCCACTTCTAACCTATCTACCTGATCATCTCTCAGGGCTCTTACTGATATAAAATCATGGGAAATCTCATCTTGAGGTGGGTTTCACACTTAGATGCTTTCAGCGTTTATCCCTTCCCTACATAGCTACCCAGCGATGCCTTTGGCAAGACAACTGGTACACCAGCGGTAAGTCCACTCTGGTCCTCTCGTACTAGGAGCAGATCCTCTCAAATTTCCTACGCCCGCGACGGATAGGGACCGAACTGTCTCACGACGTTCTGAACCCAGCTCGCGTGCCGCTTTAATGGGCGAACAGCCCAACCCTTGGGACCGACTACAGCCCCAGGATGCGACGAGCCGACATCGAGGTGCCAAACCTCCCCGTCGATGTGAACTCTTGGGGGAGATAAGCCTGTTATCCCCAGGGTAGCTTTTATCCGTTGAGCGATGGCCCTTCCATACGGAACCACCGGATCACTAAGCCCGACTTTCGTCCCTGCTCGAGTTGTAGCTCTCGCAGTCAAGCTCCCTTATACCTTTACACTCTGCGAATGATTTCCAACCATTCTGAGGGAACCTTTGGGCGCCTCCGTTACCTTTTAGGAGGCGACCGCCCCAGTCAAACTGCCCGTCAGACACTGTCTCCGATAGGGATCACCTATCCGGGTTAGAGTGGCCATAACACAAGGGTAGTATCCCAACAACGTCTCCTTCGAAACTGGCGTCCCGATCTCTTAGACTCCTACCTATCCTGTACATGTGGTACAGACACTCAATATCAAACTGCAGTAAAGCTCCATGGGGTCTTTCCGTCCTGTCGCGGGTAACCTGCATCTTCACAGGTACTAAAATTTCACCGAGTCTCTCGTTGAGACAGTGCCCAAATCATTACGCCTTTCGTGCGGGTCGGAACTTACCCGACAAGGAATTTCGCTACCTTAGGACCGTTATAGTTACGGCCGCCGTTTACTGGGGCTTCAATTCATACCTTCGCTTACGCTAAGCACTCCTCTTAACCTTCCAGCACCGGGCAGGCGTCACCCCCTATACATCATCTTACGATTTAGCAGAGAGCTGTGTTTTTGATAAACAGTTGCTTGGGCCTATTCACTGCGGCTGACTTAAAGTCAGCACCCCTTCTCCCGAAGTTACGGGGTCATTTTGCCGAGTTCCTTAACGAGAGTTCTCTCGCTCACCTGAGGCTACTCGCCTCGACTACCTGTGTCGGTTTGCGGTACGGGTAGAGTATGTTTAAACGCTAGAAGCTTTTCTTGGCAGTGTGACATCACTAACTTCGCTACTAAACTTCGCTCCCCATCACAGCTCAATGTTATAGAACTAAGCATTTGACTCAGTTCACACCTCACTGCTTAGACAGACACTTCCAATCGTCTGCTTTAGTTAGCCTACTGCGTCCCTCCATCACTACATACTCTAGTACAGGAATATCAACCTGTTGTCCATCGGATACACCTTTCGGTCTCTCCTTAGGTCCCGACTAACCCAGGGCGGACGAGCCTTCCCCTGGAAACCTTAGTCTTACGGTGGACAGGATTCTCACCTGTCTTTCGCTACTCATACCGGCATTCTCACTTCTATGCGTTCCAGCACTCCTCACGGTATACCTTCATCACACATAGAACGCTCTCCTACCATACCTATAAAGGTATCCACAGCTTCGGTAAATTGTTTTAGCCCCGGTACATTTTCGGCGCAGGGTCACTCGACTAGTGAGCTATTACGCACTCTTTGAATGAATAGCTGCTTCTAAGCTAACATCCTAGTTGTCTGTGCAACCCCACATCCTTTTCCACTTAACAATTATTTTGGGACCTTAGCTGGTGGTCTGGGCTGTTTCCCTTTCGACTACGGATCTTAGCACTCGCAGTCTGACTGCCGACCATAATTCATTGGCATTCGGAGTTTATCTGAGATTGGTAATCCGGGATGGACCCCTCACCCAAACAGTGCTCTACCTCCAAGAATCTCTAATGTCGACGCTAGCCCTAAAGCTATTTCGGAGAGAACCAGCTATCTCCAAGTTCGTTTGGAATTTCTCCGCTACCCACAAGTCATCCAAGCACTTTTCAACGTGCCCTGGTTCGGTCCTCCAGTGCGTCTTACCGCACCTTCAACCTGCTCATGGGTAGGTCACATGGTTTCGGGTCTACGTCATGATACTAAGGCGCCCTATTCAGACTCGGTTTCCCTACGGCTCCGTCTCTTCAACTTAACCTCGCATCATAACGTAACTCGCCGGTTCATTCTACAAAAGGCACGCTCTCACCCATTAACGGGCTCGAACTTGTTGTAGGCACACGGTTTCAGGTTCTATTTCACTCCCCTCCCGGGGTGCTTTTCACCTTTCCCTCACGGTACTGGTTCACTATCGGTCACTAGGGAGTATTTAGGGTTGGGAGATGGTCCTCCCAGATTCCGACGGGATTTCACGTGTCCCGCCGTACTCAGGATACTGCTAGGTACAAAGACTATTTTAAATACGAGGCTATTACTCTCTTTGGCTGATCTTCCCAAATCATTCTTCTATAATCTTTGAGTCCACATTGCAGTCCTACAACCCCGAAGAGTAAACTCTTCGGTTTGCCCTCCTGCCGTTTCGCTCGCCGCTACTAAGGCAATCGCTTTTGCTTTCTCTTCCTGCAGCTACTTAGATGTTTCGGTTCACAGCGTCTTCCTCCTCACATCCTTAACAGATGCGGGTAACAGGTAGTACCTGTTGGGTTCCCCATTCGGAAATCCCTGGATCATCGCTTACTTACAGCTACCCAAGGCATATCGTCGTTTGTCACGTCCTTCTTCGGCTCCTAGTGCCAAGGCATCCACCGTGCGCCCTTATTAACTTAACCTTATTTTTCTGACCTTTCAGTCATAAACTCTTATTAATACTACAGCGTTTTCGGTTTATTTTCTTGTTACTATTTGATATAGATATTCAATTTTCAATGTGCATTACTTGGTGATCTCTCACCAATGGAGCCTAGCGGGATCGAACCGCTGACCTCCTGCGTGCAAAGCAGGCGCTCTCCCAGCTGAGCTAAGGCCCCACAAGACCTCTCAAGACTAAACAAGACCAATGCGCAGTTCCTTATCCTTAGAAAAGGAGGTGATCCAGCCGCACCTTCCGATACGGCTACCTTGTTACGACTTCACCCCAATCATCTATCCCACCTTAGGCGGCTGGCTCCTTACGGTTACCTCACCGACTTCGGGTGTTACAAACTCTCGTGGTGTGACGGGCGGTGTGTACAAGGCCCGGGAACGTATTCACCGCGGCGTGCTGATCCGCGATTACTAGCGATTCCGACTTCATGTAGGCGAGTTGCAGCCTACAATCCGAACTGAGACTGGCTTTAAGAGATTAGCTTGCCGTCACCGGCTTGCGACTCGTTGTACCAGCCATTGTAGCACGTGTGTAGCCCAGGTCATAAGGGGCATGATGATTTGACGTCATCCCCACCTTCCTCCGGTTTATTACCGGCAGTCTCGCTAGAGTGCCCAACTGAATGATGGCAACTAACAATAGGGGTTGCGCTCGTTGCGGGACTTAACCCAACATCTCACGACACGAGCTGACGACAACCATGCACCACCTGTCACCTCTGTCCCGAAGGAAAGCTCTATCTCTAGAGCGGTCAGAGGGATGTCAAGACCTGGTAAGGTTCTTCGCGTTGCTTCGAATTAAACCACATGCTCCACCGCTTGTGCGGGCCCCCGTCAATTCCTTTGAGTTTCAACCTTGCGGTCGTACTCCCCAGGCGGAGTGCTTAATGCGTTAGCTACGGCACTAAACCCCGGAAAGGGTCTAACACCTAGCACTCATCGTTTACGGCGTGGACTACCAGGGTATCTAATCCTGTTTGCTCCCCACGCTTTCGAGCCTCAGCGTCAGTTACAAGCCAGAGAGCCGCTTTCGCCACCGGTGTTCCTCCATATATCTACGCATTTCACCGCTACACATGGAATTCCACTCTCCCCTCTTGCACTCAAGTTAAACAGTTTCCAAAGCGTACTATGGTTAAGCCACAGCCTTTAACTTCAGACTTATCTAACCGCCTGCGCTCGCTTTACGCCCAATAAATCCGGACAACGCTCGGGACCTACGTATTACCGCGGCTGCTGGCACGTAGTTAGCCGTCCCTTTCTGGTAAGATACCGTCACAGTGTGAACTTTCCACTCTCACACTCGTTCTTCTCTTACAACAGAGCTTTACGATCCGAAAACCTTCTTCACTCACGCGGCGTTGCTCGGTCAGACTTCCGTCCATTGCCGAAGATTCCCTACTGCTGCCTCCCGTAGGAGTCTGGGCCGTGTCTCAGTCCCAGTGTGGCCGATCACCCTCTCAGGTCGGCTATGTATCGTTGCCTTGGTGAGCCGTTACCCCACCAACTAGCTAATACAACGCAGGTCCATCTGGTAGTGATGCAATTGCACCTTTTAAGTAAATGTCATGCAACATCTACTCTTATGCGGTATTAGCTATCGTTTCCAATAGTTATCCCCCGCTACCAGGCAGGTTACCTACGCGTTACTCACCCGTTCGCAACTCATCCAGAGAAGCAAGCTCCTCCTTCAGCGTTCTACTTGCATGTATTAGGCACGCCGCCAGCGTTCGTCCTGAGCCAGGATCAAACTCTCATTAAAAGTTTGAGTTCTCACTCATTTCTGTCACTGACAGATTTATTGTTTTTTCATTGTTCAGTACTATAACCTTAGTTATAGCGCCCTGCACATTGGTTCGTCTTGTTCAGTTTTCAAAGGTCTTTGTCACTTACTTCTCTCAAGCGACAACTATATTAGTATATCACAGCTGCTTTTTCTTGTCAACACTTTTTTGAAACTTTTTTAAAACTTTTTTCATCAAGTGTTCTAACCGCAACATACCATAGTCCGTACGGGATTCGAACCCGTGTTACCGCCGTGAAAAGGCGGTGTCTTAACCCCTTGACCAACGGACCAGAGTTGTTATTTTCAACTCTTACTATTATACCGACTTTTCTAACTTTGTCAACACCTTTTTTGAAACTTTTTTAATTAACTTTACAACAGCTTCAGTTCGAGCGGTGTGTGGAAACATATCGACCGACTGAATATAATGGATATCGTAGACTTCTACTAACCTCACCAAATCACGAGCCAAGGTCGAAACATTACAAGAAATATAAACCATTTTTTCTGGTACATAAGTAAGAATAATGTCTAATAACTTATCATCCAGACCAGTACGTGGTGGGTCTACAATCAGAGCATCTGCTCGGTAGCCTTCTTTATACCAGCGAGGAATAATCTCTTCCGCTGTTCCAACTTCGTAATGTGTGTTGTCAAATCCCATTCTTTTAGCATTTCGCTTGGCATCTTCAATAGCTTCTGGAATAATATCCATACCTCTGAGTGTTTTTACTTTCTTTGCAAAGGCAAAACCAATTGTTCCAACTCCACAATAAGCGTCAATCAAATGGTCTTCTTTACTAACATCCAGCGCTTTTACTGCCTCGCTATAAAGGACTTCTGTTTGTTCAGGATTTAGTTGATAGAAAGCTCGAGGAGATAGTGAAAATTCATAATCGAGTACACCTTCTTGAATACTCTCTTCTCCCCAGATAATCTCTGTCTTTTCACCATAAATCTCACTGGTTTTAGCTGTATTTGTATTCACAGCTACTGTCACAACTTCTGGAAAATCTTTAACTAAGTCTTTTACTAGTTGGGTTAAGTTAAGCTGACGGTTTGTAACAATAATAATCTGAACCTGTCCAGTCTTTCTTGCTCGTCGAACCATTATAGTTCTAACACCTAGAACTTTTCTCTCATCGGTGATTGGAATCTGGTGATAAGTAAGCAATTCTGCTAGGCGATTAGCAATCACTTGGGTTTCCTTATCTTGTACTAGGCAGTCTTTCAACTCTACCAAATAATGAGAGTTTTGTGCATACAGACCTGCCTTGACCTGATTTTTAAATTTTCGAGTCTGAAATTGTAACTTAGCACGATAGTACTTGGGTTCCTGCATTCCAATCGTCGGGCGGATTTCATAATTTTCATATCCTGCAGGGGCAAATTTTTTTAGCGCTTGATGAAGTAAGTCCGTCTTGAACTCTAGCTGCTTATCATAATGCAGGTGCATGATTTGGCAACCTCCACACTCATTGTAAATAGTACAAGCTGGCACAACACGGAATTTAGACTTCTTGTTGACCTTCAGTAATTTTGCCTCAACAAAGTTACGTTTAATAGAAGTAATCTGACAATAGATATCTTCTCCTTTGAGAGCACCAGACACAAAGACTAATGTTTTTTGATAAAAGCCGATTCCCTCACCATTAATTCCCATGCGCTTGATTTTTAATGGTATTTTTTGTTTCACTTTCAGATTCATACCCCTATCTTATCACATTTTGAGTTATTCCGCTACCGCTTGATTTTTATATTTCATTAGTAAGTAAAGGCCTTGATATTCCTGATTTTCTTTAAAATCATATTTCCTTATATTTTCTTTAATTTCTTTAAAAGTTCCTAAAAATGTTCACAAAAAAAGCCCCATAAAGGAGCCACTACACTATATGATGAGTTCAGCAGGCAAGAAACTAGCACGGTCAAACGTGCTTTTTTTATTACCTGGTAATATTGTAGCATATCCTCACCAAATTTATATACTCTCAAAAATTTAAAAAAACGTAAACCTGACTCTCGCAAAAGAGAGATAAACACTAAGATGGAGGACGAAATCCCCCTCACACCTCTATTTTATCAAACCAAATCAGAAAAACACTACTTCATAAAATCCAATAAATTCGATTATAATAGCTTTCGGCCTACTAATTATTTCACTAGCGCTCATATATCCCCAGCGCTACATTCCAGGTATCCAATCTTTTATTTCTTTCAAAATTTTATAAGCCTGTTTCATTTTAGAGTTGTCCTCCAAATATTCAATACCTTTAGTTGTAATTCTAACAAGAGACAAATTCTCAATATAAACATCCCCAGACATGTCTCCAGTTACACAAGTACCTGTCAAAAATCCATCATCAAATAAATTACGATAGACATCCATTAAATACTGGTGGGGAATTTCCAGGACGGAAGAGTTTATTTCATTTTCATCGGCCGGCTCTCCATGCTTCATTTTCTGAAAATAATAATTAAGGATTTTATACACAACTACCCAATAATCATTTTTTGCCATGACTACAATCTCCTTTTTTAAAAATATAATCCTTTGCGCTCCACTTTATTATAGCTCTTTTGCTATCTTCCTGCAATAAATCAAGTTTTATCTATTTCTCCTCTTCAGTATATATACTGCCATTCAAAACTAATCATTTTTCTGGTAAATTGGTCAGTTTTTACCCCCTTTTTGTCTGGAGGTCTCCGACTTGGAAAAAGTTCCCTTCACCGGTTCCCAAAGTATTCAAAAAATTTTTTTCAACGTGGGGGGAGTCAATATCCTTTCAGTTCTATAAATCTTTTAGCGATTACTTTTCTTCGACTATTTATATAACGAGTACTTTTATTTAGTTTCTCTGCCACGTCTTCCCAAGTCACACCAGCTTCTAAAAATCTCATTTTAAAGATGACTAGATCAGTATCAATCAGATTTTCCATCAAGGTATCTACAATTAATTTAAAACCTTCCAGATATCTTAAGGTTAAATCTTCTTCAATTCTAATTATAGTATCTTCAGTAGGACTTGAAACTTTCTTGCCCTGAGATCTAATATACGTTTCATTCCCATGTTTCTTGTTATGTATCAACTCTTGTCTTCTCAAGTAAATTTTATTAGCCATCGTTCTATATCGCCCTAACTCGATATCTATCCCGTCCAGGTCTCTGTTACTCAGTTCATACATAGCCAAGTACCTCCACTTCAATTTTAAAATTTTCTTATCTTGCATTCTGTCAAACTGACAAAAGCTTAAAAGCCTTTCAACACTCCACTTACCAGGTATCATTGTTTTAAGTTTGACAACTCTTCAATATGACAATTTAAAGAAGTATCCCTCTAATTTATTCCCCAGTTTCTCTTATCTTACATTCTGTGAAACTCACCCCATTCTATAACTTACTGATATACATGGCTTTCAAACCTATACTCTGTTTTAGTTTATGCTTTCTTCATTTTGTGAAACTAATTTACTGAAATTAAAAACAAGGCCATTTTTGATATAGCTATCAATTTCTTGATATTCAAATCAGCCTTGTTTCTAATGAATTACTCTTTACCTAAATACTCTTTAATCTCACGATATTCCTTAGAAAAATTCATCCATCCGCTAGAATCAGGGGTTAAGAATGGTAGGACAGTAAGCGGGCTTACTTCTGTTCGATACGGCGATAGAGAATGTCTCTGACTTATTTCTCTGACTACACCTGTATGGATTTCTTCTACATCCTTCTTCAGTTCTTGAATTTCATCATATGCGTCCAGAATTCGTCTAAGTTTCTTTCGGTATTGTTTATAGATCTTCTTAGCTTCCATCCGTTGCTTAGTTTCTTTAAAAATGTATTCAAAGATGACTGCATTAGCTTCTGAAAAATCACTATCAAATTTTTCCTGAAGGCCATTAATAGCTTTTTCCATCTTTTCCAGCTGCTCTAAAGATTCTAAGTTATTTGACAAAAAAGAATCTATGTTCTCAAATGAAACTGCTTGATTGCCTAACAGGCTTTTCCTTTTTTCGCTTAACTGTTCTCGTGCTGAATTAATCTTACTTTTTTTATTATCTAGATCATCCAGTGTTTCAAATACTTGATTAATATCCATTTCTTTCTCCTAGTTCCATTGAATAAAGTAACCACAATCTTCTTCAACTTTTTTTACATCAAATCTGGTATATAAAATCAACCGTTTTCCAAAATAGTCATTCGCATTCACCCAACTAAGTGTATCTTTCTTGCGATCAAACAAAGTAACAAAGTTTTCTAGATCTCCGATAAAGCCTTTTTGGTCACCTTTATTCCCTAATGTTGTATCATCTACAATTAAAAAGTTATCTACAAAGAATGTTTCACTTGTTCCTGTCTCTTTATCAACTTTAAGAAGATAATTTCCTGAAGTGTCTTTCATTTTTTCTAAGACACTAAATAGTGATTGACTAACAACCATAGATACATTGCGCTCTGGATTGATTAAAGAAACAATAGATTTCAAGTCGTCCATACTTGTAACAGTCTGCACTTTCG
Source organism: Streptococcus mitis (assembly GCF_000722765.2). NCBI lineage: Bacteria > Bacillati > Bacillota > Bacilli > Lactobacillales > Streptococcaceae > Streptococcus > Streptococcus mitis. The sequence goes on along the minus strand of NZ_CP028415.1, from coordinate 399,967 downwards.
CAGTTTGGAGAATTTTCCCAATCTCTCTATTTCGTGTTCTACGTTTTAATTTAATAATCTTCTTACCAAGAAAATCCGTTAAATTATATTGGCCATCATCTAATTGTTCCTGTGAAAAATCAAGTTTTCCACTGAATAATTTAACTAAGTAATTAACGCTGATAGTTTTCTTTTTATCTGCTTCTGTTCTCTCAACCGAATTTTCGCTAACTTCTTGTAATGAATCAGATTCAAAGTCAGTTACTTCATACTCCCCACCACGGGTACGAGTCTCAATAATATTTACTAAATCAACCAGTTCTTTACGTTGATGTTCGTCTTCGTAACTATCAAGGATTGTTTTTTCAATGAGTACATGATTATTTTCTACTTTCATCCCTCTAGTGTTATAACCTGTACTCCGGATATAAGCTTCTAGATTTTCTTTTTGTTTAGCCAAGTTAATTGTCATTTTTTCTCCTTTATCTCTTTATTGCTCCTCGTTGTTTATAATTTTTTCTAAAGTTCTTAGCTCTTAGCTTTTCTTTTAGAACTCTACGAGCTTTTAAAATCATTTTTTCTAGCTGTTGATTCTTTATTTTTGTCAGCATATTTTTCTAGTATTTCTTGTTTCCGTTGTTCTAAGCTATTATCTTCTTTTTTACACTGAGAAAATATTTTCTGTCTTTTATCTGGATCCATAGAAAACTTATTGGCTACTATATACCCTAAAGAAGTATCTCTTGCCATAATACTCACCCCCTTTCTATTCAAACAAAAAGGGACATACCACTAGCATTATATGCTTACGGTATGCCCCTGAGTTGTTCTCAATAGACTTATTTTTTAGTTTCTTTTTTGACTAGATGAGTAAATTTCCCATCTGAGTAGACTAAAGTTATCTCTCCAAATCTTGGAACTTTTTCTATCTCTATTATACCACATTTTTCGTAGACAATAAAGCCTTTTTCTGTTGAAAATTTCATTTCATCCATATCTATTAACCTTTCTCTCCTCTCACTGTGTTAATCGTGTATCGCTTATCTTTGATTGTGAAAGCCTTAAAAGTGTTCCCTTCTAAACCTTTCAAAATTCTACTTGAATTTCTAGCATTGTACACCGTCCGTAGTTCACTACTATCTAGGTTCGTGTTGAAAATCGTAGTTTCTCGATTGTTGATAATATCAAACAAGAAATCCTGTTCCCAATCGCTCTTAGGTGTTACTGTCCCATTTTTTGCGCCCAGGTCATCGATGATTAGAAAATCAACATCAACAAGCTTTTTAACCGCCTCATATTCTGTTAAGTTGGCATTTCTTCCATAAGCCCAACCTTCTTTTATCTGCTTGATAATCTCGGTTAAGCTGACAAATAAGACACTCTTAGGATCGTTCTTCTCTCTGAAACTCTCATTGATTTCTTTGGCCAGGGCAAGCGATAAATGACTTTTTCCTATTCCTGTGCTACCGCTGATTAAAGTATTTCTGGGCTTGCCCCTTTACAAACTCTAACATCTGACCTTCCTCTATAGTCTTAACAAAGAAATTATCAAATGTCGCTCCCTTTAACTCTTTAGGAATTGTACTATCACGCATTAATACATCATAAGTTTTAAAATATGTTTGTCTATCATCAAACCGCTGTAATAGGTCTTTCTCTTTTTGTTTAATATCCCCCTTCACACACTCCGGGCAAAATGGTTGTATTTTTCTTTCTGAACCCCCTACTACAGGTATAGAAATTTCCCAGTAATTTACCTGATGAATATCACAAACTTTATCTGATATTTTTCTGTTATTAAATTCTTTAAATTGTTCCTTCATCTTTGCAACTCCTAAAATGGTAGGTCTGGGAAGTTATCTTCAGACTTCCCTCTTATTGTTTTAGGCTTTTGATTCAAATAACCGTCAAACTTAGAACCGAAAAGTGTTTCAGGTCTCAGATATTTAGAAAATTCAGGACTATCCTTCCATTCTGCCGTTTTAATATCTATCACCTGTTTAAAATCTTCAAGTGTATAGCCTTCTTTGAATCGTGCTAGTAAAAGCCTTTTAGTCTTGTCAACAAATTTATATCTCTTGTTAGCTACTTGATTCAGATAAGCAATAGGAACCCAAAGTTCTTTATGTTTTGTTTTCTCTAAATCTTTTATAGCTGTTTCTTCAAGCCAAGTAGGAAAAATGAAAGATGAGCTTTGCTCATTAGGCGAGGTTTCCTCGGCTATATATTCTTTATTTATATCTAACTTTAAATCTTGCTCTAACTCTTTATCTATCTCTATCTCTGTCTTACATGTAGATAACGTTGTAAAATTATTAGATAACATTGTAAGATTTTTTTCTTTCTCTTGTTGCTCTTTGCGGTAACTTCTCATATATGCAGCATGGTTTGTTTCTTGTTGTACTAAAGCTTTTGCTTGGGTTAACTCGGCATTCTTATCTTCATCAATCTGAATCAGGCCACATTGCGTAAAATAAGCTATAGTCATAGATATATCATCTTCTGAAACATCTAATTTCAAGGCTAGTTCTTCTTTTAATGTTTCAAAATATCCCTCGTAATACAGAATACAATCACTTTCAAGACTTTCTAACATCATGCGGATATAGATTACTGTCATGGTATAACCGCCAGGCATACTTTTGAGTCGCTTAATAAAGAGATTGTCAAAAAATTTCTTATCAATTTTCAACCAAAAATATACTTTAGTTTTTGCCATCATATACCCCCATAAACTTATAAATGTCGTCCACTTTATAATAAACTTTTCTGCTATCGTCTCCCAGGGGCTGATAACGCTTCAGGCCCATTCTTTCCCATTTTTGCAAGGTCAGGTATTTTATATCTAACTCTTCTTGTACTCGTTTTGCGGAAATCAGCCCAATGATTCGGGGAGGTATTTTCTCATAACTTTTCAGGTAACGTTCTAAGGCTTCTAATATTTTTATTTGAATTTCTTCAATCATTCTTTCAAACATATCATCACCTCCACGGCTTAATGCTTGCAAGTTGGATATATCGCCCATAGTCAGGGCTTAAACTCTCACTAGGTCTTTCTCCTAGTTTCCTGTTTTCTCGATCCAGTTGGGCGCTCTTTTTGCGGTCTCGATGGTTTAGGTAAATTAGAAAGCCAATCAAAATCACGGTGAAAATAAGCGCCTGTGTATTGCTTAAATCTAGTTCATTCATGCTATGCCCTCGCTTTGTAATTCTTGATATATAACTGTTGGGCTTGATGTTCCATCTTTTGGAAAGCTTCAACTTCCTTGATAGATACTTTGTTATCTAAAAAATCAATAATAAACTGTAATAGATTTGGATTGTTAACCTTTAAATCGGCCATAAAATCATCAATTTCTACTTGAGTCACTTTCATTACATCTGGAATTTTCATCTGACTTGTACCCCAATTCTTCAAAATTCTCACAATTAAGGAGATAAACTGCAATCCCATCCAACTCTCTATAGAGTTGTTCCATCTGGTCACGAATAACGCCTAACCCCTCTGTCATCTGTCCAGATAAGATATCAGTATCTACTCCGTTATTTTTCGCCATTATCAGCGAATTACTCAACTGTCTTACTAATTCAATTCTGGGAAGCACATCTCCAAGTCTGCCTCCTTGCTCTTGAATTTCCTTTATATTTAATGTCATATTGTTTTCCTGTGCTTTTTTTGCCTGTTTCCTATACGTAATTAGCACCACTCCAAACGCTGGGCGATTGCCCCTAGTTGGCGAACGCTTGTAGTGGTATTTCGTGAGTAATTACCCATTTTTCAGCTAAACAAAGTCTTAGAATCCCCCTGTCAGCACTTGTTTTTCAAAACCTTTTCTAATTGCTTGCCTGCTCTTCGGTTTTTGTATGTATTTGATAAAATAGCTGTTTTCTGCTATAATAGGAGCATAGAAAAAATTTCTATACTCTGAATTGTGTCGCTTGCTCGCCTCGTCTAAAATTTGAGCAAGTGATTTTTTTATTTTCTTTTTGCATGATTACTACCTGACTTTGGTTTATAAAGCAAGTCTTTACTCTCGATAAGATCCAGAATCCAACTGAATCCCTGCTCAACCGTTTCAAGAAATGCGCCCAGGTCTTCACTCTCCAGGTTCTCGTAGTTCATACAAAGATATTCGGCTAGTTGTCTGTCTTTCTCAACTAGCTTTTTAAAATCCTTGGGATACTTAGGAATTTCTAACCCCTTGGCATTTGTAACTGTCTTAAATTCATTTTCCATTGTCTATACTCCTATGATTTAAAAATTAATTCCTTAATTTCATGATACCCCCTATTCAAGTTGATCATAGCTATTGCCATATCTTCCAAGCGCTGATAGTTTGTAAGTTCATCACTGGTTAAACTGTCAATACCGTTTCCACTTTCTCGCTCTTGCATGAGTTGGGCTTTGTTTTTCCCAGTCGCTCCCTTTAGCAATAAGTTTGTAAGTGTACTATAGGCATGCTTGGGCGCTTTCTCCCATGATTTGATAGCTTCGGTTAAGGTCTTGCGCTTTGGTTTTTCCAGTTCTCTTTGAAGATAACGCTTAGAAAGTTCATCACGCATTTCAAAAAAGGCTTTAACCAGGTTCTTCTTAAACTCTTTTACGGGTTCTGTATTTCGTAAGTAAGTGATCATCAAGGTTGCTTGTTGCTCATTCAAAATATAGTCCCGTACATTTTGCCCACTCTTTGAAGGTGAAATTTTAAATTGCACCTTTCCGAAGATTTCAAAGTCCTCTCGGTGCTTGTTCAGCAAAATCTTCAAATGTCTGTGCTTAATTTCAGCGCAGTCGGCAACGATACTGCTCAGTGTATACGGCTCTTTCTTGCCGTCCATATAAACCAATTCCATTGGTTCACTCCTTTCTTCTTGTTGCTCGTGCTTGCCACCTAAAACAGTACCAAGGTAAAGCATTAAAGTAGGGTAAAATCGGAGAATATGAACCCCTACAAACCCTTGATACTGCTATAGGTAGCAAGCAAGCGAATATTTAGCTAGATCCGTTTATCAATCCCCAGTAGTAAAGCACCACATGAGAAATCTATAAATGTAGAGTAGTATTACGATTGGTTCGCTCCTTTCTATTCTTTCGTATCTAGAAATTCATCCAGCGTAACGCCCAAGTAACTAGATACTTTTTTTAACGTATCAAGACTTGGATTCTTTGCACGTTCATAGTACAAAGCCGTTAAAGTGCTTTTTGAAATTCCTGTAGCCTCTGCAACATCAGCAGTTTTCTTACGTTGCTTAGCTAATAATAATCTCATGTTATTTTTCATAGTACTAAACCTCCTTTATTGGAAAATATCAGTTGAATAATTTAAAAAGTGTTGAATTATAACGCAAGATATATGCGTTACATTTTGAATTATACCGCTTATTTTTTGCGTTATCAATCATTTTTTAAAAAAAAGATGCGATTTTTTTGCGTTTGGATTTTGAAAACGTGATATAATAATCTTTGAAAGGTGTTGATATAAATGAATAGATTAAAGGAATTGAGAAAACGAGATAAAATCACGCAAGTAGCTTTTGCTAAAGATAATGGTATACCTCTAAGAACATTACAAAGTTGGGAAAACGGAGAAAGCCAGATAAAACCAGAAAAAGCCCAGCATCTAGCGGATATATTCGGAGTCAGTGTTGGATATCTGTTAGGATTCAATATTGATGATGTTACGGAAGATGAAATCAATTTCCATAACAATGTTATGGAGAGGATGAACAAAGAAGCATTTATTAGATTTTTAGACTTTATTACACTAAGTGATATCGTTTTATCTGATAAACAAATAGAAATGATTTTTTATCAATTACAAGATTTATCTGAACTGAATTCCTATTACAGGTACACAGAAACAGATGTAGAAAAGCTTAAATCTATGTACTCTGTAAAGTTAAATTATATGCCAACTGAAGGATTAATTAAAATATCTAATATACTTTACAAGGAAGATGCAATAGAAGAACAATTCGAACAATACAAAAAAATCATTGACTAATTTTTATCAATTACTAACATAATAAAAGGAGTAACTCTCATGGGATTTTTTGACACTGTAAAACAAGAAGGAAGCTTTTCTACTGCATCTGGAGTAAATGGACTACACTACGTTGTCCTTCAGGTAACTTTGAAAGAAAAATTTTTCGGTACTGGATCAGGAAACCTTACAGAATTAGAAGATGTTATCAATAAACAAGCTTCAAAAGGTTATCGCCTGCATACAATCACAACCGCCAATGGTGGAAGCAAAGGACTAGGCGGTGGTGACCGTATCCAAGCCACAATGGTATTTGAGAAGATTCTATAAAAATTCCCCATCTTTTAAAACATCAGCATACATATAGGAGGCTACTTATGAAAAAATTACTAGGCACGTCAGCTATTTTACTTTCTGCTACCGTTCTAGTAGCTTGCTCTAATAATCAATCAACTACTAAAGATAGCTCGGAGCAACCAAAAACGGAGCAAAAAAACACTACTTCAACAAACACAAAAGCCAAAGTAGATAACAATAAATACGACAACCTAATTTCTGAAATCAAGTCAAAATTAGATCCTGAATCAACTGGCGCAATAAGCGTAAAAATTCAAAATAACGTAATCGATTCAGATTCATCCGAACCGCATGATACAATCATGATTTTGCTAACTGGAACGGCTAAAGATAACGCTAAAGAGACTATGGACGCAATCAATTCAAATTCTGCTACAACTAATCAGCAAAATGCAATTACTGTATTTCGGATGTCTATATCTGAGTTTGCTAAAAAATTACCAGACGACAGTACTACTCTTTCCCTTGGGTATGAAAAATCTGCTGATCAATACGACTTAATCGCAAAATCTTCAAAACAAAAAGATTTTATCCCTGTTGGAGAACTCATCGTAAATTAAAAAACTCCCCCATATTCGCCAATAGCGCCCCTATTTCTAAGGTCTATTGTGCAAATACAGAGGAAATTGAAGAATAGAAAGCCATTTTTACAGACTAAAGCGCAAAAAAACGGAAAAATAATTATTGACAAAAACGCTATTTTGTCAATAATTAAAAAATTAAATCAATCTATTATTGACAAAATAGCGTTTTTGTCAATAATTAAAAAATTAAATCGAGCTATTATTAACAAAATAGCGTTTTTGTCAATAATTAAAAAATTAAAAGGAGCTATTAATGACAAAGTTACATTTTTGTCATTAATTAAATTTAGAGTATGGAGTATAAAAGTCTAAAAAAAATTTATTACAGTGAACGTAGTATTTATGAAAAAGAATACCTACAAAGAATAAATGGATACGGCACCACAAAAACTACAATGTTTCCATATCTGATGAAAAAAGAGGAGTTCGCAACAAACGAATATCCACTATTTGTTGTACCAATTATGGAAATCCAACTTCTTTCCCAAAAAATCATCGAATTATCTTCTACTATCACCGATTTAGCTAATGATCTACCAGACGTTGCTCATCAACAATTTTATAATGAACAACTATTCAATGCCATTATTTCCACAAATGAAATTGAAGGCATTGGAACTACAAGAAAAGATGTAGCAGTTGCAATTGAGGCTCTTAACAAAGATAAAAAAGAAAAACTGAAACATAAATCTACTGTCCGAATGTATCTAGATATACTTTCAGAAGATTATCTAAATATAACAGAACTAACTCATATTCGAGAAATATATAATGCATTAACTAGCGGAGAAATTGAAGATGATGATGAACTGGATGGTGAACTATTTAGGAAAAACTATGTCTCTATTGTTAATAATCGAAATGGGAAGATAGAGCATATTGCGCCAGGTAAAGAAGAAACAATTAAGGAAATGCTACTTAGCTGGATTAATTTCATCAATATAGAAAATGTTCCTTTCCTTATAAAAGCTAGTCTAGCACATTATTTTTTTGAAAACATTCATCCGTTTTATGATGGCAATGGAAGAACTGGCCGTTATATCCTATCTAAGTATCTTTCAAGAAAATTAGATAAATTTTCAGGCCTTATTATTAGTAAAAAAATAAATGAAGATAAAAATAAATACTATAAAGCATTCTCAGATACTGGAAACATACTAAACAAAGCAGATGGTACTCAATTTGTACATACAATCTTAAGTTTTATTATTAAGGGACAATATGAAATAATAAATACACTATCAGAAAAACAAGAAATGCTATACTATTACCATCAAAAATTGCAAGATAGTAGTTTCACTGATATTGAAGCAACGATATTATTTCTACTTATTCAATCCCAATTATTTGTGTCAGATTTTGAAGCAAGCATTAACGACAATGAACTTTTGAACCTTTTACAACATACTGAATATTCACAAAGAAGTCTAAAACAAACTATAAAAGATTTAGAAAACAAAAAAATATTAATTAAAGTTGCAAAGCGCCCATTAAAACATGCAATTGTTGAAGAATTCTTTGATTATAGTACAAAATAGTTAGCACTATTTATTAATGGCAAGTTAAATTAAAATTCTCGTAACTTCTCTCATGGTATAGCTCAAAACCATTTCTAATTGCTTGCCTGCTGATTGACATCTATTAGACTTTAATCTATAATTAAGTTACTTAGAGGTTTACCCTCATATTTTTAAACTTTGAGCCTCAGCGCTCCAGGGAAGTAGCTTAGTTGTTACTTCCTTTTTATTTTCTAAGTAAAACTCTTGAAATACTGAGGCTTTTTCAAACCTCATATAAGCCCCATATCCGTCTTGTTTCCTATTCTGGTACAATTTATCGTCTGACTGCTTAAAATCGAAAATAAGGGGGTTTTCGTAGCCTCTCGCATGGTATAAACTCAAAACCTTTTCTAATTGCTTGCCTGCTGATGGAAAAGGAGTAAGACCATGAAGATTACAGAGTACAAAAAGAAAGATGGATCAGTAGTTTACCGTTCCAGCGTTTATCTTGGCATCGATACCGTAACAGGTAAGAAAGTCAAGACAACTATTTCAGACAGAACTAAGAACAGGCTCAAAAGCAAGGCTATCCAAGCCAAGGTAGAGTTTAAAAAAAACGGCTCAACAGTCACAAAAGCCATTAACGTTACCACCTATCAGGAATTGACGGAACTCTGGCTAGAAAATTATTGCCATACAGTCAAACATAGCACTCTTATAGGGGCAAAAAACAACATAAAAAAGTATCTCCTACCAGCCTTTGGAGACTACAAACTAGATAAACTAACGCCCCCAATCATCCAGCACCAGGTAAACCAGTGGGCAATAGATTACAATCAACTAGGAAAAGGTTATCAGCAATATAATCAACTTCATGCCTTAAATAAACGCATATTATCCTATGCCGTTTCCTTGCAAGTCATTGCTTCAAACCCAGCTAGTGATATCATCGTCCCACGGCGCAAACCCAAAGAAGGGCAAAAACTGAAATATCTGGATGACGACAATTTGAAAAAATTCTTAGATTATCTGGATCAGTTGCCAAACACTTACAAAAATTTCTCTGATACGGTGTTATATAAGACACTTCTAGCTACTGGTTTGCGTATTCGTGAGTGTTTAGCATTGAAATGGTCTGATATTGACTTACAAAACGGTAGCATTTCAGTTACCAAGACTTTAAACACCCTCAAGGAAATCACTAGCCCTAAAAGTAAAAGTAGTATTAGAGAAATAGCACTTGATACCAAAACGGTACTCATGCTTCGGCTCTATAAAGCAAGACAATCCCAAATAGGTAGGGAAATAGGGGTAACTTTTGAAAAAGTGTTCTCTGATACCTTTGACAACTATAGAGAAGCTGGGGCGCTTAGATTTAGACTAGAAAAGCATTTAAAACTGGCTGGATGTCCTCGTTTGAGTTTCCATGCCTTCCGATACACCCACGCTAGTCTATTGCTTAATGCTGGCCTGCCTTACAAAGAAATCCAAACACGGCTAGGCCATTCTAAAATTTCAATGACTATGGATATCTATAGCCACCTATCCAAAGACAATAAGAAAAAGGCGACTTCCTTTTATGAAAAAGCCATTGAGAAGTTACAAAGTTCCTAAAAAGTTCTTAAAATTCATCATTAAGGGACAAAAAACGGCTATATCAAGGGGTTTCAGCTTTTTCTCACATTTTGAGTTATAATAGAACTATGAAAATCACAAAACTTGAAAAGAAAAAAAGACTCTATCTGATGGAGCTTGATAATGGTGATAAATCCTACATTACTGAAGATACTATTGTTCGTTTTATGTTATCAAGAGATAAGGTGATAAGCGAAGAAGAATTGAAAGAGATTCAGGACTTTGCCCAATTTTCTTATGGTAAAAATCTAGCCTTCTACCACCTATCCTTTAAAGCTCGAACTGAAAAAGAAGTCAGAGAATATCTGAAAAAATACGATATTGATGAAAACATCATTTCTCAAGTCATTATTAATCTTAAAGAGGATAAGTGGATTAATGATGGCCAGTACGCTTATGCTATCATCAATGCCAATCAACTTTCAGGAGACAAGGGGCCTTATGTACTGACTCAGAAACTAACACAAAAAGGAATTCCAAAATCTACTATAGAAGAGAACTTGAAAGAATTTGATTTTTCGGAAGTTGCTCAACGTGTAGCTAATAAACTCTTGAAAAAATATGAAGGAAAACTTCCAGCTCGTGCCTTGAAAGATAAGATCATCCAGAACTTGACCAACAAGGGCTTCTCTTACTCTGATGCTAAAAGTGCCTTTGACGACTTGGATAGCCAAGTTGACCAAGAAACGACTCAGGAACTCATCTTCAAGGAACTTGATAAGCAATATGCTAAGTATGCCCGAAAGTATGAAGGATACGAACTTAAACAGCGTTTAACTCAAGTTTTAGCACGAAGAGGCTACGATTTTTCGGATATAGCAAGCGCTCTCAGAGAATATCTTTAATATTTTCATGTAAAATTCACAGATTTTAGGTAATTTTATGGTACAATAGTAAACGATAAACTTATAAATTGTAGAAAGTTGGTTAGTTATGAAGCTTCCAAAAGAAGGCGACTTTATTACAATTCAAAGTTATAAGCATGATGGGAGTCTCCACCGAACTTGGCGGGACACCATGGTACTAAAAACAACAGAAAATGCCATTATTGGTGTCAACGATCATACACTTGTTACCGAAAGTGATGGTCGTCGTTGGGTTACTCGAGAACCGGCTATTGTTTACTTTCACAAGAAATATTGGTTTAATATCATTGCCATGATTCGTGATAACGGAATTTCCTACTATTGCAATATGGCTAGCCCCTACTATCTGGATGAAGAAGCACTGAAGTATATTGATTACGATTTGGATGTTAAAATTTTTACAGATGGGGAAAAACGTCTCTTGGACGTTGAGGAGTATGAGCGTCACAAACGCAAAATGAATTATTCTGATGACTTGGACTATATTTTAAAAGAACATGTCAAAATTCTTGTTGATTGGATTAACAATGGACGAGGTCCTTTCTCAGAAGCCTATGTAAACATTTGGTACAAGCGCTATGTAGAACTAAAGAATCGGTAAAGTTGTCAAACTGGGGTGAGAGCCCTGGTTTTTTATTTTAATACTCAATGAAAATCAAAGAGCAAACTAGGAAACTAGCCGCAGGTTGCTCAAAACACTGTTTTGAGGTTATAGATAGAACTGACGAAGTCAGTAACCATACATACGGCAAGGCGACGTTAACACGGTTTGAATTTGATTTTCGAAGAGTATAAAAACCCAGCCTTGCAGCTGGGCTTATCCTTATATATCCAATTTCGTAACAGTAAATTTGATATGGGAATAGTCTTTTTCAACATCCTTATCCAGCAAGAACGCTGTGGCGTCCTTCTTAACTTGAACCAGGTCAATATTCTGGGCTTGAGCTGCATAGACACATCCACAATAACATTGACGATAGATGTCATACTCCTCACACATCTCAACTGAACGTTTGTAGCCTTGATTTTTCTTGAAATCACTGGGAAGATAGTGGGTCGTGTAAATCTTTTGCACATCGATTCCGATGCTGTTGATGGTTTGAGAATTCTTATGGGGACTTATGGTTAAAGCCGAACCAAAGTAGTCAAAGCCCAAGTCCATAGCCACTTGCGCTGTCTTATCCAGTCGGTAGTCAAAGCAAACCTTGCAACGGTCGCCACCTTCTGGCTCTTCTTCCAGTCCTCTGACTAACTTACGATATTCATTTGGTTCATAGGGAGCTTCTAGATACTGGACCGTATTTCCAGTCCGCTCATTAAAATCACTGACAAATTTCTTGGTAACATAGGCCCGCTTATGGTATTCTGCCTTGGGATGGATATTAGAATTGGCAAAATAGATGGTCACATCTGCATACTTGGTAAGGTATTCTAGAGTATAGGTACTGCAAGGGGCACAGCAAACATGCATGAGAATGGTTGGCCGTTGCTCATTTTTCTCCCATACTTGTACCATCTTCTGCATGACACGGTCATAATTTATCTTCTGATTGGGGTTCATCTTGCTCAGAATTTCTTCTACATCGATCATGTTCTTCTCCTTTTTCTAGTCTTATTTTATCATATAAGTTAGGAGAGCTCAAATCAATTTAGAAGTGAATAGCATAAAAAGGAGGGGTAGGCATTCCCTCCTTTTGTGTTTTTTATAAGTTGTTTTCTATAGAAAGCTTACATCATACCGCCCATCATGTTTGGATCCATTGCTGGAGCTGAGGCCACTGGTTCTGGTTTATTGGCTACGACTGCTTCCGTAGTCAAAATCAAGCTAGCTACAGATGCTGCATTTTGTAGGGCTGAACGGCTCACTTTAACTGGGTCGATAATCCCTTGATCAATCATGTTGACCCACTCGCCAGTTGCTGCGTTGAAGCCTGTACCAACTTCAGCATTCTTCAAGCGATCAATAACGATTGATCCTTCAAATCCTGCATTGTGGGCGATTTGACGAACAGGTTCTTCCAAGGCACGGAGAACAATATTGCGTCCTGTTGCTTCGTCTCCTGTCAATTCCAAATCAGCCACTGCTGGAATGACATTGACAAGAGCTGTTCCACCACCAGCAACGATTCCTTCTTCAACAGCTGCACGAGTAGCGTTGAGGGCATCTTCAATGCGGAGTTTCATTTCTTTCAACTCAGTTTCAGTTGCAGCTCCGACCTTAATCACTGCGACACCACCTGACAATTTTGCCAAACGTTCTTGCAATTTTTCACGGTCAAATTCAGAAGTTGTGGTTTCGATTTGAGACTTGATAACTGCAACACGGTGAGAAATCGCTTCAGGATTTCCAGCACCTTCTACGATAACAGTGCTATCTTTATCAACAGTCACTCTCGCAGCTTGACCAAGTGCTTCAATTGTCGCATCTTTCAACTCAAGACCAAGATCTTCTGTGATAACTGTTCCACCTGTCAAGATGGCGATATCTTCAAGCATTGCTTTGCGACGATCACCAAAGCCAGGTGCCTTGACTGCTACTACGCTGAAGGTTCCACGAATCTTGTTCAATACAAGGGTTGGAAGAGCTTCGCCATCCACATCATCCGCAATAATCAAGAGTGGACGATTGCTTTGGAGAATGCTTTCTAGAAGTGGCAAGATTTCTTGGATATTTGAAATCTTCTTATCAGTAATCAAAATGTATGGATTTTCAAGATCAGCTACCATTTTTTCGCTATCTGTTACCATATACTGTGAAAGGTAACCACGGTCAAACTGCATTCCTTCCACAACTTCAAGTTCTGTTTCCATACCACGTGACTCTTCGATAGTGATGACTCCATCTTTGCCAACTTTTTCCATGGCTTCAGAGATGTACTCACCAACTTTTTCAGAACGAGAAGATACGGCTGCAACTTGAGCGATGGCTTCTTTATTGGCAACTGGGATGGCATTATTTTTCAAGGCTTCTACTGCTGCCGCAACTGCTGTTTCAATCCCACGACGAATTCCGATTGGATTGGCACCTGCTGTAACGTTTTTGATGCCTTCACGGACGATTGCTTGGGTCAAGACAGTTGCAGTTGTCGTTCCGTCACCTGCAATATCATTGGTTTTTGAAGCTACTTCTGATACCAATTTGGCACCCATATTTTCAAAATGATCTTCTAATTCAATTTCTTTGGCAATGGTCACACCGTCATTGGTAATCAAGGGTGAACCAAATGATTTTTCAAGAACGACATTACGACCTTTTGGTCCCAAGGTTACTTTAACAGTATCTGCAAGGATATCGACACCACGAACCATAGCTGAACGGGCATCTGATGAAAATTTAATTTCTTTTGACATACTTACTTTCTCCTTCTATTCTTCAATGATTGCCAAGATGTTAGCTTCGCCTACGATGATGTACTTTTCATCGCCATCTTTGACATCAAGACCTGCATGAGCTTCAACTAAGACACGGTCTCCAGCTTTAACACTTGGAGCAACCAAGTCACCGTTCAAGGTACGAACACCTTGTCCAGTAGCCACAACTTGGGCTGTTTTTGTTTTTTCTTGAGCTGAACCTGCAAGGACAAAACCTCCAACAGTTTGTTCTTTTTCTTCTACTTTTAAGACCACACGGTCTCCTAATGGTTTCAACATCTGATTTCCTCCATGATGAGATAGAAATTATTAGCACTCTTTACACATGAGTGCTAATTTATAGTTCTATTGTATCACTTGGTCAGAAATAGTCAAGAAAAAAGTCTGACTTTTGCAAGATAAAAAGCCTGAGAGCAACTCAGACTTTTCAATGTTTAAAATGGCAATTCTTCCTCTTCCAAAACCAAGTCCGCTAAGTCTTGCCCCGCATTATTTTCACGCATGGCACGTTGGGCACGACTTTCCAAGAGTTGGAATCCTGTAACAAGTACTTCGGTAACGTAGTTCATCTGACCATTTTTCTCAAAACGACGGGTACGAAGTTCTCCGTCCGCAGAAATGAGACTTCCTTTTGTTGCGTAGCTTGCCAAGGTTTCTGCTAGTCTGCCCCATAGGACCATATTGACAAAGTCAGCTTCGCGTTCCCCATTTTGGTCTTTGTAACGACGGTTGACTGCAATAGTCGCACGCGCTACTGACTTGTCATTGTTGGTTTTGTGCAATTCTGGTGTAGACGTCAAGCGTCCGATTAAGATAACTTTATTATACATATTTTCTTCCTCCTACTTATCTATTCGTAGGAAATCAAAAAAAGTTACAGAAATTTGTAACTTTTCGAGAAAATTTTTTAGTTTTTATGAACCATGAAACCTGTCGCCTGTTGATTGGCCATAATGGTCATATCTGTAATCTGCACACGACGAGGTTGACTGGTCACATAGACCACTGTGTCTGCAATATCCTGAGCTTGCAAGGATTCTATTCCCTGATAAACCGTCGCAGCCCGCTCTTTGTCACCATGAAAACGCACTGTAGAAAAATCTGTTTTAACAATCCCTGGTTGAATAGTTGTCACCTTAATATCCGTTGCAATGGTATCAATTCGCAGACCATCTGAAAAGGTCTTAACCGCAGCCTTGGTTGCTGAATAAACTGCTGCACCCGCATAGGCATAAATTCCTGCAGTTGATCCCATATTGATGATATGTCCTTGATTGGCTTTTACCATTGCTGGCAAGAAACAGCGAGTGACTGCCATCAAACCTTTGACATTGGTATCCAACATGGTCAGCATATCCAGCTCTTCATAGTCCTGATAAGGTGCTAAACCTAGAGCCAGTCCGGCGTTGTTGACCAAGATATCAATCTGCCCTATCGTTTCTAGAATATCAAAACAGACAGTCTTCACCATGGTCATATTCGTCACATCTAGTGGAAAGGTCCAGATAGTTTGATTTGGGAAGGCTTCTGCAAACTCCGCCTTAAGGACTTCGAGTCTATCTGTCCGTCGTCCAGTTAGAACGACATTCTCACCCTGCTCCAGATAAGCACGCGCAATCGCTTCACCAATTCCGGATGTCGCTCCTGTAATCACAACATTTTTTGCCATCTTATTTCCTTCTATCTGGTGTATTCAGATACTGACAAGTTCCTAAGCAGTCCAGTGTTTGGCTGGGTCAAATGGAGTTCCAACAACTTGGTCTTCTGATAATTCAATAATACCACGTTTTTGCGGAGCGTTTGGCAAATGCAATTCACGAGGACTACACATCATGCCAAAACTCTTTTCACCACGAAGTTCACCTGGGAAAATGAGATTCCCTTTTGGCATCATTGCTCCAGGAAGAGCCACAATGGTTTTCAACCCCACACGCGCATTGGGTGCTCCTGCAACGATTTGCACTGTCTTGTCACTTGCGACTGCAACTTGGCAGATGTTGAGGTGATCACTATCTGGATGAGCTACCATCTCGACAATTTCACCAACAACAAACTTAGGCTCTTTGTCATTGATAATTTCTTCTGTAAAACTTTCCGCCTGCAATTCTTGGTTCAAACGAGCGACTTGCTCATCTGATAAAAAGACTTGACCGCGCTCTGCAATTTCAAACAAACTTGAAACTTCAAAAATATTCCAAGCAACTGTTTCCCCATTATCTTTGAGGAAAACACGAGCTACCTTGCCTTTGCGTTCTACATCCAGTTTGGCATCTCCGCTGTTTTTCACGATGACCATAAGAACATCGCCGACATGTTCTTTGTTATATGTAAAAATCATTGTTTCTCTTTTCTCCTATTTCAGTCCTGCTAAAAAGTCGTTAATTTGTTGCTTGCTTTTACGGTCGCGATTAACAAAACGACCAATTTCCTTGTCTTTTTCTAGAACAACAAGGCTAGGGATTCCATATACATCCCAGAGTTTGGCCAAATCCATATACTGATCTCGGTCCACTCGAATAAAGGTGAACTCTGGATTGGTCTCCTCAATTTCTGGTAAGGCAGGATAGATATAACGACAATCGCCACACCAGTCCGCCACAAAAAGAAAGACCTTCTTGCCATCTTTTTCCACTAAAGATGCTAATTCTTCTAAACTTGCTGGTTGTATCATAAGACTTCCTCCTCATAGACTAGGTCTTCATTTTCATAGACAAAGGTATAATGACGGCCATCCTCAAAAATGACGCCACCAACCAAGCTCTCTAGACTGCTTTCATAGACTTGAACATATAGGGTCGCAATTTCCCCCATGTCTGAAAAATGGTCTCGTATAATCGCTGTCAACTCTTCCTGAGTCTTCATGAGCTTACGGTCATCTGCAACTTTTTTCGTAGCAAGGGCAAGGCTCCCAACACCAAGCAGAGCCAGACCTGCCATCCACATTTTTTTAGCTTTCATACCATTCATTTTAACACAAAAAAGGCTTTAGGACAAATGAGGAAGCAGCAGAAAAGCAAGTAAAAAGCCTCTTCCTTTAAGGAAAAGAACTTCTTATACTCAATGAAAATCAAAGAGCAAACTAGGAAGCTAGCCGCAGGTTGCTCAAAGCACTGCTTTGAGGTTGTAGATAGAACTGACGAAGTCAGATCAAAACAGCGTTTTGAGATTGTGGATGAAGCTGATGTGGTTTGAAGAGATTTTCGAAGAGTATTATTCTTATTGCCAGGCACCTGAGTTGCCAACGTAGTAACCATCAGGGGTGTAGGTATTGCGAAGCATCTTACCTGATGAAGCTAGATAATACCACTTGCCATTATCTTTGACCCAATCATTCGCTAGCATGGCACCAGAAGAACTTACATAATACCAGTCTCCCTTGTCATAAACCCAAGTGCTTGCTTTCATAGCCCCTGAAGCTGATAAATAGTACCACTTGCCTTGATCGTAAAGCCAGTCACTCGCAATCATAGCTCCTGATGATTTAAAGGCATACCAGTTGCTACCTTGATAAAGCCAAGTTTGATTGAACATGACTCCTTTATCATTCATAAAGTACCAAGTTCCCTTGTCCTTAACCCAAGCATTTTGAACTAGTTGGCCTTGTTTTTGATAGTACCAGTTTTGGTTTGATTTTAACCAGCTTTCTGCTTTTACAATTGGATAAAGTTCTTTGAAAGATCCTCCATCATATTTATGACTGATAGACTTTAGTTTTTCAAGTTTCAACTCGTCATTATCATAATTTGCCCAAGCAAAAACTTTTTGACCATTAACAGTCTCTGGTAAAGTAGCAGTGTAAGTCTTGGTTTGATAATCCCATTTAGCATCGAGGTAAGTGTATTGATTATTTGATTCTTCAATACGATAGTAACCTCTCTTTCCACTATCATTATGAATATCATCCACAACTTTCGTTGACCAGGTCTTCACTTCGTTTCCGCTCTTGGCCTCTACCTTGATATCTCCTCTATAGCCATAGGGAACATAGAAATTCAGGTAACGCCCTTCTTCCCCGATCATAGACTTGTCCTTTTCTTGACCTAGAAAATTGACAGTCTGATCTTGACCATTGAGACTAACTGTCCATTCGATTTTCTCGGTTTTTGGCAAATCCAAGACTTTGATATCCACTTCATGACCATTGTTAAACCGAAGAATCTTGCCATCTTGATACTGTACTCCACACTTAACAACCCATTCTTCTTTAAGTTCAAATGCCTGCCCTGAATGAGGAAAAGCCAGTAAAGCTAGACTAGCTAGAGACAAACAAAATAGTGTGATTTTTTTCATCGTAGATCCTCCTTAGGATTTTTATGTTAATTATATCACTATATTTTTATTTTGCAACTCATATCCTAAATATGCAAGCAAAAAACCTATGAGATTCTTCTCAAAGGTTCTGATTTAGCTAATTACTATTCTCAACTGCTGCAGTAACAAAGGCAGCGTAGAGTTCTTCTGGGCGATTTGGACGGCTTGACAGTTCAGGGTGATACTGACACGCTACAAAGAATTTATTTTCAGGAATTTCCACAATTTCTACCAAACGATTATCTGGAGAAACTCCTGAGAAGACAAGGCCTGCTTCCTCAAACTGCTCACGGAAGGCGTTGTTAAACTCATAACGGTGACGGTGACGGCGTTGCACCACTTCTTGATTGTGATAAGCAGCCGCTGCCTTAGAACCACGTTTCAACTTAGACGGATAAAGCCCCAAGCGAAGGGTTCCCCCCATATCCTCAACATCAATCTGATCACGCATGATATCAATGATAGGGTATTTTGTTTCTGGTGCAAGCTCTGCAGAATTGGCACCTTCAAGCCCCAAAACGTGACGAGCAAACTCGATACAAGTCAACTGCATTCCCAAGCAGACACCCAACATAGGAACATCATTCTCACGCGCATAGCGAATGGCTTGGATTTTCCCTTCCGTACCACGTTGGCCAAAACCACCTGGTACGATGATTCCGTCCGCATCAGACAAGAGTTCCGCCACATTCTCTGCTGTCACATCATTGGCATTGATCCAATTGATTTTAACTTCTGCGTCGTTGGCATAACCAGAGTGTTTCAAGGCTTCAACCACAGAAATGTAAGCATCTTGCAACTCCACATACTTACCGACAAGGGAAATCTTAACTTGTTTCTTGAGGTTCATGACCTTGTCCACCATGGCTGACCATTCTGTCATATCTGCTACTGGTGCGTCTAATTTCAAATGATCACAGACAATTTGGTCCATACCTTGCGCCTGCAAGTTCAATGGAATTTGGTAAAGGTGTTCAACATCCAACGATTCGATAACGGCTTCTGGCGCCACATCACAGAACTGGGCCAGTTTGTTTTTAATTCCTTGACCAGCTGGCTCTTCTGTACGAATAACCAACATATTTGGCTGGATTCCCAATCCACGCAATTCTTTTACAGAGTGTTGAGTTGGTTTAGTCTTCATTTCACCAGCAGCCTTGAGGTAAGGAAGCAAGGTTGTATGAATGTACATGACATTGTCCGCACCCACATCTGCCTTCATCTGACGAAGGGCCTCTAAGAATGGTAAGGACTCGATATCCCCAACGGTTCCACCGACCTCTGTGATAATGACATCAGAGTCGGTCGTTAGAGCGGCACGCTTGATTTTTTCTTTCAAAGCATCTGTGATATGAGGAATAACCTGAACAGTTGCCCCAAGGTATTCTCCACGGCGTTCCTTACGAAGAACTTCACTGTAAATTTTACCAGTTGTCACGTTGGAATATTTGTTGAGATTGATATCGATGAAACGTTCATAGTGACCCAAGTCCAAATCTGTCTCAGCTCCGTCATCTGTCACAAAAACTTCCCCGTGCTGGTAAGGACTCATAGTTCCCGGATCGATATTGATATAAGGGTCAAACTTTTGAATGGTTACTTTGAGACCACGATTTTTCAAGAGACGACCTAGACTTGCTGCGACAATCCCTTTCCCAATAGACGATACCACACCACCAGTTACAAAAATATATTTCGTAGACATAGATTCCTCTTTCTAAAATGCTCAAGGCCTTGTTAACTACGAGGGGACATAGGAAACAAGACCCTACTAATAAGATAATCTGGGATGACTGCGCCAGATTCACAACTAAAATACAAGAAGATAACTTCTTGAAAAAACAAAAATAGCTCCCTAAGAACTAGGGAGCCCCGACCTCTAAAAGAGGTGCCCGAACAATATGATACCTAAAAATAGGACAATTGTCAATAGCTAATTTTTATTCCTCGATGTTTTCAGAATCATCGTCTGAAAACTCATCATCTTCTTCGTTGAGATCCACGTCTTCTCCCAAGTCATCTGGGGCGATTTCGTTGATTTCTGCATCGTAAGCTTCCACTTCATTTTTCTCATCATCTGGATTTTCATCATCGTATGAAAGAGCTGGATCTGCTTCGTATGCATCTTCGTCTTCTGGATCATCCGCATTGTAGTCAATAGCATCTGAATCGCCATCCATGAAGGCATTGACACGTTTCTTCTTAGCTTTTGGTGCTACTTCATCATCGTCATTTTCCTCAAGAGCGATGATTTCTTCGTCGATTTCGTCCACACCATACCATGAACGAAGACCCCATTTGTTGTCTCCAAGTGAGATGAAGCTACCATCAAAGTTCAACTCTGTGTAGAACAAAGGCAAAGCTTCGCGGATATCGCTGTTTGATGTTCCAAGGTAGTTTTGAATTTCGTTTACAAGATCGCTAAAATGCATCTCATGATCGCGACCACGAAGTTCCAAGATAGCACGCGCTACCTCAATCATAGATAGTTCACTTTTTTCTTGCCCAGCAAATACTTCTAATTCCAAAGCGTTTCTCCTCATTTATACTACTATCGCCAGAGCGAACAGACTCTGACCTCATTTTATCATTTACTCTTTATTTTACGATAATTTTGCAGAATAGTCAAAGGTTAAGGGGGAACTAATACAAATCTTCTAAGCTTCTATATTCAATGATTTCATTTTTGATAATATTCTTTTTAAACTCAAAATGTTTTAAAGGATTATCAACTAGCACTAACTTTGGAATATCATCAAGGTTTGTGACCAAGGATAAAATAAAATCCGATTGAAACTCCTTGGCTTTTTCAAATTCTCTGGCAGTCAAACGAATCCGTCCTTTAGGTTTTCGAATACCTTTAACTTCAGCAAGGTAAGAATGTTCTTGAACATCTACTTGGAAATCATATCCATCGCCATAGAGGCGGGCGTCGGTTAATTGTCCACCTTGAAATTTTTCTTCTTTATCAAAATGGAGTATAAAGTAATTTTCTGCTTCCATTCCAGTTTCTTGTAGACGTTTGAATTTAGTTCGGATTATTGGCTTTTCAATGGTAGTAATACCTGTTTTCTTTCCTTCGCTGGCAAGTAACATTTTAACTATTTCAGCATAACTATGAACATCTTCATTCCCAAACATCATGTCAATTAAATCTTTACGAAAACGGTAAACTTCAGCTTTCTGCCACCACCCTTTTCGATTATTGTCAAAATAAGGATCGAATAAGTCCATTCTATTTTTTACAACTCCAGTTGTTTCAGCAATTCCCAGAGAAACCACATAGCGATAAAACTCCGACTTACTAGAACATTGAAATTCTTTTATAAAAAGCTTGTCAAACTTGGCAAGACCGTAGCCAATCAAATTTAACAATTCATAATGCGGGTGTTTAGACATCACTTTCTCCATCAATGAATATTGATTTCATTATACCAAAAAACACGGCTCATGACCGTGTTTCTGTGTTTATTTCACCAACTTCTTCATCTCATCAATACGTGCTACAGTCGCATCGTATTTCGCTTGATAGTCGGCTTGTTTGTCGCGTTCTTTTTGTACGACTTCTGGTTTGGCATTGGCTACGAAGCGTTCGTTAGAGAGCTTCTTGCCGACCATGTCCAGTTCTTTTTGCCATTTAGCCAATTCTTTGTCGAGACGAGCCAGTTCTTCTTCGACATTGAGGAGGTCTGCCAGTGGCAAGTAGATTTCTGCTCCTGTGATGACGCTTGACATAGCAAGTTCAGGGGCAGGGATGGTTGATGCGATTTCCAAGTGTTCTGGATTTGTAAAGCGTTTGATGTAGTTGACATTGCTGTTAAAGAAGGCTTCCAGGTCGCTATCGCTTGTCTTAACAAGGATTGTGATAGGCTTGCTTGGTGCTACGTTTACTTCCGCACGCGCATTACGTACTGCACGAATCAAGTCTTTGAGGCTTTCCACACCAGTATGGGCAGCAAGGTCTTCAAAGGCTGGGTTGACAGTTGGGTATTCCGCCGTGACGATAGAACCTTCTGAGATTTGCCCAAAGATTTCCTCTGTCACGAATGGCATGATTGGGTGGAGGAGACGAAGAATCTTGTCCAAGGTATAAAGGAGAACAGAACGTGTGATGACTTTCTCTTCTTCGTTATCGCTATAAAGGACTTCCTTGGTCAACTCAACATACCAGTCCGCAAATTCATCCCAGATGAAGTTGTAGAGGATGTGGCCAGCTACACCAAACTCAAATTTATCAAAGTTGGCAGTTGCTTTTCCAATCGTTTCATTGAGATTGTGGAGAATCCAGCGGTCTGTAACGTTTCCAGCTTCCTTGTTTGCAACTTTTTCCACATTGGCAGTTGCTTGCTCAAGGGTCAAGCCTTCATTGTTCATGAGGATGTAGCGAGAGATGTTCCAGATCTTGTTAATGAAGTTCCATGAAGCATCCATTTTCTCGTAAGAGAAGCGCACGTCTTGTCCTGGTGCAGAACCATTTGAAAGGAACCAACGAAGGCTATCTGTTCCGTACTTATCAATAACATCCATTGGATCAATCCCGTTACCGAGAGATTTCGACATCTTGCGTCCTTGCTCATCACGAATGAGACCATGAATCAAGGCATTTTTGAATGGCGACTTGCCAGTAAATTCCAAACCTTGGAAAATCATCCGAGACACCCAGAACGGAATAATATCATAACCAGTCACCAAAGTTGATGTTGGATAATAACGTTTAAAGTCTTCTGAGTCGACATCAGGCCAGCCCATGGTTGAGAATGGCCAGAGGGCAGAACTAAACCAAGTATCCAAGACGTCTTCGTCCTGAGTCCATCCGTCACCTTCTGGAGCTTCTTCACCAACGTACATTTCACCCTCAGCATTGTACCAAGCAGGGATTTGGTGACCCCACCAGAGCTGACGAGAGATCACCCAGTCGTGGACATTTTCCATCCATTGGAGGAAGGTATCGTTGAAACGTGGCGGGTAGAATTCGACCTTGTCCTCTGTGTCTTGGTTGGCAATAGCATTTTTCGCCAATTGGTCCATCTTAACGAACCATTGAGTAGACAAGCGTGGTTCAACCACAACACCTGTACGCTCTGAGTGACCAACGCTGTGGACACGTTTTTCGATTTTAACGAGGGCACCGATTTCTTCCAGCTTAGCAACGACTGCCTTACGAGCTTCAAAACGGTCCATGCCTGCAAATTCAAGGGCCAAGTCATTCATAGTTCCGTCGTCGTTCATCACGTTGACTTGTGGCAAGTTGTGACGTTGACCCACCAAGAAGTCGTTTGGATCATGGGCAGGCGTGATTTTCACGACACCAGTACCAAATTCAGGATCTGCGTGTTCGTCTCCAACGATTGGGATTAATTTATTAGCAATTGGAAGGATGACATTTTTACCAATCAAGTCCTTGTAGCGTGGGTCTTCTGGATTGACCGCAACCGCAACGTCCCCAAACATGGTCTCAGGACGAGTTGTCGCAACTTCAAGAGCGCGTGAGCCGTCTTCCAGCATATAATTCATGTGGTAGAAGGCACCTTCGACGTCCTTGTGGATAACCTCGATATCAGAAAGTGCTGTGCGAGCTGCTGGGTCCCAGTTGATGATGAATTCACCACGGTAGATCCAACCTTTCTTGTAAAGGTCCACAAAGACCTTACGAACAGCTTTTGACAAACCTTCGTCGAGAGTGAAACGCTCACGAGAGTAGTCTACAGAGAGCCCCATCTTGCCCCATTGTTCCTTGATAGTAGTGGCATATTCGTCTTTCCATTCCCAGACTTTCGTCAAGAAAGACTCACGACCCAGGTCATAGCGGGAAATACCCTCAGCACGCAAGCGCTCCTCAACCTTAGCTTGAGTTGCAATCCCAGCATGGTCCATACCCGGAAGCCAAAGCGTATCAAAACCTTGCATGCGTTTTTGACGGATGATGATATCCTGTAAAGTCGTGTCCCAAGCGTGACCAAGGTGGAGTTTACCAGTTACGTTTGGTGGTGGAATGACGATTGAATAAGGCTTAGCCTTTTGATCGCCTGAAGGCTTGAAAACATCCGCATCAAGCCATTTTTGGTAACGACCAGCCTCAACCTCGGATGGATTGTATTTAGGTGAAAGTTCTTTAGACATATGTTTGTCCTTTCTCTATTGTGTTCATTTTATTTTGAATTTGCTTAGCAGCTTCTTTTGCAGTCAAACTCGTATTATTTATTTTAAGGTAGTGGTGCAACTCATTCGGTTGATGTTGGGAATTTAATTGAAGTGTTTCAGCGGTCTCTAAAATTTCTCTTTCAGATACCTCAATATGTCGTTTTAAGGGTTTGTGCTTTAATCGATTCTCCGTTCGATTTCGATGTAATCGATCCTCAAGACTTGTTTCCAACTCCACAAAAAGAATCTCTTGATGATAGTCATCCAACAAATCCTGAATTTGCTTCAAATACAGCAACTGGTACTGATTTGAAAAATCAATTACGTCTGTTAAAATCACAGATCGCTGATTCCTAGCACTTGCTCCAAGGAAAGAAAAGGTCATTCCACGAACAAATTCCCACATTTCCTCTGTAAAGTCCTGATAGATTTCTAGTGCAAAATCGATGGCTTGATGGTTATAAAAGAGGGTAGCATCTGTCAGTCGAGATAACTCTTGACCAATCGTCATTTTCCCAGAAGCCGGAGCACCAATGATGAAAACATGCATCAAATTACCTCCCACTCACTCCTCAGCAAGCCATATCTCAAATCATCACAGCGGTTCCCTTGAACATCTTTACGGTCTCGGATACGAGCTTCGAGGGTAAATCCAAGTTTTTCTGCGACTCGTTGACTTTGGAGATTGTAACCAAAGCAAGTCAATTCAATCTTATGAAGCCCCAGTTCTCTAAAAGCTAGATCAATCAAGGCAAACGCTGCTTCTGGTACATAGCCTCTGCCCCAATAGTCTGGGTGCAAGGTATAGCCAATCTCCAGCACATCGTCCTCGTGGCGATGATTGAAGTCGACAGAACCAATGACCTTATCGGTTCCTTTAACGACAATCCCGTAACCCGCTGGGAGATTATCCTTTTGATTGCGCTCGGGTAGGATATGCGCTAGATAATAAATCTCATCTTCCAAGGTCTTGACGGGCGGAAAGCCTGCTGGGTAAGAAACTTCTGGACGACTAGCATAATCAAAGATAGCCTCAGCATCCGCAACTGTGCGGACTCGTAAAACGAGACGTTCTGTTTCAATTTTATCTGGTAACTCAGCTCTTGTCATCTTTCTTCCTCGCTTTCTTAATGAAGCTCCCCATAGGGTCTACTCGGTCATCTAAATAGCGGTAAACGCGCTGATGGCCGTCCCCCATAAAGTAAGTCGGCGCAAAACGGTCATTTTTAAAATGCCCCTTGTCATCCAAAAGTTCTGGATCAGCTAGTCGTTCGATAATCTTGGCAAAGATATGACAGATTCCATCTTCCTCTATAATCCGATCTACCTGACAATCCAATACTACTGGACAGTCCTCTAAAATCGGTGCCTGAGTCCGTTCAGAAATCTCATAATGCACTCCCAAACGTTCCAATTTCTCCTGATGACTGATAAAACCAGCCTGCTCCATCTCGAGCATGAGATTTTCATCAGGAATATTCACAGTAAATTTTTGATAATGTTTAATTTGCTCTGCGACATTCTCTCTCGCAACGACTCCAACCACAATCCAATCTCCTAGACTATAAGAGGAACTACAGGTCGTGATGCTATATCCAAAATTCTGATCTTGATATCCTAAAATAAAAACAGGAAAGCCATAGTATAGTTTATTAGTTTTAAATGATTGTTTCATAACAACCTCCTTTGCCTAAGACACAAAAAATCGCCCCTGCCATCTACATGACAGGGACGAATGTATTTATCCGCGGTACCACCCAATTTCGGGCAGAGACGCCCGCAACTCTCGTCTTTAAAACAAAAAGACACTTTTATTTCAATTTTTCATCCATTAGCAACCAGTTTTGACACATTTGTGGACTTCTCAGCGCCTCCACTTTCTGTAAAATGTGGGATTCAAAACACCTCTAATGGCTCTATTGTAGCAAGATTTTTTCGGAAATGCAAGGCACAAGAAAGATTACTTGAACTTGATGCCATTTTCCTTCAATTTCTTGATGGTAGCTGGGCCGATTCCTTTCAAGGCAAGGAGTTCTTTTTCAGTCCAGTTTTTGAAATCTGAAGCAGACTTGATTCCTTCATCATAGAAAGTTTTGGCACGGTCAAGTGGAAGTCCACCCAAGTTTGCTGCAAAATCTTCTACAGAATTGGCTACTTTTTGAGCTTGCTCTTTGGTAGCTTCTACTGCTTGTTCAACTTTTTTAGAAACAGCCTTACCAGCTTGGCTTGCTGACTGTTCTGCACGTTTTACGACTTTTTTTGTCTCTTCTACAACCTTAGTCACAGTACATGAAAAAGCACCTGCACGACGGAGGCTATTTCGTAATTGTTTTTTACGATTGAGTTTCTTTGACATGATAAAATCCTTTCAATAAAAAACCCCTGCTCTGACAAGGATTTAATATAAATATTCTATCAAGATTTTAGTAAAAAATCAAGAATCTATCTCGTTTAATAATTTCGCTCACCAAACAAGCCATCTGGCAAATCATGAAATCCCTTGCCTGCCTTGAAGTTTTCAAACTTACCAAGTAAGAACTGATAGGCATCCAAACGGCTTTCGTAGCGAATCATAGCATCTTTGGCACGCTCGTCTTGGTCTTCTTCGTAAACTTTTTGACTTTCCTTGTGCGCCATGTCATTGATCATAATCTGGGTATTGACCCAGGCTTCAAATTCCTTCATAAATTCTTGTTCGTAACTCATTTTTTCTCCTTATTCTAATCCACGGAAATAGTCCGTATCAATCTCACGGTAGGGCTGAATATCCTGAACATACTCCAACACACCTTGGAATTCTCCCTCTTCATCGTGCACTGCTGCGTAGGTGATGTGGATAAACTTACCTCGCGACTCAGACTTGAACCACATCTCATACTTGTCCTTGGTCCCCTCACGAAGTCCCTTCATGATAGTCTTGACCTTGTCCAAGTACTTAGGCGGATGGCAGAGTTCGACATTGCGCCCAACTTGGGACGGCGTCCGTTTGAAAATCATCTCATCAGCTGGCGTATTGTCGTTGTAATACTGGAAAATATCGTCTTTATTGACAAAAGTAATCTCCATAGGGAGGTGATTGAGGATGAGATTCGCCTGCTCGACCGATAGATAGCCATTCCCAAAAGCCTGCTGACTATGACGGTCCAGCACTGTTTCCTTTTCCTTAGGGGTAAAGGTAATAGTAAACTGTCCTTCTGGCGTATCGATAACTTGCTGAACTTGACCTTCTGCCGTATCTAGTTGTACGGGCTCCTCTGCATTCTTTTCCTCAACGAAACTCTGACGTTCTGGCACCCATTTCTCAGACGGACGGATGATAGCATAACCATAGGAATCACTCTCCTCCGCAATCTGAAGCCAGTCATCCTGAGTAAAGGACTCAAGGAGAATCATGAGGAGGATGGACTCTTCCTTGAAAATCATACTTTCAAACTCTGTCGCAAAGACTTCAAAAGCTTCTTTTACAGTGCTAATCGGCACTTCTGGTAGTGACTTGGCTGTCATTAGAGCTGTTTGAAATAGTTCCCTGATCTGATCATCCACTCCCCACATCACTTTTGGAGGCGAATCGTGTCCATAGCGCTCCATGATAGGAAAGAAGAGTTCTTCTTTACGTTGGTAATGGATGTCAAATTGCCCCACAAGTCCCATCTGACGGACCAAACCCTTGCGCATCTCCGCAAGCATTTCTTCATCTTCCATAGACTCATAAGTATCTAACAATCTCCGAATGCGAATCAAGGCAGCACGGAGGGCCAGATTTTCATCCTTGAAAACGCGAACTGGGTGGCCAGGGTGTTCGGTATCCTCTACTTCGACGCCCTTTACCGCATTTTTAAAAAGATTAGCATGGACATCGCAGAGTTCCATAACATCTTCAAAGGTGACACCTGAGTCTGAGTTCATCAGCTCGTGCTCCATAAGGGAAATCTCGATGGCTGAAACACCTGTAAAGGTCGCATCAAAGCGCTCTTGAACCGACTCAGGAGAGGCGCCATTGTGCAATTCTAACAAAATATCCCGTAGGACATGAATTCGTTCATCTGCCATTAGTCTAATCCAATCACTTCGTAGCCGTTTGCTTCCAGCGTGCGAACAATCTTGTCCATAGGAGTTCCTTCGAGCTTAGAACCCTGTTTAAGTGATACTTTACGACCAACGGTATTGCGCATCAAGGGATTGGCAAGGGGTTTAAAACCAAGCTCCACTAGAATTTCCAAGACTTCTGGATGCTTGTCCACCACTTCTGCAACAGGAATTGACACATCGATGATATTGTCCATGATGACCTCCATTGTATGTTCTAAAATGATTTTACTGCTTATATTATACCACAAGGAAAGAGATTAAAAAACTAGCAGTGGAGTTCCTGCTAGTTATCTGCAACTTGAATTACGACCTAAATAAGTTTAAAGAGCCAATCCAATATCTTAAATACTATCTTGTAAAACAATAATTGAACTGCAAAAGAGATGATCATCCACAGGAATTTCATAATTCCAATAATCGGTTTAATAAAAAGAATGGCAAGAATTGTCCAGAAAAATTTCATTCTCTCTCCTCTGGCTTGATGAGCCACCGAGCCGTATCCATTAGCTTATCTGCAATAAAGAATTTTCCCAGACCAACAACGACATGGTCATCTTTCTTTATCGTTTTCATTACTTTTACACCTTGCACGGTCAAAAAGTAATCCCCGTAAGTTTTAGCTAGAGTTTTTATAAGTCCCAAATTATCTTCCCTCGTTTAACTACACTTTCAAAATATTAACGGTACCAGCCTTGCTGCCTATTGCTGAAAAATCGTTTTATCTCACTCTTTTCATTTCCTATAATATCATACAAGCTAAATTTTATAAAGCTTTTTAATAATTTTTAAGTCTAGAAAGATTCCCCAGTATGTTTTGTAGCCATTTCCCCACCAAAAAAGAGGGTTACCCCTCCTTCTTAGTTCTTATCCAGATTGCGTAGCATCTCGTCAATCTTGTTTCCATACTCGATGGACTCGTCTTTGACGAAGGTCAAATCTGGGATTTTGTACAATTTCAAATTGCGACCAAGTTCACGTTTGATGGTACCAGTTGCTTTCTCAAGCCCGATTTGGGCTTTTTGATTATCTGAAGCAAGGTTACTCAAAATGGTGTAGTAAACCTTGGCAACAGACAAGTCACCCAGCATCTGAACATCTGTGATGGTCACACCTTGGACACGAGGATCACGGACTTTCTTTTGCAAAATCTCATTGACTTCACGCTTGATTTCCATGCCCACACGATCCGTACGGAAATGATTTGCCATGATATTCCTTTCTCTACTTTGAACCAAAAGCTAGGCCAGCAGACCTAGCTATTTTTATTAGATGGAGGAACTAGAGCCATTTGAATCTAGGAAACAAGCCTTAGATAGAACTAAGGGTTCATCAAGGCGCTGTTGACGACGAGTCAAATTGGCTATCGTTTCTCTATTATCGTTTGATTTCTTCCATGACATAAGCCTCAATCACATCATCAGTCTTGATATCATTGTAGCCATCGATCATCAATCCACCTTCACGGCCGTTTGTAACTTCTTTCACGTCGTCTTTGTAGTGTTTCAAGCTTGCGAGTTCGCCATCATAGATAACAACACCGTCACGGATAACACGGACTTTAGAGTCACGGGTAACCTTACCGTTGATAACCATAAATCCACCGATAGTTCCCACTTTAGACACCTTGAAGGTTTCACGAATAACTGCTTCACCAATAACTTTTTCTTCAAATTCTGGATCAAGCATCCCTTTCATGGCTTCTTCCATCTCTTCGATGACCTTATAGATAATGCTGTGGAGACGGATTTCCACATCGTCAGCTTCGGCTTGTTGACGAGCTTGTGGTGTAGGGCGTACGTTGAAACCAACGATAAAGGCATTTGAAGCTTCCGCAAGAGTCACGTCAGATTCATTGATAGCACCGACCGCTGAGTGGACGATGGTAACTTTAACACCTTCTACATCGATCTTTTGAAGTGAGGCAGAAAGGGCTTCAACAGAACCTTGTACATCGGCCTTGATGATAACGTTAACTGATTTGAGTTCACCAGCTTTAAGGGTATCAAAGAGGTTTTCAAGGCTGACACGTTGGGTAGCTTGACGTTGTTTCATAAGGGCACGTTTAGCACGCTCTTCACCTGCTGCACGCGCAGATTTTTCATCCTCGTAAACGGCAAAGTGGTCACCTGCCATTGGCGCTTCGTTCAAACCTGTGATAGAAACTGGTGTTGATGGTCCAGCAACCTTAACACGACGACCAAGGTCATTGGTCATGGCACGGACACGACCGAAAGTATTTCCGACAACGATTGGGTCTTGGACATTCAAGGTACCTTGTTGAACAAGAAGGGTTGCGACCGCACCTTTTCCTTTATCCAGGCGAGCTTCGATAACTGTACCGATCGCACGCACTGTTGGGTCTGCCTTGAGTTCTTGGATTTCAGCCACAAGAAGGACTGTTTCCAACAATTCTTCGATGTTTTGGTTGAATTTAGCTGAGATTTCAACAAATTCAGAATCTCCACCCCAAGCAGTTGACATAACACCATGCTCTGCCAATTCACCGATAACGCGTTCTGGGTTGGCACCTGGTTTATCAATCTTGTTAATAGCTACGATGATTGGAACGTTGGCCGCTTTTGAGTGGTTAATGGCTTCGATAGTCTGAGGCATAACCCCGTCATCTGCCGCTACGACCAAGATCGTAATATCGGTAACAGAAGCACCGCGCGCACGCATTGATGTAAAGGCCGCGTGTCCTGGTGTATCAAGGAAGGTAATCTTCTTGCCATTTTCCACGATTTGGTAGGCACCGATATGCTGAGTGATACCACCTGCTTCACCTGTCGCAACACGAGAGTTACGGAGGGTATCTAGGAGTGTTGTTTTACCGTGGTCAACGTGTCCCATGATAGTTACAACTGGTGGACGCTCAACCAATTCATCTTCATTGAGATAACCATCTTCGACAAAGAAACGTTCGATGTCGGCATTATCCACTTCAACCTTTTGCTTAGCTTCAATACCGTAATCCACCATGAGGAGTTCAATTGTTTCCCCATCCAAGGATTGGTTTTGTGTGGCCATGACACCCATCATGAAAAGTTTCTTAACGATTTCAGCTGGTTCACGTTTGATACGTTTTGCGATTTCCGCAACGGTCATACCATCTGTATATTCAAATTCTGTTGGCAATTCATGGAATTTACGCTCCGTAACAGGTTTTGGAGTCTGATTGCGGTTGTTCTTGTTATTGCCTTTTTTGTTCTTTTTGTTGTTATTCCAGTTACTATTCTTTTGATTTCTCACTTGATTTTGACTACTTCGATTCTTTTGTTGTTTTCTAGGACCATCTTCTTCGTGATCATAATCGTCACGATTTTTGTCTGGTCGAGCTTGTTTTTTACGACGTGTATCCACTGGCGCTTCTTTAGCTACAGGAGCCGGTTCAACCACTGCTTGAACTTGCTGTTCTTGTTGCGCTTGTTCAGCTAACTTAGCCACTTCTTCAAAGATTTCCTCTGGCTCCTTGCGTTTGTTAGCTTGGGCCAAGGCTTCTTTGGCAGCCTGAGTCTGCTTGAAACGTTCCTCACTTGAACGGGCATATTCTGCATTTTGCTCTGCTTTTAGGGCTGCTGCACGGGCTTTAAAGTCAACACGTGGAGCCGCCTGATGTGGACGTTTGTCCTCTTGTTGACGGCGCTCATTTCCACGATTTTGCTGACCTTGCTGTTTCTTAGCTTGGTCATTAAAGAGACGATTGTCGCGGTTGCCTTGACCTTGTTTTCCGCCATTACGGCCGTCATTTTTCTGACGGTTTCCGTTTTGTTGTTGGTCACGGTTATTGCCCTTATTTTGCTTGCGTCGTTCTGCCTGTTCTTTGGCACGAGCTTCACGCTCAGCCTTGAAATTACGGCTTTGCGGTTTAGCTGCTACTTTTTCTGCCTTCGGAGCGACTGGCTCAGCAGGTTTTGCCTCTTCCTTAGCTACAGCTGGTTTAGCTGGTTCAGATTTCTCGGCTTTCTTTTCTGCACTTGCTTTTGGTACTGCAGGTTTTGCTTCTGCTTTCGGAGCAGCTGCAGGCTTAAAGCTGGCAGCGATTTTTGCAGCGACAGCTTCTTCCACACTTGATGAGTGGCTTTTCACATCCAAGCCCAACTCTTTTGCACGCGCTACAACTTCTTTACTTTCTTTTCCAAGTTCTTTTGCGATTTCGTACAATCTTTTCTTAGACAAATCATGTCCTCCTCTTCTATTCCATAAGAGACCTCATTTTCTTTGTAAATCCAGCATCTGTTACAGCCAAAACCTTTCTCGATTTCCCGACTGCTATGCTTAATTCCAGTGTTGAAAACACGGTTACAATTTCTACTTGATAATAGTGACTTTTATCTTGAATCTTCTTGGTCAGATTGGGGCCAGCATCATGGGCTAGAAAGACCATCTTGGCCTTGCCATCTTGAATGGCCTTGACCACCAATTCCTCACCAGATATGATACGCCCTGCTCGCTGAGCAAGTCCCAAGAGATTACTTATCTTTTGCTTATTCAAGTCCTAACTCTCTTCTTTTCACTTTGTGATCCACATAAGCGATCAACTCATCATAAAAGCTTTCTTCCACTTCCATGTCAAAGCTACGGTTAAAGACCTTCTTCTTTTTAGCCTCTAGGGCTTCTTTATTGTCTAGCTTGATATAAGCGCCGCGGCCGTTGGCCTTGCCTGTTGGATCGATAAAGACTTGTCCTTCCTTATTCTTGACAATGCGGAGCAAATCACGCTTATCAATCACTTCATTGGACACAACAGACTTGCGCAAAGGGATTTTTCTCGTTTTCATCTTTCCCTCCTCTAGCAGCTTTTATTCTTCTACAATATCGTTTTCTGCTTCCAAATCTACCGAATCAGCTTCTTCCATGGCTTCAAATTCGCTAGCAGACTTGATATCGATACGGTAACCAGTCAAGTGAGCTGCCAAGCGAACGTTTTGTCCACGACGACCGATGGCAAGAGAAAGCTTGTTATCTGGAACAACCACCAAGGCACGTTTGCTGTCGTTTTCATCAAAGATAACTTGGTCAACCTCAGCAGGAGCAATGGCATTGTAGATAAATTCAGCTGGATCTGCTACCCACTCGATAACGTCGATATTTTCTTCGATTGGTACCATACGGTCGCTCTTAGCATCATAACGAGCTGGGTGGAATTTGCTAGTGATTTTCTTGATGTTAGCTCCACCACGTCCAACGATTGTACCGATAGCGTCCACGTTTGGATTATGGCTACGAACAGCAACCTTAGTACGGTCACCTGCTTCACGAGCCACGCTCATGATTTCAACAGTTCCATCATAAACTTCAGGAATTTCTTGCTCCATCAAACGTTTGATCATTTCTGGATGGCTACGGCTAACAAAGACGTTGACACCACGAGGGTTATCTTCAACCTTGTAAACATAAACTTCAATACGATCATGAGAAGCAAAAACTTCCCCAGGGATTTGGTCTTGTTTTGACAATTGGGCTTCAATGCTGCCAAGGTTGACATAGATAAAGCGGTTGTCAAAGCGTTCTACTGTACCAGACATGATTTCTTGCTCATGTTCTTTGTAAGTATTGTAAGTGATGGCACGTGTTTGCTTGCGCATTTTTTCCATGATGGTTTGTTTGGCAGATTGGGCTGCTACACGACCAAACTCGGCAGGTGCTTCTTCAAACTTGATTTTGTCACCAAGCTCATAGGCTGAATTAATGGCAAGAGCATCTTTCAAGCTGATTTCCAAACGGCTATCAAATACTTCATCAACAACTTCACGGACAGTATAAACTGTAAAATCACCTGTTTTTTCGTTGAAGTCAATAGCTACGCTGTCTGATTGACCATAGCGTCTGCGATAAGCGGAACGAAGCGACTCTACTACTGCGTCGATGATGTCTTCTTTTTTGATTCCCTTGTCTTCTTCCAAAATGCGGAAGGCCTCTAGCATTTCTTTACTCATGTTTTCTTCACTTTTGAATCCTCAAAAGCTATCCTTTCTTTTTCTATAATTTTACTGCTAAACGTGCTTTTGATACTAAACTGTATGGAATTTGGACCGTTTTCTTACGCGTCTTGTCCATATATTCCATAGTCAACTCGTCCTCTTCGAAGGCCAACAAAGTTCCTTCAAAGACCTTTTGCTTATCGATGGCTTGGTAGAGCCCGACATGGATGTATTTCCCAACCGCTCCAGCGACGGCATCCTTTGTTTTCAAAGGACGTTCCAAGCCTGGACTGGTAATTTCTAGGAAATATTGTTCTGGGAAGGGATCTGGCTTGATGGTGTCTAGGACAGGACTGATCATTTCTGTCAAGTCTGCCGTGTCGTTCAAGGTAATTCCTTCAGGTTTATCTACAAAAATACTGAGAATCATGTCACTGCCAATCTTTCCATACTCGATATCCACGAGTTCGAAAGGCGCTTCTATGACAGGTTCTACAACTTCTCTGACTAATTCTACGATTGTTGCGATTGCGTCCACCTCCTCATAAGCAAGAGGCGAAGATATTTCCCCGCCTCACTTTTCATATTCTTACTTACAGTATAGCACTTTTTACTACTTATGTAAAGCAAAAGTACTTATACAGCCTGATTTCAGGCTATTTCTTAAAATTCTGCCTCAACTCGGTAGATAACTTGACCCTTGTTGGAGAATTTTTGCTCGTATTCTGTCATGACATTGCCTTCAAAATCGCTGGCATGTAAATCAAGCCAGACACCATTGAGCTTCATGCCATACTGAGAAAAGCTCACTAAACTGTACTCAAACAAGCCACGGTTGTCCGTCTTGAAATGAATTTCTCCATTTTCAGGCAAGATACGCTTGAAGGTATCCAAGAAGGTCTTGTAGGTCAAACGACGCTTTTCATGGCGCTTTTTAGGCCATGGATCTGAAAAGTTCAGATACAAGCGATCAATCTCACCGTCTTCAAAGTAGTCAGTCAAGTCAGAACCATCTACCCACAAGAGCTTAATATTAGGTACTCCAACTTCAAGCACCTTGTCCAAAGCGTAGCTCAAAACAGACTTTTGAATATCAATCCCGATATAGTTGATGTCAGGGTTTTGCTTGGCCATACCTGAAACAAAGGCACCCTTTCCACTTCCAACTTCCACATGAATGGGATTATCATTGCCAAACAAATCCCGCCATTTCCCCTTGGCTTCCAAAGGATTGAGGACCACATACTGGGGATTTGCCTCTAGTAATTCTGTTGCCCCTTTACGATTTCTAACTCTCATCTTCTCTTTCCATACTTGTCTCGGAAGTGACGCAAGCCATGGATCTCCCGATTGACATTTTCTAAATCTTGGTTCATATAATACTTGGAAATCTGGCTCAAATAAGACAATTGACCGTACCAATACAATTTAGTTAATACCGTTTGATTATACTTGTAACCGTAGTAGGTCAACCATTCCTTCCACTGATGTTCTGGAATATAATGGCAGAGCATATGGGCCACATCAAACATGCGGTCAGTCAAGCGAACCGAATCCCAATCCACCAAATAAATCAAGCCACTGTCTGTCTCAATCCAATTACTATGTCGTACATCTCCATGGACAATGGTCGCATGGTCCTCTCTAAATCCTGGAATAGTCTGACGTAAATCAGCCATCACTTCACTGATAAAATGATTTTTACGCAAAGCATCTGGAGCCGTTTCCTGCCAAGACTGTAGTAAATCTACAGGTGTTTCCATGGCATATCCCAAACGACTCAACTGTGTCATCAACGGACGTGAGCGATGAAGGCGAGTTAAAATATTGACGATTTGCTTACGATTCATATCATAGGGGGTCAATATCTTGCCTGTCAACCATTCTTGAGCACACATATCACGCCCATCTGCCAAACGGCGACTCCATAATAATTGTGGAGCAATTTGTTCTCTAGCTAGACCAGGTAGGATTGGAGAGGTGTTCATTTTTACAAAGATACGCTTCCCATCAGGATAGCTACCCATATAAGCCTTGCCACTTTTCCCAGGTATGGGAGTCAGTGTTAGCTCATTATCACCCAAATCCATTTCTTTCCTCCGTATAAAGTTTCCTTACTATTCTACTAGTTTTTGGCCTATTCGTCAACCGCTCCACATCCGATTCTCAAAGAAAAGCCTCTAGATTGGCTTGGGTATCATTATAGAAAGAAAAAGGTAAGCACAATCTCCTACTTACCTTTTCATAATTTTTAGAAATAAGTTAAGAGTGGTAAACTGTTGTAAAACATATGGACTAGAGTAGAAACCCATAGGTTTTGGCTCTTTTTATAAGCAAAGCCCAGCAACACCCCAAAAAATAGATAATAGAAAAACGAAGGAATATCATAAGGTTCATGTATGAAAGAAAAGAGAGAGGAGGTCAGCACAAGCCCCAGCCAAGAATTATCAAAAACCGCACCTTGAAGAAGTCCTCTAAACAGGAGTTCCTCCTGGATAGGTGCCAAAACTGTAGCACTAACAATAAAGGAAAGCGAAAGTCCTTTACTAGCTTCCTCAAGGTGTTGAGCCGAAGCACCAGAAACAACTGAGAAAAAAGCATGATAGCTAATATTTACCAGCACAGTGAGAAGAAAGATTCCAATGAACAGCAAGAGTTGTTTCCTGCTTAAAATCCCCAAAGAAATCATATCAAACCATTTCGCATAGCCAAAACTAAGGAAAAGCAAGAGACTCTTTATCATAATGAATGTGTACTGGTGTTGAAAATAATCCCCTTGATTGACGGAATATCCCGCTGCACCAACGATGGCAAATACTAAAAATCCCAAAAACAAGGCATGGCACTTATTGAAAATGGCCATAAAGCTATCCTCCTCACCAAACAAACTTCCCTACAAGCCATCCTTGAGCTCTAATCTTTCCAAAACAAACCATTTGAGTAACCAAAATCCGACCACATAGCCAGCCCCTAAGAATATAGCCATTAAAGCTAGCATAGAATTTAGGGAATTAAAGACCACCGCAGATACAAAGGTTAGCACAAAAACATTAAAGGCAATGGTGTCAGAAGCCAAGACCAGAATATAGGGCGTCAACCGGTCTAAAGTTTTGGAATCTAGGAAAAATAAGTGTTTATACATGATGACCTCCTCTTGTCAGGCTCTATTACTGCAAGATTAAGAAGACAGCTTGTTCTTTTTAAGGTTAACCTGACTACTAGATAATAGATACATTAAGGCATTAAAGACAATGAAAATATGTCCATAGAATAAAATCAGCTTCGCATCCAAACCAAGATAAAGTTTGATTATCAAAAAGATGAGTAAAAGAATTTGAAACCATAAGGTTTTTCCAAAAATAAATTTAAAGCGATTTCGAATGTCTACTTCCTTGATTTTTACCGCCACCCCTTTATTAGCAAGAAGGAAAACGCCTGCTTCAAATAATCCACTGTAGAGAACAATCCACCCAATTGATACATTAGAGATTTGTAAAAATGTCCCTAAAAGAAGATTCAACATACTACTCAAGAAAATAACAAGAAATAATCTATATTTCATTTTAAATACCTCCATTCACTTATTTCACGAACTTTTTAATAGAGCCTTTCTACTCAAATATCCTGATAAAAGAGGAGAGAAAGCTACTTTTTATAATACTTCAAGCCCCAAATGAGTAGAAGCATGATAATCAAGCAGAGAATAGCGCCAATATAGGCAATTAGTTGTTGGTAAGATTCTCCTGCTGTGACACCTCTATACAAACAAATAATGGACATAAAACCTGTCAAGCCGATATACATAAGTTGATTGGTTCTAGGACTAACCAAATCATCATCTTCAAACTTTCTTATCCTCATTTCTCTAGTGAGGTAAACAGTGACCAAAATAGAAGCCAAGTTAATAACCACTAAAAGAAATTGGAAAACTAAGGAAAAATTTAAAAACTGACGAGATAGAAATAGATAAGTAGAGACAAGCAAGGGCAACTGACCTAGGAACAATCTTGCAAGAAAGATGTTCCGTTTTTTAGCAAGAAAAGTTTTCATTTCTTTGCTCCTTTCTTTTTAGTTAAAGCAAGATAGATCATAACCGCAATCATATAGGCTATGGTATAAAATAGCTGATACCAAATACTTTCCCTAAGTGGATATAGAAAGATGGACATGATCAGATACAAGATGAAAATGACAAGTATTTTTTTCTTCATAAAATTTCCTCCTAAATGTTTGTTGAACTAGAACCTTTACACTGCTAGTATAGCACTCATTTTATCCTTGGAACACTCAAATCACGAATGGTCATCAAAACATCTTGAATTGTAAAAAATTTAAAAAGCAAGCATGAAAAACATACTTGCCCTTTACACCATATTGATACCAACTTAATTTGTAGATTTTTTATCCTGCTATCACATATCATTTTAACAGGCGAAACAATATTAAAGAAACTCCACTGTAGATTAAACCAGCGATAAAAAATCTCTTTATCTAATTAGATCTATCTTTATTCTTCTTTGGAGATTTTAAAAATTTTTCCCTAATTAAATAAGTAATAAAAGAAATAAGCATACTAACAACAAAAACAATAAGAAAACTTTTGAAATCCATAATTACCTCCAAGTACAGTTCCTCTACTTACAGGCTCAAGCCTTTAAGCAAGCATAATAGCCAATTGTAGCATTGTTTTTGCATTCACGAGGAATACCTCTTTTTACTTTCGTCCTATTGCAACCTTAATAAGGTTAGTATACTGCTATTTTTTAAAATTTTCCATCCACATCATAAATGGTCATCAAAACATCTTGAATTGTAAAAAATTTAAAAAGCAAGCATGAAAAACATACTTGCCCTAGGGGAACTTGACAATGTGAAAATACAAAATAGAAAACTACTCACCCTCACTTCCGTATGTTCTCATATATTCTCATAATCGCAACAAGTATAGCAGCTGTCCCACTTGCCAAAGCGATAAGGGTAATGATAATGTTGAGGATTTCAGGCGTACTCCCTATTCTGTTGATAAGACGGAGTAGAGATATAACTGTCAACTGAATCAGAAGTATTGATTCTACTCTTATCAATGAAGTCAGTCGGTTCTCAACCGCATATAAGAATGATGGTAACATAACACAGGCTATAGCAATCACAAACAGATTGCTCCCCGTTTCTTCTCCCTTGTTCACCACGGAAATCATGAGAAGATTCGATGCTATGATCAACGTAGAACAGATGATAAAATAGGATTTCTTATTCATTTAATATACCTCATATACTATGTCATTTTAATTGATAACTACAGGCGGTACTTCTTTCCACAAATCTTCTAATCATCAACTGACATCGAGTGAACTGTTAAAACCTGACGAAAGACTTGATTTTGGCAGGTGGTATTTAGACTGGTATTGGGATGGCTTTCCACAATTTTCATGACGGTATAGAGACCAACTCCTCTCTCCTCCCCTTTAGAACTGGCTCCAAAGGAGAAGATTTCAGAAATATCGATACCCTCTTCTTTGATGGAGTTTTCAATGATAAAGGTCTCCTGTGCTCCATTTTTTAAAAAGGCGATTGAAACATGAGGTTGACTGGCCTCTGCACTGGCTTCAATAGCATTGTCACAAAGAATAGACACAATGGTTAGAAAATCAAGTAGACTCATCCCCTCGACCTGAATCTCCTCTGGAACTTCGACATTAAAGACTATGTTCTTATCTCTGGCTTTTAGAAATTTCCCTGCTAGAAGACTTTTGAGGGCACGGTCCCGAATATTTACCAATCTGCCAAGGTCATATTTGTTGTCCTGCAATTTCTGACTAGAATCCTTTAAGACCGAGTCGTAGACCTCTT
Organism: Streptococcus mitis; assembly: GCF_000722765.2. NCBI lineage: Bacteria > Bacillati > Bacillota > Bacilli > Lactobacillales > Streptococcaceae > Streptococcus > Streptococcus mitis. Next base: position 359,382 of record NZ_CP028415.1, on the reverse strand, counting down.
TTATCTGCTCCATATCCTCCTCTTCAATGCCCAGACGTAAGCTGGTTAAGAGGTTGGTGTAGTCATGGCGAAAACTCCGGACTTCCTTGTAAAGTTCCTCTATATGCCGACTATAGCGTTCCATATCTTTGTAGCGCAAGGCCTGCTCTTGGTCCAGTCTCTCATGGAGTTTGTCCTTCAAATAGGTATCCAATTTCTTGATCATCCCCATAAAAAAGAGCAGGTAAAAGACTAGGATGAGATGGCGAACAGTCGTTGATTGAATACCTTGTTCATATTCAAAGAAAGACAGACTTTGCATCACTAGATAGTAAGCCCCCATTATCCAGTTAATCTTAGTCAGGGACTGTTGAGAAGCTTTATCTAGAATCTCCTTTCTCAAGTTAGTGAAATCATAGTCCAACCATTTCAAAAAGATTAAAACTATGAAGCAAACGAATATCTTCATCAATAAAAAGATAGGATTGCTATCTTTATCTACAATTACTTGTCCCAAAAATGGAAGCACAAAATAGGAAACTCCTCTATAAAAGAGATTCACCAATATCATTGGAAAGAGACCATAAAAGAAAAGGAATTTTTTAGGAAGCCCTCTTAACAATAAGAAAGACAAGCCTATGCCGTACAAGGGTTCCATAAAATAAAATAGGAAACTATCTCCTACTATATAGCCAATCATTAAAAAAACAAAGGCCAACAGTATCTTAAAAAGAAAGGCTTTAAAAATCCTCTCAAAAGTGAGACCAATTCCATCCACCTTAAAGAAAATGACAATTTCTAGTCCATGAGTAACAAGTGTATACAACAATATCCAAGCAATATTCATAAACTCTCCTAGCTCAGTGTAAGTTATTGATAGCCTCAGACACTTCCCTGACCTTATAACGCGCTATCATACAGCTTCCGCCATTAGGAAAGAAAAGGAGTTTCTCTTTCTTATCCAAACGAACTACATTGGCAGGATTGATGAGAAAAGAGCGATGGCACTGCAAGAGACGAGGCTCCTGCTTGAAAACCTCCTCTAAACTCGCTGTAAATTCCAGTCTGTCTGTCTTGGTATAGAGAATAACACGATGGGCTCTGGGCGACGTTTCAAGATAATAAACCTCTTTAAAAGGATACTGGAATTGGGCAAATTTTGATTTAAAGTAAAAGCAATCTTCCGCCAGACTTTTACTATCTTGACTATTGGCATAGAGAAGGGCTGTCTCGATACGAGATTCAAACTCCTCTGCCGACAAGGCCTTATCAATGTAGTCCAAAGCGGACACTTGATAGCGAAAAGACAGGGGCATAAACTCTGAGTGAGTCGTCACAAAGACAATCAGGGCATAGGGGTCTCGATCCCGAATCTTTCTAGCCACTTCCAGACCCTTCATCTCCTCATTTCGAATCTCAATATCCAAAAAGAATAGCTGATGGGCCCCCTTCTCATGCACCTCTGCCAGCAGTTGATCTGGCTTACCAAAGACCGCAAAAGAGCTGGGAATAATCTGATGTTCCTTCAAAAGTTTCTCAATCGTCGCTTCAATCCTAGTCTGCTGGGAAAAATCATCTTCTAAAACAAATATTCTCATCTTCTTACTCTCCTTGTTTCAATTTCTTCCTAAAAAGAGAATAGCAAAAATACTATGATACAAACCCACCAAATCCTAAACAGGCCTTCAACGCTCCTGAAGGGTAGCTTGTTCCTCAAATAAGCATGATAATCTTACCACTATTTTATCATAAAATTTTAACAGTACCATTCAGGAAATTTCAAGGACAATTAAAGATTTGAAGGCGAAAAAGGAGATAAAAGTGATAGACTGACAGTATCAAAACACAGTTGCTAGAATCAAAACTAGCACCTAGATTAAAGGAGGAATTCTCATGACAGATACAGACCCTATCAAAAGAGCTCAGACTTTGATTACTGACTTAAACAAAGCCTATCAAGCATGCAAACAGGCAACCGCTGACGACGTCCGCTTTCAGGAGCAATTAAACTCTATTCTTGGTTTTCTAGCCAAGGCTGAAACAGTGGATAATCGAGTCTTGATTGAACTGGAAAAATTTTACCAGACTTCCAGTCTTCTCATGGGACTCAGCGCTCTTGATCCAGATGCTCCAACTCGCGCCGCTTGGCGGGCCTATGACCGCTTCCACTTTGACCAAGTCAAGACCAAGTTGAGTCTCTACGGACCAACCATTATCCTGTAGAAAATAAAAGAAGTTGAGACAAACTGAACTCAACTTCTTTTTTAATATCATATAAGCAAGTTTTAGTCCTGCATCTGACGTTTGACCTGATAAGGTAAATACAAGACTAGTAAAACCAAACCAGCTCCCAGTAAGGCTAGAAGGGCTAGTTTTTCTTGGAAGGTAATCAACCCGACAACTAATTCCACTACTAAGACAAAAATGGTCAATCCTCTGACCACTGCCTGCAACCCTTTTTCCTTTTGCCCCTTGTCCAGTGGAAAAAGTTGAGTCAAATACTGGTAGTCAAAGGCGTGATAGAGGGCCAGTAACTGGAAGAGCAAGAGGTAGTTAAAGAGAACCACCACTGCTGTCGCAATCCAAGCTTGCTCGATAAAAACCTGCGCCAGTATGGAAAGCAGGAGCAGACGGAGACTGAGAGCAAAGAGATCTCCATTTCGCAGATAAGAACGCAGATAGAGATTTTGCCAAATCTTCCCAGGCACCTTCTGAACAGCCTTTAGGATAAAGTCCAGATAGGCACGACGCTTGACGCTGTTTGAAATTCCCTTGACCTGCGTAAAGAGGGCAAAGAAACGAAGCAAGACTTGCTTACGCTTACTTTCTTGGGAAATGACATAATCCCAGTCCAGTCCAGTTTCAGTGAAAAATTTGCTGGCCTTTTGACGAAAGAGGAAATATTTTCCTACCCCCAATAAAAGCACATAGACCAGAAAAACAGGCAAGCCATAACCCATTGCTAAAAATAGGGGCGCAAATAACAGCAAGAAAAGGGTCTGGACAAAGAGCCAAAAGACTAGGGAAATGCCAGTTTGACGCTTAAGATGGAGCTTGATTTCCTCTTCTCCGACCAAGAGAAAGAGCTTGTCTGGAGCCTCCATATAGGTGGCAACTCCTCCCCAAAGCAAAAGTAAAACAGACGTAATGCCTACAAACAAAAGGATAGGCCAATGATTTTCAGGAAAATGTTGCAAGAGTTGACTGTACTGGTAGGCTAAAAACCCCAGCAAGACAAGCAGGAACAAGACAAAGTGGTCATTGAGAACATAGCGCAGATAACCGACACACTCCTTACGAAAAGCCTGCTTTCTCTTTAAAAACAAGTCTTTCATAGGTCCTCCTCTTTGGTCAGAGCCAAGTAAATATCATTCAAACTAGCCTCAGGCATGTTAAAGGCTTCGCGCAGTTGCAGGAGATTTCCCTTAGCACGCACTTCCCCTTTGTGAAGAATGACAAAGGCATCACACATCTTCTCCGCCGAATCCAGCACGTGGGTACTCATGAGAATGGACTTGCCCTTTTGCTTTTCCACTTCCAAAAGCTGAATCAAGTCCGCAATAGCCAGCGGATCAAGACCAAGGAAAGGCTCATCCACGATAAAAAGACTTGGATCCACCACAAAAGCACAGATAATCATGACCTTCTGCTTCATCCCTTTTGAAAAATGAACAGGAAACCAGTCTAATTTCTGATCCAAACGGAACATTTTCAACAAAGATTCTACTCGCTCAAAAGCCATTTTCTGCTCTATTCCATAAGCCATAGCCACTGTTTCAATATGCTCTCTGAGAGTCAATTCCTCATACAGACTAGGTGTCTCAGGAATGTAGCCAATTTGCTTACGGTAGTTAGTCGCATCTCCTTGCAGGGTCAGACCATTGATATTGATGGAGCCACTATAAGGTGTCAACAGACCGATAATTTCATTAATAGTCGTCGATTTCCCAGCACCATTGAGACCAATCAGACCGACCAGCTGCCCACTTTCAACAGTAAAGGATACATCTTTCAAGACAGGTGCATGGACATAGCCACCTGTCAGGTTTTTAATTTCTAACATATTTTCTCCAAATCTGGTATAATGTAGCTATATTATATCAAAATTCAATACAGTAGAGGTAGATTTTATGTCAGATTGCATTTTTTGTAAAATCATCGCAGGGGAAATTCCTGCTTCAAAAGTATATGAAGATGAGCAGGTTCTTGCCTTTCTTGATATCTCTCAAGTGACACCTGGACACACCTTGGTCGTGCCAAAAGAGCACTATCGCAATCTTTTGGAAATGGACGCCACTAGCGCCAGCAAACTCTTTGCCCAAGTGCCAACAATTGCTCAAAAAGTCATGAAAGCTACCAAGGCTGCTGGCATGAATATCATTGCCAATTGTGAAGAAATCGCAGGTCAAACAGTCTTTCACACCCACGTTCACCTCGTGCCTCGCTACAATGCAGACGATGACCTCAAGATTGATTTTATCGCCCACGAACCAGACTTTGACAAACTCGCTCAAGTCGCTGAAACCATCAAAAACGCCTAAGGAGTTGCCATGAAATTATCTAATCTACTGCTATTTGCAGGAGCTGCAGCCGGAAGTTATTTGGTCACAAGAAATCGCCAAACCATCACAGATGAAGTCTTGAACACTACTGACCGCGTTCAAGCTATCAAGGATGACGTAGATATTATCCAAAACAGCCTGCAAATCATTGACCAGCAAAAAGAACTGATCAAAGAATACCAAGAAGACCTGACTTACAAGTTTAAGGTCTTGGAAAAGGATATCCAGACTAGACTAGCTGTGATTAAAGAAACACAGGAAATCGAAGATAAGTAAAAAGAGCCATCAACTTTCCTTAAATCCATTTTAGGTTGTCATATCCAAACAAAAAGAGGAATGAAAATGAAACAGTTTTTTAAAATTCTGGCTAAGATCATCCTAATCCCTTGTGGTTGCCTTAGCCTTCTTGCAGTCCTAGCATTTCTACTACTGTTCTTTGCTTTCAGAGCCTCACCGAGTGACATCCGAAAAGGGAACGAAGACTTAAAACAAATCTTTACCTCCCTTGACATGCCTCCTAAGAAAGTAAATTCAAATGGAAGGTATCAATTCGAGGGTGGGGGCTTGAATTTTTATGTTACTTTCTCAGATGAGGTCATCAATAGTCACCCTGTCCTAAAAGAAAGTCCAAAACTCACCAAAAACCGACTCGAAGTCTATGTCCTACAGACTGGAGAGATTTCATACTATAAAGTAGGGGATAACTTGTTCAATCATGGTTTATTGCAATTTTTAGAGAAGGAAAGTAGGAATTATTTACAAGAAATCGGAAAGAAACCAAATCCTAATTACTCAGTTCTATATTGGAAAGATCAGGAAAGTCTAAAAAAAGGAATCGTATTCTATGAAAAGGCCTTGACTTTAGTGGATATTCAGGATAATTCGGCAATCAATCATATTGATACCATTACTATTAAGCCAGGTAAGGAAGCAGAAATCAAGCAACTCATCCAAGATATGGATGGAGCTGGCTTGCTCAAGCAAAAGTATAAATAATAGGCTAACTGGAAAATGATTTTTCGACGCTAAATCTTCAAAGATAAGACAAAAAGAGCCACTCGGCTCTTTTTACTTTATTCTCCTTCAAAGGCATCTTTAATATGGTCAAAGAAACCTTTTTTCTTTGGATTGACTTTCAAGTCACCAGCAGCTGCGAATTCTTTCAAAGCTGCTTTTTGACGGTCGTTCAAGCCTGTCGGTGTTACGACATTAACGGTAACATATTGGTCACCAACTGCACCACCACGAAGACTTGGTGCTCCCTTACCACGTAGACGGAATTTCTTACCAGTCTGAGTGCCCTCTGGGATAACCAATTCAACATCACCATGAACAGTTGGAATATCAACGGTATCACCAAGAGCTGCTTGGACAAAGTTGAGGTTGAGATTGTAGAAGATAGTAGTTCCTTCACGTTCAAACTTGTCACTAGCTTCCACAGAAACTACTACATACAAATCACCATAAGGTCCACCATTAAAGCCTGCTTCACCTTGACCAGCTAGGCGAATTTGTTGACCTGTTTCCACACCAGCAGGGATTTTCACATGTACACTATGAGCTTGTTTCTCATGACCTGTTCCGTGACAGGTTGTACATGGATCTTTGATTTCTTTTCCGCGACCATGACAGACATCACAGGTTACTTGGCGACGCATCATACCAAGCGGAGTCTGCGTATCGACATTAATGACACCAGCGCCATGACAGCGTCCACAAGTGACTGGACTTGTTCCTGGCTTAGCACCAGAACCGTTACATGTACTACAGCTTGCTTCACGGTTGTATTTAACTTCTTTTTCAGCTCCGAAAATAGCTTCTTCAAAGGTCAAGTTCACACGATACTGGAGGTCATCCCCTTGACGAGGAGCGTTTGGATTACGCGAAGCACCACCTCCGCCGAAGAAACTTGAGAAAATATCCTCAAAACCACCGAAGCCACCTGCCCCGTTGAAACCTCCGAAACCACCAGCACCTCCAAAGCCGCCGTTGGCACCCGCAGCACCATATTGGTCATAGGCCGCACGTTTTTGGTCGTCACTCAAAGTCTCATAGGCTTCTTGAACTTCCTTGTATTTTTCCTCAGCACCAGGCTCCTTGTTGATATCTGGGTGGTATTTTTTCGAAAGCTTACGATAAGCTTTTTTGATCTCGTCTGCTGAAGCGTTTTTTGACACCCCCAGACGATCATAAAATTCAGTATTGTTCATACAAGATACCAAGACCGTAAAATTCGACTGAAAAATAGGAAATCTGACGCTGGAGCGATGCTCCTAGACAGATTTATCTTTTTTCCGAGAATTTAGGTCGGGTTCAATTCCTTTCTGTTATATTGATGAGACAAAACCCAAATAAATCAGGTTTAGTCCCTTTTTATCGAAAAACAGAGGCTGGGTTGCAACCTCTGGATTTCTTATTTTATTTCATAGTGCTCTAAAAAATATAAAACTCTCCTCGTCGAAATCCATTCTTTCTCAGACTTAGAATTACTACGACGAATCCATGCAATTCTAGTTGTAAAAAGGATAGTAATTATCGAAGCAATATACACAGGGATAGTCTCTAAATTTACATTACCATTGACAGCTTGGACAATCAATGTCACTATTGCTATTAAAGTAGATACTACAGTAGGAATAAATATAGTTGAGGCAAAACCTAGTATTGAAGAGTCAATTTGCTCCGAACGTAATTTACCAGTAAAAATTTTTTCTTTATAAAGAGATAGCTCCTCTTTTTTATCTTCTCCACAAAAATATCTTTTTATTTGTGCACGAGTATCTTCTAGATCTTTTTTAGCTTCTGTACATAAATCATTATATAGTTCTGAACACGAATTTTTTGTAAAATCTAAAGCCATCTTACTTCTCCGTAAACTCTCCGTCTACGACGTCATCGCCTGCGTTTCCTGTTGCTTGTGCGCCTTCTGCTCCTGCTTGAGCTTGTTGGGCTGCTGCGGCTTGTTCGTAGAGTTTAACAGCAAGTCCTTGAGCTTTTTCGTTCAATGCTTCAAGTTTTGCTTTCATGTCGTCCAAGTTGTTGTCTTCTTGAGCTTTCTTAAGGTCATCAAGGGCAGCTTGAGCAGCATCACGTTCTGCATCAAAGCCTTTACCTTCAGTTTCCTTGATTGTCTTTTCAGTCGCAAAGATCGCTTGGTCTACCTCGTTACGAAGGTCAACTTCTTCTTTACGTTTCTTATCTGCTTCAGCGTTAGCTTCTGCATCTTTCATCATGCGGTCAATTTCTTCATCAGTCAAACCTGAGTTAGATTGGATCACAATAGTTTGTTCTTTTTGAGTTCCAAGATCTTTAGCCTTAACAGACACGATACCGTTCTTGTCGATATCAAATGTTACTTCGATTTGAGGAATTCCACGAGGTGCAGCTGGGATATCTGTCAATTGGAAGCGTCCAAGAGTCTTGTTATCTGCTGCCATTGGGCGTTCACCTTGAAGAACATGGATATCAACGGCTGGTTGGTTGTCTGCTGCTGTTGAGAAGACTTGTGATTTAGATGTTGGAATTGTTGTGTTGCGATCGATGAGTTTTGTGAAGACACCACCCATTGTTTCGATACCAAGTGACAATGGTGTTACGTCAAGAAGGACAACGTCTTTGACATCACCAGTAATCACACCACCTTGGATGGCAGCACCCATGGCAACAACTTCATCAGGGTTTACTGATTTGTTTGGTTCTTTACCAGTTTCAGCTTTAACAGCTTCTACAACGGCTGGGATACGAGTTGAACCACCAACAAGAATCACTTCGTCGATTTCTGACAAGCTCAAACCTGCATCTGAAAGGGCTTGACGAACTGGAACTTTTGTACGTTCTACAAGGTCACGAGTCAAATCGTCAAATTTCGCACGAGTCAAAGTCATTTCCAAGTGAAGAGGTCCAGCCTCACCTGCAGTGATAAATGGCAAGCTGATTTGTGTTGAAGTTACACCAGAAAGATCTTTCTTCGCTTTTTCAGCTGCATCTTTCAAACGTTGCATTGCCATCTTGTCAGTAGACAAGTCAATACCGTTTTCTTTCTTGAATTCAGCTACCAAGTGGTCAATGATTTTTTGGTCAAAGTCGTCACCACCAAGTTTGTTGTCCCCTGCAGTTGACAATACGTCGAAGACACCGTCACCCAATTCAAGGATAGAGACGTCGAATGTACCACCACCAAGGTCAAATACCAAGATTTTTTCTTCTTTATCAGTCTTGTCCAAACCGTAAGCAAGAGCGGCTGCAGTTGGTTCATTGACAATACGTTCTACTTCAAGACCAGCGATTTTACCAGCGTCTTTTGTTGCTTGACGTTGAGCGTCGTTGAAGTAAGCAGGAACTGTGATAACTGCTTTAGTCACTTTTTCACCAAGGTAGTCTTCAGCGTAGCCTTTCAAGTATTGAAGAATCATAGCTGAGATTTCTTGTGGAGTGTATTCTTTTCCATTAGCAGAAACTTTTTCAGAAGTTCCCATTTTAGATTTGATAGAGATGACTGTATCTGGGTTTGTGACTGCTTGGCGTTTTGCAGCATCACCAACGATGATTTCGCCGTTTTTGAATGAGACTACAGATGGAGTTGTACGGTTTCCTTCTGGGTTTGCGATGATTTTGCTTTCAGTTCCTTCAAGAACTGCAACTGCTGAGTTTGTTGTACCTAAGTCAATACCGATAATTTTAGACATGTGTTTTTCTCCTTAAATTTATCTTCTTTTTCTTTTTGATACTCTTCTTAAGTGGCGACGCCGTCAGAGCTTGACTTCGTCAATCTCTTTGACTAAACTTTGAGCCTAAGGTCTCAAAGTTTGCGCAGATAGCGCCACGGCGAAGAGTATCGTCTTTGGTTCGCTTCGCTCACTATTGCAAAGCTGAACTACTTTTTTATCTTTCTTCATAGTTTATTGTCGTTTCGGACAAGTTTTCTATTATGTAAATTGCGACACGAGAAGTCGAAATCGATTTTATTTCGACGACGAGTTAGTAAGGAGGCTAGGCAAACGCCATAGCGATTGCCGTTTTCTGACGAGTTGCTTTAGTTACCGTCAGAATCGCCTAGTTGTAGACAACTACCATTGCTGGGCGTAGGATGCGGTCATGGAGTTTGTAGCCTTTTTGGAAAACTTGGGCGATGGTATCTGCTGGGTGTTCATCGTCTGCTGGGAGAGTTTGGATGGCCATATGGTAGTTATGGTCAAATTCACCGTCAGCTGTGATTTCTTCGATTCCTTCTTCTTTCAAAGCGTGAATCAAGCTTTCTTGCACCATTTCCAATCCTTTTTTGACATCGTCTGTCAAACCTTCAACCGCGAGTGCACGCTCAAGGTTATCCAAAGAAGGGAGAATTGCTTTTGCCAAGTCCTGGCTACGGTAACGTTGCAAGTTTTGACGCTCTTCATTGGCACGGCGTTGGATATTTTGCATTTCTGCATGAGCGCGAAGGTATTTATTTTCGAACTCCTCTGCACGTTCATTTGCCAAGTCCAATTCAGACTTCTCAGGAGTTGTTTCTTCTACCGTTTCCACCACTTCCTCTTCTTGGACTTCTTCTACTTCTTCATTTTTTATATCTTGGGCCATTTTCGCCTCCTTTAATGATTTCAATCTTAATGTACTTCGTAATGATTACTGCTGAGGTAGCGGTAAAAATCTGTCAACTTCATGGTCAAAACACGATTGACCACATTGACTTGGTTAATTAGCTGTTGGTAATCCAGATTGACTGGACCGATAATGGCTAGAATTCCAACTCCCCGATAAGGAATGAGGAACTTGCTACTAATCACCGCTAGATCAGCAAGACAGGACTCTTGACTGTCTGCAACACGGACATTTTGCATCTGATCCTCATGCAGCCCCTCACGAATTTCCAAGGCCACCTTTTGCGGTTGGTCAAAGAACTGATAAGCTGCTAGATTGGCAAAATTCAAGAGATTAACCTTGCCCGCCACCACAATGTTTTCGTTGAACATTTCCTTAAAGATATGTTCAAAGAGATCGATGACATTGTCCGTTGTTGTAAAGTAACGCTGGATAATCTGCGGAATCTCCGTCCGAATCTTGTAGTGAATATCTAGAACGGTGTGGCCGAGAAAACGTTCCTGAATGATACTCTTCAGTTTCAGCAAATCCTCCTGCAAAAAGTTCCTTGGAATCAGAAACTGACTGGTAACCGTTCGAGACTCGTCTAGGGTGAATACTGCCAAGGCTGTATGTTGCCCCAAAACAACGATATCAAAGGCTGTCAAACGTTGCCTGCTCGGCTCAACATCCAGTGCTACTACCGTACAGCCACTCAAGTCTGTTAGCAGATTAGCAGCCTCTTGCAGAATATCCTCCAATTTGAAGAATTCCTGATCAAAGGCTTTAACAATCTCATAAACCTCATTTTCAGCCAGTCGGTCAAAATCCAGCGAGTGTTTTACATAGTACTGAAAACCAGCAACACTTGGCATCCGACCACTTGAAGTATGAGCCTTTTCAAGCAAACCTTGCTTTTCTAGAGCTGCCATATCATTACGAATGGTAGCACTGCTAGAGTTAATAGACTCTTGCAAGGCTTTGGATCCGACAGGTTCGTGCGTTTTGGTAAAGATGTCAATAATCAGATTTAAAATATCCTGCTGACGCTCTGTAACCATCTCATCACTCCTCTCCGTCTGATCGATTAGCACTCGATACACTCAAGTGCTAACTTATGATTCTATTATACACCCTTAAAAGAGAATGTCAAGACAAAAACTCAAAAAATTAGCACTCTTTTATCAAGAGTGCTAAAAATCAGTCTGAAGACCTAGAAAAAAAGACCGCCCTCAGGCAATCTTTCTTCTACATTAGTATTAGTAAAGGTCTAAATAATTATCAATTTCCCATTGTGAAACGAAGGTTGCATAACTTGCCCATTCGATTCGTTTAGCTTCAAGGAAACTAGTATAGATATGTTCTCCGAGAGCCGCTATGACAACTTCATCTTCTGTCAAAGCTTTCAAAGCGTTGTGAAGGGTTGATGGAAGGTCTGTAATACCAGCTTCCTTACGCTCTTCTGCTGTCATGATGTAGATATTTTCTTCGATAGGAGCTGGTGCTTCGATTTTGTTTTCAATACCATGTAAACCAACTTCCAAAAGAACAGCCATAGCGATATATGGGTTTGCCATTGGATCCACTGAACGCAACTCAAGACGAGTTCCCATACCACGTGAAGCAGGCACGCGCACAAGTGGCGAACGGTTACGACCAGCCCAAGCAATGTAAACAGGCGCTTCATAACCTGGAACCAAACGTTTGTATGAGTTAACTGTTGGGTTCATGATAGCAGTATAGTTGTAGGCATGCTTAATCAAACCACCAAGGAAATGGTAGGCCGTTTCTGACAACTGCATTCCTTTTGGATCATTTGGATCAAAGAAGGCATTGTTTCCTTCTTCATCAAACAAGGACATATTACAGTGCATACCTGAGCCAGCAATACCAAATTTTGGTTTAGCCATAAAGGTTGCGTAAAGGCCATGTTTGCGAGCAATGGTTTTAACAACAAGTTTAAAGATTTGAATCTTATCACAAGCACGGAGAACTTCATCGTACTTGAAGTCAATTTCATGCTGTCCAACCGCAACCTCATGGTGACTTGCTTCTACTTCAAATCCCATTTTGGTCAAGACATTCACAATCTCACGACGTGTGTTGTCCGCAAGGTCTGTAGGTGCCAAATCAAAGTAGCCACCCTTGTCATTTACTTCAAGTGTTGGGTCTCCATTTTCATCGAGCTTAAATAGGAAGAATTCTGGCTCTGGACCAAGGTTGAAGGACTTGAATCCTACTTCCTCCATGTGATGAAGAGCACGCTTCAAATTGCCACGAGGGTCTCCTGCAAATGGTTCGCCTTCTGTTGTATAGACATCACAGATCAAACCTGCAACACTTCCATTTTCATCTCCCCACGGGAAGACTGTCCATGTATCCAAGTCAGGGTACAAGTACATATCCGACTCATTGATACGTACAAAACCTTCAATAGAAGATCCATCAAACATAGCCTTATTTGACAAGACTTTATCTAACTGTTCATCTGTAGCAGGAATTTCGACGTTTTTCATGGTTCCCAAAATATCTGAGAACATGAGACGAATAAAGGTAACATTTTTTTCCTTGACTTCACGACGAATATCTGCAGCTGTGATTGGCATGAGTTTTCTCCTTAATGTATGACTACTTGCGGTTGCCTAACCGCGACCAAAAGGTGACCGTACTGAAGCAAAGCGACCCTGTTGGAGGAGTTCATTGTGAAGTGCACGACGCACCTCAGTCTGACTCACCGCTTTCTTGGATTTCGCTTCACGTTCAGCATATTTTTTCTTAATGGCAGCGATATTATAACCTTCAGAGATATAATCTTTGATTTCAAGCAGACGATCCATGTCATTCAAGGAATACATGCGACGGTTCCCTTCGTTTCGATCAGGCTTAATCAACTCTTGATCTTCATAATAACGAATCTGACGCGCCGATAGATCGGTCAACTTCATAACACTGCCGATAGGAAAAACAGCCATATTTCGGCGAAATTCTTTTTCCTTCATTTACAATTTCCTTCTTTCTGTCTATTATAGTCTAAAAAAAGACAAACGTCAATTGATAATGTTATAAAATGTAACATTATTTTTCTTTTTTCTCTAAAAAGAGCCGAATACGATCAATATCGTAATTTACGAGAATTGCGACAAAAACTCCCATAAAAGTTTCTGATACACGCGCAAATACGTACAAAATTGTTTCGCCACTCGGAATCGATAGGGTAATGATTAACATAGCCGCTACACCACCAATAACCCCTGCTTTGTTATTCATGGCTACATTTGTCATAATGGTTAACATGGTGCAGATTGGAACAACTACCAAGGTCACCCAAAAGGCTTCGTGGAAAAAGGTATTTAATAAGAAGAAGACCAGAGCATAGAGGCCACCGATACTATTTCCTAGAATACGCGAAGTCCCAAAATGGACACTCTTATCAAAACTCTCCCTCAGGCTAAAAACGGCTGTCAAAGCACCAATTTGAAGACCTTTCCAGCCAAAAAAGCCAAAAATCAAGAGAACTAGAAAAACAGCAATACCTGTTTTAAAGGTTCGCATACCAAGTTTGAACTGGGATTTATCGAATTTATATTTTTTAAAATAACTCATAATCTCAACTTTCTATTTCCATTTTATCATAAATCGGTGATTTTTATGAGTAATAGTTGAGAGGAAGCGTTTTTATTTTAAGCAAAAGAAAAGAGGAACTTTCATTCCTCTCTTCTTTGATTCATTTATAAAATCTTATTTTTCTGTCAAGGCTGCAAGTCCTGGAAGAACTTTACCTTCAAGAAGTTCCATTGAAGCGCCTCCGCCCGTACTAATCCATGAGAACTTGTCTGCACGGCCAAGGTTAATCGCTGCGGCAGCTGAGTCACCACCACCGATGATTGATTTAACTCCTGGTTGTTTCACGATAGCGTCCATCACACCAATTGTACCAGCTTGGAAGTCTGGGTTTTCAAATACACCCATAGGTCCGTTCCATACAACTGTTTTGGCACCAGTCAAAGCTTCATCAAATTTAGCGATAGATTTTGGACCGATGTCAAGACCAAGGAAGCCTTCAGAAACTGCTTCACCTTCAGTGTCACGCACTTCAGTGTAGCCAGCAAATGCGTTAGCTTCTTTTGAGTCAACTGGCAAGATCAATTTACCGTTTGCTTTTTCAAGAAGAGCTTTGGCAACATCCAATTTGTCTTCTTCTACAAGTGAGTTACCGATTTCGATACCTTGTGCTTTGTAGAATGTGTAAGTCATACCACCACCGATAAGAACTTTATCAGCTTTTTCAAGCAAGTTTTCGATAACACCGATCTTATCTGAAACTTTTGAACCACCAAGGATAGCCACGAATGGACGTTCTGGAGTTTCAACTGCTTCTTGGATGTAGGCAATTTCGTTTTCAAGAAGGAAACCAGCAACTGCTTTTTCAACGTTTGCTGAGATACCAACGTTAGATGCGTGTGCACGGTGAGCTGTACCGAATGCATCGTTTACGAAGATACCATCTCCAAGTGATGCCCAGTATTTACCAAGTTCAGGATCGTTTTTAGATTCTTTCTTGCCGTCAACATCTTCGTAACGAGTGTTTTCAACCAAGAGAACTTGCCCATCTTCAAGAGCGTTGATAGCTGCTTCCAATTCAGCACCACGAGTGACACCTGGAAGGAAAGCAACATCTTGACCCAATTTAGCTGCCAAGTCAGCAGCTACAGGAGCAAGTGATTTACCAGCTTTGTCTGCTTCTTCTTTTACACGACCAAGGTGAGAGAAGAGGATAGCACGTCCACCTTGTTCGATGATGTACTTAATAGTTGGAAGAGCTGCTGTGATACGGTTGTCGTTAGTGATTACGCCATCTTTCAATGGTACGTTGAAGTCAACACGAACGAGGACTTTTTTACCTTTCAAGTCAACGTCTTTAACAGTAAGTTTTGCCATGTTACAAAAACCCCTTTATTTATTTTATTCGAAACTATTATATCACACTTTGGAAATATAAGGAAAGATTTCACAAGATTTTTCGATATTTAATCTTCATCTTCTTTTTTCTGTTTCAATGTCAAGGCTAAACTAGCAAGACCAAGGCTTGCCAATCCTGCTATTAGGGCTTCATTGGCATCAGCAGTTCCTGTATTTGGCAATTGTTTGCTTGCTTCTTCTGATTTAACTGCTGTATTTTGGGCTGGTTTTTCTTGTGTAGGCGCTACTGCTGGTTCAGTTTTTACTTTTGTTCCAATTTCAACAATTTCTGGAATCGCCTCTTGGATGACTTCTGTTGAACGAAGACGACGCTGACCGTTTTCATCAACTTCAAAGACATGTCTCAACAGACCATCTCGTCCCTGTATGATGACTCGTTGTTCCCCAACTAGCATATCAGCATTTTCATGCTCTTGACGATCAAAGGCTACCTTTTCCTCTTGAACTTCCAATTTAGGAGCCTTTTGTTGATCAGAATCCGGTTGATTAGTAGGTTTTGGAAGATCTGTGTTTTGTGGTGCTGGATTGGCAGGAATGAGACCAGTACCTACTTCTACGATTTCAGGGCTTGCTTCTTTCAAAACTTCTGTAGCGCGAAGCGTACGATTGCCTTGGCTATCTACTTCAATCAAGCGGCGAATTTGTCCCTCAACCCCTGCTTGGACAAGTTGACGTTGACCGACTGTAAGATTTGGATTTAGACGTTCTTGGTGTTCGAAGGCGATACTTGTCTCTTCGACTTCTAATTTCGGAGTATCCACAACCAAATTCTTGACACCTTCAGCTGGTTCCTTGCTTGAAATAACTTTTTCTACTGGTTTAGCAGGTTGTGGTTTTTCAGCAGATTCATAAACAAAGGCATAATGAGTAAAATGTGGTGCTGTAAAGATAACATGACTATCCGTTTGTTCAAAAGCCAATTCTACTGCTTCTTTTCCTTCAGGTAAGAAGAAGACTTTCTTCACTTTCTTATCTTTTTCAATTGGAATTTTCACAATAGAAGCGTAAGAGAGATCAACGTCTTGACCTTTTTCATCTAGACCTTCTATTTCAAAGACATGAGCATCTTCTCCAGCAAAGTATTTCTTCTCTTCAGCACTTGCTTGAACACGCTCTACTTTCAAGCCCTTGATGACAGTCTTCTCTTTATTTGAGAAGTATACTTCAACACCTGTTTTACTATCAGAAAAGACTGCTGGCTTGTCTTCTTTCAATAAAGCAACCAGATCTTTCAGACTCTGTTTCGCTGTTGCAAGCTCTTCTGGACTCAAATCTACTTTTTCAACCAAGGCCTTGTTTTTCTCAAGAAGCGGAGCTAGGGCAGAACCTGAAGGATGGTTTGGTTTGGTAGCCAAGAGTTCTTGAGCCTCACCTGTTAAGCGATCAAGTTCTGTCTTTTCTTCCGTAAATTTCTCTTGACCATTCAGAGCTTTATGAGCTTCTGTCAATTTATTAAGTCGGTCATTGACTTGATCTTGGGTGCTAGTTTCATGGTCTTTCAACACTTGTTCAGCCGCTTCAATTGCTTTCAAGAAGGCTTCTTTTACTTCTGGTGAAGCAAAGTTATAGACCACCTTATTCTTAGCCGCTTCAACTTCTGCTAATTTTTGTTTGAGATACTCATCGTTTAGTGCTGCTTTTGGAGATACCAAAACATCAAAGTTAACTTCATGCCCTTGGTAATGAAGTGTCAAGGTTTGACGACCAGTCTTTTGAGCATCATAACCAGTAATTTCAACTCCCTCATCAGCAAAGGAATGTTCTTCCATAGTATCATTACTATAAGCCACTGCAAAGCGTCCTTCAGACAAGTCTAAGCTATCCCCAACTAGGTAATCTTTTTTGGGTTCCTGACTTACTTCAATTCCCAAAATTGTTTTCGGACTTGCTTCATCTTGGCTAGTAACAGTCACTGATAAATTAGCATTTACCGGTTGTCCCAAATATTGTAAAGTAAGATTTTGTTCTCCCTTATGATGCGTATCAAAGCCTGATACTGATACACCTGCGTGAGTTAGGCGAATGAGTTCGTCCTTAGCTCCTCCTTCATACTGAACTCGAAGAACACCACCTCTAAGGTCCAAATCTTCCCCTTCAGCATAACTTGTTTTCTTAGGTCCTGTTTCTAGACTGACTGACTTGATTCTTCTATCATCTTTTGGAACAGAAACTGCAAGGACATTACTAATTTCCTTACCTGGCAACTGAGTACGATAGTAAAGAAGACCAGAGTGATTTGTCAAATCCAATGGTGAACTTGCTAGGTCACCTCCAACTTCACTCTTCAAGGTTGCAAGCGGAGTTTGAGAATTTGGATTGTCATAAACGGTAATGGTTGCTCCAGCTGGTACGTCTGCAAAGCCAACTTGTACCTTGTTATTGCCTAAAGTACGAGCTGCAGCCTTGGCCATCGGAATATTGACACTTTCTGTATCAAGCTTTTCATACATTTTCCAGTTATAAATACGAATAGCCTTCCATGGAGTCCCATTGTCAGAAGTAACGACATTCAAACGCCAATCTTGAGCTGTGATTGGTTTATCAAGGGTAATATCTGTAACATGGGCTTTATTGCCACGAACTTCCTTAGCCAACTTCCATTGACCATCCGCATCTTTATAATAAAGATCAAAGTCTTTGGTGTTCATCAAACCGTCATTTACAGATTCTCCACCAGCTCCAGCATGGTCCATCACCCATCTAACAACTGTACGTGGCTGGGTCAAACGAATATCCACACTACCACTTAATTGTCCAGAAGACCACTTGTCTGACAGACTGGTAATGGTACCATTCAACATACCTTCGATACCTTCTCCACCTTCCGTTTTAGGGAAAGTGCTATCAATAACTGTTGCACCTGGTACGATATTTTCAGCTAGTGGTTTTGGTAGGCTGGTATCTTTTACAGTCATGCCCCAATCAAAGGTTGTTGTCGCAGCTTCTGAACGAACTCCATTTTTACCGACTGCTACAACTTTCAGTTCTTGAGTTGTACCTTGAGCACTTGCTGAACGGCTAACTTTTGGTAGATAAATAGTTGTAGAAGATGAACCAGTTAGTAATTTCCAGCTGTCTCCATCTTTTTCGTAGACTTCATAGAAATCTGCATCCTTGTTGCCTTTAAATTGCACAACTGCTTCCGCTTCTTGGGCATTTTTAAGGACTTGTTTGGCTACAGCTACTGTGGTTGGTGCCTGAGGAGCATCTTGATTATTGCTGATGGTCAATTGCCCCAGGTTAAATTGATAACCTTTTAAGTCTTTGTCATTTTCAAAATAGAGTTTAATACCGTAAATTGTTTTACCTGCCAAGGCACTCAAATCAAAATCATCGGTAGTCCAGTTATCTGAAACTGTCAATTCTTTACGGGCAGCTTCATCACCGTAGGTATAATCTTTCTTGGTTGCAAATTCTACATAAACCTTGGTCCCTTTGCCTCCTTTGTGGGCAACATGCAATTTAGTTGTATCTGTCACCTTCAAGCGAGTAGAGTACAAATTCACATCTTGCTTGGTCGCACCTGAAAGATCCCCTGCAAATTTGAGAGAAGTTCCACCATTATAAGCATCTTCAAAATCATAGCTTGCTTTCAACTTATCACCAGTTGATTTTTGCCACCAGCGCCATGTTGGAAGAACACCTGAAACTGAACGGTAATTCCACTCAGAATCCTTAGAAACCTTACCGTCTACGAACCATTTTCTACCATGACCTGTATTAAAGGAAGTAGTAAAGGTATGACCTACTGCTGGCGTGCGGTCTGCAACTAGGTTAGCAATACCATACCAATCTTTGTCACCTGGTTTTTGACCAGTAGGGTCACCTTGGTAACCTGTAAAGAAGATATCTTCATTTTTATGATAATCTTCACCAGTTTTTCCTAAACTTGTAATGGTATCTGGGGCAAACAAACCAAGAGACAGACGCAATTTCCCATTTTCATCTAAAATGTCATTCCATTTGACCTTGGTCTTGTAGGAACCACCCTGTTGCAATTCCAAACCTGCAAATACATCATAAGGATTACGACCAATCCAGTTGGCAGTTGTAATAGTGTAATCATTCTTAGCCTTATCCCAGTTAAAGTTAGCAAAGAAGTTGTCTGCTGGAACCTTATCTCCTTCAGGTTGCATGAATTGGTAGTTGTATTCTCCCAAACCATCTTGGTGGTAACGTCCATAGTTATAGGTCATAGCATCGTACCAAGAATACTTGATTGGATGGTTTACCTTAGCAGCATACTCCTTGGTATAGAGCATAAACTGGCGCATCTTTTCTCCAAGAGGTTCAACCAAATCCCCAGTTGTTTCCTGGTTGATGAAATAGCCATCATAGCCATAATACTTGGCCATATCTACCAATTTACGGGCAATTGGGAAGCTACCATCTGGGTCTTGCTTCAAAGCTTCAGCGAATTTTTCTTGATCAGCAATACTATTAGACCAGTTGAAGAAGAGTGTACCATATACAGGAACCCCGTTACGGTGACCTGCATCAATAACGTCAGGAGTTGGTACGAGACCTTCCCAGAAGACCATTGAATCTAGATATTGCCAATAGTCAAAAGCATAGGCCTTGAACTCTTCTCCACCAACAGAAGCATGGTCTTTTGCTTTAGAATTGGTGTTTGATAGGGCTTGAACTTTTGCTTCCTTGCTAGCTTTTTCATTGACCAAATGACCTGTCCGACGTGAAGCGAGGGCGACAGACCCGCGGTTAATAGCATCATCTTCACGAGCACCTGGTTCCCATTTTAACAATTCTTCCCAAGAATTAAATTTGATTTCCTTTGGTTTTAATGTTTTTTCTGTATTTTTAGGGACATCTGGCTGGACTTCTTTTTCAGTCTTATTAGCTTCTGCTGCTGGCTTAGACTCATTTCCTTGGCTAGTTGCTTCAGGCTTTGCTTCTGTTTCCTTGTCAGACTTAGGTTTTGCTTCTGCAGATGGTGTTTCTGCAGCCACCTCACTTGGTTTTTCCTCTGGTTTAGCTACGCTTACTGCCTCTGCAGTTTCAGTAGTTGCAACTTCATTGCTTGCTGGCGAAGCAGTTTCAGATGCTGTCGTTACTCCTTCTGCCTTTTCTAACTTGTTTTCTCTAGCATGTTCTCCTTCATGCTGCTTGTCAGCTTCATTAGTCGAATGCTCACTCTCTCCTGAAACAAGCTCTGTATTAGCTCCGCTATTTTCAGGAACTGCAGTTTCTTCAGCCAAGGCTGGACCAGCAAATAAAACAGCCCCAATCATCAGCGAGCAGGCTCCTACTGATAACTTACGAATACTGTAACGACAACGTTTTTCAAAAAATGGATTCTTCATTTTTTCCTCCTAAAAGATTGATTTTGTTGCATAAAAGAAAGCGCTTAACTTTCTTTATAAAATTTTTATCCCAATCACAGGGACCAAGATAATTCCTCCCTCATTTTAAAATATTTCTTTTAAATGTCAATATATAAAAGGAAATACCTATATCTAGGTTAGAAATTGGTAAAATTAATATAATTAAGGCCTATTCTAACGAATTTTCTTTCTAAAATCTTAGCTTAACACTTGTTAGATTTACTTTTATCCTTTAAAATAGAATAGGAGAAATTCCGTTATTATTTTTCGGAGGAAAAAGAAATGTCCATTAATTGGCAGGAAATTTTATTTCACTTTTTAGGTGGTCTAGGATTATTCTTATATAGTATCAAGACCATGGGAGACGGTTTGCAACAAGCTGCTGGAGATCGCCTTCGTTTTTACATTGACAAGTACACCAGCAATCCCTTTCTAGGTGTTCTAGTCGGAATTGTCGTGACTGCCCTGATTCAGTCAAGTACAGGGGTTACAGTTATCACGGTTGGACTGGTCAGCGCTAGTCTTCTCACTCTTAGACAGGCTATCGGAATTATCATGGGAGCCAACATCGGAACCACAGTTACTTCCTTTATCATCGGTTTCAAGCTTGGTGAGTATGCTTTACCCTTGATTTTCCTTGGAACCATGTTCCTCTTCTTTACAAAAAACAGAACAGCAAACAATATCGGGCGCATCCTGTTTGGTGTAGGGGGAATCTTCTACGCCCTCAACCTCATCAGTGCCGGTATGAGTCCTCTTAAAGATTTACCACAATTCAAGGAATATATGGTAACCTTGGGACAAAATCCTGTGTTAGGAGTTTTTGCCGGTGCAGTGATTACCGTTCTCATCCAAGCTTCTTCTGCGACAATCGGGATTTTGCAAGGTCTCTATGCAGGTGGATTCCTTGACCTTAAAGGTTCTCTACCAGTTCTCTTCGGGGATAATATTGGGACAACCCTAACAGTTATCATCGCGGCAGCTGGAGCCAATGTCTCTGCGAAACGTGTTGCTGCAACCCACGTTACCTTTAACGTTTTAGGGACCATTCTTTGCTTAATTTTATTAGGCCCCTTCACTGCTATGATTGAGTACTTCCAAGTACTCCTTCACCTCTCACCTGAGATGACTATAGCCTTCTCGCACGGTGCCTTTAACGTAAGTAACACCATTGTACAATTTCCATTCATCGGAGCCTTGGCCTACTTTGTAACCAAGCTCATCCCTGGTGAAGATGAAGTTGTCAAGTACGAGCCGCTTTACCTTGATGAACACTTGATTAAGCAAGCTCCATCAATCGCTCTCGGAAATGCGAAGAAAGAACTCCTTCACTTAGGAAATTATGCTTCTAAAGCCTTTGACCTTTCTTATAACTACATCATTGACCTTAATGAAAAAGTTGCTGAAAAAGGACACAAGACAGAAGAAGCCATCAATACCATTGATGAAAAATTGACTCGTTACCTGATTACTCTTTCAAGTGAAGCCCTTAGCCAGAAAGAAAGTGAAGTGCTCACCAACATCCTTGATTCATCCCGTGATTTGGAACGGATTGGGGATCATGCAGAAGCCCTAATCAATCTGACTGACTACCTTCAACGTAAAAATGTCGAGTTCTCTGAAGCTGCTTTGCAGGAATTGGCTGATATTTATCAAAAAACTACTGGCTTTATCAAGGATGCCCTTGATAGCGTGGAAAACAATGATATCGAAAAAGCTCAAAGTCTGATTGAACGCCATAAAGAAATCAACAATATGGAACGTGTTCTCAGAAAGACCCACATCAAACGCCTTAACAAGGGGGAATGTTCAACGCAAGCTGGGGTCAACTTTATCGACATCATTTCTCACTACACTCGTGTGTCAGACCACGCTATGAATCTAGCTGAAAAGGTCATCGCAGAACAAATCTAATATCCAAGAAGCTATCCTAATACTCAATGAAAATCAAAGCACAAACTAGGAAACTAGCCACAGGCTGTACTTGAGTACGGCAAGGCGACATTGACGTGGTTTGAAGAGATTTTCGAAGAGTATAAATGGGATGGCTTTTTCTTCTCCTCACCAAGAATTGCTTTTCTAACATATAGAAAAATGCTTTGATTCACAATGGAATCAAAGCATTTTAAAGAGCTCCCCGTACATAAGCGCAGAAGCTGCGGTTCCTCTGTACTTGGTTTCTTCTCTTTTGATAAAACGAGCCAAGTTTATCAATTCAGGTGCTGGATGTTTGGGATTTAGGAGCAATTCACGATTGACTAGACCCGAGAGACGAACTGCCAGCAATTGCTCATTTGTAGTAGGTAGTTTTTTAGCAGTCTCTAGGAGAGCAGCAACTAAATCTTCACTCAAATCATGTCGAGCATGATTGTAAAGATCTTTTACAAGGCTTTCTAGGTTTGATTCTACCATCCCTACCACCTCCTTAAGTTTAATAATTTTTAATCAAGTCAACCGTTGAACGATCCAATTTCTTCACCAAAGCTTGTAAGAAAGCTTGAGCTTCTATGAAGTCATCCATAGCGTAGAGGGTTTGATGAGAATGGATATAACGAGCGCAAACACCGATTGTTGTAGATGGGACACCACCATTTTTCAGATGGGCTGCGCCAGCGTCTGTTCCGCCTTTGCCACAGTAGTATTGGTACTTGATACCAGCTTCTTCAGCCGTTGTCAAAAGGAAATCCTTCATCCCTGGGAGAAGCAAGTGACCTGGGTCGTAGAAACGAATCAAGGTTCCATCTCCAATCTTGCCTTGACCGCCATAAACATCACCAGCAGGTGAGCAGTCAACCGCTAGGAAAACTTCTGGGTCAAACTTAGTTGTGGAAGTATGAGCACCACGAAGACCAACTTCTTCTTGGACGTTAGAGCCAAGATAGAGTTCATTGCCAAGTTTTTGACCTGACAGAGCTTCTGCTAACTCACTAACCATGAGCACACCGTAGCGGTTATCCCAAGCTTTTGAGATGATATTTTTTTCATTAGCTGTTAAGATTGCAGAACTATCTGGTACAATGGTATCGCCAGGACGGATGCCAAAACTTTCTGCCTCAGCCTTGTCCGCAAAACCGCCATCAAAGACGATATCTGCAATAGCTGGCATGGTTGGCCCACCCTTTCCACGAGTCAAATGTGGAGGGACA
Organism: Streptococcus mitis; assembly: GCF_000722765.2. Taxonomy (NCBI): domain Bacteria; kingdom Bacillati; phylum Bacillota; class Bacilli; order Lactobacillales; family Streptococcaceae; genus Streptococcus; species Streptococcus mitis. The sequence continues at coordinate 335,796 of NZ_CP028415.1, read as the reverse complement.
GAGCCTGAGATTACAGGGATTTCACGACCGTCACGAGTCAAGAGTTTGAAACGTTGGCTGCTGACCACCATAGGATTCCAACCACCGATTTCTACGACACGGAAGGTACCATCTGGCTTGATTTCGCTGACCATAAAACCAACTTCATCCATGTGAGAAGCAACCAAGACGCGCGGTGCATCCGTAGCTTCTGAATGTTTGATACCAAAAATACCACCCAAGCCATCTGTCACCACTTCATCCACGTGCGGTGTCAACTTTTCACGAAGATAAGCACGGACAGGTGCTTCATGACCTGAGATCGCAGCAAGTTCTGTTACTTCTTTGATTTTTAAAAATAATGTTGTCATTTCAGTTCCTTCTTTCTTTCATCCATTTTACCACTTTTTATAGGAGAAGGATAGCGGGAAGGTGGATTTCTAAATTAGTATCTTAGTCTTGCTCTATCTTAGAAAAAGCTTGTATTTTCTTGCATGTGAGGTGAAATCTAAGAACTGTTCCAAGACCACCCAAACTATTAATTTCCAAACAAAAAACAATTCAATACTATATTTGTTCAATTTTTTTATGAAATTTACAGAAAATAGTTGACTTTGCCTTCTTATTTCTTTAAAATAGTACAAAACTAGAAAAAGGAAAAAATCATGACCAAAACAATTCTTGTTACAGGTGGAGCTGGCTATATTGGCTCCCATACCGTTAAAGCTCTTTTAAATGCTGGCTATCAGGTACATGTTCTAGATAATCTCTCTACAGGAAATCGTTCAGCTGTAGATAGTCGTGCTAGCTTTAAACAACTGGATGTTTATGATGCTAGTGCCCTAAAAGCTTACTTAGAAGAAAATAAGATTGATGCTGTTCTTCATTGTGCAGGTGAAATTGTTGTGAGCGAAAGTATTGAAAATCCAAGTAAATACTTCACTGCCAATGTTGCTGGTATGAACCAAGTTCTCAAAGTCTTGTCTGAAGTTGGTATTCAAAAAATCATGTTCTCTTCGACTGCTTCCCTCTATGGCAATAACTGTATTGACAAGCCTGCAACTGAAGATACCCTGCTCGACCCTGTCAACCCTTATGCAGAAACAAAACTGATGGGCGAACGAATGATTTACTGGATGGCCAATCGCTACGACTGGAAATATGTTATTTTCCGTTACTTTAATGTAGCTGGGGCTGAAATGGATGCTTCAAACGGTCTGCGCGTGAAAAATCCAACTCATATTATTCCCAATATCAACAAGACCGCATTGGGACAAAATGATAGCCTCAAAATATTTGGAGATGACTACGATACACGTGATGGTTCATGTATTCGAGATTACATTCATGTCTTGGACCTTGCACAGGCTCATGTTAAAGGAATGAACTACCTCTTTCAAGAAGACAGTTCTTCTCAAATCTTTAACTTAGGGACTGAAAAAGGCTATACCGTCAAAGAAATCTTTAAAACTGCCGAAGAATTACTGAATCAAAAAATACCACACGAAATTGTTGCTCGCCGTGCAGGTGATCCAGCCAGCGTCCTAGCAGACGCCTCAAAAGCTAAAAAATATCTTGATTGGAAGGCTAGCTACTCTCTTGAAGATATTATTTTATCGGATTATCATTGGCGTGTTAAAGAAGGTAAAAACATTTTAGAATAAATAGCAGCAACATCAATCATAAATAAAAACACAGATAGATGGCACTTGATAAATACCAAGTATCATCTATCTGTCTTTTATACATTAGAATCCAATTTATACTCTTCAAAAATCTCTTCAAACCACGTCAACGTCGCCTTACCGTAGGTATGGTTACTGACTTCGTCAGTTCTATCCACAACCTCAAAACCATGTTTTGAGCTGACTTCGTCAGTTCTATCCACAACCTCAAAACACTGTTTTAAGCAGCCTGCGACTAGTTTCCTAGTTTGTTCTTTGATTTTCATTGAGTATTATTTTGAATTTCTCTTTAAAGAAAAATGATCTGGCACAGGATCCTTACCTGTTTTCGACCAGGGATGGCAACGTAAAATCCGAGCCAAGCCCATCAAAACACCCTTGAAGCCATGTTTTTCAATAGCCTCAATCATATAGTTGGAACAAGTAGGCTCAAAGCGACAAGAGGGTGGAAAGGCTGGTGAGATAAACCGTTGGTAAAAGCGCACAGGCGCTATTAAAATTCGTTTCATTATTTCTTGGTTACAGCCATGGTGTGTAGTTGGCTGATTTCTTTTTTATTAAGACGACGGGATTCTCCTGGACGGAGTCCTGTCAAGTCTAGATGTCCAAAACGGGTCCGTGACAACTTGTCCACTTGGAGACCAACAGCTTCAAACATCTTTTTAACCTGGTGGTTACGCCCTTCATGGATAGTCAACTGCACCACAGAGCGGTTTTTGACTGGATCCACTTTGAGAATCTCATAGACAGCCGGCTTGGTTTTCTTACCATCAATCTCAAGTCCACGGGTCAAGGGGCGGAGATTGTCCTTATTGGCCACACCTTTAACACGCGCGAAATAAACCTTGTCAATCTCATTACGAGGATGAATCATTTCATCCGTAAAATCCCCGTCATTTGTCAAAATCAAGACTCCTGATGTATCCCAGTCCAAACGACCTACAGGGTAGATACGCTCTTTCACGTTGGGCAAGAGGTCGACAACCGTCTTGCGGCCCTTGTCATCTGTCACACTGGAAATGACACCGCGTGGTTTGTTAAGCAGATAATAGACCTTTTCTTCGTTGTAGATAGGTTGGCCTTCAACTTCAACCTTGTCGCCTGACTTGATGGTCGTTGCTAGTTCACGTACCACTTGGCCATTGACCGTCACCAATCCTTGCTTGATCAGCTCTTCTGCTTTTCTCCTACTGGCCACACCTGCGTGGGCAATATACTTATTGATTCTCATCTTCTTCTATCCTTTCACCAAATAATTGGCTTTCTTGGGCTTGAATTTCAAGCTCATCAATCACTGGCAATTCTTCCAAATGGTTAATTCCCATATAATCTAGAAAATAATCCGTAGTCACATAGAGGTTGGGACGCCCCAACACTTCTTTTTTTCCGTCTTCTTTGATTAGGTCAAAAGCCTGCAACTTTGCCAAAGCCCCACTCGAGTTGACCCCACGGATGGCATCAATTTCTATTCGAGTAATGGGCTGCTTGTAGGCAATAATGGACAAGGTTTCAAGGGCAGCCCGAGATAAACTCTGATTGATAGGTGCCTTAGAGTATTCCTTCAAAACCGCTGCAAATTGAGGTTTGGTCACCAATCTATAAGCGCCCCCTGTCTCAATCAGAGCCAAACTGGAATCTGGGTCCTTTTCATACTTCTGGGCTAATTTTTCTAAACTCTGTTGGATGCCTGTCGGTGGCAGAGAGAGGAGTTCAGCTAACTGGCGGACTCTAATCCCATCTTCACCCGCTACAAACAAGAGCGCTTCTATTTTTGCTAAAGTACTCATCTTTCCTCTCTATCAAGTCTAGCTTTGGGCCACTTGACTTTCTTCTTTCTTTTCCATGAGATAGATATCTCCGAAACTCTCCTCTTGCACGAGAATCAGCTCCTGGGTTTTGATTAACTCTAGGGTTGCCAAAAAGAGGGTAATGACCTCTTGGACATTCTGGGCTTCCTTGAACAAATCCTGCAAGCGCAATTGATCTCGTCCAGTCAAGGACTCTTTCACGATGACCATCATGTCCTCAATCTTATACTCATCCCGCAAGATAGTCGTGTGATTTTGTGTAAACTCCTCTTTTTTCTTGGCTAGGATATTTGAAAAAGCCAAAAATAGGTCAATGGTAGTCCTATCATGCACAAGCTCCGCATCTTCGTAAATCAACTCTGTCGGTGCTTTGGAATAGTACTGGGCCCGATCTTGGTGCTTGGCTTCCAAATGCTCCCCCAAGAGCTTGAACTTGCGGTATTCTTCGATTTGGGAGAGAAGGTCCTGCTCCAGGTCATCCTCCAAATCGGTCACTTCCGCTACCTTTGGAAGAAGCTTACGACTCTTGATCAGCATGAGCTGACTGGCCATGACCATGTACTCACCCGTCACTTCCAGACGCATAGCCTGCAAGGTTGAGACATAGGCTAGATACTGTTCGATAACTTCCGTAATAGGCACATCGTAGATATCCATCTGGTACTTAGAAACCAGGTGCAAGAGCAAGTCCAGAGGCCCTTCAAAATCTTTTAGTTTAATATCCATTATCTATATTTTTCTAAAGTCAGGACTGTTTTTAATCCTAGTTTTTTTGCAATTTCGTACAAATCGACCTTCTTTTCAATTTGTCTTAGAATGAACTGTTCCCGCAAGGCTTGGGCTGATAAGGCTGGAAAACCTTTCTCCTTGACAAAGGACTCTAGCTGGCGAAAGGCCCACTGACGAGAATAGGCTTTCCCTCCCCTTTCAAAGAGATAGGTCTGGCCCATCAAGGGTTCTAGCTCTGAAAGCAAGCTCGTGGGAATGGTGACAATCCTCTGTTGGGAAGCCTTCTGGATTCGCAACACTTGAAAGTCCAGATTGATATCCGCAACTTTTAGAGCTAAAATCTCACTCGGTAAGAGCCCCGTTTCTAGGATTAAGAGCGCTAGCAAGCGACCCTCTGAATAATCACTTTCTTGCCAAAAAGAGTCTAGGTCTAACAGTTCTGGCTTTTCGGTCTTCTTTTCAGCTTGTTTAGCTAATTCCAAGCGATAAAAGCTGTCCACTTCTCCTTTTTGATATAGAAAGTAGAGAAATTGGTTACAGGCCGAAATCTTTCGCTTCTGGGCGCTGATTTTTAGATTGGCTAGCTGGGCTTGGTAAATCTTGAGACTGGTCTCAGAAATCCGCTCGCCTACAATGTCTAAAAATTGCTCCAAATCATACTTATAGGACTGCTTGGAATTGGCAGATAAGCCCTGCTTTTCTTCTAAAAAGGCTGAAATCCTATCTCTCATTTGCATCGAATCTCATATTCCTTACTAAAGTCATGCAAGAGGGCATTGACTGCCTTGAGGATAGACTTGCGCGTGATAATTCCTTGAAAAATCCCAGACGCATCCACAACCGGCAAGAAGGACTCATCTACCAACTTGTGCAAGACCTCCGTAATAGTAAAATCAGGCGAAACAACCGCTACGTCCGTTTTGGTCATATGAACGATATCCGTATCTGCCATGATTTCTTGACTCAGGTCATGCTCCATCTGATAAGCCATAATATCTCTGAGCCCAATCGTCCCAACAAACTGTTTTTCATCTGTTACAACAGGAACACGGGTATAGGTCATCTGACTGAGCAAGAGGGTCGCATGATCCGCATTGTGGGTATCAATCAACACGGCTAGATTTTCAGCAGGAGTCAAAAAAGTTTCCTCCTGCCCCAACAAGAAAGTCTCAAACTCCTTGGCAATCATCGGCTAAACTCCTTGGATAAGCCCGGATACACCTCATGGTCTCGTGTCAAAAAGTCCACTTTGAAATAACTTTCATCAATCTCCACACGAGCATAGAGACATTCTCTGACGGTACCTCGTGGTTGACTGATAGAACCTGGATTTAGAAAGAGGGTCTTGCCTTCCATCCAAGTACTTGGCACATGCAAGTGACCATAGAGGCAGATATCGGCCTCTTCTTCCTGAGCCCAGTAGTCCAACTTTTGAAAGTTGAAATTAATGTCAAACAAGTGACCATGGGTTTGGATAATCTTGGTCGAACCAAGCTCAGTCACCAAACGTTCTGGGTAACCTGCATAGAAGTCCATATTCCCTTTAACAACACGGATGCCTTCCCAAAGGGGAGAATCCGGACGCAGTTCAGAATCGCCGTTATGAAAAACGGCATCAACTTTGCCTACATAGCGATCACGGATTTCTTCCACAATCAAGCTATCGCCATGGGAATCGCTCATTACAATGATGGTTTGCTTTGCCATGATGGAAATACCTCCAAAAGTTTCTTAACGGCTAAGGCACGGTGAGATTGACTATTTTTTTCTTCAAGGGTTAATTCAGCTGAGGACTTACCTGTCTCTCCCACAAGGAAGAGAGGGTCATAGCCAAAGCCATTTTCACCCTTAGGTTCAAAGTTAATGTAGCCAGGCCAGTCAGCTTCAACAACCAAACTTTCCTTGTTTGGACTGGCTACGACTAGGGTTGTATGGAATTGAGCCGAGCGGTCCTTGAGTTCAAAGACCATGGCCAATTCGTGCAAGAGTTTAGCATTGTTTTCACGATCAGTAGCTCCCACACCTGCGAAACGAGCTGACCAGACACCTGGCAAGCCGCCTAGGACATCGACTTTCAGTCCAGAATCATCTGCCAAAACCATCTTGCCCGTTAATTGAGAAATGGTTTCTGCCTTGAGGCGGGCATTTTCTTCAAAGGTCATGCCTGTTTCTGCTACTTCAGGTAGGTCAGGATAGTCATTGAGATTTTCCACATCGTAGCCTAGCTTGTCAAAGATAGCTCGAAATTCCTTGGTCTTGCCCTCGTTACGAGTCGCAATCAACAAGGTTTCTCTAACCTTGTTTGTCTCAAAGAAATCATGAACATTGACCCCTTCTTTGGGCAATTCCACATACAAGAGTTGCCCATTTTCAACCAAGAGCAGAGCCCCTTGACGTTGGATGACTTCTAGATTGCGACCTGCTTCTTGGTTTAGTATCTCTACCACAAAGGACAATAAACGGTAGCGAGAACCATAGCGTAAAACAATCACAGAAACAGGAAAACCTCGATCCTCATCTCGAAATCTTTGGGCAAACTCCAATAGAGGAAAATCCAAGTCTTCATCAGTTAACGTCCGGACGCCACCAAAAATACTATAGGACCCGACATACCAGTCCTGGTCATCCTTGTATTCATAAATTTTATTTGTCATAATTCTACATGCTCCACATGAATCTCTTTTTCCAGCCATTCTTCACCAATTTGTGCAAAACTTTGGCTGCTGGCTGTTGTGTAAAAACGGTGATGGAGTGGTCCAGCATCGCGGCCACGATTGATTTCAAAATAATTAAGTAAGACTGAAATGTCCCGTACGCACTCTGCCCCACTATCGATAAGTTGAACCTTGGGCCCCATAACATTTTGAATAATAGGTCTGAGAAGCGGATAATGGGTACAACCCAAAATCAGGCTATCTACCTTTCCAACCAAGGGACGTAGGGTTTCATAGACCACTTTCTTGGTGACACTGGTTGACAGGGCACCCGACTCCACCAAGGGAGCAAACTTGGGACAGGCCAAGCTCTCCACCTGTAAGTCGGGATCCAAATCATGGATTTTCTGACGGTAGATGTCTGATTGGACCGTCATGGGCGTTCCAATCACTCCGATTTTCCCACCTTGGCTGGACTTGATAGCTGCCGAAGCTCCTGGCAAAATCACACCTAGGACGGGAATGTCTAGTTGAGCCTTGATTTCTTCCCAGACGACCGCAGTCGCAGTGTTACAAGCAATAACAATCATCTTGACATCCTTGGTCAAGAGAAAGTTGACCAACTGCCAAGTATATTCACGAATTTGCTCAGCAGGACGGGGACCATAGGGCGCCCGCGCCGAATCTCCAATATAGACGATTTCTTCATGGGGAAGCTGGCGCATGAGCTCGCGCACAACGGTCAAGCCCCCGACACCCGAATCCAAAAAACCAATTGGTCGATTATCCATACAGTCTTCTTTCTAGTCTTTTTTCTGATTGATAGTTCATTATGATTACCGTTCCTTATGAACTGAATTAATGACAGCCTAATCAACAACTATCTCTCTTAATCATAATCAAATATCAATAGAATGCAAGGAAAAAGTCTCATCCCTAAACCCTTAGCCAACATAGTGAGAAGTCTGGAACTTTCATCCCAGACTTTTCCTTATTTATTTTTTCTTTTTATTGTTAGCAAGGGCTGCTTTTTGTTGGCGGATGATTTGGTGGTAAACTTGTTGTACCTTAGCTTCGCTTGGTTTTTGACCATTTGCACTCAAAAGAGTACGAACTGCTTCAGCATTCAAACGTGGGTTATCAGCAAATTCTTTTTCGATTTGCTTACGAACCAAGTACATTCCTCCAAGAGCTCCTCCTAGAAAAGCTAGCACAATCAATACAATTGCTAAAAGTAAATCCATCATTTTTCTCCTGTTTCTTTTTGAGTCTCTTTCATTATACCACAAACTAGCCACCCTGACTAGTTTGTTTTACGCTTTCAGGGATGGAATAAACAGCAAAAAGAACCCTGCTTTTCTGCAAAAGAGGGCTCCTTACTGAGTTTAATTTACATAAATAGCTAGTGTTTGATAGGGTTTGAGTAGAATTTTTTCAGACACTTCTGCATCTTCATAGTTTGAAATCAAAATTCGTCCATTTTGGTAGGCTACTGATAAGTCGATTTCCAGTTCTGTGGCATAAAAATTATTGAGCACTAGTAACTTTTGATCCTCATACTGGCGTTCAAAAGCGTAGACTTGCTGACTGTCTTCAAAAGCTGGTTTGTAACTTCCTTCTGAGATGATAGGCATTTCTTTACGAAGTCGAATCAAGTCTTGGTAGAAGGTGAAAATCGGACCTTGGATTTCATTTTCTACATTGATATGAGGGTAGGATTTTCCTGCCTTGAGCCAAGGCGTCCCTACTGTAAATCCTGCATTTTCCGAAGAATCCCACTGCATGGGAATTCGTGAATTATCACGCGACTTAGCTTGAATAATCTGGAAGGCTTCTTCCTGACTCTTCCCTTCTTCTAAGAGCATCTGATAGGCATTGAGCGATTCGACATCTACATAATCAGCCATAGAATCATAGTCTGGGTCAATCATCCCGATTTCCTCACCCATATAGATATAAGGTGTCCCACGTGACAGGTGAATACTGGCCGCTAACATGGTGGCTCCTTCATTACGGAAGTTCTCAACATCGACAAAACGGTTCAAGGCACGGGGTTGGTCATGATTGTTCCAGAAGAGAGCGCTCCAACCGCCTTTATTACTCATCTCCTTGCCCCAACTATGGTAAAGACTTTTCAATTCTTCAAAATCAAAGGGAGCTAAGGTCCATTTTTGCCCATCCTTGTAGTCCACCTTGAGGTGATGAAAATTAAAGGTCATGGATAATTCCTGACGGTCAGGCGACGAATAGAGGACACAGTTTTCCATGGTGGTAGAAGACATTTCCCCAACTGTCATAAAGCTATCGTCTGATCCAAAAGTGGCTTGATTCATCATACACAAATAGTCATGAACGATAGGCTTGTCTGTATAAGCTGGCTTTCCTTCATTTTCAGGACAATTCACTAAGACCTCGTCCTTGCCAATCAAATTGATCACATCAAATCGGAAACCTTTGACACCCTTGTCGCGCCAGAAATTAACAACCTTGAAAAGCTCCTTACGAACATTGGGATTGCGCCAGTTAAGGTCAGCCTGGGTCTCATCAAAGAGGTGAAGGTAGTATTTCCCTGTATTCCCAAAGGGCGCCCATGCAGAGCCACCAAACTTAGACTGCCAGTCTGTTGGTTGGTCTTGGACGAAGAAAAAGTCTTGATAATACTTGTCACCAGCTAGGGCTTTCTGAAACCATTCATGCTCTGTCGAACAATGATTGAGCACCATGTCCAGCATAAAGTCAATCTTGTGCTCTTTACCGACACGCACCATTTCTTCAAAATCAGCCATATCACCAAAAAGAGGATCAACAGCCATATAATCTGAAATGTCGTAACCATTATCCCGTTGAGGGCTTGGATAGAATGGATTGAGCCAGACCATATCCACGCCCAATTTGGCTAGATAGGGGATTTTTTCGATAATTCCACGTAAGTCCCCAATACCATTGCCAGTGGTGTCTTTGTAAGATTTTGGATAGATTTGATAGACTACTTTTCTTTTATCAAGTGTCATCTATTTCTCCTTTTCTGATAAAAGGGAGGAAGCCGTCTTCCGTCCCTATTTGTGCTATTTTGATTAGATTCGTGTTGCGACCATGAGATCTTCTCCAGCTTGGATCGTTGTCGGATAAGTTCCAGTGATGGTCGCTGTATAAGCATCTTGATTGGTAATAATGACAGGAGTTTCTGTTACCAGACCTGCATCCTTGATAATATCCATATCAAAACGAATCAATTTCTGCCCAACTGTGACATGATCTCCTTGGGCTACTAGACTTTCAAATCCTTTGCCATCAAGACCTACTGTATCCATACCGATGTGGATGAGCAATTCCACTCCCTCATCAGAGACAATACCGATGGCATGCTTGGTAGGGAAAAGAACCGTAACTGTCCCATTGACTGGAGAAGACAACTCACCTTGACTTGGTTCAATGACCAGACCTTGCCCCATGACACCTGAAGCAAAGACTGGATCAGTTGCTTGACTTAGTTCTTTTACTTGTCCTTCAAGTGGGCTAACAATTTCTACTGGAGTATGTTCTACTGGTTCATGGCTCACAAATTCTGCTTCTTCTTGAGCAACGAATTCTGCCTGCAAGTCCGTATCATCCTCTGTTTTTGTAAAGAGACCAGCCTTGCGGAAAAAGAAAGTCAAGAGCATTGGAACAAGAATAGCGACTAGCATAGTTCCTGCAAATGGTAGCATGTATTGAGGTTGAATAGAGAGGATACCTGGCAAACCACCGATACCAATAGAAGCCGCAGTTACATTAAAAGTAACGGATAACATGCCTGCAAGAGCTGAACCAGTCATTCCAGCTACAAATGGATAGATGTATTTGACATTGACCCCAAAGAGGGCTGGTTCTGTAACACCGAGATAGGCTGAAATAGTGGCAGGAAGTGAAACCTGAGCCTCACGCTCATCATGACGGTGCATGAAATAGTAAGCAAATACGGCCGAACCTTGGGCAATATTAGAAAGAGCAATCATAGGCCAGAGGGCAGTTCCACCAGCATCCGCAATCAATTGTGTATCAATAGCATTAGTCATATGGTGCAGACCTGTAATGACAAATGGTGCATAGAGGGCACCAAAAATCGCACCGAAGAACCACTTAACAGGACCAGTTAATCCTGCTAATACAACTGATGAAAGTCCTTGCCCGATTGTCCAACCGATTGGTCCCAAGACAGTATGAGCCAAAATCAAGGCTGGAATCAATGACAAGAAAGGTACAAAAATCATAGAAATCACTTCTGGGATATGCTTACGCCAGAAAATTTCAAGATAAGACAGACTCAAACCTGCAAGCAAGGCTGGGATAACTTGGGCTTGGTAACCGATACGATTAACAGTAAAATAGCCAAAATTCCAAACCCAGTTTGCTGCGATATCAGCTGCTGGCGTTGAAGCAACCGCATAGGCATTGAGCAACTGAGGCGATACCAAACAGATTCCGAGAACAATTCCCAAGATTTGGCTGGTTCCCATCTTACGAGAAACAGACCAAGTAATCCCTACTGGTAAGAACTGGAAGATAGCTTCACCAGGCAACCAGAGGAAGTGATTGACACCTGCCCAAAACTGAGAGGTTTCTGTGATGGTCTTACCATCCAACATAGACCAATGGACACCTTCCAAAACATTACGGAAACCGAGGATCAATCCACCAACAATCAAGGCTGGAATAATCGGAGTAAAGATTTCCGCCAGAGTGGTCATGACACGTTGGACCACGTTTTGATTACTCTTAGCTGCAGACTTGGCTGCTTCTTTGGAAACACCCTCAATTCCTGAAACAGCTGTAAAATCATTATAAAAAATCGGCACGTCATTCCCAATAATCACCTGAAATTGACCTGCATTTGTAAAAGTTCCTTTAACAGCTGAAATTGACTCGATAGCCTTAACATTAGCCTTCTTATCATCTCCTAAAACAAACCGCATCCGTGTCGCACAGTGGGTTACGGCAGTCACATTTTCTTTGCCTCCAATTGCCTGAAGCAAATCTTTGGCTGCTTGTTCAAATTTTCCCATTTGATTCTCCTTATACTTGTCAAAGCAAGTTTGATTTGATAAGTATATTGTAAACGATATCAAACCTGTATGCAACTTGTTTGGTATAAAAAGAGGATTTTTTTATCATTTTTCTGGAACTTGTATGGTAAAATAGATACAGGTGTTCATTAAACTAGACTAAAAACCCATTTAAGGAAGCAAAATGAAGAAATACCAACAACTTTTTAAGCAAATCCAAGAAACCATTCAAAACGAGACTTACGCTGTCGGAGATTTCCTTCCTAGCGAGCACGACCTTATGAACCAGTATCAGGTAAGCCGTGATACCGTCCGAAAGGCCCTGTCTCTCCTCCAAGAGGAAGGATTGATCAAAAAGATAAGAGGGCAAGGTTCTCAAATCGTCAAAGAAGAAACCGTCAATTTCCCTGTATCCAACCTAACAAGCTACCAAGAGCTAGTTCAAGAACTTGGACTGCGCTCCAAAACCAACGTGGTCAGTCTGGACAAGATTATTATTGATAAAAAATCCTCACTAATAACTGGCTTCCCAGAGTTTCGTATGGTTTGGAAGGTGGTCCGCCAGCGTGTGGTGGATGATCTGGTATCCGTTCTGGATACGGACTATCTGGATATGGAACTAATCCCAAATATCACTCGCCAAATTGCTGAGCAGTCCATCTATTCTTATATAGAGGACGACCTCAAACTCCTTATTGATTATGCTCAAAAGGAAATAACCATTGACCACTCAAATGACAGAGACAAGATTCTCATGGACATAGGCAAAGACCCTTATGTCGTTTCAATCAAGTCAAAAGTCTATCTCCAAGACGGGCGCCAGTTTCAGTTTACTGAAAGCCGCCATAAACTCGAAAAATTCAGATTTGTAGATTTTGCAAAACGTAAGAAATAAAAGACTGAGACACTAGATCTCAGCCTTTTTCTTTATCCCAAAACCAATTCATCACTAACTAGACTTTGGCCACTATTTTTTTGGAAGAGATGCATGAGATCTTCAACTGTCAGATGCTTCTTCTCTTCTCCCTTGACATCCACCACTATCTTGCCTTGATAGAGCATAATGAGACGATTTCCGTACTCAATCGCATGGTTCATATCGTGGGTAATCATCAAAGTCGTCAACTGATGATGTTCCACAATTTTTTGCGTCAAATCCATCACCATTTGACTCGTTTTCGGGTCAAGTGCCGCAGTATGTTCATCCAAAAGCAAAAGTTTAGGTTTCACCAGAGCTGCCATGACTAGGGTCAAGGCCTGTCTTTGTCCTCCTGAGAGATATTGAGTATCTACTTTTAAGCGGTTTTCAAGGCCAATATTCAACTCCTTCAAGGCTTCTTGGAACTGGATTCTATCCTTCTCCTTCACGCCCCAACCAAGCCCTCTCTTTTGCCCACGTCTCAAGGCAATAGCCATATTCTCCTCAATCGTCAAACGCGAAGCTGTTCCCATCTTAGGATCTTGAAAAACACGGGCGATATCCTTGGCTCTCTTTCTGACACTCAGATTTTTAATGGATTTCCCTGCCAATAAAAGGTCCCCTTCGTCTACCGATAGATTGCCAGCCAAGATATTCATCAAAGTGGATTTCCCTGCGCCATTTCCACCAATCACAGAGATAAAATCTCCCTCTTCAACTTCTAAATCTAATCCTTTGAGGACATGGTTCTCATTGACCGTCCCTGCTTCAAATGTCTTGTGAATATTTTCAAGTGTTAATAAACTTGCCATAACTTTTTCCTCCTATTCATTTCTCAGTTTCAAACCACGAATCTTTAATCTCTTTTGCAATTCTGGTGCAAATAAAACCAAGGCGAGTAAGATTGCATTAAAGAGACGAACCAGGTTTTGATCTAGATTTGGAATTTCATAGATATTTAAAATAATCAAACGGTAAACAATAGCACCGATCCCGATAGATAACAAGCGGCCTCCAATGGTCAAATCATGTATCAGTACTTCCGCAATAATCACGGCACTCAAACCAACAACGATGGTTCCTGTCCCAGAAGTCACATCTGAAAATCCATCATTCTGAGCAAATAAGGAACCACACAGGGCAATTAAACCGTTTGAAATCATGTAACCAACAATCTTCATGGTGTCTACATTGACCCCATTGGACTCACTCATCGGAATATTGTCCCCAGTCGAACGCAAGACCAAGCCAATCTCCGTTTTCATCAAAAGAGTCAAGACCAAACAAACAAGTAAGAGACAGGCCAAACTGAATGAGAAAACAGCTTCTTCATTTGTCAGCCCCAAGCTCGCCAATTGTTTAAAGACAGTTGAAGAATCTCCCAAGGAAAGATTGGGCACACTTCCCATGATTTTAATATTGATTGAATAAAGCCCTGTCAAGGTCACAATCCCTGTCAAGAGAGCTGGGATTTTCATCTTGGTGTGGAGCATTCCTGACACAAGACCAGCAATCATACCTGCCAGCAAAGCAAGTAAGGTCGCAATCCAAGGATTGGTCCCTGCCTGTATCTGTGATACGACGACAGCTGCCCCCAGAGGAAAGGCTCCTTCAGCAGTCATATCCGCAATATCCAAAATACGGAAAGTCAAGTAGACTCCAATGGCCATAATCGACCACAACAAACCTTCTGATAAACTAGATAATACAAAACTCATCTTAAACCTCCTATTCCTTGCCCTCTAACTTACTAATATCAATTCCTAGTGCATCTGCCATTTCTTTGTTAGTATGCAATTCCAATTTTTCAGGTAACTCAACTGCTATATTTTCTGGCTTCTCACCTTTTAAAACACGAATCAACATACGAGCTGTCTGCCGTCCCAATTCTTCATAATTGGTACCGTAGTTATACAAGCCACCAACCGCAATCATTTCTGTTGAACCACCGAATACTGGAACCTTGTGTTTAATAGAAACCTGCTTAACTGTTTCCATGGTTGACGAAATGATATTATCCGTTGGTACAAAAACCATATCCACTTCAGCCATCAAACTCTCTGCTGCAGCCTTGACGTTGTTACTGTCCAAGATTGTTTTTTCAACAACGGTAAAGCCTTTTTCTTCCAGAAGGCGCTTAGTTTCATCCTTTTGGACAACTGAGTTTGGCTCGCTCTGAGTATAGAGAATTCCAATTGTTTTAGCCTTTGGCAACACTTTCTTTATCAAATTGATTTGGGTTGAAATGGCATCTGATGACTGGTCACTTGTCCCAGTCACATTGCCCCCAGGATGTTCTCTTGACTCAACCAACTTGGCACTGACAGGATCTGTTACAGCTGAAAAGATAACCGGTGTCGTTTGTGTTGTATTGGCCAAACTCTGAGCAGAAGGCGTTGCGATGGCTAGAACGACATCACTAGATTCTGCTAGTTGCTGGGAAATCGTTTTTAGATTTCTTTGTTCTCCCTGTGCATTCTGCAAATCAATCTCAATATTTTTCCCCTCAACATAGCCTTGCTTGGCCAGCTCATCCACAAATCCTTCTCTAGTGGCGTCTAGGGACTGGTGGGTAATAAACTGCGAAATACCGATACGAAACACATCTTTTTTCTTATCTGCCTTCAACTGATGCAAACTGATCAGAGAGGTCAAGAGGATCCCCACTACCAAGAGGGGTGCTAGTAATTTTCGAACAACTTTCATAATGAAACTCCTTCTCAGAAAAGATAAAACAAAAAACCGCCTAGATAATATCTAAACGGATGCTTGAAATAATCTAACAAGTTATAACTTAGCTAGCCCATTTAGATATTCATCTATATGGACCGCAATCAAAAATCTTAGCCACATAGATACAAACAAATTGCTTGAACTGTTTGCATCCATGGTGACATGTCTACAAACACTATCTAAAGTAGCTAAAGTAAAAGTTTTGATTCATTGTTACAGCTTGTCTTCTATTCATTTCTCTTTCTGCTTTCTTTTTTGATGTTTCCTATCTTACCACCTTTTTCATCAGCTGTCAAGAATATTTCAGAATTTTTTAAAATTTTTCGAAAATTCTTTCAGGATACTTTCAAAGATTTTTTCAAATCAGTCCAACAAAAAAAGGTTTATAATTTCCATAAAAGTTGACATGGAAATTATAAAACCAATATTAGTTTAATCCTTGTTGATAACGTGCCAATTCAGCTTGGTTAGCCCAAACATAGTGACCTGGACGGATTTCAACCATAGAAGGTTTGTCAGTCTCATAGTCGTGTTGACTTGGATCGTAAACCTTCAAGACCTTCTTGCGTTCCAAGATTGGGTCTGGAATTGGTACCGCTGAAAGCAAGGCCTGAGTATATGGGTGAATTGGATTGTTAAACAATTCTTCTGTCTCTGCAACCTCTACAATAACACCCTTATAAATAACTGCGATACGATCTGAAATAAAGCGAACGACCGACAAATCATGGGCGATGAAGAGATAGGTCAAACCGAGCTCTTTTTGGAATTTTTTAAGCAAGTTCAAGACTTGGGCACGAACAGAAACGTCCAAGGCTGAAATTGGCTCATCCGCAATAACAAAGTCTGGTTGCATCACCAAGGCACGGGCAATACCTATACGTTGACGTTGACCACCTGAAAACTCATGAGGATAACGAGTCAAATGCTCAGCAAGAAGACCCACTTCACGAATGATATTTTTAACTTTCTCTTTACGTTCTTCCTCATCCTTAAACAGGCGGTGATTGTAAAGACCTTCAGAAATAATATAATCAACAGTCGCACGTTCATTCAAACTTGCCGCTGGGTCTTGGAAAATCATCTGGATACGACGAATCAATTCCGCAGCTTGTTCACGCGATTTCTTACCATTAATCTTTTGACCTTCAAAAATGATATCTCCATTACTTGTATCATTAAGACCGATGATAGCACGACCAATAGTTGTTTTCCCACTACCTGACTCACCTACAAGCGAGAACGTTTCTCCCTTGTTGATAAAGAAGTTGGCATTTTTAACCGCAACAAACTTCTTACTTCCTTCACCGAAGGAAATTTCTAAATCTTTGATTTCTACTAATTTTTCAGACATTTCCTTCCTCCTAGTCTACCAGATGGGCAAATCCCATTTTATCACGGATCTTATCGTGAAGATTTGCAATCACAGCTGGTTTTTCTACTTTTGGAGCATCCTCATGAAGAAGCCAAGTTTTAGCCCAATGCGTCTCTGATACTGAGAATTGAGGAGCCTTTTGTTCGAAGTCAATCTGCATTGCATAGTCAGAACGCAAGGCAAAGGCATCCCCTTTCAGGTCAGTATAAAGTGACGGAGGTGTTCCTGGGATTGAGTAAAGATCCCCTTTATCATCAGCAAGTTGAGGCAAGCTAGACAAGAGACTCCATGTATATGGATGGCGAGGATCATAGAAGACTTCCTCAACAGTTCCATACTCAACGATTTCTCCTGCATACATAACCGCTACCTTATCCGCAATACTTGCCACCACACCAAGGTCGTGGGTGATAAAGATTGTTGTGAAATGGTACTCGTTTTGTAAAGATTTTAGCAAATCAATAATCTGTGCTTGGATGGTTACATCCAAGGCAGTCGTTGGCTCATCACAAATCAAGACATCAGGTCGGCAAGCAAGGGCAATAGCAATAACGATACGTTGACGCATTCCTCCAGAATATTGGAATGGGTATTCATCAAAACGTCTATCTGCATCTGGAATCCCAACCTTATTCATGTAGTCAATGGCCAATTCTTTCGCTTCTTTAGCTGTTTTTCCTTGGTGTTTTACAATAACTTCTGTAATCTGACTACCAATTGTTTTAATTGGGTCCAAACTAGTCATTGGATCTTGGAAGATAGTCGCAATCTTAGCACCACGAATTTGTTCCCAATCCTTGTGAGAAGACAAGGCTGTCAAATCTTGACCACGGTAGTCAATACTACCTTGGGCAATGCGACCATTTTCTTCAAGCATACCTGTGAAGGTCTTTGTCAAAACAGATTTTCCTGATCCTGACTCACCTACCAAGGCTAGTACTTCTCCTTCAAGTAGTTCAAGGGAAACGCCGCGAATGGCTGTCAATACTTTGTCACGAACGTCAAATTCCACGACAATATCGCGAGCAGTCAAAATTACATTTTTTTCTTTTGTCATTTCTACTCCTATCTATGTGTACGTGGATCACTAGCATCCGCTAAGTTTTGACCAACTACGAAAAGCGACAAGGATACCAAGACAAGAGTTGTCAATGGAATCCAGAACAAGTAAGCATTAGTTGTTACGTTTTGTGAATAATCTGAAATCAAACGACCCAAACTTGGCACTGTAATCGGTAATCCAAGACCGAAGAATGACAAGAAGGCTTCGTATGAGATAAAGCTTGGAAGCATTTGAGTCATGGTTGTCACAATAACAGATACCAATTGAGGCATGATATTTTTGGCAACAATCTTCAAGGTTGGAGTTCCCAAAGTACGTGATGCCAAGTTGTATTCCAAATCACGATAGCGCAAAATTTGCACACGGATCATGAAGGCAATCCCGATCCATGTTGTTACACTCATGGCAAAAATCAGATTCCAGAATCCAGCTCCGATTGAGTAAGTCAAGACAATAACAATCAAAAGAGATGGGATGTTTGAGATGACGTTGTAAACTTCCATCATCACGCGGTCAACTGATTTTGAAATTCCCCAAATACCACCGACAAAGACACCGATAACTAGGTTAATCACTGTCGCAATCACTGAAATGAGGATAGAGTTACGAGCTCCGAACCAGACACCGTCAAAAAGAGATTTACCGTTACTGTCTGTACCGAACCAATGCTCAGCATTTGGCTTGATATAGCGAGCGCTAAAGTCGTTTACCTTGCTGACATCATTAAAATCAAACTTAGAAAACATTGGGTAGATGAAACTCATCAAAATGATGGCTACCAAGATTCCCAACATGACTACAGTTGATTTTTTCTTCATAAATTGTCTAAACACTGATCCCCAGTAAGAATAGGCTGGCGCATCAATGGCTTCAGAGGCAAAATCGTCACGTTTTACAAACTGAAATTTTTCTTTATCGATTGTAGACATTATTTGCCTCCTTTCTCAGTCAATTTAATACGTGGGTCAATAATAGTCATCCAAATATCTCCCAAAAGAAGTGAGAAGATAGAAATACATGTAAAGATGAAGACAAGACCAACGACCATAGAGTTATTGGATGCTTTTACAGAGTCAATCAACATTTTACCCATACCTGGGAAGGCGAAGACTGTTTCAGTAAGAGTGGCACCACCGATAACCCCGATAACAGCTCCAGGAATACCTGAAACAAGTGGAACCATGGCATTTTTAAAGATGTGTTTATTTGAAATTTCTTTTTCAGACAAACCTTTAGCACGAGCAAAACGAACAAAGTCTTGTGATTGCAAGTCAATCATGTAACGACGAATCCAAATAGCTGTACCAGGAGCACCCAATAAACCAAGGATAACTGCCGGTAAAACGTAAGAACGCCAATCTCCAGCACCCAAGATAGGGAATGAATCTGGAAGACCGATTGATGATCCAATCAAACGAACGATATAAACTAAGGCAATTGTTGGAAGAGCCATCAAGAAGGTCAAAGCCCCTGTTGAGAAACTATCAATCCAAGTGTTCTTAAAGCGAGCCATAGCTGAACCAAGAGGTACTGCAATTGCATAAGAAATCACCAAACCAATCAATCCGACGACTGCAGAGCTGGCAATCATAGAAGGATATTGGTAGTTGCTTTCAGTTGCAGTATATGGGTCATCTTTCCCATAGTTAGCTACTTCACGAGAATCAGCCTGACTAGGTGATTTGTAGGTTCTTGAGTAAATATTTACAGAAGAAGTTTTCTTACCTGTTGGGAACTGAACTTGAGATGTTTTTGTTTGCCCTTGTCCTTGAGTAATAACCTGTAAAACAGGGCTATTAGCATAGGTTGGATAAGAGTCACCTAAATTAATGTTCACAAAATTTTGATGCACAAACGGGAACTGACTGTTGAAGTACAAGAGATATTTGTGTTTTGTTCCTGAACCGACCAATGACCATCCGATCGCTGGATCGTTTTCGAAACGAAGGTAACGCTTCAAGTCTGGATTTTCAGGGTCTTGAATTTTATTTGTATGATCAATGTCAATCAAGTTAGCATAGAAGTGAAAAACACGTTCAAAAATTGGGATTTCACGAGTAGCGTAGAATTGGCCACTTTCAGTAAATTCTCCCAGGGTCCAACCATGACCGATTTGTTTAATGTATTTTTCATAGATGGCCTTGTTGGTATCATTGGCTTCAACGGTTACAGAAGCATCCATCTGGCTAGCTTTTTCTTGCAACTCTTTGGTATCGTAGTACTCGATATAGCCCATACGCTCATAGACAGTATTCTCATAGTTATCACGTTTATCAGCAGTTGTCGCAATCTTGTTATAGTTGGTATCCTGTTTGAAAATCAATTTTCGAGGAACCATTGTATAGATAATCGTGTAAGTCAAGGTTGTTACTAAGAAGATAGAAACCAATGACCGCAAGACACGCATAAAAATATATTTCTTCATATCGTTTCCTTTTTAAATCCCAAAAGAACCTTCTCCTCATGGAGAGAAAGTTCCCTTGAGAGTTATTTATTTAACGTGTTTAGTCAATTCTTTTTGAACTTTTTCGTTTGATTCTTTTTTCTCTTTGAGCCATTTCTCACGAGCTTGTTCATAATCAGCCTTTGTTACAACTTTGTCTTGTAACTGAATATATTTGAAGTAGAGATTTGAACCTTTGTCTCCAGATTGGCTATAAGAAGCTGAGAATGGTACAACACGAGAAATGAATGGTGCAGCACCACTAGAAGACATAGCTGGTAAGAAGAGTGAACTGTCTGTCAACCAAGCTTGAGCAGCAGCATATTTTTCATAACGTTTGTTAAGATCACTTGTTTCTTTTCCAGCTTCATCAAGCAATTTATCGTAATCTTTCACACCAACTTTAGCTGCAGCTGCATTTGATGGGTCATCATACCCCATATAAGTTTTCGTTTGCTCACTATTAGTTGATTTAAGGATATCAAGGTAAGTTGATGGATCTTCATAGTCAGGATTCCATCCAACCGCACCTGAAAGATCCCAATCCTCAGCTGCCGCATTAGCAGCATAATAAGTCGCATTAAAGAATTCATCTTTAGAAATTTGTTGAATATCGATGACAACATTTTCTTCGCCTAAAACTTTTTCAACTGATTGTTTGAACGACTGAATCCGTGCGACAAAGTTTTTAGAGGTTTGGTCTACTGGAATATCCAAGTGGATAGGGAATTTCACACCTTCTGCTTCCAGAGCAGTTTTAGCTTTAGCAAATTCTGCTTTAGCTTTGTCAGCGTTAAAGAGACCGTCTTGACCATCAGCAAAGTTTACATCTTTCCACTCATCTCCATAAGTCTTAACTTTTTCAGCAACCAAGTCACCGAAAGTTTTTTCGCCTGCAGTCACAAAGTCTGGTTTCACAAATAAATTACGAACTGCGAGAGGAGCACCTTCTTTACCGTTAACTTGAGCAGAATAACCTGTACGGTCAAAGGCAAAGTTCAAGGCTTGGCGGAAGTCTTTGTTAAGAAGAGCTTTCTTAGTAGATGTTTTCTCTTCATCTGTCGTTTTAGATGTATATTTGTAATTTTGTCGATCGATATTTACACCTAAACCTCCAATACCAGCTCCTGATGGAGTGTAGAAAATATTATCCTTGTATGACTCCTCTACCTTTGAGAAGTTTGAACTTGTTGGGTAAAGACGAGCAAAACTATAAGCTCCACTTGTAAAGTTACGCTCAAGTGATTCTTGGTCCGAACCATCAAAATATGCAAGTGTTGCTGTATCTAAATGAACATTCTCTTTATCCCAGTACTGCTCGTTCTTAGCAAATTCGATAGAAGATTTAGCAGTCAAACCTTTGAGCAAGAAAGGTCCATTATATAGCAATGATGTAGGATCTGTCGCTTTAGCAAAATCAGAGCCTTTTGATTTTTCAAATTCTTCGTTTAATGGCCAGAAAATTGAATAAACCATCTTAGAGTTCCAGTAAGGTTCTGGTTGGTTCAAAGTATACTCAAGAGTATAGTCATCAACCGCTTTAACACCTACTGTAGAGAAATCTTTTGAATTCCCAGCCAAATAATCAGATAAACCTTTAACAGAAGTTTCAGCTAGATATAGAGCTTCTGATTTCTTATCTGCCGCATGTTTCAATCCATTCACGAAGTCTTTAGCAGTCACTTCGGCATATTCTTCACCATCGGATGTCATCCATTTGACACCTTTACGAATTTTGTAGGTATATGTCAATCCGTCCTTTGATACAGACCAGTCTTCTGCAACCGCAGGAGTCAAATTCCCATATTTGTCATTTGTGAAGAGGCCATCGATCCCGTTTGAAGTAGCCACTTTCGTACTCTCTTTTCCAGAGATAAGATAGTCCAATGTTTCTGGATCAGCCGAATAGACATAGCCATAAGTTTTTGGAGCTGTCGAATCAGATGATTTTGAATTCCCACAAGCTACTAACACACCCGTCGCAAATAAAGCAACTCCTGCTGCAACAAAGACTCTACTTTTTTTCATTTTTTACTCCTCTTATAAATAAAGTATAGGTTACCATCAATTATACCATAGATTTCAAGAAAAGTAAACGAATTTTCAGAATATTTAGGCTTATTCATACAAAAAAATCTGAAAAGCTGAAAAAACTATTGACTGAAAATGATTTTCAAGGTATAATAATAAACGTTAAGGCGGTATAGCCAAGTGGTAAGGCACGGCTCTGCAAAAGCTTGATCGTCGGTTCAAATCCGTCTACCGCCTTCTATAACTTGATTTTTCAGGTTTCATTTAAACAGAAAGCCCAATTTAAAGGGCTTTTTTCTTTTTTTCTGATAAATACATATAACTGACAAAAATTTTTGGAGCGAATTTGGGGCAGACTTCTTTTTGGGAGACAATCTTTTGATACTCAATGAAAATCAAAGAGCAAACTAGGAAACTAGCTGCAGGCTGTACTTGCGTACGGCAAGGCGACGTTGACGCAGTTTGAATTTGATTTTCGAAGAGTATGAAATCAACTGAAAAAAGCTTTGTCACTCCTCGTGACAAAAGCCTCTAGTTTACTCTGTTTCTTCTTCTATTTCAACTTCGGTAATTTGGACTTTTACCTTGGTAACACGTCCATTTTTCACTTTATCATTGGTTAGGATAAGTTGTTTGTTTTGGCTGACCAATTCATAGCTGAGTTTCTCAGTCGTTGGAATGGTCCCAACTCCTGTCAAATAGTAACCAGCGATGGTATCAACGTCATCACTTTCCAGTTCAACATCAAAGTAGTCATTAAAATCATTGAGATTCATGGTACCTTGAACGATATAAGTATCTTCTCCAATCTTATGGACTTCGATTTCAGCCTTATCTGTTTCGTCATCGATTTCCCCAACGATTTCCTCTAGGAGGTCTTCAAGTGTCACCAAACCAGCCATACCACCATATTCATCTAGCAAGATTGCCATTTGTCTTTGAGTATTGCGCAATTCTTTTAACAAGTCATCCACAAAAATAGTTTCAGGAACAAAAAGTGGATCTTGTAAGATTTTCTTCCAAACAATATTGTCAAAACCGTCCACAAAGCCCGCATTAAGGAGACTCTTGGTGTGAATGATCCCAATCACGTTATCCTTGTCTCCATCATAGACAGGGATACGAGAGAAGTTTTGTTTTAAAATACTTTGGATAATGGCTTGACTATCATCCTGAATATCCACCATAAAGGCATCTGTTCGAGGAACCATGACTTCTCTGGCCATCAATTCATCCAGTGAAAAAATCCCCTGTAACATCTCAATTTCATCAGCATCTAGTGTTTCTTCACTATTGGTCAACATGTACTCAATTTCATCACGGGTCATTTTTTCGTCAGCATCGTCAAAGGTCATAGGAGTCAAGCGACTCAAGAGATTGGTAGATGCAGACAAGAGCCAAACAAAGGGACTAACTAGTTTCCCCAGCCCAATGATAACTGGAGCTGTACGAATCGCCAAAGCATCTTTTAGATTAAGAGCGATTCTCTTAGGATACAATTCCCCAAAAACGATGGAAATATAAGTCAAAAATGCTAAAGATAGAAAACTTGCAACGGCATAAGATGTTTCACCATTTCCAAGCCAAGATGCAATTTCTCGTCCCAGAGTTTCTGCCAAACTCGCCCCAGATAAGATCGTAATCAGGGTAATCCCTACTTGAATGGTTGATAAAAAGTGGTTAGGATTTTCTAGTACCTTGAGCAGACGGATATAGCGTCTATCTCCTTCTTCTGCCTTTTGTTCAACCCGCGCACGGTTAAGTGAAACCATGGCCATTTCTGTGGCTGAGAAAAAGGCATTTAACACCATCAAGATAAACAATAAAACAAATTGTAGCAACAAATTCTGACTACTTGGGTCTTCCATAGTTCTTCTCCTAAAATAGTATCTTGTCACTTATTATATCACAAAAATTAGCTCAGTACATATTATTTTTTCTCAGTGTCTATTCTAGTTATACTTAAATTGTCCAAAAAAGAACTCCTATATCCACAAGTGACATAGGAGTTTATGTTATCTTTTACTGAGTAACCGTTACTTCTCCAGTTCGGTAATCCAGTTGAAGCCCCTTTTGAACATTGGGAACTAGGACATTGAATTCCAATTCTCCATCTGAAGACTTGGCTTCAATCTGTGAAGCTGAAGGAACTAAATCCTCGTTTGAAGCATAATAAAGAGTTACACGGTAACGGACACGCTTGTTTTGATCTAAGGCTTTACGCACCATGCTTTCATAGTAGTTTTGCCCTGTCGAATCCTCAGTTTGCGCCTGATTTGCCCAGGCTGTCTGAACAGCAATATTTTTAGGATTGCTTGTCGAGGCATCAAAACCATCCAAGCCACCGATTAAGGCATAGCCTAACAAGTGACCTCTATCAACCGCATGGGTATAAGTACCCTTTAGATTCTTAACCTGATGCCAGCCTGGAGGAGTCCATGAAGTCGAACCATTCCCAGTTTCTTCACGATTTTTGTACTGGCGAGTAGCCTTAGACAAGAGGGCATTAGCTACGGTTGGCACGGTTTCCTTGCCCACTGTCTTTGTTTTATTATCAGCGTAGGGTTTACTTGAAACCTTGGCATCTAGGTTTGTTTTATTGCCATTGACAATAAAAGCACCTGAGCCATTCCACTCAAGACTCCCTTTTATTTGACTCTTGACTGCGTCTGTTAAGACACTTTCTGCTAATTCTTGACTAGGAGCTTCCGAAGCTTGTTTTTTCTGACTAACCTTAGTTTTAGGACTATTTGCTGTCGTCTGCATCTGCTTGATATAATAGCTCCCTGCAGACAAAAGCAATAACACTAGCAGTCCAATCAGTGTCTGTCTTGTTTTTTTATCCATTTTTCTCCTTATCTCTAGAAAAAGACTGGTTCTCCAGCCTAATTTCCTGTAAATTTATGAATCAATTCCTGCCATTTTGCTGGAGACAGGATAGCCCATGGATCTTGACCCTTGCCCAAAATTCCATAACCTACCATTAAGCCAATTCCTAGGGCTAGAGCACCTAAAAACAGCACCAAAATGACTAGAAGTAAACGCTTGA
This sequence comes from Streptococcus mitis, assembly GCF_000722765.2. Taxonomy (NCBI): domain Bacteria; kingdom Bacillati; phylum Bacillota; class Bacilli; order Lactobacillales; family Streptococcaceae; genus Streptococcus; species Streptococcus mitis. Next base: position 310,286 of record NZ_CP028415.1, on the reverse strand, counting down.
TTACGTAGCTTGATTTCTTATTCATCTTCATCACTTGCCTCAATCCGCTGAATCTTAGCACCTAGCTGCGCTAACTTCTCATGGAAACGGTAGTAACCTCTATCCAAGTGAACCAATTTACCAACTACAGTTTCTCCTTGTGCTACCAAACCTGTCAAAATCAAGGCAGCACTGGCACGAAGGTCAGTTGAAAGAACTTCTGCTCCCTGCAAAGCCTGTCCACCAACAATACGAGCTGTATCACGGATAATTTCCGAGTGCAAGCCCATGCGTCGCATTTCTTCTAGGTGTTGGAAACGATTTTCGAAAACTGTCTCCACCATAGTTGATTCCCCTTTTGCAACGGTCATCAAGGCTGTAAATTGGGCCTGCATATCCGTTGGAAAACCTGGGTGTGGCAAGGTTTTTACATGGACAGCTTTTAGATTTTCCAGTTGAGAGCGAACTCGAATCCCTTCAGTCTCCTCTGTCACTTCCACTCCCATTTCAAGCAATTTGGCTATCAAGGGACGGTTATGCTCCCAGACAGCGTCTTTAATCAAGACATCACCACCAGTCATGGCAGCAGCTACCATAAAGGTTCCTGCTTCGATACGGTCTTGGACTACATTGTGAGTCGTACCATGAAGTTTCTCAACACCGGTAATGGTAATGGTCTCTGTACCAGCACCTTTAACCTTGGCTCCCATTTCATTGAGGAAAATGGCTAGGTCCACAATCTCAGGCTCACGCGCAGCATTCTCAATCACTGTCATGCCATCAGCCAGAGTCGCTGCCATCATCAAGTTCTGCGTAGCACCAACACTTGGGAAATCCATATAGATATGAGCTCCATGTAAGCGATCAGCCTTGGCTTCGATGTAACCAGCTGTCTGACTAATCTTAGCCCCCATAGCTTCTAGACCTTTCAAATGAAGATCAATTGGGCGGCTACCAATGGTACAACCACCTGGCATAGATACCTTGGCATGACCTACACGAGCAAGAATTGGCCCCAAGACAACGATAGATGCACGCATCTTGCTGACATACTTGTAAGGAGCTTCCTCAGTGATATCGCCAGTCGCATCCACCTCGACAAGATGAGCTTCCTCATCAAAATCCACCTTGGCATTCAAACCACGAACCACCTGATTCATGGTGAAAACATCTGACAAAATCGGAACATTCTGCAAGACGGTCTTTCCTTCACTGGCTAGAATAGTCGCTGCCAGCAAAGGTAAGACTGCATTTTTTGCTCCCTCGATCGTAACACTTCCTACCAGACGATTATCGCCACCTTGAACCACAATTTTTTCCATACTTATTTCCTTTGCATTTGATTTTATAATAATCCTCTAAGCGCTTCTTGCCACAACTGATATAGGCTGATAAAGAAAGAACTCATGATATAGCCCATTACAATGCTGAAAAAAGCTACCAATAAACGAACTTTTCCTGTATTCTCAGTTGTCACTTTTAAAACCTTTTCCCATCTAACAAGATTCTTTAAAAGGTAAAAACTCACATAAATAAAGAGCATGTGACTGCTTAGAGTGAATAATAATTGAACCATTTGACTATTATACCATCTTCTCTGTCTGTGCGCTAGTTTGGAAACTTCACTTAAAACTAGGGATTGTTTTTCAAGTAATCAATTGCATCTTGTAGGGTTTTAACAGGCACGATTTTCATATCTGTCTTGATTGTTTTGGCTGCTTCCAGGGCTGTTTGGTAGTTGTTTTTCGCATCCGGATGTGCTTTTTGTTCTTCTTCGCTAACAGGGTTATCAGGGGCAAAGAAAATAGCAGCACCTTCTCTAGCCGAAGCTACAACTTTCTTATCAATACCTCCAATGTCCCCCACATTCCCATCGCGGTCAATGGTTCCTGTACCGGCAACGATACGGCCATTTCGAAGGCCAGGGTCAGCTATTTGGGTATAGATGGCCAGACTAAACATGAGACCAGCACTTGGACCGCCGATACCAGCTGTTGAAAACCGAATTGGGATATCACTGGTCACTTCTGTACGGTCAATCAAACCGATTCCAATCCCATTTTTGCCATTTTCCAAGGTGATAATCTTTCCTTCTGCAGACTTGGTTTGCCCATCCTCTTCATAGGTCACCTTGACAGAATCTCCTAATTTTTGAGAATTGACGTAATCAATCAAGTCTTTGGAACTATCAAAGGTCTGATCATTGACTGCTGTGACCGTATCAGAGATATTGAGAATCCCTTTAAAGGTTGAATTATCTGTCACGTTCAAGACATAAACCCCAAGATATTTTAGTTCAATATCCTTACCAGCTGTTTTTAGTCCTTGATACTTGGCCATGTTTTGTGATGTTTGCATGTAGAATTGATTGATCCGCATAAATTCCACATCGGAAGAACCACCTGTGGTCTCCTGAGCACTACGAATATCTGTAAAAGGCGTCAACCACGCATAAATCATATGGGCTAAAGTAGCATGCTGGACACCAACCGTAACGAATTGATAGGCCCCAGCTTCCTTATCTTCTGTGTCATTGACTTTAAGGACTTGACGAATATCTTCCGAACCACCTGGAACTTCTATATAGTAGGGCAAGGGCACTACAAATGCCAAGAAAGTCACAATCAAGGCCGCAATGACATATAAGGGCCATCTAATCTTTTTTTTCATTTCTTATTTCCTCCAAAATACTCTCGGGAACATAGCAAGCAATATCCTGACCAAACTTCAAAAGCTCTCTAACACTGGATGAACTGAGATAGAGATGTTCAGGTCGACTATGTAAATAAATGGTCTCTAAATTAGGAGACAGCTGATGGTTGTAGTAATCAAAACTGGCTTCATATTGCAAATCCGACGCATTCCTCAAACCACGCACTAGACAAGTAGCCCCCAGTCTTTTTGCGACATCAACCACCAATTCATCATGAGAAAACACGACTTCAACATTCCCCAAATGTTCCAAAGCCTTTTCTAGTCCCCGTTTACGATTTTCGATAGGGAGAAATCCTTGTTTGTGAGGATTAAAAAAAATACCGACATAGAGCTTATCAAAGAGTTTGCTCGCCCGTTCAATGATATCCAGATGCCCATTTGTCATCGGATCAAATGAACCTGTGAATAAGCCAATCTTATCTGACATAGACTGTCACCTTACTAATTCCATAAATTTTTTCCTTCCAGATGCCCAGGCAGGCAATTTCTTCTGGAAGTTCAACGGCCTTATCCGTCTCACACACGACCATGACATCTTCAGAAAAAAGCTCCCTCTCAGCCATTTTTTCAATATCTGCTACGATTTGTTCCTTGGCATAAGGAGGGTCTAAGAAGATGAGGTCAAATTCCCCAGATACCTGTTCCAATGCCCTTTCTGCATCCATCTTGAGGAATTGAAATTTTCCAACTTCCTTGGTCATCTGAATATTTTCAGCCACAATAGCCTGAGCCTTACGGTCTCGTTCCACCAAAACAGCGCTGGACATGCCACGCGATACTGCCTCGATAGATAAACCACCACTACCTGCATAAAGGTCCAAGACTCGTCCCCCTTCAAAGTAGGGACCAATCATGTTAAAAATGGCTCCCCTAACCTTATCCGAAGTAGGTCTTGTCGTCTTGCCTTCTAGTGTCTTGAGGGGACGTCCCCCATAGATTCCTGATACGATTTTCATACCGTTTATTATACCAAATTATGGACAAAAAGAGAAAGAAAACCGAACCTTGCGGTTCGATTCTCTACAAAATATTTTCGTAAGTATCGCGGACTTCTTGAGGCCAAACACTTGTTTGCACTTCTCCGATATGTTTCTTGCGAAGTAGGAACATAGCCATACGAGATTGTCCAATTCCTCCACCGATTGTCAATGGGAATAGACCGTTCAACAAAGCCTTGTGCCATTCCAATTCTAAACGGTCTTCATCACCTGTGATGGCAACCTGACGGCGAAGCGTTTCTTCATCTACACGGATTCCCATAGAAGACAACTCAAAGGCCCCACCTAAAGATTCATTCCAGACAAGAATATCGCCATTTAGACCCTTGTAGCCATTTTCAGACTCACTTGTCCAGTCATCATAGTCTGGCGCACGTCCATCGTGCGGTTTACCGTCTGGTAATTCACCACCGATACCAATCAAGAAGACAGCGCCAAATTCTTTACAGATTGCATTTTCACGTTCTTTCGGAGTCAAGTCTGGATAGCGTTCTACCAACTCTTCTGTATGAATAAAAGTGATTTGTTTTGGCAAGACAGATTCGATATCATAGCGAGCTTCAACAGCTAGCTCCGTCAGGCGAATAGCCTTATAAATCTTCTCAACTGTTTCTTTTAGATAGGCAATATTACGTTGTCCATTTGGAATGACCTTTTCCCAGTCCCACTGATCCACAAAGACAGAGTGGGTTGCATCCAGCGAGTCTTCGTCTGGACGAAGGGCCTTCATGTGGACGAAGAGACCCTCACCCTCACCGAAACCAAAACGAGCCAAAGTGTGGCGTTTCCATTTAGCAAGCGAATGCACCACTTCATAAGTTTCATCAGGAATCTGCAAAACCTTGACAGATACTGGATTTTCCACACCAGATAAGTTGTCCTGCATCCCGTCACCGACCTTGCTCAAGATAGGACCTTGAACTTCGACAACTTCTAGCTTATCTTTCAAATACTGGGTAAAAGTGTTTTTAACAAAGGAAATTTCTTCTTGTTGATGGATAAAACTTTTCTTCATAGGCTACTCCTCAAAAATTTAATTAAAAGCATTATACACCTATTTCCCAAAAAAGAAAAGAGAAAATTTAAAAAAATCAGTGTCACTCAAAACACTGATTTCATAGACCTTCTAGTCATTACGACCAAAGATACGTAGAATACTTAGGAAGAGATTGATAAAATCAAGATAGATACTGAGAGCCATTGATACAACCCAACCTGTCGCTACACGGCCTTGTGATTGTTCATAAGCGAGACGAATTCTTTGGTTGTCCCAAGCAATCAGCCCAGAGAAGACCAAGACCATGGCTACGCTAATCATATAATCAAAGAAACCGCTAGCCAAGAAAATATTAACTACCATGGCAATCAGCAAACCGATAAGAGCCGCCATCATAGCCCGACCAAGGCCACTCAAATCTTTCTTGGTGAAGATACCAACTGCCGCCATGACAAAGAAGAGAAGGGCGCTCGATACAAAGGCAGATAAAACGGTACCTGGAGTATAGAAGGCCACCACAAAACTGAGGGTAAAGCCGTTTAATACTGAGTAAAGTAAAAATACTGGAAGAGCCGCTGGACTATTCTTTGAAGCCATACTGCTGGCAACGAAAACCAAGGCTAGCTCCGCAAAAGTAGCAATGGTCAACCAGAGACGCCCCTGCATCAAAAAGTAAACCAACTGAGACTGAAAGACCGTCAACATAAGGCCTGATACCAAAGCAGATAGTCCAATTCCCAGACCAACAAAGGCATAAACCTTAGCGTAAAATTGATTGAGACCTGCGCGGTCTTGAATAATAGTGTGATTCATCTTTTCTCCTTTTCTATGAACATCTTTCCTTGATTATAACAAAGAAAGTTAAAATTAGCTTAAATGGAAAATCAAAATACCGGCCGCAACTGCAACATTCAAACTTTCCGCCTGCCCCTTCATGCTAATATGGACCAACTGGTCTGCACTTTCAACCATGAGGGGACTAATTCCTTGACCCTCATTTCCCATGACTAGTACAAAATTTTCTATAGGAGGCAGTTCTCTGTAATCAACAGAATCTTTAGATAGGGTTGTTGCCAGCACTGGGATAGCTGCTTCCTTAGCTTCCTCGAGAAGCCTTTGACTAGACATTCGGTAAATAGGCAGATGAAAATGACTGCCTTGCATGGAACGTAAGGTCTTGAGACTGTAGATATCTGCCGACTTTTCTGAAACAATCACTCCAGTAAAACCTGCTGCATCCGCAGTCCGAATGATAGTTCCCACATTACCAGGATCTTGTACATCTTCCAAAAATAAGAACTTGCCCTGACTCAGATCAGCTTGTCCTACTTCTTCTTTTTGAACCACCGCAACAATGCCCTGTGGAGTCTGAGAATCCGCCAAATCTAGCAAAATATCCTCTGAAACCCAGACAGTTTGCGGAAACGAGGCTAACTGATCTCGGTAATTTTCTAGGGCAAAGATTTTTTCAATCGTCACTCCAGCTTGAACAGCTTCTTCAAACAAGTGCCAGCCTTCAATCAAATAAGCAGACTTGCGGTATTTTTTTTGGTGTAATTTCTTGGCATTTTTTACCACAGAATTGGCTTTTGAGGTTATAATAGTCATAGAAATATTATAACACAATCAAAGGGGTTTGGTATGCAAAAGGTTAGAATGATTGCCCAAGGTAGGGTACAAGGAGTCGGATTTCGTTGGGGTGTTTACAGCCTGGCACTTGAAATTGGTGGCATCACAGGTCGGGTATGGAATAACGACGATGGCACAGTGGAAATCTTAGCCCAAGCAGACTCATCTGCTATCATGGCAAAATTTATCCAAGAAATCCGCAAAGGACCGACACCTTTTTCAAAAGTCAGCTACTTAGATGTCAAACTGAGCAACTTTCCTCCCTACCCTGACTTTAAAATCGCAAATTAGGTCTCTAGAACTATTGTATATTTTGTAAAAAAACAGTAGAATAGAAAGGTATAATTTTTAAAGAAGGAATAAAAACAGTGAAATCTATTAAACGTTTTGCACTCTCAGCTATGGGAGTGGCTATGTTGCTAGTCTTAACTGGCTGTGTCAATGTCGATAAAGCCACAGGACAACCCACAGGATTGATTTGGAATACTATCGGAGCGCCTATGGCTGAAGCTATCAAGTACTTCGCTACTGATAAAGGTCTAGGATTTGGTATGGCTATCATTATCGTAACCATTATCGTGCGCTTGATTATCTTGCCACTTGGTATCTATCAATCATGGAAGGCAACGCTTCACTCTGAAAAGATGAACGCCCTCAAGCACGTCCTTGAACCACATCAAACTCGTCTCAAGGAAGCAACAACTCAAGAAGAAAAACTTGAAGCTCAACAAGCCCTCTTTGCCGCTCAAAAAGAGCACGGCATCAGCATGTTTGGTGGTGTAGGATGTTTCCCTATCCTCCTTCAAATGCCTTTCTTCTCTGCTATCTACTTTGCTGCCCAACATACTGAAGGGGTTGCTCAAGCAAGCTACCTAGGCATTCCTCTAGGTTCTCCAAGTATGATTTTGGTTGCCTGCGCTGGTGTCCTTTATTATCTTCAATCGCTCCTTTCACTTCACGGAGTAGAAGATGAAATGCAAAGAGAACAAATCAAGAAAATGATTTACATGAGCCCACTCATGATTGTCGTCTTCTCCCTATTCTCACCAGCTAGTGTCACACTTTACTGGGTTGTTGGTGGTTTCATGATGATTCTCCAACAGTTTATCGTCAACTATATCGTTCGTCCAAAACTTCGCAAAAAAGTCCGTGAAGAACTGGCAAAGAACCCACCAAAAGCAAGTTCTTTCTCTACACCAAGTGGACGAAAAGACGTTACCCCTGAACAACCAACTGCTATCACAAGCAAGAAAAAACACAAAAATCGCAACGCTGGAAAACAACGTTCGAGATAAGAAGAAAAAGGCTTAGCTAGTTTGCTAAGTCTTTTTTGCAAGTCATACTCTTCGAAAATCTCTTCAAACCACGTCAGCTTCGCCTTGCCGTATATATGTTACTGACTTCGTCAGTTCTATCCACAACCTCAAAACTATGTTTTGAGCAGCCTGCGGCAAGCTTCCTAGTCTGCTCTTTGATTTTCATTGAGTATCAAAAGCCCGATGTTTCCATCAGGCTTCTTTTTTATCCATGTACACGTTTCATATAGTCTTGGTAACTTTCGGTATCCATGAGTTTTTTAGCGTTCTTAACGCGGTCTGCTGTTGGTGGTTTGACCCCTTCGAGTGAATATGGGATTCCCAATTCACGCCACTTGAACTCACCCATGGTGTGATAAGGTAGAATTTCAAACTTATCAACATTTTTGAGGGTCTTGACGAACTTACCAAGTTCAATCAAGTCATCATCTCTATCTGTCAATCCCGGAACTAGCACATGGCGAATCCAGACAGGTTTTCCAATATCTGATAGATACTGGGCACAGGCCAAGATATTTTTATTGGTTTGGCTAGTAACAATTTTGTGCTGTTCTTCGTCGATTTCCTTGATATCCAAGAGAACCAAGTCAGTGACAGCCATGAGCTTGTCAAACTTCTCAAGGTAACGGGGTTTATTACGGAAAGGCAGTGCACAGGTATCCAAGGTACAGTGAATTCCTTTTTCCTTGGCCTTGGTAAATAGTGCAATCAAGAAATCAATCTGCAAGAGGGCTTCTCCCCCACTGACAGTGATTCCTCCCTTGTCTCCCCAGAAACCGCGGTAACGTAAGGCCTCTGTCAAGACATCATCTACCGTCCGTTCACGTGATTTATTAGACTCCATAGCCCAAGTATCCGGGTTATGGCAATACTGGCAACGCATGTGACAGCCCTGCAAAAAGACAATAAAGCGAATACCAGGGCCATCTACCGCCCCAAAACTTTCTGTCGAATGCACCATTCCTGTCACTTGTCCATAATCAATTATTTCTTCAGACATATCGTTACCTTCCTTGAAAACGTTTTATAGTTTTATTATATCACGACTTGAAGGAAAAACAAGATTTTTGCCTATTTTTTAGAAAGCAATCTGTTTTTCAATTTCATTTTCAATTAATTATCATTTTATTCTTCAAAATCAAAACCATACAAGGTTGCAAAATAGTCCTCAGGGCGCTCTGCACGGCGGATTTGACGGGCTTTGCCTTCTTCAGTATAAAGGATTTCCGCAGAGCGAAGTTTGGCATTGTACTGGTAGCCCATTGAAAAACCGTGAGCACCTGTATCATGAATGACTAGCAAATCACCTATTTCTGTATGAGGCAGTTCGCGATTCACTGCAAATTTATCATTATTTTCGCAGAGAGATCCTACCACATCTACCACTTCAGCTGGTCCATCTGGATGGGTTACGTTAGTAATATGGTGGTAGGCTCCATACATGGCTGGACGCATGAGATTGACTGCTGATGCATCCACACCTAGATAGGTACGGTAGGTTTTCTTCTTATGAGTGACTCTTGTGACTAGAGCCCCATGAGGAGCTAACATAAAGCGACCCAATTCGGTGAAAATCTTAACCTGACCAAGACCTGCTGGCGTAAGAACCTCTTCATACACCTTACGAACTCCCTCACCAATCAAGGCAATATCATTTGGTTCCTGCTCAGGACGATAATTGACACCAATACCGCCAGAAAGATTGATAAAGTCTAGCGAAATGCCCAACTTTTCCTTGATTTCAACAGCCAATTCAAAAAGCTGACGCGCCAACTCTGGATAATAGAGATGGGTCACGGTATTGGACGCTAGGAAGGAGTGAATCCCAAAAGTCTTGGTTCCTTTTTCCTTCAAAATGGCAAAAGCTTCAAATAGCTGGTCCTTGGTCATGCCAAACTTGGCTTCTCCAGGATTGTCCATAATGTCTGTCCCTAGTTCAAAAACGCCTCCAGGATTGTAACGACAAGAGATAATTTCTGGAATGCCTGCTGCACGCTCTAGATGTTCAATATCTTCAAAGGCATCCAAGTTAATGGTCGCACCCAATTCACGTGCATAGGCGTATTCCTTGTCTGGCGTGTTGTTAGAAGAGAACATGATCTCAGAACCAGGGAAATTCAATTTATGACTCATCAAAAGCTCCACATAACTAGAGCAGTCCACACCGCAACCTTCCTCTTGGAGAATTTTCAAAATAGCTGGGGTTGGAGTAGCCTTCACTGCAAAATATTCCTTAAAGCCCTTGTTCCACGAAAAGGCTTGGTTGACGGCTCTTGCCTTCTCACGAATTCCCTTCTCATCATACAAGTGAAAGGGAGTCGGGAACTCGGCAACAATCGCTTCTAAGTCTTCTTTATTGATAAATGGTGTCTTCATAAGTTTCCTTCTATTCTATTTGCAAAGAAAGGCTGGGACAATCGTTCCAACCTTTAGTTCTATCTCTTATTTATCTTCGTCAAAGATATTGCCAACCTCAACATCGATGGCTTGGTTCTTGACATCAATATTGGTTACTTTCAAGAGTGACTTGTAGTCAAACTGCTTTTCGCGTTCTTCTTGAGCATTATCCGCAAAGACCGCTACACCTGCCAATTCTGAATCAAACTCACGCAAGAGACTGATCATCCCGTTGACAGTTCCGCCACCTTTCAAGAAGTCATCCACAATCAAGACACGGCTGCCAGCCTTGAGACTGCGTTTTGAAAGGAACATTTTCTCGATACGGTCACCACTTGAACCGGATACATAGTTGACGCTGACAGTTGAACCTTCGGTAATTTTCAGGTCGCGGCGCACAATAACAAAAGGAACATTGAGGACATTGGCAACTGCATTTGCAAGTGGAACACCCTTAGTCGCTACGGTCATAACCGCGTCGATTTTTTGGTCCATAAAGCTCTTGGCAATAATGCGTCCAATATTTTTCAAGATAGCTGGTGTGCTAAGCAAATCAGACAGGTAGATATAGCCACCTGGCAAGATACGGTCACTTTCTGACAACTTGGCACGCAAGTCCTCAACCATTTCCTTGGCATCATGGCTTGAGATTGATGGTGTGAAAATGACACCACCACCAGCACCAGTTACTGTCTGGATATGACCGATTTCAATTTCCTCAAAGGCACGTTTGATAATGACGATATCCTCTGAGATGGATGATTTAGCAGATTCATACTTTTCAGCAAAAGTATTGAGACTAGTTAGTTTATAAGGATTATTAATCAAATAGTTGGAAATAACAACCATCCGATCACTTCTTCTTAATTTCATTTCTATTTCCCACTTCATTTAATTTTGATATTTTATCTATTATACCATATTCACATAAAAAAACGAACATTCTTATCCTAAAAATGCTCGTTTTTCTTAAATTATTAATCTAAATCTGGTTTATAGAAGGAACGATTGTCCATAGCGAAGATTTTATTGGTCATCTCTCCTTTATCCACCAAAGCCAGAGCTGTTGACATCATCATCATGCTTGCATCCAGATTATCAATCATATGGATAATCTCTGCTTCCATAATGCGTGGACGGACTGGACTTCCATACTCAAGCAAGCCGTGGTGACTAAGGATGACGTGACGAAGCAGAACGACTTCTTCCTTGGTATCATCGATACCGAGTTCCATAACTGTCTTGGTAATTTCGCTATCAATTAGAGCAATATGCCCAAGGAGATTGCCTCTAACTGTGTATTCGGTCTGATCTGGTCCCGTCAACTCAATGACTTTAGCTAAGTCATGCAGCATAATCCCCGCATAGAGCAGGCTCTTATTGAGCTGAGGATAAACTTCGCTAATAGCATCTGCCAAACGCACCATGGTCGCCGTATGATAGGCCAAACCCGTTTCAAAGGCATGGTGATTAGTCTTGGCAGCTGGATAGGAGTAGAATTCCTTATCATACTTGGTGTAGAGCTTTCGGACAATTCGTTGCCAGACAGGATTTTCAATTTTAAAAATCATTTGCGACATGTAGTCACGGATTTCCTTGACATCAACTGGCGACTTGACCTTGAAATCAGCTGGGTCATTGGGTTCACCAGGTTGAGGCAGGCGAAGGGTAATTTGATTGACTTGAGGGGTGTTGTTATAAACTTCTCGGCGTCCTTTCATGTGGACAACCTTACCTGCAGTATAGGCCTCAACGTTATGAGGTTGGGCATCCCAGAGTTTCCCTTCAATCTCGCCACTATCATCTTGGAAGGTAAAAGCTAGGTAGTTTTTCCCAGCGCGAGTTTGTCTCAGGTCAGCTGACTTGATTAGGTAAAAGCCTTCAAACAGCTCATCTTTTTTCATGTGACTAATCTTCATATTCTTCCTCATTTTCTTGGAAATGGAGTAGATCAAGCGCAGGCTCACCTTCTGACAACTCAATGTGACGGAGCGTCCGCTCGATAGCTGTGGTACGACGGTTTAATAGTTCATCAATATTGCCAGAGGCATGTTGGAGGTGTTTTTGTGCCTTGACCAGAATGCCACCAAACTTGCCAAATTCAGTCTTGACACTGGCAAGAGTCTTGCTAATATGGTCGGCACTCTTTTGGATATTGAGAGTCTTGAAGCCAACTGATAGAGAGTTAAGCAGGGCTGATAGGGTACTTGGACCTGCGACAATAATCTGTTCCTCCCGTCTCAAATCATCAAAGAAGACAGGATTACGGACAATTTCTGAGTAGAGACCTTCGGTAGGGACAAATAAAACTCCAAAATTGGTAGTCCGAGGCGGTGCTATGTACTTGCTCTTGATATCCTTGGCAAAGCGCTTGACACTTGCTAGGAGTGACTTACGACAGCGTTCGATTTCATCCTTGTCACCTGCTTCATAGGCTTCTTCTAGGCGATAATAATCTGCCAGTGGAAACTTGGAGTCAATCGGTAGATAAACGTATTCCTGGTCTCCCTGTCCAGGTAACTTGATGGCATACTCCACTCGTTCACTGGAGTTTTCAACCGTTGTGTATTCTCTTTCGTACTGGGCAGGAGTCATGATGTCTTCGATGATTTGCCCCAGTTGCAATTCTCCCAGAATCCCTCGTGTTTTGGTTCCAGAGAGAACCTTGTTGAGAGCACCGACATCGCGAGCCACCGTCTGCATTTCTCCAAGGCCTCGATTGACAGACTCCAGTTGTTTGGAAACTGTCTCAAAGGAAGCCTGCAAGCGTGTTTGCAAGGTCTTTTCTAACTTTTCCTCGACCGTCTGACGCATTTGTTCCAAGCGTTGCTCATTTGATTCCTGCAAGGCTTGAAGGCGTTGGTCGGTCTTATCTCTGGTTTGGAGGAGATTATCTGTCATTTCTTGACGAACTTGAGTCAGGCCTTGATGCAATTCGATTCTCACTTCTTGCAAACGGTCACTGACAGCCACTTCCAAATCTTTTTGATCTAACTGGCTGGCTTGTCTTGCTTGTTCAAAGCGGTAATCCAACTGGTCTGACAAGTGATCTGCCTGATCCTCCAAGCTCTTACTTAGATGTTTTTCCTGCTTATCCTGCCTTTGCCAAATCAGAAAGATACCAGCTAGGTTGGCAATCAATAATAGAACAAGTAAACTTTCCATCCTACCTCCTGTCCTTACTATGCAGCACGACCACATAGCCATCTGGGCAAGTCACCGACACTTCCCTATCTATATATTCGTTAGAAGCGTACACTTTTTTAAAGAAAAAATTTTCCTCTGTCAACTCATACTTGGCACCAAGAATAGTCAGCTGGCTATCCCGAACCGGCATAAAGGCAAGATAGTCGTAGTCTGAACGGGGATGTAGCTGACTGGTCCCTTCTGGACAATAGGCAATCAAATTTTGCCCATCCTCAATCGCTATCTGGCGCATATAAGGTACCAACTTGGGATTGCTAGGTAGAAAGACGTTAGCCAGCATATGGTCAATACGACCTCCCAAAGCACCGAAAATAGTAACCTCAGCCTGAGGATTTTGCTCAAAGATGGTTAAGAGAGCCAATTCCAAATCTGTATCATCTTTTTCTGGTCGGGCTTGAACAAAATGCTGGGCACGTTTTTGAATCACCTGTCGCTCTTCTTCCGTCACAGAATCAAAATCTCCAACTGCTAGAGCAAGAGGCAAGTCTTCTTCCAAGACCCAGAGCGAGCCTCGATCCACACCAACAAAAGCATCAAAGTCCGTCCGATAATGACCACGGTCTCCGCCTGCAAAAACGGCAACCTTAGTCCAGTTGTTTTCTGAGAGTTTGTACTCGCTCATTGACATCTCCCTTAAAGACATAGGAACCTGCTACAAAAACAGTCGCACCAGCTTCTTTAGCTTGAGCAATCGTTTTATCATCAATCCCACCATCCACTTCGATTTCAAAGTTCAAACCTTTTTCCTCACGAAGTGCAACCAACTCACGGACTTTATCCATGGTTTCTGGCAGAAAGGCTTGCCCACCAAAACCTGGATTAACCGTCATGACTAAAACTTGGTCAACTAGATGAAGGACGTGCTGGATAGCTTCAACAGGCGTACCAGGATTGATAACGACTGAAGGCTTGACACCGAGTGAACGAATTTTTTGGAGGGCACCATGGATATGGGGTGTTGCTTCTACATGGATACTGATGATATCTGCACCTGCACGCGCAAAATCTTCTAAATGATGCTCAGGGTTTGACACCATCAAGTGGCAATCGAAAACCATTTTACTATGAGGACGAAGGCTCTCGACCACACCCGCACCAAAACTGATTTGTGGCACAAAATGACCATCCATAATATCGATATGGGCATATTCTGCCCCAGTTGCTTCTAGACGTTTGATTTCACGTTCAAAGTTGGCATAATCTGCTGCCAGAATTGACGGAGCAATCTTGTATTGAGACATAGGTTTCTCCTTATTTTGGAATTTTTTTGCTGACTTTTTTGTAGGTTTCTCTACGATTTTCAATTTCGCTAAGGAATTGCAGGTAGTTATCAAAACGGAAGGGCGCAATGGTACCTTCTTCTACAGCTGGCTTGACCGCACAAGAAGGCTCATGGGTATGGGTACAAGTGCGGAATTTGCAGTCTCGACTGATAGTGGCAATCTCTGGAAATGCCTGATTGAGGTCTTCAGCCGTTGATACTTCATAATCCAGTGATGAAAAGCCTGGTGTGTCTGCGATTTTACCCCCATTGAGGTTGTAAAAACTAACAGCTCGAGTGGTGTGACGCCCACGACCCAGACTGTCTGAGATTTCTCCTGTTTCAAGATTGAGATCTGGTGCGATTTTATTGAGAAGAGTTGATTTCCCAACACCTGTCTGTCCCATAAAGACTGTAACCTTGCCTGTTAACAAAGGCAATAGTTCCTCTTTACTAGTCACAAAGTCATAGCCGATGTCACCATAAGTCTGTTTATAAAAATCCAGTTCCCCTCTATCTTCCAGTAGGTCCATCTTAGAAATATAGACGATGGGATGAATACCCTTGTGTTCCAAAAGAACTAAGAAACGATCCAACAAATTGCTGTTAAAATCAGGTTCCTTGACGGACATGATTACTACAGCTTGGTCAATATTGACAATGGGCGGACGGACCAGACTGTTTTTCCGTTCATGAATCTTGAGGATATAGCCCTCTGAATTTTCCTCGGCAGAGAAATCTACCCAGTCCCCAACGTAAGGGGTATGACCTTTTTTACGGAAATTTCCACGCGCTCGTGTTTGATAGACTTGGCCCTCACTCTCTACATAGTAGAACCCAGCCAAGGCTTTAATGATTTGTCCCTGCATCTTAGAGTCCTTGCCCTTTAAGTGCATCTGCTAGGCTGGCAAATTCTGCCAAGCTGAGAGCTTCACCACGTACACTTGGTGACAAGCCTGCTTGGTCCAAAGCCTTGGTCAGCTTGTCCTTAACTTCCTCAGTCTTGCCAAAGTAACCTGTCAGGTTATTCCATAAGGTCTTGCGGCGATGGGTGAAACTAGCCTTAGAAACCTTAAAGAAGAAGTTCTCGTCTTCCACTGCTACGGCTGGCTCTGGACGACGCACCATTTTCAAGATGGCTGAATCCACATTTGGCGCTGGCACAAAGACCGTGCGAGGCACGATAAAGGCAACCTTGGCAGTCATGTAATACTGCACCGCAATCGACAAGCTACCATAAGCCTTGGTATTAGGTTGAGCGGAGATGCGATCCGCCACTTCTTTTTGCATCATGACGACAAACTCACTAAACGGAATGCCACTCTCAATCAAGTGCATGAGAATAGGTGTCGTGATGTAATAAGGCAAATTAGCCACTACCTTGATTGGCAGGTCAGGATTTTTGAAATTCTGGATATGTTGCGCCAAATCAACCTTGAGAATGTCCTCGTTGACTACAGTCACATTGTCAAAATCACGCAAGGTATCTGCCAAAATAGGCACCAAACGATGGTCAATCTCAAAAGCCATGACTTCTGCTGCACGCTCAGCCAAAAACTCCGTCAAGGCACCAATCCCTGGCCCGATTTCGATGACATTAACCTGATCATCAATCTCAGCCGTATCCACGATTTTTTGTAAAATATTGGTATCCGTCAAGAAATTTTGCCCAAAGGACTTTTTAAAAGTAAAACCGTGACGCTCCAGCACTGCCTTGGTCACGCTATAATCTGCAATTCTCATCTATTCTCTTTTCTAGTGTAAACGGCGTTTTATTATCCAAACAAACTCATTGTCTCCTGAACTCTGATAAATGAGCTCTGTTAAAGAAACATTTGGATTCGTCAATTCTTTTGTTTCTGTATTATAACTTGTTACTGTCTGCCCACCATGTCGTAGAAGCCATTCCGTATCCAATCTAGGCAGATATCTGTCCTTTTGAAGAAAACTACAAAACTCCTCAACTGTCATATCCTTCGGGACATCAAGATCCATCTGATGAGAGAAAACATCATCCCCCATGCAGATAGATTCTCTATCAACTCGTATTTTCATTTCACTCTTTCCTTGTAAACATCTATTTAAATATTATCAAAGTGAATCCCCTGACATAAATCTACTTACTTATATTGTAACACATTCCCCTTACATTTGGGGTCTGCTTAGCTGTTCTCATAAGATTTCATGGTTTCTTCCACTTCTGCCAAGGTAATCCCAAACAACTCTAAGCGCTTGAGGAGTTGCTTACCGTTAGAATAGCCGATTCGGAGAGCCTCTCCTAGATATTCTCTGCGCTTACGGCTATCTGCTCCTGCTAGAAAACCAAGGCGAATCAAGTCGCTACGACTGATGTCAAACTGACTCTCATGTTCAAATTGTTCTGTCACCTGAGCTAGAGCCGTTTTCAGGTCTTCATAGCTGGCATGCTCAATTCCCAAAGAACGCCCCTTGGTCTTGGACTTGGGAACAGCTTCATCTCGTTTGAGAAAGGCATGCTGAACTGTTGGAATGGCCGTCATAATCATGCGACGAATCCGCTCCCCATTAAAATCTGGGTCTGTAAAGACAATGACCCCATGGCGTTGGTGTAGACGCTGAATCCGCTCTAGATCCTGCTCATTGATGGCAGAACCTCGTGTCTCATAGGTCTCTACATCGAAGTAACGTTTAAGATTGGCCGTATCATCGCGACCTTCAACCACGATGACTTGAGAAATTTTTTCTTTCATTACTTGCTATCCAATCCAAAAATTCGTTCTGCATTTGCAGTCGTTGCTGCCGATAACTCCTCGGTCGTCATACCACGCAAATCCGCGATAAAATCTACTACATAGCGAGTGTAGGCTGTTTTGTTTTCGCGACCACGTTTAGGAACAGGAGCCAAGTAGGGAGCATCCGTCTCCACCAAAATCTTGTCCAAAGGTAACTCTTTAGCTGCTTCTTGGATGTCAGTTGCCTTCTTAAAAGTCACCACTCCTGAGAAGGAAATAGTCATGCCAAGCTCGACAAACTTCTCTGCCCATTCAAGAGTCCCTGAGAAAGAATGCATAATGCCACCTCGAGGGCCAACTCCCTCGCTCTTGATAACCTCATAAGTATCTTCCAGCGCATCACGGGTATGGACAACAAAAGGCAAATCCAAGTTCTTAGATAGCTGAATCTGACGACGAAAAACCTGCTCCTGCACTTCTTTAGGCGCTGTCATCCAATGATAATCCAAACCAATCTCACCTAAAGCAACTACCTTTGGATGCTTGAGCTTGTCAAGCAAGTAGGCTTCAATCTCCTCTGTGTAAGTTCCAGCTTCTGTCGGATGCCAACCAATAGTTGCATAGAGTTGGTCGTACTCATCTACCAACTCCAAGGCACGCTCAATCGTTGGTTGATCAAAACCAACAATATTCATCTGTGTCACACCCATATCAGCAGCTAAGGCGATTTCTTCTGCCTCACGACCTGCAAATTCTTCTACATTTAAGTGTGTATGTGTATCAAAAATCATCTCTTCTAACCTCGTTTTCTATCTTCTATTATACCAAAAAACTGCCCTCTCTCCTCATCTGTACAAAATATTCTAAAATCCATCGTCCTCTCTTGACGCTTTTTTTCCAAAGCAGTATAATAACACTTATTGAATTTTTCAACAAAGGAAACAACTATGTTTACAAAATTAAAACAGACCTTTATCGGTCGTCCTCTTAAGTCCTTAACCGAAGGAGAAGGGGGACTACTGGGAAAAATGCAGGCACTGGCCATGTTGTCAAGCGACGCTCTGTCCTCCATTGCCTATGGACCTGAGCAAGTAGTCCTGGTCTTGACTAGTCTCTCTCCTCTAGCTATATGGTGGAGCCTTCCTATCGGCCTCTTTGTCCTCCTGCTCCTAGCTAGCCTGACCGTTTCCTACCGTCAAATCATCCATGCCTATCCTCAAGGGGGAGGGGCCTATATGGTTACTCGAGAAAATCTATCTCCCCAACTTGGCTTGATCGCTGGAGGTAGTCTTCTGGTTGACTATATGCTGACCGTAGCGGTATCTGTTTCATCTGGAGCGGACGCTATCACAGCAGCTCTCCCTTCTCTTCACCCTTACAACCTCCACATCTCCATTTTTCTGGTTTGCTTGCTCATGCTCCTGAACTTACGGGGCTTAAAAGAATCTGCCAGCTCACTGATGATTCCTGTCTATCTCTTTATCATCAGTACTGTCTTTCTCTTGCTCTATGGAATCTTTCAACTAATGACAGGTTCTCTCAGCTATCAGGCAACTTCACCTATTGGGCATGCTGTTCCGAGCCTGTCTATCGTTCTCATCCTAAGAGCTTTTACCAGCGGTTCTGCCTCTCTGACAGGGGTTGAAGCTATTTCAAATGCCGTTCCCTTTTTCAAGGCTCCAAAAGAAAAGAATGCCGCTCAAACCTTGACCATTATGTCACTGATTTTAGGTTTCCTTTTTGCTGGTATCACCTTCCTAAACTACTGGATGGGGATTATGCCTCAACACGGAGAAACTATTCTTTCACAGATGGCTCAGGGGATCCTTGGCACTTCCTTCTTAGGCCACCTTGGGTATTATATCTTCCAATTCTCCACAGCCTTGATTTTGGCCGTAGCTGCCAATACTGGCTTTTCGGCCTTCCCCATGCTGGCTTATAATATGGCTAAAAACAAATACATGCCCCATCTCTTTATGGAAAAAGGAGACCGCCTAGGCTACTCCAATGGAATTTTAACTCTGGCTTTTGGGGCTATGATTCTTCTTCTCATTTTTAATGGCAATACCGAACGCTTGATTCCTCTTTATACTATTGGGGTCTTCGTTCCCTTCGCCCTTTCTCAGACTGGGATGATTCGTCATTGGAAAAAGGAAAAAGGGGCCAACTTCTTAAAACCTGCTCTTGCTAATATCCTTGGAGCAATCATTTGCTACGCGATTGTGCTAATCCTGCTCTTTTTCCGTCTCAGTGATATCTGGCCTTTCTTCCCTATTATTCTCGTACTCACTCTACTCTTCTTGGCAATTCACAGTCATTACCAAAAAGTAGCCCAACAACTGCGACTCTATGAAGGAATCGAAAAACGTACTTACGACGGCAATCTGGTTCTGGTCCTAGTAGGAAATGTCACCCGTGTCAGCATCGGAGCCATTAACTACGCTCAAAGTATCGGTGATGAAGTCTTAGCCATGCACATTTCTACTAAGGAAACAGCAGAAAAAGACCAAGAAATTCTCCAAGAATTTGCCGATTACTTCCCAACCATTACTCTGAAAAATATCAAGACCAGCTATCGCGACATCATCACCCCTACTGTCAAGTATGTCAAACGGATTTCCGAGGAAGCTCAGAAAAAGAACTATACAGTCACTGTTCTCGTTCCCCAGTTTATCCCTAATAAACCTTGGCAGAATATCCTGCACAATCAGATGAGTCTCAAACTCAAATACGCCCTTCGTTGGCACCAAGACGTTGTTGTCGCTAGCTACTCCTATCACTTAAAAGAATAAAGAAAAGGCCCTACCAGAACCAAGAAGCGTCTGGTAAGGCCTTTTTCTGAATCCATCCACTATGCTTATACTCAATGAAAATCAAAGAGCAAACTAGGAAGCTAGCCGCAGGCTGCTCAAAACACTGTTTTGAGGTTGCAGATGGAAGCTGACGTGGTTTGAAGAGATTTTCGAAGAGTATTAACTGAAAAGCATGACTAGGAATATCATTGAATATGGTTAGCTAAATCTTCCTGAGCTTTTTTATTTGACTCAGCTTTTTCTTTCAGCCATTTTTCATAGAGTTCTTGGTACTGTTTAGCGGTTACTGGCTCTTTTTGCAATTCAACATATTTGTAGTTGTCTGCATTTCCTTTATTCCCAACGAATGAGAATGGGCCTGTAAACGGTACAGTCTTACGGAAGATTGGATTAGCTCCACCACTTTGAACTGGTAGGAAGAGGGCGCTATCTGTCAACCAAGCTTGGGTTTCAGCATATTTTTCATAGCGAGCTTGAGTATCTGTGATTTCCGCATCTGCTTGATCCAAGAGTTTCTTATAATCAGCAAGACCAATCTTGTCCTTAACTTCCTTGTCTTTTCCTTCAGACAAGCCCATGTTTTTCAACTGAGAACCTGTCTCTGGATCAAGGATGGCTAGGTAAGTCTTAGGATCTGAGTAGTCTCCACCCCATCCTGAGATGTCAATATCATAGTCTTTTTGTTCTGCTGTATCTGCAAAGTAGGTTGCTTGGTCTTTTTCATCTGGAGAAAGTTGGATAACATCAATGACTACATTATCCTTACCAAGGGTTTCTTCCACTGTTTGTTTGAAAGATCCAGCCTGTTGCACATCCAACTTAGCAGTCTGGTCAACTGGCATATCCAAATGAATTGGGAAGGTTACTCCTTGAGCTTGCAGACTTTCTTTGGCCTTAGCAAACTTCTCTTTGGCCTTGTCAGGGTTCAAGAAGGCTTGCTTACCATCGTTTAGGTTAATATTTGCCCAATCTTTACCGTAGTTGACAATTTTTTCATTGACAATATCACCAAAGTTCTTATCTCCAACTTGGACAAAGTTACTTGGTGTAACTGTGTTACGCAAGATACGGTCTGCTCCATCTTCACCATTTGTCTGTGCTGCATAAGCATGACGGTCAAAGGCAAAGTTGATAGCCTGACGGAAATCTTTATTCTGCATAGCTGCGCGTGAATCTGTCTTTTCCTTATCAGACTGTTTCATAGTCTGCTTGTAACTTTGACGATTGACGTTGAAAAGATAGTAGAAAGTAACTGAGTTTTGTGGTGTGTAGGTAATCTTGTCCTCATTGCCCTTCTTGAGTTCAGCAAAGACTGAACTTGTTGGGAAGATACGGCCATCTGTATAGTTACCATCCAAGAAACCTCTAGCAATGCTGTCTTGGTCAGAACCGTCAAAGAAAGAAAGTTTCACTTTCTCAATTTTAACATTGTCCTTATCCCAGTAATTAGGGTTTTTATCAAACTCAATCAAAGATTTTGATGAGAAAGATTTAAACAAGTAAGGACCATTTGACAAGATACTTGATGGTGTTACACTTCCAAAGTCATCTCCCTTAGACTTCAAGAAGGCTTCATTTACAGGATTAAGGATACTTGCTGTTGTTTTAGAGTTCCAATAAGTCTCAGGTTGATTGAGAGTGTATTGTAGCGTGTAATCATCCACTGCCTTAACACCAACAGCTCCAAAATCAGATGATTTCCCTTCAACATAGTCTGCTAGACCCTTGATGGAATCTTGTACCAAGTACAAGTTTTCAGCCTTTTTATCAGCCGCATACTTGAGACCAGTCACAAAGTCATGAGCTGTTACATCCGCATACTCTTCTCCTTCAGAAGTGTACCATTTAGCTCCCTGACGGATCTTATAAGTGTAAGTCAAGCCATCTTTTGACACAGTCCATGACTCAGCCATAGAGGGGATGAGATTGCCATACTGGTCATTTTCCAACAACCCATCAATCAAGTTGGTTGTGATACTAGATGTAGAGTCTCGTGTAGAAGTAATATAATCCAAGGTATCTGGGTTGCTGACAAAGATATAAGAGTAAGTCTTGTCTGCATTACTTGATTGGGATGACCCGCATGCCGCTAGAGCTAGACCTGCTGTCAAAGCCATAACTCCAAAAAGCATAACTTTTGATTTCTTCATGATTATTCTCCATTTTTTACAGTATGTGAAATATTATACACTATTTGAGCAAAAATATAAAGCATTTTTGAACTTTTTTACAAAAATAAAAATCAGTAGACTCGAGTTCCTACTGATTTTTGTTATGGTTCGTTTGGATTATGCAGCCAAAACTTTGCGTCCTTTACGACGACGAGCTGCCAATACGCGACGACCGTTTTTAGTTGACATACGGTTACGGAATCCGTGTTTGCGCGCACGACGAAGTTTACTTGGTTGATAAGTACGTTTCACGATGAATACCTCCTCATAGATTTTGTATTCGTTTAGCCGGCTATAAAGTGATCAGTTACTAAACATACTTTACTATTCTATCTGATTCTTTCACTTTTGTCAATAGCTCAAGGCAAATGTTTCCAGCTTTTTCGAATGTAAGCCCTATCTACGATACTGTTTCAAGAAACGAGTCATCTTTTCTTGAATTTGGGCTAGTTCATCGACACGAGGAAGGTAAACAATACGGAAGTGGTCTGGTTCCTGCCAGTTAAAGCCTCGACCATGAACCAAAAGAACCTTTTCCTGCTTCAAGAAATTAAGGACAAACTGCTCATCATCATCGATACGGTACATATTACGGTCGATTTTAGGGAAGATATAGAGCCCAGCTTTGGGTTTAACCGCAGACAAACCTGGAATCTCTTGAATGGCATTATAAATGAAATTTCTTTGCTCGTAAATTCGTCCACCAGGAAGGAGCAATTCATCGACTGATTGGTGACCACCCAAGGAAGTTTGTACGACTTGTTGGGCCAAAACATTAGAGCAAAGGCGCATATTGGACAGCATATTGAGACCTTCAATATAGCCCTTGACATGAGTCTTAGGTC
Source organism: Streptococcus mitis (assembly GCF_000722765.2). Lineage (NCBI taxonomy): Bacteria > Bacillati > Bacillota > Bacilli > Lactobacillales > Streptococcaceae > Streptococcus > Streptococcus mitis. The sequence continues at coordinate 287,247 of NZ_CP028415.1, read as the reverse complement.
CAGACAAGACCATCCAACCCACACGGAAACCAGCAATACGGTGGGATTTTGATAGACCATTCATGCTGACACAGAAGACATCTGGTGCCAAGCTAGCCACCGGCGTATGCACATGCCCATCCATTACCATGCGGTCGTAAATTTCATCCGCAAAGATAATCAAATCGTTTTGACGGGCAATCTCAATAATCTCCAGTAAGAGTTCCTTAGGATAAAGGGCTCCAGTTGGGTTGTTTGGATTGATAAGGACGATTGCCTTGGTATTGGAAGTGATTTTTGACTTGATATCATCAATAGCTGGGTACCATTCTGCAGCTTCATCACAGATATAGTGAACGGCATTTCCTCCAGCTAGGCTGACAGCCGCTGTCCAAAGAGGATAGTCTGGCATAGGCACCAAGACCTCATCTCCATTGTCCAAAAGCCCCTGCATAGACATGACAATCAACTCACTAACACCATTTCCAAGGTAGATATCATCAATATCTACATTTGGGAATTTCTTCAATTGGCAATACTGCATGATGGCCTTACGGGCTGAGAAAATCCCTTTGGAGTCAGAATAACCTTCACTATCACGCGCATTCATAATCAAGTCATGAATGACTTCGTCTGGCGCTGTAAAACCAAATTCTGCTGGATTTCCTGTATTCAGACGTAAAATCTTTTCTCCGTTTGCTCGCATCCGCATGGCTTCTTCCAAAACAGGACCACGGATATCATAAGCAACATGCTCTAACTTACTAGACTTGTTATATTCTTTCATCTTGTTTCCTCAATTCGTCAGGATAGTAATATTATACCACTAGAAAGATAATGCGACAAGTTTACTGAAATGTATTACTAAAATCCTACAGAAGAAAAACCTCGCTAAAAGCGAGGAAATAGGGGAGATAGCAGGTATTTTGCGAAAGTCACATCACATACCAAAAGATAAACCTAGAAAAAGCAAGCCTAAAAAGGAGTCATAAAGAAGATTGAACATGAGGAAAAGTCCCCATATCATCAAGTAATCCCAACGCCCACTTCGTTTAGCGACTAGGAATAATACCAAATGGTAGAGTAGGTGAAAGACTAAAAAGCCAACAAAACCTGGATAGAGAAGTGGAATTAGCTTCTCTAATTGCCAGATCATAATAACTTCTACCAAGACTGAAACTAGGATAATTCCATAATAAAGGAAATTTAAATTTTTTGTTTCTTGAAAAGAGTTCTTCATCATTCTCCCTCCCTTCACTTCTTTCCTGCTATCCTTTCTTTTATTTTATCATATATTTATATAGTTTTTAAGCGCTAATATTCTTTTAGAAAATACTTTTTTTGCTTTACTTCTATAGTGAAAAGGTTTACAATGATAGTAAGAAAATTTCAGGAGGTTTCATTATGGCACAACGTTACCAAAATATCATGGTCGCAATCGATGGTTCTAAAGAAGCAGACTTGGCTTTTGTCAAGGGAGTTCATTCTGCTCTACGAAACGACGCTAAACTGACCATCGCACATGTCATTGACACACGCGCGCTCCAAAGCGTATCCACCTTTGATGCTGAAGTTTACGAAGAACTCCAAGTCGACGCTGAAAGTCTGATGAAAGAGTACGAAAAACGTGCTAAAGATGCTGGTGTGGCAGATGTTCATATCGTCATTGAAATGGGAAATCCAAAGACCCTACTGGCACGTACTATTCCCGATGCTGAAGAAGTGGACCTCATCCTCGTTGGCGCAACTGGTCTCAACGCCTTTGAACGCCTCTTGGTCGGTTCTTCATCTGAATACATCCTCCGCCATGCCAAAGTCGATTTGCTGGTTGTGAGAGAACAAGAGAAAACCTTATAATCACGAAGAAAAGGAGCTCAGCGCTCCTTTTTGTTTACTATTTATACTCTTCGAAAATCTCTTCAAACCACGTCAACTTCCATCTGCAACCTCAAAGCAGTGTTTTGAGCAGCCTGCGGCTAGTTTCCTAGTTTGCTCTTTGATTTTCATTGAGTATTATTTCTCTCTTTATGACGTTCATAAGCCTTGAGTTGGCGCTGCAGTTCCTTTTTAATGGCAGGCTCTGGAGCATATTTTTCTTCCCAATCATCTGGTTTTAAGATTTTATGGGTCACTGGATCAAAATGAGCCTTGCCATCTGGAAAAATTTTCCCCATATTGGCCTGATGGACAATGTCAAAAATACGTTCTGGGTCGACCCCCATCAAGACAAAACTACCATAGGTGAAGTAAAGCGTGTCAATCAAAGCATCCACTTGTCCCACCAAATCTTGCTGGGCAGGTGTCTTCTTGGCTACTTTCTCTGCTGCCTTATCAAGGGCTTGATGAAGTTGCGATAGAGCTTGACCAAAGTCCTCTTCAGAAGGACTGGCAGCTCGAACAAACTCCACCAATTCTTCTATTTTAAAGCCAGCCCTGTGGGTTGCACCTTCTAAATCCCAAGCTCGAGGTTCTTCTTGGGTTCGTTCATCCATCATGTGGTGGAAGGTCTTGACCTTATTGAAATGATAGTCACGGCTGACAAAAACTTTTTCTGAAGCTAGAACACCAAAATGTTCCAAGGCCTTGTGGATTCCATCTTGCTGATTGCTAGTGGTGATGTGCTTTGCCACTTCCTTGACACTGCTACTACCATTTCCCATAGCGACCGACATACCGACACCTGCCAGCATTTCTAGGTCATTATCTGAGTCACCAAAGGCCATGACTTGGTTGAGGTCAAAGCCATATTCTTTCCCGACTCGGCGTATGCCTTCCAATTTAGAGTTTCCTTGATTGATGACATCTGCTGCAAAAGGATTGCTACGTGTCAATTTCAAATCTTCAAAATCAGCTTCTGCCTTCTCAGATTCTTCTGGTGTCATCAGCATCAAAACTTGGTAGATGGGCTGATTCATTAGTTCAAGTAGGTCTTCTTCCTTTTGGGGAACAATCTTGCTGACCATACAATTAAAGGAATGACTCACCGTACGAGTTAAAACAGAGGGAACGAAGCGACTGATTCGTTGGGAAAAAGAACCCAAACCAAAGGACATGATTTTAGAACCCAACATGGCATCCTTGGTCCCTAGGGCAATCTCCTTGCCCTCTTTTTTAGCATACGTAATAAGCTGACGCAAATGTAACTTGGAAATAGGGCTCGTGAACAAGACTTTGTCTTTAGTAAAGATATACTGGCCATTATAGGTTACCGCAAAATCCAGATCCAAATCGTCCATCAATTCCTTAACAAAAAAAGGTCCTCGACCCGTTGCTACACCAACTAGCACTCCTTGTTCTTTGACAATCTTAATCGCGTCCTTAGTGGATTTCAAAACACTCTTGCGATCGTTGACCAAGGTTCCATCGATATCAAAAAAAACAGCTTTGACTTCCATCCTATCCCAATCTCCCCTTTTGTGATACAATGATTATACCACATTTCAGAAAGAGTGAGTAAATCATGCCTAAGAAAATCCTTGTTTTACATACGGGTGGAACTATTTCCATGCAAGCCGATGCTTCTGGCGCTGTTGTGACAAGTTCAGATAATCCCATGAACCATGTGTCCAATCCCCTCGAAGGAATCCAAGTCCACGCCCTAGACTTTTTTAACCTGCCAAGCCCCCATATCAAACCCAAGCATATGCTGGCCCTCTACCAGAAAGTTAAAGAGGAAGCTTCTAACTACGATGGAGTGGTGATCACACACGGGACCGATACTTTAGAGGAAACAGCTTATTTCCTTGATACCATGGAAGTTCCCCATATACCCATCGTTCTAACAGGGGCCATGCGTAGCTCCAATGAACTCGGTAGCGACGGTGTTTATAATTATCTGAGTGCTTTACGAGTGGCTAGCGATGACAGGGCTGCTGACAAAGGAGTTTTGGTTGTTATGAACGATGAGATCCACGCTGCCAAGTATGTTACCAAAACACATACGACCAATGTCAGTACCTTCCAAACTCCTACTCACGGCCCCCTTGGTCTCATCATGAAACAGGAAATCCTCTACTTCAAAACAGCTGAACCTCGTGTTCGCTTTGACCTTGATCACATACAAGGCTTGGTACCTATCATCTCGGCTTATGCTGGTATGACAGATGAGCTGATTGATATGCTGGATTTGGAACAACTGGACGGTTTGATTATCCAAGCCTTCGGAGCTGGTAATATTCCCAAAGAAACGGCTCAAAAATTAGAAAGCCTTCTGCAAAAAGGAATCCCAGTCGCCCTGGTTTCACGATGCTTTAACGGTATAGCGGAGCCTGTTTATGCCTACCAAGGTGGGGGCGTGCAGTTGCAAAAGGCAGGTGTTTTCTTTGTCAAAGAACTTAACGCCCAAAAAGCCCGCTTGAAACTCCTCATCGCTCTCAATGCCGGACTAACAGAACAGGCTTTGAAAGACTATATGGAAGGCTAAGTCTCCTCTCCAGAAAGCAAAATCAGGAAATCTTCACGATTCCCTGATTTTTTCTATTTACGTTTTCGTGTTGAACGACGTTCTGTTAATCCATGAGGTAAGAGAACTTCACGTTCTTCCAACTCTTCCTTGTGCATAATCTTAGTCAACATACGCATACTAATAGCACCAAGGTCATAAAGAGGTTGGGCAATAGTTGTCAAGTTTGGACGGGTAAAGCGTGAGACTTGCGAATCATCACTAGTAATAATTTCAAACTCTTCTGGTACTGATACACCCTTATCAGCAAGGCCGTTCAAGACACCTGCTGCCAGTTCATCACCTGTTACAACTGCTGCAGTTGCGTTTGATGAAATTAAACGCTCTGCCAAGGCATAGCCATCTTCATAAGTGTATTTAGATTCAAATACCAATCCTTCGCTATAAGAAATACCTGCTTTTTTCAAGGCTTCCTTGTAGCCAACCAAGCGAACCTTACCATTGATGTCATCCACTAGTGGACCGCTAACGAAAGCAATGCGCTCGTTCTCTTTAGCAAGGTAGGTTACTGCATCAATCGTTGCTTGTTTGTAGTCAATATTGACACTTGGAAGCTGATGTTCTACATCCACAGTTCCTGCAAGAACAACTGGTGTTCGAGAACGAGAAAACTCTGAACGAATTTTTTCAGTCAAGTGGTACCCCATAAAAATGATACCATCCACTTGCTTAGAAAACAGGGTGTTAACCACTGAAACTTCCTTGTCATCATCCTCATCACTATTAGCAAGGACGATGTTATACTTGTACATTTCAGCGATATCATCAATTCCTTTAGCAAGCGTTGAGAAATAACCATTGGTAATATTGGGGATCACGACACCGACAGTGGTTGTCTTTTTACTTGCAAGACCACGCGCCACGGCATTTGGACGGTAATCCAAACGATCAATCACCTCAAGCACTTTTTTACGAGTATTCTCTTTTACATTCTTATTGCCATTGACTACACGGCTAACTGTCGCCATTGAAACTCCTGCTTCACGGGCGACATCATAAATCGTTACTGTATCGTCTGTATTCATTTCATTTCCTTTCTATATCATACCTCACGAGACTCCAAAAAAAGAGACGATATGAAAATTTCGTTTTCATGATTCTACTTATTCCATTTTATCACTATTTGTAAACACTTTCAAGCTTTTTTTGAAGATTGTTTGAAAAAAATTTCATAGAAAACTATGTTTATGAAGAAAAAATCGCCTTTTCTTGATTTTTAATCCTATTTGCTGTATGATAATGGAAAAGAAAGGAGGCAAAGATATGGCTTTTACCAATACCCACATGCGGTCTGCTAGTTTTGGCATTGTTACCAGCTTGCCTGATGATGTCATTGACTCTTTTTGGTATATCATCGACCACTTCTTAAAAAATGTCTTTGAATTGGAAGAAGAACTCGAGTTTCAATTGCTTAATAACCAAGGAAAAATTACCTTCCATTTTTCAAGTCAACACCTCCCTACAGCTATTGATTTTGACTTTAACCATCCTTTTGACCCTCTTTATCCGCCAAGAGTACTGGTTTTAGACATGGACGGTAGAGAAACTATCCTCCTCCCAGAAGAAAATGACCTATTTTAAAAACTCTAGCCTTCAGTTACAAACGACTGAAGGCTAGAGTTTTTCTATTTTTTCAAAGCATTATACAAGTTACGGATCGGTTGCTTTAAGGTAGGATGGATAAAATGAGGTGTAATTTCCTGTAAGGACTCAAGGACAAAAAGGCGTTCCGCTATGTAAGGATGAGGCAAGATAAGGTCGTCTGTATAAAGGATCTGGTCCTCCACAAAGAGCAAGTCCAAATCAATCAAACGAGGTCCCCAATGCACTTCTCTCACCCGCCCCATCTCTGACTCAATGGCTAACAAGGTCTCTAATAGCACTGGAGCCGGCAACCATGTTTCTACTTCAACCACTTGATTAGCAAAGATATCCTGCTCCACACCTCCCCAAGGCTCCGTCGTCAAGACACTGGACTCTTTGAGAATATGGATACCTCGATTTCGCATTTTCTCAATGGCTTGCTTCAAGTTGGCTGACTTATCCCCCATATTGCTTCCTAGGGCGATAAAGGCCCGCTGCTTGCGGCGATGAATGGTTACCGAGCAAGTATCTAGTGGCAAATGAACTGGCGCCCAAGGTTTTTTCAGTTCCAGCTGAATTTCTTGGACAAGAGGATAAGCCTCAAAAGTACGTTCCACCAGTTTATAAGCTACCGTTTCAATCAAGTCCTCACTCGTTTCCTGAAACCAAGTCGTCCACTGCTGACACAGTTCTCCATAATGGACAGAAGCTGTCAAATCCAAGTCTGTAGCCGCCTTGGTCATATCATAGGATAGGATAGCTGAAACGACAAACTTTTGCCCCAATTCCTTCTCACTAGGAAAAAGACCATGATAGGCAAAAATTTCCAAATCCTTAATCTGCAGTTGATCCATAATGATTCCTTTCTAGAAAAATCCGCCCAAAGCGGATTCTTTTTATACTCAATGAAAATCAAAGTTCAAACTAGGAAGCTAGCTGCAGGCTGCTCAAAACACTGTTTTGAGGTTGCAGATGGAAGCTGACCTGGTTTGAAGAGATTTTCGAAGAGTATTATAGTCCCATTAAACGATAAGCCTGATCTCGGAGGTCCTTATCTGTTTCAAATAGACCACGAGCTACTGTCGTCAAGGTTGCAGTACCTGGTTTTCTGACACCACGCATGCTCATACACATATGTTCCGCCTCAATGACAACAAAGGCTCCTTTAGCACCTAGATAGTCCATCAAGGCATCAGCTACTTCGATATTCAAACGTTCTTGAATTTGTGGTTTTTTCGAATAAACTTCAACCGTACGGGCTAGCTTAGACAAACCTGCCACACGACCATCTGGAATATAGGCAATATGCGCTCTACCATAAAATGGCAAGAAGTGGTGTTCACACATAGTATGGAAAAAGATATCCTTTTCTACAACCATATTATCGTCGATAATCTCAAAGGATTTTGACAAATGTTCCTCCGCTGTTTGACCAAGCCCTGAAAAAATCTCTTGGTACATACGTGCCACACGAGCAGGCGTTTCCTGCAAGCCCTCACGGTTAGCGTCCTCTCCGACAGCTTCGATAATCATTTTTACAGCTGTTTCAATCTTTTGTGTATCCATTTTCGTTCTTCCTCTCCATCAGATAGGCTCTCACTTGGCTAAAGAAATACAAGGAACCCGTGACAATCCTAACTGTTTGTTTCTCTTCTTTTTTATCTGTCAATTTCTGCTCTAGAAAATCCTGCCAACCTTGGTAGCTGAGATTTCTAGACTTAGCTGCCTCTTTCAACACTCTTTCATCAGTCGCCCGACTGTCGTCAAAATGTGTCAGGGTAAGCTCGGTATCTGGCATGGCCCCCAGCAAGTCCAACATATCCTCCAAGGCCTTGGTTTTGATGCAAGTAAAGAGGATTTCCTTACGATAATCCGCAAAGCGTTCTTGCAAGGTTGCCAATAAAGCCTTAATAGCATGGGGATTGTGGGCCCCATCCAAGATCATCAAGGGGTTCCTTGACATGACCTCCAGACGCCCCGGCCATCTTGTTTCTTCCAGAGCTTGAGCAATCAAGATATTAGCTGGTAGCTCTCGGCCATCCTCCTGACAAAAAGTATCGAGTAAAGCTATGGCCATCCCAGCATTCTCTATCTGGTGCAAACCAAGCAGGCCAGTCTGGAAACGACCTTGTCTGACAACACTTGTATAGTCAAAGACTTGACCTGTAACCACACTCTTTTGATGGCTGACCTGATAATCTGTCCCGTAGGCAAATCTCGGCGCATCTTTCCCTTCCGCAATGCTGTCAATCACAGCCAAAGCTTCTGGAGCAATACTACCTGTAACCAAGGGAATACCTTGTTTGATAATACCAGCTTTCTGCTCTGCTATGGCTTCCAAGGTATCACCAAGTAGGGCTACATGGTCCAGTCCAATAGTCGTGATACCTGTTAAAATGGGTTGGCAGACATTGGTACTATCCAAGAGTCCGCCCATACCCACTTCCATGATGGCCACATCTACTTGCTCTGAGGCAAAGTAATCATAGGCTATGGCTGTGATAATCTCAAACTCGGTTGTCCCCTGTAAATTAGCGGCCGCTTCTCCCTCCAGCAAAGACCGGTAATCCGCCATGAGGGCTTCTAGTCTCGCTTCTAGGATAGATGCCCCATTGATGCTAATCTGGTCTGTATAATGAATGAGATAGGGCGAGCTGAACACCCCAACTCTCAGACCTAGCTTTTCCAGCATATTTTTCAAAAAAGCAATGGTCGAACCCTTGCCATTGGTTCCTCCGATATGGATGACTTTGAGTTTGAGATGGGGATTTCCGCGCAAAGCTAACAGTTCCACCATTCGTTCCAAGCCAAAATGCGGTTGATCCGTCCGGTAGTTAGCAATCCACTGATTGTTTTCAATTTCTTTCATCTTATTTATATTGTTTTAAATCTAAATTTTCCGCTTCATCAGCCAATCGAATGGCTGATGCAATTTCAACTGCCATCTTGTGACTGGCTACGTCATGCACGCGCACCACTTCCACACCCTGTCTCGCAGCGATACTGGTTACATGAGCCGAAGCCGTGTCCCTATTGCGGAAACCAAGTTCTGTCTCAGGATTGACTTCAAAGCCATTTTCTTCAAGGATATTGATGACAAACCGCTTACGCGACACTCCAAGAAAGATTGGATAGCCCTTCTGATGGAGTTTATCCAGATCCCGTAAAAGAAGCAAATTTTCTTTCTTGGTCAGACCAAAGCCGATTCCTGGATCCAACAGGATATTTTCTTGTGCGATTCCAGCTTCGTCCGCTCTCGATAGGGCTCTGTCAAAGAAAGTCTCCATCAAGTCTTCGATTGGCATTTTTTCAAAGTCAGCTAACTCTTCCTCTGTAAAAGCTTGACCAACACCGAAATGAGGGAAGATGAGCGAGCTAGGATGCTGAGGTCGCGCCATGACTGGATTAAACATAATGACTACTTTCGCACCAGCCTTAGCAACCACATGGGCCATTTTCTCATCACCCATAAGACCAGTGATATCATTGACTAGATTGGCACCAGCAGCCAAAGCAGCTTCTGCTACCTGACTCTTCCAAGTATCAATAGAGATGAGGACATCACTTTCCTTGCGAATCGCTTTAATCACTGGAACAACACGCTGGATTTCCTCTTCTATCTCAACATAGCTACTTCCCGGCCGAGTCGATTCTCCGCCGATATCTAGCATACTAGCCCCTTCTGCTATCAATTTACGAGCCTGCTGGAGTGCCTGCTCAAGAGCAAAAAATTGACCACCATCCGAAAAGGAATCTGGGGTTACATTGATAATTCCGCAAATAGCTGTCTTTGCATGATTTACTTTAGTTGACATATCGGTCACTCCCTCAAGGCTTTTCACCATATTATTTCTCTATTTTACCATAAAAAGAAAAAGATGGACACGATTGCATTCATCTTTTTTCCCAATAGAAACAAGTAAGCAATTGTCAAAAATCTTAAACAGAAATCCCTAATGTCCGACTCATGATCACCACAAGAGCCAACAAACAGAAAGCAACCCCATTCACAATCATGTGAAGCAAGATAGACATTTCCAAACGTTGGGTCTTGTAAGCCGTCCAAGACAGAACGATCGACATACCTCCATAAATCAATAAAGAAGGTAAATTACTTGGTTGATGCAATAAAGCAAACACAACCGTACCGACTACAAATCCCAAGTTCTCTTTTCCTCGGAAAATCTTTTTAGGAACAATCCCACGGCACAAGATTTCCTCACAAATCGGAGCAAGTACGGCTAGCAAGAAAAAGCTAGAAATCAAAGAACTATTTTGAACCATATCGTTAATCTGAGACTGGTTCCCTGTTGTCGTCTCATTTGACAGTTGCAACAAGATGGAACCAAGTATATTTGAACAGATAATAACTAAATAACTCAAGCCCAAACGTGCTAGATCCTTAGCTCTAAAAAAAGAAAATTAAAACTTGCTAATTGCGTTTTACGAGCTCCAATAATAAATAGCACCAGAATCACAATCGAAATTCCTGCAACTATCAGTCCTGACTGCAACAGTGGTACTGCATTTAAAGTTAAAATAGCAGTAACCCCTATAGGAATCTGATATAAAATTGTCGCCAGAAAGAAGATTAACAGCCAACCTGCACGATTCAACAATTCTTTCCATATACTTTTCTCTTCCATCATTCATCTCCTTTATATTAAAAAAGGGGGGAAATCCCCCTGGGTTATCCTATTATAGGGCCATGCTGATGTAGTTAAGGATAAACAAGGCATCCAAAATCCAAATCATGACGTGAACATCTTTAGCTTGACCTTTGACAAGCTTAGTCAAAGTGTAAGTCAAGAAACCAACTGCAATCCCTTGAGTGATAGAGTAGCTGAATCCCATAAAGATAGATGTGAAGAAAGCAGGAACCGCTTCAGACATATCGTCCCAATGGATATTTTTCAAGCTAGCCAACATCATAATCCCAACGATAATCAAGATTGGAGCTGTAGCGGCTGTTGGTACGATCGCTAGAAGTGGACTAAAGAAGCTTGAGATCGCAAAACAGATAGCTACAACCAAGGCTGTCAAACCAGTACGTCCACCTGCACCGATACCAGCAGCAGACTCAATATAAGTCGTTACGTTTGAAGTACCTGCGATGGCACCAATTGAAGTACCAATCAAGTCAGAGTAAAGAGCCTTGTCCAACTTAACTGATTGGTGATTTTCACCATTTGTCGCTACGATACCAACTTTTTCACCTGTACCGATCAAGGTACCAATTGTATCAAAAATATCTGTCAATGAGAAGGCAAGAATAGCCATCAGAGTTTCAGGTAAGCGAGCTGTATCTGAAATCAAAGCTCCCAAACCTTCTGAACCAAGAGCTGCACCAAAGACTGTCTTCAAGTCTTCAAAGGCTGCACCAACATGGTTATTAGCAAAATCGATACTAGACAAATCTACCAAACCAACTGCGATAGCAAGAACAGTTGTTGTCAAGATAGAAAGGATAATTCCCCCTTTAATCCCTTTAATAACAAAGAAGATAGTAATGGCAAGTCCTGCAAGAGCCACCAAAACAGCTGGATTATTAAAGCTGACCAAGCCTGGAACCGCTGAAGAGTTTGCCGCAATCGTTGCTTGGGCTTTGTCAGCCCCTTCTCCTACAACAATATAGTTTCCTGGATCAATCGTGAATTTCAAAAGTCCAGCATTCTTAATCCCCACGTAGGCAAGAAAGACACCAATACCAGCTGAAATTGCTGAGCGAAGGGCATTTGGAATCGATTCAATGATCATTTTACGAACATTTGTCAAGGTAATAATCAATGAGATGACCCCACAGATGAAGACCATAGCTAGGGCTTCTTGCCAAGAATAACCGAGCCCAAATACAACTGTAAAGGTAAAGAAGGCATTGAGTCCCATACCTGGTGCTTGGGCGTAAGGTAAGTTAGCGTAGAAGGCCATCATCAAGGTACCAGCAACTGCACCGATAATCGTTGCGAGGAATACACCCTGAGCAGGCATTCCTGTTTGCGAAAGAATTTGTGGGTTTACAAAGAGAATATAGCTCATTGCAAAGAAAGTTGTTAAACCAGCGAGAACCTCTGTACGAACGTCTGTACCGTTCTCTTTTAGTTTAAATAATTTGTCCATTATCAATCTCCTTTTAATTTTTACGAACAATAATAGAATTATATCATTTATCATTCACTTTTTCAATATCTTTGTTTGATTTATTTAAGAATTTGATGAAATTTCTTTTTTGGTTTCGAATCTGATTTTCTGCCTGCTTTCTGTTATAATAGTAGACATCTTATCTGAAAAGACACTAGAAAGGTCCATATGACGAAAAAAATTATTGCAGTTGACCTGGATGGCACCCTGCTCAACTCAGACAGTCAAATTTCTGACTTTACCAAAGAAACCATTAAAAAAGTTGCTGAAAAAGGCCATCAGGTTATTATTACGACAGGTCGCCCTTACCGTATGTCAAAAGATTTTTACCATGAACTAGGCTTAAACACTCCTATGATTAATTTCAACGGCTCCCTTACTCATTTACCAGACCAAGTTTGGGATTTTGAAAAGTGTTTAACTGTAGACAAAAAATATCTGCTAGACATGGTTCGACGTTCAGAGGACATTCAAGCCGATTTTATCGCTGGAGAGTATCGTAAAAAATTCTATATCACAAATCCTAATGAAGAAATTGCCAATCCCAAACTATTTGGTGTAGAAGCTTTCCAGCCTGAAGATCAATTCCAGCCTGAATTGGTGACCAAGGACCCTAACTGTATCCTGTTGCAGACCAGAGCCAGTGACAAATATGCCTTAGCAAAAGAAATGAACGCCTTCTACCAGCATCAACTGTCTATCAATACTTGGGGAGGTCCGCTCAATATCCTTGAGTGTACCCCAAAAGGTGTCAACAAGGCCTTCGCCTTAGACTACTTGCTCAAGGTAATGAACCGTGACAAAAAGGATTTGATTGCTTTTGGAGATGAGCACAATGATACCGAAATGCTCGCTTTTGCTGGGAAAGGTTATGCCATGAAAAATGCCAATCCTGAGCTACTCCCCTATGCAGATGAGCAAATTTCCTTGACAAATGACCAAGACGGGGTTGCCAAAACCATGCAAGACTTATTCTTATAGTCCATACTGATACTCAATGAAAATCAAAGAGCAAACTAGGAAGCTAGCCGTAGGCAGTACTTGAGTACGGCAAGGCGAAGCTGACGTGGTTTGAAGAGATTTTCGAAGAGTATGACCAGCTTGCGGGCTGGTCTTTGTGTTCTTTTCACAGTCTCATCAACCGGTTAATCGATTGTTCTATTTTTCACCTCCAAAACCTTGGAAAAGGCTTTCTTTTGTGATATACTTCACATATAAATACAAGAGAGCTCGTCATACTCGACTCTGTTGACACAAAATCAATCCAGTCCTGTTTCTCCCGCTCTCAGTTAATATCAAGGAGGATAGCTATGAAAGCTGTTGTTGTAAATCCAGAAAGCACTGGTGTTGCTGTTGAAGAAAAAGTACTCCGTCCACTTGAAACTGGAGAAGCACTTGTAGAAATTGAATACTGTGGTGTTTGCCACACTGACCTCCACGTTGCCCATGGTGACTTTGGTCAAGTACCAGGACGTGTTTTAGGACATGAAGGTGTTGGTATCGTTAAAGAAATTGCCCCAGATGTGAAAAGCCTTAAAGTCGGTGACCGCGTCAGCGTTGCTTGGTTCTTTGAAGGATGTGGTACTTGCGAATACTGTACAACTGGCCGTGAAACTCTTTGCCGTACTGTAAAAAATGCTGGCTACTCAGTAGATGGTGGTATGGCTGAACAATGTATTGTAACTGCAGACTATGCTGTCAAAGTTCCTGACGGACTTGATCCAGCCCAAGCTTCTTCTATCACATGTGCTGGTGTAACAACCTATAAAGCTATTAAAGAGGCCAAAGTTGAACCAGGCCAATGGGTTGTCCTTTACGGTGCTGGTGGCCTTGGTAACCTAGCTGTTCAATACGCTAAAAAAGTATTCAATGCTCATGTCATCGCAGTTGATATCAATAACGACAAACTTGCCCTTGCAAAAGAAGTAGGCGCTGACATTGTGATTAACGGCCTAGAAGTTGATGATGTACCAGGACTCATCAAGGAAAAAACTGATGGAGGAGCTCATTCAGCTGTCGTAACTGCTGTATCTAAAGTTGCCTTCAATCAGGCTGTTGACTCCGTTCGTGCCGGTGGTCGCGTCGTCGCTGTTGGTCTTCCTTCTGAAATGATGGAACTCAGCATCGTGAAAACCGTTCTAGATGGAATCCAAGTCATCGGTTCTCTTGTTGGAACTCGTAAAGACTTGGAAGAAGCCTTCCAATTCGGTGCAGAAGGTCTGGTAGTCCCAGTTGTTCAAAAACGTCCAGTAGAAGATGCTGTTGCCATTTTCGACGAAATGGAAAAAGGTCAAATCCAAGGACGTATGGTACTCGACTTCACCCACTAATCTAATAGAAACCTATTTTAAAAAGTTGGAATGCGCTTCCAACTTTTTTATATTAAATTTTTTAATAAGAATTCAAAAAAACTTCTCTAAAACTCAGTATATCAATATTTTCAGATGTAATCTTTTTAATTATTTTATGATAAATAGTTGATTTTTAGATGAAAACGGTTTATACTTAAACAGTCTTAAAGTTTTCTTAAACGAAAACTAAAACAAAAAAGGAGGAATGACAATAATGAGTATCGGAATCATTATTGCGAGCCACGGCGAATTTGCTGCGGGTATTCATCAGTCAGGTTCTATGATCTTTGGTGAACAAGAAAAGGTTCAAGTTGTAACCTTTATGCCAAATGAAGGTCCTGATGATCTATACGCTAAGTTTAATAACGCTGTTGCTGCATTTGACGCAGAAGATGAGGTTCTAGTTTTGGCTGACCTTTGGAGTGGATCTCCATTTAACCAAGCTAGTCGCGTGATGGGAGAAAATCCTGAGCGTAAGTTTGCCATCATCACAGGACTTAACTTACCGATGTTAATTCAAGCCTACACAGAGCGCCTCATGGACGCTGCTGCAGGTGTAGAAAAAGTCGCTGCTAATATCATTAAAGAAGCCAAAGATGGCATCAAAGCTCTTCCAGAAGAGTTAAACCCAGTTGAGGAAGTAGCAAGCGCTGCAGCTGCTCCAGTTGCTCAAGCTGCTATTCCAGAAGGAACTGTTATCGGAGATGGAAAACTCAAGATTAACCTTGCCCGTCTGGACACTCGTCTACTTCACGGTCAGGTTGCAACTGCTTGGACTCCAGATTCAAAAGCAGACCGTATTATCGTTGCTTCAGATAACGTTGCCAACGACGATCTTCGTAAAGAATTGATTAAACAAGCAGCTCCAAATAATGTCAGAGCCAATGTTGTACCAATCCAAAAATTGATTGAGGTTTCAAAAGACCCACGTTTTGGAGAAACACATGCCCTTATCTTGTTTGAAACACCTCAAGATGCCCTTCGTGCAATCGAAGGTGGCGTGCCAATCAAGACCCTTAACGTAGGATCAATGGCTCACTCAACAGGTAAAACAATGGTCAACAACGTTTTGTCTATGGACAAAGATGACGTTGCTACATTTGAAAAAATGCGTGACCTCGGTGTTGAATTTGACGTACGTAAAGTACCAAACGACACTAAAAAAGATTTGTTTGACTTGATTAGCAAAGCCAACGTTCAATAACAAATATCAAACTATAGAAGAATTCTAAGAAAATTTTTCACTTTATTATCATTAAATAGAAAAGGAATAAAACCATGTCAGATATTTCAATTATTTCTGCTGTCTTGGTTGTAGTTGTTGCCTTCCTTGCAGGTCTTGAAGGTATCCTCGACCAATTCCAATTCCATCAACCAATCGTCGCATGTACCCTTATCGGACTTGCAACTGGTAACCTCGAAGCAGGGGTTATGCTTGGTGGATCACTTCAAATGATCGCCCTTGGTTGGGCAAACATCGGAGCTGCCGTAGCTCCTGACGCTGCTCTTGCATCTGTTGCCGCAGCAATCATCTTGATCAAAGGTGGTAACTTTACTACTGAAGGTATCGCCGTTGCAACAGCAACAGCTATCCCTCTTGCCGTAGCTGGACTTTTCTTGACTATGATTGTTCGTACAATCTCAGTTGGTTTGGTTCACACTGCAGATGCTGCTGCTAAAGAAGGAAATATTGCAGCTGTTGAACGTGCTCACTTTATCGCACTTCTTCTTCAAGGTCTTCGTATTGCTATCCCTGCAGCCTTCCTTATCGCTATCCCAGCTTCTGCCGTTCAAGATGCTCTTAAATTGATGCCAGAATGGTTGAACGGTGGTATGGCTGTCGGTGGTGCTATGGTCGTTGCCGTTGGTTACGCTATGGTTATCAACATGATGGCAACTCGTGAAGTATGGCCATTCTTCGCAATCGGTTTTGCACTTGCTGCGATTTCTCAATTGACTTTGATTGCCCTTGGTGTAGTCGGTGTTGCCCTTGCCTTCATCTACCTTAACCTTTCAAAACAAGGTGGTAACGGTGGCGGCGGAGCTGCGACTTCTAACGACCCAATCGGTGATATCCTAGAAGACTACTAGAAAGGGGAACAATCATGACTGAAAAACTTCAATTATCAAAATCAGATCGTAAAAAAGTTTGGTGGCGTTCACAATTCCTTCAAGGTTCTTGGAACTACGAGCGTATGCAAAACTTGGGTTGGGCTTACTCATTGATCCCAGCTATCAAAAAATTGTACACTACTAAAGAAGACCAAGCTGCTGCTCTTGAGCGTCACCTTGAGTTCTTCAACACACACCCATACGTAGCTGCTCCAATCATGGGGGTTACTCTTGCACTTGAAGAAGAACGTGCAAACGGTGTTGAAATTGATGATGCTGCTATCCAAGGGGTTAAAATCGGTATGATGGGACCTCTTGCAGGTATCGGTGACCCAGTATTCTGGTTTACAGTTCGTCCTATCCTTGGAGCTCTTGGTGCATCACTTGCTGCATCTGGTAACTTGGTTGGTCCACTTCTCTTCTTCTTCGGATGGAATGCTATCCGTATGGCCTTCCTATGGTACACACAAGAGTTTGGTTACAAGGCTGGTTCTGAAATCACTAAAGACATGTCTGGTGGTATCTTGAAAGACATCACTAAAGGTGCTTCTATCCTTGGTATGTTCATTCTTGCCGTTCTTGTACAACGTTGGGTATCGATTAACTTTACTGTTAACCTTCCAGGTAAACAACTGGCTGAAGGTGCCTACATCAACTTCCCAGAAGGACCTGTATCAGGTGCTGAATTGAAAGGTATCCTTGGTCAAGCCCTTGGTGGATTGAGCCTAGATAAGATTCAACCACAAACCCTTCAAGGTCAGTTGAACTCATTGATTCCAGGATTGATGGGACTTCTCCTTACTTTCCTTTGCATGTGGTTGCTTAAGAAAAAAGTATCACCAATCTCAATCATCCTTGCACTCTTTGCAGTAGGTATCGCAGCTCGTTTCTTCGGTATCATGTAATCTTGGTGAGAATGTACAAACAAAAAAAGAATCAGGTTTATCACCTGATTCTTTTGGCTCTTTGTCAAATAGTGTTGATGAAGAACCTAATGAAAAAAGAATCCAACAAAAATTGGACTACCTGTCTCCGGTTGAATACCGAAGACGGTAGCCCTAGGGTGTTTTTATTAAATTCTCACTTTTTGGGGTCAGTCCCTAAGCCTGATAGTAATTTCTTGTTCATACTATTCCCCTTTAGTCATTTACTACTTTAAGTTGCATTGCTTTAGCTACTTCTTCTGCCTTTGATCCCTTAGGTGTATGGATTTCTACATCTGGGTTACAGTTATCCACAAAATAGAAGTATTCTGTAATTTCTGTTACACTTGCTGGAATTGTAATAGATTTAATTGATGATGTCCCCCAGAATACTAATATTCCAATACTCTTTGTTCCTTCTGGGAATACAACTGATTCTAATGAACTGTCAGAGTTGAAAACATCATCTTCTACTGTTTCTATTGACTTACCAAAGTGGACATACTTTAACTTATTGTCAATCGCAAACGCACCTTTTCCAATATATCGTACTGTATCTGGTAAAACGATTGCCTCACAATGTTTCAAGTTCGCAAGACCACGTTCTCCAATTGCGATAACAGGTTTACCTTTAATTTCCTTTGGTACACGAACAACCTTATCGTCAGAAGTACAACTATAGATGACATAACCTTCTTGCCATTCATCATATGTGAAGTACTTTTCATCTGTCTCTGGGAAGTCTTTGAAGTTCTTCTCTGTTACTTCAGAGTTATTTGTTGTGTTATTTTTTGTTTCTATTGTAGAAGTACTTGTTGTGGTATTTTGTTTTGACTCCTTAGGTCCGCATCCTACTAAACCTGATAAGAGTACTGCTGCACATAAGCCTGATAATAGTTTCTTGTTCATTATTTCTCCTCCTAATATTTTATGAATATATTAATACTTGTATTGTTATAGGATGTAGATATTCTTGCTAATATCAAATATTTCTATTTAATCTTCCCATAAATATACGCATGTTAATATATTAATATCTTCAAGGATTTATAACTATAGTTCCTTAATTTTCCCACCAGTAAAAAAACGAAAGGCACCACAAGTTATTTATGTGTTTTCTTTAAACGACTCATGTACTTCTGTCGCAACTTCTCACCCGCCTTTAATTGCGGTTGCGATAGATTGAGGACCTAAATATGCATCCCCTGTTATTAGTTCATTTCTATTGTATTCTGATGTTGACCGAAAGTCAAATTTTTACCTTTCATCTAGAACACTAAAGTCTACTTTTGTTCAATTGCTGCAACGACAAGGTCACATGGAATAATATGTTCACTACCTGCCACTTCATGCGTTGATCTTCTTCCACTTTCATCTGATTCACCAAGTTCCATTGTAATAACCTTTACACCAGTTACTTTCCCACTCTCATCACGCAATACTTCTTTAATATTCTCTAAGAAATGGAATGTAACACCTTCATTGTGTGCATCTTTGATTTGTAGTGTAGCTTCTAGTATATTGTTCATATGGTCATCATTCTTTTGTTTTAGGTTTCAGCGCTTTTAATATAATGGATGTTGGCCTTTTTGTATACACTAAAATAGGGTTGGTGGAAAATTTCCATCAACCCTAAAAATTATAGAACCACACAAAACCCTGACCAGAGATGGCCAGGGGTTTGTATTTCAAAAATTATTCTGTAAATTCTATAGTTACTTTTACTTCAGAATCCATTGAAGAAAATATTGTTTTATAATAATTGATTGCAGATTCTTTAATTTCACTCTTAAATTTATCTAAATACTCTGCTTGTCTATCACTAGAAAGTTGGTTAGAGACCAATTTCCCAGTATCAATATCTTCTGTAGTTCCACTTAATAACTCTCCATGACTATCATATAAATCATAAGGATTATCTTTTGAAAGTTCAACACCAATTACTTCCAATTTTGGAACAATAACCTTATATTCTTTTTCGCTTATTTGTTCAACCTTTACACTACTTTTAATTCCAAATTTAGCTTTATAATTTAAAATTACTAATGCTGCTTTTTTAGAGAACGGCACATCAAACCCAAAAACTTGAGTTGTTTTTGTTTCAGAAATAATTTCATTAATTCCCGCATTCAAAAATACAACTTCATTCACTTTTTCAATACTTTCGATATTAATTGACGATTTGACTTCTGATTTATGTTCCTTAGGTAAGAAAAATAGCACTCCAATAGCTATAATAGCTATTAATACCACATTCAATAGTACACTAAACATATTAACTTTCTTCTTTAATATAGACAAGATAAAAAAACCTCATTTTAAATAATCTATCTAAATTTTACACTTTCTAAAGAAAATAGTCAATATTTTTTCGTACTATCTTCTAAAATTAATTGTGCCTATTAAAAATGAAATTAGTTTGTTGCATTTGATTATATTTTTTGAACACCAAATCCATTTAAAATTGAGTGCTATTTTGAGCACTAAAAAAGGGCTCTTTGTCAAATAGTGTTGATGAAGAAATTTAGGAAGGGATTAAACAACTAATTGTTGCTTAATTCCTTTTTGTTTTGGGCCAAACATTTTTGTTATTAAAATAATCCTATTTCTAAAATGGTAATAGTTTCTAAAGCCGTAGGCATTTCTTTTAAGCGCTTTTATTGTTTATTCCTTCAATAGGGCCATTTGTTCTAGTTGGATACTCACAAGTATTTTGAATATATGGCAAGTAAGTCATAAGAGTCTTTAAAACTCTTTTTAAACCAGGAGATAGGTCTAATTGCGTAGCTGCTTCAATCGTTTCCTTGAATTCTATATAATCTCTATCCTGTATACATTCACGAAGTGAATATACAACCTCATAATCATTTTTAAGAGATGGATTTTTTTCTAAGATATAATCTACGATTCCTTTACTTGTTATGAAGCTTTCAAAAAGCTTATAACGATTATATTTATAGTTCTGAAGTTCATTAGAGTTCTTTAAAATTAACTTCCAATAGTATTTTAACTTTCGATATAATTTAGGATTTTTATAACGATGCTGATTCATGATACGTACCCGAGTTCTATTTAATTCTCTATTCAAGGCTTGTACAATGTGAAAAGGATCAATGATAATTTTTGCGTTAGGAAACATTTCTTTTATTAATTGAATGTATGGCAAGTACATATCGATGGAGATAGTTTTCACCTTTAATCTAGTCTTAGGCTCAAAACGATAAAAATATTGTTTCAAACTGTAAGATTTTCTATCTCGTACAACATCGACCAACTTGTGTGTAGTGCTATCAAAAATAATGAAGCTCATATTGCAATCGGAAGATTTAACAGATTTAAATTCATCAAAACACAAATGCTCAGGTAAATCATGTAATGGTTTAATCGTTAATAATCGTGCTGTATCATATATGATACGTCTAACGGTATGAATTGAAACATTTGTTTCTTTGGCAATATATGTTTCAGATACTGTTTCACTTATTTTTGTCTTAATTTCATTTTTTAATCGTTTCGAGATATGACAGTATTTTTCTACAATTCGGCTAGTATCTGCAGTAAATGAAGAACCACATTCTCTACAGAGAAATCTCTGATTTCGTAGATTTAAGTAGGCTGGAAGGCCTGAAACAGAACAGAGAGTGATACGAGAAGTTTTCGTCCCGTTTTTAACTATATTGTTATTTTGGCTAACGCACCCACAAACGGCACAAAATTCTGGTTTATGCGTATATGTAGCTGAATAAAATAAAGATTTTCTATTTTTTAATATCTTCTCTTGAACATTATTATCCCAAATAATGTTTTTATCTTTGATTTGTAGTGTAGCTTCTAGTATATTGTTCATATGGTCATCATTCTTTTGTTTTAGGTTTCAGCGCCTTTAATATAATGGATGTTGGCCTTTTTGTATACACTAAAATAGGGTTGGTGGAAAATTTCCATCAACCCTAAAAATTATAGAACCGTTCTTTTTATATCTCATTTATTATGCCAAGGCACCCATTGGATCCCATGGTGCAAGGACGATTGGTTCTGCTTCATAGGCAGCTAGTTCTTCTGCTGTTAGTAATTCCTTACGAACAACAATTTGATAAGTGTATTCGTCCATCCAAGCATCTGAAGCAACAAAGTAACCATCTGTACCAACCTTGTCTCCCCATGAGTTTTCAACCTTCCACTTGGTTGACTTGCCATTTTCATCCAAATCCACACCTGTCAAGACCATGGCGTGGGTCATCAAGCTCTCACTGTAATCCAAACGTCCAGCCTTGTCTTGAGTGAGTTTAATGTCCATGCTTGATTCAAAGTCATAAACATCTGTCGCAAGGATCCCAGCTTTACGATTGCTGAGTTGACCGACATCTGATCCAAACCAAACAGTCTCACCTGCTTGCATTTGGGCAATCGCTAATTCTTTCAAGCGTTCCATCGGTACATTGATGTAACGAACCGCACGGCTACCAACCACATTTCCCAACATCTCAACTGTATAAGATTGGCCATAAGGTTTATCAGCAGTTGGAGCATTGATAACAGAAACGTAGTCTTCTAGAGGAAGATTGACATATTTCTTGTAAAACTCTTGTGGTGTAATGCTCTTTTCGCTTTGGTAGTTGTTGTCTTTATCGCGATAAGCAAAGTCAAATTTTCGTGGTGGAAGCCCCAATGACATAGCAAGGAAGTTAAAAATTTCTTGCAAGAGGTCTTCTTTCTTAGCTTGAACAGTCGCTTGGTCTGCGCCAGAAGCAAGCAAGTCACGCAAGATTTGAGCATCTTGGCGAAGCAATTTGTTAAGGATTGCATTTAGCTCACGGCTGCTACTAGATGAAACAGACTCAGGGTAAACTGACTTAGGCACGACACCGTATTTCTCAAAGAGAGAAACGACCATATCCCATTGACCGCCATCTTGTTGGGGAGTTTGAAGTAGGAATTTAACCTTACGGCTAGTTAGATCTTGAACTGCAGTCGCAATCACTTGCTCCAAGAACCAGTTTGATTTCTCATACTTGTCCCAGAAGAAGGTGTGGGCCTGTGACAACTCAAAATTTTCCAATTTATATTGTGAAATGAGCTTGTGACGGAAGGTGTTAAGAGCTGCAAACATCCAGCAACGACCAGATGCTTTCTGGTTAGTTACCTTGTCCTTGGTCAAATCCAATGAGAAAACAGGTGTATTGTCTACATGGCTTTGACGGCGTTCTAGAGCTGCAAAAATCCCGTTGTGGCTAGCAGCATTTTCAATCGCTTGGTATTTAACATTTGCTTCATAGTTGGCAAATAGTTTATCAGTAAATGATTCTTGAATCGCGTTCATAGATTCCTCCTTTTATTCTACAGTCTATTATAACTCTTTTCACAAAGGAAGCAACTGAAAAACATAAAAGGCAAGGACATTCTTCCTCACCTTTTCGAATATAAACCAAACTAAGCAATACTTGCACGGAGATCTTCTAATTCTTCCTTGGTCAAGCGACGCCATTCTCCTCTCTGCAAGTTCTCATCCAATACTAGCGTTCCCATAGTCAAACGTTGCAAGTCTACTACTTCCTTGCCACAGTAGCCCACCATACGCTTGACCTGATGAAACTTCCCTTCTGCAATGGTCACACGGATTTGGCTTTGATTTTTTTCTGTATCTATGGACACAAGCTCCAGTCTAGCGGGCTGACAGGTAAAATCCTTAAGAGGAATTCCCTTGGCAAATGTCTCCACATCTTCTTGGGTCATCATTCCCTTGACCTGAGCCAGATAAGTCTTGTCCACATGACGCTTGGGCGAAAGAAGAGCATGGGCAAGCTGGCCATCATTGGTCAAGAGTAGAAGACCATGTGTATCAATATCCAAGCG
This sequence comes from Streptococcus mitis, assembly GCF_000722765.2. Lineage (NCBI taxonomy): Bacteria > Bacillati > Bacillota > Bacilli > Lactobacillales > Streptococcaceae > Streptococcus > Streptococcus mitis. The sequence continues at coordinate 263,845 of NZ_CP028415.1, read as the reverse complement.
TCCTACTGGGAAAACTTCCTTGCTCCGAGCAATATCATCCAACAAGTCCAGAACGGTTCTGTGCTTAGGATCCTCAGTCGCTGAGATAACTCCTTGGGGCTTGTTCATCATGTAGTAGACAAACTCTTCATACTCCAACACTTGCCCATCAAAGCGAATCTCATCTATTTCTTCATCAATCTGCAATTTTGCTGACTTTTCTTTTTTACCATTTACCGTCACGCGCCCAGCCTTGAGCATGTTTTTGACCTCTGTCCGACTCCCTACAGCGCAGGTAACTAAAAATTTATCTAATCTCATAGAACTATTATATCATATCAAAAGGAGGCTGGTACAATGACCAACCTCCTTTTCGTTTCATACTCTTCAAAAATCTCTTCAAACCGTGTCAACGTCGTCTTGCCGTATAGATGTTACTGACTTCGTCAGTTCTATCTGCAACCTCAAAACAGTGTTTTGAGCTGACTTCGTCAGTTCTATCTGCAACCTCAAAACAGTGCTTTGAGCAACCTGTGGCTAGTCTCCTAGTTTGCTCTTTGATTTTCATTGAGTATCAGATTTAAGAAATTAACTTCCTCGTCTCCAGAAAATCGCTAAGACAATCATGGAACCTAGTACTGCCGGAATAATGGCAGTTCCTGCTATTATCGGTCCCCAAGTCCCAAAAAGCAAGTGGCCTATAAAGGCACCAATCCAGCCGAGAAACATTTTTCCAAAACATCCCATGCGTTCTCCACGATTGGTCAGAGTACCTGCTAAAAATCCCACTAGGAGACCAACGAACATACTTCCTAACATATTATCTCCTTAATTTGCCCAATCTCCGTTACGGAAGAGTGGTACATGTGTCCCATCCTCACGGATACCATCGATATCCATTTGGTTAGAACCAATCATAAAGTCTACGTGAACATCTGAACGGTTAAGCCCCGCAGCTTCAAGCTCCTCTTCGCTCATCTCCGCTCCACCAACAACGCTAGTTGCATAGGCTGCACCGATAGCCAAGTGGTTTGATGCATTCTCATCGAAAAGAGTATTAAAGAAGGTAATGCCTGACTGAGAAATTGGGCTTGGATCTGGTACCAAGGCACATTCACCTAAGGCACGCGCACCCGCATTTTCAAAGACAAGGTCTTTCATGACCTGATCACCCTTCTCAGCTGAAATATCCACGATTTGTCCATCCTTAAAGGTCACCTTAATACCTTCAATAATGTTTCCGTTATAACTAAGCGGTTTTGTAGAAGTGACATAACCATCTGCGCGACGGAAATCAGGCGCTGTGAAAACTTCCTCTGTAGGCATATTTGGCAAGAATCCTTCGCCCTGTGCATTGATAGCACCAGCTGATTCCCAAACGTGGTCCTTCGGCAAACCCAGTATCAAATCGGTCCCTGGCGCTGTATAGTGAAGGGCTGAAAATTGCTCTTTATTAAGCATATCGGCCTTGCTCTTCAAGATAGCTGCATGCTCTTCCCAAGCCTTAACAGGATCTGCTTCGTAGACTCGGCAAGTTTTGAAGATTTGGTCCCAAAGGAAATCGACTGCTTCTTCGTCGCTCGCAGCATTTGGAAAGACTTTCTTAGCCCACTCAAGTCCAGCAGCGGCTGCCACAGTCCAGCTAACCTTGTTGGATTGAGTTGCGATACGCATTGGCTTCATAGCGAGTCCCATAGCTTTCGCAGAAGCTGAAAGCTTGTCCGCATCCACTCCGTTCAAGGCACCTGGATCAGATGAACGAACTCCTAGACGGCTAGCCTTGTTCTCCAAGAGATAGTTCATCTCAGCAATCTTGTATTCAGGCACATTGTCCAAACGCTCCATCGGCGCATGGAGGAATTTCTCACGGTTAATGACATCATCTGTCCACTGAACAATCACCTCATGCGCACCCAAGGCATAAGCTTCTTTGACAATTAAGTGAGCCAACTCACGTTGCTCCACATCGATAGAGAGAGCCAAAGTGTGACCAGGTTGCACGTTGATTCCGTTCGCAACCAATAATTTCGCATATTTTTCTAGATTTTCTTTAAAATTTGGTAAAACCATGTAATTTTCTCTTTTCTATTTTTATTTTTCTTTCAAAGCAGAGAATAATCCTGCTAAAGCAATAGCACCTGACAAGAGTGCTGTTGATAGAAGAATTGTTTGATCAGCAAGTTCTAATTGGTATTCAAATACCTTCTCAGCCGGCTTATCTTCCGCGAATATTCTTAGTTTCATGAGAACCCCCTTAAAATTTATTAAAACAAATCACTATGACTGCCTGTCCTCAGCAAATTTAAAATCAATTCCGACTTGTCTACTTTATAAACCAAAAGCCAATCTGGCTGGATATGGCATTCACGAACTCCTTGAAAATGTTTGGATGCCGTCAATTGATGATCACGATATCTAGCAGGAAGTTCTTTTTCTTGAACAAGAAAATTTAAAACTTCTTCTAATAATTCTGCCTTCAAACCACGCTTCATAGCCAACTTAAAATCTTTTTTAAACTGTTTATGATAACGAATCTTAAGCACGCAAATCCTCCATCAAGTCAGAGACTGATTCAAAGGATTGGCTCATATTACGATTTTGGTCTAAATCCGTTAATACCTCAAGCAACTTCCGATTCCCGTCTAGTCTAACATCAAAAGGTAATCCCTGATATTGAATAGCCTGACGAAGGAAAATATTAATAGCTGTTGTCATATCCATTCCCAGATTACTAAACACCTGTTGGGCCTGCTCCTTAACCTCACTATCCAGACGGATGCTCATACTCGTCTTTGACATACTCTCACCCTCTTTCTATAGACTATTTTAACAAAAAAGAAAGCCAATGTAAATCTATTGGATATACATTAGCCTCTTTGGATAGATGATTAAACAATTTTTTAAAACAACTCATCAAACAAACTCAACTGGTTATCCTCTGGCATATTGCCCAGAATCCCCATCTCATCCATCTTTTCAACCAAGGTTGATGAGAGTCCACCACGCTTGCGTAGTTCTGTTTTAGAGAGGAATTCTCCCTCTTGGCGCGCTCGCACCAGCTGCTTGGCAACGTTTTCTCCCAGACCATCCATTGCTACAAATGGCGGAATGAGGGTGTCTCCATCGATGAGGAATTCAGTAGCCTGACTACGGTAGAGATCGAGTTTTCCAAACTTGAAACCACGCTCCCACATCTCATTGACAATCTCAAGAGTTGTATAGAGATCAATTTCCACATTAGAGGCTTCATTGTTCTTCCGTTTTTCAGAGATTTCTTCCATTCTGCGTTTGATGGCATCCAAGCCCGCCCCCATAGTCTTGATATCAAAAGCCTTAGCACGAATGGAGAAGTAAGCACAGTAGTAATAAATAGGATGGTGAACCTTGAAGTAAGCTACACGCAAGGCCATCATAACGTAGGCTGCCGCATGGGCTTTAGGGAACATGTACTTAATTTTCCCACAGGACTCGATATACCACTCTGGCACCTTATTGGCCTTCATAGCTTCGATATATCCATTTCTCTCCTCTTCGGAAATCTTGAGCCACAAGCCCTTACGTACCCGTTCCATGATGGTAAAGGCCATCTTAGGTTCGAGACCAGCATGCATAAGGTAAACCATGATGTCGTCCCGACAACCGATAACAGTTGATAGGTCCGCTATTCCTTGTTTAATCAAATCTTGTGCATTGCCCAGCCAAACGTCGGTACCGTGGGACAACCCTGACAACTGAAGCAACTCCGCAAAAGTCGTTGGGTGCGTCTCGTCCACCATCCCACGTACAAAGTTGGTTCCAAACTCTGGAATCCCCAGCATACCCGTCGGCGTTCCTATTTGCTCAGGCGTCACCCCAAGCACATCCGTCCCAGAAAAGAGGGCCATGACACCTTCATCATCCATAGGAATTTCATTAGGGTCAATCCCAGACAAGTCCTGCAGTTTCCGAATCATGGTCGGATCATCATGTCCCAGCACATCGAGTTTGAGGACGTTCTCATCGATATCGTGGAAGTTAAAGTGAGTCGTCTGCCATTCAGCCGTCACGTCATCTGCTGGATACTGAACAGGCGTAAAGTCGTAAACATCCATGTAGTTAGGAATAACAACGATTCCTCCCGGGTGTTGTCCTGTTGTCCGCTTGACACCAGCCGCACCTTGAGCTAGTCGCTCCACCTCTGCATCACGATAGAACTTGCCATAGTCCCTCTCGTATCCTTTGACAAATCCATAAGCAGTTTTAGCAGCCACCGTACCAACCGTTCCTGCGCGGAAGGCATATTCCTCACCAAAGATATCACGCACATCCAAGTGAGCGCTAGGCTGGTCTTCTCCCGAGAAGTTCAAGTCAATATCAGGAACCTTATCCCCATCAAAACCAAGGAAGGTCTCGAAAGGAATATCCTGTCCGTTTTTGCTGAGTTTGTGACCACATTTAGGACAGTCCTTATTGGGCATATCAAATCCTGAACCGTACGAACCATCTGTGATAAACTCACTGTACTGACACTGACCACAGACATAGTGAGGAGAGAGAGGATTGACCTCTGTAATCCCAATCATGGTCGCAACGAAACTAGATCCGACAGACCCACGAGAACCAACCAAGTAACCCCGTTCATTGGAACGTTGCACCAGCATCTGGGAAGCCAGATAAATCACAGCAAATCCATTCCCCAGAATAGAGGTTAGTTCTTTTTCAATCCGCAAATCAACGATATCTGGCAGCGGATTTCCATAAATCTCAAAGGCCTTCTTATAGGTCAATTCAGCGACCGTTTCTTCCGCCTTGTCGATGAAAGGCGTATACAAGTCACCCTTAACTACCTCAACAGGTTCAAAGATATCTGCCAAGGCATTGGTATTTTCAATAACCAATTTGCGAGCTAATTCCTCTCCCAAGAAGGCAAATTCATCCAACATTTCATTAGTCGTTCTAAAATGAGCTTTTGGAAGAGGAGCGGGTTGGGCATGTTCGCCATGACCAATAGTTCGGTTAATCATCGCCCCCTGTCCCAAACTACGGACGATAATTTCACGGTAAATCTCTTCTTCCGGTTCGATATAGTGAACATTTCCGGTAGCCAGAACGGGTTTACCAAGACGGTCTCCAACTTCTATCAAACTCTTGATAATGGTCTGGAGTTCCTCCATATCCTTGACCTGCTCCTTGGCAATCAAGGGAGCATAGATAGCTGGGGGCATGACCTCGATAAAGTCATAATACTTGGCCACCTCAACCGCCGCATCCACGCCCTGGGAAACGACTGCATCAAAAACTTCACCTTCAGAGCAAGCTGAACCTAAAATCAAACCTTCCCGATGAGCATCTAGAACCGTTCTTGGAATCCGTGGCACTCCTTCAAAGTACTTGGTATTAGACAAGGAAACCAGCTTAAAGATATTTTTTAACCCTACTTGATTCTTGACATAAATGGTTGCATGTTTAATCCGAGCTTTTTTATAAGAATCTGGGCTAATCAAATCAATGTTGAGTCTAGCTAAATCGGTCACACCATGTTTTTCTGCTACCTCTTTGATAAAGATGAAAAGCAGGCGACCTGTAGCTTCCGCATCGTAGTTAGCCATGTGGTGATGTTCCAAAGCCACACCAAAACGCTTGGTCAAAGGCCCCAAACCATGACGTTTATACTCAGGATAGAGATTTCTAGCAAACTCAAGTGTATCAATAACTGGCTGACTAATCCTTGGAAGACCATGACGCTCATAGTTGGCATTCATAAATCCAACGTCAAAGGTAGCATTGTGGGCAACTAAGACCGTATCCTTGCAGAATTCTTGGAATTCTTGCAAAACTTGTTCTAGTGGCTTGGCATTTTTGACATGGTCATCTGTAATTCCAGTCAACTCAGTAGTAAAAGTTGATAAGGGATGCCCAGGATTGATAAATTCATCAAATTCGGCAATAACATTCCCCTTGTACATCTTAGAAGCCGCAACCTGAATCAAGTCATTATAGATGGCTGATAGACCCGTCGTTTCCACGTCAAAGACCACATAGGTTGCTTCGGACAAGTCCATCCCCACTTCATTATAGACGATAGGGACACGGTCCTCCACGATATTAGCTTCCATACCATAGATCAGCTGAATTCCTGCTTTCTTAGCAGCCTTATAGCCGTGTGGGAAGGATTGAACATTTCCATGGTCCGTGATGGCAACCGCCTTGTGTCCCCACTTAGCAGCTGTCGCAACGATTTCTTCTACCTCTGGCAAAGCATCCATAGTCGACATGTTAGTATGAGCATGAAACTCAACTCGACGCTCACCTTCTGGCATCAAATCCTTACGCTCATAGTGAACAACTTCCTGCACGTCTTGCACGTTCATAGTCAAATCGCGTGTGAAGTTATTCATCTCCACATTCCCACGAACTCGGAGCCAAGAATTTTTCTTGATTAGATCAAATTTCTGAGCTTCTTCTTCATTCTTAACCCACTTTTGCATAGAAAAACTGGAAGTGTAATCCGTCATTTTAAAATTGATCAAAACGCGACCAGTTCTGGTCACTTTTTGCTCCACATCAAAAACAACCCCTTCAAAGACCAAACGATTTTCCTCCGTCGTCACTTCGATCATAGGAGTAATCTCTGCCTTATCTAGCTTGGGTTTAGCTGCAACTTTTTTCGTTTGAAAATCAAAGGCTGGTTTCTCTTCCGCTGGAGGAGGTGCCATCTGTTCTAGTTGTTCCATAGCACGGAGCGCTTCCTCATTAGCAGCTTGAACAATCTGCTCATTTTCAGCATGGAAGGCCTCTTCCTGCTCTTGGGTCAGCACATCATTTTTCTCTATTTGACAATTAAAAGTTGGAAAACCAAACTTTTCAAGTTGTTTGGCTAAATTAGGAAGATGATTCTTCTTAAAATGTTCCTTATCAATTGCCTCAGAGCCTTCAATAAAGAGTTGGTTCCCCTCAGCACGAACTTGCAGATTTTGATAAAGGGACTTAAAACCTTGACTAGCACATGGCCCTTCAGAAAAAGCCTCTCTATAATAGGCCTGCAAGAGTTGGTTTGAAAATTCTTGAGACAGAGCCTTGATTTCAAAAATTGCTTTATTACCTGTCTTAGAAAATTCCTCGCTCAAACCTTTCTTTAATTCTAAAAAGATTTCAATCGGTAAAATATTAGAAAATACGAAATGAAACTCCCATACCTTACTAATTTTATGAACCACAACTCGCTCAATATCGGCCTGTGATAAAGCAGGAGACTGCCTCATTTCAGCAGGCATCCCCAGTTGATTCATCAAAATTTCAAAACTATTTGACATTCATTTTCCTCACATTATTCTCCTACTATTTTACCATACTTAGAGGTATTTTCTAAAGACAAAAGGAAGCCACTAAGTGACTTCCTTCTAGAGCGAGGACAGATTAGTCTTCACCTTTGTTTTTCTTAATGATTTCTTCTTGTACTGACTTAGGTACATCTTCGTAGTGGTCAAATACCATCATGAATGTACCACGTCCTTGAGATGCAGAACGAAGAACTGTTGCGTAACCGAACATTTCAGCAAGCGGAACATAAGCACGAACGATTTGGCTGTTACCATGTGCTTCCATACCATCTACACGTCCACGACGAGCAGTTACGTGACCCATAACATCACCAAGGTTTTCTTCTGGAACAGTGATTGTTACAAGCATCATTGGCTCAAGGATAGCTGGTTGTGCTGATTTAGCAGCTTCTTTAAGGGCAAGTGAAGCCGCGATCTTGAAGGCAGTTTCAGATGAGTCGACATCGTGGTATGAACCATCGTAAAGCTTAGCTTTAACGTCAACCATTGGGTAACCTGCAAGAACACCGTTAGCCATAGATTCTACCAAACCTTTTTCAACCGCTGGGATAAATTCACGAGGAACCACACCACCGACGATTGCGTTTTCGAATTCGAATCCTTTACCTTCTTCGTTTGGAGTAAATTCAATCCATACATCACCGAATTGACCTTTACCACCAGACTGACGTTTGAAGAATCCACGTGCTTGAGTAGAAGCGCGGAATGTTTCACGGTAAGATACTTGAGGAGCACCTACGTTCGCTTCAACTTTGAACTCACGACGCATACGGTCAACAAGGACGTCAAGGTGAAGCTCACCCATACCTGAGATAACTGTTTCACCAGTTTCAACGTTTGTTTCAACGCGGAATGTTGGATCTTCTTCAGCCAATTTTTGAAGGGCGATACCCATCTTGTCTTGGTCAGCCTTAGATTTAGGCTCAACCATCAATTGGATAACTGGTTCTGGAACGTTGATTGACTCAAGGATGATTTTAGCTTTTTCATCTGTCAATGAGTCACCAGTTGTAGTATCTTTCAAACCAACGGCAGCAGCGATATCACCTGAGTAAACAGTGTCAATTTCTTGACGGCTGTTGGCGTGCATTTGAAGGATACGTCCGATACGCTCACGTTTACCTTTAGAAGTGTTCAATACGTATGAACCTGATTGAAGAACACCAGAGTAAACACGGAAGAATGTCAAACGACCTACAAATGGGTCAGTCATGATCTTGAAGGCAAGAGCTGCAAATGGCTCTTCGTCAGATGCTGGACGAGTTTCTTCTTCGTCTGTATCTGGGTTAATACCCTTGATTGCTGGGATGTCAAGTGGGCTTGGAAGGTAGTCGATAACCGCATCAAGCATCAATTGAACACCTTTGTTCTTGAAGGCAGAACCACACAATACTGGGAAGAATTCAACGTTGATAGTCGCTTTACGAATACCAGCTTTCAATTCTTCGTTAGTGATTTCTTCACCTTCGAGGTATTTCATCATCAATTCTTCGTCAGTTTCAGCAACTGCTTCAACCAATTTTTCACGGTATTCTTGTGCTTGGTCAAGGTATTCAGCTGGAATATCTTCTTCAAGGATATCTGTACCAAGGTCGTTAGTATAGATTTCAGCTTTCATCTTGATCAAGTCGATGATACCACGGAAGTCATCTTCAGAACCGATTGGCAATTGGATTGGGTGTGCATTTGCTTGAAGACGATCGTGAAGTGTACTTACAGAGTAAAGGAAGTCAGCACCAATTTTGTCCATTTTGTTGGCAAATACGATACGTGGAACTCCATACTCAGTTGCTTGACGCCAAACTGTTTCAGTTTGAGGCTCCACACCTGATTGTGAGTCAAGAACGGTAACCGCACCGTCCAATACACGAAGAGAACGTTGTACTTCGATAGTGAAGTCCACGTGTCCTGGTGTGTCGATGATGTTTACGCGGTGGTTGTTCCATTGAGCTGTTGTCGCAGCAGATGTGATAGTGATACCACGTTCTTGCTCTTGCTCCATCCAGTCCATTTGTGACGCACCTTCGTGAGTTTCACCGATTTTGTGGATTTTACCAGTGTAGTAAAGAATACGCTCAGTAGTTGTTGTTTTACCAGCATCGACGTGAGCCATGATACCGATATTACGAGTTTTTTCAAGTGAAAATTCGCGTGCCATGAGGTTTGTTTCTCCTATTTATTTTTGATTTCTATTCTATTATAACACGATTTTAATAAAAACGGATAGGCAGGACCTACCCGTTCTCAATGTTTTCATGCTATTGTTGGTTTCAACTTACGAGATGGTAAGGTGAGTTGAACTCGGGCTAAAGTTAATTAGCCGATTTGAGCCGGAACGGGATGCTGTGTGAAAAAGATAAACTTCCTTGTATTCGTCGAATACTGCGTCAGTTTCCTATTTTCATCTTGCATCCTTACCGTTCCTAGCATCATGACCTAGTTGAGCTCAAGCTAAAAGTCTGGAGAAAAAGATGAATCTCATTGGTTGCAATCGCAACCTGCTTCGATTCCCTATTTTCTCTGGGACTTTCTTAACGCTTTCGCATCCTATATTACCAACGGAAGTGTGCGAATGCACGATTAGCTTCAGCCATACGGTGAGTGTCTTCACGTTTCTTAACAGCTGCACCAGTGTTGTTAGCAGCATCCAAGATTTCTTTTGCAAGACGGTCTTGCATTGTGTGTTCACCACGAAGACGAGCGATTGTTACCAACCAACGAAGTCCAAGTGTTGTACGACGTTCTGGACGAACTTCAACTGGGACTTGGTAGTTAGAACCACCAACACGACGTGCACGTACTTCAAGTACAGGCATGATGTTTTCCATAGCTGTTTCAAATACTTCAAGTGCATCGTTTCCAGTAGCTTCTTTGATTTGCTCAAAAGCACCGTAAACGATTGAAGCAGCTGTACCACGTTTACCATCAAGCATAACGCGGTTGATAAGACGAGTAACTAGTTGTGAATTGTAAAGCGGATCTGGCAATACGTCACGTTTTGGAGCTCTATTTTTACGACTCATTTCTCTTTATCCCCTTTCCTTATGCTTTTGGACGTTTAGTACCGTATTTAGAACGGCCTTGTTTACGATCGTTAACACCTGCAGTATCAAGTGCACCACGGACGATATGGTAACGTACCCCTGGAAGGTCTTTTACACGTCCACCACGAAGAAGCACCACGCTGTGTTCTTGCAAGTTGTGTCCGATACCTGGGATGTAGGCAGTAACTTCGATAAGGTTGCTCAAACGTACACGAGCGAATTTACGAAGGGCTGAGTTAGGTTTTTTAGGTGTCATTGTTCCAACACGAGTTGCAACACCACGTTTTTGTGGTGAAGAAACGTTTGTTTGAACTTTTTTATGACTGTTGTAACCAACGTTCAAAGCTGGTGATTTAGATTTTTCTACTTTTGATTTACGCGGTTTGCGAACCAATTGGTTAATTGTAGGCATCTACATTCTCCTGTGTTTTTTTATTTTTGGTGATGATACACTTGGTGACAGCTATCATCTGTGTGTACTTTTGCAACATTTGTCAGCACGTCCCTGTACACTCTTGAGAGACCAAAAGTAAAAAGTACCGTCTATTATTGTAACAAAATTTTCCATTGGTTGTCAAGATATTTTTCTTTTTTATTGTTAATTTTAGCTCTTTTGTAGTGCTCCCCAAAAAAGAAAAAGGAGGAATCCCCCCTCTCCTAAAGTTACTATTGTTCCATTCAATCCCATCAATTTTAGCACATAATGGTTTTCGAGATATGATAGTATCACAACCAACCAGATTCTTTCGCAATATTAGCTGCCTCTGTTCGATTGCCTGCATGTAATTTAGAAAGAATATTAGTGACATAGTTTCGGACTGTTCCGTTGGATAGATAAAGTTTGTCTGCAATTTCTTGGTTAGAGAAGCCCTGAGCAATTCCCTTTAAAACTGCAATTTCTTGTTCTGTTAATGGATTGGGATGCGTCATCACCACTTCCATCAATTCAGGCGAATACTCCTTGCGCCCTTCGAGGACAGTGTGCAAGGTTTGCATGAGGTCTGCAATGCTTCGCTCTTTTAATACATAAGCATCCACTCCAGCCTTAACCGCACGCTCAAAATACCCAGGACGTTTGAAGGTCGTCACCACAACCACCTTTGTTTCAAGCTTTTCTGCTCGTATCCACTCCAAAACTTCAAGACCTGTCTTAACAGGCATTTCTACGTCAAGGATGGCGATATCTACAGACTCCTTTTCTAATAGTTGGATTGCTTCTTGCCCATTCTTGGCTTGAAAGACAGACTCTACATCTGGTTGAAGCGTGAGCAACTGGCACATGGCATCTCGCAACATACTTTGATCTTCTGCGACTAATACTTTCATCTACTTTCTCTCCTTATAAGGTAGTCGAACCTGAACTTCTGTCGGTTGTTTCCAACTAATTACCTTTACTTCTCCCAAAAATGGAAGAACACGATCTCGAACTGTATGGAGGTCATCCCCCTTTATAGAAGTAAAGCCACAGCCATCATCTCTCACTGTTAGAATGAGTTCTTTCTCTGTCCGTTCTAATTTTAAGTAGACTTTAAACGCTTTAGCATGTTTGATGATGTTGGTCACTAATTCAAGCAAAATCATGGAAGCCGTTGACTCCAATTCCTGGGTCAAACTAGCCTTGTCTAATTGATTATCAACCTCAACCTCAATCCCAGCAATTTCTAGCATCTTCTTAACAGTTTCAAGTTCTGAAGCTAGGGTCCGTGATTTCAGATTTTCCACGATAGTTCGCACTTCATTCATCGAATCCTTGCTGATCTGGTGAATTTCTTTTAATTCCTTTTCCACCTGTGGATAAGCCTCCATCTGAAATAACTGCAAGGCTAAATCTGTCTTGACACTGAGCATAGCAAAGGTATGTCCCAAACTATCATGCAAATCCTGACCGATACGACTGCGTTCATTTTCAGCAAGCAATAGATTTATCTGGGCATTTTGCTTAGCCTGAGCTTCTTTCAAATCCTCCGCAATCCGAATCCGAACCAATCCAAAAGTCATTAAATCGACAAAAGTAAGAATTACAAGTAGATAGAATAGAAACTCAACTTCGATTCTCTGAAAAATCAACAGTTGGCCCACAACAAGGACTTGAGCAAGAAGAAAAGTCCAGACATGTAAAGACTTTAAACTACGTACGCTGAAATGATAACTTAAGAGATTGGATAGGAAAAAGAAAAACCAGATATAATTAACAGCAACAAAGGCAGTATTCCCAACTACATAAGTCAGCATGAGGCCCCAATATAGCCAAGATAGGCGCTGGCTCTTAGTTGTTAAAACACCCAAATATGCCACTACAAATAGAATATCAATCAATAAATGCCAGGCAGAAAGCCACCCAGTCACTACAGGTAGGATGGGGAAAATCATAAAAATTAAACTGGCCCAGAACATATAATGTATGCTTTTCAGTCTTTCAAGCATTAAGCATTCTCCTTATGACCTTGAAGGTAAATGGTCAAACCAAACAAAACTACTGAAAAAACAAGTAGATAAACTGTGGCTGATAAATTGATGCTACCCTCATTTAAGAAGGTCTTGATTAATTCCATCAACTGATAGCTTGGTAGACGCTTCCCGATTGCTTGCATCCAGTCTGGAAATAAAGAGACGGGCATCCAGAGTCCACCTAAAACAGCCAAGCCTAGATAGAGAAGATTGCCCACGACAGACATCAGCTGATTAGAAGGCAAGAGTGTCAAGGTCAAGCCAAGCGCTACAAAAGCTACACTTCCTACTATCAGCAAGAACGCAGCCCCAATCCAGCTTCCTAAAGGCATATCCACACCTCTGACCAAGTGCCCAACTGAGAAAACAACCAGGATTGAGACCAGATAATCAACCATCATACTTGTTATCTTTGATAGATAATATTCTACCATATTTACCGGAGTATGGCGCAATGTTTTCTGCCAGTTGTTGATTTTATCTGTATGTAAAATAGCTGGGAATGAAAACATAGCTGTCGACATCATGGAAAAGGCTGTCATGGAGATGAGATAATCACGCATAAAATTCGCGGGTCCACCTGGTGTGTCCTGGTACATGCCTGAAAAGAATAAATAGAAGGCTGTCGGCATCCCTACGGATAATAGATAATAGACTAATTGTCGTTTGGTCAATAGAAATTCTATCTTGTTTAGTGCGATCCATCGTTTCATCTTAGTCATCTCCCTTTTGTGTTTCTTCAAAGATTGTATCCAACAAGCTACGATTATTGACTTCAATTTCTTGAATCCTACATCCTGCTTGCACTAACAGTTGCCAAAAAGCATCCGCTTCACGTGTAACTACTTGCAAAGCATCTTGTTTTTGTACCCACCTTTCAACCAAGTTAGACTGCTCAATGACTTCCTTGTATGCTAGAGGAAGGATAAAGTGCTTTTCAATCTCCTCACTGCGCATGGCTAGAGGTGTTGTATCGCGAATCAACTCTCCCTTATTCAAGACCAAGATTCGGTCCGCTGTATGCTCTACCTCTTCGATGTAATGGGACGAATAGAGAATGGTAACTCCCTGCGCTTTTAGATCCTGAACAATTTCCCAAAAACGTTGGCGGGTTGAGGTATCCATGGCCGCAGTTGGCTCATCTAAAAAGACAAGTTTTGGTCGGCCAATCAAGGTCAAGACAAAAGAGAAGAGACGCTTTTGCCCACCTGACAATTTTTCTGCCAAATGCTCTTTTTGTTTCTTGTCAAACTGCAACAGTTGATCGATTTCCTGGTTGCTCAAGGGATTTGGATAAATGCTTTGAAAGAAAGCAACCAACTCTTTGACCTTTAATTTCTGAACGATGACATTTTCTTGAGGCAGGTAGGATCTTGTGTAGTCTAACTGAGAACTCGTCACTGGCAAGCCTTGAATGGATACTTGACCGCTTGTGATCCGTTTATCTCCAAGCAAACAGTCCAAGAGTGTGGTCTTCCCAGCACCATTGGGCCCAATCAAGGCGACGCATTCACCTTCAGCTACCTCAAAGGAAATATCCTTCAAAATAGCCTTGCCCTTGATGTTTTTATGTAAGCCTTGTACCTTAATCATGTTCATAATATTCTCCTTTCAACCACTCCATTCCCATAGGAAAGGCGATAAAAATCATAAATCCTAGTCCCCAGGCACCACGGATGAATTGGTGAAGGAAGGCTTGATCAAACCAACCTGTAAACATTTCTACCAACCATACCACTAGTGATAGTCCAATAAAAAGATAGAGAAACGCTTTTTTCATTTTTCAAACTCCTTTTTCACATCTGAGACTAATTTCAAACCTTCTCGGATAAGCCAGGACATCATTCCAAATCCTGCAAATAGCTCCCAAGGAAAATGATAGAAACCTTCATCCAATCCTGAGAATATGAGATAAGTCATGACTCCTGCTACTACTAAACTCATTGCGACAATTACTTTATGTTTCATTTTTTCTTCCTCCATTTCATACTTCAATTATAGACTTTTGGAGTTGGCGGAGCTAGATGCTTCTGTCACTAGAAAATATGACAAATGTCATAAAAGGTTCGATTTAAAAGAATCAAGAAACATTACATAACAAAACACAGAGTAGAAAAGAATCTATAGTACCTCCGTCAAAGTGATATCAAATTTAGACTATAACGTAAACTAATACGCATTTAAAATCAAAAGATCAGAAATTTTCATCCCATAAGCACATATATTATACATTGCACCAAAAAATTTTTATTGCTTCCTTAAAAATTAGTAAGATTTATAAAATCCCTTGAATTCAATGTGTATACCTACACGACAGTATTTAATAAAAAGTCTAGGAACAAAAACTATACTATAATTTTAATAGAATATTATCTTATAAAATGAATTACTGGTAGCCAATAATCATGACCACCCGTCTAACGGGTGGTTTGAACCAGGGCTATAAGCCCAAATTACCAGCCAGCGCCTAAAGACGCTGGCTTTCACATTGTTCAAGCCTCATTGCTCTTGACTCGTCACTTGCCTCTCAAAGAGGCTTTAGTATTACTTACCACTATCCCTAAAGGGATCCTCATATTCTTTTACACTTAATTTATCTAGTGCTATATCATGCTTTTCCTGTTCTTGAATATATTTCTTAATTGTGGCTTCATTGAGTCCAACCGTACTCACATAATAACCTTCCGCCCAAAAATGCCGATTCCCAAACTTATACTTGAGATTGGCGTGTTTGTCAAACATCATGAGTGCACTTTTACCTTTTAAATACCCCATGAAACTTGAAACACTTATCCTTGGTGGAATACTGACTAACATATGTACATGGTCTGGCATTAAGTGACCCTCGATAATTTCAACTCCTTTATAACTACACAAGCGATGAAATATTTCTCCTAAACTACTTCGATATTGATTATAAATGACTTTTCGTCTATACTTAGGGGTGAACACAATGTGATATTTACACATCCACTTTGTGTGTGATAAACTATGTGCCTTTTGTGCCATATTTTTCTCCTTTCGCTTTACAATTGGCTTGAACACCTTTATTGTATCGCGTTTGGAGTTTTTTGGGTATAACCTTCGACGCGCACCCGCATAGCGGGTGGTTTTTTTGTCTCGCACCTAACGGATCGAGACGGACTAACAGTCACATAAAAAAAAGAGAGAAGCAAACTGATTCTCTCTTAATGTATATAATCTCAAGTTAAAACAAAAAAGATACGCTTACGTATCTCTGTAATGAATCGGGAAGACAGGATTCGAACCTGCGACACCTTGGTCCCAAACCAAGTACTCTACCAAGCTGAGCTACTTCCCGAGTTAAATAGAAAAATGCACCCTAGAGGAGTCGAACCTCTAACCGCCTGATTCGTAGTCAGGTACTCTATCCAGTTGAGCTAAGGGTGCTCATTAGTTTATGCCGAGGACCGGAATCGAACCGGTACGATCGTTACCAATCGCAGGATTTTAAGTCCTGTGCGTCTGCCAGTTCCGCCACCCCGGCCTCTCTAAGCGAACGACGGGATTCGAACCCGCGACCCCCACCTTGGCAAGGTGGTGTTCTACCACTGAACTACGTTCGCACTGTTTTCTTCTATCTAAAAATGCCGGCTACATGACTTGAACACGCGACCCTCTGATTACAAATCAGATGCTCTACCAACTGAGCTAAGCCGGCTCATTTATTATATCTCAATGCGGGTTAAGGGACTTGAACCCCCACGCCGTTAAGCGCCAGATCCTAAATCTGGTGCGTCTGCCAATTCCGCCAAACCCGCATATATGACCCGTACTGGGCTCGAACCAGTGACCCATTGATTAAAAGTCAATTGCTCTACCAACTGAGCTAACGAGTCTAAAATAACTTCCGTTATCTTAAACGGTCCCGACGGGAATCGAACCCGCGATCTTCGCCGTGACAGGGCGACGTGATAACCGCTACACTACGGGACCTATGGGAGTTAACGGGATCGAACCGCTGACCCTCTGCTTGTAAGGCAGATGCTCTCCCAGCTGAGCTAAACTCCCTAGAGCTAAGCGACTTCCATATCTCACAGGGGGCAACCCCCAACTACTTCCGGCGTTCTAGGGCTTAACTTCTGTGTTCGGCATGGGTACAGGTGTATCTCCTAGGCTATCGTCACTTAACTCTGAGTAATACCTACTCAAAATTGAATATCTATTCAAACCAAGAAAACCGTTCGCTTTCATATTCTCAGTTACTTTGGATAAGTCCTCGAGCTATTAGTATTAGTCCGCTACATGTGTCGCCACACTTCCACTTCTAACCTATCTACCTGATCATCTCTCAGGGCTCTTACTGATATAAAATCATGGGAAATCTCATCTTGAGGTGGGTTTCACACTTAGATGCTTTCAGCGTTTATCCCTTCCCTACATAGCTACCCAGCGATGCCTTTGGCAAGACAACTGGTACACCAGCGGTAAGTCCACTCTGGTCCTCTCGTACTAGGAGCAGATCCTCTCAAATTTCCTACGCCCGCGACGGATAGGGACCGAACTGTCTCACGACGTTCTGAACCCAGCTCGCGTGCCGCTTTAATGGGCGAACAGCCCAACCCTTGGGACCGACTACAGCCCCAGGATGCGACGAGCCGACATCGAGGTGCCAAACCTCCCCGTCGATGTGAACTCTTGGGGGAGATAAGCCTGTTATCCCCAGGGTAGCTTTTATCCGTTGAGCGATGGCCCTTCCATACGGAACCACCGGATCACTAAGCCCGACTTTCGTCCCTGCTCGAGTTGTAGCTCTCGCAGTCAAGCTCCCTTATACCTTTACACTCTGCGAATGATTTCCAACCATTCTGAGGGAACCTTTGGGCGCCTCCGTTACCTTTTAGGAGGCGACCGCCCCAGTCAAACTGCCCGTCAGACACTGTCTCCGATAGGGATCACCTATCCGGGTTAGAGTGGCCATAACACAAGGGTAGTATCCCAACAACGTCTCCTTCGAAACTGGCGTCCCGATCTCTTAGACTCCTACCTATCCTGTACATGTGGTACAGACACTCAATATCAAACTGCAGTAAAGCTCCATGGGGTCTTTCCGTCCTGTCGCGGGTAACCTGCATCTTCACAGGTACTAAAATTTCACCGAGTCTCTCGTTGAGACAGTGCCCAAATCATTACGCCTTTCGTGCGGGTCGGAACTTACCCGACAAGGAATTTCGCTACCTTAGGACCGTTATAGTTACGGCCGCCGTTTACTGGGGCTTCAATTCATACCTTCGCTTACGCTAAGCACTCCTCTTAACCTTCCAGCACCGGGCAGGCGTCACCCCCTATACATCATCTTACGATTTAGCAGAGAGCTGTGTTTTTGATAAACAGTTGCTTGGGCCTATTCACTGCGGCTGACTTAAAGTCAGCACCCCTTCTCCCGAAGTTACGGGGTCATTTTGCCGAGTTCCTTAACGAGAGTTCTCTCGCTCACCTGAGGCTACTCGCCTCGACTACCTGTGTCGGTTTGCGGTACGGGTAGAGTATGTTTAAACGCTAGAAGCTTTTCTTGGCAGTGTGACATCACTAACTTCGCTACTAAACTTCGCTCCCCATCACAGCTCAATGTTATAGAACTAAGCATTTGACTCAGTTCACACCTCACTGCTTAGACAGACACTTCCAATCGTCTGCTTTAGTTAGCCTACTGCGTCCCTCCATCACTACATACTCTAGTACAGGAATATCAACCTGTTGTCCATCGGATACACCTTTCGGTCTCTCCTTAGGTCCCGACTAACCCAGGGCGGACGAGCCTTCCCCTGGAAACCTTAGTCTTACGGTGGACAGGATTCTCACCTGTCTTTCGCTACTCATACCGGCATTCTCACTTCTATGCGTTCCAGCACTCCTCACGGTATACCTTCATCACACATAGAACGCTCTCCTACCATACCTATAAAGGTATCCACAGCTTCGGTAAATTGTTTTAGCCCCGGTACATTTTCGGCGCAGGGTCACTCGACTAGTGAGCTATTACGCACTCTTTGAATGAATAGCTGCTTCTAAGCTAACATCCTAGTTGTCTGTGCAACCCCACATCCTTTTCCACTTAACAATTATTTTGGGACCTTAGCTGGTGGTCTGGGCTGTTTCCCTTTCGACTACGGATCTTAGCACTCGCAGTCTGACTGCCGACCATAATTCATTGGCATTCGGAGTTTATCTGAGATTGGTAATCCGGGATGGACCCCTCACCCAAACAGTGCTCTACCTCCAAGAATCTCTAATGTCGACGCTAGCCCTAAAGCTATTTCGGAGAGAACCAGCTATCTCCAAGTTCGTTTGGAATTTCTCCGCTACCCACAAGTCATCCAAGCACTTTTCAACGTGCCCTGGTTCGGTCCTCCAGTGCGTCTTACCGCACCTTCAACCTGCTCATGGGTAGGTCACATGGTTTCGGGTCTACGTCATGATACTAAGGCGCCCTATTCAGACTCGGTTTCCCTACGGCTCCGTCTCTTCAACTTAACCTCGCATCATAACGTAACTCGCCGGTTCATTCTACAAAAGGCACGCTCTCACCCATTAACGGGCTCGAACTTGTTGTAGGCACACGGTTTCAGGTTCTATTTCACTCCCCTCCCGGGGTGCTTTTCACCTTTCCCTCACGGTACTGGTTCACTATCGGTCACTAGGGAGTATTTAGGGTTGGGAGATGGTCCTCCCAGATTCCGACGGGATTTCACGTGTCCCGCCGTACTCAGGATACTGCTAGGTACAAAGACTATTTTAAATACGAGGCTATTACCTCTCTTTGGCTGATCTTCCCAAATCATTCTTCTATAATCTTTGAGTCCACATTGCAGTCCTACAACCCCGAAGAGTAAACTCTTCGGTTTGCCCTCCTGCCGTTTCGCTCGCCGCTACTAAGGCAATCGCTTTTGCTTTCTCTTCCTGCAGCTACTTAGATGTTTCAGTTCACTGCGTCTTCCTCCTCACATCCTTAACAGATGCGGGTAACAGGTAGTACCTGTTGGGTTCCCCCATTCGGAAATCCCTGGATCATCGCTTACTTACAGCTACCCAAGGCATATCGTCGTTTGTCACGTCCTTCTTCGGCTCCTAGTGCCAAGGCATCCACCGTGCGCCCTTATTAACTTAACCTTATTTTTCTGACCTTTCAGTCATAAACTCTTATTAATACTACAGCGTTTTCGGTTTATTTTCTTGTTACTATTTGATATAGATATTCAATTTTCAATGTGCATTACTTGGTGATCTCTCACCAATGGAGCCTAGCGGGATCGAACCGCTGACCTCCTGCGTGCAAAGCAGGCGCTCTCCCAGCTGAGCTAAGGCCCCACAAGACCTCTCAAGACTAAACAAGACCAATGCGCAGTTCCTTATCCTTAGAAAGGAGGTGATCCAGCCGCACCTTCCGATACGGCTACCTTGTTACGACTTCACCCCAATCATCTATCCCACCTTAGGCGGCTGGCTCCTTACGGTTACCTCACCGACTTCGGGTGTTACAAACTCTCGTGGTGTGACGGGCGGTGTGTACAAGGCCCGGGAACGTATTCACCGCGGCGTGCTGATCCGCGATTACTAGCGATTCCGACTTCATGTAGGCGAGTTGCAGCCTACAATCCGAACTGAGACTGGCTTTAAGAGATTAGCTTGCCGTCACCGGCTTGCGACTCGTTGTACCAGCCATTGTAGCACGTGTGTAGCCCAGGTCATAAGGGGCATGATGATTTGACGTCATCCCCACCTTCCTCCGGTTTATTACCGGCAGTCTCGCTAGAGTGCCCAACTGAATGATGGCAACTAACAATAGGGGTTGCGCTCGTTGCGGGACTTAACCCAACATCTCACGACACGAGCTGACGACAACCATGCACCACCTGTCACCTCTGTCCCGAAGGAAAGCTCTATCTCTAGAGCGGTCAGAGGGATGTCAAGACCTGGTAAGGTTCTTCGCGTTGCTTCGAATTAAACCACATGCTCCACCGCTTGTGCGGGCCCCCGTCAATTCCTTTGAGTTTCAACCTTGCGGTCGTACTCCCCAGGCGGAGTGCTTAATGCGTTAGCTACGGCACTAAACCCCGGAAAGGGTCTAACACCTAGCACTCATCGTTTACGGCGTGGACTACCAGGGTATCTAATCCTGTTTGCTCCCCACGCTTTCGAGCCTCAGCGTCAGTTACAAGCCAGAGAGCCGCTTTCGCCACCGGTGTTCCTCCATATATCTACGCATTTCACCGCTACACATGGAATTCCACTCTCCCCTCTTGCACTCAAGTTAAACAGTTTCCAAAGCGTACTATGGTTAAGCCACAGCCTTTAACTTCAGACTTATCTAACCGCCTGCGCTCGCTTTACGCCCAATAAATCCGGACAACGCTCGGGACCTACGTATTACCGCGGCTGCTGGCACGTAGTTAGCCGTCCCTTTCTGGTAAGATACCGTCACAGTGTGAACTTTCCACTCTCACACTCGTTCTTCTCTTACAACAGAGCTTTACGATCCGAAAACCTTCTTCACTCACGCGGCGTTGCTCGGTCAGACTTCCGTCCATTGCCGAAGATTCCCTACTGCTGCCTCCCGTAGGAGTCTGGGCCGTGTCTCAGTCCCAGTGTGGCCGATCACCCTCTCAGGTCGGCTATGTATCGTTGCCTTGGTGAGCCGTTACCCCACCAACTAGCTAATACAACGCAGGTCCATCTGGTAGTGATGCAATTGCACCTTTTAAGTAAATGTCATGCAACATCTACTCTTATGCGGTATTAGCTATCGTTTCCAATAGTTATCCCCCGCTACCAGGCAGGTTACCTACGCGTTACTCACCCGTTCGCAACTCATCCAGAGAAGCAAGCTCCTCCTTCAGCGTTCTACTTGCATGTATTAGGCACGCCGCCAGCGTTCGTCCTGAGCCAGGATCAAACTCTCATTAAAAGTTTGAGTTCTCACTCATTTCTGTCACTGACAGATTTATTGTTTTTTCATTGTTCAGTACTATAACCTTAGTTATAGCGCCCTGCACATTGGTTCGTCTTGTTCAGTTTTCAAAGGTCTTTGTCACTTGCTTCTCTCAAGTGACAACTATATTAGTATATCACAGCTGCTTTTTCTTGTCAACACTTTTTTGAAACTTTTTTGAACTTTTTTCATCAAGTGTTCCATCCGCAACATACCATAGTCCGTACGGGATTCGAACCCGTGTTACCGCCGTGAAAAGGCGGTGTCTTAACCCCTTGACCAACGGACCGGAGCTGTTATTTTCAACTCTTACTATTATACCGACTTTTCATACTTTGTCAACACCTTTTTTTATCTTTTTTCATTTTTTTTGCATAGCTTCTTACCGAGTACGGATATCAAACTCCTTAAACACAATACGTAAGTCTCTTAATACTCTTTGACGCCCTCGGAAGCGTTCATGTCTTAAGACGCGTTCTAACTCTTCTTGTTTCTCTTTACTTTGTTTGTTTCTATAATCTCTTAGTGTCTCATGAAAGAGATAATAATCATCTATCCAGAGACCTCCCTCACTGATACGATGACTAATCTCACCTACTTCTTCATAAGGTTCTTTATCATATCTACGCTTCTGGCTTTCTTGTTTACGGATATGGTCTAAAATGCGATTACGGAATTTAGTTTTGAAATATTTACGTAAGCGTGGAAGATCTTCTACTAGCTCTTCTTCTCTACTAATCAATTCATGCAAGCAAATCATCCCCTCTTGGTCCCAATCCGATAGCTCCCATAAATGCAAGTAATATTCCTTTCTACTCTTATATACAATTCCCTGGACTTCTTTATACAATTCTTTAAACATAACGTCCCCCTTTCTAGATACAGTCTAACAGATTCAGAAACACTTTTGTCCCATTTCCCCCATTCTGTTCCCTACTCCGTCTAAACTGCACAAAAAAGAGAGGACATGCCTCTCTCAGGGTTATAATTCTGCAATTTGGTTTAGATTTACTTCTGCAACTGTGTCATTACCAAACATAGAGATAATCATCTTCACTTTATTATTATCAATTTCTGTAATCTTACCAGTATAGTCTGCAAAAGCTCCATCAATGATACGTACAGTTTGTCCAACTTCAACATCGATATCAAACTCTTGTACAGTTTGTCCCATAGAAACCAAGATATCACGGATCTCTTGTTCCAATAATGGAGTTGGTTTTGATCTATTTCCGTGAGATCCGACGAATCCTGTAACGTTTGGTGTGTTTCGAACAACAAACCAAGCTTCATCTGTCATGACCATTTCCACAAGAACATAACCCGGAAAGCGATTTTCTTCTACTTCTTTTCTCTTTCCATTTTTTTCAACTTGCACTGTTTGTGTCGGAATTTCAACACGTAAAATATTATCCAACATATTGTAGGTTTGTGCACGTTGTAATAGATTTTCTTTTACCTTATTTTCATAACCAGAATAGGTTTGTAAGACAAACCATCCTTTATCAAAACTATCCATGATACTTCCTTTCATAATAGAAGATTTTTAGCGTGAATAACTCCACAAATCTTCTAAAAAATGTTAATAAATCGAATCAAACCTGAAACAATCAACTTGTCAAAAATATAAATAATCACAACAAAGAAAGCAGTGTATTCCATGATAGAACGAAAATCTCTCCAGCTTTCCTTGCGAGTTGGCCATGTTGTGTCTTTAAGAAGTCTAAAAATATCTCCAATAAAACGCATCGCTCTCTCCTATCTCGTTTCTCTATGTGTAATGTACTTACCACAATGTTTACAAAATTTATTTACTTCTAGTCGTGTTGGCTTGGGGTTTCCGCTGATCTTGATTGAATAGTTTCTTGAACCACAAACCGCACAAGCTAGGCTTGCTTTTTTTAGTGCCATAACGCCTCCATCTTATCTATTATAACAAGAAAGCTAGGCTTTGACAAGCATCTTAGCGAAATAGATTGACTACCGAATCCCATATCGTTTGAGCCTTTTCCTTAATCTTCGCATCCGAGATAGCACGACTGGCCTCATCTACCAGATTTTGTGCACGACTTCTAATATCAGAAAGGCTATTATCCGCCTGATTTTCTTCATTTCTCTGTACTTGATTTCTTGTATTGGCTGGTGCAATTCCATTTTGCTTATAAGCATTTTCAACTGTAAAGGTACTTCCTGGTGTATAAGGTAAAATGGTATTTGCAATATTTCTAAAGACATGGGCTGCACCGTTTGAAGTAGAGCCTGCTAGATAGTGGTTTTCATCAGTGGTCGGAAAACCAAGCCAGTGACTAATCACTACATCCGGGGTATAGCCAATTACCCACTGGTCACTTGTGTATTCAGGATTGAAAACCGCTTCAGTTGTACCAGTTTTCCCTGCCATAACATAATCTGCAGGAGATGAACTAATACCTGTTCCGTTTGTAAATGTTCCCAACATCATACTGGTCATCTTGTCAGCTACAGACTTATCAATCACCCGTTTTTGTGAATTTTTATGGCTCGCAATGACCTGACCACTAGCATTTTCAATTCTACTAATAAAATGAGCTTCCGGCATTAAACCTTCATTTGCAAAGGCAGCATATGCTTGAGCCATTTGAAGAGGGTTGGTTTCAACACCGCTTCCCAAGGCGACACCAAGAACACGATCGACCTTTTCCATGTTGAGTCCGAATTTCTCGCCCGCCTCAAAAGCCTTATCAACGCCCAAATCATTAACAGTGGCAACAGCAGGCAGATTAAGCGATTCTGCCAAGGCTTGATACATAGGAACTTCTCGACTCGTTTTGATTCCTGCATAGTTATCAACCTTATAGCTGTCGTACTGCATGGTATGGTTATCCAACTGCTTATTCAAAGCCCAACCTGCTTCAACTGCCGGCGTATAAACAACTAAAGGCTTAATTGTAGAACCAGGACTACGTTTTGATTGAGTTGCATAGTTGAAATTTCGAAATCCAGTTTTATCATTGTCAGCAACCTGACCGACAACTCCACGAACTCCACCTGTTTTCGGTTCGAGAGCGACACTTCCTGATTGAGCAAATGTTCCATCCTCTGCCCTCGGAAATAGAGCTGTATTTTCATAGACAACCTGCATATTTGCTTGGTAGTTTTGGTCCAGCTCTGTATAAATGCGGTAGCCATTATTGACAATTTCTTCCTCTGTTAGATTATACTTGGAAACGGCTTCGTTAACCACCGCATCAAAGTAAGAAGGATAGCGATAATCTGAGATTTTTCCTTCATACTTATCATGCAATTGCGAAGTCATATCAACTTCTGCAGCTTCGGTTTCTTGGTTTTTATCAATGTAACCCGCTGCAAGCATATTTTGCAAGACAGTATCACGACGATTAGTAGAATCTTCTACAGATTTCAAGGGGTTATACAGCTCCGGACCCTTTAGCATTCCTGCCAGAGTCGCAGCTTGATCCAGACTCACTTCTGATGCAGAAACTCCAAAATATTTCTTACTCGCATCTTCTACACCCCACACACCATTTCCAAAATAAGCGTTGTTAAGGTACATGGTTAGAATTTGATCCTTACTATATTTTTTGGTTAATTCTAAAGCAAGGAAAAATTCTTTTGCTTTTCTCTCAACAGTTTGATCCTGCGACAGATAGGCATTTTTAGCCAGCTGTTGGGTAATAGTAGAACCACCACCTGAACGACCAGCAGTTACAATAGCCAAGAAGAAACGACCATAGTTAATCCCATCATTTTTATAGAAAGAACGGTCTTCTGTCGCAATAACGGCATTCTGCAAATTTTTACTGATATCAGTCAATTCAACATAAGTTCCTTTTTGACCAGACAAGGCACCAGCCTCCTTTTCTTCACGGTCAAAAATGAGAGTTCGAGTTTTCAAGGCGTTTTGCAAATCATTGACATTGGTTGACTTGGCTACAGCAAACAAATAGGTTCCAACTAGCAAGCTTGCACTCAAACCTAGTATAAGGACAATCTTTGTTAGATGATAGCGACGCCAGAATTTTCGAATCGGACCCACTTGGGCTATTTTTTTTCGATCACTGCGAGAGCGACGTAAGCTAGTAGAATCAGAGTCCTCTAGTTCACTTGTTTCTTTTTTAAAAAGAGAAAGAAATTTCTCAAATAATTTATCTAATTTCATGCGTTTATTTTATCATCTTCATCATAGGAAGACAAGAATTTAGCTATTTCCTATTCAAATAGGGCTTTTTTTGTTACAATATCTGTATGCAATTCACATTTACATTACCAGACTCTCTACCTCAAATGACGGTTAAGCAATTACTAGAGGAGCAACTCCTCATCCCTAGAAAAATCCGTCATTTTTTGAGAACCAAGAAACATATTTTGATAAATCAAGAAGAAGTTCACTGGAACGAGATGGTAAATCCTGGAGATATTTGCCTGTTAACTTTCGATGAGGAAGATTATCCCGAAAAAGAAATTCCTTGGGGCAACCCAAACCTCATTCAGGAAGTTTATCAAGATCAACACTTAGTTATTGTGAACAAACCAGAGGGGATGAAAACGCATGGTAATCAGCCAAACGAAATCGCCCTTCTTAACCATGTCAGTGCCTATGTTGGCCAAACCTGCTATGTCGTTCATCGTCTGGACATGGAAACCAGTGGTTTGGTTCTCTTTGCCAAAAATCCTTTTATCCTGCCTATTCTCAATCGCTTACTGGAGAAAAAAGAGATTTCTAGGGAATATTGGGCACAGGTCGACGGACATATCAACAGCACAGAACTTGTTTTCAAAGACAAAATTGGGCGTGATCGCCATGACCGCAGAAAACGAATAGTTGATACAAAAAATGGACAATATGCTGAAACGCATGTAAGTAGATTAAAACAATTCCCAAACAAAACTTCCTTGGTTCGTTGCAAGCTAAAGACAGGGCGAACCCATCAGATTCGTGTGCACCTTTCGCATCATAACTTCCCTATTTCAGGCGACCCTCTCTATAATAGTAAATCAAAAACAAGTCGGCTTATGCTCCACGCCTTTCGACTTTCCTTTACCCATCCACTTACATTAGAGAAATTAAGCTTCACTACCCTATCAGATACTTTTGAAAAAGAATTAAAAAAGAATGGATGATTGTGTCATCCATTTTTCCATATAAGAAAAGCAAGACCAATAGGCCTTGCTTTTATCGACTCATGAATTATTTAGCGATTTTTGCGAAGTATTCAAGAGTACGAACAAGTTGTGCAGTGTATGACATTTCGTTGTCGTACCATGATACAACTTTAACCAACTGTTTACCGTCAACGTCAAGAACTTTAGTTTGAGTTGCGTCAAACAATGAACCGTAAGACATACCTACGATATCTGAAGATACGATTGGATCTTCTGTGTAACCGTATGATTCGTTTGAAGCTGCTTTCATAGCTGCGTTCACTTCATCAACAGTAACGTTCTTTTCAAGAACTGCTACCAATTCAGTTACAGAACCTGTTGGAACAGGAACACGTTGAGCAGCTCCGTCCAATTTACCGTTCAATTCTGGGATTACAAGACCGATTGCTTTGGCAGCACCAGTTGAGTTAGGAACGATGTTAGCTGCAGCTGCACGAGCACGGCGAAGGTCACCTTTACGGTGTGGTCCATCAAGAAGCATTTGGTCACCAGTGTAACCGTGGATAGTAGTCATCAATCCTTCTACAACACCAAAGTTATCATGAAGAGCTTTAGCCATTGGAGCCAAGCAGTTTGTAGTACATGAAGCACCTGAGATAACTGTTTCAGTACCATCAAGAACGTCATGGTTAGTGTTAAATACAACTGTTTTAACATCTGATCCACCAGGAGCAGTGATAACAACTTTCTTAGCACCACCAGCGTGCAAGTGTTTTTCAGCAGCTGCTTTAGTAGCAAAGAAACCAGTTGCTTCAAGAACGATGTCTACACCGTCGTTAGCCCAGTCGATTTGTTCTGGATCACGTTCAGCAGAAACTTTAACGAATTTACCGTTAACTTCGAATCCACCTTCTTTAACTTCAACAGTACCGTCGAAACGACCTTGAGTTGTGTCGTATTTCAACAAGTGTGCAAGCATAACTGGATCTGTAAGGTCGTTGATGCGTGTAACTTCAACACCTTCTACGTTTTGGATACGACGGAAAGCAAGACGACCGATACGTCCGAAACCGTTAATACCAACTTTAACTACCATTAGTGATTTCCTCCTTATGAAAATCATGAAATTTTTATTGTGAAAAGAGTAACTTGAATCACTACAAATCACCTTTCAACAAACCTATTATATAACTATTTAAGTTTAATTGCAAGTACGGGCGTTGTTTTTTGTCTATACCCCACTTATTTTTCTTTCTCCTTTGAAAGCCTATACTGCTGTCTTTCTTTGTCTACCTAGTCATTTCCCACTTTCCTTTTCAGATGAAAAGTGAAAATAGAAAAGATAAAAATTATTTTCAATCTTCCAATTTTACAAAAAAGAGACAGGAAATTCCTGCCTCTAGGCTGATAACAATTATTTACGGCGTCCTGGTCTTTCTTTGTAACCATAGTAAGAATCTTCGATGATTTCTTGCATATGGTCAACCATTGGAAGGCGTGGGTTAGCTGGTGAACATTGATCTTCGTAAGCAAGGAAGGCCAATTCACGTGAATGTTCTTTCCATTCTTTTTCATCGATTCCTTGTGCTTTGAAGTTCATTTGGATACCTACGCGCTCACCAAGTTCGTAGACAGCTTTTGCGTAAGATTCCACACCTTCTTCTGGAGTAGAAGCTGGAAGTCCAAGCATGCGTGCGATATCTTGGTATTTTTCATCTGCACGGTAGTAGTTGTACTTAGGCCATGTTGCTGTCTTAGCTGGACGTGTACCGTTGTAGCGGATAACGTATGGGAGCAAGATTGCATTTGTACGACCGTGAATTGTGTGGAATTGCGCACCAATCTTATGGGCCATTGAGTGAGAAATACCTAGGAAGGCATTGGCAAAGGCCATACCAGCGATTGTTGAAGCGTTGTGCATTTTCTCACGTGAATGGAAGTCTGCGTTCTTAACTGAGCTTTCAAGGTTTTCAAATACAAGTTTGATGGCTTGAAGTGCAAGACCGTCAGTGTAGTCGCTAGCCATTTGTGATACGTAAGCTTCAGTCGCGTGAGTCAATACGTCCATACCAGTGTCCGCAGCAACAAATCCAGGAACTGTCAATACCAAAGCAGGGTCTACGATTGCTACAGTTGGTGTCAATGAGTAGTCAGCGATTGGGTATTTACGGTTGTTTGCTTTATCAGAGATAACGGCAAATGGTGTTACTTCAGATCCTGTACCAGATGTAGTTGGAATCGCGATGAATTTAGTCTTCTTACCAAGCAATGGGAATTTGAAGGCACGTTTACGGATATCCATGAATTTTTGAACAAGGTCACGGAAGTCCACTTCTGGTTGTTCGTAGAAGAGCCACATTACTTTAGCAGCATCCATTGGAGATCCACCACCAAGAGCGATGATTGTATCTGGTTTGAAGGCACGCATAATCTCAGTACCACGGTTTACAGTTGTGATATCTGGATCTGGTTCTACATCAGCAAAGATTTGGTAAACCACCTTATTGCGACGAAGATCAAGTTGTTCGATGATACGATCAAGGAAGCCAAGCTCTACCATGGCATGGTCAGTAACGATCATGACACGTTCAACGTCACGACATTTTTGAAGGTATTGAATTGAATCACGTTCAAAGTATGTTTTTGAAGGAAGTTTCATCCATTGCATGTTATTTCTCCGTCTTCCAACTTTTTTGATATTCAAAAGGTTAATGGCACTAACGTTATCCCCAACTGAGTTGCGTCCGTAAGAACCACATCCGAGTGTCAATGATGGCAAGAAGGCATTGTAAACGTCCCCGATACCACCGAAAGTAGAAGGTGAGTTACAGATAACACGAATAGCTTTAACAGCTTTACCAAATTCTTTAGTCAATTCTTCGTCAGCTGTGTGGATAGCTGCTGAGTGTCCAAGACCGTTAAATTCAACCATTTGACGAGCCTTAGTAATACCATCTTCACGGCTTTCAGATTTCAAAACTGCGATAACTGGTGACAATTTTTCACGGGTCAATGGCTCATTTTCACCAACTTCTTTACATTCTGCAGCAAGAATGTTTGTTCCTTCTGGAACTGTAAATCCTGCTTGTTCTGCAATCCAAGTTGCTGGTTTACCAACGATGTCAGCGTTCAATTTTGCACCAGCACAGTTTTTGCTGTTTGCTTTCACGCCGAAGCAGAATTCTTCAAGAAGTGCTTTTTCTTTTTTGTTTACAAAGTAAGTGTGGTAAGATTTGAACTCTGCTACAAATTCATCGTAAATTTCTTTATCAATGATAACTGCTTGTTCAGATGCACAGACCATACCGTTGTCAAATGATTTAGACATAACGATATCGTGTGCTGCTTGACGGATATTTGCTGATTTTTCAACATAAGCTGGAACGTTTCCGGCACCTACCCCAAGAGCTGGTTTACCACATGAGTAAGCCGCCTTAACCATGGCATTACCACCTGTTGCAAGGATTGTCGCAACACCTTCGTGGTTCATAAGAGCACTAGTTGCTTCCATAGATGGTTCAGTGATCCACTGTACGCAGTTTTCAGGAGCTCCTGCTTTAATCGCAGCATCACGAACGATTTGAGCTGCGTGAGCTGATGATTCTTGAGCTGATGGGTGGAAGGCAAAAACGATTGGATTACGCGTCTTCAATGAAATCAATGATTTGAAGATTGCTGTTGATGTTGGGTTTGTTGTAGGAGTAATACCACAGACAACACCAACCGGTTCAGCTATAAGAGTCAAACCTGTTACATCGTCTTCTTCAATAACGCCAACTGTTTTAGTGTGACGCATGTTGTTTACTACGTGTTCACAAGCAAACAAGTTCTTAGTTGCTTTGTCTTCAAATACACCACGTCCTGTTTCTTCATAGGCATGTAGAGCTAATTCCCCGTGGGCATCCAAAGCTGCTACTGATGCTTTGGCAACGATATAGTCAACCTGCTCTTGGTCCAACTTACGCATTTCCTCAAGAGCAACTAGAGCTTTTTGCACCAAGCCGTCGACATGCTTTTCAGCAGCGAGTTTCTTTTCCTCTGGTGTCACAGTTTTTTTATCAGCCATATTTTCCTCCATAGCTTTCAAGGATCGATATCCTTTGTTAATTTTTTCACAAGTTTATTATAACGCATTATTTCAACTTTGTAAACAGTTTCATAAACATTTCACAAAGAATTTTTAAACCCTTGTGAAATTTTTCTCATTTTCCTTTATTATCAGTTTTTTTCTTCAAAGTTTGTGAAAATTATTTCAAATATTTTTTATTTCACAAGCTTGATTGGAAGAGGAGCTTGGAAGGAGATAGATTTTCTAGTAAGCGCTTACTTTTAGATGCTAGCAATACCTCCTTTGATAAGGAGGCTTTATTTTTGTTGAAAAACGCCTTGTTTAAAAGTCCCTTCATAAACAACTTCTTGTTCTGTTGTTAGTTTTCCTTTTCCTTCAGCCTGACCATTTACAAAATCACCTTCGTAGGTCCAGCCTTCTTTGGATTGAAAGGTACCTTTTCCGTTGAAGGCTCCATTGTTGAAGCCACCTGTATATTGGTCTCCATTTTGGAAGGTAATGGTTCCTTGGCCATTCATTTTACCACGTACAAGACTGCCGTCGTAAACAATCGTTCCATTATCAAGCTTTAGAACACCTTTTCCGGGAATATTTAGAAAAAAGACGAGTACAGCACAGAAAATAATGGCAACTACTGCTAAAAGCTCTAAACGTGGACGAGTCAGATACACTCGATACTTTTCGTAAAAATTCTTAAGATTTTCCACCTTCACTCTCCTTTTCTAAACGTTCTAACCAAGCTTGGCAACCCTCTTGAACACGCTGATAGGTTTCCTCAAAATCTCCTGTATACCAAGGATCCGGAACACTTTCAGATGCAAATGAGTAAATCTTATCTTGAAAGCCTGCTGGACACATCTGACGTAAGTCAGAAACATTTGATGCGTCCATTCCGATAATATAATCAAAGGCTTCAAAATCTTCCTTACTAATCTGAAGCGATGTCTTGCCTTTTTCATAAGGAATCTCATACTGTTGAAAAATCCCTTGAGTTCCCTTATGAATCGGATTGCCATGTTCCCAAGAAGAGGTCGCTCGACTTTGGATTTCATAATTATCTGTCATTGATTTCATAACAAACTCAGCCATAGGACTACGGCAAATATTTCCCAGACAGACAAAGACCAGTTTTTTCATCCCATTTCCTTTCTTTTATAGAAAAACGGGAGTTCGTGATCCCGTCTTATTTTTCAATTGCGCCTTCTAGTGAAGCTGTTTCTTTCAGCGGTAATACTGTCTTGATAGCAGCTAGTTCAAAAGTCAAGTAAACTCCATCTACATCAAGAACAATCGTTCTCTTCTCCGTATCTACTTCATCGACTGTTCCGTAAAGTCCACCGATTGTAATCACTTCATAGCCTTTTTGTAGTTTATTTAAGCTTTCCATACGTTTTTGTGCTTGTTTCTTTTGAGAGCGTTGCATAAAGAACATCAAGCCTAACATCGCTACAAGCATAATTAAAAATGTATAATTTGGATTCATTTTCTTCTCCTTTGTCTTTTACATAGGACTACTATATCAAATTTCAGCTACTTTTACAAGATTGTACCTTGCTTTTCTAGTAAGAAAAACCAGAGCTTGCGCCCTGATTTTTAGGATTATTTCAAGTTTTGAACGACTTTTACAAGATTTTCAACAGTAAAGCCATATTCTGCCAATACTTTTGGTGCTGGAGCAGAGGCTCCGAAGGTATCAATACCTAGAACGGCACCATCTAGTCCAACATATTTGTACCAGTTTTGAGTTGCACCCATTTCGACTGCGACACGACGACGAACTGCATTTGGAAGAATTTCTTCCTTGTATGCTGCATCTTGTTTATCAAAGACATCTGTAGATGGCATGCTGACTACGCGGACTTTTGCACCTTGACTAGCCAATTCTTTGGCAGCTGAGACAGCAAGATTAACCTCTGAACCTGTCGCAATCAAGATGGTATCAAAGTCTGCTGCATTTTCATAGACAACATAGGCACCTTTTGCAACTTTATCAAAGTCTGTTCCTTCTTCAACAGTCAAGTTTTGACGTGTCAAGACAAGGGCAGTTGGTGTTTTCTTACTTGTCACTGCAAGGTACCAAGCTGCTTGCGTTTCACGCGCATCTGCTGGACGGAAAACATTTAGATTTGGCATAGCACGAAGACCTGCTAAGTGCTCAACTGGTTCGTGCGTTGGGCCATCTTCCCCTACCGCAATAGAATCGTGGGTAAAGACATAAGTCACAGGAAGACCTTGCAAAGCTGACAAGCGGACAGCTGCCTTCACATAGTCAGAGAAGACGAAGAAAGTTCCACCGTATACACGAAGTCCACCGTGAAGGGCCATCCCGTTCAAGATAGTTCCCATTGCAAATTCACGAACACCAAACTGAATGTTGCGGTTCAAGCGGTTGGAATCGTCTTGAAGTCCGTCAGTCTTGATATAAGTCATGTTTGAGTGAGCAAGGTCAGCTGATCCACCTAGGAAGGTTGGTAACTTAGCCGCCACAACATTTAAGGCATCTTGGCTTGAATTACGAGTTGCTTGAGAGAAACCATTTTCTAAAGCTGGGAAGTCTGCTGGAGTCACTTCAACTGTATCACGTCCATCAATAATGGCTTCTACTTCTGCAGCCAATTCTGGATGCGCTTCTTTATAGTCAGCAACTAATTTTGTCCAAGCTTGATAAGCTGATGCGCCACGGTCTGCAACATGTTCTTTGAAATCAGCATAAACTTGTTCTGGAATTTCAAATGGTTCGTAGTCCCAACCAAGCGCTTGACGAGTTGCTGCAGTTTCATCTGCTCCAAGAGGAGCACCGTGTACGGCATTGGTTCCTTGTTTGTTTGGAGAACCGTATCCAATAACAGTCTTCACTTCAATCAAAGATGGCTTACCTGAAGCTTTAGCTGTTTCGATAGCAGCATGAATAGCTTCCAAGTCTGTTCCATCTTCAACCAAGGCTGTATGCCAACCATAGGCATTGTAACGGTCACGAACACTTTCTGTAAAGGAATCCTTTGTCTCACCATCCAGGTTGATGTCATTTGAATCATAAAGAACAACCAACTTGTCTAGTTTTTGCAAGCCTGCGTATGAAGCCGCCTCACTTGAAACACCTTCCATCAAATCTCCGTCTCCACAAATAACGTAAGTATAGTGGTCAAAGATATTGTAGCCTTCGCGGTTATATTTAGCTGCCAAAAAACGTTCTGCTTGGGCAAAACCAGTAGCAGTTGAAATCCCTTGCCCTAGAGGACCTGTTGTAGCATCAATTCCTGCTGTATGGCCAAATTCTGGGTGACCAGGTGTTTTTGAACCCCATTGACGGAAGTTCTTAATCTCATCCATGCTGACATCTTCAAAACCAGAAAGGTGAAGAAGGGCATAAAGAAGCATTGAACCATGGCCAGCTGAAAGAATAAAGCGGTCGCGGTTAATCCAGTTTGGTTGAGCTGGATTGATACGAAGTTGTTTTGTAAAGAGGCTGTAAGCCATCGGAGCTGCTCCCATAACCACACCTGGGTGACCTGAGTTGGCTTTATTGATGGCGTCAATACCTAGGAAACGAATTGCATTAACAGATAGATTTGACATAGAATTTCCTTTCTATTTGAGGTGATTATTGAATCACACATTCTATTTTACTATTATATGAAAATTATCCGTATCATGCAACATACGGATAACATCCAAAGAATATTTTTATATTAGAGCAAGAATTTAAATTGAATATTAGAGTCTTGTTCAAAGCAATCATCAAAGCCACGTGGGTGGTGGTACTCAATTCTGTCCTTATCTTGCGGATAAGTGTACTTGCCACCAACTTCCCAGATAAATGGGTGGAATTGATATTGTAAGCATTCCTTACGCATTTTCCAAAGGGCAAGGATTTCGTCGGTTGAAGCCATAAAGTTAGACCAAATATCGTAGTGAACTGGTAAAATCAGGCTAATTTCCAGTCAAAATCTGCTTTTCGATCAGGTTTTCGATTTGGTACTGGAGTTCCTTGGCTTCTTCGCTATTGGTAAGATAATGCCCCAAGAGCCACTCTAGCTCACTTCTGAAATTGCTGTGCTGACTGGCTATCAGGCGATACTTGATAAAGCTGTTGAGCTTGACCACGTCTTCATAGTCAAAAATAGGATTGACCTGCACCAGCGGAAATCTACTGCTAAGCCCGTCGCTGGTCACAATCAGCAAATCCACTTCCAGCAGGTCTTCCACGCTCTTAAATTGCTCACTGGTAAAGACCGCGCGGATATAGTCATGCGGAAAATAATACTGGCACTGCTTGAGCAAGAGGCGCTGGACTGCCACCCCCTCATCGCAGACAATATAAATCTGCTTGACCTCCTTGGGCTCCGTCGCCTGCGGCTTCAAAGCACCACCTAGGTGCATAGCCAAGTAGGCAATCTCGCCTCGCGTCAGCGAAATGAGCCAAGCCTCCTCTAAAATCCCCACGCTCTGCTCGGTATAGTGATAAAGCTCAGGATACTTTTGCAAAATGTGCTGCGTCAGCGGATTTTTGGACAAAATGCCATAAGTCTTGCGGAACAAAAGCGCCTTACAGTGGGTCATGAGATTGCGAATCAGATCGTCACGATTTTCCAGCTCATAGGGAGAATGCGCTTCAAAATCCCAGATGAAATTGTCAATGGCCAGTTGCAAATCCGCGAAATCTTCACTAGTTGCATGTAAATCCTGGTCTTTTCGATGAGAAAGCAATAAAACCGCAATCCAAGACAGCTCAATCTCATCCAAACGCAAGCCCAATTTTTCGTCCAGCAAAGTCTGAAGTTTCTTAGCCGTGCTGTATTCCACGCGCTTACGAATAAGAGAAAACTCGCGGTACAAATCGTCCCTCTCCTGCTCGCTCAAGGTCATATTACGGTAGGACAGCAGCAGATAAGGCAGAACCTTGAGCATAAACTCGATTTCATAGCGATTGATTTTCTTGCCCAAGTCCTGCTCGATAAAATGCACCTGCTGGTTGAGAAAAATTTGTAATTCCTCGGACAGCAGCACATCTTCCTGCACAAACTGCTTGATTTTACTTCCCAAAATCCGCATAAAACCGCTATTGCCCTCAGAAAAAATCGTGGTCAACAGAGCATGAACGTACTGGACTTTATTGAGCGGGTGGCATTTGAGAACATAGCCCTGCGACTTGGTTGTAATGAGACTAATCTGATACTGCTCGACCGTCAGCTGGCTACGAATGGTGTTAAGGTCGTTGAGCACTGTATTACGCGACACCTTGGTCAAATCCATGAGCTTTTCAATCGTCACGCGCTCTTTCAAGACGCAGATAAAGAGAATCATCAGCTGCATGCGCTCTTCCATACTCATGACATAGCTGTGAGCATCCACGCTTTCAAGCAAGGCTTCACAAGCCTCTCGTTGTTCCGCTGTCAAAACCAGTCCGACCCGCGGCTGGCTGACAATCTTGTCAACTCCTTGAGGCAAAGCGTCGTTTATTTTTTCTAAATGATAATAAATTTTGCGGCGCGATTGCCCTGTGGCACGAGAAATCGCCATAATTGTTTCAGGTTCTGTCAACTGCAAAAGATAGTTGAGCAAGACAGAGCTGCTTTTATTTAAATAAATCATTTGCTTTTCTTTCCTTTAAACTTCCTTTCTAGGATATCGCAACCGCTTATAAAATTGAAAGATGAAGGATTTTTCAGCTACTTGGAAAGTCTTATTTCCCACTCCCTTGCATGTTATAATAAAAGAAAAAATGTGCTCCCCATGAATCTTAAAGAACAACAGCAGCATATTCTTTCGGGTGCCATGTACAATGACTTGACTCCCGAGTTGGTCGAAGCACGCGAAAAAACGGTCTTTCTGACCAACTGCTACAATGCCAGTTTTGGACAGCCTGCTAGCGAGCGGCATGCTATTTTAAAAGAAGTGCTTAAATCCGTCGGAAAAAATGCCCATTTTGAGCCGAATTTTCGTTGTGAGTTCGGCTACAATATCAGCATCGGGGACAATTTTTATGCAAATTTTGACTGTGTTATGCTGGACGGTGGCGGTATTGAGATTGGTGACAATGTCCTTTTTGGACCGCGCGTCGGACTCTACACGTCCAATTATGCTCTGGATGCTTGGGAGCGTAGTCAGGGGCCTGCTATGCCAAGCCGATTAAGATTGGCGACAATGTCTGGCTAGGTGCTGGAGTTCATGTCAATCAAGGTGTGACGATTGGAGACAATAGTGTCAACTGAAGTAAGTTCCCTACCTCAGTTTTATTTTTCCAGCAGCCGCGCGATGTCTGCTTCTAAGTTTTCCAAGGAAGTCGGATATTCTAGGGCAAGATAGCGCACATGGCTAAAGCGCTTCATGAGGCTAGGAGCATCTAACTCACCTTCAAATAAACTAGCAATCTCCACTTGACCATTTACATGACGGTAATTTTTGCAATGGAGGTAATCGGTAACTTCTGCCAAGCTAGCAAAAGCCTGCTCTATATCTTCTCCAAGCCAAGCCCAGTTGCCAAGGTCAAAAACGAAAGCAATAGGCAGGTCTGCTGCGATGACCTTGTTCATCATCAAACGGCAATTCTTGATACTGGCATAAAGAGGGTCTTGGTTATTTTCCAGCTTAAGTCCGACAGATGATTGAAAACTAGGCGCCAACTCTGCCAAAGAAGCTACTGAAATCTGACTGGCATCACCCGTGTTTAATTTGATAAAGGGAGCGCCCAAGAGCTCTGCTTCCTGCCGCAAAGTCTTAAGTTTCGGATTGACCCTATCTCCTATGACAAAATCCTCATTGACACTGTAAAAGAGCGACAGCCCTAGCAGATCAGCTTTTTTTCTGATGTTTTTTAACTCTATATCAATATCCCTTAAAAACTCTCGCCGAATTTCAACCCTTGAAAGCCCTAGATTTTTGACGCTTTCTAGCAAATCTTCTTGCTTGACTCCCCTGTCTAATTCTTCCTTAAAAGCAATCGTGTTGATAATCAATTCTTCTCGCTTTATTTTCATCCCAATCCTCTATTCTAATGTCGTCCGTAGCTGACAAAGCTCTGCCCAAGCAGGCTCCATGGCTGCAAGCAAACTTTGGTAAACGCGATATTTCCTTTGATAAATCTCATGTTCCTTAGCCTGAGGCTCAAAGCGCTCCTTGACCCGAACCATTTTTTCGACAGCTTCTTCTAGGCTCAAATCTTCCACCGCTTGCAAGCAAGCAATGGCGCCACCCAGACCACCCAATTCTGACGCTTCAACCGTCTCTACTGGGATATTTAAAATATCAGCGAACATCTGCATCCAAGATGGCGAATTTGTCGCACCGCCTGACAAGCGCAAAGCGCGCGGTCTTTGCTCAATCGTCGCTAGCAAATCATCGATATGCTGCTTGTGCGCATAGACAATCCCCTCATAAACCGCCCGAATCATCTCTGACTTGCTGGACTGGGTTGTCAGACCAAAGAAACAAGCCTCAGCAGCTCTGCTGATATTGCTGCCATAAAGAAAAGGGAAAAAGAGAATCTTGCTGTAAGAAGCGTCCGTCTCCTGCAAAAACACTTCCAGTACATCGTAAATAGAGGAATTCGAATCCTTGAGATTTTGGATTTCCTCCATCATCAGCATTTTTATCATAGCATCCAAATTGCCCGCTGAAGTTGGGCTGCCTGCCTCTATCAAAAAATCGCGATTGGGAAAATAAGAGTGCATCAAGCCGCTATCTTGGCTGACTGCCGTCTTGCTGGGATAAGTATTGATATTCCAAGTGCCTGAAATCACGCTAAAAGTGCTGGCGTCTAAGACGCCAGAGCCGATTGCGCAAGCATCAATATCAAAGAGCCCACCAATCACAGGCGTTCCTGCAAGAAGTCCCGTTGCTGCGGCAGCTTCTTGGCTCAAGCCACCAACAAGCTCTGCATAGTCCACTTGAGGCGCCAAAAGCTCGTATATTTCTTCAATACCAAAGAAAGCCGTAATTCTTTTGTCGTAAGTGCCCGTCTGGAAGTTAATCCAGTGAT
Source organism: Streptococcus mitis (assembly GCF_000722765.2). Lineage (NCBI taxonomy): Bacteria > Bacillati > Bacillota > Bacilli > Lactobacillales > Streptococcaceae > Streptococcus > Streptococcus mitis. The sequence continues at coordinate 224,955 of NZ_CP028415.1, read as the reverse complement.
TTCCTGAAGCATCTCCCATCTCTTGCTGAATACGCCCAGTCAGCTTGAAACGGACATAGTCCTTGGCCGACAGAATTGCCCCAATATTCTGGTAAATCTCTGGTTCATATTCTTTGAGCCAGCGAAGCAAAACGGGATTTTGCACGGCAACAACATGCTGGTGCGTCAAGTCCCAGATTTCGTCTAGCCGCTCCTCAAATTCTTGAGCCAGCTCGACCGCTCGCTCATCTGTAGACAAGATACCGCGCGTAAATTCCTGACCGTTTTTATCCAGCAGATAGAGGCCTTTCCCATGACCAATACAGGCAAGAGCGCTGATGTCTTCTGCCTTAAGCTGGGCATTTTTGACAGCTTGCCTCATAGCCTGACAAATCCCCTGCCAGGTCTCTTTCAAATCCACTTCGCGATAGCCTGCTTTTTCCTCAATCTTCTTGGTACTAAAAGCAGACTGCCCTAATTGTCGCCCTTCTTCATCAAATACGATTGCCTTGGTATTAGTGCCCCCATAATCGATACTTAAAAAATATTTCATTTTTCTCCTCCGATTTCAAGTATAAAAGAAGCTGAGATTGCCTCACAGCTTCTTTATGAACAAGCACATGCGGCTTTAATACAAGCCTAATTCCTTAGTCGCTGCATCAACCGCTTCACGGTTTGCTTGAACAGCCGACGGCTTAAAGTAAACGCGCTCTGCATTATTGTAGAGGACATCTTCTAGCTCTTCTAGCGTGAAAATATCCACGTGCTCCAGCCAAGTTGCCAACTCTTCATAAGTGTTAAAAGTAGCTGACCAAGGCGAATCTGTGCCCCAGATGATGCGCTTCGCTCCCAGCACTTCCTTAGCAATCCGAACATTCTTTTCAGATTTAGGGAATGGGAAAGTATCTGGACGGTCAATATCTTGGATAGCAGAAATATCTGTGTAGATATTTGGTAAATCTTTCCACATGCTGAGTTCCGCCCGCAGACGATTTGGTGTATCCGCATGCGGGAATGACAAATGGCAAACAACAAAGTCAAGGCTTGGATGCAAACGAGCAAGATTGGCAATAGCATCCGGCTGGTGGCTGATTTGGTCAAAGTTGCCATAGTCCACAGTGATAACGAAGCCTGGATAATCCAGCAAGTAGCTCAAAATCAAGCTGACATGCGGGTCACTGTCCAAGCGGAAAGGCGTCTTTTGTCCACGATAGCCGTGAATACCACCACCTTGGCTGATTTCAAATTTGAGTGCTCTAAAGCCCAGCTCTTCTACATGACGGCGAACAATCTGCATGGCATTTTCAGCAAATGGATCCACCGAAAATGCGCCTGTAAAGCGGTCTGGGTAGCGCTTAATCGCCAGATGAGTATAGTAGTTTTGATAGCCATTCAAGTGGCCTTGCAAAATCACCGCTTTCTCAATATCATTGGCATCCATGTACTTCAAGAAAGCCTCTGCTGTAAAGTCCTTGTCGCCATAGCCATCTGGAATGAGCTTAATCAATTCGCCGTCGTCCCAAATGGCATAGCCATCGCCCAGAGCATTCAGTCTGCCCTTGCCATTAAAACCAGCAATAGTATTTAAAATATGTGCATGTCCGTCAATTTTCTTCATGATACAGTCCTCCAAATTCAAATCTGTCATTCATTAGTCTTCGCTAATTATAATCTTTTCTTTACTTCCTTCAAAGCCACTATTTTTATCTGCCATTTTCCGCAAATAAGCATAGATAGACTCGCGTTTTGTCCGTAGGAAGAAAAGAGATACTAGGTAAACAGCAATCGTCACGCCAATCCAAAGCGGATTGCCCGAAATCCAAGCAAAGAAGACGAGAGCCGTCAAAGGGTGGGCCAAAAGATTGAAACTCATAATCAAGACCACTCCTGCTGGCAAGACCGATCCATATTGCTGCACAGCTTCCGTATAAATTGGACCGAGGGCGCTGGCCGCATAAAGTCCTAGTGAAAACCAAACGATTCCGTTTAGAATCGCCTTGAGGATATTTCCTTTTGATACGGCAATCATGGCTTCAATCATAAAGGGAATAGCAATCAAGTCAACGACCGGAAGCGCGCGGTTGCCCGGCAAAATCAAGGAAATCAAGACCATGATTGGTACCAGAATGAGCCCTGCAATGATAGTGGCAGGTTCACCAAAACCAACTCCGTCATCCACTGCGATAAACCAGCGTTTCTTGTCTGCCAGTCCGTCTTCTTCTTCGCTTTCTTTTTTCTTGTTCTTTTCGACCGCTTCAGCCAGAGGTCCGAAAGCGCTTGCAAATACGCCTGTAATCAAGGGGAAAATGGTCATAACGGCTGCAAGTGACATCGCAAAACCTAGAATTCCACCCCAGGCTTCCAAACTCGCCAGATTTTTCAAGCTACCTAGAATCCCGATAATCATCCCCAGCAAGAAACCGAGAGTCATAGGTTCTCCGAAAATTCCCAGCTTGGTTTTCAGCGATTCTGGATTGAGTTTGACCTTGTTGATACCAATAAGATTCCACAGCGGATCCAATACTAAGGCTGGAATCAAGGTTTCGATATTGTGAATAGAGTTGATTGTTGCATTTTTGACTCTGTAGTATTCTGACCAGCGCTCTGCTACCACTTCTGACATAATCAGTGAGTAAAGAAGGACAAAGACCATGAAAGCAAAGGAGAGGGTAAAGTTTCCTGTTGCCGCATAAGCCATGGTTCCCCAAATCATGTAGCCGAAGTTATTCCAGAGATTGGACGGTACAAAGACCCGCGTAATCCCAAAAAGGAAAAGAAGCAACTCAATCAGTAGACCAAAAACGAAGAAGGACAGACCGATTGAAGAAGAGAAGGCAGTCAGAGAACCCGTTTGCCAACCGATGTCAACGATAGGCAAATTGAGCCCTGCCGTGTCAACCATTTGCTGGATGTACTTGGTTACCAGCGGAGTAAAAGCAGAGATGACCCAGCCAAATCCTGTCAAACCAACCCCCGCGCGCAGGGCACTGAAAAAAGCGCGCTTGGGACTGACTTTCAAGAACAGACTAACAATAAAAATCATTACTGGCACAACGATTGCTGCACCAAAAACATCGAAAAATTTTTGTAAGGCTTCTAGCATAGTTTTACCCTTTTTCCTTTATTTTATTTGTTTACGACATTAACAGGGTTCCCTTCGAAGAAGGAAAGAATATTCGCTGCAGCTTCTGCTGCCAAGGTACGGCGACCTTCAATCGTTCCCGTTCCTGCATGCGGCGCCATGATAACATTGTCCAAAGCGCGAAGCTCTTCAGAAACTTCTGGCTCAAACTCAAAGACATCCAAACCAGCTCCCGCTATCTCTCCAGTTTTAAGCGCTTCAATCAAGTCTTCTTCAGACACAATCGGACCACGCGCTGCATTGATTAGATAGCTTCTGTTCTTCATTTTCTTGAACACTTCTTTGTTAAATTTGTGGTGAGTTGACGGTAAAGAGGGAGCATGAATGGTAATGACATCAGCCTTCTCAACCAAATCATCAAATTCCACATAGCTAACGCCCAATTCTTTTTCCCTCTCCTCTGGCAATCGATAGAGGTCGTGATAGAGCACTTTCATCCCAAAAGCCTTGGCGAAGCCAGCCACAGTTGAACCAATACGCCCCATACCGTAGATACCAAGCGTTGCGCCCTCAAGTGTCAGCCCTTGATAGCGTCTTTCGCTCGGGTCAATCCAGTTTCCTGTACGGACAATCTTGTCATAGAAGGCTAAACGTTTGGTAGCGGCTAAGAGAAGGGCAAAAGTCATTTCAGCTGTCGGTACCCGCACGGCTTGCGGCGAATTGGAGACCACAATCCCTTTTTGTTTGGCGTATTCGATGTCCACATGGTCAAAACCAACCGCATTAAGAGAGATGATTTGCAAGTTTTTCCCCGCATCGATCATTTCCTTGTCCCCTTTTTGCCCCATTAAGAGCCAAGCGTCGTACTCAGGCAAGTGTTCCAGCACATAGTCGCGTGAAAACGGCTCCCCATCTGAGTAGGTCACATCGTACTTTTCCATTAGCTTGTCCAAGCCTTCCTTAGGCACAATTCCCGTCACAAGAACTTTCTTCTTAGGCATTCTTTTCCTCCTTTTGTAGTTCGTAAAGAGCAACTGTATTTTTCCCATTATTCGCCGAAAAGATATAGGATTTCCCAGCTTTTTCAAAAGCCAAACAGTTGCTAGAAGCAACTTCTGGAGCAATCATGTGTTCCAGAAAACGTCCATTCTCATAGGTAAAAGCAATCAAGTGCTTCTTCCCTGAGCGCCAGCCAAAGACAAAGGTTGGCTGACCAAGTAAAGTCCCCGACCAGATAGCGTGCCCAAAAGGTGTCGCTTCTGGATAGGCAAATAATTCCTCCTTAAAATCTTCTGACAAAATTCGCAAGCTATCGCCATGGAAAGCCTGGATAATCATATTTTCCAGACTACCATCACCGTCCATGTCCAACTGTACAATATCGCTCGTTTCTTCATCAAAGAGCTGGGTCAAAGTCCAGTCAGACGCATCTTGCGGATAGTCCAAACGATAAATCCCTTCCACCGCTGTGATAAGCGAGTAATGCTCCGCGTGAACAGGATAGTAACCGTGATTTTTCTTGAGACGAAGTGGCAATTCTTCTACATTTGTCAGCTGCCTTATCTGTTTATCAAAATGACCGACAAAAATTTTCCCGTCATCCGACCAATCCTCGACAAACTGCTTGGAATTGGCAATCGTACAACCGATAAAAAGAATAGCTCCACGCTCATTGTCAACTAAATCAAAGCGATGCAGATAAGGAAAAGCCCCCACTTCCGTGATTGTCCACTTGCCCTCGCCCTCGAACTGTCCGTGAACAATCCGGCAATCCTTGGCATCAAAACCGGGATAAAAGCGCTGGGTTGCCAAGAAATCCAGCGTCCCTGGCACTTGGATAATGGACATGGTGCCACCAACCTCGCTCCAAAGTACCGTCCTTGCGAAATCGCGATTGACATCATAGGCCAAGCAGGCATTTTCGGTCTCCGAAGCCACCAAAAGATAGTCGTTAGCGCTATCGGTCAACCTTGCAACGGCATAGCAGGCATCCAAGGGGTCGCTTAATATTGTTTTACTATTCACTAGGTCTCCTTTCTAGACGAGCAGTCAACCTTTCACTGCGAAATTATTTTCAAACTCTGAGTGAAGCGGTTAACTTATTTTCGAAAAATAAAAGTGAACTACATTTCCCTTATAAAATAATGCTTCAATTTTAAGGTTAACCGTTTCACTTTTTACTATTACAGTATACACTATTCTTTTTGAAATTGCAAGCGATTTCAAAAAATATTTTAAAAAAAGTATCCACTCGCGCGAATACTTCATTTCTAAAAAGAGCTTCTAAGAACTGTAAAGCTAGGAACGACAAGGAGTTGAGTAGGTTCCGCCGCTAGATCTCCTCTTAATTTTTTGATTAGATGCTCTGCTGCCACTTGACCAATTTTATAAGAATCTTGGCGAATACAGGACACATTCGGATTTAAAACCTCCATCCATTCCAAATCCTCGTAGGAACCCAGACCAAAATCACGGGGATAGCTGTAATCGGTCTTGTTCAAGATTTTCATAAAATCAAGCAGGGCTGGGCCGTTCATAGTGAAAAAAGCGATTTTTTCTTTCCTTTGCTCAATCAACTGAAGAATTTTCTGAGCTGTCCCGTCTTGTCCCAAAACCAAAAGTTTCTCTGGGGCAGCCGAAACCTCTTCTTTAAAGCCCTGATAACGCATTTCCCGCGTCGAAATCCCCTCAATCGGAAAGGTGACAAAGTAAATGTCTTCATAGCCTGCCTTCTTCATTTCTGCCAGAAAAGCCTTGGTCGAGTCACGATTATTAGATACAACCGTGTCCAGCGTCACTTCTCTCGATTGCCTGTCCACTAGAACTGTCCGCTTCTTACTCAGCTTGTGAATCAGGGGCGAATTGGCATCCACTGTATCGAGAATAATCCCTGATACATTCTGCTGCTGAAGCCGCTCGATATTTTCCTGCTCAATCAGCTGGTCATTGTCTGAATTGGTAAAGTTAACCGTGTAGTCGTATTTCTTGCAAGTATCATGAATTCCTTTGATAACTGAGGAAATGAAGGGATTGGTGATATCCGCAATCACAACGCCAATCGTCTTGGTGTCTCTGGTCACCAAACTTTGCGCCATTTTGTTAGGTTGATAACCAGTTTCTTCAATGGCCAGCCGGATTTTCTCCCTCGTCTCCAAAGACATTTTCCGCATATTTCCATTTAAGTAATAAGAAATCGTCGCCTTGGACACCCCAACAAAGCTAGCAATATCATTGATTGTTACTTTTTTTGTCATTTTGTTCTTTCTAACTCATCAAATTGCATTTATTATATCACTTTAAAAATCAAGATGCCACTTAAAACCAACACAAAAAAGCAATCTCTGGGACTGCTCTTTGTTTTTTAATGACTAGCGCCTTTTTGCCCATAGTAAGCGTTCGGCCCGTGTTTGCGGAGGTAGTGCTTATCCATGAGGTATTTTGGTGCTTCTTTGACATCGGGTTTGATTTGCTCGGTGAAGCGCGCCATTTTAGCAACTTCTTCCAAGACAACGCTGTGGTAAACCGCGGCTTCTGGCGTCTTGCCCCAAGTAAAGGGACCGTGGTTGCGCACAGTGACACCTGGCACTGCCATTGGGTCAATCTGACGTTCGCGGAAGGTTTCAATAATCACAGTGCCTGTTTCTTTTTCGTAGGCCGTGTTGATTTCGCTTTCTGTCAATGAACGTGCCGCTGGAATGGGGCCGTAGAAATAATCCGCATGCGTCGTTCCGTAAAATGGAATATCGCGCCCAGCCTGTGCCCAGCCAACCGCTTCCGTTGAGTGCGTGTGAACAACGCCACCGACTTTTGGGAAAGCCTTGTAGAGCTCCACGTGGGTAGCCAAGTCAGATGACGGATTGAGGTCGCCTTCAACGATATTGCCGTCCAAGTCGGTCACAACCATATTTTCCGGACTGAGCTTATCGTAGTCCACACCGCTAGGTTTGATGACAATCAAGCCCGCTTCGCGGTCCACCGCAGAGACATTTCCCCAAGTAAACTTAACCAAGCCATGTTTTGGCAGGTCACAATTAGCCTTGTAAACGCGCTCTCTTAATTCTGGTAACAGCATTAGTTTAACCCCGCTTTCTCAATGAGTGGATAAAGGAAATCTTGAGCTTCTTTGATAGCCGCCTTGGTTTCCTCTACTGTTGGACAATTTTCAGACCACATTTCAATCAAAAACGGTCCTTGATAATTGGTTTCTTTTAAAATTCTGAAAGTATCTTCCCAGTTGACACAACCTTGACCAAAAGGCACATCGCGGAATTGCCCCTTGGACTGCTCAGTCACAGGATAGGTATCCTTGAGATGCAGAGCTGCCAGAGCCTGGTGCCCGATAACAAACTCACTATAGAGGTCATTGTGCCAAGCTGAGAGATTACCTGTGTCTGGATAGACAAAGAGATAAGGCGAGTTGATAGCCTTTTCAACAGCCAGGTATTTTTCAATACTATTGATAAATGGGTCATCCATAATCTCAATCGCAAGAATAACCTGCGCTTGCTCCGCCCAATTACAAGCCTTACGTAGATTTTTGAGGAAGCGAGCTCGTGTTTCTGGCGATTTTTCCTCATAGTAGACATCATAGCCCGCCAGCTGAATGACCCGCACACCCAAATCCTGCGCCAACTCGATACATTGCTTCATGGTTTCCAGCGACTTGGCTTCTAGGACTGGATCGTTTGACCCTAGCGGATAGCGGCGGTGCCCAGAAAAGCAGATAGTCGGAATGCGGACACCCGTTTCATAAACAGCCTTGACCACTTCAAAGCGTTCTTCCTTACTCCATTCCAAGCGCGCTAAGCGAACATCGCTTTCATCAACCGACATTTCAACAAAGTCAAAGCCCAGCTCCTTGGCAAACTCCAAGCGTTCTTTCCAAGTGAAGTGCTTGGGCGTCGCCTTTTCGTAAATTCCAATCGGACGTGTCATAGCCTACCCCCAAATTCGACGGATTTCGTCTTTAATTGTTCTCCTATATTATATAATGTGAAAACGGAAACAAAAAGACCAAGAATTACACAGCGGACTGTTCACTCTTGGACTGTATGATTTACGATATTTTACGGATTATCTAATTTTCTCGTAGCTAAATAATAGGGAAGAATTTTAGCATAAGATTTCAATAGACCTTCTACGATTTCTTCTTCAGATGAATTTGCAGTCACAGAAACATCTGCCTTCACTAAAACTTTTCGGATTTCTTGACTGCTTACCTTCTCACGCAAAGTACGACGATTTACTTCATTCGCCTCCCATCTTTGACTTTCTCCATCTGAGTATACTAAATAATAAATTCCTTCTACCACTGGAACTTCTAGGACTTTGGCCTGCTTGCCTAAAGTTTTCTCATCTTTCTTGCGCTCGATAAAACTAACTTCTAGTGAGACACCAAAATCAGAAGGATTCCCGTACAAACGTAAGGCTAGCATAGGCTCTGTCACTTGTCCATCTCTCTGTAGATAGACCCAGAAATGTGGTCGCAAACGCTGAGCCTGATTCATCCACTGGCTAGTCTGATGGAGTTGCCATTCTGCATGGCTTGCTTGAAAGGCTTTAGCCAGTTCTGTAAAAGCCTTCCGTGCCTCTTGGCCTTTGTGGCGCAATTCCAGCATTTTCTCTCGCTCTTCTCCTGCTTTATCAGGATTACGGTACTGCAAACCAGCAAAGTCCAGATAGTTTCTTATTTTATTCAACATCAGTTTAATCTCCTCTAATACTCTTCGAAAATCAAATTCAAACCACGTTAGCGTCGCCTTACCGTACTCAAGTACAGCTTGCGGCTAGCTTCCTAGTTTGCTTTTTGATTTTCATTGAGTATAACTAGCAAAAAACCAGGAGAACCCTGATTTTACTTATTCTGTATCTACGACAACATAGCGATTTGGCTCGTCACCTTCAGAGTAACTAGTCACGCCATCCATACGTGAAATAATACGATGGATAATCTTGCGTTCGCTATTCGACATTGGATCTGTCTGATGACTGCGTCCTTCTTCTAAAACACGAGTCGCCAATTTTTGAGCATAGGTCTGCAAGACTTCTGCACGGTGTTCAACATAATCATTGACATTAATAGTGATATAGAAGGTTCTTGAATAGCGGTTGTAAAGATAATTTTGAGCCAACAATTGCAAGGCCTTCAAGACTTTACCATGGTAGCCGATAATACGACCTGGTTCGTTAGTATCAATTTGCAAATTGATACTACGACGGTTATAGTCATTTGAAAGTGTAGCTTCAACATCCATGTCATCAATAATTGTTTGAACATAAGTCGTTACTTCCGTAGCTACTTGTTCAATATCAAAGCTCGGTTCAACTTTCAAGCCCAAGTCTTCTAGTTCTTGACTTTCAGTTTGCTCAGTTTGGCTTTCAATAATAGGAGTTTCTACTTCTTCGAGAGCAGTTTCTTCAAGTTGTAACTCATTTAAAATCTCAATGTGACCAGTTTCTTCTAAGATAGTGCTGGCATGTCTTTCATGTTTTAAGATTTCAGCCTTGACTTCATCAGAAATACCTTGGCCTTCTTCCTCAATCTTTTTAATTGCTTCTACAACATGACCTAAATCAACAGTTGCTTCACTGACTGTTTTAACAGGCTCATTCAAATCATTAATTTGCTTTGGAACTCCCTTTACAGCTTGTTGGTTTGCTTTTACAACTGTCGTTTCACTAATAGCATCGATATCCACTTGGGCTGGTTTTTTACCAAATAAGCCAAGAAACCCTTTTTTCTCACGAGAAATGACTTTGATATGAGCCTTCATTCTTGGAATATCTAATTCTTTCAATCCTTTCTGGATTGCTTCTTCAACAGTTGAACCTGTAAATACTACCATTACCAGATTCCTCCTTATTATTTCGTTTTCTGAGCCTTTTTCTTGGCTTTTCTTTTTCTATTTTCCAAATCTTTTTGTGCCTGTACTACGGCCTCACGCTCTGCAATAATCTTGAATGGATTGTTCAAGAAATAGGTTTGCAGGACTTGATAAGCATTGGACACTGCCCAGTAGAGAGCAACTCCGCTCGGAGCATAAACCCCAAAGATAAAAATCAAGACCGGAATACCATACATCATCGCAGTCGTAGCGCCATTACGCTCAGACAAGGCTTTGTTGGACAACCAAGTACTTAAAAAGGTAAATACTGCCGCTAAAATCGGAAGAACAAGGGTTGTATCCACACCACCAAGGTTAATCCATAAGAAATGACCTGTCTTTAAAAAGTCAACTCTTGATAGAGCTTGGAACAAGGCCAAGATAACCGGCATCTGAATCAAAATCGGCCAAAGAGAATCTGACTGTCTGACACCCATTTCTTTAAAGACTTTACGCATTTCTTGCTCTAGCTTGGTTCTGCTTTCCATATCTCGACCTGGATATTGTTCTCGAAGCGCCTTAATACGTGGTTGAGCTTCCTGCATTTTTCTGGACGCCACCATTTGCACTTGAAAGACTGGCAAAAGCAGTGTACGAATCAAGACCGTAAAGAGAATAATCCCCACTCCGATACTGATATCAAATGATAAAAAGCGAATGATTTCCGCAAAGAAGTAAACAAATTTACTCCAAAAATCAGCCGAATTGGCTGTAATATCGCTAGTTGTCCCATTAGTCGCACAGCCTGTCATGATCAATAGGGACAGTCCTAGCAGACTAGTCAACTGTAGTTTCTTTTTCACTCCCATTTCCTTCCTGGTAAATCTTTGATAATTTTAATACGTGGAGTAGATTTTTCTCCATCTCTGCGTATCCCAAGGTTTCGACTCCTTTTCGAGCAATGACAACAAAGTCGACATCTTCTACCAGACCCCCTTTTGCATTCTGGATAATATGTCTAATCCGTCGCTTAATTTGATTTCTAGTGACGGCATTCCCAAGTTTTTTGCTAACTGATAGACCTACTCGAAAATGGTTTTTCTGGTTTTCTAGTTGGTAGACAACAAATTTGCGGTTAGCAAAACTTGTTCCCTCCTTGAAAATCGCCTTAAAATCTTTCTCTCTTTTTACACGAAAGTTTTTCTTCAAAACTCAACTCCATCTATTAAATTACTACTATTATACCATATTTTTCAAAAAAGCCAATCATAGCAAGGTTTTGCACAATTTCATCAGAAAAAGAAGCTGGAAAAATCACTTTCCCAACTCCTTGTACGGAATATTTTTTCTAATTTTAGTTATTTTTTCAAGCGTTCAACGTCACGGGCAATAACTAGCTCTTCATCTGTTGGAATAACCAAGACACGAATCTTCGCTGCCTCTGTTGAGATGTCTCCTGTCACACCAAAGACGTTCTTTTCTGGATCAACATCACAGCCAAACCAAGAGATACCTGAGATAACATCTTCACGTACATTTGCAGCATTTTCACCAATACCTGCTGTGAAGATAATAGCATCTGCTCCATTTAGGACCGCAAGGTATTGACCGATATGTTTTTGAATGCGGTCAACATACATTTCATAAGCCAAAGTGGCATCGTGATCCCCTTCTTTCATAGCAGCAATCACATCACGCATATCACTAGATTTACCTGAAACCCCCATTAGTCCCGATTCACGATTAAGGACGTGACTAATGTCTTCAGGAGTATTAAAGTCCTCTGTATATTGCATTAAGTAAGGAATGATAGCTGGGTCAATATCTCCTGTACGAGTTCCCATCATCACACCACCAAGTGGAGTGAATCCCATTGAAGTATCGACAGATTGACCACCCTTAACAGCTGTAATAGAAGCACCATTACCGATGTGGCAAGTAATCAATTTCAAGTCCTCTAATGGACGGCCCAAGAGTTTTGCGGCTTCTCCTGCTACAAACTGGTGACTTGTACCGTGGGCCCCATATTTACGAACCTTGTTTTCTGTGTAATATTTTGTTGGTAGAGGGTAGCGATAAGCTTTCTCTGGCATAGTTGTGTGGAATGAAGTATCAAAAACAACTACACTGGTAATGTCTGGCAACAATTCCTTGAAGGCACGAACACCTGCTGCATTGGCTGGATTGTGGAGAGGAGCCAACAAACTCAACTCTTCAACTTTTTCTAAAACATCTCCTTCAACAACTGTTGATTCTTTGAAATATTCTCCACCTGCAACAACACGATGTCCAACACCTGTAATCTCGTCATAAGCCTTGATAATATCGAAACGAATCAAGTCATCCAATAAAATTTTAACAGCTTGTGTGTGATTTTCAATATCCAAAATTTGTTGTTCAGAACGGCCATCAAATTTTACAGTTGAAATTGAATCTTTCAAACCGATACGTTCAATCAAACCTTTCGCCAATACTCTTTCTTCTGGCATTAAGTATAATTGCCATTTCAAACTTGAACTTCCTGCATTTATTGCGATTGTTTTTGTCATAACATGATACCCCTTTTAAGCGTTTTCAACTATTATAACAAAATCTATTTTATATTTCAGTACCTTGAGTCCATTTTTGAAAATTTTCTTTAAATTTCATTAAAACACTTGCATCTTGCAAGCTAGCAAGTGGATAAATAAAAGGCTCCACTGCTATTTCACTTTTCTTCTGTAGGATAAAAATAGTCTTAGATTGTTTGGCATTAGCAAAGAGATTTTCAGGTAAACTAATCATAGAAACCAGACTTGCTTCTTCTTTCAACCAACCTTTCAACAAGTCACTTTGAGGACTGGTCAACAAATCACTTGGAGCGAGAAAAATAGCGTATCCATCTGACTTGAGATACTTAAGGCCTTGTTCCATGAGCAAGTGATGGGCGTAAGTATGCTCTTGACTAGAAGCAACTTGATGGCGCGACGCAACGGCATCATCAGGATAATAGCCGACAGGCAAGTCGCTGATGACCACATCGCTTTCTTTGAGCATTTGTGGACGAACGGCATCTCCTTGGACAAAGCCAGCCTGCAAACCAATTACATCTGCCATGCTAGCTGCCAAATCAATCAGCAAATCATCCACTTCCATTCCCAAATAATCCACCTTTTTATCAAGCGAGGTCAAGAAAGTTGCGCCCAGAATCCCCATTCCAGACCCCATTTCGAGGATAGTGATTTCCTCCTCTTTAAACAACTCCTCCACAATAAACACCAAAAGTAAAGCAATGGCATCTGGTGTAAACTGGTGATTGGCCTGCAAGGGTTCTGTTTGCCCGGCCTTCATCAAGAGAAACTGGTAGGTCTTGAGCCATTCTTCTTTGCGAAGCGCTAAGCGTTTAAGGGCCTGATTGTTCTCTTTGATCTGATTTAGCTCAGTCTCACCATCCAGATAGATGCTGTTTTGCTCCACCAAGGCGTCATAAAAATTGGTCGCCAAATCACTTTGAATGACTTGGACATTCTCTAGTAAATAGGTATAAGCTTGTTCAATTTTTTCAAAATCCATATTCCTATCTTATCAAATTTCCCTTCTTTTTTCCATCCTTATAGAAAAATCACTCCCTGACTAGGCGAGTGATTTTTGGGCTACTGTTAAAAAGAGTTCTGAGTAATTTCCTTGAAACAGGTCTTCAGCGCTATAGAGGATCTGACTATGTACAGATGAAAAACCATGCTGGGCTAGCTTGTTTTCCAGTTCAACCAATTCAAATCCATGATGGTTAGCCTCTGTCTTGGTAAAATCAGCAAGCAGGAGTTGTCCATCTTCACTCAAATGTTGATAAAACAGTGAGAGAGCCGCATCCAAATCAGGCATATGGTGAAGAACCCGACAAACAACAATGAGATCAATCTCTTGCTCCAAGGGATTTGCCAGTAAATCTTGCTCCAGAAAGTGGATATTCTTGATTTCTTGCTGCTCCGCTTTCAAACGAGCTTGCTCCAGCATTTTCTCCGAAATATCTACCAATGTTACAAACTTGGCTTGTTTGGCTAGTGGCAAGGTTAATAGACCCGTCCCTCCACCGAAATCCAAAATTTCTTTGTCTGATAGAAGATCAATCTGTTCCTCGACTGCTTGACAAACCAAGTTTGCAAGGAAGATATTTTTAGGTGAATCAAAAGTTTCTGCTTTGTGGTTAAAATCATGTTTCATATTTTTAGTTTAGCACAAAGTAGCTTGATTGGCTAGGAATTCTCTTTCTTTTCAGGCTTCTCTTCTGATTTTTTCTCCACTTTTTCGCTTGAATCGGTCGCTACCTTTTCCTTTTTCTCTGTTTTCTCTTCTTTTATTTTGACGGAAGGAAAGATGAACTCATATTGGCTCTTAGGCGTACGAATTCTTGTCACCAAGCTTGTTTTCTTGTTTTGATAACTCACCTGACCCAGATTAAAGGTCTGTTCCCCACTTTCTTGCTCAACCTTATCCTTGGTTCGCTTGGCCATAGCAAAAGCAAGCAATTTTTCTTTATTTAAAGCATAGTCTCGATAGTGGGCAGCTTGTCTGTTCAAGTAAAATTGTAACAAAAGACTAAAGATGGCTGCCATAGTGACTGCATAGATGAGAACACCCGCCTTAACTTTTTGCTTTTTCCACACGATAGATGAACTCCCTTTCTAAGCCTTTTTGGAATTGAAAACGAAAGCGAACCAGTTGATTCTCCTCTGTAATCTGCGCAGATTTGAGGCCATAAACCATAGGCTGATAACCTCGTCCACTGACATCAGTTTTTCGAAAATCATCCGATTTTGACTTACCTATCGCAATTTCCTTGCCATCCTGCTTCATATAGAGACGATTGCCCTCCACTTTTTCGAACTGCGAACGATCTAATTCTGCCTCCAACTGGTCCACAAACAAGAGCCACTCTTTTTGCTCACTTTGCTGCTGGTATCGAACTTCTGAAATGAGGAGCTGACTCATGGCTTGAAAGAGGAGTAAGCTTCCACTGATGACAATGAGGGCAATCAGGGATTCTAACAAGGTAAAAGCCTTGACCTTATGGCTCTTTGATTGCCAACAACTGTTCTGAACCATGGTAGACCTCCAATCCTTTTTCACTAGAAAACACCTGAATCTCCACTCCGTTTATCTTTACCTGATTTTGACCTGTCTGCAAGGCAATCTTAGCTACCCGCAATACTTCTTCCTTTTGCAATATTTTTGCTTCTTCTTGCCTATTTTTCTGAATTTGTCCCAAAAGGAGGGTTGCAATGCTGGCAAAGATAGCTAGAGCGACTAATGCTTCCAGTAAAATCACTGCCCTAATTTTTTGTTTCCTTAATGCGTTTAATTTTTCCATTTCCTAGATATAATTGATAACGAATCGCTCCTTTGCTAGTCTGAAATTCAACCTTAGCCAGGGACGAATTGCCCCCAGCTCGATCAAATGTAATACTTTGTCCCGATGGTGCTTGAATTCCTTTAGGAACTGTCAACTTTTGACTGCCATTGCTAATGGTCTGCCCATCTAAGTTCAGACTAGCCTTTTGCTGACTGGCTACACTGCGTTTTTGAGTTTCCCGATAGAGTTCTTCAAACTCCATAAAGAAAATCTGCTCCTCCACCGCCGCAAAAGTGGACTGGACAGAGCCGGATAAGCCCAAGGCAAGGATACTCACAAGACCCAAAACCAAGAGACTTTCAAGCATGGTAAAGGCCTTAATCATTGACTTTACGATTTGCCCCTCCATTTTTTGTATAGTATTCATTATAGGCTTTAGCCTGTTCTTTTGTGATTCGCCCATCTGCTTGTAACTTGCTTAGGCTAGCATCTTCATTTTTATCTAAGCTATAAAGTTCTGCCTGGCTTTCCACCACCTTAACAACAGCAGCTTTTCCTTTGTCGTTGACTGCTTCTTTTTGCTTGGTCAGATTAGGTACAAAAAGTAATAGAAGCACGCTGATGATGAGCAAGACCACCAACATTTCCACAAGTGTGAAAGCCTTCACTTTCGCTTTTTTCAAGAATGTCATCATTTTTTTCATTTTAAAAATTTACCTCCATATTTTGATACATGGGCATGAGCATTGCCGCATAAAGTAAAACGATAATCAGAGCCACAAAGATAAAAACCAGTGGCTGCACCAGATTCATGGTGCGATTGACTCGGGTAAAAAAGGCCTCCCAAGTTTTTTCAGCATAGATTTCCAACTCACTACCCAGCTTGGACTTAACTTCCCCATACTCGATGATGAGACTCAACTCCTTCTTAAAGAAAGGATAAGTTGCTATGGTTTGAGAAAATTCGCGGCCATTTTGTAGGGCTTGCGCCAAATCTTGACCGATTTCTTTAAAGAGCTGGGAACCTTGTTCCTGCATCATTTGAAAAATCTGCGTCAGTTCCATCCCCTGCGAAATCATATTCCCCCATTCACGCGCGTAATAGGCTGTCAAATAGGTCTGCACAAAGATTCCAAAAAAGGGAAAGCGTGCTAGGATAGAAAAGATGCGCATCTTAGAACTTCTTTTATAAAAAGTGAGTGCTAAAAGGACACCTACTGAAACAAAAACTATCATGCCTAGAAAGATTTGTGGCAGATTGCCAATGATTTGGGTGGCAATATTGCTACTATCCAGTTGTGGTAGTAGGTAGTTCCGTAGTCCCAGCATGATTAAGAGAAGAAATCCCAGTAAAATCAAGGGATAGGTCGCTACTTCAATTAATTTTTTCTTGACCTTGGCAAGATTGTCTAGATATTCTTCTATCTTTCCCAAACTCAGGTGGAGATTTCCATGGACTTCCGCTAGGGATAACTGAGTGACAATGGTACTTGAAAATCCCAAACTTTCCATCATTTCTGAGAATGATTTTCCCTGAGACAAGCCTGTGCGCATCTGGGTCACACACTGTTTGTCCAACAAGGAACTCCTATCTAAAAAGGAGATAGTCTCCACCAGATGAAAACCACTGGAAAAGAGATTGTTAAACAAGGTGATGATATTTTTTTGCTTAGCTGTAGCTAATTTTTTCCGTTTCAGCCTGAAAACTTGTGATATGTCCATCTTTAAGAAGCTGGTCAATCTGTTCATTCCAGCTAGTTGGCTTGTGTTCTTGATAGTCTTTGTTTGTAAAGTCAACGATTCCTCCTCCCCCGATTAATCTCTGGTAGCAAACTCCTTGCAGAACAACTGCTAATTCCTCCTCACTCACACCCAACTCCAGCAGGCGCTCATAAACACCTCGGATACTCTTGGCATGAATGGTTGAAAAGACTGTCGCACCTGTCAAACTAGCTCTGACCACTGCACGCGCCGTCTCGCTGTCCCGAATTTCTCCGATAATCAAGAGATCAGGACGATGCCGTAGGGAAAGCTTAATCAGATTTTCATAGGTTAGTCCGATTGCCTCATTCAACTGCAACTGGAGCATGTCATCCTGCTTGATTTCGACAGGATCTTCGATGGACATGACTTGCTGTCCTTTAAAGAGAGATTTAGCCAATTCATGCATCAGGGTTGTCTTGCCACTTCCGACTGGACCAGCAAAGAGATAGAGACCACGTTGCCTATACTGCTTGCCAAGTTCTTCAATATCCTGAAACCAAAAATGCAAATCCTGCTCCTCATCATGCAACAAGCGAATCACCAAACTCTCCTGCCCTCGATAATCGCCTACAGTAGATAGACGTAGGGACGCCATCTTCTGGTCATAGGCATAATCACAGGAACCAAGTTGACTACGTCGCTTTTCTCCAACATTCATACCCGCCACAAACTTAAAGTGACTGATGACGGCCGCAAATTTTTCGAAATCATAACAACCGATTTTACAGCGCTTGTCTCCTACCCTCATATGAAGTTCATAGGCGTCTAACTTAGGGACAAAATAAATGTCTTGCGCCCCTTTTTTCCGGGCCGAACGAATGATTTCTTGTGCAATTTCTTGAACCATACTTACCTCCTCACCTATACTATTCGCAAAGATTTGGAAAAATAAAAAAAGCAACTCCAAAAAGTTACTTTTTCTCTATTTTAATTTCATACGACAAGAACGGTGCCTTTCCTGACCTGTTTGTTTTTCATAGCCTGGGCGTAGCTTTTCGTCTGGAATAACCTGCTCATCCTGCAAAAGAGCCAAAGAATGGTATTGTTGTAAATACTCATCACATTCATCACACCAGCGTTGGTCTTCTGGATCCCAAAAAATGGTCATCAAGTCACTTCTACTTTTATAAAGAGGGGATTCTTGTTCCAATCTGAACCAGCAAGTTTTGTAGTATTTGAGAGCATCATAATACTGGTCAAATTTTCTACTTGCTATAATATCTTCTTCCCAACCTTCTAAGAACCACCAGGGTTCAAAATCTCCATACATTTCTATAACACGATACATATTCATTCATTCCTTTGTACCGTATATTATAACCAATTCCGATAAACAAGGAAAGAAATATGCTCATCTCTTAATTTTTTGATAAAAAATCCAGCCATCTGATGGATGACTGAATTTCTATTCTGTTCCAAAATCTTGTTACTACCTAGACTTCTGAGATATCGTTTTCAATAATGACTTTGATTGCATGGTGGTCTGCTGCCTTACTGAAGACTTCATAGGCTTTTTCAATTTCACTGAGTTTGAAATAGTGAGTTACCAATTTTTCTGGTTCAATCTTATGACTTTCAAGAGCTTTTAACAATTGTGGAGTTGTATTTGTAGATACCAAACCAGTTGTTACATTGATGTTGCGAATCCAAAGTTTGTCTAAATCGAATTCAACTGGTTTACCATGCACACCACAGTTGGCAACTGTTCCGTCTACACCGATAATCTTTTGACAAAAATCAAATGTTGCAGGAATACCAACAGCTTCGATCGCAACATCTACACCACGACCATCTGTCAAATCATAAATTTCTTTAATCGCTTTTTCAGGGTCTGAAGAATTAACCTTGTGAGTCGCACCAAATGATAGGGCAGTTTCCAAGCGGTTATCGTCTAAGTCCACCATAATCAATTTGGCTGGTGAGTAGAACTGAGCTGTCAAAAGTGCAGCCAATCCTACTGGTCCTGAACCAATAATGGCTACGCTACAACCAGGTTCTACTTTCCCTTTTAAGACACCAATTTCATATCCAGTAGGTAGAATGTCTGATAGCATAACCAAAGCTTCATCTGATAAATCTTCTGGAGTGTGGTAAAGAGTGTTATCTGCATGAGGGACACGTAGATATTCAGCCTGCATACCATCAATCAGGTGACCGAAAATCCAGCCACCTTCATCTTCACAGTGGGCATAAATTCCTTTTTTACAGTAGTAGCATTTACCACAGGCACAGACACAAGAAATCAAGACCTTGTCGCCTTTTTTGAAGTTAGAAACTCCTTCCCCAACTTCTTCAACAATCCCAATCCCTTCGTGACCAAGAATGGTACCACTTTGGCAAGCGGGAACATCCCCTTTGATAATATGGAGGTCTGTTCCACAAATAGTAGTTTTTACGATACGCACAATAGCGTCTGTTGGCTTGCGAATAACTGGTTTGTCAACATCAACAAAAGAAGCAAGTCCTGGTTTAACATAAGTATAGGCTTTCATAAAGCACTCCTCCGTTTTTTTATTTGTACTATTTATAATATAATTGTAAGCCTTTTCAATTGTTTGTTCAAGTTTTTTTGTGATTTTTTTAACTTTTTTATTTACCGGTAAAGCAATATAGATAAAAAAGCAGAAGCTAATCCCTAACTTCTGCTTTCTCTCTTATGCTTGATAACGTTTCACACCGTCTAGATAGGTTGCTACCAATTCCAAATCTTTATCTAATACGATAAAATCCGCATCATAGCCTTCACGGATTTGGCCACAAACATCATCAATGTGAACAGATTTTGCTGGGTTAAGGCTGGCCATCATGACTGCTTCATGTGGATTCGCAATGCCCCATTCGACCACATTCTTCAAACCATCTTTGAGTTTGAGGATAGAACCTGCCAAATTACCAGTAGATTTGAGACGTGCAGTTCCATTTGCTACTACAACAGGGAATTCTCCCAACATATAGTCACCGTCTTCAAGCCCACCAGCTGTCATACAGTCCGTAATAAGAGCGATGTTTTCTGTCCCCTTTTGCTTAAGTAAAATCTCACAAGCTTTTGGATCTACGTGATAACCATCACAAATCAATTCTGCGTAAGTATGTGGGAGCTCATACATAGCACCAACCATCCCCAGTTCGCGGTGTGTTAAACCACGCATCCCATTATAGGCATGTACCCATACACTAGCTCCAGCATCAACTGCCTTCTTAGCTTGTTCAAATGTCGCATCTGAGTGTCCAAGTGCAACTGTCACACCTTCACCTGTAATAGTACGTACAAAGTCTTCTACACCTTCACGTTCTGGTGCAATAGCGATTTTATTTAGCATCCCTTTTGCAGCATCCTGCCAAGAATGAAACTCCTCAACACCCGGGTCTCTCATATAAGTTGGATTTTGTGCCCCCTTAAAAGTTTCTGTGAAATATGGACCTTCATAATAAATCCCACGAATCTTAGCGCCTGTTGCTTCTTTATAATGGTTTCCAAGATTTTCAGTGACTGCAAGCAATTGCTCATAAGTGGCTGTTAAAGTTGTGGGCAAGAAACTGGTAACACCGGTACTAAGAAGTCCTTCACTCATAGTATGCAATGTACCTTCAATGTTGTTGTCCATCACATCTACACCTGCATATCCATGAATATGAGTATCCACAAGACCTGGTGCAATGCTATAACCAGTATAGTCAAGAACCTCTGCTCCTTCAGGAATTTGATCCACATGTTTCCCAAATTTGCCATCAACAAGTTCTAAGTACCCACCGCGACGAATGCCAAATGGATAGAAAAACTGATCTGCTTTAACGTAATTAAGCATAATAATGACCTCCTTAAAAGATTACTTTTGATATTTATTATGTCAATTACATTATAAACTTTTCTGATTCATTTGTAAATGGTATAGACCTATTTTCTAGAGATATTTTAAAAGAGCTGGATGTCTCCAACTCTTCTCTTTTAAATACACGTTATTTTGATTTGACTGGCTTGTCTTGAGCTGTTTGCAAGGCTGTAACAATGGTATCTGCATACAATTTAGCTCCGGCTTCAATTTTGCTAGTGTCACTTCCGAAATGGACTTGGTCTGTTCCTGTCCAGATCTCTGGGTGTTCCTTAGCAACTTGATTCCAATCAGCAACTGTGATATAAGGTGTCTTCTCTGCCAATTCTCTCATATAGGCAGCAGCCTTCTCAACGATCGCGTAAGTCTCTTTTGTCTTATCCCCCTCATAAGGAGTCACCAAAACCATATGGTGGCCCTTAGGAAGATTTTTCACGATACTATCCCAGTCTTCCTTGTAATTTTCAGGATTATTTACCCCAGTTGCAATAACCACCATCTTTGGTAGAAATTTATTCTGGCTATTATTTAGCATGATTTCGTTGGCGGTCTTGGTTGTTCTGCTGACTTGTGCATTAATCTGTGCCCCTGGAAGGGCTGTCTGCAAGGCTGTATTAGCTCTTAATGCTACCGAATCACCAATTAACATAGTGCCATCAGCAATTCCTAAACTATCAGCTTCTGCTCGTTCTGTCATCACCTTTGTCTGGCTAATATTTGTTGCAGCTTGCTTCAAGCCATTGACAGTTAAGTCTGTCTCAAAAGCTCCTACTTGTGGTGCCAACAGAGTTACTAAGAAGACAATGAAGGCCAAAATTCCAGTACTTGCTGCAAGGATTATATGAATATGAGGTAGGGGACGGAGGGTTTGTATAATAGGTGTGTCCTTTCCTGCAATCCAAGGTTCCAACACATAAAATGATAGGCTGGCAAATCCATAAGAAAAAATCAAAGTCAGTAACACAGCAAGAAGATTTGAGGTCAACTGTGAGAAAATAATGTAGAAAGGCCAATGGAAAAGATAAACCGCATAGCTAGTATCCGCTAAAAAGCTGATCATCTTTGGCTCCTGCACGTTAGGAGTCTTTTCATGTAAGACACGCGCCGCCAGAATCATAGCAAGGGCTGCAAGGCTGGCAAGTAAGAAGCCAATAAGATAGGCAAAGAGATAGGTAAATTTGACAAAGAAGGTCAAAATGAGTAAGAAGGCAAAACCTCCTGCAAAAATCAACAGGGTCTTTCGTAAATCCCAGATTTTATCCAACTGCTTAACTAAAGAAGTTGTCTGACGAACACCTACAATCGTTGCTAGGACACTTCCCAAAAAGAATGGATAGACATGAGTTAAACTGGAGAAGTAAACAGAGGAATAAGAGGTTACTAGAAAACTACCAATAAACATGGAGAAGAAGCTGATCAAGAAGGCAGCAGCAGATAAGAGAAAGACCATTCCTCTCAACTGACCATTTGATTTAGCCTGTTTGGATAAGAACCAAACTGCCAATCCCCAAAGAATATAGTAGTGCACCTCAACAGCCAAGCTCCAATTATGAACAAACAAATGGGGAATGAACTGAGATTCATAACTCCCACCTGTTAGAAGTTCATAGAAGTTGGTCATAAAGCCTAAGACACCCGCAATCTGACCCCCAATTCCAGCTACATAATCTTGTCGAACCAAGAAAGTAAAAGGCATGGTCACCAAGACCATCAAAACCACAGGTGGCACAATCCGATAAAAGCGTCTCTTAAAAAATCCAATCAAATCAATCTCATGGTTTTTAGAAAATTCTTCGATAAGTAGAGCCGTAATCAGGAAACCTGAAAATGTGAAAAAGACATCTACCCCGAAAAATCCTCCAGGAAAGATGGTCTGAAAGAAATGATACAAGAGTACCAGTAGTAAACCTGTAATCCTAATCAAGGAAAACCATTTAATGCGCATACGAGTTTATTCTTCCTTTCATTGTACACTTTATTCTATCAAAAAAAGAAGAAAAATCCTAAGAGAAAACTTAGGATTTTTAGCTTATATCTATTCCATTTTAGAAATTACGCCCTGATTTATTATAGCCATATTTTTCAACAAAATACTCACGGAATTCCAAGAGATTGTCATCCATGATGGCTTGTCGCACTTGCTTCATCAGGTTAAGCAAGAAGTAAAGATTGTGGTAGCTAGTCAAGCGGATACCAAAGGTTTCATCGGCCTTGAGCAGGTGACGAAGATAAGCGCGTGTATAGTTCTTACATGTGTAGCAATCACACTCAGGATCCAGTGGCGTAAAGTCCTCAGCAAACTGGGCATTCTTGACAACCAAACGTCCTTGACTGGTCATACAAGTCCCATTACGAGCGATTCGAGTCGGCAAGACACAGTCAAACATATCCACCCCACGAATCACCCCATCAATCAAGCTATCTGGCGCTCCCACCCCCATCAGATAACGAGGTTTATTTTCAGGCAGCAGTTGAGTTGTGAAGTCCAAGACCGCATTCATCTCTTCGTGGGTTTCTCCCACTGCTAAGCCACCGATAGAGTAGCCTGGGAAATCCATGCTGACAAGGTCGTGAGCTGATTGGCGACGCAAGTCTTCAAATCCAGCCCCCTGCACAATCCCAAATAACCCTTGGTCATGTGGACGACGGTGAGCCTTTAAACCACGCTCAGCCCAACGGCTGGTACG
Source organism: Streptococcus mitis (assembly GCF_000722765.2). NCBI lineage: Bacteria > Bacillati > Bacillota > Bacilli > Lactobacillales > Streptococcaceae > Streptococcus > Streptococcus mitis. The sequence goes on along the minus strand of NZ_CP028415.1, from coordinate 201,460 downwards.
CTCGATTGATTTCTTAACGTAGTCGTAAGGTTGGTAAAACTGAGGACATTCGTCAAAAGACATCATGATGTCTGAGCCCAGATTGTTCTGAATGGAGATGGCCTTCTCTGGGGATAAGAACATCTTGGAACCATTGAGATGGTTTTTAAAGGTTACTCCTTCTTCTGTGATATTGCGGCTATCTGCTAGAGAATAGACCTGGAAACCACCACTATCTGTCAAGATAGGCTGGTCCCAATTCATGAACTTGTGGAGACCACCAGCGCGTGCGATGAGTTCATCTCCAGGACGAAGCCAGAGATGATAGGTGTTTGACAGGATAATTCCCGAACCCATCTCCTTCAACTCCTCTGGCGACTGAGTTTTGACAGTGGCTTGTGTCCCAACTGGCATAAACATAGGTGTTGGGAAGGTACCATGGGGTGTGATGATTTCTCCCAGACGAGCTCCTGTGTGTTTTTCTTTCTTAATCAAACGATATTTGATTGGTGAATCTGACATTTTTTACCTCCGAAGCTGGGAAAGACAGTCCCAGTTCATACTTTGTGCCCAAGGGCATACTGTATGATTTTATCAAAAAAAGTAGGAACTGTCACGAACTATGTATAAGGACTATGGTATAATGAAAGAATGAAATACCCAAAAATTGATTTAAAAACCATTCGTCTACAGGCTAGACAATTTCAAGCTGAAAATCCCCGCCTCTTTCTCGTCTATCTCTTACCTAGTATACTGATCATCTTGTCTGGCTTCCTCAATCCCTTAGAGCGTATCAACGAGTCTATTTTAGAGCATTCCTTTTTAAGCGTTCTTGGTCATGTATTCCAAGCCTACCTTTTTCCACTATTGGTCTCCTTTATCGGAGCTATTATTCTAACCAGTTCAATTTATGCAACGCTGAAACTCATCAAGAATCCCGATACAGAACTATCCGTCAAAAATAGTCTCACTCTATTTAAAGAAGAGCACTTTTCACAAACCTTTTTGACTCTTCTCCTCAAACGTTTCTATCTCTTCTTATGGAGCATTCCTAGTTTGCTTGGAATTTACTTTCTTTTTTACAGTAGCTTTCTAGCAAAGAAATTCGTTGTCCTTCATCCTGAATTTCCCAATCTGGATCTCTCGTCAGTTGAAACTGAGCGTTTCCTCATGACCTTTGGTCTTTACTTTCTAGCAAGTATCCTCTTGATGATTGTCGGAAATAGTCTCTATATCCCACAATACTATGCCTATTCGCAGGTAGAATTTCTCCTCTGTGACACCCTAGACTTGGGACAAGCCAAACCCGGACAAATCCTAAAAACCAGCCGTTTCCTGATGAAAGGCTACAAGTTCCAGCGTTTCGTCCTAGACTTACAACTCCTTCCTTGGTACTTCCTCAATTGGATTACCTTTGGAATTGCTAGTTTCTCACTCCTACCCTACATTCAAATCAATAAAATAATTTTCTACCGAGCAGTATTGGCTCGAAAACGTCCAAAAGCTTGAAGGTTTTCCCTCAAGCTTTTTTCTATCAATGAGTTTCTCCGCCTACCAACTTGAGGTCCTCATCTCCATATTCTATCATGGCGCCGATTGCCGCTTCTATCCCTCGCCTAATATCCACTAAACTCATAGCTGGAGTAGTCGGTCTATTCACCACCTGTTCCATCATATAAGGAATATGCATAAACCCTGCCCTAACATGTGGAAATTTCTTTTCTACCAAATAGAGAGCCTGATACATCAAATGATTGCAGACAAAAGTCCCTGCCGTATTGGAAACAGAGGCCGGCAATCCCTCTTTTTTTATAGCTTGGACCATCGCTTTAATCGGCAAACTACTAAAGTAGGCCGAAGCACCATCTGCTCGAATGGGAAGGTCAATCGGTTGATTTCCTTCATTATCAGGAATGCGTGCATCGTCTTGGTTAATGGCCACTCGTTCAGGCGTCAAGCTAGTTCTTCCACCCGCTTGCCCGATACAAAGGACAAAGTCAGGTTGATAACGGTTCATCTCTTCCTCCAATACATGGGCCGATTTGTGAAAAACTGTTGGCACTTCTAACCAACGGACCTCAGCACCATGGATTTTAGCTGGTAAACCTTTAACAGCCTCCAAAGCTGGATTAACCTTCTCACCTCCAAAGGGCTCAAAGCCTGTTACTAATACTTTCATTTCTAACTCCTCAAAACTAATTCAATGAGACTTTTTTCTTAAAAACAAGTATAACATATTTCCCTTATTCTGGAGTGAAAAGGACTAGAGAGGATAAGACTGGCATTAAAGTTTATTTAAAGAGTAAAATACTGATCAAGGTCAAAATAGCTGGTCCGCCTTGCTTTAAAATAATTTTTTTATCTGCTGTGAGAGAGCCATAAGCCGCAGCACCAATCACAAATAAAACAAAAATAGTCACAATTTCTAAATTCTGTGAGAAATAAATCCCATACAAGAGAAAGACTCCTAGCAGAGCATTATAAATCCCTTGATTTTTAAACAATGAACTTACAGACGGACGAGCCAGTTCTTCCTTTTCCATGTTAAAGACACGACTAGTCACATCTGATTGCGTTGCAATACTTTCCAAATAAAAAATGTAAAAATGTTCCAAAGCAACAATCGTTGCTAAAATGATTGTCATAATTGACAGCTATTTCTCCTTAAATTTCTATATTTTCAATCCCCAAAACTAATTTGTTTACTAAACGGCTGAGTTCTGTTCTTTCAGACTCTTTTAAGATACTTTCCATCTCTTCCTCAACCTTGATATGTTGCAGAGGGGGATTCACCACTAACTGCTCCTTGGCATACTTTGTAGCCTCTACCAACACTTCCCGCTGATTTTTAGGATTACGATGACGATCCACCAAACCTTCCTTTTCTAAAATCTTGAAATGTCGGGTTAAAGCGGCCTGATCAATCTTCAAACGCTCCTGAACTGCTATTTGATTACAAGGGGAATGCTTCAACAAAAATAATAAAATCTGATACCGTGTCAAACTAATCCCAAGTCTTTTTTCAAACAATTGCGTACTCGCTTGCTCAGACAAACGGAGTTGATAGAGCAGATCTTGAATCTCTATCATTTCTTTTCTCTTTTTCTTTCCCTTGATTCATCAATAGTTGACTAATCAAGTATGATATAAAGTAAAATAGATTACAAGAATTATGCTTGGATTATTACAAGATGGAAACTTCCCATTTTCCATTCATATTGATACTCAATGAAAATCAAAGAGCAAACTAGGAAGCTAGCCGTAGGTTGCTCAAAGCACAGCTTTGAGGTTGCAGATAAAACTGACGTGGTTTGAAGAGATTTTCGAAGAGTATGACAAAGAAAAAAACGAACGAGACTCGCTTCCTATCACGAAAGCTAGATCTCATTCGTCAAAATGATATTACCAAGTCTGGTTTATCCATTCATTGAAACGTGAACGTGGTCATAGTGGTTTTCTGTCACGCTACCACGGTCTGGCATTGGGTTCCAAGTATTAGCTGGTCCATATTTGCTATCGAATGGAGCATAAAAACGCTGTTTCCAGACAATATAACTAATTCCACGGCTGGCCATATTTTGAATAGCGTATTCCGCAATCTTATCCCCTAGTTCTGAACCTTCTGGTACCATAAAGTCGATAGCCAAACCTTTTCCGTGATCACCGCTGTCTCCTGGACGGTAACCACTAAAGGATGTGATGCCAAACAAGTTGGCAATTTCTTCTTTAAAGGCAGCTGTTTGTGGTTGAAGGCCTGCATTTTCAGATTTTGCTACCGCAAGTCCAGCATAATCGGGCGCAGCTGGAGCTGCGTAAGTTGTTGAAACTGTTTTCTTCTCTTCTGGTTGATAAGTAGAAACTGCTGGTGTAGCTTCATTTGATGAGGCTTCTTTTGCTTCTTCTGAACTTGTTGCAGTTGTTTCAGGCGCTTTTTCTTCTACTGGTGTTGTAGTTGCTTCCACTGCTAACTCGATTTGAGGGCTTTCTTGTGTTTCCTGCTTCTCAGCTGGAGTCGTTGCCTGAGGAGCTGCTTCTGCAACTGCATTGCTTGTTTCGGTTGTTTGCCCCTCTGAAACAGAAGTTCCTGTAGAAGGCGCGACTTCTTCTGAAGCAGTCACTGTCTCTGTAACTTCTGAACTTGTTGCTACTTCTTTTGTACTTGTAGTTTCTACTGCTTTTGGAGCTTCTGCAATTGGTTGAGAAAGATCTGCAACTTGAACAGTTTGATCATCTACGGTCACTTGATTGGTTGTCAAATCTGCTGTCGCAGTTGTCACTTCTTCACTAGAGTCTGCTTGAGGAGTTTGGATTTCAACTTCCGTTACCTCTTCTGCTTCATTGACGGTCGTTGTCAAAACAGTTTCTGGGAAAATCAAGTCCATATTCGTGATTTTATTCAAATTCGCAAGAACTGTGACATCTACACCCAAGGCTTCTGCAATAGTGCTCAAGGTATCACCATACTGAACGGTATAACTTGTTTTGTTGTCCGTTTTAGTCAAATCGTTTTGGATTTGCTCAACACTACGTGCAGTCCAAAGAACTTCTTCTGCTTGAGTTGCCAATACTGGGGCAAAAGACAAGGCTACTGTTGAGGCTAATAATATTCTTTTCTTCATTCTTTCAAATTCCTTTCAAATGAGTACCTGTCTATCATAACACAAAAAATGCAGAAAAAAAGCCCTCTTGGGCCTATTTAACAGAACTGTCTATTCCTTGTAACAAACTCGGTTACTTGAAATAGTTTGTTAGGTCTCTGTCACAAAACTGACACAATCTTTTTATCGCTCAGCCTTAAAAAAACGGGAAATGTCTGCTAACGCTTGAATCCTGTGATTTCCTTCATAAGTCGACTCTAAAAAGTTGATACTTTGAATCCCACTATTCTGGGCAAATTCCACATCCAGAGTCCGATCCCCTATATAATAAGTATTATCATGATTCAACTGATACTTGTCTATCAGATAGTTAGCCGCTTCTGGACTTGGCTTCCGCGCAAAGCCACTCTGACTGGTTAAAATCTCTGTAAAATGAGATTCCAAACCCAAGTCTCTGAAAATGGTAAAAGCATTGTCTCCCTTATGAGTGTAAACAAATTGCTGAATCCCCGTTTCTTTCGCCCAAGCTAACACTTCACGCGCACCTGGCATCAAAACTACCTGGGCATTTTTTTCAGCCAGACTCTGGGCACGCACTTGATTTAGCACTTCCACATCTATCTTTCGCTCTTCTGCCACCTGCATAAGTAAATCCTGCACAGAAAACTTGAGGATAAACTCTCTCACCTGCTCCTTATCATAAGGAATAGAAAACTGACCAAAAGTTTCCTCAATCCCTGACAAAATCGCTTCATAAGAGTCCAATAAAGTCCCATCTAAATCCCAAATAAAAGCTGTTTTTTGCATTTCCTATCCTTTCAAGCTCATATAACGCTGGTAACGGTAACGTAGAAATAACCAACGAAAACCATTATCCAAAAGGGTTCCGGCCCAAATACCAGGCAAGCCCCAACCAAGCACAATCCCCATCAGATATCCTGTTCCAATGCGGATACACCACATTCCTATACTTGTCGCATAAAAGGGAAGCCGAGCATTGCCCAAACCCTGCCAGACTGCTGTATAGATGACTGTTCCTATCGTCATAGGAGTACCAAGTAGTGAAAACAGTGTCACTAGCACACTAGCCTCCACCGCTAGAGAATCATTCGTATAGAGATGAGTCAGTGGTATGCCCAAGGCATAGACACTAAGCGTCAAGGGCAACATGAGAAGCAGAGAAAGCCAAAAGGTTTGCTTGCTCAAACTAGCTACTCTTTCCCAATTATCCTCTCCAACTGCTCGGGCCACCAGCATGACCGTTGCCGTAGCTACGCCAAAGGCAGGCATGTAGTTAAACTGGGTCAAGACTTCTCCAACTGCATTCCCAGCAACTGCCTCCGTTCCAAAAGAAACGACCAAGGCAATGATCACGACATCACCAGCCCGCATCATAAGCCGCTCTCCAGCTGCTGGCAAAGCTAAGGTCAATAGTTCCTTATCTAAACCAAAAGTCGGTTTCTCAAAAGGCAACTTTAATTGCGACCATAAAATCACAAGACCTACCAAGCGAGACAGAATTGTCCCCCAAGCAACACCAGCTATCCCCATATCCAGAACAAAAATAGCTAGACTTGAAAAAAGAATATTCAAGGCATTGGATAAAAGACTCACATAGAGGGGCAAACGTGGATTATGCGTTGCACGAATCAAAGCTCCCAGACTAGTCATTAAACCTAAGAGAACAATCGATCCGCCCACCAAGGATAGGTAGAGTCCTCCACTCTCAGCTACATCTCTCTCCGTCCCCAAAAGTCCTATTATCTCTTGCCCAGCGAAGATGGACAAAGCTCCTAAAAGGAAACTTAATAGTAAAGTAATCTTCAAGGCTTCAGTCACATGATAGGCTAACTTCGACTGGTCTTTCTGCCCCAAACTTTTTGAAATAACACTGGAAATAGCAGCTCCCAGAGCGATGAAAATCGCCTGGTAAATCGTGATAATATTGCCAGCTACTGATACACCTGAAATAGCTATCAAGCCCAAGTGGGCTACCAAGTAACTATCCACCATCCCCATGAGCATCTGCAAAAAGTTTTCGCCCATAGCTGGCAAGGCAATATTAAGAATGTCTTTATTTTTCTTAAACAATCCTTCCTCCTGATGAAAAGAAACTCAGTTGGTTTCCCAACCGAGTTTAATCCCCCTGTCTTAAAGTCCTAGATAAGCCTCAACCGCTGCTTGCATGTCAGCAGCTGCCACTGTTGTCTTGTGACGAACAGGAGCTGTTTCAAGCCCATCAACTGCTGGTGGCACTGCCACTCCTGAAATATCATGTAATTGAGCCAAGGCTTCAAAGTCAGACAAACCAACTTTCCCTGTTACAGCTTCTACTGCAACTACTGGGAACTTGTATGGACTAGCTGTCGATGCAATCACTGTCTTAGTCGCATCGCCAGTAGCAGATTGGTATTTCTTATAAACTGCTGAGGCAACCGCCGTATGTGGATCCTCGATATAAGAATCTGACTCATAAACACGCTTGATTTCTGCCGCTGTTTCTTCCTCAGTCGCATACTCTGCTGCAAAGAGATTAAGAATCTCTGCATCAAAGTCTGTCAACTCATATTGTCCTTGCTCGTTCAAGGCATTCATGAGTTCAGCTGTTTTAACCGCATTATTATCCAAAAGATGGAAAATCAAACGCTCCAAGTTTGAAGATACCAAAATATCCATAGATGGACTAGTTGTTACCTTAAACTCACGCTTCTTGTCGTAAACACGTGTCTTGAAGAAGTCTGTCAAAACATTGTTGTCATTTGAAGCACAGATCAATTTACCAACTGGTAAGCCGATTTGTTTGGCATAAAAGGCAGCCAAGATATTTCCAAAGTTTCCTGTCGGTACCGTGAAGTTAACCTTTTCACCAGCTACAATCTCACCAGTTTTAACAAGCTGAGCGTAGGCATAAACATAGTAGACAATTTGTGGCACCAAACGGCCAATATTCATAGAGTTAGCCGATGAAAATTGCAACTTGTTGGCTGCCAACTTCTCACGAAGAGCCACATCGTTAAACATATGCTTCACATTAGTTTGGGCATCATCAAAGTTACCATCAATAGCGATAACATGAGTATTGTCGCCAGTCTGAGTGGTCATTTGCAACTCTTGTACCTTACTGACACCATCCTTTGGATAAAAGACGATAATCTCAGTACCAGGAACATCCGCAAACCCTGCCATAGCAGCTTTCCCAGTATCACCAGATGTCGCTGTTAAGATGACAATCTTGTTCTCTAAACCATGTTTCTTAGCAGCAGTCGTCATAAAGTATGGCAAGATAGACAAGGCCATATCCTTAAAAGCAATCGTTGAACCATGGAACAGTTCCAGGTTGTATTGGCCGTCTAATTTCACCAAAGGCGCAATAGATGGAATATCAAATTTGCTATCGTAGGCATTGTTGATACAGTAGTCCAACTCTTCAGCTGTAAAGTCATCTAAAAATGCTGACAAAACTAACTTAGCAACTTCCTGATAAGAAGCATCTTTCAATTTGTCAAAGTCCAAATCTATCTTTGGATAAGTAAGCGGTGTAAACAAACCACCGTCCGTCGCCAAACCTTGCAAAATAGCTTGGCTGGCAGTTACCGTATTGTTGGCATCACGCGTTGATTGATAAACTAATGTCATTACTCTCTATCCTTTATCTATAGTCTCTTCCATTATATCATGATTTTTCAGAAAATTCTCGCTTTATAACAAAAATTATAACCCCAATTTGTCTCTCAAAGGCTGTAAATAGCTCATTTCTTGCTTATTTCTCATCACTAGTCCTTCCTCAGCTAGCAGGAGTAAGTCTTTGGAAAATTCAATAATCGTAGTTTCTTCCTCATCTGTAAGCTTTTTCTTAGAAAATTGTCGTCTTAAAAACTTGTAATCACGACCAAATTCCTTAAAGAAAGGTGCTGTTTCTAAATAAGCTTCTAACTTATCTAAATTAACCAACAATCCTAAGTGAAAAGCTGCTGAAACGAAGGTTCTATCTAGAGGCTGAGTACACACACTACGAAACTCAACTGTTCCGCGAGTCGTTAAGTCTTGGTACTGATAACTACGATGAGTTTCAAAATCCTTCTCTTGAACGTAAATAAGAATCTCATCCCCATTAAGAGCATATGCTTGGATTTCAGATGTAGCCAAATAGTCCCTAGCCTGAATCGGATAAAAATAATAGGTTTGTCCATCACGTTCTGCAGTAAAAATTGCAGAATGATCTAGATAATCAAAAAAATCATCCTCATCTTTAAAGAGTCTAGCATTGACCCCGACATTTTCTGGATAGATACCATGCATCGATTCTTCCCAGAAAATATCCCTTGCAATTTTCGTATCCCAATCCTCACCTGAAAACTCAGAATTGGCAAATAAATACGCCTT